>NZ_RYDV01000004.1 GCF_003971065.1 Candidimonas sp. SYP-B2681
ATCCTATACGAGGATCGATTCACGCAAGGCTATGGCCAGCTAGACTCTCAGTTGTACGGAAAACAGGCGGATCAATGATTTATCAAAACCGCCCAAACACAAAAATTCTGACACTCCCGAAGCACGGGCCGCAGCGAACTTGAGCCCAGCCCCCGCGAACCCTCTGAACCGGCGCCAGAACGGGACCATGATCATAGCCACCAGATTAAGACGCGTGCCAAACCACACTGGCTAGGGCAAGCGCAGACGCCCGCGAGCCCTCCCAACCCTGCCACGGGATCCCCGGTCCTCACGCCGATGACCGAGTCCGTCCGATGATCATTGCCCCCAGGTGCAGAGGGTTCGCGGGGGCTGGGCGAAAGGTTGAGCAAGCCGGCCGCGCCGTTGGCGTCGGGGAAAAAAGGGCGAAGCTGTCTGAGTGGGGTCAACAGTCCGTGGACTGTTGACCCCACGAGTTCTTCGCCCGCCCCGAGGACAACGGCGCGGCCGGGAAGCCCGGCGAAGCGCGGGCCGCAGCGATCTTGAGCCCAGTCCCCGCGAACCCTCTGAACCGGCGCAAGAACAAAAACCAGCTTCAGAAAAGAAAAACGAGCGCAAGAACAAAAACCAGCGCCAGAAAAGAAAAACGAACGCAAGAACAAAAATCGATACGGAAGCAGGCGCCGATGCCAGAAAATCGACGTTAAGTGACGTGACTCAAATCGAAACGATTTAAAGCATTCAGCAAAAAAGCAACAACGAACTTAACGCCACACCCGATTCAACACCAAAATCCGGGTCAAAAACAAAGCCCCATCAAGGCGAATCATTATTAAAGCTACATACCGTATAAATATCCAGCCCTGTTTCTTTCAGCGCCTCCGACCCACCTAGTTCGGGCAAATCAATAATCGCCGCCGCCTCCACCACATTCGCACCCAACCGCTGCAACAACTTCGCCGCCGCCAGCATCGTCCCACCCGTCGCGATCAAATCATCAATCAACAACACCCGCTGACCCGGCCGCACCGAATCCGTATGCATCTCCACCGTAGCATTCCCATACTCCAGCGAATACTCCTCGGCCACCGTCTGAAACGGCAACTTCCCCTTCTTGCGCACCGGAACAAAACCCAAATTTAGCTCATAAGCCAAAACAGAGCCCAGAATAAAACCACGCGCATCCACACCAGCAACCAAATCCAAACGCTGCCGCATATACCGGTACACAAACATATCCACCAGCACTCGGAACGACCGGGGGTCTTGCAACACCGGGGTAATATCTCGGAACGTAACACCGGGCCTGGGCCAATCGGGAACACTACGAATCGCCTTGCGAACGTAGTCGGCAGGATCAATATGCATGTAAATCGCCAAAACTCAAAAAGCAAAAAAAAGATCCGAACAAGCCAACCATCATACCTATTGCGCTTGATCGGCCTAGGCATAACTATACGCGGCCAGTCCTTACCCCGGCTTACACAATCGCTTCAGTTACAAATAAACCACATCGACAATGTGCGTTTAAAATCACCAGATGGAAAAAATACTGAACGCCGTGCCTGCCGAAACGCCACCGTCACCTACCCTGATCGCGGAAGAAATGTTGGCGTCCGCCCACCGCACCTTCCAGACCGAAATAGCCGGCTTGAAGACCGTGGCAGCCAGCCTCGACCGCAGCTTCGAAGAAGCCGTTTCGATGCTGCTCGCCTGCGAAGGCCGGGTCGTCGTAACGGGCATCGGCAAATCGGGCCATATTGCCCGAAAAATCGCCGCCACCCTGGCCTCTACCGGCACACCGGCATTCTTCATGCATGGCGGGGAAGCCATACATGGCGACCTGGGCATGTTGACGCGGCAAGATATCGTACTGGCCATCTCGTACTCTGGTGCGGCGCATGAACTATTAACCGTATTGTCGGTCGCAAAACGTATGGGTGCTCGCCTTATTTCCATGACCGGCAATCCCCTTTCAGAGCTCGCCCGAAATGCCGACCTGCACTTGAATGCGCATGTCGATCAGGAAGCCTGCCCATTGAACCTTGCCCCGACCGCCAGCACCACAGCGGCCTTGGTCTTGGGCGATGCCTTGGCAGTCGCCTGCCTGGAAGCGCGCGGATTCAGCCGTGAAGATTTCGCCCGGTCCCATCCGGGTGGGGCGCTGGGACGGCGTCTGCTGACGTTTGTGCGCGACGTCATGCGCAAGGGCGATGCCCTTCCTATTGTGACGATCGACACGAAAATCCCCCAGGCGCTGGTAGAAATGTCCGCCAAAGGTATGGGCATGACAATCGTAGTAGACGACAAACGCCTTCCCATCGGCATCTTTACCGACGGCGACCTGCGCCGGCTGATTGCCAGGCATGGTGACATTCGTCAGCTGACCGTGGCCGACGGCATGAGCCGCCACCCCAAGACCGTCGCCCCGGGCGCGCTGGCGGTCGAAGCTGCTACGCTGATGGATGCCGGTCGTTTGAACCAAATGCTCGTGGTGGACGATACCGGGCTATTATTAGGGGCTTTACATATGCACGATCTGCTTGCCGCCAAAGTGATCTGAAATCCTATAACAAAATGAATCTGCCGACTATTGCTCACCCCGTCGAAGCCCTCATATTGGCCAAACTTTCGCCTTCCGTCATCGAACGCGCACGCCAGGTGCGCATCATGGCGTTTGACGTCGATGGCGTGCTGACCGACGGAAAGCTTTGGTATGGCGAAAACGGCGAACTGATGAAATGCTTCAATTCACTGGATGGCCACGGGCTGCGCCTGATGAGCGAAAGCGGCATTACGGTGGCATTGATCACGGGGCGCGAAGGTCCAATTCTGGCGCGCCGCGCCGCTGAATTAGGTATCGCGATCGTGCACCAAGGCATACGCGACAAGTCTCAGGCCATTAGCGCCCTCGCGCAGGAACATGGGTGCTCGTTAAGCGAAGTCGGTTATATGGGCGACGACATCATCGACCTTTCCGCGCTGCAACGCGTCGGGTTCGCCGCCAGCGTACCCAATGCACCGGCGTACATTTCCCAAGTGGCGCACTGGACCTCATCCAAGCCGGGGGGATCCGGCGCCGTGCGCGAATGCTGCGATGTGATCCTGGCGGCGCAGGGGCGGCTTAGTGTTTTCTTTACCCAAAGCGCCAAGTTAATGAGCGGCGTCATTCAATAAGCCCATGAAAGAACGTGCCCCCGCTCTTATTGCCATCTTCTTGCTGCTGTCATTAGTGCTCGGGACGTGGTGGGCGGCGGGCTATGCGCAACGCGCCATTCCTATCGACCCGCCACGGCGCATTACCCACGAGCCCGACTCATGGGCCAGCGACTTCGTTATGTTGCGCACCGACGCCGCCGGGGTTGCCATCAATCGGCTCGAAGGCGCGTACATGAAGCACTTTCCTGACAACGATTCCTACGAAATCACTAAGGCAAAAGCCATAGGTCAGCAGCCGGGCTCACCGATTACGATAGGCACGTCGGACACGGCAGTGATGGATCAGGATGGCGAACGGGTCGTAATGACGGGTAATGCCCATGTCCACCGTCAGGCCGAAGAAGATCGCCCGCCGCTCGATGTGACCAGCCATGAACTTACCATCATGCCTGACGAGAATGTGCTGTTTACCGATAAACCGGCACATGTGGTCAATGGCAAATCCACCATGGACGGTAAAGGCATGCGTTACGACAACAATACCCGCCAATTACAAGTCTTCTCGGCGACCGATGTGAAAATTTCCGGCCAGGACTCCAAGCCAGGCAAATCCGCTAAACCGACACAACAAAAAAATAAACCATGAATCTACCGCGACTTACCTCTTTTGCAGCGTGGCTGACGGCTTCGGCACTGGTCTGTGTTGCCGGATCCGCCCATGCCCAGAATGCCGCCCCCGCCGCCGAAGAGCCCGACACCCTGATTCTGTCCGATACCCTTAACTACGACGACCTGAAAAAAGAAAGTATTTTCACCGGCAACGTCATCATGACGCGCGGCGCCATGACGTTGAACTCCGACACACTGACCATGCGCGAGGACGCGCAGGGGTTCCAGTATGGCACCGCAACGGTCGAGCCGGGCAAGCTGGTTTTCATCCGGCAGGAAAACCCGGAAAAGTTTGAAGTCCTTGAGGCCCGCGGCGTTCGGGCAGAATACGACGGCAAAGCTGAAAAAATCGACATGATAGGCAAGGCCATCGTCACCCGCTTCATTTGCGGCAAACCCTTCGACAACGTCAAGGGCCAGCGCGTCATCTATCACCAGAAGACCGCCACCTACGAAGCTTACGGCGGGCCTGATTCGGCCGCTCCCGGCGGACGCGTCCGCTCTTTGGCTCGCCCACAAGCCAGGGCGGATGCCGCCATTGCCGAGTGCAAGGCCAAATCGGCTCCGCGAAAGTAATGCCCATCGCATCACCTGTTTTACAAAAGTAGCGACTATTTATGTTTTCTTCCGACAAGCCGAAATCCGGTAGCACCCGCTCGCCAAGTGCTACTCACGGCAGCCTCAGCGCCACCGGCTTGCGCAAAACCTATGGCAAACGCACGGTCGTACACGACGTATCCCTGTCGGTCGACAGCGGTGAAGTGGTGGGTTTGCTGGGGCCCAATGGCGCTGGCAAGACAACCAGCTTCTACATGATTGTCGGCATCGTCCCCACCGACGCAGGCCGCATCGAAATCGACGGAACCCCCATTACCAGCATGCCGATGCATAAGCGGGCACGCATGGGCTTGTCGTATTTACCACAGGACGCATCGGTTTTCCGCCGCCTTACGGTCGAAGAGAACATACGCGCGGTTCTGGAATTGCAACTGGATGACGATGGTCAGCCCTTGTCATCGGCCAAAATGGGCGAGTACCTGGAATCGTTGATTGACGAACTCCAGATCGGGCATATTCGCCGCAATACCGCCATCTCGCTGTCAGGCGGCGAGCGCCGGCGCGTGGAAATCGCGCGTGCTTTGGCGACCCATCCGCGCTTTATATTGCTGGATGAACCGTTTGCCGGTGTGGATCCCATCGCCGTTATTGAAATTCAGCGCATTGTGCATTTTTTGAAGGGCCGCAATATCGGCGTGCTGATCACCGACCACAACGTGCGTGAAACGCTAGGCATTTGCGATCGCGCCTACATCATCAGTGAAGGCAAAGTCCTTACTAACGGCCACCCGAACGACATCATCGACAACGAAGCCGTCCGCAAAGTTTACTTGGGCAAGAACTTCAAGATGTAAAGCCCCTAGCAGTCGTTACGCCGCCTCAACGCAAAAAACAAACGCCTATTCGGGCGTTTTTTTATGCACAACAATTTTCAAGCTTACTCCTTCAGTACGAGGCAGGCAAACCCCAGAATGTTTGACCTGACACACTTGATTTACTGTACATAATCTATACACTGAAATCATTGACTGACCATTACAAGGAGACCGCCGCCACCCTTACAGCGCAATACTGCGCACCCCATTCTTTACAAGGAGAGCCCTTATGAACCTGAGCATTACTGGTCGTCATTTAGATATCACTCCCGCTATACGCCAATACGTAACCGAGAAACTGGCGCGAGTCGCGCGACATTTCGATAATGTCATCGACACCCAGGTCATACTCTCGATCGAGCCGCTAAAACACACTGCCGACATCACCATGCGCTTGCGCGGCAAAGACATCCACTGCGAAGCCGCTGACGAAAACCTGTATGCGGCAATTGACTTGCTGGCTGACAAGATCGACAGGCAGGTACTCAAATACAAATCGAAAATCCAAGACCACGCCCACGAGCCTGTTAAACGGCAGGAAGTTCCTGCTATCGAGTAACACTCGCCCCCAGCTTTTGCCGCGCCAACGACGCCAACAGGGCTCGTTCACGATAAAAGCGTAGCGCAAAATCTGGCAAACTGGCCTCAATCGCCCTTAGTGATTGGGGCCTTAGTTATGTTGCTTTGTAAGGCAGGGCCCAAACCCCATATAATGAACACCATGAACTTAATGTCGCGTATCTTGCCGCTATCGAATGTGGTGCTTGATCTGGCTGTCACTAGCAAGAAGCGGGCCTTCGAACAAGCCGGCCTGCTTTTCGAGAACCATCACGGGATCGCCCGCACGGCCGTCTTTCAAAGTCTTATTGCGCGCGAACGGCTCGGTTCCACGGCGCTCGGGCATCAAGTCGCCGTTCCGCACGGTCGTATCAAAGACCTGAAGGAGCCCTGCGCGGCTTTTATCCGCCTGGCCGACCCTGTTCGCTTTGACGCAACCGATGGCCGCATGGCCAGCCTGCTGTTTATCTTGTTGGTACCCGAAACCGCAACCCAGATCCATCTGGACTTGCTGGCCGAAATCGCAAAGCTGATGTCCGACTCCGGACTGCGACAGGCGCTATCCACCGAAACGGACCCCACTGCCGTACACCGACTCCTGACCAGCGAACCAGCATAAGGCGAATGCCATGCTTACCATTCACGAACTCGTCGACGACAACGCCGAGCAGATTCCCTTCACCTGGATTGCTGGCACCGACTCGGCCAACCGCATTATTCCCGATGTAGGCATGTCGGGCGCCGATCTGGTCGGGCACCTGAACCTCATCCACCCATCGCGCATACAGGTGTTCGGCGCTGCAGAGCTTTCTTACTTCACCCGCTTCGACGCCAAGCGCCGGATTCATCACCTTGAAGACCTGGTCGCGGGCGGCGTGCCCGCCATACTCGTGGCCGAAGGCATGCAAGCCCCCGACGATCTCCGCGAATTCTGCGATCAGCAAAAAATCCCATTGATTTGCACCCCGATCGACGCCGCTCAGCTGATTGATTTGCTGCGCATCTACCTTGGCCGGCGGCTGGCGCCCAAAACGATTGTGCATGGCGTCTTTATGGACGTACTGGGTGTGGGCGTACTGATTACCGGCGAGTCCGGACTGGGAAAAAGCGAGCTCGCGCTGGAACTGATTTCGCGTGGCCACGGCCTGGTGGCTGATGACGCCGTCGAACTGTCGCGTACCGCGCCCAACATGATAGAAGGCCACTGCCCTGCCTTGTTGCAAAATTTGCTCGAAGTGCGCGGCCTCGGATTGCTTGATATTCGTACTATATTCGGTGAGACCTCGGTGCGGCGCAAAATGAAGCTAAAGCTGCTGGTGCACCTCATCCGCTCTACACCCGACGCCTTCGAACGCCTGCCGGTACAGGATCAAACCGAAGACATTCTCGGCTTGCCGATACGCCGCGTCATGCTGCAGGTCGCAGCGGGACGCAACCTGGCCGTACTGGTCGAAGCCGCCGTGCGCAACACCATTCTCGCCTTGCGCGGCATCGACACCATGGGCGAATTCATCGAACGTCAAGCGCTGGCCATTATGGAAAGCAGCCGGCGCGAATAATGCCGCCGCTGCAGCAAATCCAGGCATCCTATAGAATCAGGAGGCAAGAATGCGTTTGCCTCTTCGAAACATGGAACCCCCACCCTCATGTTGAATATTGTTCTTATCACGGGCATCTCCGGCTCAGGCAAGTCGGTGGCTTTGCGCCTACTGGAAGATGCGGGATACACCTGCGTCGATAATCTGCCGGTGCGTTTCCTGCACGACTTCATTGCCAGCACACGCGAAAGCGGTCTTGAACGCGTGGCTGTCGCGATCGATGTGCGCTCGCCGGGCGAACTGGCTGACCTGCCCGGTGTCATCACCAGCCTGCGTGCCATAGGAACGGCGTTTCGAGTCATATTTCTTGATTCCAACGATCACACCTTGCAGCAGCGGTATTCCGAGTCGCGCCGCCGCCATCCCCTTACCGACCGATTGCAACAGGGCGGCAAATCGCCGTCGTTGCAAGAATGCATCGACACCGAGCGCGAACTTCTGGCGCCCCTGCGCGAACAAGAACACGTAATCGATACCTCCGACCTGACGCCGGGCCAGTTACGCGCGTGGGTCCGCGATCTGGTGCAGGCCGACCGGGCACCTGTCGTGCTGACATTCGAGTCCTTTGCCTACAAACGTGGCGTTCCGGGCGATGCCGATCTGGTCTTCGATGTGCGGTGTTTGCCAAACCCGCATTACGACCGGAACCTGCGTCCGCTTACTGGCCGCGACGAGCCAGTAGCAAAATGGCTGGCGCAATTTGGCAGCGTTGAAACCATGATCGAAGACATTGCCGGGTTCATCCGGCGCTGGCTGCCGCTTTATATGCAAGATACCCGTGCTTATCTGACGGTCGCCGTTGGTTGCACGGGCGGCAAGCACCGTTCGGTGTATGTCACCGAGCAGCTTGCGCAGCGCTTTGCCGACCACTCACCACTACTGATAAGGCACCGCAACCAGCCCCCGCCACCCGATATCCCATGAGCCGATACCGATTACTGATTATCTCTTTTTTAAGCCTGGCCATTTTGGCGGGCTGCTCCGGCACAAAAAAGTCCAGCAGTAGTCGGGGCGGCGGATACTATCTTGATGATGGCCCGGGTTCCAACATACCGGCGAATATCGAGGCCATTCCCGACGCCCAGCCTCGCATCGAAGTCCATGCCAAAGCCAATTTCAGGCCATACACGGTTTTTGGCAAACGGTATTTTCCGGTCAGCGACCAGAAGCCCTTTCGCCAGGAAGGGACCGCCTCGTGGTATGGCCGCAAGTTTCACGGCAATAAAACCGCCAACGGTGAAACCTACGACATGTATGCCATGTCGGCGGCCCATCCCACATTGCCGATTCCCAGTTACGCCCGCGTCACCCGCGCAAGCAGCGGCAAGTCGGTGGTTGTTCGAATCAATGATCGCGGCCCTTTTCACAGCGCGCGCATCATCGACTTGTCGTACGTCGCCGCCGCCAAGCTGGGAATCGTGGGCCCCGGTAGCGGCCAAGTGATCGTCGAAGCCATCACCAATGACGACATCCGCAACAATCGGCATGTCGCGCCTAACGCCACACCAATCGCTCCCGCCGCGCCGCCAAGAAATCCGGCGCCACAAGTTGTGCAAGCCTTACCGGTAAAGCCCAATGCATTGCAGCTCGCGTCCCGCGCACCGCAGGTGACGCCCGATGCATTGCAAGTTCTGCAAGACAGCGAATTAAACCCGGAACCAAAACTGCCGGCCAAGCAACTCATGGTCGGCAATGCGGCACACGTTTATCTGCAGTTTGGCGCTTTCAGCATGGCCGAAACGGCGGAAAGCCTGGCATCAAAACTTAATCGGCAGATCAACCTGGTGGAAAGCCGGGTCGCATTGGTAGACAACGCCAACAATCTGTATCGCGTACAGATAGGCCCCTATCCGTCGCGTACCGCAGCGGTCAATGCCGCGGTGAATATCCGCCAAGCCACCGGCATGCAGCCCACCATCGCACTACACTAAGCCCGATACACCGCTGGTCCGTGCCACGCTGCGGCGTCGTCAATGGCTCATTCCGTTTCAGACCAAACGTGAAGGCGAAGCGCAGACATTACTAAGGTAAGGCAGGCGATGCCGACACCGTGCACGATGGATCTGGGGAGGGAATTACTCGTCGGTCTTCTGGCGTGCCAGTGCCAAGGCATACAAGGTATCGCGCGGCAATCCCGTCACCTTGGCCGCGACCCTGGCCGCATCGCGCACCGACAGCGTTTCCAGCAAGGCGTCCAGCAACACCGAGCTGGACGGATCCAGCGCATCATCGTTCTGCGCTTCATCGGCTTGGTGCACAATCAAGACGAACTCACCTTGACTGCGATGCGCGTCCTGGTCCAGCCAGCCGGCGGCCTCGGCAAGCGGCATGGTCACAACCTGTTCGAAGCGTTTGGTCAGTTCGCGGGCGACCGTCAACTTGCGCAGCGGCCCGCAAACCGCGAGCATGTCGCGCATCGACGCCGCCAGCCGGTGGGGCGACTCGAACATCACGATAGGTGCCGGCACCGCGCACCAGCGCTGCAGCCACTTTTGTCGCGCAGCCGCCTTGGGCGGCGCAAACCCAGCAAATACGAAGGCCGGATTCTCATCCGTCGTAACGCCGCAGGCCATTAATGCGGCGATCACGGCGCTTGCGCCCGGGATGGCAACAACGCCATAACCTGCCTCACGCGCCGCGCGGACGATTCGCGCTCCCGGGTCGCTGACAGCCGGCGCGCCGGCATCGGACACCAGGGCGACCCGTTCGCCGCGCGAAAGGCGCTCGACTATGGCCTGAGCCGCCTCGGCCTCGTTATGCCTGTGGGCGGCGATCAGCGGCGTGCTGACTCCCCATGCGTCGAGCAAAGGGCGGCTGGCACGTGTGTCTTCAGCGGCAATCACATCGCAGCGCGCCAATGTTTGCCAGGCGCGCAAGCTCAAATCCCCCAAATTGCCGATAGGGGTCGCCACCACATACAAGGTCGATGTCGGCCAGTGCTGGGCATCCACACGCTCGGTGAGACGTTTCCATGTCGTTGGGGTATCGGGAAAATCGGGCGTTTCACTCATACTACGAAGCAATGCCTTAAATAAAAAGGGTAAGAATCATGGCCGACGACCAACGACTATACGAACTGGCCCGGCTGGCACAACAGAAAGCCGCAAAAACGCTGCGGCGCAGGGCAAATGCCCAGGCCAGAAAACGAGCGCATCAAGCCGCCACATGCCTGCCAGGGGGCGGCCGCCTGACCGACGACGCTGAAGCCTGCCCGATGGAATCGGCCCCCGAACAAGGCACGCGTTCCCCAACACAACAAGCGGGCGATCGGGCAGAAGATCGGGCACGCCAGCTATTGCAAGCTAGCGGTTTGATCATAATCGTTCAGAATCTGCGCAGCAAAACCGGTGAAATCGATCTGGTCGCCATCGATCGCGACACGCTGGTCTTCATTGAAGTTCGCCATCGTCGTGGCTCACATCAATACGGCGGAGCCGCCGCCAGTGTAAACCGCAACAAGCAAGCACGGCTCGTCAGGACGGCGCAATTTTTCCTGCCGCGGCTAAGCCGGCGTTATTTCCTGGGCACCACCCCAGCCTGCCGGTTCGACGTGATCACCGACCAAGCTGATGGGCTGAGCTGGATAAAAAATGCATTCGAAGAATAAAAATCCGCAAGCGCCATGACCGCAACCGGCGCCGCGCTACGCCGAATGGCCGGAAAGGTTACGTCCGTTGACATTATTTTCATTCGAACATGAGATAATCACCGCTATGGACATGACATCTCACATGACATCGCATTTCAACGATGCAATCGATGCCTTAAAAGCCAGTTCGCGCGAACTGTCCGAGCCCCTGTCGGTGGCGGTAGACCTCGTTTTCGGGTCTCTTGCCAACAACGGAAAGATCCTCGCCTGCGGCAATGGTGGTTCGGCTGCCGACGCACAGCATTTCATCGCTGAACTCGTCGGCCGGTTCGAGCGCGACCGCCTACCTTTAGGCGGCGTGGCGCTTAATACCGACACATCCATCCTTACGGCAGTCGGCAACGACTACGGGTTCGATGCGATCTTCGAACGGCAAGTGGCCGCCTTAGGCCAGCCGGGCGATGTGCTGGTGGCCATTTCCACCAGCGGCAATTCCACGAATATCATCCGCGCTATCGAAGCCGCCCACGACCGCGAAATGCCGGTCATCGCCTTCACCGGCAAAGGCGGCGGCAAAATCAACGAAATACTGTACGAAACCGACATACATTTGTGCGTGCCACACGACCGCACCATGCGGATTCAAGAAGTGCATATCGTGCTGCTGCACGCCTTGTGCGACGGTATCGATGCACTCTTACTGGGAGACACGCTGTAATGGCTACACACCGACGCGCTCGACGCTTTTTGCTCGCAGGCCTTGCTTTAAGCAGCCTGATGGCCCTTTCGGGATGCGGGCTATTGGTGGTGGGCGGTGCTGCCGCCACCACCGCCACGGTCGCAAGCGACCGCCGCACCGCTGGTGAACAAGTCGAAGACCAGACCATTGAAATGAAAGTCGGTGCCGAAATGCGCAAGCTTTTCAGCGAGGACGTCGCCCGCGTCAATGCCACCTCGTACGCCGGCATCGTCCTGCTTACCGGCGACGTACCGAATGAACAAGGCAAACAACGCGCTGCCGAGTCCGCCAGGAAGGTCGAGAAAGTCAAAAAAGTCATCAACGAACTGCGGGTGGGCGACATTACGCCGGTCAGCGTACGCAGCAACGACACCTGGCTCACCTCCAAAGTTAAATCCACCCTTATCAATACCAAGAATGTACCGTCTCGCACCATTGTGGTCACCACCGAGCGCGGCGTTGTGTACTTGCTGGGCAAGGTCACCGCCCAGGAAAGCCAGATGGCCGGCACAGCAGCATCCAGTGTTACTGGCATCAACAAAGTAGTAAAATCATTCGAAATCGTCGCGGCGGAAACGGTTATGGCGCCCTTGACCGCGCCCGCCAAAACCGCGCCCGCTCCCATCCAGGATTCCGGCTCGACTGGCACGACACCTGTTGACTCTAGCGGCGGTGCAGAAACCATACCTGTTAAATGAGAAATGTCTGTAACCGGCGGCGCCACCGTCCTGCGACCCCGGGCAGCGGAAACGGATCATAATGAAAAAGCTTTTCATCGGAATTGTTGTTGTGCTGGCCCTTGCGGGGGCTGGCATTTGGCAATTTGCCGGGTCGGCCAAAACAGCGCCCGACGTCACGTTTACCACCCTGACCGGCGACAAGATCACCACCCAAGATCTGCGCGGCAAAGTGGTGCTGGTCAAGTTTTGGGCCACCAGTTGCGTAACCTGTATCGCGCAAATGCCCGACACCATCCAAAATTATAAAGATCTCTCGCCCAAGGGATTTGAGACCATCGCGGTGGCCATGCAGTACGACCCCGCTAATTACGTAAAGAACTACGCCGAAACGCGCCAGCTGCCGTTTCCGGTCGCCATTGATTCCATGGGCGACATTGCCAAAGCGTTTGGCGACGTCAAGCTTACGCCCACCACCTTCCTTATCGACAAAGAAGGTCACATCATCAAGCGCTACCTGGGCAATTATGACAAGGCCGCCTTCCTGGCCACCGTCAACAAGGCGCTAGGCTAGAACCCATGGCAGTAGTGCCATGGCAAAGCATCAACAAGAATGTTTCACCGCCCGGGAATGTCGTGCTGATCCCGGGTTTTTTACATCTGAAACGGCCGAAAAGCCTAAACCTTTAAAAGCGGACATGACCCTATCCAGCGACTCTTCTAGCCATTCTTCTACTGTCAAGGCAGACGTATTGTCGGAAGCCTTGCCGTATATCCGACGTTTCCACGGCAAGACGGTAGTCATCAAATACGGCGGCAACGCCATGACCGAGGAGGCATTGCAACGCAGTTTTGCGCACGATGTGGTTCTGCTCAAGTTGGTCGGCCTTAATCCTATCGTGGTGCATGGCGGCGGCCCGCAAATCAATGCCGCGCTCAAGCGCATAGGCAAGGAAGGCACCTTCATACAGGGTATGCGTGTTACGGATGCCGACACCATGGAAGTGGTGGAATGGGTATTGGGCGGTCAGGTACAGCAAGACATCGTCATGATGATCAACGAAGCTGGCGGTAAAGCCGTGGGCCTTACCGGCAAGGACGGCTGCCTGATCCAGGCCAGAAAGAAACTGCTGGAAGACAAAGACCATCCCGGCCAGTGGCTGGACATCGGCTACGTGGGTGAAATCACCCATATCGAACCAGCAGTCGTCAAGGCCCTGCAAGACGACCAGTTCATCCCAGTCATTTCGTCTATCGGCTACGGCGAAGACGGCACTGCCTACAACATCAATGCCGACGTGGTTGCGGGCAAGATGGCCGAAGTGCTCGGCGCTGAAAAACTGGTCATGATGACCAACACCCCCGGCGTACTGGATAAGTCCGGCGAACTGCTGCGCCAGCTCTCCGCCCAGACCATCGACGAACTGTTCGAAGACGGCACGATTTCCGGCGGCATGCTGCCCAAGATTTCTTCGGCCCTGGAAGCCGCACGCAATGGTGTCACCTCGGTACATGTGGTGGACGGCCGCGTGCCGCATTGCCTGTTGCTGGAAATACTGACTGACCGTGGCGTGGGCACCATGATCAGCTCGCGCTGATCATCATGCGGGCCTTGCGCAGTATCGTCGCATCCCATCGTCCGCGCCGCTCTTCGGGGCCCGCGGGCGAACGCGAAACCGTGTGGCTGTTCGACCTGGACAACACCCTGCACGATTGCTCCAAAGCCATCTTCCAGGCCATCGATAGCGGCATGGCCAATGCCGTGGCCACCAGCCTGAACATTGGCATGGACGAGGCCAACGTGTTGCGCAAGCTTTACTGGAAGCGCTACGGCGCCACAGTAATCGGCATGGTGCGCCATCATGGCGTCGACCCCCATACCTTCCTGGAACTGAGCCACAGCTTTGACGTCGCGTCGATGGTGCACTGCGAAAACGGGTTGGCACACAAGCTGCAGCAATTGAAGGGGCGCAAAATTCTTTTGACCAACGCCCCCTTCAAATACGCGCGCGACGTCCTAAAAACCCTCGGTATTCTGCAGCAGTTCGAATGCCTGTGGGCCATCGATCATATGCGGCTACAGGGGCAGATTCGCCCCAAACCGTCTGCCGCACTGATGAAGCAGGTACTGGCACGCCTGCGGGTGCCGGCAAGCCAAGTGGTCCTGGTCGAAGATACACTGCGCAATCTCAAAAGCGCGCGGCAGGTCGGTATGCGAACCGTGCATGTGTTTCACCCGGGCACGCCTTTTTCATCGCTGAACAATGGCCGATGCCATTACGTCGATGTGCGTGTGAATTCGGTAGGAAAGCTGTTGGTAGGCCGCCACGGCCTGGGTGGCCCGCGCTAACGCGTGCGACACACCGGGCAATCGGGATCGCGCTTAAAGCGCACCGTGTTCCATTGCATGCTCAGGGCGTCCAGGCACAGCATGCGCCCCACCAGGGGCTCACCCATGCCCGTCAACACTTTGATCGCTTCAGCCGCCTGTGTGCTGCCCACAATCCCTACCAGCGGCGCCAGCACCCCGGTGGTCGCGCAGCGCAGCTCTTCGACGTCATCGGCTTCGGGGAACAGGCAGTGGTAGCACGGTGCGTCGTCGCGCCGCATATCGAAGACACTGATTTGCCCGGCAAAACGGATGGCGGCGCCCGACACCAGGGGCTTGCGATAGGCAACACAGGCGCGATTGACCGCGTGCCGAGTGGCGAAATTATCACAGCAATCAAGCACCACGTCGGCCAGCGCCACCTGTTCGGCGAGCGCCTTGTCGTCCAGGCGCTGCACCAGCGCTTCGACGTGGGTCTCGGGATTCAATTGCGCCAGCATATGCTTGCCCGACTGGGCCTTGGCCCAGCCGATACGATCGGTGGTGTGAAGGATTTGGCGCTGCAGGTTGCCGAGTTCGACCAGGTCGTCGTCGGCCAGCACAATGTGCCCCACCCCAGACGATGCCAGGTAAAACGCGGCCGGAGAACCCAGCCCCCCGGCCCCCACAATCAGGACCCGGGCCTTCAACAAACGTTCCTGCGCTTCGATCCCGAATTCGTCTAACAGAATATGCCGCGCATACCGCAGCAGCTGCTGGTCGTCCATCACGGCGTCTTGATCAAGCCTCCCGGAGTCAGCCTGTAACGCTCGATTATGGGTTCAATCGGGGTCACTGGACTTTTTTTTTCAGCAGCGGGTGCGGTCTTGTCGGCGGGCTGAACCTCTTTGGGAACCACCGCTTCCCCCGCCTTTGCGTTGGCGGCGGGTTTGCCCTTCGCACCCGCGGGCTCGGCTTTATCAGCCTTGACCACTAGCGCGGGATCCATTTTCTTGACGGGCCGGCCTTCCAGGAAGTTAACGGCCTGGAGCAACTGGTAATCGTCGGCACCGCCGAACTCGAACATCTTGGGTTCGGTCTTGTCCTCTTTGGTATCGGCAGCGGCGGCTTCTTCAGCAGTTTCACCGTTAACCAGGTGGCGCTGCAGATCGACTTCGCGCGGCAGGCGGAACAAATTGCCCTGCGCCGTGTCGTCAACCGCGATGTCGGGATCGACACCCGTTACCTGGATCGACTTGCCCGAAGGTGTGTAGTAACGAGCGGTAGTCAGCTTGATGCCGGTGTCGTCGGTAAGCGGCAATACGCTTTGCACCGAGCCCTTGCCGAAGGTACGATTACCAATGATTTTGGCACGCTTGTGATCTTGCAACGCCCCCGCAACGATCTCGGATGCGGACGCCGACCCAACGTTGACCAGCACCACCATAGGCACCGTTTTGCTCCAGGGGGCAATTTTGGACAAGTAGTCGGCCGAACCATTGCTACCGATGTAGCTGCGCATATAGTCGCCGGGCTTGGCGAAATATTCACGGTTGGACGACGGCACACGGCCCTTGGTCGATACCACTAAAACGTCGGGCTTCAGGAATGCCGAAGACACGCCGATGGCGCTGTCTAGCAGGCCACCCGGGTCGTTGCGCAAATCGAGCACCAGCGCTTTCGGAGGCGCCTTGGCCCCCAGTGTATTCAACTGCGCGACCAGGTCGGCCGCAGTGCGCTCCTGGAATTGGGCAATACGCACATAGGCAATATGGTTGTCCAGCATTTTGCTGCGCACGCTACGGACCTTGATCAGGTCGCGGACAATATTGATGACCAGCGGCTTATCGCGGCCCTGACGCACAATGGTCAGCTCGATACGCGTTTTTGGTTCGCCGCGCATCAGTTTGATCGCATCGTTCAGGGTCATGCCCTTGGTGCGCTTGCCGTCGATATGCGTGATGATGTCGCCAGCCAGGATGCCGGCACGCGCTGCAGGCGTGTCTTCGATGGGCGCAATAACCTTGGGCATGCCGTCTTCGCTGCCAATTTCGATACCCAGGCCGCCGAAACCGCCTTGCGTAATGGCTTCCATTTCCTTGAAAGCCTCGGCATCCAGATACGTGGAATGCGGATCAAGGTCGCTGAACATGCCTTTGATGGCATCGTTAATCAGTTTATGGTCGGTGACGGGCTCGACGTAGCTGCTTTTTATCGCGGCAAACACATTGGCGAACTGTTGCAGTTCTTTCAAGGGTAAGGGCTCGCCGCGCTGCGCTGCCGCCGTAATGCCCAAACTGACCAATACGCCGCCGACGGCGCCCACAACTACCAAACCTAAACCGCTAAACCTGCGAGTGCTCATGCACATTCCCGAATTAAATAAACTGCTGGACAAACAAATAGTACCGAATTTACTGCCTTAACCATAGCAGAGGATTCACCGGGGTACCCTGGTGCCGGATCTCGAAGTATAGACCCGAGTCCACCTGACCGCCGGTCGCCCCTACGGTGGCGATCGTATCGCCAGTATCCACGATATCGCCCACCCGTTTCAATAGGCTTTGGTTGTAGGCATAGACACTAAGGAATTTGGCCCCGTGATCGACAATAATAATATTGCCAAAACCGCTAAGCCAGTTGGAATACACCACGCGGCCCGACGCAATCGTCTGGACCTTGGCGCCCTCTGGCGAGCGCAATACGATTCCGCGCCATAAGCCGCCCTCCGGGCGTTCCGCGCCGAAACGGCCCAGCACCTCGCCACGCACGGGATATGGCGCCCCCTTCTTTAACCCCGTAAAGCCGCCGGACGGCGCCAACCGCGGCTGTGCAGCGCCAGGAACCGTTCCCTTGATCGATTCTGCCTCGGGAGCAGGCGTGGGCTTGGGTGCGGGACGAGCTGCCGCCTCTTCGGCGGCGCGGGCCTGGGCACGGGCAGCCTCGACCTGCAGCCTGGCCTTCTCGGCCTCTTGGGCGTCTTGCTGGCGTTGAGCACGTTGTTGGGCTGCCCGGGCCGCCTGTTCCGCCTTGCGTGCCGCTTCACGTTCGCGTTCCAGCGCGCGGCGGCGTTCGATCGCGGCCAGCCTGGCTTCTTCGGCTTTGCGGGCGGCCTCGGCCTTGCGTTTTTCTTCGGCCAGGCGTGCTTCCTCGGCCTGCTTGGCAATGGCCGCTTCAAGCCCTGTAACCAACGTGCCCAAACGTTTGTCGTTGCGCTCCAGGCGCTCGGCCTGACTGCGCTGCTCGGCTAGCAGCGTTTCGATTCGTTCAAGTACTTTCTGACGTTCGGCTTTTTGCTCTTGGAGGGACTCTTTCTGTTCGGAAGTCGCTTGCGCGAGGCGGATCAGTTCTTTCTGGCTGGCTTCGGAACGCGCCTGTAGCGCAGCAAGGGTGTCGATGGCGCGGCGCACCGCCCTTACCGCCTCGGCCTGTGCCTTCGAAATATAACCCAGATAACTTAGTTCACGCCCTATCAGCTGCGGGTCGTCGCCCGACAGCAGTGCGGTCCAGGGCGACAGGCCGCTGGAATACTGGGCACGCAACTGGTCGCTGAGTTCCCGCTGGCGTTCGGCCAACTGGCTTTTCTGATCGGCGATCTCGAGGTCGAGCTGTTTTAGCTCGACCTCGACCCTGCGCTGGTGCGCCGACAGATCCGCTAACTGGTGATTGATCGACGAGATGGCCGATTCAGAGTCTTTAAGGTCGTTGGCCGCGTCGCGGCGCGTGGACTCCTGGCTATCGATTTCCTTCTGCACGGACTGAATGCGTTCGCGAAGCTGCGCTTGCTGCTTTTTGGCATCAGCCTGCCGTTGTGCAAGCGATGGCTCGGCCGCCCATGCCAAGCCGGTCCATAGGACCAGCACAAGGGAGCCGAGCGCACGCTGCATACTATGCCTTCTGGGCTTTGCCCTGGTTAGCCACCGCGGCCATGGCCGCTTCGATTTGAGCGGGGTCGCCCAGATAGTAATTGCGTATCGGACGCAGGTCTTCGTCGAGTTCATAGACCAGCGGCTGACCGGTGGGAATATTCAGGTGCACGATGTCGTCATCAGAAATGCCATCAAGATGCTTGATGAGCGCACGCAGGCTATTGCCGTGTGCCGAAACTAGAACGCGGCGTCCGGCGCGGATAGCCGGTGCGATCGATTCGTTCCAGAAAGGCAATACACGTTCCACCGTATCGGCCAGGCACTCGGTTGCCGGCAGCTTGTCGGCAGCGATTTTTGCGTAGCGGCGATCGAATCGCGGGTGGCGCGCGTCGTCGATTTCGAGCGGGTTCGGTGCAATGGCGTAGGCGCGGCGCCAGATCAATACTTGTTCCTCGCCGAACTTCTGAGCGGTTTCCGATTTATTCAGACCTTGCAGGGCGCCGTAGTGGCGCTCGTTCAGGCGCCAGCTAAGCCCGGTTGGGGTGTACATGGCGTCCATGGCGTCGAGCGCGATCCATAAGGTTCGGATGGCGCGCTTTAGCACCGACGAATAGGCCAGATCAAACTCGAAGCCCTTTTCTTTTAACAGTTCACCAGCAAGCCTTGCCTGCTCGCGCCCGGTATCGGTTAAATCGACATCGGTCCACCCTGTGAAACGATTTTCAAGGTTCCACTGGCTTTCGCCGTGGCGCATCAAAACAAGTTTATGCATGATAAAAAAACGCCTAAAAGTTGAAATTCGCTGTCCATTTTATAATCGTATGATTCTGCTCTTTTTCCAAGGGCATATTCGGGATATATCGTGGACTTTTTTCTAGATCAGAACAACCTCATTGTCATATTCGTCGCCATTGCATCGGGCGTGATGCTTCTATTGCCCACTATACTGAAAGGTGGCGGCAAGACAGTGAGCGTGCAAGAAGCCGTACAACTGGTAAACCAGAAGCAAGGCCTTTTCCTTGACGTGCGCAGTCATGAATCCTTCAAGACCGCAAGCATACCTCAGGCGCGCAATGTGCCGGTAGCCGACCTTACGTCCAAACTGGCCAGCCTGCCCAAAAGCAAGCCTATTATCGTAGTATGCGATAGCGGCCGCGATTCAGCCCGGGTAGCAGGCTCGTTGCGCAAGCAGGGCTACAACGAAGCGGTCAGTCTGGCGGGCGGCCTTCAGGCCTGGCTCAAAGATGGCATGCCCGTTTCGAAGAAGGCCTGATCAACTAATCTTTTTCACTGAGGAAATCCATGGCAACCGTAACGATGTACACCACCGCCGTGTGCCCCTATTGTGTTCGCGCCGAAATGCTGCTTAAGCAGCGCGGCGTGACCGAGATTGAAAAAATCCGCATAGACGTCAACCCCGAGCAGCGAGATATCATGATGCAGCGTACCGGGCGTCGCACCGTACCGCAGATTTATATTGGCGATACCCACGTGGGGGGCTACGACGACCTGGCAGCCCTCGACCGTGCCAATGGCCTGACGCCGCTGCTTAATACCTGATCACAACGATGCCCCGAACCGGGCCTCGCCCCTTAATCGCTTAACCCTACTTTCAGGAACCACTATGGCAGATCAGCAACCCACCGCCCAAGATAGTCAGGACCCCAGCTTCAGCCTGCAGCGCACTTACGTTAAAGACTTGTCGCTCGAAATGCCCAATGCCCCACAGATCTTTCTTGAACAGGAAGGTCCTACGGTAGAAGTCTCGATCAACGTCGGTGGTCAGCGCCTGGCCGAAACGGTGTACGAAGCGACGGTCACCGCCACGGTCACCACCCGCATTGGCGACAAGGTTCTGTACCTGGTCGAAGCGACTCAGGCTGGCATCTTCGAAGCCGCCAACATTCCCGACGAGCAGCTCGATCCGCTTATCGGAATTGTTTGCCCCACCATGCTTTATCCCTACCTGCGCGCCAACGTGGCCGACGCTATTACCCGCACATCGCTGCCTCCGCTGCATCTAGCCGAAGTCAACTTCCAGGGCCTGTACGAGCAACGCATCGCCCAACTGGCCGAAGAACAACAAGGCAAAGAAGACTCCGGTTTGATCCTGCCTCCTGGCGTGACACGTCAGTAAACGGTGGCACTATGAGCGCTTCCACCCAGCGTACGCGCGTAGCCGTTCTTGGCGCCGGAAGCTGGGGGACCGCTCTGGCGGCACTGGCCTGTTCGCAGGCCGATACCCTGCTCTGGGCGCGCGACCCCAAAGTCGCTCACCAGATCGACCAGGAACACCGCAATTCCCGGTATTTGCCCGATATTCGCTTACCCTCGGCTTTGCGTGCCACCGACAGTTTTCAGCAAGCCATCGATCACGTGTGTGCCGAAGGCGCACAACATAGCTTGATCATCCTGGGCGTACCCGTCGCCGGCTTGGCAGACACGTGCACGGCACTGTCCCGCAGCGTGAAACCCGGCTGCAGTTCGCAGATAAGCGTCGTCTGGACGTGCAAGGGTTTCCAGCATGAAACCGGTCTATTGCCTCATCAGATCGCGCAAGCCGCCTTGGCCGATTGGCCCGGCATAGGGCTAGGCGTGTTGTCAGGGCCTTCCTTTGCCCACGAAGTGGCGCAGGGCTTGCCTGTGGCGCTTACCTTGGGCACCACGCAGGCATCGACTGCCGACGCCGTCCTGGCGGCACTTCACGGCACAAACGCACGCATCTACACCAGCACCGATGTCATCGGCGTAGAAGTGGGCGGTGCGTTGAAAAACATAATGGCAATTGCCTGCGGCATTTCAGACGGCCTGGGCCTGGGCACCAACGCCCGCGCAGCACTGATCACCCGAGGCCTCGCCGAGATGCAGCGCCTGGGACTGGCACTGGGCGGGCGCTCAGAAACCTTTGCCGGTCTCGCGGGCCTGGGCGACCTGGTGCTAACGTCCACCGGGGCGCTATCGCGCAATCGCCAGGTAGGGCTGGCCATAGGTCAGGGACAGCCACCCGGCCAGATTTTGGCAGGCGGCATAACGGCCGAAGGCGTGCGCTGCGCGCGCGCCGCCCTGGCTTTGGGCATTCAGCATAACGTCGACCTGCCCATTACCGAAGCGGTTTGTAATGTACTGTTTGATGGCCTTGCACCACGAGACGCCGTATCAAGCCTGTTGTCGCGCGAAGCACGGGAAGAAGCCCCCTCTGTGTAGCGCCGACGCCCCCCAATACTTACCAAGGATCACCATGATCGGCTTTTCACCGCTACGCCGCAAACTTCATCTGTCCATGCTCGGCCTGGCCGCTGCCGGATCAATGCTAATGGCCGCGGCGACGCAGGCCGCCGAATGGCCCGACCGCCCAATCCAACTGGTTGTGCCCTTTCCGCCCGGCTCATCGCCCGACACCCTGGCTCGAGCCATTGCCGAGCCGCTGGCTAAAGAATTGGGCCAAGCGATCGTGGTGGAAAACAAGGCGGGCGCTGGGGGCAATATAGGCACGCGCTACGCCAGCCGTGCCAAGCCAGACGGCTACACCATGCTGCTTACGATCAACGGGCCGATGGTGACCGCGCCTACCCTGTACAAAAAGACGCTGGGCTACGATCCGCTCAACGACCTTGACCCCATCAGCCTGGTCGGAACCAGCCCCAATGTACTGGTGGTGCCAGCTGATTCGCCCGCCACCACATTGCAGGAATTTGTTCGCCTTGCCAAAGAAAAGCCGGGCGCATTGAATTATGGCTCCGTCGGCCCGGGAAGTTCTTCGCACCTGGGCATGGCCATGCTGGAACACCAGGCCGGCATCAAACTGCTGCAGATTCCCTATACCGGTTTCCCGCAAATTATTACCTCGATTATTGCCGGCGACATCCAGGCGGGATTCATGGTGCCCGGTGTCGCCATGCCGCAAGTCAACGCCGGCAAGGTGCGCGCCCTGGCCATTACCAGCCTTGAAAGCAGCGAGATACTGCCCGGCCTGCCTACGGTAGCGTCGCAAGGCTATCCGGGCTTCGAATCGATTTCCTGGGACGCGATTTTCGTGCCCGCGGGAACGCCGGCTGATATTGTCGAAAAGATGAACGCGTCTATTACCCGAATTCTTGCATTGCCCGAAATAAAGCAAAAGATGGCGGCCCTGTATTTCACGCCCGCCCCGTCATCACCCGCCGAGCTTACCAAGCTGGTCGAGGACGAAAAGCTGCGTTGGGACGAAGTGATCAATCGCCTGAATTTGTCGCTGGATTGAATGACACCCAGCGCGTTGATGTTGCTGATTCGAGGAGCCGAAAAGTTGTCAGGTCCAGCGCCCTTCACTGGACGTTCATGCGCGCCGGTCGATGACCCGATGAATGGATTCTGCCCACGATAACAAACTGGCGTCGGCGCCCGGCCTTGCTACAAGCTGAACGCCAAGCGGTAAGCCATTCTTCGCGAATGAGGTGGGCAGATGAATACAGGGCCATCCCAATAAGCTCCACACCACATTGAAAATCGACGATCCCGTGCCTTCTATTCCGGTGGGCGCAGGCCCTGGAGCACTGGGCGTCAGAATGAGGTCAGCGTCATGGAAGAGCTCGGTCCATTTATCGCGAAAGTCGGCCTGAATGCTTTTCATGTCCAGGTATTGGCGTGGACAGATTCTGCCACCCTGGATTACAGCGTTGACCAGCACAGTACTAAGCTGGTCGCGCTGCACACGCAGCACGGGGGCAAGGCTTTGCGCAAATTCGTAATGCATGATCACCGAATGCGCTTCGATCATTTGGTGTAGCGCTGCCACAGGCCCTCCGCTTGCCGCAACCTGCGCCCCGGCCTTACGCAAGTCCATCGCGGCCACGTCCAAGGAGTTTTCCGCTTCAGTTTCCAGAAGAGTGCCCGACCAGCTTGCAGACAGGTGAGTAATCTTCAAGTCGCGGACGAGGGTCAGATCTTTATTATTCTGGGCGGGCACCGCTGCCTTCGCGGCCTGGGCCCCTCCTGCCCAATATTGCGGCAACAGTACCTGACCAACCGTTGCAACGTCGGACACCGTACGGCCATACCAGCCTATGGTATCCAGGGAATCACAGGTGAGTTTCAATCCGTCGCGATGCAGGCTGCCAAACGTCGGCTTGAACCCGATAACGCCGCAAAAGGCCGCCGGCCGAATCATCGATCCTCCGGTCTGTGTGCCCAGAGCCACCGGAACCATGCCGGCCGCGACGGCCGCCGCCGACCCGCTGGAAGAGCCACCGGGGGTATGGTCAATATTGACGGGATTACGAGTGGCGCCAGGCGATTTGAAGGCAAATTCAGCCGTCACGGTCTTGCCTATCGGTATCGCCCCAGCTGCCCGCAATAGCCCCACGCTGGCGGCGTCGAATTGCACGGACAAATCGCGGCACGCCAGCGAGCCACTGCGGGTGGGCATGTCTGCAACGTCGATGACGTCTTTAACGCCCACTGGAATGCCGGCAAGAGGCCCATTCAGCGTTGTTGGCCCGACAAGCGAGCCAACGTCGCCAGCGTCCATGACAAATGCCCAGGCCCTTAGAACGCCGTCGTGCTTGCGGATTTGATCCAAGGCGCGCTGGGCGGCCCTTTCGGGTGCGTCGAGCCCCTGCCGTACACGCTGAGCGATCTCTTTGACCGACAGCTGCGCCATTTCTAATTCCATATCAACCTTTGTTCCAGCGATGCGTCGCTATCTCTTACTGAGCCCGCATGCCTTTTTCTTTAATCAATTTGGTCCAGCGAGCATTTTCCGACCTTACAAACTGCGTAAAGTCATCAGGAGTGCCGCCACCGACTTCGGCGCCCTGCGCATCAACGATGCGAGCGTACTCGGCATCCTGCACGGCGCGATTCACCCCCTCGTTCAGCCGCTGAATGACGGCTGCGGGGACACCTTTCGGTGCAATAACGCCAAACCAGTTCGACGCGTTCATCGCTGGCAAGCCCAGTTCCGTAAAGGTGGGGACAGCGGGCAAGGCCGACAGCCTTTGTGCCGATGTCACGGCCAAAATCCGTACCCGCGGGTTTGCGCCGGTGGCGTGCGGAATGAACAAACTGGCAAGATCCATAACGAAATCGACGTTTCCGGCGATCAGGTCATTTACTGCAGGCGCGCCGCCACGGTAGGGAATGTGGGCGGCTTCAAAACCGGCCGTATTCTTCAACAACTCTGCGACAAGATTCGAGGCTCCACCGGCACCCGTCGATCCGTAGTTCAGGTTGTCCGGGTTTTGCTTGCCGTGTGCTATCAAGCCAGCAATCGTGGTGTAGGATGATTTTGCCGACACCGCCAATACCAAAGGGCCTTTCTCTAGCAGTGCGATAGGCTGCACGTCTTTCTGAGGATCGAAGGGCAGTTTTTCGTAAAGCGCCTGATTCGTTGCCAACGGAGCAAAATTGCCCAGGCCTATTGTGTACCCGTCCGGTTTCGCACGAGCAATCGCTGCCGTGCCAATATTGCCGCTTGCCCCGGGCCGGTTATCGACTACGACCGTTTGCCCAAGATACTCGGAAAGTTTCTGCGCCAGCTGACGCGATCGCGTATCGGAACTGCCACCCGCCGCATAGGGAACGATAAACGTGATGGCTCCTTGGGGGTAATCAGCCGCATGCACTGCATTCGCGCCCGCGATCATTCCCACTGACGCTGACAGTATCAGCGCGCCCTTTACCAGCAACTTTTGCATTGCATTCGACATAATGCCTTCCCCGTTGATTTTTTTATGTCGCGACCTGAAAAAATACCCTGGGGCACGACACTGATTTAGTTTGCAAAGAGTCAGCATGGTAGCCAGTCGATTATTATTCGTCCAATTCTAAATAGGACGCTCATTATGTCGGTGTCAAACTTAATGTTCTTGGATGGCAAGCTGCTGTCGGTATTCTGCGTGGTCGCTGAAGAGCTCCATTTCGGTCGCGCTGCCGCACGGTTATTCATGACTCAGCCACCGCTCAGTCAGCATATCAAACGCCTTGAAGAGCTTATCGGCGCGCCGCTTTTCTTGAGAACGACCCGATCCGTGCGTCTTACCCCTGCGGGTCAGATACTGTATGACCGTGCTCAACAGATTTCCGGCGATACCGTGTCTATGCTGCGTGCAGTGCGGCAAGCCGCACGCGGCGAAGCCGGATCGTTGGTGATCGGCCTGACGCCAAGCGCAGCCAGCTCTACCTTGGCCGGCGGGCTCTATCAATTCCGGGTTGAACATCCCGAGATTGATTTGGACCTGCGTGAGATGACCTCAACCGTTATGGAAAGCGCCTTGCGCTTGCGTACCCTGGATATCGCATTAATGCGGCCTACAGTGATGTCCGCCGATATTCAGACGATCGAAATACATAGCGAGCCCATGATGCTCGTGGTCAGAAAAGACCACAAGCTGGCCAATTACCACCGCGTCAAACTGCAAGATATCGTTCTGTACCCGCTAATCGGTCTGCAACAAGATATCTCGCCTTACTTCAGGGAAATCGTGCAAACCATGTTCGTACGCAGCAAACTCGTTCCGAACATCGTGCAAGAAAGCGTTATCCCCACGATACTGACGCTGGTCGAAGCCGGCGCAGGCATTGCCATTGTTCCGTCTTCCCTGTCACGCACGCGCGGCGATTCACTGGTTTTCTTACCGATAGCCGGCCAATCGACTCCGGTGGCGAAACTCGTGGCTGCCGCACTATCGGATTCGGTCACGCCGGCCATCGAGAAACTTATTCTGACCTTGCAACACAGCGCTGCCCCGAAAGCCGCCAGCCGAGAGTCGCGTCGAACGACCCGGCGTGGCGCAACATCATCACACGCTGCCCGCGTACCCTGACTGCCGCCACGCTTCGTACACCGTGACGGCCACGGCGTTAGACAGGTTCAGGCTACGCTGGTCGGGCAACATGGGCAGGCGCAGGCGTTGATCCGGCGGAAAAAACGCCATTTGTTCCGCTGTCAGGCCAGCGGTCTCGCGGCCAAACACGAAGACATCGCCGGGCGCAAAAGGCGTCAAGCCAATCAGCTGTGTGCCTTTGGTCGTCAAGGCGAAGCGGCGCGCGGGATCACCGCCTATCTTTTCGAACGCGAGAGCCAGGCTGTCGTGCACCTGCATATTGGCCCATTCGTGGTAATCCAGGCCGGCGCGCTTCAGTCTTTTGTCATCCAATTCGAAGCCCAGCGGGCGTACCAGGTGCAGTCCGGCGCCCGTATTGGCGGCCAGGCGAATGACGTTTCCCGTATTGGGCGGTATTTCGGGCGACACTAAAACGATGTGAAACATGGATGTATTCCGTTAGAACGATAGGTCGCTAAAAGCAGCAAGCCCATGAAGGCACAGCGGCTTTCCAGACGCGCTACAGGGCCTCAGCGATATAAGGGGTGCGCGCCAGCACCAAGCCCAGCACCGACGCGGCACCCGCCGCCTTGAACTGCTGCGCAATGCTGTGCAGCGTGCTGCCCGTGGTAAGGACGTCGTCCACGACCGCAATCGCTGCACCGGCCACCCGTTGGGGGCAAGCGTATAACGACTGCACGCTATGGAGTCTGTCCGTGCGGTTCAGCCTGGTCTGGCGGCTGCCTTCCTGAACGCGCAGCAGCAATTCCGGGCGGCACGACAAATCGAGCTGGCGCGCCAGACTGCGAGCGACTTCAGCGGCGGGATTAAAACCCCGCTCGATAATCGAACTTCGGCTGGCCGGGACTGGAACCAGGATTGTATTCGCTGGCAAAGCGGGTGTCGCGTCACGCACGGTTCGCGCAAGCAAGCCGGCCAGCATGCCAGCGCTGGTAAAGCGCCTGCCGACTTTAAAATAGTGAATCAGCAGGTCGCCCGGTTCGGCGTAATCGAAGGCCGCAATGACGCGATCGAACGCGGGTTGCCGCAAGCAGCAATCGGGGCAGGCATTATGGCGACCCAGCGCCAGACAACAGGCCGGGCAACGCAAGCCGTTATGTTGCATGGAATGCAAGACCGCGGCGGCGCAATTGGCGCACAGCCCGCCGCCTTTAGCGCTTCCTTGGCATAAAACGCAAGCCGTCGGAACCAGGGCAATACCGGCTCGGCACGCCAGGTAAAGGCGGCGGCGCAAACCCACGCCGCTGTGTCGTGCATATTCGCGCATGGGGGGCATATCGGCCATAATGGTAGTCTCGATGGCGTATACAACGTATCGCAGGCGCCCACGACCGGGGCCATGAACGTATGTAAACACAGCCTATTTCCACACACCAGATCCTTTAGCCAAAAATGTCACAGCCACCTTCACTGCGCGTCAGTCCGGCCCATGTCAGTCTGCAATTTGCCCGGCGCAGCCCTCTGGATTCAGCGCAGTTTCTGTACGGCGAAATCGCCCAGCGGATGTTGCAGCGATTAAGTTATATACGCGTTGCGCCAGTGGCGGTGCTGGACGCGGGCTGCGGCGCGGCCCATGCGCTGGAACCCTTGCGGGCGCGCTATGCAGAACTGGACTACAAAGGCCTGGATAACTGCGCCCCTTTGCTCGAGGCCGCGCGTCAACGCTACCTGGCCAAACCCGGATTCTGGCAAAAACTGCGCAACAAGCCCACGCCGCCCGCCGAATTCATCCTGGCCGATATGGCCGAATCCGGTCTGGCGCCTGAAAGCATGGACCTGGTCTGGTCGAATATGGCCTTGCACTGGCACCCCGAACCCCATCAGGTACTAAGCGAATGGCGCCGCGTGCTAAAGCCTGGTGCCTTGGTTATGTTCTCGTGTTTGGGCCCTGGCTCGCTGGCCGAACTGCGCAAAGCCATTGTCGACGCCAATCTTCAGACCAACACGCCACAGTATGTCGACATGCACGATTTTGGGGACCTGCTTATCGAGCGCGGTTTTTCCGACCCGGTCATGGATCAGGAAATCATCACCCTTACCTATCGCACACCGGAAAAACTTCTGGAAGACATGCGCACGCTGGGTGGCAATCCCAGCCTGGATCGTCGCCGGGGCTTGGTCGGCAGGCAGTGGCGGCAGCGCTTGCTGGACGCCCTTGAACGCCAGCGGCATATCGACGGCACCATACATCTGACCCTCGAAGTGGCCTACGGCCATGCATGGCGTTCCGCCAGCATGCGCAACATGTTCGGCGAGACCCGCATATCGGTCGGTTCGATTGGCCACGCCAGCAAAGACCCAAAGCCTCCACTCCCGACGATCAAGCCGCGCAAGACGGATACGTGATTCGTTCACCAAGTGTGTGCCATGCCCAGGCTAGCAATGGGCAGGGAAAGGCCTCGGGTAGGTACTGCACAAATTGGCGCATCCACTGCTGGGAGTCAGATGCTTCTTGTTCAAACAAAGGTTGCCGCCGAAACACCAAAGCGCTCGCTAAGGGCCCGAACTTGCCGGATATTAAGCTCGCGCTTGCCAGTCAGAATCTCCGAAACAACGCCCTGACTACCGATTTCCGGCAGATCACCTTGCCTCAGGCCGTGTTGTTCCATCAGGAAACTCAGAGCTTGTATGCCGGTGGCATCAGGCAAGGGGTGGCGCTTGATCTCATAGTCTTCAATCAGGTCGCCGACGATATCGACCAGCCCCATGGCCGAATGATTTTCGTTGCCACCGATTTCATCGAGCAGGGCTTCGAGAATCTGGGTCATGCAAACGTAATGAGCCTCGTCACGGATGGGGGCGATGTCGGTAGCGCGGCGGAAATGTTCCCAAGCCGGAAGCAGCTGTGTCACATCGATGGGCGCGTTCATGGTTTCCATGCTCCTTTATCGTAATCTCGGTGGGTAAGCACCGCCTTGACGTACACGATCTGCTTTTCAAACCGAATGTAGGTAACCAAGCGGTATTTATTGCCACCGACGTTGAACACCACTAACTCACCGACTTTATCCACCGCATTGAACGCGGCTTTGAGTTCGGCCCAGTTGGCAAATCGGTTCTTCTCAATCACTCGCCGCCAGCCCTGTAAGGGATCGTCGGCTTGGGGATGCTCCGCAGCGAAAGCCCTTAAGGCACTGTTGCTAATGATCTTCATCCAGCCAGTATATCTCAATTTGAGATATATGCGGCCCCTATAGGCACGGGTATTGCATGCGGCACTAGATGCCGAATGCAAACACAGGAAACCGTGCAATGACGATGACCACATTGGTGACTGGCGGCGCGGGCTTTCTGGGTTCGCACCTTTGTGATCGATTAATCGCCGACGGAAATGAAGTGCTGTGCGTCGATAATCTTTATACCGGTAGCAAAGACAATATTCGCCATCTGCTGGACCATAAGCACTTTGAACTGCTACGGCACAATATCTGGCTGCCCTTGCATGTAGAGGTCGACCGCATCTACAACCTGGCATGCCCCGCCAGCCCGGTTCATTATCAGAACGACCCGGTGGCCACCATCAAGACATCGGTGCTGGGTTCGATCAATATGCTAGGTCTGGCCAAGCGCCGCAAGGCGCGCATTTTGCAGGCCTCGACCAGCGAGGTCTACGGCGACCCGCAAGTTCACCCCCAAGCGGAAGACTATTGGGGCCATGTGAATACGGCCGGCCCGCGAGCCTGCTATGACGAGGGCAAGCGCTGCGCGGAAACCTTATTCTTTGACTACCACAGGCAAAACAAGGTCGATATAAGGGTGATCCGAATCTTCAATACCTATGGCCCGCGCATGCACCCCAACGATGGCCGGGTAGTCAGTAATTTTATTGTTCAGGCACTGCAGGGTGAACCGCTAACGCTGTATGGGGATGGACTGCAGACTCGATCGTTCTGCTATGTCGATGACCTTATCGAAGGCATGCTGCGCATGATGAGTCAGGACGACGAGATCGGCCCCATCAACTTGGGCAATCCTGCCGAATTCACGATTCGTGAACTTGCCGAAATGGTTCTGCGTTTGACCGGCTCGAAAAGCAAGATCGTCTTTCTCACCTTACCGCAAGACGATCCCTTGCAGCGTCGACCCGATATTTCGAAGGCGAATTCCGTATTGCAATGGACGCCGACCGTCGAACTCGACGATGGGCTGCAAAGGACAATCGCGTATTTCCGGAAGGTCTTGAGCAAGTAAGGCCAGAACCCAAAGCGGGCAAGGCGCAGCAAGCGCGTCGCCGCTTCGACGCCTTTAGCTTGCGACGTTCTTTTTGCGCGAAGCGTCGATGCCCAGTTGCTTCAGCTTGCGATACAAGTGAGTGCGCTCCAGACCGGTGCGTTCGGACACGCGCGTCATGCTGTGATTTTCACGACCCAAGTGATATTCGAAATAAATCCGTTCGAATTCGTCGCGGGCATCCCGCAGGGGCTGGTCTAAGGAAATGCCGCCCAGTAGCGAATGGTTGGCATCAGGCACGGGTGCAACGGCATCGGCAATCTGGCTGGTGGTCAGCGGCTGAACGTTATCTACCCTGCGCTCAAGCGGCATCCGGGCCGCTGCGGCCACGGCCGGCGTGAGCACCGGGCGAGCCAGACCGGCTGCGACCGTTTTAAGCAGCTTTTGCAAGGTAATCGGCTTTTCCAGGAAATCGATCGCGCCAATTTTGGTAGCCTCGACGGCGGTATCTACCGTTGCGTGGCCGCTCATCATGATCACCGGCATATCCAGCAGACCTTGCGACGCCCACTCTTTCAACAGGCTTACGCCATCCGTGTCTGGCATCCAGATATCAAGCAAGACCAAGTCCGGCCGGGCGCGCAGGCGCGCTGCGCGCGCCTGCGCGGCGTTTTCTGCGAGCTCGATCGTATGCCCTTCGTCGTAAAGAATTTCAGACAAAAGCTCGCGAATACCAATTTCATCGTCAACAACCAGGATTCTGGCCATAAAGCGTCACCTACCTATTTTTTCCGCATTATCGTTCTCTTGCGTATCTACGTCCATCTTAGTCGTAGAAACGGCAAGGCGTGTCAAGAGGATGGAAATGCGTGCCCCCCCTTCCCGGCGGTTCGAAACATCAATTCGGCCACCGTGTTCCTCGATAATCTTTTTTACTATAGCAAGCCCCAGGCCCGTCCCCGTTGCCTTGGTCGTGACGTAGGGCTCGAAAACCCGCGTCAATACTTGCGGCGCAAAGCCGGGGCCATTATCAGACACGGTCAGGCGTACCGCAAGTTGCTCGGGTCCGTTATTGGGCGATGACCTGGTCAGCTTGGTCTGCACCCAAATACAGGCCTGAGCAAGCGGCTGTTCCTGGCTAGCCGCGTCGCGGGCATTTGCCAGCAAATTATGGATTACCTGACGCAACTGCGTCGGATCCCCTTCAATCTTTGGAATCTCCGGGTCGAATTCGACCTCGATTCTAGCGCTACGGCCATCGTCACGTACGTGGCCCCCCACCGGGTCCCAACCATACAGGCTAAGCACCTCGCCCACTAGACCGTTGATGTTTATGTCTTGCATCTGTGCGGGCGGCGTGCGGGCGTACTCGCGAAAGTCGTCGACCATCTTCTTTAACGACGCCACCTGGTTCACGATTGTATTCGTAGATCGTGTCAGCATGGCGGCATCGGCTTCATTCAGGCGCCCGTCCAGCTTCATGGCAAGCCGCTCGGCGGACAATTGTATGGGTGTCAGCGGATTCTTGATTTCGTGCGCCAGCCGGCGGGCCACTTCACCCCAAGCCACAGTGCGGTTAGCGGAAATGACCTCGCTGATGTCATCGAACACGACCAAGTAACCGTTGCCGCGGCTGTCAACGCTCAAATGCGTACCGCGTGCCAGCAGGGTCACGATGTGCTTCTTGGTTTCATTATCGGTCGCGTCTTCCAGTTCCAGTTCGAACTGCTGTTGCCAATACAGGCGTTCGGACCCCACCGCGGTATGTGCGGCAAAGGCCTGGCGTATCAGTTGCGACAAGGCAAACGCGCCGTCAGCGGTTTCCAGCGGCCGGCCTTTTACTGACCGTAAATCGACTCGCAAGATACTTTGCGCGCCCTGGTTGAACATGGTTACGCGAAACATCTCGTCGAACACCAACACACCGGACGACAAATTGCTAAGCACCGATTCCAGGTAAACATTGGATCGCTCTAATTGCTGGCGGTTGTTCTCGACCATCTGGCGTGCTTCATCGAGCTGGCGCGTCATGGCATTGAACGAACGTGTGAGCTGACCGATTTCATCCTTGGCAGGAGCTTCGGGCAGCGGCCGGTAATCGCCCACCCCCACCGCCTGCGTTCCCGAAGCCAGGGTTAGCAAAGGCCGCACCAGCCGACGCGATACCGCCAGGGCCACCGCGACGGCGGCGAAAACCGCCAGGATCAGGGCCAGGGTAAGCGTAATGCCATACAACTTGCGCAAGCCCAGACGCGACAGGGCCAATTCCTGGTAGTCTCGAAAGCCCTGCTGTACCTGGTTGGCATTGCGCGCGATTTGATCGGGTACTGGCTGAATGACCTGCAGCCAGCGCGTGTCCGGCGCAATCCCGAAGACGGTGGTCAGGCGATCGGGGGTGCTTACGGGAATCACAACGCGCAGGCGCAAACCCGTGCTGTCTGGTGCATCGGTGCCGCCCGACACCATGCGCTCGTCGGTTTCGGCGGCGGAGTATCCGCGCGATACCCTAAGCTGATTCATGACGCCTGTTGGCGGCATGTCGGGCAACAACTGCCCATAGGCCGATGATGAAAAAGCGATCAGCCGGCCGTTTCCGGTAAAGACCATGGCTTCGGTCGCTCCGCTGGTTTCGCGCAGGCGTGTAATGGCCTGCGCCATGTCGGCATCGCTGCCACTGCCCAGCCGGACAGAGAGCTCTTTGGCACGGGCGTTCAGGTCGGCCAGTTGTGAATCAAGTGCTGCACGCCCCAGATTCAAACCGGCTTCAAGCGCGTTATCGACGCGCACATTGAACCAGGATTCAATGGAGCGGGACATGAACTGCACCGACAACACATAAATCAAGGCGCCGGGCACCACCCCGATCAGGGTGAAGTACAAAGCAAAGCGGGCCGTCAGGCGCGCGCCGAACTGGCGCCTGCGAATCTGGCGCAATAAACGCGCAGCCAGCAGTACCACCCAAAATACCAGCGCCACGGCAAGAATGCCATTGAGCACCAGCAAGGTATCGTACTGCTGGGCATAGCGCGAAGCATTACCGGTTGACCAGGCCAGCAGGGTCAGCAAGGCCAGCGAGCTTATTGCCGCCACGAAAAGTGCAACACGCAGACCCCAGCGTACTAGGGTTGGAGCGCGTCGCGTGAGATCGAAAAAGTGAAGTTTTTCCATGGAGTCGCTAAGGACCAAGCGCTGCTGTTAAAGGCATCCACCTGAAAGGGGCGCGCTAGTAATGAGGTATCAAGACGCAGCCGGATCCGGCCTTCGTAGAGTTTGTCCACTTCAAGATCTTCAATGTTGGCCACAGCCCAACCACGAATATTGCGCACCAGCGACAAGGCATCGTCCAGCGACGATTCAGGCAGAGTCAGTTCGCTGCTGCCCACACGCCATTGCCGTGTCAGGGCGTTGTAGACAATCCGCCAGGTGCGCCGTTCTTTGACGACCTCGTTGTCGAACCACCACCAGCGTTTGGATACCACTTCCAGATCGGCCGTAAAGTAGATAGGCACCCCTTTTTCGGCGGCATTGCGCAGGTCGCCATTGACTGAAAAATCGATGTCAGCATCGATATACAGCTTGCCGTCTTCGATAACGGGCTCGACCCGCGTGACACGCTCGGCCTCGTGCTGCACGCTGACCTGGGCATGCGCCGTCAGCGACAAACACAACAATAAAGGAAACAAGAGTCGTAGCATTACCGCTCACCGGGATCCAAAAAAAGACAAAACGTGCACCATTTTTGACGACTCACGCCTTCTTGGCAAACAAGGCATAGAAAAAGCCATCGCAAGATGCCGATTGTTCATCCGCAAGGGGCAACAACTGACCGGGCGCCGGCTGGCGGACCGCATCGGCATGCCGTTTTTCGAATTGAACCGCCTGTTGTTCACCTTCCTGCGGAAAGATCGAGCATGTGGAATACAGCAAGTGTCCGCCGGGTTTCACGGTTTGCCAGAGCGCATCCATGATCTTGCGCTGCACGCTGGCGGTTTTCGGAATATCGGTTTCGCGGCGCAGCCAACGTATGTCGGGGTGACGGCGCACAATGCCCGATGCCGTGCAGGGCACATCGGCCAGCACCGCATCGAAATGGCGGCCATCCCACCAGGAAGGCAGGTCGATCGCATCGGCGGCGCGCAACTCGACATTGGCGCCGTCGAGCCCCAGGCGATGCAAGTTTTGGGCGACCCGTTCCAGCCGTATCGGATCAGAATCAAGCGCCAGCAAGTCGATATCGGCTCGCTCGAGCAAATGAGCCGTCTTGCCGCCAGGCGCCGAGCAAGCGTCAAGCACGCGCATGCCGGACTGCAGCGGCAATATCTGTGCAGCTTGCTGGGCCGCAAGGTCTTGTACCGACCACCAGCCCTCTTCAAAACCCGGCACAGCCTGTACTGGGCGTGGTGTAGATAAGACAATGGCCCCGGGGGCCGGTGAAGTGGCTTCCAGGCCGGCGGCCGCAAGCTCGGCCATCATCTTTTCGACTGAGGAACGCCGGGCATTGACGCGCAGTGCCATAGGGCCAGGACGGTTGGCCGCCACCAGCAATGCCTGCCATTGATCGGGGTAGGCGCGGCGTACTTTAGCGATCCACCAGTTGGGATGATTGAATACTGCTTCCGGATATTGGCGTGCCTGCGCTAAAATAGCAGGTCTTTCCCGAATAAAGCCCCTTAGCGTTGCATTTAACAAGCCTTTATAGGTCTGCAGCTTGCGTTGGCCGGCCACCGCGTTTACGGCCTGGTCCACCACCGTATGTACGGCATATACCGGCAAGTCGCGGCGCGCAACGTGGTCGGACGAGGTTTCGTCCGAAAATTCGACCGCCGTATCCAGCAAGGCCAGCGACACCAACAGCACGGCGTCGAACAGCGGATTGGGCGGCGCACGTTGCACCAGCATCTGCTTTATCTCGAACACCAGGCCCAGGCGTCGCATTACATGAAACGCAACGGCCTGCGTGGAAGCGCGCAGCGCCGCCGGCGTGGCAGCAAGGCTGTCGGTCAGCGACGCGCCAGCCAGCACGGCCTGCACGTTTTGCGCGCTGGCCAAGATAGTGTCCGACAAGGATGTCGTATTACGGGTGGGTATAGAAGAAATTTCGGGCACGAGAACGAAGGCCTGCCAAGATAGGATCTGTTCTCGACTTTATCATCAAATGGCGACCTGGCCCGGTAGCCGCTAAAATTCTTTTTCTTTATCGAGCCTTAGGCTCAACGAGGTTATACATGAGTTCCCCAAAAGTCGGCTTTGTCAGTCTGGGATGCCCTAAAGCGTTGGTGGATTCCGAGCGCATCCTGACGCAATTGCGTACTGAAGGCTATATCATCACGCCTGATTACGACAACGCCGACGTGGTGGTCGTCAATACCTGTGGCTTTATCGACAGCGCCAAGGCCGAATCGCTGGACGCCATTGGCGAAGCCATTGCCGAAAATGGCAAAGTCATCGTTACGGGTTGCATGGGCGTAGAAGAAGCCCTGATCCGCGACATGCACCCTGCCGTCCTGGCCGTCACCGGCCCGCAGCAGTACGAGCAAGTCGTACGCGCCGTACACGAAGCGGCGCCCCCCAAGCTCGACCACGACCCCTACATCGACCTGGTGCCGCCGCAAGGCATCAAGCTTACGCCGCGCCACTACGCCTACCTGAAGATCTCGGAAGGCTGTAACCACCGCTGCAGCTTCTGTATTATTCCGTCGATGCGTGGCGACCTGGTCAGCCGACCCATAGGCGACGTCATGGGCGAGGCCGAGCGCCTGGTCAAGGCGGGCGTAAAAGAATTGCTGGTCATTTCGCAAGACACCAGCGCCTACGGCGTCGATGTGAAATTCCGCAGCGGCTTCTGGAACGGCCGCCCCATCAAGACCCACATGACGCAGCTTAGCGAAGCGCTGGCTGAATTCGGCGTGTGGACGCGACTGCATTATGTCTACCCCTACCCGCACGTGGACGAAGTCATTCCCCTAATGGCCGATGGGAAAATCCTGCCGTACCTGGATATCCCCTTCCAGCACGCCAGTCCAAAAATCCTGAAAGCCATGAAGCGCCCGGCATTCGAAGACCGCACCATGGCTCGGATCAAGCGTTGGCGCGAAATCTGTCCCGATTTGACCCTGCGTTCAACCTTTATCGTAGGCTTCCCGGGCGAAACCGAAGAAGATTTCCAGTACCTGCTCGACTGGATGACCGACGCCCAGCTCGACCGCGTAGGCTGCTTCCAATATTCGCCGGTGCAAGGCGCCCGGGCCAATGATCTAGCCGATCATGTCCCCGACGACGTCAAACAAGAACGCTGGGATCGCTTCATGGCCCATCAGCAAGCCATCTCAACGTCCCGCCTGGCACAGAAAGTGGGCCGTGAAATCGATGTCCTCATCGATGAAATCGACGAAGATGGCGCCATCGGAAGGTCTAGTGCCGACGCCCCCGAAATCGACGGCAGCGTGTTTGTCAGCAGCGAGCAAACGTTGAAAGCGGGCGATATGGTGCGTGTGCGCGTAACCGATTCCGACGAATACGATTTGTACGCGGAAACCATTTAGGGGCGGCCGGCCTAGTCGTCGTCATGATGCCGTTTCACGATCAGCCACTTGGGTACGTGAAAGCGCACCAATGCCCGATACAGCAGCATATAAATCACGACAAACAAGGCGGTGAAGCCGATTAATATCGGCTCGTTCTGCCAAAACAAGATGGCTGGCACACCCGCCAACGAGGAAAACACCCACAGAAACGGCGAGGTCATGGCATTGCGCTGCGTTTTGCTGCGCCGCTCGCCCGGGCCTACCTGAGCCCAGCGGACAACGCGGCGGTAGATCAACATGTGCAAGTGCACGCGGTCGGGAACGGTGGGCGAACTTCCCCGCAGAAACGCCTTGCGATAGATGGAAAACAAGGTTTCAAACACTGGGTAGAAGCACAGCAGCAAAGGAAACCACGCTGAAACATTGGGATGTCGCGCCAATAGCATAATGGATACCACGCCCATCATGTAGCCAATAAAATAGGCGCCGCCATCGCCCAGAAAGATCAGGCCACCAGGGTAGTTCCAGATCAGAAAGCCGCAAATCGCCCCTATCATGCTGACTGACATCACCAGCAGAAGCCGGTCGCCCAGATAATAAGCGACGTAGGCGAAGCCGGCGAAGATCAATGCCGACACCACGGCGGCCAGGCCATGGTAGCCATCGATAATATTGATGGCATTGGCGGCACCCGTAACGGCGACAATCGTGGCAACGAAGGACACCACCGTAAACTGCAAGAGCCAGTCTATGCCCATTACGTTCAGGCGGGTAATGTGGGCGTCAAGCACATAAAAAACCAGCACACCCGATATGGCGATCAGTAAAAAACGTAATCTGACTGAAGCGCGCTTACTGATATCTTCGGCCAGACCGCCCAGAAAGGCAGGCAGCGAACAGAGCCAGACCATGCCAATTTGACTAATCAGGCCGGGCTCGCGAAGTGCCAGCGGCACATACACCGCCAACATCGCCAAGACCAGTGCCAGTCCGCCCACACGGGGCACGGGTCTGACGTGGTATTTTTGAATCCCGGCCAAATCGCTGTCAGCGGTATAGCGGCTATGCAAATTCTTGTAGCGCACTAGTATGACATTCAGCATCAAGGAAACCATGAAGGCGGTTAGCAAGTACACCATGAGGCAGGCTATCCTATTCTATTTTCTGTTCGGTTCCGCTGAATGCCCGAGTAGAATTTTGTCTGTGCATCCTCGTCCCACTAACTGGGCAGCAAAAAACAGGCCACGCCATCACAAAGTTTTACATGATGAAGCATGACAACAAGTCGCAACGCCATCAATAGGGCGTCCGGCTAGCAGAACCAGGCGGCATAGCGTTTGCTTCATAGGCAGCACGAGGAGTCTTCAACCATGCCGGACGACACGTCGTATTTATGCGCATTGGACCCGCCCTCCCCCAGCGTGGCCATATTGCTTTGTACGTATCAAGGCGACAAATTTCTTGCCGAACAGCTGGATTCTTTTTTGTTGCAGACGCACTCCAACTGGAAGGTGTGGGCTTCCGATGCCGGGTCAACCGACGATACCCTGGCCATACTTAACAATTATCAGCAAGTGTGGGGCGAGGCGAAACTGACCATTCTGCACGGCCCCGTCACCGGGGCAACCGACAACTTTATGTCGCTGGTCTATAACACCGATATCCAGGCCGACTACTACGCGTTTTCCGACCAGGACGACATCTGGGAAGCCGACAAACTACGTCGGGCAATGTGCATGCTGGACAGGAATCTGGAACCCGACTACCAAGACACCCCAGCTCTTTATTGTTCACGCACACGGTATGTGGATGCACACAACCATGAATTGGGGCTGTCGCAACTATTCAAGCGACCGCCCAGCTTCGGCAATGCCCTGATGCAGAACATAGCGGGTGGCAACACCATGGTATTTAACGACAGCGCCCGCCAACTGTTGCTGTGCGTAGAAAAAACGACGCCCATCGTAATCCACGATTGGTGGGTGTATATCGTTGTCACGGGATGCGGCGGTACGGTTTGTTATGACCGCTACCCATCATTGCGATACCGCCAGCACAGCGGCAATTTGATCGGCATGAACTCTTCCATGTCGGCACGCATGATCCGTGTGCGCATGCTGCTCCAGGGCGAGTTCAAGGAGTGGTGTGAAAAGAATATCGCGGCCTTGCAGCAGATTCGGGACAAACTTACCCCCCGAAATCAGCAAACTCTGGATCAGTTCGTACAAGCGCGGCAGACGTGGATGCTGCCTCGCCTGGTGCAGTTATTGTGGACCGGTATTTACCGGCAGACTGCGTTGGGCAACCTTGGCTTGATTGTCGCTGCAGTCTTTAATAAATTGTAATGATGCCGGCGCTAACGGATTAGAAGCGCCAGACCAGGTTCGCCCTTGCGCCGTGGTCGGGCCGTCCACGGGAATATTGCCCGCCATAAGCCATACCCAAGCTTACGTTCTTGGCCAGACTGGCTTGCACGCCCAACTGCAGCGACCACGCCTGCCGCGCTACGGGCAATCCTTCAGATTTGAACAAGGTTTGGCGTCTACTTTCGCGAAAGCTCTGCCGGCTTATCGCGCTCACGTCACCGCTGGCATGATGCCACGCCAATTGGCTTTGGACGATCGCTTCCCCTTTTGGCGTTTCGAAAACGTGACTGGCCCGCAACCCCAGCGAGGAAAACAACACAGATTGGTCTGACGGCAGGACCTTGGTCGCCGCCGCGCCGCCTTTTTCGACGAAGCCATCGGCCTGTGCTTTTACCCAAGCCAAGCGGGCGAACGGGGTAATAGCGTGGGCGTTGGACGCCAGCCATTGCAAAGGCGCAGCGATTTCGCCAAACAGCTGCATGCTGCGGCCGCTATAGCCGCCGGTCAAGGCGTCGTACATCGCGCCCACGGCGATTTTGCGCTGGCTTTTAACCTTGTGCCAACCCTGCGCCAACCCCAGTGCGACATCGACGTAACGCAGATTGGCGGCAAGATTAAGCCCAGCATATATCGTGTCGATGTTGGCGCTGGCCATTCCATGACGCCGCGACATCTCGCTGTGTTGGGTGGCAAGAAAGCCGCCCGCTTTCCCATTCGAATGCACTGGCTTATCGAAGCCCAGCACCAGCCCGCCAATGTAGCGCTGATCGGCGGGCGTGCCGCCTTGCGAAGCGCGCTCGCCAGACGAATAAAACGCTTCAGACCACGAACCCGACCCGGCATTGCGCAATACGGCCTCGCGCACGAAGCGGCTATCTTCCAGCATGGCCGAACGAACTGATGCAGCCCAGCTTCCGGACAGTTGATTCAGGGCTTCCTTGGCTTGTGGCCTGTCCATCACCACGATCTTGTCATGCAATTCCTGGTTGTCTTTCGGAGGAGTGGCAACCTCTTCCTCGACCTGCGCCACCTCGGTCACGGGGGGTTCTTCCTGCAGCACCACGTCGGCGTCGGGAACCGGGGCCTCGGTCACCGGCGGTAGCGGCCCTTCAGGCGTGGGCGGGGGCTCGATCACTTCAGGAGGCGGCGGCGTTACGGGCGGGGTCGGCACTTCCGGCGGCGATGGCACGTCTTCATCGATCACATCAGCCACGTCGTCTTCGGTTGGCGTATCCGCCACATCGTCCAAGGGTGTGTTGTTGCGCTTCAAATTCAAGTAAACGAACTCATTGTCGTAGCTCAACGAGGGTGTCAGGAACGCCAAGTCTGTATTGGCCGAGGCGAACTGCGTGCCGTCGAAGCCGTCTAGCGCGTGCACCAACGTATATTGAGTGGTGGGCTGCCAATCGCCTGCAGTGGCGCGGGTCATGACCGTGCCGTCCAGCAACGCTTTGCCGGCCACTTGGATCTGATCTGACCTGCCCGCGGCCGTCGCGTCGACCTCGAATATGGCGCCCGGCTTGAATTCGAGTTTTTCCAATACGACGAAGTTTGCCGGGTCACCCACCCCGCTACCTGGTGAAAAAACAGCGCCGTCATTGACCGTTACCGTGCGCGCGAAGCCGGATCCTTCCAGACGCGCGCCCTGGTTCACGCGCACCGATCCCGCCATATGCCCGTCGACCGTCGCCACGCCTTCATTGACGGTAAGAAACGATGGGTAGCCGATTACGCCGTTCAACTGCAGCATGCCCGGCCCCTGTTTTACGATAGGCACTGTTCCAAACACCGGTCCGATTATCGTGGCCGTGCCCTCGTTTACACGCCATTGAACACTGTCGGCAAGCGCCCATGAAGCGGGTTCGGGTGTCGGGCCGTTGGGCGACTCGTCGACCGAGTTGTCTCCACTGACGCGCATCTGGTTAAACAGGGTAGCGCCTGGGGCATAATCCACCACGGTGCCTTGGTTCACGGTCAGTAGATTGGCCGTATTTCCCAATGCCTGTTCGCCGCTGATTCGCAGCGTCCCCTCGTGCAGGGTGGTATTGCCGTTGTACAAATTGTGGCCCGATAAGCTCAAGGTGCCCGCGCCAAATTTTTCCAGACCCGCTCTAATTCCGACTGGGTTGGAGATGACGCCGCTCAAGTGCAGAGCCGAATCGTCTTGCACATGTATGCCGGCAAGGCTGCGTATCAGGAAAGCGCGGCGCGATTCAAACGTGCCAGCGGTATATAAGGTATCGCCAGAAAAAACAAAAGGCGCATCGGGTAAACCCAATTGCGCCTCGTTCACTATCCATTCGGTATCGGTGGGTGGCGGTGACCACAGCACTGCCGACAACTGGTTATCGGCTCTTTTGCCCACCACGGCCGCACTTGCGCTGGCCAAAGCCACTTCAGTCAGTACGAAGCCGGCCATCCCCACAGCCACCGCGGCCAACAAAATCTTCTTTATGCCACTTCCAACATGTGCCGCCCTGCTCTCGCAAACACGCCTTTTACAACATACTTTCAGCGGCCATAGCGATAAATCCTGAATCGTCATAGTGTTCTCCCGTAGATAAATATGTCAACATTGTGACGGTGGGATTATGATACATTTTGACGCGTTTTGATATATCTACTGAAGAAACGCTTCGAGTGGCGCCAGCGTTGTTTAACGATTAATCTGCGCCAAGGCGTCGGCAATGGGCTTCGCTTCGGTGGGCCTGACCAGGCGCGCGACTTCGGTGCCATCGCGCATAAACACTAATGTGGGCCACAATTTGATTTTGAACGAGCGCCCTAACGGTCGGCCACTGCCGTCTTCCACCTTAATGTGTTGTACATCAGGATGGGCGGAAAAGGCCGACGCAATGGCGGGCTGCGCCGCGCTGCAATAGCCGCACCAGTCAGTACCGAACTCCAGGACGACCGGGCCGGTAAGCGCATCGACTTCGGCGCGTGAAGGGCCGCTGACCATATATGTATTGCTCATCATGTGCTCCAGTATTTCTTATGCATGCTGAAACTGCGCCGCAAGCTGGCGGGCAGGCGGTGGTAGTTCTTTCCCAGTTTGTACCCTGCAATCTTGAAAAAATTATGGATACACGCACGAGGTATCCAACTTGGCGCTACCTTTAGCAAATAGCGGAATTCGGACATCAAAAACCGCGTTCCTTCGCCGCCCGCTCCACCAAATTCCTGCGCTATCCATGCCTCGGTACGGTGAAAAACTCCAATATCAAAGTAGCGCCGGAACTCTTCCAGGGGCGTGTAGTTGTGTGAATGCAAAACGGTAGCATCGGCCACATACGCGATCTTATAACCGCCCATCGCTGCTTTGGCCGCAAAATACATGTCTTCGCTTACAATGGATTTTTCCGGAAAGCCGCCTAATTCCTTGAATGCCGATAAGCGGTAGGCCGCAAAAGAATTAGACGTAAAGACGGTTTTCAATCCTGTCCTTTCTTTCGCTTCGCGACTTGCCACATAGCTGCGGTCGCGGTAGTTGAATCGTCGGGCGTGCGCGGCAATAGGGTTGGCATCGACATGCGGCAACTGGCGTCCATAGGCGACGGCCACCTGTGGGTCCTGAAAAACATTGATCAGCCTGATAAGGGAACTGTCGCTCGCCAAAATAGCATCCTGAGTAAGGAATACGACAATGTCAGCACTGTCCGTACCCAGCGTGCAGGCCAGGTTGCGCGTGCCACCATGGTCGAAGCGACGAGACTCGATCACGTGCACGGAAAAGCCGCAGTCATGAGCAACCGCGACCGTGTCGTCGCTTGAAGACGAATCAATCACCAGCACATTTGAAATCTGGTTGCAGGCGGCACGGGCGTTGACGAGCGCCGCCGCGCATGCCTTCCAGATTGTCCCGCCGTTATAGGTGGGAATGATGACGGTGGCGAGCAAGGGCTTGGTTTCAGCCATGATTCATGCCCGATCTCGGCGAGTCATGGTTGGCCATTAAAAAAGCCTTTGTAAATCGTCTGGAAGATAATTTTCAGATCCAGGCCCAGAGACCAATTGTCGATGTACCACAAGTCGTGCTCGACCCGCTTTTCCATTTTTTCGAGCGTGTCGGTTTCGCCCCGGTATCCATTAACCTGAGCCCAGCCGGTAACGCCTGGCTTGACCTTATGCCGCTGCATATACGATTCGACTATCTCTTTATAGTGTTCATTGTGCGCCAAGGCATGGGGGCGTGGCCCCACAATCGACATACGGCCTTGCAGCACATTGTAGAACTGGGGAAGTTCATCAAGACTGCTGCGACGCAAGAATGCGCCCAGTTTCGTAATGCGCGGGTCTCCGAAGTGGGCCTGCGTCAATTGGTTGGAACCCTCTTCGTGAACTTCCATGGAACGAAACTTGTATACCTTGAATCGTCGGCCGCTGATACCGGTTCGGTACTGCTTGAAAATGACCGGGCCGCGCGATGTGCATTTAATCGCCAGTGCGATCAGTATGCAAATGGGCAGCACGACAATCGAAATCGCGGAGCCCAGTAGCAAGTCTTCGCTGCGCTTTATCAAACGGGCCGGACCTTCCATCGGGCTGCGGCTGATATCAAGCGCATAGAGGCCGGCAATATCGCTAACGCGATGATTCAGTAGCGGCAAATCGCCCAGATCCGGCAAGTATCGAATGTCTACCGTTTGATGACGCAGCGCATGCATAATGATTTTGATGGCCTCGCCCTCGTGCAAAGGCAGGCAAAGCCATAATTCGTGGACCCGCTGCACGATAACGTCGGACACCAACTGATTCAGCCAGTCCTGGCTGTGGACCAACTGTAAATTCTTCACGACTCGGTAGCCATGCTCGGGCAGTTCTGCCTCGCGGTCGCGCAAGTTGGCTGCCGAACTGCCCGCTTCCACCACAATCACGCGTTTAAGGTTAAGCCCTCTGCTGCGCATGCGACGCAAGGCCAAAAATACCACCATGCGGAAAATCGTGACCAGCCCTACGGCGACGGCCAGGGTCGTTGCCAGCCAGATTCGTGAGTAGTTATCGGCAACCTTCAAAAATACCGCAAGCGCCGCCATGATAGCCAGCGCCAATAACCAGCCCCCGTACATACGAGCCAATTGACGAAAAAAATGCCGGCCGCGCCACGATAAATACGTGCCCAGCATTACCTGGCAAATTGCCACCATAAGCGCTATGACCAAGGTGGCCACCAGATAGTGGTCAAGCATGTACCAGTCGCCAAATCGCAAAAAATGCGCGATGTAGCTTCCGGAAATGATCAACAGCAAATCAACTACGCCAGCCAGAAGCGCTATCGGATAGCGTTCAGCTAGGGTGGGCGGAAAAGGGGAACTAGGCTTCATGCAGCGCCGTATTGTTGACAGACCGTTGGATTGTAGCTGTCGGGCAATAAGACGCTGTGAAGCGGGATGGCCCCAAAGCAGCCCCAACTACACATAGAAGTGTCAGCAGCGTAGTTCTCATCGCAAGGCGTGCAGCTTTTTAAGAGCAAAGGAATAAAAGGTCAGTTCGGGTAAAAAGTGCTTCGCCATAACGAAATTGCGACGCAAGTCGCCCCAGTACGAACCGAAATTTAGCAGCTTGCGTGCAATCAGGGCCGGTCCCCAGCGCCGGGCCCCCACAACGTTGCTGCCGTGCTGCCGGTACAACACCAAGGGGCTTTTCATCGCAATGAGGCGACCGCGAGCTTGAAGTATTTTCAGCCCGCACCACCAATCATGCATGACGGCGTAAGCGGGAATCGGCAGGCAAGCACCCACCGCGGCGCGGTTCATCAACATGGTGCAGCCCGTCATGCAATTGCGCACCGCCAGCGTATTCACCGAATCAGCAAGTTCAGGCTTTATTCGTTGAAATTCCCACATTGAATCGGCAAGAACGTTCAGTTTTGCGTCGACCACGGTTAAGTCTGTGAATACGGCCAGCGGGGTTTCGCGCCGGTGTACAGCTTCGGCAGCCAAAATGGTTTTGACGCTGTCTGCGACTTTGCTGCTTAACCAGACGTCATCCTGGTCACAGAAAAAAATGTAGTCTGCTGATGACATCGCCATCAAATGCGCAAAATTGCTTTTTGCCCCACCACAGCGGTGGCCATCATCCAGCACGATTATTCTTTCTGGATACCGGCTTGCATAAGCGGCCACAATGCGAACCGTAGCGTCAGTCGAGCCATCGTCATGGACCAACACCTTCCAGTTGGCATACGACTGCGCGATCAAAGAATCAAGTTGTTCCGCAATATGCGCCTCGCCGTTATACGTGGCCATCAATATTTCGACGAGCGGATCGTTCATTCCGTATTCTCTTTCAGGCCTAAGCGATCCCAACTTATGCTCCCGCGTTATACGACGTTACAAGGTGATCGCGACACCGCGTAACGATAGGTTCCACGTCGTCGTGAGATCAGTGGACCAATCAGTTTGGCCGATAGCAAAATCACGCGCAATGTTACAATATTGGGCTTTCCGGGTAAAGAAAGCAGGTAAGGTGACGTCCGTCGCGCAGGGTGCGTCCGTACCGCTTATCGCTTCGATAGGGTCCGGGGCCGAAACGTCATTCGAGAAAAAATTCCGATAGTGTTCGGTCGTTATTGTAGACAAGCCTTCAATTGCAATGGACAGGGATTTAAAAGCATGACTATTCTCGTTACCGGCGGCGCCGGTTTCATCGGTTCGAACTTTGTGCTGGATTGGCTGGCAGGCAGCGACGAGCCAGTCGTGAATCTGGATAAGTTGACCTATGCCGGCAACAAGGAAAACCTGGCCAGCCTCGAGGGCGATCAACGCCACATATTCGTGCATGGCGACATTGGCGATGCGGCCCTTATTTCGCGCTTGCTTGTCGAACATAAGCCGCGCGCCGTGCTGAACTTTGCCGCTGAAAGCCATGTCGACCGATCCATACACGGGCCGGAAGATTTTATCCAAACCAATATAGTGGGCACCTTCCACCTGTTGGAATCGGTTCGAGCGTACTGGAACGCCTTTTCAAGCGATACGGAAAGAAACGACTTCCGTTTCCTGCATGTGTCCACCGACGAGGTATATGGCTCGTTAAGCAGAACCGACCCTGCCTTTAGTGAAACCAATCGCTACGAGCCGAACAGCCCTTATTCTGCCAGCAAGGCGGCGTCCGACCATTTGGTGCGCGCATATCACCACACTTACGGTTTGCCTGTTTTAACCACAAACTGTTCGAACAATTACGGGCCGTACCACTTCCCCGAAAAACTGATCCCGCTGTGTATCTTGAACGCACTGCAGGGAAAAGACCTGCCCATTTACGGCGACGGCCAGCAAATTCGCGATTGGCTGTATGTAAAAGACCACTGCAGCGCCATTCGGCGCGTACTGGAAGGCGGCAGGCTGGGCGAAGTCTATAACGTCGGTGGCTGGAACGAAAAAGCCAATCTGGATGTCGTGAACGACCTGTGCTCGATACTCGATGAATTGCAGCCCCGGGCTGACGGCAACTCGTACAGCACACAAATCAGCTTCGTCAAAGACCGCGCCGGCCACGATCGCCGTTACGCCATCGACGCCAGCAAGCTCGAGAAAGAGCTCGGCTGGAAGCCTGCTGAAACGTTCGAAACCGGCATACGAAAAACCGTGCAATGGTATCTGGACAACCAGCCTTGGGTCGATAACATCAGCAGCGGCGCCTATAAAGATTGGGTAAACAAGCAGTACGCCGTATGAAAATACTCTTACTCGGAAAAAACGGCCAGGTTGGCCATGAACTTCAGCGTACCCTTTTGCCCTTAGGGCAGCTTATCGCCTTGGACCGCAACGAGGGCAACCTTGAAGATGACAAGGCCTTGCAACTAGCGCTACATACCCATGGGCCAGACGTGATCGTTAACGCAGCGGCTTACACCGCCGTCGACAAAGCAGAAAGCGACGAAGCGACCGCCGCCCAGGTCAATACTAAAGCCGTCAAGTTGATGGCCGAGTATGCTAAAAAAACGAACGCCTTATTGGTTCACTATTCGACCGATTACGTCTATGACGGCGAAAAGCAGGGCCCGTACGTAGAATCCGACAGCACTTGCCCGCAGAGCGCATACGGTCGAACAAAATGTGCCGGCGAAACCGCCATTATCGATAGCGGCTGCCAGGCATTGGTATTCCGTACTAGCTGGGTTTTTTCCGCGCACGGCGGCAACTTTATCAAGACGATCTTACGGTTGGCTAAGGAACGCGACAATCTGGGCATCGTGGCGGACCAGATCGGCGCGCCGACATCGGCTGAGCTAATTTCCGACGTTACGGCCTTGGCCATCGCCGCCTACAAAAGAAGCGCTATTCCTCCCGGCGTGTATCACCTGACGGCGGCGGGCGACACCAGTTGGCACGGCCTTGCCACCCACGTAGTGGCCAAACTGCACGCCAAAGGCGTACCACTAAAAATCAGCGCGGATCAAATACGGGCGATCGCCACGGAAGACTATCCGCTGCCCGCCAAACGGCCGAAGAATTCACGGCTGGACACCGGCAAACTTAGCGAGGCGCTAGGTTTGCAAATACCCCACTGGTCGATTTACGTCGATCGTACTATCGAACAGCTTACAAAAACGGAACTCTAGATGAAGCGCAAAGGCATTATTCTGGCTGGCGGTTCGGGCACCCGCCTGCACCCTGCTACCCTGGCAATCAGCAAGCAACTTTTGCCGGTTTACGACAAGCCTATGGTGTATTACCCACTGGGTACACTGATGCTGGCCGGCATACGCGATATTCTTATTATCTCGACCCCACAAGACACCCCCCGGTTTGAGCAATTGCTGGGCGACGGAAGCCAGTGGGGCCTGAACCTGCAATATGCGGTACAAGCCAGCCCCGATGGCCTGGCGCAAGCCTTTATCATCGGCGAAGACTTCATCGGCAATGACCTTTCGGCTTTGGTGCTTGGCGATAATATTTATTATGGCCACGACTTTCAAAAGCCCCTGGCCAGCGCTATGCAGCGCAGTGAAGGCGCCAGCGTATTTGCCTACCATGTGCACGACCCGGAACGCTACGGCGTGGCCGAATTCAATGAAGACGGCAAGGTGCTGTCGCTGGAAGAAAAGCCGCTTAAGCCCAAGTCGAACTATGCCGTAACGGGCCTATACTTCTACGACAAAGAAGTCATTGGCATGGCCAAGGCCCTGAAGCCTTCTCCACGTGGCGAGCTTGAAATTACGGACTTGAACCGTCTGTACCTGGAACAAGGACGGCTTAACGTTGAAATCATGGGTCGCGGTTACGCCTGGCTAGACACCGGCACACACGAATCCTTGCTTGAAGCCAGCCAGTTCATTGCCACCTTGGAAAATCGCCAGGGCCTGAAAGTGTCCTGTCCCGAAGAAATTGCCTTCAGGCAAAAATGGATAGATGCCGCTCAGCTGGAGAAATTGGCGCAGCCTCTGAACAAGAATGGGTATGGACAGTACTTGCTACAAATCCTTAAGGAAACAGTCTACTAATGAAAGCCACGCCACTTGCGATACCCGAGGTCGTAGTATTCGAACCCAAAGTTTTTGGCGATGATCGGGGCTTCTTTTTCGAAAGCTTCAATCACGGTCAATTTGAATCCGCGATCGGCCGACAGGTCAATTTCGTACAAGATAACCATTCCCGGTCGGCCAAAAACGTGTTGCGTGGCCTGCACTTCCAGATCAAACAGGCCCAGGGCAAACTGGTACGCGTCGTGGTGGGCGAAGTCTTTGATGTCGCCGTTGATATTCGCAAAAGCTCGCCAACCTTCGGTAAGTGGGTCGGCGAAAGGCTATCGGCCGACAACAAAAAGCAACTATGGGTACCTGAAGGCTTTGCGCACGGTTTCGTCGTACTATCCGACTACGCAGAATTCCTGTACAAGACCACGGACTACTACGCCCCCGAGCACGAACGATCCATCTTGTGGAATGATCCTACGCTGGCAATTCAGTGGCCCACTGAAGCCGAGCCTGTACTTTCAAGCAAAGACGCCAACGCCGGAACGTTCCAACACACCGAACTCTTCCCCTGATGCAACAGTTCTCCGTATCGCCGAAAGAAATGGTTGCGAGCCTGTGGCGCAACCGCAGCCTTATCAATGCCATGGTCAAGCGCGACGTCATCGGTCGTTACCGCGGCTCGTTCATGGGGATCTTGTGGTCGTTTTTCAACCCGGTCTTCATGCTGGCGGTCTACACCTTCGTGTTCAGCATTGTGTTTCAGGCCCGCTGGGGTACCGGTAGCGGCTCGAAGACCGAATTCGCGCTTATCCTTTTCGCCGGGCTGATCGTATTCAATGTCTTTGCGGAATGCGTGAACCGCGCTCCCACCTTGATTTTGTCCAACGTCAACTATGTAAAGAAGGTTGTCTTTCCGCTGGAAATACTGCCCTGGGTGACCCTAGGCGCCGTACTGTTTCACGCCCTGGTCAGCTTGTGCGTATGGCTTATCGCCTACGTCATCTTCTTTGGCATACCCCACGCAACGGTGTTGCTGTTCCCGCTGGTCGTCGTGCCCCTGGCCCTTTTTACCGTCGGGGCAACGTGGGCCTTGGCCTCGCTAGGCGTTTACCTGCGTGACGTGTCGCAGTTCACCTCCATTTTGACAACGGTACTGATGTTCCTGTCGCCCATTTTTTACCCGGCCTCTGCCATACCCGAAAAATATCGCCCCATCATCCAGATGAACCCGCTAGCCCCTGCCATCGAGCAGGCTCGCGAGGTGCTTTTCTTTGGACAGCTTCCCAACTGGCCCGTTTTGCTGCTTTATTTGCTAGGTTCGGCATTGATCGGCTGGCTAGGATTCGCGTGGTTTCAAAAAACACGCAAAGGGTTTGCCGATGTCGTCTGATCTGGCCATACATGTAGACAACCTTAGCAAGTGCTACCACATCTACGACAAGCCGCGTGATCGCCTGTTGCAAATGCTGGCCCGCGGCCGCAAGCAGTTCTTCCGCGAATTCTGGGCGCTGCGCGATGTGGCGTTTGAAATCAAGCCCGGCGAGGCTGTAGGCATTATCGGCCGCAACGGAAGCGGCAAGTCGACCTTGCTACAGCTTATCTGCGGCACCTTGAACCCCACCGTTGGAAATATCCAGGTCAACGGCCGGGTCGCCGCTTTGCTGGAACTGGGCGCCGGCTTCAACCCCGAATTCACCGGCCGCGAAAACGTTTATATGGCGGCATCTCTATATGGGCTATCGAGCCAGCAGGTCGACGAACGTTTCGATAATATCGCGGCGTTTGCCGACATCGGCGACTTCATCGACCAGCCCGTAAAAGTGTATTCCAGCGGTATGTATGTGCGCCTGGCCTTTGCCTTGATAGCACACGTCGATGCCGATATCCTGGTGGTGGACGAGGCCCTGGCCGTTGGCGATGCCTTGTTCACCCAAAAATGCATGCGCTTCATTCGAAAATTTCGCGAGGAACATTCCTTATTGTTCGTCAGTCACGACACGGCGTCAGTCATCAGCCTGTGCGATCGCGCCATTTGGCTGAACCAGGGCCTCATCAAGCAAATCGGGCCATCGAAGAAGGTATGCGACGCCTACCTGAATAGCTTGTTCGAAGCCCAGGACGCCAGCACCGACGCCCTTAGCGAAGACAGCGACGCCTTGCGTGCCAAACGGTTGGGCCGCGACGAGCTGGTATGGCGCGACCAACGGTCCGACTTCGTCAATGCCAGCACGGCACGTAACGACATCGAAGTGTTCAAGTTCGAACCCAACGATTCACCTGACTTTGGTGGCGAAGAAGCCCGCATCGTCAACGTTCTTATGCTGGACTCGAATGGCAACGCCCTTAACTGGATCGTTGGCGGCGAAAAAGTAAGCCTGCGGGTCGACGTGCAAACCAACAAAGACCTGGCCAGTCCGATCATCGGGTTTTTCATCCGGGACCACCTGGGCCAAACCCTTTTTGGCGACAATACCTACTTGTCGTATCAAGAAAAGCCGTGTGCCGCCAAGGCTGGCGACATTATCACGGCCGAATTCGAGTTTTATATGCCCTGGCTGGCAAAAGGCGACTACGTCATCCTGGCTGCCATTGCGGAAGGTTCGCAGGCTGATCACCGACAACTGCACTGGCTGCACGACGCCCTGGTGTTCCGCTCGCACCACACCCCCGTGTCCACCGGCATACTAGGCATTCCCATGACAGATATACGCCTGTATCACGACTAATTCGTAAGAAGAACACCATGAATTCACCCCGCTTAGACGACGTAAGAAAAACACTAATAAACGCCGCCCTGTTCTGGCCTGTCCGCCTTGCGCCGCCCAATGCGTGGGCTGGCCACATCCCTTTTGCTGCGTGGTTGATGGCACAGCTCAAGCCCAAGACGTTCGTCGAACTGGGTACCCATACCGGTAATTCCTATCTGGCCATGTGCCAGGCCGTTACCGAGTCGGGTTTGGATACACGGTGTTATGCCGTGGACACCTGGCAGGGTGACGCCCACGCATCCCATTACGGCGAAGAGATCTTCATTGATTTAAGAAACCATCACGAACCGCGTTATGCGTCGTTTTCGAACCTGATGAGAATGACGTTCGACGAGGCGCTGGAATATTTCCCCGATGGCTCGGTCGACTTGCTGCACATCGACGGCCTGCACACCTACGATGCTGTCAAGCACGACTTCGACACCTGGCTGCCCAAGCTCGCGCCCGGGGCCGTGGTCATGTTCCACGACACCAACGTCCGCGAGCGCGATTTCGGGGTGTGGCGTTTATGGGGCGAACTGAAGGCGAAATATCCCTGCAATATGGAATTCGACCACTCGCACGGCCTGGGCGTATTGCAGATTACCGACGAGTCCACCGGGGAATGCCTGCCCTGGCTGGCCCCGGAAAGCGACATCAAGCAAGAGATGAAGCAGTACTTTGCCGCGCTCGGACGCAACCTTAACGAACGGTACTACGCAGAACAAAAGCAGATCACGATCGATACGATTAGTAAGGATCTGGCCGAGCACAAGCAACACGTTGCCAATCTTACCGACGAAATGTCGCGGCAGATGCAACACATCCAGAACCTGACGCCAGAGGTCAGCGGCAGGGACCACAAAATTGCCGACCTTGGACAATACATCGCCGACCTTGCCCATCACATCGCCAATCTAGAGCTCGCTCTTCAGAGCCGGGAACAAGATGTTTCAATACTGGCCAAGGACTTGTCCAGGGAAGTCTTGCTACACGAGGAACAGCTGGCTGACCGCGACGACACGATCGCGGATTTGACGGCTAACCTTGAGGAATGCCGCCAACATATTGCCAACATGCAACAGTCGCGCAGCTGGAAAGTAACGGCGCCACTTCGTTTGTTGATATCCACCATACGCCCAAGCCCGGACACCGGCGCGCATTTAGTCGCCCCCCCGCGGGGAGCGCGCCGCGCTAAATCTTTACCTGCGCAAGCCCAACCCGAAGACCCGGATTTCAACGCGGCGTTTTACCTGGCTAATAATCGCGACATCGCGACCCTCGGCGTCGACCCCTACCTTCATTTCATTACCTACGGGAAGAAGGAGGGCCGCCTGGGAAAGCTTCCGGACATGGAAATACTGGGCAGGCTTAAACCGCTGAATACCGCGCGCGAAACCGTGCTGATCGTAGGCCATGAGGGCACCCGCACGGGCGCTCCCGTCCTGACGTACAACCTGGTGCTTGCGCTTGTCGCCAAATACAACGTTGTGGTCTTGTTCCTGGGGCCAGGCCCTATGGTCCAGGCCTGCCACGACGCCGGCGCCACTGTGCTGGCCCTAAAAGAAAAAGTCCGCCTGGCGGTAAATTCCACCACCGCCGATGCCTTGATCAAGTCGATTACCGATGTGATTACACCGAAGTTTGCCATCAGCAATAGCGTGGAATCGCGCGCCGTGCTGTCGGCGCTTTCCAAGCTGTATATCCCAACGATTTCGCTGATTCACGAATTTTCGATCTACGTGAATTCGCTCGGGGGCATACGTGAATCGGCCATGTGGTCGGGGCAAACTGTATTTTCCAGCCGCATTACGCTGGAAAATGCCTACGCCAACGAACTGCACGACCTTACCAGCCGCAAATTTCCCATCATCCCCCAAGGGCGCTGCGTCTTGCCGGCTGACGGCGACGACGCCACCAAAGCGGCCGATGCGCGACGCATTCGAGCCGCCATGCGACCTGAAGGGTTCCCCGCCGACGGCTTGGTGATGGTGGGCATCGGCTCGGTGCATCTACGCAAAGGGGTGGACCTTTTCCTGGAATGTGCCGCTCAGGTGCACAAGCGCATGCCGGACCTGGCCTGTCGATTTGTGTGGATCGGCGACGGCTACAAGCCGACCACCGATTCTGGCTATTCCATGTTCCTGGGCGACCAGGTTACGAGGTCCGACCTGGAAGGGCTCGTAAGCTTTGTAGACGAAGTCTCCGATCTTGCCGCTGCCTATGAAGAAGCCGACTTATTCCTGTTGACCTCGCGCCTGGATCCATTGCCTAACGTAGCGATCGAAGCGCTGTCCGAAGGCTTGCCGCTAGTGTGTTTCGACAAGGCCACCGGCATTGCCGACACCCTGACCGAAGAAGGTCTGGGCGCTTATTGCGTGGCCGACTATCTTGACACCAAAGATTTTTCGGACAAAGTCGTGGCGTTGCTTGAATCCGCAGAACTGCGTGAAACAGTCCGCAAAAAAGGTCTGGAGATCAGCGCTTCCAGCTTCGATATGGCCCGATACATCGTGCAGTTGGAAGAGCTGGCCCAGCAGGAAATCGAGCGTTCGAAACAAGAACACGCAGACGTTGACACCATCGTGCAATCCGGCCTGTTCAACGCCGGTTATTATTTACCGCCGGATTCTGGTCAGCATGCTGCCCCTATCGAAGATACGATACGTACTTACGTGCGTACCTGGGCCAGCGATGTCGACCTGCGCAAACCCATGCCGGGCTTTCATCCGGGAATCTATCTGGAACAGCACGGCGTTGCCGCCCCCCACGCCGACCCCTTTGCCGACTACATTCGCGCGGGCCAGCCGAAAGGGCCATGGAATGCCAACCTGATCACACCCGCCGACGCTATTGAACCGGTTCCGCCGAACTTGCGCATTGCCCTGCATGTACACGTGTTTTACCGCGATTTATTTTCGGAAATCATGCAGCGCCTGAACCAGAATGAAACTCACGTCGATTTGCTCATCAGCGTTACCGACGAGGTCGGCAAAGCAGCCGTTCAGGAGCAACTGAAAAACTACACGCGCGGCTCGGTTGACGTTCGCCTTGCGCCCAACCGTGGGCGCGATATCGGACCCTTCCTGACCGAATTCGGCAGCAAGATACAAGCCGAATACGATTTGATCGGCCACGTGCATACCAAGCGCACCAAGCATAACGAACATGCCGGCCGGATCTGGTACCGTTTCCTGCTGGATAACCTGCTGGGGAACAAAGAGACCCGGATGGCCGACGTGATTCTTGGCCGTCTGGCAAATGACCCGGCCACCGGAATGATCTTCCCCGACGACCCCAACGCCCTGGGCTGGTCCAAGAACCGGCCGTATGCCGACAACCTCGCCACCTCGCTTGATGTCCAGTCGCTACCGGAGCATTTCAATTTCCCGATGGGCACCATGTTCTGGGCCAAAGTATCGACTCTGAAACCCGTGCTTGATCTGGGCCTGGCTTGGGACGACTATCCGGAAGAGCCTCTACCCATCGATGGCACCATGTTGCATGCGCTCGAAAGACTATTTCCCTTTGCGGCACAAAAATCAGCGCAGCAGCTGTCGCTGACCTACGTACCGGGGGTGACGCGATAATGAGGTGTCTCGTTCTGGGCGGTGGCGGATTCATCGGGTCCGCGGTCGTGGACCGCCTTTTGCTGGACCGCCATTCGGTACGCGTGTTCGAGCGCCCCGATGTCAAACCTTACCGCGTATTCACCAGCGGCGAGCAGGTCGAGTGGCAAGGCGGCGACCTGCAGAATGTGCAAGACATCAACGGTGCCCTTCAGGACATTGATATCGTCTTTCACCTGGTATCGACTACGCTGCCGAAGAATTCCAACGACGACCCCGTTTACGATGTGCAAAGCAATCTGGTGGCGACACTACAGCTTTTGAACGCCATGGCCGCCAAAGGCGTGCGCCGCATGGTGTTTATTTCGTCGGGTGGCACCGTGTATGGCCCGCCGCAATATATTCCCATCGACGAAAAGCACCCGACCGAACCGCAGGTTTCGTATGGCATCACCAAGCTGGCCATAGAAAAGTATCTGGTCATGTACGAAGCGCTGCATGGCATCAAGGCCACCATACTGCGAGTAGCGAATCCTTTTGGCGAACGCCAGCGCATCGCCACCGCGCAAGGCGCCGTGGGCGTATTCCTGCACCGCGCCATGCATGGGGAAACCATCGAAATCTGGGGCGATGGCAATGTAACCCGGGACTACGTCTACATCAGCGATGTGGCCGAGGCCTTCATCAAAGCGGCCGAATACCAAGGTAGGAAGAATGTCTTTAATATTGGCTCAGGATCGGGAACTAGCCTGAACGAGCTGCTTACGACCATGGAAGGCGTACTGGGCGGCCCGATAGCGCGCGAATATCTGCCGGGTCGCTCCTTCGACGTCATGGTGAACGTTCTTGATACTAGCCTGGCCGCGACCGAACTGGGCTGGACGCCCAAGGTGTCTTTGCCGGAAGGTATCACGCGAACCGTCGCCTGGACCAAAAGCTCACAATCGAATAAGCCACAATGACCAAGCCCTTGCCAAAAAATGACGCCTCGCCCAGCCCTATTGATATGTTTAGATTCCAACTGGCCCGCGTAAAGCGCGTACTGGCCGCCATGCCGACCATGTTGCAGCACAACGGCGGCTTGCAATTGACTGCTCGCAAGGCCGTGATGATATTCCGCGAGGAAGGGTGGCAAGGCGTCCGGCGCCGGCTCAGCATGGCAACGCAAAATGCCGCGCCCATATTCGATGAGCACGGGCGGCCGATCAATCGTAATGACTACACCGAATGGGTGCGACGTTACGATACCCTGGACGACAGCCGGCGTGACGAAATTCTGGCCAAAATCGACACCATGGTCCGCCATCCGAAAATTTCGATCGTGATGCCGGTTTATGACCCGCCGCTGGATTTCCTGGACCAGGCGATATGGTCGGTGCGTCAGCAGCTGTACCCGCATTGGGAATTCTGCATCGCCGACGACGCGTCCAAAAACCAAGCCGTACGCGACCTGCTGGCCCGGCATGCGGCCGAAGACCCTCGCATCAAGGTGATTTACCGAAGCGAAAACGGCCATATATCGCTAGCGTCGAACTCAGCCGCCGAACAAGCCACTGGCGAATTCGTCGCGCTGCTGGACAACGACGACCTGTTGCCGCCGCAAGCGCTGTTCTATATTGCCGACGCGATATTGAAGAACCCCACCGCCGGTCTGATCTATTCCGATGAAGACAAGATCGATTCGGCAGGCAATAGGCGCAGCCCATACTTCAAGCCACGCTGGAATCCGGACCTCTTCCTGTCGCACAACATGATCTGCCATCTGGGCGTTTACCGACGCACGCTGGGAGCCGAGCTTGGCTGGTTTCGCGAAGGCTATGAAGGCGCACAGGACTACGACCTGGCGCTGCGCTGCGTGGAACGCTTAGCGTCGAAAGACATCGTCCATATTCCACGCGTGCTGTATCACTGGCGCAGCCATGCCGGCAGCACCGCGTTTGCCGGTTCAGAGAAAAACTACGCATCGACGGCCGGCCAGCGCGCGCTGGATGACCACTTCGCCCGCATAGGCGTAGCGGCCAAGTCCGATCTACTGCATATGGGCATGTACCGAGTGCGCTACGACATTGCCGAGCCGGCACCGATGGTAAGTCTGATCATCCCCACACGCAATGGACTGGATTTAATCCGGCTATGCATTACCAGCATCCTGGAAAAGACGCATTACACGAATTACGAAATTCTAATCATCGATAACGGATCGGACGACCCGAACACCCTGGCGTATTTCCGCAGCCTGGCGAACAACCCGAATGTGCGCGTCATACGAGACGAGCAACCTTTCAACTATTCGGCCTTGAACAATTCGGCGGTCGAACAGGCTCGTGGCGAATACGTTGCCTTGGTCAACAACGATATCGAGGTGATCTCGCCTCATTGGCTGCACGAAATGGTCAGTATTGCCATGCAGCCCGGCGTGGGTGCCGTGGGCGCCCGTCTTTGGTACCCGGACAACCGTCTGCAGCACGGCGGCGTAGTGATCGGCCTGGGTGGCGTGGCTGGACATTCGCACAAGTATTTGCAACGCCACCAACCCGGCTACTTCCATCGCGCCCAATTGATCCAGTCATTCTCTGCGGTTACCGCGGCCTGTCTACTGATCAAGAAAGCCACCTTTCAGGAAGTCAAAGGGCTGAACGAAGAAGATCTGCAAATCGCCTTTAACGATGTGGACTTCTGCTTGCGGGTAAGGGAAGCGGGATACCGAAACGTATGGACGCCGTATGCCGAGCTTTATCACCACGAATCGGCAACCCGTGGCACCGAAGACACCCCGGAAAAGAAAGCGCGCTTTAGCAAAGAAGTGATGTACATGAAAGAGCGCTGGGGCGATTCGCTGCTGGATGACCCGGCATATAGCCCTAACTTGACGCTTGACTACGAAGACTTCAGTCTCGCCTGGCCACCGCGAGTTCTACAGTAGCAAGAAAATACAACCGGCGGCGAATGTTGCCAGCCGTGGTCTACGTTTAAAAAGTATCGCGCTCTAGGCGCGATATGTCATACTTTGTAAACCTCTTAGACCACTGGAAACATCCTCATGTCGTCGCCGCTGCTTTTCAGTTTGAAATGGTATTTAGACAGTAATCCAGATGTGGCCGAGGCGGTTAGGCAAGGTCTGATCGACGCGTTCGAGCACTTCGAACGATTTGGCGTGGGGGAAGGCCGCTCGGCTACCCCGATCTTTAGTCCAAAAGAATACTTAAGACATTACCCCGATGTGGCGGCAGCGGTAGCGCGAGGTGAAATTACCGCGTACGGTCACTTCCTGATGCATGGCATGAGCGAAGGTCGTTCACCCTCCGCATTATTCGACCGTAGTTTCTACCTGACGCAAAACCCCGATGTGGCAAATGTGGTGTCGGCTCGCGGCATGACGGCTGCCGAACACTTCTGGCTTTTTGGTCAAAATGAAGGTCGCCAATTTACTCCTGAATTCAATGTAGCCGCCTATTTGCAGGCCAACCCGGATGTAGCGGTTGCGGTGCAAGGGGGTACTGTTACGGCCATGGTTCACTTAATGGTATTCGGTCTTAACGAAGGGCGCGACCTAGGCAACGGCGTCAGCCTTCGTAACTTCGCCGATGACCCGACATTCATGCAAGCGATGGCCAGTGGCGATAGCCATGGCGCCTGGCAATGGGTCGCCGACGTTGCACCGTTCTTCCCCTCGTTTGTCGCGCCGGCCGGCTGGACGCCTCCGGCGAACACAACAATTCCGGTGGACTTTGTTCCCCCTTCAGGGGTAAAGCTGCAAGTCCCGGCAGGGGTAATCGTGCCTGTAGGCACTAAACTGCCCGATACGTTCGTTCAGCCTGTAGCCCCGGATAATGGTAGCGGGGCAACAATACCGAATTTTACAGTGATCGAGGGTACAGGCGCACAGGCAGGCTTCTGGACGCTTTCCGGCGGAAATGGCAACGTAAGCATCGCAATAAGCGGTGCTGACTACGTATTCACGCCCAGCACTGGCGCACCGGTCAAAGTCCCCACGTTGAATGTTAAGGGACTGGTCTTTGCCACCATCAACCTATCCGGCGCCTTTAATACTTTGAAGACCCTGAACATCGGCGGGACGGGCTCTTTTACGCTGACCGATACCGCTATGTTGTTAAGCGATATCGAGATCGCGCACGCATCCCTGCTGAGCCATGCCGTCAATGCGGCGAACTATACCTATACGATTCACGACACGAAAGACAACCTATTTTCGATTGATGGATTCGCTCCAGGGGTAGAGTCCCTGCTGGTCGCAGCCCAAGCCGTAACGATTTCCGGAACCCTTGGCTTAACCGAAATTTCGTTACTGCAGCGCATGGCGCTTAACAACTTGACCGCAACAGTGGCTTTGCAAGACGAATTTCCGTCGACGGAATTGTCTAACCTTAACGCTGCGGGCGGCGTCCTTACGTTTAATGTTAGCGGCGCCGACTACTCTAGAGCGCTGGTCGGCGGCCAGGGGAACGATGTTTTTAACTTAGATACCGCAGCTGGCGGGACCTTTAATGGTGGCAAAGGCGCAGATCGATTTGTGTTCAAAGACAATCTTGTATTGCGCCAAGTTAACTCCGTAGTCGGCGGTGACGGCATCGACACCATCGAGTTCACCACGGAGGTCGACACCTTAACGGACGGTTCATTCAACGGAAATAATTTCCACGATGATTTTAGCAATGTCCAAAGCGTTGAAACCGTCCAGTTGTTCGGCGTTAACAAAGTGAACCTCGGAGAGCAATTTTTCCCCGCAGGCATCCACACCATCGTCACTGGTAACGGCAATACCACGCTGCGTTACGACACTGACGCAATCGGTAAGATCACGGTCGACGTCGGCGCCATGGCTGATAACGCAATCCTGACACTCACACCCTTCCCGCATGAGGCGACGACCAAGGATTGGTTTCGCATAATTAACCTCAAGGGCGATGTCGATGCAAATAGCTTGCCAGGCAATATCAGCGTAAGCACCGCAAGTGGAGCGGGTTTTGACGTGTCGATAGGTGGCGGAAGGGGTGCGGATACACTGACGGGGGGATCAGGGAACGACACCCTTAAAGGCGGTTCGGGCAGCGACTCTCTTGATGGCGGCGCAGGCAACGATGTTTATAAGTACGAAGGAGTCAGCGACTCTACGGTGGTGAACACCGCCGCAGCCGCTACCGGCTTTGATACGGTCACTATTACCTCTGGCGATATTTTTGATTTATGGCTGGACATTACTTCAGTACGAACAATCGAGGACTACACAGGCGACGTGCCCGACACGAATGGAGATGCCCTTCTAACCCAATTGGACAACTACTACCAATCCGGCGGCCCTTTAGGCGGGATTGACGCTATGTATATCAGCATAGGCAACAAAGCCAAAGGACGCTTTCTGGTCATTGACGCCAATGACGATAATCACATCACGGACGCTGATCTCATCATCGAAATCGTCGGAACCCCCAACTTGTTCAAACAATTGACGCTCTCGGAAGGCAACGTTGTAATCACAGAACATGAGGAAATGAACTGGGGATAGATGGCGCCTCGCGCTGCTCCATCGGCCACGTCATACCGTCCCTTCAGTCCAGCGATACGCCTGGTCCGCGAGGAAGTTCACAGAACTTCCCTTGATCATAGGCGTATGCTTTGGCCGGAGATGCCCCAGCTTTGATAAGGCCCATCCAGCCCCGGTAACGCCCGACGCCCGAGTACGCATTGACATCGTCCCGTATGGCTCCCGATACACCGTAGCCCACGGTGGCGTTGGCCCCATCGACCAACAGGATCAGAACCCGATCGGCTGTAGGGCGCTTCAACACAACCCAGCCGGCGGCATCCATGCCTTCGGGCAAACGCCTGAGCATGTCGTAACTTCCGGTACACATGGCGGGATCTACACGCGCAGGATCAAACTTGACGACGCCAGCGTCGTGCAACCACCCTGACCCATAGGGACCAAAATTGATTTCAGCCGCGAAGCGCGCCTGTTCCATTAAGTAATTGCGCTGATCCGCAAAGAAAACGGCAGACGTCAGATCAGGCCGGTCGATACCGGCCTTTATCGACAGCACGGCCAGGTCGCGCCTGAACAGTTCAGGCGCGTCGTTGTTAACGTTGTGCTGATACGTCGCAACCCATGTGGCCAGACCCACAGCAACAAGCACTACGGCGCGCCGCAGCGCCGCCTTTACGGCAACGTCATAGGCCAGCAGGAACAGGCATGCCCAACTGATCAGCATGGGCGTCCCGTAGCGGCTTACCACGGCCTGGCCCAGGCCCAGGGGATAGCGCCCAGTGGCCGCGGCCAGCGCGGCGATCGCTATAAAGGCGTAACCAGCGATCAAGAAGGAACGGTAGGGAGTGACCTTGCGGTGGCGGTAAAGGCTGAAGGTCATCGCCAGCATCGCGACCAGCGAAAACAGGCCAAACAAAGCGCTGACGGTAAAGTCCTGAATCAGGAAGTACGTGGCGCTTCCCATGAATGACAAGAAAAAGTGCGGCACCAGCCACAGGGCGTCGGCCAGGGGAACCGATGGCAATCCAATATCGGGCTTGGTAAACCCGGTGAAGTACACCAAGCCTACGACCGCGCCCGCTATCAGGGGCACGGCCAATTCCTTAAGCGGCCGCCTTAACAGCAGCGACTGGAATACCAGCAATGGAAACACCAGCAGTCCGTTGCCCATGGACACGGTCGCGAGTACGGCCGGCACAATAGACCAGTACAGTGCGGGCATACGTGGGCGGCCGTCGTTGATGCCGCGGCTGAATACCGCAGACGCCATTAGCGCAAAAAGGTAGACAGCGATGAATTGGCTTTGGAAGCCCCACGTGAAGTTCTCGTACTGTATCCACGAAAACAACAAGACCAGGCAAAGGCCGGCAATAAGGAAGATAGATCCACGGCGGCGGCCCTGCGCGGCCTGCGTAATAAAAACCATGGCCGTCAGGCTTTGCAGTAGGACGGCGGCCACGAACAGGAATACATTGCGGCCGCCAAACCAATTGGCATCAAGCCAGAAAAACACGCGCGCCAACACGATGCGGTGTTCCATGTGGGGCACCCACCATGCCGCGGTATTGCCGTCGGCAAGTTGCTGCAAGAACCCGATGGATCCTATCCATTGATCTGAATAGGGCAGCGGGGAAAAATAATGCACCACACCATAAATGGTACTGAAGAACACAAGCAGCCCAAGCACTAATAGCCATGCGCCGGCCAGTCGGTCCAAGATACCCTGACTACGCCCTTTTGGCGCGCCTGACTTCCAGTCTGATTTATGCAGCACCATCCTTCCCCAAATCTGTAATTCGGATCAGATCATACCAAGGCCCAGGCTCATGCCCGCACGATCCTGGCGCCACAACCTAGCGCAGGATCACTTGTTCCGGACCGAAATAGGCATCGCTGGCGGAATCGATGGCCCTGGCGTCCAGTGTGCTTGCCGCGCCGGCCAACGACAGCCGCGCCAGCACATACTGCAAGCGCGCCTGAGTAAGATCCAGCCGCGACTGGTACAACAAGTCTTGGGCATCAAGTATGTCGACAATGCTGCGAGTACCGGCCTGGTAACCCATCTCGATCGCTCTAAGGGCCTCGGCGCTGGACTCCACTGCAGTGACCAAAGCGCTGATGCGTTGCGCACCACTGACCACCGCCTGATACTGACGGGTGACTTCCACGGCAACTCGTTCCCGGGTGGCTGCCAGCTCTTGCGAGGCGCGGTCACGATTATGACGCGCCTGTCCTACCTGGGCGCTGGTCAATCCGCCCGAAAAAATAGGCAAAGCCACCTGGATACCGAAGGAATTTGTAGAACTGTCCTGGTCGCGGGTCGATATCGTCTCGCCCGACACCACACGCCTTGCCGCCACGATGTCCAAGGTAGGCAGGTGGCCGCCAAATGTACGGTCGACTTCCTGGTCCGATATGCGCACGCCCTCTTGGCCGCTACGGATTTCGGAGTTGCCCGCCATGGCTGCGACCAGCCAATCTTCTTGCGTAGCCGGTATCAGTACACCGGGTTTGAAGTCGCGTTTGAGCATGCTGATACGCAATGGCGCGCTGCCTACCATTTCCTGCAGTTCCCGGCGGGCTACGACCAACGCGTCTTCCGCCTTGATCAAATCGGCCCGGGCCAGATCGCGGCGCGACTTTGCTTCATGCACGTCAGTCACGGTTCCCTCGCCGCCATCATAGCGGCGCTGCGCCACGGTAATTTGTTTCTCGTTGGCGTCCAGCTTGCTTTGGGCCAGGGAAACGTTTTCGTAAGACAGCAAGACCTGAAAATAGCGATTGATCAGGCGTAGCGACGTGTCTTTCGCCCTGGTGTCGAACACGGCCAGGCTATAGTCGGCGCGCGCCTGGCCTTGGCGATACTCCGCAATGCGGCTCCAGTTGAAAACCGTTTGGGTTGCCCGGATTTCGTTGGTGCGCGACGGGTAGTTAAGGTCAGAACCGACGGTATTGCCGCCGGGCCCCGGTTCGTCCAGCGTGCCGCGAATTTTATTGCGCCCCAGGGATGCGCTAACTTGCGGCAGCAAGCCCGCGCGGCCTATCGCCCGATTGGTTTGACCCGCTTCGCGTTCGCTGATGGCAGCTTGGTAGGTTGGGTCATTTTGCAGAGTGGCCCGCCAGGCTTGCGACAGGGTTAAGCCCGACGATTCAGTATTGGCTGGGGGTGCAGCTTTTGCAGCCTGCACCCCCAACGAGGCAGACGCCAATGCCAGCGCGCAGACAAAGCGCGCAACAGTCGGCAGCACACGCATGATTACTGCTCCTTGAACGACTTGTTCAAGCGTTCCAGCATGGGTTTTAGCAAATAGCTGAGCATGGTGCGTTCGCCCGTGCGAATCAGCACCGACGCCGGCATACCCGCGCGCATCACGTTGTCGCCCAACATTTGCACGCCTTCGGGTGTCAGCTTGATTTGCGCACGGTAGTAAGGCATGTTGGTCGCCTCGTCGGTGAAGCGGTCGCCCGAAACGGTCAATACCTTGCCCGGAATATTGGGTGTGCTCGAATGATTGAACGCCGGGAAAGTAATTTCCACGTCAAGTCCAGCGTGCACCTTGTCGATTGTTTGAACCGGCACCTGGGCTTGCACCAAATAAGCATTGTCTTGCGGCACAACTTCCATCAATAGGGTGCCCTGCCCAATAACGCCGCCCACCGTGTGAACCTTCAAGTTTTGAACCACGCCGTCTATGGGCGAGCGTATGTCGGTTTCGCGCACGGTGTAATCCAATGCGGCCAGGCGGTCGCCCAATGCCGACGCCTCTTTTTGTACGTCGGATAACTGCGACTGCACTTCTTTTTGGTAGTCTTGGCTGCGCTGCAAAATGCGCAGTTTCAGCTCGGAGATCTGATTGCGAACCCGCCCTGCTTCCACCATGTCGTTAGACAGCGCGGCATTAAGCTGAGCGGCGTCGCGTTCCAGTTCGAACATGCGGTTCCGCGGCAAATAGCCTTCCTTGGCCAGTTGGCGCACGCCTGACAATTCGCGATTGATGAAGCCAATTTGAGACTTGCGGCTGGTCTGTACCTGGCCAAGTCCTTTTAACTGAGCTTCAGCGCCGCGCTGATTTTCCTGCAGAATGGCGATTTCACCCTTCAAGGCATCTTGGCGTGTCTGGAACAGACGTTCCTGGGCACGCGCGGCCTCAACAAAGCGCGAATCGCCTTTAAAGCGAGACACCATTTGGGGGTCGTTAACGATGCCAGGCGCGCCGTCGCGCTCTGCCAGCAGGCGTGCTTCGATGGTCTTGGCGGTGATGTATTGCGAGCTGATCACGCCCTGCTCGGCTTCGGAGCGGGTACGATTAAGGCGCAGCAAAATCTGGCCTGCCTTGACCTCGTCGCCTTCGCGCACCAGTATTTCGTCTATCGTGCCGCCTTCCAGATGCTGAATGCTTTTACGGTTACCGGCGACTTCAACCGTGGCGTTAGCCGGGACACCGGCGTCCAGGGGCGCAAACGCTGCCCACAAGGCGAAGCCGCCGAAACCCAGGATCAGTACCGCAAGGCCCCAGCGCATGGGCGACTGGGAATTCATATCCACTTCGGCTGATTCGTCGAAGTAATCAGCGTTTTTATTCTTGAACCAATTCATATCAAACCTGGCCTTTGGCAACTACATGTAGCGGTGTCGGCGCGCTGGCAGCCGCCTGCAACTGCTGCTGGCGTAGCGCTTTGAGTACGTCTTCGCGAGGCCCGTACAGGGTCATCGTGCCTTCACGCATCACCAGTAGCTTGTCGACCGCATTAAGGATGTTCATCCGGTGTGTAATAACGACGACGGTTGTTCCGCGGGATTTCAGTTCATTGACGGTGTCAACCAGTGCCGCTTCACCCACGTCGTCCAGATTCGAGTTCGGTTCGTCGAGAACCACTAAGGCCGGATCGCCGTAAATGGCGCGCGCCAGGCCAATGCGTTGCTTTTGCCCGCCCGACAGCGACGCGCCATCAACGCCAAGCCGGGTGTCGTAACCCTTGGGCAGACGCAAAATCATGTCGTGCACACCCGAGCGCTGGGCAGCCAGAATGACTTTTTCGTGGTCGACTTCGCCAAAGCGTGCAATGTTTTCTGCGATGGTGCCTTCGAACAGTTCGATGTCTTGCGGCAAATAACCCAGATGCGGGCCCAGTTCGTCTTTATTCCACAAGAACACATCGGCGCCGTCCAGGCGCACGTGGCCGCCCTTGGCCTGCCAAACGCCGACCAATAAGCGCGCCAGAGTCGACTTGCCCGAGGCAGAAGGCCCGATAATGCCCACAACTTCGCCCGAACCGATGGCAAAGCTTAAGCCCTTAAGTATCGGCAGCTGGCTGCCTGGCGCCGTGGCGAACACGTTTTCAAGCAACAACTGCCCTTTTGGCGCGGGAAGGCTCATGCTGGTGCCACGCGGAGGCGCTTCCTTCAGCATTTCGTCCAGCCGGGCATACGCCACGCGGGTGGACAACAACTGTTTCCAGGTGCCGATGGCCAGTTCAACGGGGCCCAGGGCCTTGCCCATAAGAATCGAACAAACAATCATCATGCCGGCCGTGATCGAGCCTTCGATCACCAGCAAGGCGCCCGCGCCCAATATAAGCGACTGCAGGGAGATACGAACGAACCGGGTCACCGTACTGATGCGCGCCGCGCGATCGGACGCCAACGTTTGCAGCAGCAGTACGCGCCGATGCTGGCCAAACCAGCGCGAGCGCAGCCCGGGCAGCATGCCCATGGCTTCGATGACTTCGGCGTTACGCAAGTGATTGTTGGCGAAGGAACCGGCAGCGATCGAGGCCTGGTTCGCTTCGGCCAAGGGCTTTTGCGTGGCCACATTATTGACGTAGGCCAGGACGAAAAGAATGATCGAGCCGCCCAAGGTGATTAGACCTAGCAGCGGGTGCACCATAAAGGTTACGCCAATATAGATGGGCGTCCATGGCGCGTCGAAAAAGGCGAAAAGCGCATTGCCAGTAAGAAACTGCCGCACATTGGTCAGGTCGTGCACCGCTTGCGATGGGTTACCGCCAGCCTTGCGCAGATTGCGTTCGAACGAGGCCGTGAAAACACGGTCGTTCAGCATCATGTCGAAGCGATTGCCGACACGAATCAGTACCGAGGACCGGGCAAATTCCAGCAAGCCAGACAACAAGTACAAACCCAGGACCAGGATGGTCAACATCAGCAACGTGGTTTGGTTGCTGCTTGCCAATACCCGATCGTAAACCTGCAGCATGTAAAGCGATGGTGTAAGCGCCAGCACGTTGATCACACAGCTGAATGCAGCCAAGCTGTAGAACGTCTTGCGAAAACGGTATAGCACTTCGCCCAATTCGGTGCGACGGGATGGCTTCATGGAATGACCTGTAGGCGGCACATAACGGCGGTTACATGCATGAAATAACGAGAAACGTCTAGTATTTTTATGAAAAGGCTGTTAACTATATCACGCTGTATCAGCCCATCAGCGGAATAAATTGTGACGTAGGCCTAATGGCCTACGTCGCCTTATGCAGGTGTGGCATTCAGTCTGCATAGGGGTTGTGATCGTTGCACAGCCAGCGTTTCCGGTAAGTCAGACTGTTGTTTTAACGCAAACCGCCGAAGCTGATCGTACCCCCGTCATTCAAAAATTCCAGGTCAAGTTCGCCATCGGGCGTTTCCAGCGATGTAAGCTGTTGTGCCGCATGCGCCTGCGCCAGTTGGCCCAATTTCGGCAGATGTTGCATGGACAGCAATTGGCAATAGGCCACCGGTAAGGCGCCTGCCTGGCGGACTTCGTCAAAGGCCTCCGCTGAAAGGCTGTTCAACGCCGCTTCGTCGATGCGATGCAGCCCTTCCACCACCTGTTCGCCCGCGTCCGTTTGTAGTGTTATGGGCCAGGGCTGTATCAAATTATGTTTTTGCAGCGCCTCGCAAATACGCTGGGTGGCTTGCCGATTGGCGAACACCTGCGTCAGGAAGTTCAATACGTCTTTGACCGATTGGGCCGGTTCGCCGTCCTCTGCAAAGAAACTTTCGCCCTCGGTGTCGGACAACAGGCCGCTGTCTTCGATAAAGCACAACACCTGCTGGCCGTCTTCAGTATTGGCCAGCATGAAGGGATAACTGCGGTACGCGGCCGGTATGTAGCCACCGAGCCACCGTCCATCGGCCGCCACCAGCAAGTTTTTCCCGGGCTGAAGGCCTTGTACCGCAACCGGCAGAAAGCCATCGCCTACGGCAACAAAGCCCACAGGCAGGACCATGGCGGCCTTTGGCAGCTCTTGCACGACCAGCTGCGCCACGGCGTCACCGTCGGCGAATGAATACGAGGTGTAACGCTGCCAGCGCTTATCGGCATGGCTTTCGCGTGAAACGACTTTAATATCGGGCATTCGAGCATCCTTGTCTGGTTCGCCTGAATGCACATCGCTAAAGTAATGAAGCGGCACATCCAGATCCACATAGCCAAGGGCGGCCTGAACCTAGACCGCCCTTGGGAGCGACATTATAAGCTGCGCCGCCATAAGGTTTTTGCCCCGGCGGCGCGGCGTGCCCGATTAATGAACCGTCGGCACTCCAACCTCGCTGGCCTGCGTCTTGAGGCTTTCAAGCCAAGGCAGGTCCAGCGGTAAATGCCACTGAGCTTCTTGTGCTTTAGTAATCAGCAGCTGTATCAACTGGTGAACGTGGTCCAGCTGCAAAGGCGATGCGAACACCGATTCGTGCTTGCATGGGTCTGTCATCGCCCTGGGCATGGGCAAGCCCCTGAACGCCAGGACCAGCTGCTTATCGTCGCGCTGCACGGTGAGCTCGGTTGCCAAATAAATAGCGGGCGAAGCCGTCTGCTTGGGCACGGCTTCAGCGTCGGGTTTCGCGGGAGCTTCTGTCGCGACCTGTGCCGCTGCCGCCGTCGCCGTGGCGTCGTCGGCTTCCGTCTTGGCTTCCATGGCCTGCTGATGCGACATCTGCAGCACATCTTGCCAATATTGGGCTGGGGTTTTGTTAAGCCCGGATAACTCGGGCAAACTGCCTAAAAGCTGGTTCAACACAATCATCACCATCCGACGGGTCAACAGCAAGTTGGCCACACCGTGCTTCCCGCGCTCTGCCCTGATGATCAGGCGGTCCTCGTAGGGGCTAAAGGTGATATTGAGCTGTTTACTAAGCCAATAAGAGGTTTCGGTGTTGTCGGATGGGCTAACCATAAGTTCGTGATCCTTTCGAGCGCGTAATGTCTGGAAGTCAGACTTTAGTGTATCGCGATCAAATATCCACGTAATAAGCAATGCCTTCGAACGACATGGTGCCGGCCAGCTGAATCTTTACAGATTCCATCTCGGCGGCGTTGGCGGTATAGAAATGCGTTCCGCTTTCGGTATTAAAGAAGCGATAAAGTGCCGCGGTGCCTTCGGACTGCTCAGCGTGCGCCCGGTACGCAACGCCTTCGTCGTCGTACACCGGAAGGGTGGCCCTGATGTTATCTGCTTCGGCGCGATTAGCGGTATACAAGTGCGTGCCGGTCTGTGTGTTGTAGAAGCGGAACACATCCACCAGGTCGTCAGCAACGGTACTCTTTTTAAACGCCGGGCCATCGAAAGAAAAATCGGGCATGCTCAACAACACCGATTCGACTTCCTGTTTGGACCCAGAATAAAAGTGCGTACCCGTGACCTTGTTATAAAAGCGATACATGGCCGAATCGTCGTATTTGCCATTGAGTTTGCCCAGCCCCGAAGGGCCGCTGAGTTGATTCAAATAGACATCGAAGCCACCATATCCGCCATATATCGAAAGCACCAGATCCGGCATGGTGTCACCGTTGAAATCTCCTGCAGCAACGACCGAGTAGACATACATGTTAGGGTCTCGCCCTTCAGGCAATTCCAACACTTTTGCAAAGCGGCCTTTACCGTCATTCAGTAAAATGGTCGAGCCCATATTCTGGTCATCCATCAAAATATCGGGGTAACCGTCACGGTTCAGATCGATGATCTCCAGGGACTTGTACCACATGGTAAGGGGCTGCGGCGCCGTGCTTTGCGCATAGCGTAGCGCCGTCTCATCAACGAAAACTCCATCGCCCTTGTTGACCAGCAACTGCATGTAGGGAGTGTGATAGAACACGTCAGCACTGCCGCCACTGGTTATAGACAGCGCTAAATCCGGTAGCGCATCCCCGTTCAGGTCGATGCTTTTGATATCCATAATGCTCTCGCCTGGAATACCTGTGGGAGGCAGCGGTATGGCAGTTGAGTGGGCAAAGCTTCCCTTACCATCATTCAGATATAGCTCGGTTTTGCCGGCGTTGCCGTTATCCCAACCACCCAGGATCATGTCGAGCCAGCCGTCGTTATTCACATCAATCAAACCAGACCATGTATTGGTCTTAACGACACGCCCGACCCCGGACCACGGATTAACCATGGTCAGATCGGGCAATAAATAGCCGGCCGAACGGAATACGCCATTGCCATCGTTAATTTGCAAATCGTTTCCATCATTCATCAAGGCGTTGACAAGAATATCCAAATCACCGTCATTGTCTATGTCGCCCGCCGAGGCTCCATGGTTGTTTTTCATTCCCTGCGGCAGGTTATGCGTCGCGTCTAGGAGCTTTCCTCCGGAGGATAGAAATAGCTTATTCTGGCCGCCCGTAAAAGGAGGTTTATCTATTCCATTGTCGATGGCAAAAATGTCGTCCACGTTGTCGCCATTAAAGTCCGCCACAATCATACGCGCGACGTAATTGATCCACGGCAGCCCGGAGGCAAACATCGTATCGGTCTGGTCGCTGAAACCGCCTTTGCCATCACCCATAAAGACCTGAAGCTGCGCAGGCGTAGATCCTAAACTTTCAGAGTGAATCTGAGCAACGACGAAATCGGTATGGCCATCGTTATTGAAGTCACCCGCTTTCAATTGATCCGCACTGGCGCCCAGGTACGGCTTCGATGACAAATTAAGGTGTTTTTGAAAGAAAGACATACTGAGTTCCTACAGGAATAATGCCTGCTATTTCTCGAAACACGGATGTTACGATATTTAACATTCCTGCGCCTTCGACATAGAGTCCCCACCCGTACCGCTGCTGATATCATGAGATCAGCGTGTCCCGCCAGGGACATGGGGCTGTTCTGCAGAACAGCCCGAGCTCAAGCTGCTTTCAGCACAGGGACAGAACCATGAACGTGGAATGTCCCCTCCGCACGTTTCCCACTTCCCTTTCCACCCCAAATAAAGGATATCTTCAAGCATGGCTAGTACGTTCATTGAAAGCCTTCCAGAGCAAATCGGCAGTCTTAATAGCGACGCTCTTCGTGCTGGCGCATACCAAATTACCTATGCACTAGACGGTAACGACACCATTACTGCCGTTACGGGCGGCGACTACAATGTTATGGTCGGTGGAAAAGGCAATGACACCTATGTCGCTGCCTACAATTCGGCTATCACCATACTGGACAGCGGTGGTCACGATCGAGTGATCGCTACCGGCATGGGGGTTAATAACCCGTATACCTATTTTGGGACCGTAGATGGCAGCCATCTTCTTGCTTTCGATCTGATTTCCGGTCAGCAAGTCATGATAGCCAACTGGATGTCGAGCTCTTCACGAATCGAAGAGGTTCAGCTGAGCGACGGTATATTTTCGCTTTCGCAAATTCTTTCCTTTATGAGCGGCAGCCCTAATTATTTGGGCAATTTGTCGACGTCGCAGCTCGTGAACGAAGGCATGTTGCCCGCCGGAACGACTTCAGCGGATCTCCATAATCTTATTACTCACTTTAGCCTACGTGAGGCCGAGCTAACGCAGCTTGCCAGTACCCCAGTACCCCCGCCGCAGCCCGTTGTGCCGCCTGTCGCCAACGTAGAGGGTCTTGACGACGCCTTTTACCTGGCGAGCAATCCCGATGTTGCGGCCAGCGGCGTCAGTGCGGACGAGCACTTTAGCAACCACGGTTGGCGAGAAGGTAGAAACCCTAATGATTGGTTCGATATTGCGTGGTATTTGCAGAAAAATCCCGATGTCGCCGCCGCCGATCTAAATCCGCTACTTCACTTCCAGGACCACGGCTGGAAGGAGGGACGTGATTCCATTTCCTGGATGGATGTCGATTGGTATTTGCAGCAAAACACCGACGTTGCAGCATCCGGAATCAATCCGTCGGCCCACTATGCAACCTTCGGCTGGAAAGAAGGCCGTGATTCCAATGCGTGGATGGATACCGACTGGTATTTGCAACAGAATCCCGACGTGGCAGCAGCGGGCATCAACCCGTCTGCGCATTACTACAATCTCGGTTGGGCGGAAGGCCGCAGTCCGTCTTCGGCTTTCGACACAGGCGCTTATCTCAATGCAAATCCCGATGTCGCGCTTGTCGGCATTAATCCCTTAGAGCACTGGATCGATTTCGGTCAAGCTGAAGGGCGCTCTATTGCCTGATTCTTAGCGCCATTCGGTTTAGGAAGAACAAAAACCCCAAATCAGGAACGTCCTGATTTGGGGTTGATGCTAAAGCTTGCGCTCGTGGCGAATTACCAAGAAACCATAAGACCACCACAAGCAGCTTGACCTTACTTAGGCAAGAGTCGTTTCGGCACCAGCCGTCATTCCGGTCAAACCTTTCACACCAGTCAACTGGATCAGTTGATCGTCTTCATTCCCGGCGGCTGCACCTGCGTAATACACATAAGTATTACCTGCATCCTCAAAGAAGCCAACAGCGTTCGCAACGTCAAGCTCAGTGTCTGCCTGGATCGCGGCAATCTTCGAGTCGAGGTCGTTGTCGTCCGCGTGGAAGGTAATCAAACCTTTCGCGCTGGTATTAACGTTCACGCCCTTAATAAGTAGGCTCGTGTCGGCAGCGGTCAAAGCAGTATCAGCGCCAAACTTCAGGACGTCAGAACCAGCTTTGAAGTCCGTTACGACATCTAGGGCCTTCCCGATAACCGATCCATTAGCGCCAAACACGAACGTGTCGGCACCAGCACCGCCCGTGAAGGTGTCGGTACCTGCTCCACCCGTCAGGGTATCGTCAGCTGAGCCGCCCTTAATGACAAAGCTGCCCGCTGCATCAACAATCGCGGAGATAGCCAGTTTGCCAGTCGCTGTGCTGCCATCGACGGTAAGTGTTTTACCTGCCGCCGCAGTAACGTTAAGGCCCAAAGCAGACGAACCGCTGATGTTCACCGCTGAAAGCGAGTTACCAGCCAGGCTGTTAATAAGGTTGCTGCCGTCTACTGCTGCTCCTTCACTGATCAGATTGAGCGTTTCCACACCGTTGATCGTGGCCAATTTAAGCGTTACGCCGGTATCGGCTTTGGAGTGATCAAGCGCCAGCGTGAAGGTGTCGGCCGTGCCCGTAGCACCAGCTGTATTGACGGTCAGTGCGCTTACACCGGCTGCGGCAACCACCTGGGTGGTCAACTCAACGTTCTTCAATGTGCGTGCAGCATTGATGTCGGCACCGCTACTAAACAGCTCGAATTTTTCGACGCCTTTCACATTAGCCAGCTCATAAGCCCTCTCTGACGTTAAGGCTGGAGAAAAGTCGTCGTTGCCGTTCGCATCGGCACGTACGGTTGCTACAGCACCTTCCGCCAAACCAGTCGCGTCGATCTTCATGCCGTTCATAAAGGAGCCTTCATCGAACGTCATCGCAATCGACTGTGTACCTTTAACCGTGTATTGATTGATGTTGTGTCCGCCTTCGCCGGGAGACGTCATCGAGCTGACGCCAGTGCGACCTGATGACAGGCTACCGGACCATACGGAAGAAAACTTATTTGCCGCGGTGCCGTCGCTGTTTAGCGTCAAGTTTTCGATAGCGCCACTTCCCGATCCGACTTGGATAAGACCCAGGCGCACATCAGCATTGGATAGGTTGACGGTAATTTCGTCCTTCTCTCCGCCAAATTCTTCCGACTTATAAGAAAGGACCGAAGCGCCTTCATATTTGTCGAACGAGATATTGTTATTGCCTGCCACGGTCAGGCCAGCGACTTCTGAACGGCCCGAACCAGTAATGCTAATCGCCGACCCGGAACCGACGGAATCCGACAGATCAATTGCACTACCGCCGACGGCGGAAACGGTAAGGTTAATGTTCTCGATATTGTTTATCGTTGGCTTAATGACGCCACCGGTCAACGTCGCGTTGAGCGTATCGTTACCCGCTTTTCCATCTAGAACGTCCGTAGACTGCAACGTACCAAGCGGTGCAGAGAAGGTGTCGTGACCAGCATCACCTGTAAGCTCGTTCGTCGCGGCGGTAAGCGTTAACGTCTGGCCGGGTGGAATGAAGGCGTCAGGCAGTTCCGTACCGGGTGGCACTTCGACCGAAGGTGGAACCACCAAAGTCGTGCCCTCTACAGGTACGAAGCCCGTGGGGATCGGCGTGTCAGCGGGTGGTGTCCAGCCGGCCGGCGCTTCGAATGCAGGGATGAAAGGAGCCACTTCAGCAACGCGTTCTAGCGCCGCTTTTGGGTTGCCCGTTGCCAAGGCGGCCTTGAATACGGGATCGTTTTTGAACTCTTCCAACGACAGGCCGTTGCCCAGATCCCGATTTTCGCCAAGGCCGAACTGAATCAAATGTTCAAAGGCAGAAATCTGGCCTGCATCTACACCTTCTTGCACGTCCGGATTAGCTGCAAGATAAGCCGCCAGGTTTACGGTCGGCGTTATTTGGCGGGGCTCACCGCGGCCAAAAAGAACAAAGTGCTCTACGGCGGTCATAGCCTTGGCTTCTACGACTGCGGCCACATCCGGGTTTTGCGACAGGTAGAAATCCGTGTCGAATAATGCAACGGGCGACCGACCTTCGGCCGCGCCAAACTGGACAAAGTGATCAAAAGCCGTGATCTCGCCCGCATCCACTACGGCAGCGACGTCGGGGTTCTTTAGCAGGTATTCCTGCGTGTCAAAAAAAGGGGTTGCAGAACGCCCTTCAGCTTTACCGAACTGTTCGAAATGCTGAAGTGCATCGATCGCGCCTTCGCGGACGGCAGCAGCGATGTCCGGATTGTGGTCGAGGTACCACTGAAGGTTGAAAAGAGAAATGGAAGAGGCCACACGAAGCTCCAAAAGATAAAAAGAAGACCGGAACAGACATCGGCTGTACGGTCTAAGGTATCTTAGGGAATTGCAAGGTGTAACACGTTAGATGCAGTAACCAGATTTAAGCAAAAGTTAGGACCATGTAGGCTGTAGTAGCAAGACGTAATAAATCTTTAAAGCAACAAAAAGCAACTGTTGCATTTTAGCTATGAAGCGCTACCGACACAACCATCAATGAACCCAAATTTACGTAGTACGAATGCCTCGATAGGCGGAAAGTAGCATGGGCATACGTTAGTGCCTCAACGGTAAGTGTTTGCGCAACTTTGCCGAGCCTATAACCCTGAAGGCTGCCTAAAGCCGCCGTTACGCTATGCTGCGCCCATAAAAGTATCTAAACATAATCATATGTATCAGATATAATCCGCCTACCTAATAAAAAGCCATCACTTGGCGGTCCGCCGATTAGCTAAGTAAACCGATACAAAGCATAGGAACCTACTTCCTTTGCGCCAATATGGACAACATACCAGTCAATGATCGGCTTAAGAAAAAATATAGCGTTATCCGACTACTTATTATTGGCCATCATCATCACTCTTGCGGCGGCGATACGGCTGACGTCCCTTTCGTATTCGTATTGGCACCCCGATGAAGAAATAAGCGTCAGCGTCACGCAGATGATATCGGAACAAAAAACATTCGATACCAACTGGCTCAATGCCGACTTACCAAACCATTTTAAGTATCCGCAATATAATTTCTCCGGCTACTTATTAAGTTCGTCCGGCGTACTACACCTTGCAAGACTAGTGCCGATATCAAACGAGTATTCGGCGTTGGAAGCGTTACGTGCGTGGAGCGGTATTCTAGGAATTTTGACGGTCTTCTTTATCTTTATGTTGGGCCGTCAGTTCTTTGGTGTGGCAGTGGGGTTATGTGCCGCATTGTTGGGCGCGATAGCTCCGTTGTTGTATCAAGATAGCCTTTACGCGCGACCGGAAACCTTTGTTACCGCCCTAACGTTATTCTGCGTCTATATAACGGGGATTCGAGCGGCCAGTCCGGCGCGCTACTTATTCGCCGCCGCCTTCGTCTTCGGAGTTTTAGTCGCCACCAAAGTATCTATGCTTGCTTTGCTACCGTTTCTGTTATTACCCACACAGAAACCGGCGCAATCAGGCGCAGGGCTTTTCGACGAACTTGTCCACTATGTGAAAGTGTGCTTCCACGCCCTCCCACGCAGGCTTCCCATCATTCTGCTTGGAGCGGCAAGCGGCTTCTTGATTGCTGCCCCATATGCCGTGCTGAATGCAGATCACTTCGCGGCCGGCGTTTTGGCCTTGAGCAGCCAGTACAGCATAGGGCATTGGCCGCACGGCTTGGGCGATGGCAGCTTTGTTGATCGAATCATCTATTCGGCTCAATACTTCACTTCTACAAGCGGGACGCTCATTCTTCTATTTTGTGCCGTCGGTGCCCTGTGGGTTCTGCATGAACGAAAATTTCGACTGTTCTTTGTAATACTGTTCGTACTGATTTTCGCGATACGTTTCGGTTCATATGCCACTTTCTTTGAGCGCAACTTTAGCCATATCTTGCCTTTCGTCTTGATTTTTTCGGCATACGGCCTACTAAGGACCGTACACGTTTTACGAGCAAGCTTAGGGGCGAAACGAGTTGTGCTGCTAGCGGCCCTTGTCGTCATTGCCCTTCCCTCGGTTAAAACCACGCTGAATTTGATGCTTATTGAGCTTCCTGGAAACCAAGCAAGCCGCTTGGCGGGTATCAGAGCGAGCGTCGAGGCACGGTTCGGCGTACAGGCAACGCAAATTAGCTGGACTGCGGATTACCCCGGCCTAAGAAAGCAAATAACCGTGGAGTGCGGTCCTACTCTTTTAGAGTTCCCTTCGGCCGGAGATAAATATTCCGCGGACGCACTGCGCCAATTGAAGACCGAAAATGGCTACTCTGAAGTCGGGCGCTACAACTCGATTTTTTCTAACGTGCCCCCCAGCACATTGCATACGTATTTCACTCATACCAAGATTTTTCTGTTTAAGAATTTTGAAGACGTCGCGTGCAAAAACGACCGCACGGCATCCTCTTCGGCGAGTCCGATAAGCTAAACCGCGGGGTGCCGTAACTTGACCATCGGAAGCGATGCAAAAAGCGCCCATTTATAAGTTAAAAAAATCCCGCTTATTCTGCCTCTGCTAATTAAATGATCACTTCATCGCATCACCACACCGATTCGCGGTATCGCAGCCAGCCAGGCGATGGCCACGATGGCGTGGTCCGGGTCGCTTTCGGCGGCTACTACGCAACGGGTACGCTGCTATTCGATGGCCGTGCCATATTGACGGCAGCCCACCTATTCAACGGAAATAATGGCAACGCTCAGGTGACCTTTGAGACGCGCTCCGGCACTCAGACTCTGACCAGCTCGAAGATCCTCAAGCATCCGGCACACGACACGCAGAGCAACAACGATCTAGCCCTGGTTTGGTTATCCAGCGCGGCCCCAGTGGCCGCCGAGCGATACGAGCTCTACCGCAATGCCAATGAAATAAGCCAAACGTTCACCATGGTGGGCTACGGCCGAACGGGCACCGGCGCCACCGGGGCCACCAGCAGCGAAACCGCAAATCCTATCCGGCTGACTGCGAGCAATTTCTTTGATGCGGAAGCCTCAACACTCAAAAACCACCTAGGATCGGCAATGGCCTGGACGCCCTTGGCTGGCAGCCAACTAGTAGCCGATTTTGACGACGGGAGCGCCACCCACGATGCCTTGGGTCGACTGATCGACCGCAACGACCTCGCTCTGGGATGGGCAGAAGGCTTGATTGCCCCAGGCGACAGCGGTGGCCCTGCGTTCCTGAACGACCAGGTGGCTGGCGTAGCCAGCTACACGACAAGGCTCAGCCTAGGGTCCGTCAGCCCTGATATCGATTCCGATTCGAACAGCAGCTTTGGTGAAATTGCGTCCTGGCAGAGGGTAAGCCATTATCAACAGTGGATCGACCAAAGCCTGCGGACAAACTACCCAGACGCGCCAACCCAACCCGAAGACGTCAAGCTAGAAGTCGCCGAGCACAATAGCGGTACCAGCTACGCCTATTTCCTGCTGCAGTTCACCGGCATGCGCAGCGATCCCAACCAGATTCTGAGCGTCGACTACGCAACCCGAAACGGCACGGCAACTTCAGGCAGCGACTACATTGCCGTCAGCGGCACGCTGAATCTGTACCCAGATGAGAACTCGGCGGTGATCCCGGTGGAAGTTATGGGCGACACGATACCCGAGCCCGCGGAGACCTTTTATCTGGACGTATTCAACCCGTTAGGCGGCAGCTTCGGCGAAGGCATTGTCAAACTGACGGCGGTGCGGACGATCGTTGATGACGATGGCTGGCTGGCGTAGCACTACGGGCACGCTGTAACTAAAACTGCGCAGCGTGAAATCGAGCGTTTGTACACAGGGGGAAGCAGATTTTTTGAGGGCTTTCCGGCGATCGCAGCAAGCATGGGAAGCATTTTACGAAGCGCAGATGCGCATGATGTTTCCGTTGACGGATACAGCATCAAATTACGGCAGTTTGTTTCCATTCTGCCGTGCCGCCTATTCGACTTCGCTGTTTAACACACGCCCCGCCCAACTCGGGGAATGGGTTGTAGGCACGCCGGAGGGCAACGTGTGTGCAGGGTCTTTACGGTTTGCTGAGCCAAGATTAATTCAGCATAGTGATCTCGCCGACTACGGATTGCTGGAACAAGGTCGCCATGTGTTGCCTCTACCACGCATGTAACGCAGTCACCATGGGTTTAGACCGTTCTTAACTCATGGCGCGAGCAAGCGTTAGCCGCGATCTGTACTTGAGTATGAATCGGCGAGAAGAAGACCGCGACCGTGATCGACGATGTGCATGATCCTTCGGCGGCATTGGAAAAAACTCTGCCTAATTTCCCACCGCGACGTCGTGCCCGAGCCTACAACTTTGTTAGCGCATCGGATGAATAGCCGATAGGTACGAAGCCCGACCCACTTCATAGGCCATACGACCTAGTTTGTAATTTTGTGTTGAAAGTATTACGAAACGTAAAGTAAGATCCGGCAGCTACTCCTACACGTTGGACATCAAGCGCAGAGCATGAACGTTTCGTCATTTCAGCGCATTACCACGCGGCTCTAATCACTTCGCCCAAGAACCACACGAGGTACGTACTCAACATGGCCAATCCCTATTTCCCCCAAATCGTTGACCGCTGGGCCACCAACGGGGACGACACGCTTCGAACTGGCTTCAACGAGCTTACGTTTGGACTTAACGGTAATGACATGCTTATTGCAAACGTGAATACGGAAGCCAACATCATGGTCGGGGGTGCCGGCGACGACACCTACGTCGTGTCCAATAATTCGGCTGTCATAATTTCAGACTCGTCCGGCTATGACACCTTGGTCGCCATGGGAATTGGCTTCGGCAGAGCGAGCAGCTACGTCGCCATCGTCGACGGCAAGCATTTATTGGCGCGCGACACAGTGTCGAATCAGCAAGTGACCGTTGCAAACTGGACCTCGCCGTCGGCGCAGATTGAACGTATTGAACTTTCTTCGGGCACGTATTCTTTCTTGGAAATCGTAACTGCATTGAACAAAGACGGCAGTCAAGTAGACAACATTACATCTGAGCAGCTAGCGCAGTGGGGCGCTTTACCTGCCGGTACCACAGCAGCTGTCGTGGAGGGCTTCGTCAATTACGTGACGGTACGCGAAGCTGAACTGGTGCGGACCATGTCGGCTGCAGCCGAACCCAAGCCTCCATCAACGCCCCACATTTACCTCGTGGACGTGGACGACGCTTTCTATCTAAGCCACAACCCCGACGTTGCGCGCGCAGGCGTCAATCCCGATCTTCACTTCAGTACAAGTGGATGGCATGAAGGGCGGAATCCCAACGGGTGGTTTGATACCTCATGGTATATGCAGCAAAACGCTGACGTTGCAGCGGCGAAGATCAATCCCTTTTCACACTTCGAACAGAACGGATGGCGCGAAGGCCGTGACCCCAACGCCATGTTCGATACCTCGTGGTACTTGCATCAGTACGTAGACGTGCAAGCCGCCGGGGTCAATCCTGCCCAGCACTATTGGGACTCAGGCTGGAAGGAAGGTAGAGACCCTTCTGCAACATTCCAGACCAATTCCTACCTGGCAGCTAACCCGGACGTCGCCCTGGCGGGCGTAAATCCGTTAGAGCATTGGATGACGAACGGGCAGCCGGAAGGTCGACTGTTAGCGTAGCGAAAAACGCTATTGGCGGCATGTCGTGGACCTTGATACCAACTGGTAGACGGCTTCTGTCCCCCTACCGCAAATCCATCGAACGGATATTTGCAGCTACACGAACGCCTGCATAAGGAGAGTCGAAACGCATTTCTCATCGCTTCAAGCTTGGTAAATAGTTGATACTTTTTGTAATTAAAAGCAATGCACGGTAGGAACGCTATTATTTTTATAACAATGTCCCGCTAGCTACCAGTATGCGGGATCTAAGTGCCCACATAACAATTATTCCGGAGATATCCCATGGCTACCCTTTTACCTTTTAGTCTTCAGTGGTATTTGACAAACAATCCTGACGTCGCTAACGCTGTCAGCACAGGTCTCGTCGACGCATTCGAGCATTTCAATACGTTTGGTAATTCGGAAGGCCGCACTCCGACACCACTATTCAACGCCCAGGAGTATTTGCTAAAAAACCCAGACATAGCCGCGGCGATCACCCGTGGTGAAACCACGGCATACGATCACTTCGTAAATTTCGGTGCCGCCGAAGGCAGGTCGCCCTTGAATCTGTTTGATCAAGCGTTCTATCTGCTACAGAATCCTGACGTCGCAGCGGCGGTCAAAGCCGGCACCATGTCCGCCGTCCAGCATTTCTTGCTGCATGGCCAGAGCGAACCGCGCCCATTTAGCGTTTCCATCGACCTGGGGGCCTACCTTAAGGCCAATCCCGACGTTGCTAAGGCCGTCCAGAACGGCTTTACATCTGCTCTAGGGCATTTGATGCAGTCTGGAACTAAAGAGGCCCGGGACTTAGGCAATGGCGTCAATTTGAAAGACTTTGCAAACGACCCAACGTTTACCAAGGCAATTGCGGCAGGTGACTTTCAAGCTGCGCTTGAACGCGTCGGAGAAGTGGCCCCATTCCTTCCTACATTTGTGAAGCCGGCGGGATGGACCGTTCCGGCTAACACGCCAATTCCGTTCGATTTTGTACCGCTTGACGGGAAAAAGCTTGTGATACCGGAAGGTGTCGTTGTACCGGAAGGGGCTGCACTGCCAGAAGCCTTTGCACCTACAACACCCGTTGTTCCGCCCGTCACGCCGCCAATCGCTGAAGGGCGGACCTTTTCGATCGATGCTGACTCGAAAGGAAATCTAGTCTTCCACGGCACTGCCGCGGGTGATGTGAAATTCATCGCTTCCGCAGACGGTGGCGTGTTCGAGCGTGAAGGCGTGAAGGCTAAGTACCAGTTCACAGGAGATGATAAAGCCATACTTCTGAATGTTGCACCAAACGGCATCATTGCTAATTCGGAGGTAGTCACAACGAGTTTCAGTGGTACGCTTAAATCTCTTCAAGATTCTGCCTCGGTGTACAACACTGTGTTTGTCGGCGCAGTTGATACTGCTCTTTCAGCTCGTGCTCCTGCAAACGAAGCGTGGTCGATTACGAAAGACGGATTAAACATCGTTCTTAGTAGTGGTGTCACGCTCACCGGCGGCTTCGACGTAAATGTTGACAGCGGAACAGCTGGCGTCCACTTTTTCGGTGGAGGAATCTCTGAAGGCGCGGTGAAAGGCGCAGTCGGCGGCCAGCACGCCATCTACGTCCGTAATGCTGACAAGGTGTCCGTGACCGGCACAAGTTTCCAGTCTGTCACTGGTAATGACAGAAACGCTCAAGCAAGAGCAATTGAGGTACAAGCCGGTGTTGCAGCAAAGGTCAATATTATTGATGCTGACTTTAATGGTTGGGTAACCGGTATCTATGTGAACCCAAACGGTGAACTGTCAGTCGTAAAAAGTAAATTCACGTCTAATAATGTTGGTATCGGCACAGAGGGCCCGGCAAAACTTCACGTTACAGGCAGCGAATTCGTTACCAGCAAATCGGAAGACATTGGCCTTACCCCCGGAAAAATCATTGGCGATGTCGATATTTCGGGGAACACATATACGGGAGGCATTCCCGCAATTAACAATGGAAATGACACCGCCCTTACCAATCTAAAGGGTGCAAACGTTCTAGTGGGAACCACCGGTGCAGATGCTCTGTACGGCGGTAACGGTCCTCAAACCATTTTCGGTTTGGACGGAAATGATTACATTACGGGGTACTCCGTTTTGACGGACAGCGGTGTCGACATCCTAGTGGGCGGCAAGGGAGCAGACTGGCTACGTGGCGGGAATGGCAGCCTTCCGGACGACAACCGTGCCGACGTAATTTATGCTGGCACTTTGACAGAAATCGACACGGCCACCGGCGTCTTCGCTGAAAGCCAAGACTCAGAAGTGACGGGATGGGCAAAAAGCTTTGAAGAAGGCTATGCCCCCTGGACTAACTATTTTATTGATGCCAGAGATGCAAATATTCTAGAAGGTAGAGGAGGTAACGATGTTCTTGTTGCATCAAATCAAAAGGACGTATTTCTTTATAAAACCCGAGCTAATAGCAACGATTACTTTGAGCACTACCCCAGGTTGGAAACCACAGCGCTAAAAGCTTTCGGCACTGACACGATACATAATTTCACGGTAGGGGTAGACAAGATCGCTGTAGTGATGAATGTTGGTGGTGGTGACCATACATTTGTTAGCGGCGCTGGTGGAAATTACGGTCAAAGCCAGGTATACGCTAACGCGGGCGAAAGCAACGGGTGGACCTTGAAAGGTGCTGGCGGCAATTACACTCTCGCCTTCGACTCATCGAAATATGGTCCAGCCGGTGAAGGGGAGGCTGGGGACTTTAGCATCCACCTAGTTGGTGTGAAGGGCACTGGCTCACGCGACAACGAAGGATTCGCCGTCAGCGATTTCTTCTTGAGCTCCGGCAGCGGTACTTGATGGGAATAGTCGTCAAGGGATCGCATTCAGTCGGCGATCGCTGAATGGGGTCCGCTGAGATTATAGAAAGCGGTATCCCCCAGCTCTTCGGTGCTGGGGGATTAATGAGATGTTACCCCTCTTCAAAAGCGAATCGCGCTTTCGTAGGTATTTGTGGGGCGCACCAAAAGGCGTCATCAGGCGCGCTAGAAGCATACTTTCATGCGCTATTGACTGTATGTTTTTCTACGCTCACCATCCCCCCGCAGATCGTCTTTACTAAGTGCGTCAGGGCGTCAATACCACGGCGACTAGTGTTGTGTGAGGGTTCGCCGCCCTTCCTGTGGGTGCCCGCGACCCGCTTAATATCCGTCGCGGCTAGAACGGTCGGACGAAGTCCAGCCCCATAGCTAATAGATAGGCAGCGTCGATCGGGCAGCCAGATAGCAGAGGGACAATGAGAGATAGTGACGCAAACCACTGTCGGCCGCCTCCGCAATGCATTGCTCGATGCGTCTTAGCGAGGTCGTACAACTTGCGCTGTAAACGTTTTGGGACGATCTCGGACAGTTCCCCATTACGCTTCGGCATACCCTGGCATGACAAAGCCCCACAATCCTAAGATTGCGAGGCTTTTCGTGCTGGGTCAATCCTGGCATTCCATTCGCGCCAAAACTCAGCAGCTAAACATTAGCCGCATTTGACAGCGCTGCAGAACAAACTGGTGCTGAACCAGCCCTTTCTAGGGGTAATCCGTCGCTGAGTTTCCGAACCCCGCCCCGATGGGGTAAGGTTCAGAGTTCGTGCAGCGGAAAACTTTACTTAGTTATCCAAAAACAATTATGCAGCCCAGATAACGTCGGCTGCGTCGATACCCGTCACGGCACCAATCAAAATCACAGCATCGTCAGCTGCGCTGAAGTTGCCGTCTTTGTTGGCATCGATCGCAAGATAAGTGTCGGCTCCAATTGTCAAAGCCGCCACACCTGCGTTCACTGAACCGTTGACAAAGAAGTTGGCTTGACCATTCTTTACCAGCCCGAGCAAATCGACGTTTGCAGTGGAGATCGTAGCTGTTACGAACGCATCAGTACGAGCGCCAGTGAAGCCGAACGCACTCAGATCGATCTTGTCCTTATCACCGAAGCTGGTGATAACGTCCATCTTGGTGAAATCCAGTTCGAGCGCGCCAGTGGTCGCATGTGCCTTGGTGGCCAACTGTGTATCCGCCGCAGAGGTGATAACGATGGTGTCCTTAACATCATCAGCAGGGGCAGCACCTTGCTTAAGTGCGTATGTGTCGGCACCAGCACCAGCCTTTACAATCATATGGCCTACCGTCGACGTGATATTGTCTGCGCCAGAACCGCCATTGAACGTCACCGCATTAGCATTTGCCAACGACACTTTCACGCCAGCAGAGTTGCCGGTCGCATCGATCGTTGCCAGTTTTGGCGCTGTCGTAGTAGTCACCAAGTCGAGTTTAGCGTTACCGGTAACCACGACTGTCTTCACTTCGTTGCCGGTTAGGGTCAGCGTGTTGGTGTAGTCGCTAGCCTTGTTCGCTTTGATTGGCGTCGCAGCCGTTGCATCGCCAACGCCGGGCAGCGCTGTAGAATTTACTTGAACTGTTTCGATCTTGTTGGCAGTCAGTCCAAGCTCTGCCTGCTTGGCAGTATCAGCAATGCCGGTCTTATTGGCACTGTCATCGGCAGATAAAGTCACCTTGGCAACATCATCGGTGCCAGTATCGTCAGCCAGTGCGAAACTCAGTGTGCCAACGGCACCATCTTTCGCCGTAATCGTCGTTCCAGCGGCGGCATTAAGTATCTTTGCAGTAGCTGCACCAGCAGTAAGAACTACTGCGTTGATGCTCGCTTCCCGGGAAAGATCAAGACCAGTAGCGCCTGTGTTTCCAGTCACATCTACTACTTCAAAGCCTTCGATGCGGTTAGCTTCAGCCAGACCGAAGTCGCCCGTGATACGAATTGTGTCAGTACCGGCACCGCCTTGGAAATTGATGGTTGAAATAGCGCCAGCCAAGTTGCCAGCATTAACGAAGTCATCACCTTCGCCAAGGTCAACCGTCAGAGTGGTCGATGCCGTAGTGTAGTTGGGCGTAGTGATGGTCAGTTTGTCGTTGCCCGCACCGGTATTAATTACGGTGGCCTTGCCAGCGACGTTGGCAAGAGTGATGTCGTCTTTGCCAGCACCGCCGGCTACTGTAACGCCGCCCTTAGATGCCGTCAAAACGAGCTTGTTATCACCAGCACCCAAGTCAACGGTTGCGCCGTCTTTCAGGTTTGCAACTGCAAGGATATCATTGCCCGAACCGCCCTTAACTGTCGCCAGTACGGAATCAGTATGTCCATCAAGCTTGTTCGTGCCAGTGAATACGACGCCGCCTGCCAAACCTGAAGCGTCGAACGACGTCAGCTTAGCCTGAGTTGTGCCCAGATTCGCTACTAGGTCACCAGTGCCCGTGATTGTTGCTGTTGCAAGAACGTCAGTGTCTGCGAACGTGAGCGAGTCAGCTGTGCTCGTGCCGGCGGCTTTATAGGTACCTGCGCCGTTTGCCTTAACAGACAACGTTTTGACGGTGTCAGCGGGAGTCGTAGCGTGGTCGTTTTGAGCGGCAACTGTAACCGTTCCCTTAACGTCAACATTCAATGCTGATAGAGCAGCGGCCTTAGTGTTGACAGACTGCAAGGTAACCGTGTTTGTCGCGGCATCAGCAGCCTTGGCGACCTTAACAGTAACGGCTGCCGCTTCAATGCCTTTGACATCCAACGAGCGTACGCCGCCCGAAGTAACCGAAGTTACACCAGCTGCGCCGGTGAACGTGACGCCAGCAACAGAATTCGCTTCGACAACACTCGTAACGTCTTTGGAGATCGCGACGCTCTTGGCAACGCCAGCGCCGGCACCGTCAACGGCAATGTTACGAATCTCTATTGTCTCGATCGAGGTAGTCGCCGCTGTGACGTCGCCACTAATAGTGGCCTTCAATGTGTCGGCACCGCCGCCACCGTTCAACAAGTCGACGTTTTGCAGGGTATCGGTCAGAGTGCTGCCAACCAGCGCTTGGTTAGCGGTGAAAACGTCATTACCGGCGGTACCAGTGAGATCATCCGCACCAGTAGTGAGCGTGAAAGTGCCGCCTACTGGACTGACAGTAGGATTGCCAGGACGACCTTCGTTGTGACCGAACTGATAGAAGTGAACTGCCAATAAGGCGGCTTGTGCATCTGACAAGTATGCTGGATCAGTAATACCAAAGGCTTTAACCAAGTCTGGGTTAGCTGCCGCGTAACCGCTCAAGCTGGCTTTAACCAGAGACACTGTTGGGCTTGGGCTGCGGCCTTCGTTGGCACCGAATGCTTGGAAATGGGCAAACGCTGTGTCGATAGTGATGCCGCCTTTTTCCAGATCAGGATTCGAGAAAAGGTAGTACGCAGCGTTGAACCAGGCTGTTGGCGCACGGCCTTCTTTAGCGCCGAACTGCAGGTAGTGGGCTTCTGGATCAAGACCAGAATCGGCGACGTCCTTGTTGTTTTCAAGGTAGTACTTCGCGTTAAAAAACGGATTAGCCATTTGTAGTAGTCCTATATGTTTCGGGTTACACCCATCGATGGATGTTGCTTCGGCCTGGCTACGTTGACGCGCGTCATCTGACCTAGGCTTCAGTAACACTGGGGGCAGCTTAATCAAGTTGCCTTATGTTGTCAATTGAAGGAATTGGGTACTTATAGGGTATACCCGAGTGTGTGTAAATACTACCGTAGCCCCCCACATAGTACGAACATGTACAGTTTTGGAACAAGCGGTAAAACTTGCCTTACATTGAGACAATAGTTGTTGCTGTACTGCAACACGAAATATGCGTTACAACTGCCTATTATTACTGGTTATTGTTACGGCTTAACGCGATGACGGGGCCTAGGTAAAGATCATTAATCTCGTCAAAAGGGCCACTATGCAGATCGCCGGCCGCGGCCGACAACTGCAGGCGCGCTAGCAGGTACTCCAGGCGCGCCTTTACCAGCTCGTACTTGGCCTGGTAAAGCTTGTCTTGGGCTTTGAGCACATCAAGGTTGCTCCAGGCGCCTACTTCAAAGCCCTTACGGGCTGAGTCCAGGCTTAGCTGGCCAGATTCCACTGCCGCTTCTAGGGCGATGACGCGTTGCGCGCCACCCTGCACGTTGGTGTACTGCCGGGTTACTTCGGCCTGGCTGCGTTCTATGGCGGCGTTTAACTCGTACTGCAGGCGGCTACGGTCAGACCGGGTACGCGACACGTTGGCGGTGTTGTAGCCGCCGGTGAAAATGGGGATGTTGACCTGTATACCTATAGTGAAGGTGTTGGTGCGTTGGCTTAGGGTCGACAGGTTCTCGCTATCGGCCTTACCGTAGGTGGCCACCAGGTCCATCGTGGGCAGGTAGCGGCTGGCCGCGCGGTCGACTTCCGCTTCGGCCACATTTACGGCCTGCCTTGCAGACTGGATCTCAGCGTTATTGGCGCGGGCGCGGTCCAACCATTCGTTTAAGCTGCCTGGGTTTAGCGGGGGCAAGGGGAAGTTGCTGCCCAATGCCGCCAGATGTTTCGGTGGGCTGCCTAATAAAGCCTGCAGTTCGCGCGTTGCTACGACCAGCCGGTCTTCGGCTTCGATAATGTCGGCTTTTGCTACCGCAAGCCTGGCTCGGGTTTCCTGGGCGTCGGTGCGGGTGCCTTCGTTCTGTTGATAGCGGGCATCAAACCCCGCGACTTGGCCTTCCAGTGATTCGCCCAAAGACCGGTTCAGGGCCAGGGTTTCGTATGCAAGCAGTGTATTAAAGTAAGTCGTGGCCAATCGTATGCCGGTTTCCTGGCGTCTGACGTCAAACACGGCGCTGCCCTGGTCGGCACGGGCTTTGCCGCGCTGGTATTCGGCGTAGCGGCTGTAATTCAAAAGCGGCTGTTGCAATTGGATGTAGCCGTTGGTGGACTTGTAGTCCAGTTCGCGGCCGACGCGTTGGCCGGCGAAATTGGGCTGGCTGGCACTGCCGCTGACGTTGCTGCGCACGTAACCGGCTTGAATCTGCGGCAATAGTCCGGCGCGGCCCTGGGCCCGCTCGGTTTGCGCGGCGGCTTGTTCGCTGATGGCGGCTTGGTAGGTATGGTCGTATTGCAAGACGGCGCGCCAGGCGCGCGACAAGTCCATCACGTCTTGCGACGCCTGAGCGTGCCGGGCGGCCGCGGCCGGCGTGTAGATGCTTTGTGCACGGGCGGCGCTATCGTTTAGTCCCAGCACCGCTAAGCCTGCCCAAAGCCCCAGCCGCGCCAACCCGGGCACGTTGATCGTCAAAATAATTGTCCTTATTGTGGGCATACACATGACAGGGGCCGAAAAGGTTGGTATTGAGCTTTGTTCGACCCACTGTGCCAATCTTCACATATTGGCTTGCGGTAATGCCTTGCCTTGCGGCGACCATATCGGTCGCGGATCGAAAGGCCCGTCATAATAACATCCTGCAATACTCCCGATTGCCGTCTACCGGGCAAGTGTGGTGTAGTTGGCACAACGTTATAGTGGGGCGAAGGTAGAATTAGGCCCTGTCGTTCTCGCAAGCCAAGGACTTATTTTGGGTTACTTCCCGCTCGTCGTCGACCTGGACGGCACTCTGATCCGAACCGATATGCTGCACGAGTCGGCACTGCAGGCATGCCGCGACCGTCCGTTGGACGTGTTGCGAATTCCGGCTTGGCTGCTTAAAGGTAAGGCAGTCATGAAACAAAAGCTTGCCGCCCAGTGCGAGTTCGACGCGGCGTCGCTGCCGTATCACCTGGAACTGGTCGAGTGGCTGCGCGAACAACGCGCTTCAGGCCGCAAGGTAATTTTATGTACCGCGTCCGACCTGTCTATTGCCACGGCCATCGCCCAGCACCTGGATTTGTTTGATGAAGTCATCGCCAGTAACGGCAGCGTGAACCTCGCGGGCAAGCATAAAGCCCAGGCGCTGGAGGAACGTTACGGCAAGGGCGGCTTTGATTATGTGGGCAATTCGCACGCCGACGTCCCGGTCTGGCAGCGAGCACGGCGCGCTATCGTGGTTAGCGCCCCCGCTGAAGTCATCCGAAAAGCCGGCGTTGCCTGCGAGGTGGAACGCGTATTCCCGCGCGTGCCTTTGGGCTTGGGCGTACTGGCGCGCATGCTGCGCGTACACCAATGGGCGAAAAACGCCTTATTGTTGGTGCCTTTGCTGGCCTCTCACCAGTTGGATGACCCCGACACCTGGCTGTTCCTGCTGCTGGCCATTGTGTCGTTCAGTCTGTGCGCCTCGTCGGTATACATCGCCAACGACCTGATGGATTTGGAAAGCGACCGCCAGCACCCACGAAAACGCGACCGCCCTTTCGCCTCGGGCATTGCGCCCGCCTGGACGGGCGTCGTGCTGGCGCCGATACTGCTACTACTAAGCTTGCTGCTGGCCGTGCCGGTGGGTTCGGGCTTCGTGACCTGGCTGGTGGTCTACTTTATCGTGACCTGCGCGTATTCCTGGGGGCTTAAACGCCTGGCGTTGATCGACTGCCTGACCTTGGCGGTCTTATATACCTTGCGCATTGTGGCGGGGGCCGCCGCCGCGGGACTAATGCTGTCCTACTGGCTGCTGGCCTTTTCGGGCTTTCTCTTCCTGTCGCTCGCCTTTGTTAAACGCTACGCCGAACTCCAGGTTCAACTGTCGCAGGGCAAAGAAAAGGCGCATGGCCGAGGCTACGTAACATCAGACGCCTCTTTGGTGCAAATGCTGGGCATTTCGTCGGCCTACTCCGCGGTCGTCGTTCTGGCGCTTTATCTGGACAGCGATACGGTGGTTGAGCTTTACCAATCACCCGAAATCGTTTGGGGCGCCGTACCCGTGGTGCTGTTCTGGATCAGCTGGATGTGGCTGCGCGCGCACCGCGGTGAAATGCACGACGACCCGCTGGTATTTGCCATGAAGGATAAGGCGAGCTTGCTGGCCGGTGTTGTTTTTGGCGTGGTGATGATTGCCGGCGCCGTGGGCGTGCCATGGTGAACATGTCATCGTGGGGCCGTCTGTCGGCCGATGAGCACAAGGTTGTGCCCTTGGTCGACGCGGCTACGCTTGCGACACAAGTGCAGCAGTCGCTGCCCGGCATCGCCCACGGCATGGGCCGCAGCTATGGCGACGTCTGCCTGAATCCCCAGGGCACGGTATGGAGCACCCGGGCCCTTGACCATTTCATCCGCTTCGACGACGCGACCGGCATCCTGCATTGCGAAGCGGGAACGCTGCTGCGCGATATTCAGCGCCTATTCGTGCCCCGCGACTGGATGCTGCCGGTGACGCCGGGCACGCAAATGGTGACAGTGGGCGGCGCCATTGCCAACGACATCCATGGAAAGAACCACCACGTCATGGGGTCGTTTGGCGACCACGTGCATAGTCTGCGTTTGCTGCGCACCGACGGCAGCGTCATCGACTGCGCGCCGCAAGAGCATAGCGACTGGTTTGCCGCCACCGTCGGCGGAATGGGGTTGACCGGGATTATCGTGCAGGCCAGCATACAGCTGCGCCGCGTGGCCGGCCCGTGGCTTAATACCGACACCGTACCCTATGCGAACCTTGATGAGTTCTTTCAGCTGGCCGATGAATCCGAAGCGGGCTGGGAGCATACGGTGTCATGGATAGACTGCATAGGCGCCAGAGGCCGGGGGGTGTTCATGCGGGCCAACCATGCGCCTCGCACCGACTGGCCGCGCACCGGGGCCGAGCGCAAGCTCGCCATTCCCTTTACCCCCCCTTTTCCCTGATTAACAGTCTGTCGCTGAAGCCTTTTAATCAAGCCTACTATTATTTGCAGGCGCGCAAGGCCGGCCCAGGAATGAGCCATTACGAGCCCTTCTTCTACCCGCTGGACAGCATTCATGAATGGAATCGCATCTACGGGCCGAAGGGCTTCTTTCAATATCAGTGCGTGGTGCCGCGTAGCGGTGGCCGCGATGCCGTGCAGGCGATGCTAAAAGAAATAGCGCGTTCTGGCGACGGGTCATTTCTGGCGGTGCTGAAAACCTTTGGTGAACGGCAATCGCTAGGCATGCTGAGCTTTCCCCAGCCGGGGGTCACGCTGGCTCTCGACTTTCCGAACAAAGGGTCAAGCACGGCCCGGCTATTTTACAAACTGGACGCCATCGTGCGGCAGGCCGGCGGCCGCTTGTACCCCGCCAAAGACGCCCGCATGCCGCGCGACCTATTCGAGGCGGGCTACCCCCGTCTTGCCGAATTCTTGCAGTACCGCGACCCGGGCATCAGCTCGGCCATGTCGCGCCGATTAATGGGAAGCTGAACGTGCAGAACAGAAAAAGAAAGATTGTGATCATCGGCGCCACCTCGGCCATCGCCGAGCACTGTGCCCGACTATGGATTGCCAACGCCAGCATTGAATTGATATTAGTGGGCCGCAATGCCGAGCGCACCGAGCGCGTGGCAACCGACCTGCGCGTGCGCGGCCTACAGTCAACCGTATTGGCCGTGGTTGCCGACTTCGTGAACCCGGCTGCCATCCAGGAATTCGCCGACAGCATCGTCGCGACCGGGCCGGTGGACTGCGTATTGATCGCCCACGGGTCGCTCCCCGACCAGGCGGAATGCCAGACGAACCTTGATGCATGCAGCACGGCATTGAGCGTGAACGGCGTGTCGCCCGTTTTATTTGCCGAGGCATTTGCCAGCCACATGCAGAAAATCAACCAGGGCACCGTAGCGATTATCGGGTCCGTCGCAGGCGACCGCGGGCGCAAATCGAATTATGTCTATGGCGCGGCCAAAGGTCTGGTAACGCGGTACGCGCAGGGCTTGCAACACCGGCTGGCCGGCACGAATGTGAAGGTGGTTTTGATCAAGCCGGGCCCCACCGATACCCCCATGACGGCCAGCATGAAAGGCAGTGGCGCGAAACTTGCCAGCGTGGAATCCGTGGCCTCGGACATTGTGCGCGGGATAGAACAGGGGCGCCCCGTGGTGTACACCCCGCGTAAATGGGAACTGATCATGATGGTCATCCGGCACCTGCCGCGTTTCGTTTTCAACAAAATGGACATCTAACGCTTATGGCTCTACCCCGGCAACGCTATGCCTTGGCATTCACGGCAACTGTCGTGGCGCTATTTATTGCACTGGCGATTGCGGGAGGGGTCATTCACTATTCCCCGGTTCCTTACATGGATATGTGGGATAGCTACCTGAATTTTTATGTCTCGTTAGGAAACGGCAGGTGGCTGGCATGGTGGGACCAGCATAACGAACACCGCATCGTGCTGGCACGGCTGCTGTTCTGGATGGACCTGGCGTGGTTCCATGGACGGGGCATCTTCCTGCTGATGATGAACTACGTGTTTGCCGGGCTATCCGCAACGCTTTTCTATGTGTATCTGTCAGAGCAGTTGCCCGGCGCCGCGCACCAGCAGTTTCGTCGCCTGCTGGGTTTATTCATTCTCGCCAGCTTGTATGCATGGTGTCAGTCTGAAAACCTGACGTGGGGGTTCCAGAGCCAGTTTTTTCTTTCCCAGCTTCTGCCTTTAGCGGTCTTTTACTGCATCCATAAGTCGGCAAGCGATTCGGCGCGGTCTTTTGGCTGGTATGTCGCGGCGTGTTTCTTAGGGGTGGCGGCCGTCGGTACCATGGCGAACGGCGTGCTGGCGTTACCCCTGGCGTGCCTGCTGGCGCTAATACTTGGCTTGGGGAAAAGGAAGGCGGCGTTTCTGGCATTGCTTTCCATTGCCGGAATCACGATCTATTTCTATGATTTTATCGCCGCCAGCCATCATGGCTCTTTGCGCGATGCCATCCTTAACGAGCCGATCAGGCTTTTCCGGTATGTGCTGATCTACATCGGCAGCCCCTTCTACTATTTCTTCGCCGGCGGGAAACTCGGCAAGAATATGGCTGAATTCGCCGGTTTCATTTTGGTCGCAAGCTCTGTCGTCTTTTGCATCAGAGCCATCAGGGCACGGTCCATGCCCAGCTTGTCGCTGGCCCTGCTGACTTTTATTTTGTATGTGGGCGGCACCGCCTTTGGCACCGGTGGCGGGCGGCTGGTGCTGGGCCTGCATCAAGCGGTAGCCAGCCGGTATACGACGCCGGCGCTGATGGCTTGGGCAGCACTATTGATACTGTATGCGCCGTTTCTGGCCGTTCGCCTGGAACGCTGGGGGAAGAAGTCGCTGGTACTTGGGTTGCTGGCCGCCGCCCTAATGTTTCCCTTGCAGCTGACTGCTCTCCAGCCTTTTGATGAGCTCTTTGATCGCCAGGTCGCCGCGCTCGCGCTGGAACTTCGCGTCAAGGATGACACGCAGCTAAAAAGACTTTATCCCAGGCCTCACGTCATCATGGACACGAGCGCGGTAGCCGTCGAACAAGACCTGTCTATTTTCGGCCTGGAGCCGATAAAAAACGTGAGTAAGCTCATAGGGACCAAGCAGCCGATGAAGACCACATCGGTATGCAAGGGCAATATCGATAGAGTCAGCGACATAAGCCCGGACAGCCGCTACGTTCGTATAGAAGGCAGCGTGCTGGACGAAGACGGCCGAGGCGTTGAAGGGCCGGTTCACATTATGAATGCCGCCAATACCATTGTGGGCTACGCCCTGACCGAACCACACCAGTCTGGCGCTGGGGCCAATGCCGAGAACCTGCCGTTGAATCAGTTCAAAGGATACCTATTGGCCGAGTACGAAGGCGAGCAGATAACGCTGGCGAGTGTCGCGTCGGCTTGCGCCGTGTCGCTGACAACGCCGCAGGCACTGTATTACGTGGGTCCTTCAGGCCTTGCGATCGACTCGGTGACCGTAGGGCAAGAAAGCGTGATCGACAATAAGGGGTGGCAAGGCAAGGACTATCAGCAAACAAGCGCCGCTGGCCTGGTGGTTCTAGGCAGCTTTATACAGTCCGACGCAGATAGGGGCTCGCTATCGTTAGCGCTTAAGCGTGGCGATAAGTTGCTATATCGTTCCGGACCGGGTGCAGACAGGCAGCGCCTGGAGCTCAGTCATCACAAAGAGTCGTCGATCGCCTTGCCCGTGGCCGACGAATGGACCTTGCTGGACTTTTCCGTTGCTCACCTGCCCGACACGTTTACCGTGACCTTTATCGATGCCGGCGACGGTTGGGGCGAGTGGTCAGCCATTGCCGTGAAAGAATAAATACCTATGGATACTATGCAAAATCAAAAAATCATTCTGCCGGGTGGTGCGGGCTTGGTCGGCCAGAACCTGGTCGCCCAGCTGAAACGCAACGGCTATACCAATTTGGTGGTGCTGGATAAACACCGCGCCAACCTGGAAGTGCTGCGCAAATTTCATCCCGATATCGTGATTGAGTACGCTGACCTGGCCGAACATGGCGACTGGGAAAAGCACTTCGAAGGCGCCGACGCCGTGGTGATGTTACAGGCCCAAATTGGCGACCCAAAGCTGGAACCGTTCATTCGCAACAACATTACGTCGACCGACAACATCCTGCCTTTGATCAAGCGCTACAACATTCCCTATACGGTACACATCAGTTCGTCGGTGGTGGAATCGGTAGCCAGCGACCACTACACGAACACCAAGAAAGAACAGGAAGACCACGTACTGGCCAGCGGCATTAACTGCGTCGTGTTGCGCCCTACGCTGATGTTTGGCTGGTTCGACCGCAAACACCTGGGGTGGTTGTCGCGCTTCATGCAAAAAGTCCCGGTTTTCCCCATACCGGGCAGCGGGCGCTATATGCGCCAACCCCTGTATGTGGGCGACTTCTGCAGCATTATCATCAGTTGCCTGGAAACACAGATAAGCGGTCAGGTATTCAATATTACGGGGCTGGAAAAAATCGACTACATCGATATTATTCGCCAGATCAAACGGGCCACGCATGCCCCGGCGCGTATTGTAAAAATTCCTTATTCCCTGTTCTACACTCTCTTGAAAACCTGGGCCGTGTTCGACAAGAATCCGCCCTTCACGGCAGACCAGCTGCAAGCGCTGGTCGCCCACGACGAGTTTGAAGTCATCGACTGGCCGGCTATTTTCAAGGTGCAAGCCACGCCTTTTTCACAAGCCATAGACGAAACATTTAACGATCCGACCTATAGCAAGGTCGTTCTGGAATTCTAATGAGCGGACAACGTATAGCAGTATTAGGGGCAGGCCCCATGGGTTTGGCTGTGGCGTATCAGTTAGTGCGCGACGGCCACCATCCGGTTATCTTCGAGGCCGACAACCGTGTCGGCGGCATGACCGCCATGTTCGACTTCAACGGCCTGAGCATCGAACGCTACTACCATTTTCATTGCACGTCCGACACCGATTTCCTGCAGCTGCTGCAAGAGCTCGCGCTGGACGACAAAATGCACTGGGTCGAAACCAAAATGGGTTACTGGTACCAGAAGCGTTTGCAGCCCTGGGGTAACCCGATTGCCTTGTTGCGCTTTAAAGGCTTGGGGCTGGTTGCCAAGTTCCGCTATGGTCTGCACGCCTTCCTGTCGGTCAAGCGCAATGATTGGAAACCGCTGGACGGGGTCAACGCCACCGATTGGATCAAGCGCTGGGTTGGGCCGGAAGCCTACGAAGTCTTGTGGCGCCGCCTGTTCGACTACAAGTTCTATGACTTTTCCGACAATTTGTCTGCTGCCTGGATCTGGAGCCGCATACGGCGCATCGGGCGCTCGCGCTACAGCCTGTTCCGCGAAAAGCTGGGCTACCTGGAGGGCGGGTCCGGAACCCTGTTAAATGGCCTGCAAGCCTATATTGAAAATAACGGCGGCGAATTCCGTTTGAGCACACCGGTATCCAAGGTGCATATGGATGGCGCCCGGGTTACCGGCGTCGAAGCCGGCGGCCAGCTGGAGAGTTTTGATAAAGTTATCAGCACCATACCTTTGCCCTATGTGCCTCGGGTCATGCCCGACTTACCGCCGGCCCTGATCAAGCAATACGAGTCGGTCAAGAATATTGCCGTGGTCTGCGTGATTGCGAAGCTAGCCAAGCCCGTAACCCGAAACTTCTGGCTGAACATCAACGACAACGATATGGATATCCCTGGTCTGGTGGAATACAGTAATTTGCGCCCCCTGGATCAACATATTGTGTATGTGCCGTTTTATATGCCGGGTGAACATCCCAAGTATTCCGACCCCGACCAGGTGTTCCTGGACAAGGTCCGAAACTACGTCAAAACCATTAACCCGGGCCTGCAAGACGACGACTTTATCGACATACGCGCCAGCCGCTATCGCTTTGCGCAACCCATATGCCCGCCTAACTTCCTGGACACGATCCCGCCGTTTGAGCTGCCCATAAAAGGACTGTGGGTCGCTGACACCTCGTACTATTACCCGGAAGACCGCGGTATTTCAGAGAGCATAGGCTTTGGCCGGATGATGGCAAAGAAGGCTGCGGCGTGATACAGCAGTTCATGTCGCGCCAGTTCCTGGTGTTTCTGATCACCGGGGGCACGGCCGCGGCCGTGAACTTCGGTTCGCGCATCGTCTACAACCAGTGGGTCGATTTCTCGACGGCCATCATACTGGCCTATATCACCGGCATGATCACGGCCTTCGTATTGGCCAAGCTGTTTGTGTTCAAGGACAGCCAGCAATCGGTGCACCGCTCGGCGCTTTTCTTTACCCTAGTGAATCTTGTCGCTGTCCTGCAGACCTGGGCCATCAGCATGGTGCTGGCCTTGTACCTGCTGCCTGCCTTAGGCGTGACCCGTTTTGTCAGTGAAATTGCCCACGCTGTGGGCGTCGTAGTGCCCGTCTTTACCAGCTATCTTGGCCATAAACGCTGGTCGTTTCGCTAAAACCGGCACATGAGGGTTAAGCGCGCTCTGCTTGGTCTGCTGTTGATCACGGTGCTATACGTGGGCACGCTGGTGTGGGTCGATTCCCGCAACCAGGTGTTTTCCCAGCTGCCCGACGTATTGCAGGCTCTGCCCGCGCTCGCCGCCTTGTCCATGCTGTCGTATGTGCTGCGCTACCTGCGCTGGCACTGGTTGCTACGTAGGGCCGGCCATGCGCTACCGTGGGCAAAAGGTTTTCTGGCTTACCTGACGGGCTTTGCTTTTACCGCCACGCCGGGCAAAGTCGGCGAGCTGGTCCGCATACGGTATTTTCTTCGCGCTGGCGTAGCGCCAGCCACGGTGATTGCCGCCTTTGTTTACGAACGCGCGTTTGATTTGATCGCGGTTCTGTTGCTCGCCACGCTGGCGGTCCAGCAAACGGATGTTTTTGCCTACGTACTGGCTTTCGTGGTGATTTTTCTGGGAATCGTCGTGGCGGTGGCTTGCAACCCGAAGTGGCTGGGCAAGGTGTCCGCCCATTTGCGGTTGCGCCGTTTTTCGCGGCTATCGCGCATTACCCGCACCCTAGGCCAGGGTTTTTCCGGTGCGAGAAGGTGGCTGAATCCAATAGATATGCTGGTTTCCCTGGGCTTCGGGATATTGGCGTGGACGGTAGTTTCAATTGCTTTTGGCTGGCTGCTGCAAGAAGTGGGCATTTCCATACCGGGCTTGGCCGCACTGGCCATTTACCCCTTGGCCATGCTGGCGGGCGCTGCATCAATGTTGCCGGGCGGGGTGGGTTCCACCGAAATTACCATCATCGCCCTACTGGCGGTTTACGCTGTACCCTTCAATCTGGCAACGCTGGTTGCGGTCGGAATACGCTTTGCCACGATTTGGTTTTCAGTGGTGTGCGGATTTATTTCCGTGGCCATACTGGAGTTCTGGCGTCAGCGCTAAGCGGCAAGGTCGCCATTCACTACAAAATGGGCCGCGCGATGGCCGGTAGTTCGGCCGGTTCGTCGTCGTTTATGGTCTTTTTGACGACAATCAGCAGCAGAATAAGGTCGAGTCCGACGCGGCACACCCATGCCACGGCTGCGCCCAACAAGCCGAAAAAATGCAGGGCCACGAAAAGCAGCGGCACATAAACCAGCAGCTCAAACAGATGCAAGATGGCCGTGGTTTTTGCGTCGCCTGCCGCCTGTATCATGGCGAAGGGCACAAAGGCGATGCCGTTAAGCAATACGCCCAGGCTTAGGACGCAAGCAATCAACCAGGATTTTGATGCGAAATCCTCGTCCAGCCATAGCGCAAGACCGGCATAAGACCCCGCCGCGATAAGCACGCAAATGAGGGCCAGGCTAATGGCCACAGCACGAATCGAGCGGCGATAAAGCATCGTGGCAATCGCGGGCTCGGACTTCAGTGTTGAGGCAAGGCGCGGAAATAGCGCCGTGGTTAAGGCCCCTGGAATGATCAGTACCCGCAGCAGTATTTCAAAGGGCACCGTGTAATACGCCACGGCGCCCGCGCCCAACACCGCTGCGATAATAAAACGATCGGCCGTCACCATCAGCGGGCTAATGATGTTGGACACCGTGATCCAGGCGCCAAAGGATAGCAGGCGCTTGATATCACTGGCGCGCACCCCGGTGTTCGACCACGTGCAACGCAGTCTCATGTGAACGCACACGCCATAAGCCAACAAAATCACCAAGCGCAGCGCCACCAAAGCGGTGACCATATAAACCAGCGATGGCCCCCAAAATACGACGGTGAGCGCGGGCAGACCAAAATTGGCGGCGCCCAATACCATGCGCAGCAGGTTGACCGTTTTGAAGTCTTCGAACGCTTCCAGCACACCGCGCAGCCCCGTCGTAAGGGTGGTAAGCGGGATGCCAAGGGCCGCGATCAGCAGGCTGCGGCTGGTGTCGGATTGCAGGGCAAGACTGACCTTTAGCCAACTATGCCCCAGCGGCTGGGACAGCGCTGCCAGCAGCAGACCGCCGGCCACACCCGTGATGGCCGTGAACGCCAGGCCCGACTTCACCAACTGCCCCACGTTTTGTGCCTGGTTCGCCGCGAGACTAGCCGCCACTTGCTGGGTCAAGGCCCGCCCCAGGCCAAAATCGAACAAACTGAAATAGCCGATCAAGGCCCAGATCAAGGTAAGGATCCCAAACGCTTCCACCCCGGCCCTGTTGATCAGGAAGGGTATCAGCAACACGCCCAACAGCAATGGCAGGCCGGTACCGACCAGGTTCCAGGTAGTATTTCGTTTAAGGGACATCAGTTTGGAGGGTTTGCGGGGGCGACTCGAAGGCGGACGGCGGGGAAATTTGTAAGCGTAGCATGATCTTGAAACACTCTGCCTGCTTATAATGTGCGCTCAATTTAATCCAGACGAAACGAGCAGGCAGTCAATGATAGAAGGCCGTAGCAGCAATTCCCGTTTGAACGCGATAGTCTCTGCAGGAGTTTTCCTTTACTTTTCGCTGATGTTCGCCCTGCCGTCGGGCTATTCTTATGGTGCCATCCTGCTGCTGCTGGGCAGCTTTTATTTTTTGGCAAAGGGCCATGGCCTTACGCTGTCTGGCGAAGATAAAACCATTATCTATGCCTTCATCGGCCTTTTCGCCTGGTCGGCGTTCATTGTCCTGCTACACCAGAACAATCCCAAGACTCTGGATCAGACCAGCCGCTTTCTGCTGGCCATTCCCGTATTGATACTGCTGCTGCATCGTCCGCCCCGGCTACGTCTGGTTTGGGCGGCAGTCGTGGTGGGCATTGTGCTATCAACGGGTATCGCCGTGTGGCAGCTTCATTGGCTGAACCAGCCGCGCGCGGCGGGCTTTCTGAATATTATCCATTTCGGCAACATTGGCCTGGTATTTGGGGTATTTTGCATGGCCGGCATGCTATGGGCCCGTACGCAGGGCCAGCACGCGCGCGCGTGGCGAATCGCCTTCTTGATAGGCATGTGCTCCAGCGTATACGCGATTGTGGCATCGGGCAGCCGTGGCAGCTGGTTGGCCGTGCCCCCGGTGTTGCTGCTATTTGTCGCGGCCTTCTTGCATAAAAAGAATATTAAATACGCCGCCGGCGGGGCCGTTTTTGTCGTGACGGCAACCGCCGCCTTGTTTTCCATTCCAGAAACGGGAATCGAGCAGCGCTACGACCTTGCGGTAACAGAGGTCGAAAAGTATCAGCAACATAAATATGTCGGGCAAGGCGAAGCCGTATCTTCCGTGGGCGCGCGCCTGGAAGTATGGCGCACGGCCTTGATGAATATTCCCCAAAAGCCTTGGCTGGGCTGGGCAGAAGATGACTACCATGCCGAACTGCAACGCCTGGTGCAGGCCAAGGAAATCGACCCCTATATGTTGAACATGGCCAACGCCCATAACAACTATCTGGAGGTGTTGTTGCTACAGGGTGTTGTCGGCTTGATCGCGTTGCTTGCTGTCTTCGTGCTTCCCCTATGGTTTTTCTGCAAGCGCCTGCGTTCCAGCGACATCACGGTAAAAGCGCTGGCCTTGTGCGGCTCGTCGCTGGTGGCGTCCTACATGATGTTTGCGATCAGCCAAGTCATACTCGGCCGCAATAACGGTGTTATTTTCTATGTGCTGACCCTGGCTATCGTTTGGGCGTGCATGCGGCAGGAAGAAAAGAGGGGCCTCCATGGCCCTACTTAGGCGCCGCGCCTCTTTGTGAACCTTATCACCACTTTTATGCGGGCTTATGCTGAGCAATATTGATCACAAGTCCGTCAAGTGGGCAAGAAGCGATGTCTATTTCCTCTTGCTGGCCGTTGCCTGCTTTCTCTATGCGGCGTTCATTGCCTTGCGCTACGCCGATCAACTGCCGTTGGATCTTTATTCATTCAGGCAAACGCAAACCGCCATCACCACGTATTGGCTGGGCATAAACGGATTTAGCCTTAACTACGAAACGCCCGTGGTTGGGCCGCCTTGGTCCATACCGTTCGAGTTTCCGCTCTATCAGTACATCGTCGTACTGCTGTCCCAGGGTCTGAACATGGACTTGAACGCCGCGGGTCGCATTGTGAGCTTTGTGTTCCTGGCGCTTTGTGTGATTCCCGCGAGCAAAATCGCAAAGCAGCTGGACGTTTCCCGGGCATCGCTGTTTATATTCCTGGCGCTGCTCTTTTCCAGTCCCCTGTATATGTATTGGGGCCGGACCTTCATGATCGAGACGGCGGCCCTGTTCTTTACGCTGATGGCCATTTCTTATTTTCTGGATATTTTGGCTGGGCGCAATACCACCCGTTCCGGCGTGCTCTTTCTGATTTTCATTGTTCTGGCCCTTGTCCAGAAAGCGACAACACCGCTGCCGGTGCTTGCCGTGCTGGCCTGTGTGTATTTGTTCCAAACCTTGAAAGATACCGGTTCGGTGAAAGCGGTATTGTCTTCCCGCTTCATTAAACAGTCATTGCTGTATTTTGTCCTGCCCTTGCTGGTGGGAACGATATGGACGCTATATACCGATCAGGTGAAGTCGGCCAATAGCTTTGGCATGCAGCTGACGTCTGGCGCGCTTAGCGAGTGGAACTGGGGAACGTGGGCCCACCGCCTTGCCGGCAATTTGTATAGCGATGTGATCTGGCGGCGCATGCTGGGCCAGAACCTGGCCGGCTTTTTAGGGCTAGCGCTTCTTGTGGCAGGCCTTTTCCTAAAGGTTCGCCCGGCGATCAAGGCCGCGATCTGGATATGCCTGGTGTTGGGCATGGTGCCCGTGTTTATTTTTCCCAACCTTCATATCGTTCATGAGTACTACCAAACCGCCAATGTGGTGTTCCTGCTATTCGCGGCCGCCTTGGTGATCGGTGAATCGTTTGGCAATAGACGGCGCGGCATCAGCACTGCGGTGATAGTGGCGAGCCTGATGGTGGCGTCCAACCAGTACGTATTTGCCCGTGATTTCCTGAAAACCGTTGAAACCGTGTACACGCCGGCAAACTCGCGCGACCTCGCCATTGCAGAGACCTTACGAGCCAACCTGGCCGAAGACGCCGTCTTCGTGACCTTTGGCGATATGTGGAGCTCTTCGCTGTCGTATTTTTCGGGACATAAGTCGTTTACCGTGCCCGACATTTACGATCAATACGATCAAGCCATCGCGGCTCCGGAAAAATACGCAGGCGCTTATCCTTTAGGCGCGGTGGTGGTTTGCCGCGACAATAAAGGGTTCCTGCTTCCCGAAGTAACGCAATGGGCTCGAGGCAAGAAAGACTGGAAGGTGAGCGAAGTGCATGGTTGTTATATTGCGCTGCCGGAACAAGGCCCGGGCGTATCGCTACACGCTGCGCCGGCGCAATGCCAAGGCTCCATTGATGTTGCCGGCCCGGTGGATAGCCGAATGCCGGGCGTCATTGCCGTGAAGGGCTGGACCACGGTTGACGGCGAAAAGGGAATTGTGCCGGAGCTAAGCTACGTTAGCCTGACTGATCTGCGCAACAAGGAAACGCATTACTTCGAAGCGACGTCGACCTATCGGCCCGATGTCAATGCCCACTTTGGCCAACCCGATATGAAACACACCGGGTTTAGCCGACTGATCACCCTGCCCTCGCCGAGCGGCCAATATGTGGTCGGGCTGGCACGGCTGACGGGCGGAAAGGTTGAAACCTGCCAATTTGCGAAAGACGTCAGCGCTGGCAAGTAAGGCGTCATCAAATGCACCGTTCGCCACTGTTCTGAGCTAAAGTCAGCGAATTTGTGTTCGCTTCGGAGCTTCCCATGGTTGCTGGTCTAAGAACGCGATTGCCTATTAGTGCGCGCTGGTCGATATCGGGTGCAGTCATCATCGCTCTACTCGTCTTCATCGTCGGGGCGTTGTGGCTGCAAGGTAAGCCGGATGGACCCGCGCTGCAAGGGGGCTGCGACCCGAAGATGTCACCATTCCTGCAGCAGGAGGCCGGCGATTACCGCATCAGCTTTTGCGCACAGGGCGATGGCGACCAGCTGGAAATAAGCACTGACTATTTTTCCGTAGAAGACAGGCTTGTATTCTCGTATGCGGGCTACCCCAACATGCCGGGGATGTTTGTTTTTTTGGAAGCACAGGACGGCTCGCGCTTCGATCTGGAGCTGACCAAGGCGGGGGAAAATTGGCGCCGGTTCAGCGCCGAAGTTCCTGAAGGTTTCCGAAATGTGCCCGTTCGCCTTGTGGTGCAGGATACGTCGCCGGAAGCCTTTTCCTGGGTAGGCATTGGGCATTCCGCTAGCAGTTTCGTCAACATAAGCGGTCTATTCTTGCTGATTGCCACCGTAATCGGTGTACATATCGCCTTCCTGACGTGGCTTAGCATGGCACAGCGAATGCGTTCCCCGGACGTGGCCTCACTCGTTTTTATCATCGGCCTGGGACTGTTGGGCTACCTGGCATTTTGGGCCTACTACCTGCATCGCTGGGCGGGTGTGGGCGTATCCGCGCTCGCCTTGCTGGCCAGTATGCAAGTCATTTTCTTGGCAGTGCGCCGTAACGAATGGGAAGCCATAAAAATATCGAACAAGGCCTTGATGCCTGCTACGGCGTATGCGCTTTTTATCTTGCTGGTGGGCTACTTTCCTTTTCATGATTTGGGCAGTAACTTCACCATCGCCGCCAATCGCTGGATGCATCTGGCGATCGATAATTGGATACCGCGGATATTTGCCGAACAGGTCTGGGCCGGCACTGTTCAGGCGCCAATGGTTGGGGATTGGTTTTCAAGCGATCGGCCGCCGCTGCAGTCGGGCATCTACTTGCTGTTTTATCCCTTGGCACAAAGCGGCTTGCTGTACCAGGTGGTTTCATCGATGCTGCAAGCCTTAGTATTCCTGCCGATTTGTGTGCTGCTTAAAAGGTTCGATGCCCGCTTGGCCCCGATTGCATTGCTGGCCCTGGGCCTGACTAGCTTGATATCGGTTCACGTGCTGTATGTGTGGCCCAAATTAATTTCGGCCAGCTACCAGTTGATTCTGTTTTTGCTTGCGCTGACGGCCTTGGGGCGAAACCTTTCCAGGGCGAGCCTGATCGTCATGATGGGCTCCGCCATGGCGCTGGCAATGCTAAGCCACGGAGGCGCCATATTCGGCCTGCTTGCCATTGTCATCGCCTACCTTGTCAAAGACAGATCGGCGGCGATCATTCCGGTCATCAAAGCAGGCATCGCGTCGCTGATACTGTATAGCCCCTGGATGCTTTACCAGCGATTTATCGACCCGCCGGGCGACAGACTGCTTAAGTGGCATTTGGCCGGCATGATCGAACCCAATACGCTGTCATTTTCTAACGCCTTGGTCAGCGCATACCAAGGCATCAATTTTGAAACCTGGATTGCCGGACGCCTGGAAAACCTGAACGTCATCGCCAACGGGACCATGGGGTTCTTACGCGATTTCTTTAGCGCCTTCGTTGACCCTTTGCGCGCTTTGCAAATCCGGGATGATCCCATGCTGGTTGGCCGAAGCTTCTTCGAAACCTTTTATTCCTTCTGGTGGTTTTCTCCAGTGCTGGTGCTGGGCCTTTGGTTTTTGCTTAGGGGGCACCGCCGCACGGTACCGGCAGACTTGATATGGTTTGCCGACACCGCGATATTATCTGCACTGGTGTGCGCGCTACTGCTTTTCATGCCGGGAACCGCGTCTATCCACCAAGGCAGTTTTTATACCTGGATTGCCTTCTTTGTAAGCTCCGCCGCGCTGTTGTGGTTGGCGTCAAGGCTGGCCTTCAAAATTATTCTGGCACTGAATGCGGCTATTTTCTTTCACTTCTATGTTTTCGACAAATTCTGGCTTGAGCCCGCAGAATTCGGTTTGACCTATCTGGCGATGTCGATTGCCGCCTTTATTTTCTTTGCCAAAGCGTGTTTTGCCTTGCAGGAATTCGATGCCGTTGACGAGCGGCGTTCCAGTCCAGAGGCGCAGCCCGCCCCGCCTTTGCTCGCCAACCCGGCTTGATCGCACGTAGCTTAAAATTGCGACCATGACCAGCACCCTGAATAGCATTATTTCGCAGCTTATTTTGTTGCCCACCAGCCTTATATTGCTGATGATCATCGGCTGCCTGCTGATGGCCAGCCGGTTTCGGCGCGCGGGCTTAACGTTAGTGCTGCTTGGCATCGTGGCCTTGAGCGTGCTGAGCATGCCGATCACTGCACACAAGATGATACGCACGCTGGAACACCAAGACCCCGTCGATCCTCACGAGCTTGGCAAGGTAAAGGCCATTGTGGTGCTGGGCGGTGCGATCCGCCACGAGCAGCCCGAATATGCCAGCGATGTCTCGAGCAGCACCACGCTGGAACGCCTGCGGTATGCGGCGTTCTTGCAGAACACGTACGACCTGCCCATCCTGGTTACGGGGGGCACCCCCAGCAGCGGAGAACCCGAAGGCTATGTGATGCAACGCGACCTGGAAACCGTATTCCGGGTGCCCGTGCGATGGACGGAAACGGAATCGAACAACACCGCTGAGAATGCCCGGCTTTCCAGGGAGGTTCTTCAGAAAGAAGGTGTCGATACGATTGCGCTGGTCACCCACGCCTGGCATATGCCCAGGGCCAAAAAAGCGTTCGAAAACTCAGGGTTCACGGTGGTGGCCGCCCCCACTATCTTCCACATGAAGCCGGTGAAAGGCATTATGAACTTCATTCCGCAGGCGTCGTATCTGCATTTAGCCAATATAGCGCTGCATGAATGGGTGGGCATGGTTTGGTATGGGATTCACGACTAGCCGAAGGGCTTGACCGCATCGGGCTATTTCCCCCCCCCCCAACTCCAAGGCCTTGGTCTTAGTTCCGTCAAGCCTAGTTGGGCGCCACCTCAGCGTGCAACTTGATGCCAAGGGCGGACACCACCTTTAAAATGGTAGCGAAACTTGGATTTCCTTCGCCGGATAGTGCCTTGTAAAGGCTCTCGCGCCCCAATCCGGTTTCACGCGCTAATTGAGTCATGCCCTTGGCGCGGGCAATATTGCCCAGTGCCCTAGCGATGAACGCGGCATCATCTCCGCCCTCTTCCAGGCAAGCTTCTAGATAAAGCGCCATGTCCTCGTCAGTCTTGAGGTGTTCGGCGCTATCCCATTTCCGCAGCTTGATGGTTCCCATAGTGGCCTCCTAAAGTTGCCGCGCAATTTCGAGCGCAGTTTTGATGTCTTTGAACTGAGTAGATTTATCGCCTCCCGCAAGCAGAATCACGATTTCCATGCCGCGTTGGGTGAAATACACCCTATAGCCGGGCCCACAGTGAATTCTCATCTCTGAAACGCCCTCACCCACCGGTTCGCAATCGCCAAAGTTGCCATCTTCAGCACGGTCGATACGAGCCTGGATGCGCCGCTTGGCCTGCCTATCCTTTAGACCGGTGAACCAAATGTCGAACACCTCAGTGGTGAGGATGGTTTTCATGAGGCAATTGTATAGTTTGGGATACGCCTTATCAAGGCATTCTGAATGGCACCTTGTGCGAAGCACAGCTTCCAGTCCTTCTGCAAAGGCGGAACAGTGATGCGACTCTAAGCGCCCGGCTCTTGCTTGCCCGCATCCCACAACCCTTCAGCCCCCGGCTGGTCCAAATGGGTAAGATACAGCCGCAGATCGAACTCGTACTGGTGATAGTTCGGCTCCATGCGCTCGCATAAGCTGTAGAACGACTTGTTGTGTTCTTTTTCTTTCAGGTGCGCAAGTTCGTGCACGGTGATCATCTTCAGGAATTCTTCAGGCGCCGCGCGAAATATCGTAGCAATGCGGATCTCGTGCTTGGTTTTCAGGTTTTTGCCTTGAACGCGCGAGATCGTGGTGTGGGTACCCAACGCATGGGCGATGACTTGCAGCTTGCTGTCGAAGGCCACTTTGCTGATCGGCGCGCCGTTTCGAATGTAAACATTTTTCAGGTCCACGACGTAGTCGTACAGGGCCTTGTCGGTGCGGACAAGATGGCCCTTGGGGTAGCGACTGTGCAAGACATCGGCCAACTGTCCGCGTTCGACCAGTAGCCGGGCCTTGTCTTGCAGGCCTTGTGAATAAGCCTTCAGGTATTTCATGCTGCGATTATAAAGCGCGGCATGGGCACGCCAGTTGAGCGATTGGCCAGCCGCAATCTAAGCAGCACCCAGTCCGCCACTCTTTACCCCGCGCCTTACGCCAGTGCCAAGCGATCTCGTGCCGCCATGTACTCTCGCTGTAGGCGGGCAACCAGCTCGGCCACCGGAACCACCCCTTTGACCGCGCCTATGCCCTGGCCAGAACCCCAAATGTCTTTCCATGCCTTGGCTTTAGACGACCCAGCGCTGAAGTTCATTTTCGAGGGATCGGCCTCTGGCATGTTTTCGGGATCGAGGCCGGCCGTCAGTATGCTGCCTTTAAGATAGTTGCCATGGACCCCAGTGAAGAAGTTTGTATAAACAATTTCCGAGGCATCGCCCTCGACGATCATTTGTTTATAAGCAGGCGTGGCGTTGGCTTCTTCAGTTGCAATAAACGTCGTACCGATATAGGCCAGGTCTGCACCGGCAGCCAGGGCAGCCAATATGGCGTTGCCATTGCTGATAGCGCCCGACAACAGCAGCGGCCCATCGAACCATTCGCGTATTTCGTGGATCAAGGCAAAGGGTGAAATCCTGCCGGCGTGGCCGCCTGCACCTGCGGCCACCGCGATAAGACCGTCAGCACCCTTCTCTATCGCCTTGCGGGCAAACTTATTGTTAATGACGTCGTGCAGCACGATGCCACCGTAGGAATGCACCGCCTGGTTGACTTCTTCGCGCGCCCCCAGCGAGGTAATGACGATTTTTACTTTGTGCTTGACGCACAGCGCCATGTCGTCATCAAGGCGCACATTCGATTTATGAACGATTTGATTCAGCGCGAACGGGGCGGAGGGCTTATCAGGATTTTTGACATCGTATTCGGCCAATTCCGTCGTGATTCTATCGAGCCATTCGTCTAGAACGTGCTGCGGTCTGGCGTTCAATGCCGGAAACGACCCCACTATGCCGGCCTTGCACTGTGCAATGACCAGATCGGGATTCGAAACAATAAACATGGGCGAACCGACGACCGGTATCGACAAGCGGTTCTGCAAGATAGCGGGAAGGGACATTTTTGCTCCAGAGTAAAGGCGGCGGTGTTCTACTTTTTCATGCCGATGCTGTTCACCAACGACTCGTACGCGCCGACCTGCTCTTTGATCATCGCAGCAAAAACATCAGGTTTGGACGGCGTAACGGCAAAGCCGAGTTGCTCTATTTGCGATCGAACGTCAGGCTTGGCCAGCGACGCGTTGATGACTTGATTAAGGCGGTCCACGACGTCTTTAGGCATCCCCTTAGGACCGACAATTCCGGCCCAGATAATGACGGGTAATTCGCCCATGCCGATTTCCTTTAGCACGGGCACATCAGGCGCGAGTGGACTGCGGGTGGGCAAAAGCGTGACAAGCGTACGCAATCTGCCATCCTTGGCGTAAGGCAGCCCTGCCCCGGTACCTATCATAGCGTCTACGCGGCCGCTAACCAGGTCGGTCGTGGCAGGCGGTTCGCCTTTGTACGGCACGTGCAACAAGTCGATGCCGAACATGGATTTCAATTGCGCAAACGCCAATACTCCCGTTGCATTACCCGTTCCATAACTAAGGGTGTCCGGGTTCGCCTTGGCATATTCAATAAATTCCTTGAACGTCTTGGCTGGCACTTTAGGATGGGTGAATAGGAAAAATGCGTAGCGGCCGATATCCGCAATCGCGGTGAAATCGGTGGCGGGATCGTAAGGCGGCGTATTGCGCATTGCCGGAAGCGCTGAGAGGTTGCCCGACGTAACAAAACCGATGCGGTAGCCGTCGGGAGCGGCCTTCATGACGTCCATCGCCGCGATCTGGCCTTCTGCGCCAGGCTTGTTTTCGACGATGACAGGTTGACCGATGCCGTCTGAGAGATTCTTGGCGATGATGCGAGCCATCGAATCCGAGGTGCCGCCGGGAGGAAATGAAACAACCATGGAAATCGGCTTGGTGGGGTACTGCGCGTGCGCCAGTGCGGCACATGCCGCCAGCCCAAGTCCAGTCAATAGCTTGATAAATGTTCGCTGCATTTTTTTGTCTCCGTTAAAAAATAATTCTGTCCTGCGTTTGTTGACTGGCATAGACCCGCGCGGCTAAAGCCCCATCATGGTCGCGATGGTATTGCGCTGCATTTGCGAGCTTCCGGCCCCTATTGTGGTGCTGCGGGCGTCACGAAAATGACGTTGCATCTCGGTTTCCAGGCTGTAGCCATAGGCGCCAAGGATTTGCATGCCTTGGTTTGCGACCTTAATGTAGGTTTCCGAACCAAACAGCTTTGCCATCGATACTTCGCGCGATGCATCTAAGCCGCGGCTTAAACGCCCCGCCGCCCGATAAGCCAAAAGGCGAGCGGCATCTACTTCGGTCTGCATATCGGCCAACATATGGGCGATGGCCTGAAATTCGCCTAATTTTTTGCCGAACTGTTTGCGTTCGCTGGCGTATGTGAAAGCGATATCGACCACTTTTTGGGCGGCCCCGGCGTACCCGGAGCTAGTCAGTGCCCGCTCTGCCTGGAGCCCAGCCAGTAGGTATTCCCAACCGCGATTGACTTCACCCAGTATGGCGGTTTCCGGAACCCGAACATCGGTGATGAAAATTTCGTATGAGCCTGCGGCGCGCCGGCCCAGCATTTCAAGTTTGCGGCACTCTATTCCCGGCGTGTCGTTCGGAACCAAGAATACCGACATGCCCTTCTTCGCCGATGTATTGGCGTCGGTTCTTGCATAGATTTGCAGCATGCTCTTGCGGGCCCCTGCAGCCGTAACCCACAATTTCTGTCCATTCAAGACCCACTTATTGCCGGCTTTAACCGCCCTGGTCTTGATGGCACCGACATCCGAGCCCGCCTCCGGCTCGCTGATGCACACCGACATGCGTATCTCGCCGTTAACCAGCTGGGGAAGCAGGGCCGCTTTTTGTTCGGAGCGACCGCATTTGAGCAAGGTCATTCCGGTGAAAAGCGACACCATGAAAGCGGTAGACACGTCGTAACTGAAATAGGCGAGTGCCTCGGATATCAGTGCAAGGTCTTCAATGCTGCCGCCCGTTCCACCGTACTGCGTAGGAATACCGCAGCCGGTAAGCCCCAATTGCACCCAGGCATCGTAAGCCTCGTAGGGGTAGGTGCCTTCCTGATCGATCTTTCTGAGGTAGTCCGGCGTAAGGATGGAAGCCATGGCCCGACGAAGACTCTCGCGAACCTGAAGCTGCTCTTCGCTCAGCTCGAAATACATCAGCAGTTTCTCCTAGGCGTTTAGTTGTTGATTTATGCCTGTCATAGTAGGTCCAGCGCTATAACCCTTCAAGACCTTATAGGTCTTAAGGCATGCCGATTAAACATTGGACCGACGGACGCAATGCTATGCATACTCGGCTCCAAGACGACGAGGCACGTGTGCCGTGGCTTATACCTTGGGCTTATACGTATTAGTAAAGGGCGATATGTTTGTTTCGGGACTATTAAGCGGGCACCGAATCCTCGTAACGGGTGGAGGCACAGGCCTCGGTAAAGAAATAGCCAGCCATTTACTTTCACTTGGCGCAGATATTTATATTTGCGGAAGGCGCGAAACGGTATTGGTGGAATCGGCAGACGAACTTATTAACGCGCATGGCGGCAGCGTAAAAACCGTGGTCCTGGATTTGCGTGATCCAGCGGCCGTTGAAGCCGCCATCGACCGGGTTTGGCAAGACGGACCGCTGACCGGCCTTGTCAATAATGCCGCGGGAAACTTCATAAGCCGGACCGAGGACCTGTCATCACGAGGCTTCGACGCCATCGCGGATACTGTTTTCCATGGCACTTTCTACATCACACATGCGGTGGGGAAGCGTTGGATTGCTGAACGCTTGAAAGGCTCCATTCTTTCGATCGTGACAACGTGGGTGCGAACCGGCGCGCCTTTCGTCGTGCCCTCGGCCATGTCGAAGGCTGGCATCGATGCGATGACCAAGTCGCTTGCCACCGAATGGGGGCGATACGGCATTAGGCTGAACGCGATCGCGCCAGGCATCTTCCCCACTGAGGGCGCCACGGCACGTCTTCGACCGGGTAGCGATCCGCATTCACTGGAAACCAATAGCAACCCGATGCGGCGGCTGGGAAGAATGCCAGAACTTACAAATCTTGCGGCCTTCCTGATGGCAGACGGATGCGAATGGCTAACTGGTGAGACGATCGCCATTGACGGAGCCTACCACCTGGCCCAAGGCGCGTACTTCACCCACTATATGGATTGGACCGACGAGCAGTGGCAAGAGGCACGTGATCGTATCAAAGCGCAGACCGAACAAGACAAACTGTTGCGCACCACTAAGCCCTAAACCTTCGACTCATCAACATTTCACTATCCGTTGGCTCATGCACGTTAATCCTCAATTGCCCATCAATCCAAACATTGCCCTATGGCTGGAACGCCGCGCATCAATCCAAGCCGACCAGGAAGCCATTGTGTATTGGCACGCTGGCGATACCTGCGAACGATGGACTTACCGGCAATTGCACGAGGCGACATTACGCATGTCGGCCTGGATGCTGCAGGCCGGCATAGCGCCGGGCGACAGAGTGGCCTTTCTGGACTATAACGACTCGCGCTTCGTTATCGTCATGTTTGCGGCAGCACGTATCGGCGCTATCTTCGTGCCATTGAACTTTCGGCTTAGCGCTACCGAGATAGCCAACACAATGCAGGATTGTGGGGCGCGCGTGTTGATCTATGGCGCCGAATTCGAATCCATGAAAATCGACGCAGCTTCCCACTGCGACTGCACGCAATTCGTTCGTTCCAGCCGGGATGGCCGCGACGAGTTTCATGCCATCATTGCGAACGATGCGGTCGAAATTCCTTCTATGAAGGAGTGCGAATGGAACGATACGGCCTGGCTACTGTATACGTCCGGCAGCACCGGTCAGCCTAAAGGCGTCATGCTAAGCCATGGCAATGTCTTCTGGAATGCGTTAAATATTATCTTGATCCAGGGTGGCTTCGACCATGATCGCGTGTTGATCTCTGCACCGCTCTTCCATGCCGCACCTATCGCTACATTCATGGAATGCTTTCTTCGAGGTGCCAGGATTCATCTTGAACGATCCTTCGATGCCGAGCGCATGTTGCACCGGCTTGCCAAAGAGAAAATTGCCCTCGTTGCCGGCGTTCCTGCCATGTACAAGTTGATGGCAGCGCATGACGCCTTCGATAGCACCGCACTGCCAGAACTGCGCGCCATTATTGTGGGTGGGGCACCGGTGCCAGAAGCACTGATTGAACAGTATCAACGCAGGGGAATTGCCGTAATACAACGCTACGGCCTGACTGAGGCCTCGCCTTTGGTGACCGCGTTGTCGCCCAGTGCGCCGGCAGAAAAACGAATGACAGCTGGCCTGCCCCCACTGTTTAGCCAAATACGCATCACGAACTCCAATGGCGGAGAAGCCATGCCGGATGAAATTGGCGAGATCGAGTCCAACGGACCCAACATCATGCAGGGCTACTGGAAACGGAGCGCCGAAACAAGTGAAGTCATACACGATGGATGGCTGCGCAGCGGCGATTTAGGAAAAATTGATGCTGACGGATATTTGACCGTCGCTGGACGCCGCAAAGACATGATAATCAGTGGCGGAGAAAACATTTATGCCACCGAAGTGGAAGCAAGGCTAATTGAAAATCCAGCCATACTCGAAACCGCTGTCATTGGTATACCCGATGCAAAGTGGGGCGAAGCGGTATGCGCTATCGTTAGCCGTAAGCCCGGCTATGCCTTAGACCGTGCAGGCGTTCTCGCCCATCTACAGGGTCGGCTCGCACGCTATAAGCAGCCAGCTCATGTCATATTTATTGATAGCCTGCCAAAGAACGGTGCTGGCAAAATCGACAAGCTTCGCCTGAAGCGTGAACACGGCGTCGGTGGCGTAAAACCGCTCAGCTAGCCGCTCGCCGGCTGTCTGAAACGCAGCGGGAATGGACGGTTGACTGTGCTAGCATCATTTAATGGAACTACGTCAGTTACGTTACTTTCTTGCCGTGGCGCAGGAACTGCACTTCGGCCGGGCGGCCGAGCGTGCTCATATTGCACAGTCGCCTTTATCACGCCAGATCAAGCAGCTTGAAGATGATCTCGGGGTAGTGTTATTTGATCGCACCAAGCACCGCGTCGAGTTATCAAGTGCCGGCCGCGCCCTGATTCCCGAAGCGAAAGCCATACTGGCCGCCACAGAGCAAGCCCGCCGTTCAGTGGTCAATGCGGAAGCCGGAATTGTGGGCCGCCTGACCATCGGCTTTACCAATTCGGTCATCTATACGGCATTGCCGAAGATACTGGTCGCGTACCGCAACCAATTCCCCAATGTAGAGTTGACCTTGCGAGATAGCCTTCTGACGCCGATGCAAATCAGTGCGCTGATGGACAAGCAGCTCGACCTAGGTTTCCTACGGCCGCCCATTATGGGGTCCGACCTTGATCTACTTACCGTAGCGCGAGAACGCTTGGTTGTAGCGCTGCCAAGCGGTCACCGATTAACGGCACGGTCTCGCATCAAGTTAGAAGACCTTGCCGAAGATCAGTTCATTGTCTTCGCACGTACACTGGGCTCGGCTTTACCGACAATGATCCTGCGGGTCTGCCACGACGCTGGCTTTCATCCGCGCATCGTACAAGAAGCCGGCGACATTTCTACAATGATTATGCTGGTATCGGCCGGCATGGGCGTATCGCTAGTTCCATCATCGTGGCGCAACATGCGCCTGAAAGGGGTCGTATTTCGCCAGATTGCAGGGGGCGGACCAATGCTGGAATTGGCCCTTGCCTGGAATCGTACGACTGAATCGGCCGCACGCGACCAATTCATTAACGTCGCAAAAGAAGTGCTGATCAGTTCAGATTGATCTTCAATTGCTTGACGATGGTGTCCCAGGTTTTAAGCTGGCCATCGATGAACAGTTTCAGCTCTTCAGGCGTACTGCTTTGCGGCAACGCGCCTTCGCGCTTGAAGCTGGTTTGCAGCTTTTCAGCGGCCATGACCTTGACGACCGCTTTGTTCAAGGTGTCGATGACCGGTTGTGGCGTGCCGGCGGGCGCGAGCAAGGCGTTCCAGGTATTGATTTCATAGCCTGGGAAGTTCTTGTCTTCGGCCATGGTGGCCACGTTGGGCAGTTCGGTCGAGCGTTCTTTGGTGGTAACGGCCAAGGCATCCAACTTGCCGGCCTTTACTTGCGGCAAGGCGGCGGGCAGTGTGGCAAAGGTGAACTGCGCGTCGCCCGCCATGACGGCGGTGTTGGCCAATGCGCCGCCGCGGTACGGTACGTGCACCACGTCAAGCTTGGCCTGCTCGGCGAACATGGCCCCCGCAATATGCACGGGTGAACCGTTGCCACTGGACGAATAGTTGAAGTCGCCCGACTTGGCCTTGGTTGCGGCGACCAAATCACCCACCGACTTGAAGCCCAGCTTAGGATCGGACACCAGCACCAGCGGGATGGAGGCCAGCATGGATATCGGCGCAAATCCCTTGACCGGATCGTAGTTCAATTTGTTGTACAAGGCAGGGTTCATGCCATGGCTGGACACCGTGGCGATGAAAACGGTATAGCCATCGGGCTTGGCGGTTTGCACGTTGGCCGCGGCAATGCTGCCGGCTGCGCCTGGCTTGTTTTCGATGACGACCGATACGCCCAATTCTTTGGATAACTGCTCGCCCAAGGCGCGCGCCAAGATGTCGGTTGTCCCCCCTGCGGCGTAACCGACCACAATGCGTATCGGTTGTTCCGGAAAGGCGGCCAGTGCGGGCGACGCCATGGTGGCCAGCGCGATTGCCGTTAACAAGTATTTCCCTGCTTTCATATGATGACTCCTTTAGTATGAGGAATTTAACGGCCCTTGAATTGGGGCTGCCTTTTTTCTGCGAACGCTAGCTTGCCTTCTTTGTAATCGTCGCTTTCGAAGCACTGCAGCACGAGGGCCTTCATTTCTTCACGATCGATAGTGGAAAAACGGTCCGACAGGCTGCGTATCATCTTCTTGCCGGCGGCCACGGTCAGGGGGGCATTGGCGTTAATCTTGTTCAGGTAGGTGTCCAGCAGGGCGTCAAGCCCGGCTCGGGTCGTGACCTCGTTGATAAGGCCTTTCTCTTTGGCTTCCTGCGCGTTGTATTTGGAAGCGGTAATAAAAATGTCCAGCGCATTGGCCATGCCGGTCGCACGCACTAGATTCTGAATCGCCGTAAACCGGTAGCCTAGGCCCAGGCGGGCGGCGGGAATGGCAAAAATCGATGCATCGCTCGCTAGCCGGATGTCGCAACATAGCGCGATGTTCATTCCGCCGCCGATGCAGTAGCCATCGATGCGCGCAATCAAGGGCTTGCTGAAATCCTGGATAGCCAACTGCGCCCTTTCGGCGACGACTTCGTACTCTTCAACCGCCGACACACCGGTACGCAACTTGTCGAACTGCGAGATGTTGGCGCCGCTTACAAAGGCCTTGTCGCCCGCGCCGGTCAGCACGACCGATCGTATATTGATGTCGTCTTCAAAGGCCTGCAGTGCTTTGGGAAGCCCCGCCCACATGTCGAAGGAAACGGCATTGTGTTTGGCCGGGTCGTTAAATGTGATCCAGCCCGTGTGGCCTTCGCGCTCGACCACCAGGTTGTCGGTAATCTCGCCTTGGAATAAGCGTTCTTTTGTCATTACTTGTCGTCCTTTTTCAGGTATCCGTGTCCGGCCATGCCGTTGCTTAAATGATTACGCATCGCCTGGCGGGCCAGGGCGGCGTCTTGGTTTTTGATCGCGTCAAAAATCAGGTGGTGCTCTTCTTCGATATGGCCCACGCGTTTGGTGCCTTGAGTGCTGAACCTCATGGTTCGCACTGCGTTGTGAATGACGTAACTCAAGTGTTCCATTAGCCTGAAGAAGTAAGGGTTGTTGGAACACTCGCTGACGGCCAGGTGAAACAAGACCGCGGCTTCAGCGCCGCGCTCCCAGTCGCCGCCTGCCTGGTCGGTCTTTAATAAAGCGGCTTCCAGCGCAGCAAGCTGGTCGGCCGTCCGGTTCTCGGCAGCCAGGGCCGCGGCACCAGATTCGATTTCAATGCGCAATTGATAAATTTGTTTGAGTTGTCCGCTATCCAACAAGTCTTCGGAAATCACTTCAAACTTTCTGGCATTCACATTACTGGAGACAAAGGTACCGACCCCGCGCCGCGTCTCTACCAAGCCGTTCAGTTTCAGGCGGGCAATGGCTTCGCGCACCACGTTGCGGCTAACCTGAAACGACGCCGACAATTCGTGCTCGGTGGGCAACTTCTGCCCTTCTTTAAATTCGGCAGAAAGAATCTTCAGCCGAATTTGTTGGGCAATGGCGTCGGGCAGGTTGTCGGGTCTATCAAAAGCGGTAAACATGGCGGGCTCGCAAGGTAAGGTACTAAACAGCCTGTCTTATATCACCCCTTCTTCCTTCAGCGCCGCAAGTTCTGCGTCGGATAGGCCCAACGAGGCGTACACGCCTTGGTTGTGCTCGCCCTGTTCCGGAGCAGGGCTAATGTCGCCCACGACCGATCGGCTAAGCTTCACTGCCTGACCCACCACATGCACATCACCCAGCTTGGGATGCTTCAAGGGCGCGGCCATTTGCAGATGCTTGACCTGCTCGTTTTCGAAGGTCTGGTCCATGGACAAAATCGGGCCGCAAGGCACGCCCTTTTCATTCATCAGATCGATCCAGTCCTCGGTTGGCTTCAATTGCGTTTTTGCGGCGATGGCGGCATTCAAGGATTTACGGTTGACGGCCCGCAGCGGCACCGTCGTGTAGCGTTCGTCGGCGATCAGTTCCTCGGCGCCTATCACCTTGCACAAGCGTGCAAAAATATCATTGCCCATGGCGGCGATATTCATGTGGCCGTTCAGGGTCGGGAACACGCCGGTCGGGCTACTTGTTGGGTGATCATTACCGCTTTGGCCCGCGACTTCCTTATTCATCAGCCAACGCATAGCCTGGAAATCCATCATCCAGATCTGCGATTGCAACAGCGACGTTTGTACCCATTGCCCTTCGCCCGATTGCTCGCGTTCCAGCAAGGCAATAAAAATGCCGATGGCGCAAAACAGGCCAGCCGTCAGGTCGGCAACCGGAATGCCGGCTCGCATCGGACCGTGGCCGGGTTCGCCCGTCACCGACATCAAGCCGCCGATGCCCTGTGCGATCTGATCTAGCCCCGGGCGCGTGGCATAAGGCCCGTCTTGCCCAAAGCCCGACACGCTGGCGTAAACGATGCGCGGGTTCACCTTTTTGAGCGACTCGTAATCGATACCCAGCTTGAACTTAACGTTCGGGCGGTAATTTTCCACCACCACATCGGCTTTCTTCACCAGCTCCAGAAACAAGGCCTTGCCCTTGGGGTGCTTCAGGTTCAGGGTGATGCTTTTCTTATTTCGGTGTGTGTTCTGGTAATCGGCAAACTGGGCTGAACCGCCGGGCTTGTCGTCGGCCAGGTCACTGGGCTCTTCGATCTTGATAACGTTGGCGCCCCAATCGGCAAACTGCCGTACAGCCGCCGGGCCGGAACGAACGCGGGTCAAATCCAGTACGGTAAATCGTTCCAAGGGCTTCACGAAGCGTCTCCTTATTGCTCATGCCATGATGTAGGTTGTTGGACATCTTACATAGTTGTGAGGAGAGCGTCAATCCCAAAGCGACTCATAGGCGAAGTTCATCAAACTTGCAATGGTGGGGGGCGCTTAGGTCGTTGGAGGCGGCGATTCGCCCTTCGTTTTCTCGAGCAATATGCTGTTCGTGACGCTGCGCAGAACCGATGCGAAAGCAACTTCAATAGGCAGGCGCTCTTTGTGTTGCGCCCATACCAAGCCAGGCGTGCGCACCGGTCTTGGGCTTTCAATGGGAACCATCTGGAATTCAGAGTTTAGCGGTAAAGCATATCGTGAAAGGATTGTTGCAGCGCCCGTCTCGACGACGAGATTCAGCAACGAGGCTATCGTTCCAGACTCGATTATTACGTTGGGCTGCGCCCCGGCCGATTCAAACGCTTCTTGCAGCAAATGCCGTGTGGCAAAACGAGTTGTCGGCAATATAAGGTCGCGTCGGTGCAACTCGATCATCCGGACGCGCTTTCGACCGGCAAGTGCGTGATCTTTCCTTACGATAAGTACGAGCTCTTCGTTGCATAAGGGCTCGAATAGCAGGCCGTTACTTTCTTTAGGCCTATAGGCGATCGCCATGTCTAAAGCGCCTTCTCGTATTTTTTCGGCGATCTCTTCCGAAGTGAATTCCTCTACCGTTATCTTGATCGCCGCATGCTGCTCGATGTAGCGGGCCACCGCATGGGGCACGACGGTTATGTTGAAGGTGGGGGTCGTCGCAATGCGGATATGTCCGGTCAAATCTGTGGTCGATGCTTTAAGCAACGCGATTCCGCTGTCGATGGTCCCGAGCGCTTCCAATGCCTTAGGAAGCAATAGCTCGCCGGCCGACGTCATCCGTAAGCGTCGTTCCGAGCGCTCGAAAAGGGGCTTACCCAGTTCATTCTCGAGCTGCTTGATTTGATGTGACAGCGTCGGTTGCGTGACGTGCACTTGTTTAGCCGCTTCAGTGAAGTTCAACCTTTCCGCCAGAGCGACGAAATACCTAAGGTGCCGTAGTTCCATGTGCTTTCTCCAGTCTATAGATGCCGCCAATAGAATCTATGGAAATTATTTATTTGACCAATAGTTTAGCTTTTCCTAGCATGACCTTTACTATTCAAGGAGAAGTCTCAATCATGCTAATAGGCAAGCAGGTCGCGCTTAGCGCCATTTCAACTTCGGACGCCCATTCCATAACAATACGCGGCAAAGACTTGTGTTCCGAATTGATCGGAAAGATGAACTTCGCCGACTTTTACTATTTCCTGCTCACTGGACAACAGGCGACCCCGCTTCAAAGTCTATTCATCAATGCAACGCTGGTGACGATTGCGGAACACGGCTTGACCCCGACAGCGCAAGCGGCACGCATGACTTACGATGCCGACCCCGGGGCGCTTCAGGCGGCGGTAGCCGCTGGCATATTGGGTGCAGGCTCTGTCGTTATGGGGACGTCCGAAGTATGTGGCCGGATGCTGCACGATATCGTCGAGACTGCGGCCCAGACATCGGCATCAATACTCGACGTTACACGCGCTAAGCTGAAGGAAAGGAAAGAAAACAAACTGACCGTCCCGGGTTATGGCCATCCACTGCATTCGTCGGGCGACCCTCGCACGCGTCGCCTGCTTGAAATGGCCACCGAGCATAACGTTCAAGGCAAGCACGTAGAGGCCTTACTGGCCATCGAACAATTGCTGCCGGAAATATATGGGCGAACACTGCCCATTAATGTGTCGGGCACCATACCCGCCGTATTGCTCGACACGGGGTTTCCCGTCGGCGCATTAAAAGGAATCCCGATCCTGGCCCGAACAGCCGGCCTACTGGGGCATTTGTATGAAGAATCAACACGACCGATTGGGTTTTTAATGTACCACCATGCTGAGCAGGCTATAACGTATGACGGCCCGAAGTCCTGTGTTCCTGTTCAGGCGGGGGTGCCGGCATGAGTGGGGTCTTGTCGGGCGTACGCGTCGTGGAATTGGGAACCTTCATTACTGGCCCTGCCGCCGGTGTGCTGTTGGCCGACTTGGGCGCCGATGTCATTAAAGTAGAAAAGACAGGAACAGGCGATCCGTTTCGAACCTCTCCGGATGGTTCGCTCTTCGATGCGAATTTCCAAGCGTTCAACCGCAACAAGCGCAGCATTGCACTGAACACATCGCTGGACGATGATCTGGGAGTTTTCGACGAACTCATCCGCTCGGCGGACGTATTTATACAGAACTTCCGTCCAGGCGCGGCAGAACGCATGAACGTAGGCGAGGATCGGTTGCGGGCAGTGAATCCTCAGTTAATTTATTGTTCTATCACTGGTTTCGGGTCCGATGGGCCGGGAGCGAGCCGACCTTGCTACGACACGGTGGCACAAGCCGCCAGCGGCTATCTGGATCTGACGTTGAACCCAGAAAACCCACGTGTATTGGGCCCCGCCGTAGCGGATTCCATTACCGGCCTCTACGCCGCCTATGGCATTCTGGGAGCACTTTTTGAGCGCAATAAAACCGGACACGGCAAAGCGGTGGAAGTATCCATGGTCGGTTCGATGATGCACTTCAATATTGATTCCTTCACGCATTATTTCGCCAATAGCGAGAAAATGCAGCCGTATAGCCGCCCCGCGGCATCTCAAGCGCACGTTCTGACCTGCAAAGACGGCCTGCGGGTTGCCTTGCACATGTCTAGCCCGCCCAAGTTTTGGGATAACCTGATCCAGGCCTTGGAATTACCGCAAATCAACGACGACCCTCGCTTCAAAACCCGAGAGCAGCGCATATTGCATCACACCGAGTTAATCCAGACCTTACGCGAAGTTTTTGTGCAGAGAAGTCTTGATGAATGGTGTCGACGGCTTTCGGCATGTGATGTTCCCCACGCTCCCGTTTATGACGCCCCATCTGCATTAGCCGACCCTCAGGCGCAACACCTTCAAGTACAGATCACTGCAGACCACCCGATTCATGGCGCTTTCACGACGATCCGCAACCCAGTCGCCTACGATCGAGCATTCACCCAAACTCTACGCTCACCACCACGGCTAGATGAGCATCGGGAAGAGATTCTGGCCACCTTGGCCCAAAGCCGACCTACAAACTAAACACCGATATTGAAACGGTGTGGGAGACAAAATGAAGAAACTGTTTTTTTCCGTAGCCAGCTGTGCTTTGCTGGCGATGTATGCCCTGACGGCGCGGGCGGACAGCTACCCGGATCGCGCGATTCAACTCGTGGTGCCTGCCGGTGCTGGTACGACCACCGATTTGATCGCGCGCCAGTTTGGTAGCGAACTGTCCAAAGTACTGGATCAGACAATCGTCGTTCAGAACAAGCCTGGTGCTAGCGGAAACATTGCGCATGCTTACGTCGCGCAGGCAGGTGCAGACGGGTATACATTAGTTTTGGGGAATACCGGTCCACTGGCTATCAACCCTGCTCTTTATACCGACCTGCCCTTTGATCCAATTAAAAACTTCACTCCTATCGTTATGCTGGGCTACACGCCGACTCTTCTTGTGGTTAAGGCGGAGTCACCGTGGAACTCGGTAAAAGACCTCATCGCCTCTGCAAAACAATCACCCAATAAACTCAGTTTTTCATCGGCCGGAAACGGAACAACCGGCCATCTGGCGAGCGAGCTCCTGAAATCCATGAGCAAGACTCAGATGCTACACGTGCCATATAAGCAGGGAACCCAGGCGGTGACGGCTGTTATCGGGGGCGACGTGGATTTCATGTTTTATCATCCAGCAGTGGTTATGCCATTAATCAAAGCGGGCAAGTTAAAAGCCCTCGGAGTCAGCAGTGCAGCGCGAACAGCCACTGATCCGAGCATTGTGCCGCTGGATGCTGCAGGGTTTCCCGGGTTCGACCTGACAGGGTGGTTTACGGTTAACGCTCCCAGCGGCCTTCCCGCCAATGTCTTGAGCAGACTCGTCGACGCAAGCGAGAAGGTCGTAGCAAGCCCCGACTTTCTGGCCCGCCTTACAACGGTAGGCATCGAACCGCTGAAAATGGACCATGTCGAATTAACGCGCTATATGACGACAGAACTTGAAAAATGGAACCAGGTCGTTAAGCTTTCCGGCGCCAAAGTGGACTAATACCGGATAGCCATCTTGCCGCTATCGCATATAGAATCGCTGTAACACAGGAACTAACTGGGCGAGCCACGCGTTAAGGTGTCTATTGCATAGCGGAAACCGGCATGAAAGCAACTACGAACGATGACGTGTGGCAGCTGGCCAGCTCCGTGGGCGTCTTTTTGTTCTTTGCGTTGATGCTGTCGGCGCCGTCGGGCTATTCGTACGGCGCTTCGCTGTTATTGCTAAGCAGCGTGGCGTTCATAGCGATCAGTGCAGTGGCAACGCTGAAAAGCCGCAAGCTGCGCAAAAACGGCGTGTTGCTGGATGGCAGTATGAAGCCGGGGCGCCTCGCGCCGCTAAGCATCGAAGACAAGATCATTGTCTACGCCCTGCTAAGTGTTTTCCTGGCGGCCGTGCTGGTGTTTTTCGTTCATGGAAACAGCCTAAGTACGCTGGACCAGAGCAGCCGCTGCGTGCTGGCGATAGTAATGCTGTTCTTTTTGCTTAAGATTCCGCCGCGTCTGGCGTTTATGTGGGCGGGGCTAGTCGCGGGCACCCTGTCTGCCGCGGGGGTAGCGGCATGGCAAATCTACGTACTGGCCATACCCCGCGCGACGGGCTTTGTCACCAGCGCCGTGCCCTTTGGCAACGAAGCCCTGACGATGGGCATGCTGTGCGCGGCCGGCATGTTCTGGGCAGGTACACAGGGTGCCTATGCTCGACATTGGCGCCTTGCCTTATTCGTCGGCGTTCTGGCTGGAGTTTACTGTTCACAGGCGTCTGGCACCCGTGGCGGCTGGGTGGCTTTGCTGCCCGTATTCGCGTTGTTCTGCACGGCTTTTTTTACCCGCAGCAATATGCCCAAGGCTGGCGCCGCACTAGCAGTGGTCGCGGTGGCCGCACTCGCCCTTTATCACGCACAACCCAACAACAGCATAGAAATCCGCTACCAGGAAGCGGTCAGTGAAATCGACAACTACCTGTTACGGCGCGATGTGGCAACGTCGATTGGAGGACGCCTTGAAGCGTGGCGCGGCGCCGGCCTTAGCGTGCCGGAAAGGCCCTTGCTGGGCTGGGGTTACGTCGAATACCGCCACGAACTCGAGCGTCTGGTGTCGCGCAAAGAGCTTGATCCTTTTGTGCTGACCCTGGTCAATACCCACAATAACTACATCGAGGTTCTGGTGTTCCAGGGGCTAATAGGCCTGGCGGCGTTGCTGGCGTTGTACGCCGCCACATTCTGCCTGTTTTGCAAGCGATTGCGGGCGCCCGACAAAACGGTACGCGTCTTGGCGCTATGCGGTGCCTCGCTGGTGGTGTCGTTTTTTGTGTTTGGCCTGACCCATGTGATTTTAGGGCGCAACAATGGCATTACGTTCTTTTTGGTCACCCTGGTAATCGTGTGGGCCAGCATGCGCCATCAGGAGCGGGTTTCCCAGCGCCAGGCGTCGTCACACATTTCTTGAATCCCTTTTTGTGCGCGCCAATCCAGCTTTTGCGAAGCCAGCTGGGTATCAGCCCAACACGCGGCAATATCACCGGGACGGCGTGCCACCAGATCGTAAGGAATCGTCTTGCCACTGGCCTGTTCAAAGGCGCGGATCATGTCCAACACGGAATAACCCACGCCCGTGCCAAGGTTGACCGTTAACAGGTCCTGCTCTGACTGAAGACAGGACTGCAGCGCTTTTACATGGCCCAGCGCCAGGTCCATGACATGGATATAGTCGCGCACCCCCGTGCCGTCGGCCGTGTTGTAGTCGCTGCCAAACACCTGGACCTTGGGTCGGCGACCTGTGGCCACCTGGGCCACATAGGGCATAAGATTATTGGGTACGCCCTGCGGGGCCTCGCCGATCAATCCGCTTGTGTGCGCCCCCACCGGGTTGAAGTAACGCAAGCGGGCAATGCGCCATCCGGCTTCGCTGCGGTACAGGTTTTCCAGAATGTCTTCGACCACCAGCTTGGTATGGCCATACGGGTTGGTGGCCGACCGGGGGTGGTCTTCCGTAAGCGGTAACTTTTGTGGGTCGCCATAGACCGTGGCCGATGACGAAAACACGAACGACTTCAGCCCTGCGCGCTGCATGGCGCTAAGCAATTGCACGCTGCCATGGACATTGTTGTCGTAGTAGGCCAAGGGCTTTTCCGTCGATTCTCCCACGGCTTTCAAGCCCGCAAAATGAAGAACCGCGGCTATCTTGTAGGCATCGAAAAGCATGTCAAGCGTTGCTCGGTCGCGCACGTCGCCCTGGGTGAATTCGGGCTTGACGCCCGTGATCTGGGCAATCGCATCGAGCACTGCCGGTGTGCTGTTGCTTAGATTATCAAGGATCACCACCCGGTAGCCTGCCTGCTGCAGGGCAACGGTGGTGTGGCTGCCGATATAACCGGTGCCACCGGTAACAAGGATTGTGGGCTGCATAAGGCGAAAAACTCCCAGGGCGAAGAGTTGTTATAGCGTGCATCTTAGAGCACTAAGCGCTTGCAGCAGAGCCACGATCCTTTCATATGGGGAACGAAGCCGCTCTGGCTGCAGGCGCTCTATTCAGCAATAACAGGACCCATGGGCGCTCGTTCACCCGTGCCGCGCCAATCCGCCCCAGGCATCTGAAGTATTACGCCACCTGAAATGCTTCCCCGCAAGGATCCAGCCTTATTCCAACCGGCAAATTCTTCCACGGCAGCTCCTTCAGGATCATCGGCATAGAGCCGGGTGCCGCGCCGACGATGATTTCTTCAGCGATCGGGGTGAAGTCGGCACGAAAATGAACTGCGCTTTTGACGACGAGGATGGCTTGTTCGGTTGGCTCGACACCGACGAACCGGAACATGGACTGATCCGCCATCTGTACTTTTTGCGACGCCAACACCACGCGAACACCTTCGATCAGCAGGCAGGCCGACAAACCCATATCGAGGTTGAAGCCATGATAATAAGGCCCGGTGGCCGGTGTTTTTCCGTCTGACAGTCGTTCGATAAGGAAGTCGCCTTCGAAGGGTTGGTCGTCAGCAAGGCCGGCGTTGCCGCCAATCGCGATGCGAATGCGCTGGCCTTCTCCGGCGGCGTGGATTTTCGCGGCCGCAGCCGGATCGATGATCAAGCCGATGGCGGCGCGTTCTGCCTTATTGCGCAATAAGGCGCGCAGCATGCCCGTGGTGTCGGAATTACTGCCCGCGCCCGGATTGTCTTGGGCATCGGCAATGACGATGGGCTTGGAACTGCTCAGCGATTTTTCCATGGCGTACTTCACGGCTTCATCCGCGCTGTAGAGCTTGCCGGCGAACAATGCTTCCGCCGCGTTCACGGCCGCCTCCAGCTGATCGGCAGCCGCATCCGCGCTGAGCTGGTCGTCAGCATACGCCCAGATGACGGGAGAACATTCTTTGAAGTCGGCGGCCGGAAAGCCCGTCGTGAAAGACACGTGGGTGACGTCTTTTTCAAGCGCTTCCAGTTGCTGATACAGTCCTTTGGACGGTTCGATGTCGGTGCACTGCCAGCAAATAGGAATCAGGAAAGGCAAACGGCGTATTGCCACCTTAGGCCGCAGGCCCGTCGCCAGGCGCCGCTGCAGTTGCTGGTATGCCCGCGCGCCGGTTTCCGCCATATCCACATGAGGGTAGGTGCGATAGGCCACCAGAATGTCGGCTTCGCGCAGCATTTGCGAGGTCACGTTGGCATGCAGGTCAAGGCTGGCCACGATAGGCACATCGGGCCCGACCACAGCGCGCACCCGGCGCAGTAGTTCACCTTCGCCATCGTCAAACGTTTGCGCCACCATGGCACCATGCAAGTCCAGATACACCGCATCAACGGGTAAGGCGGCGCTGATGCCATCGACGATCATCGCGACAATACGTTCGTAAGTGTCGGCAGCAACGTGGGCCGACGGGCTGGCTGCGCACCAGGTAGTGGGAATGACCGTGTCGCCTGAATCCTGTGCGCACTTCACAAAACCGGCAGCGGGAATATTCGCGCCAGCGATCGCGGGCCAAATATCGTCGCGCGACACCAGGCCGGGCCAGCCGCCTCCCGCCAGGAAGGCGTCCCAATCGGCAAGATCAGGCGCAAACGTGTTGGTTTCGTGTTGAAAACCGCCATAAACGATACGTAGCATAGGTATTTCTGCCTTTCATGAGTTGGTGTTGGCACCGCCTGCGGTGCTCGCTTCAAATAGTGGGTAGCTCCGGCCACACCTGCTTAGGCCGGCACCGGCCGAAAATTCTGGAAATCCCAACCGCGGCCGGGCGCGGCATTGATCAGAGCCTTGGTGTAGTGTTGCTGGGGTTGGCTTAGCACTTGACGGGCGCTGCCCGATTCAACCACTTTGCCCTGCTGCATCACCACAATGGTGTCGCAAATTTGCGCGGCAACCCTAAGGTCGTGGGTAATGAATAACACCCCTACGCCGACGCGTTGGCGCACTTCCTCGAGCAGGTCCAGCACCTGGGCCTGTACGGAAACATCCAGCGCCGACACCGCTTCGTCGGCGACCAGCACATCGGGTTCCATGACCAGGGCGCGGGCGATGCAGATACGCTGGCGCTGGCCTCCGGAAAATTGATGCGGGTAGCGTTCCAGCGTATCGGCCGGTAAACCCACCAGTTCCATCGCCCGCAACGCCTGCTTGATGGCGTCGCCGCGCGCCGTGCCGTAATTAAGCAAGCCTTCGATGATCGACTCGCCCACCCGGCGCCTGGGGTTCAAGCTGCGGTAGGGATCCTGGAAAATGATCTGAATGCGTTTGCGTATGGGCATCAACCGGCGGCGGCCCAGAACGGTGATGTCGTCATCGTGCAAACGGATTTCACCCGAACTGGGGTCGATCAAGCGAACCACGCAGCGCGCCACGGTGGATTTGCCCGAACCCGACTCGCCCACAATGCCTAGGATTTCGCCGCGACGCAGCGTCAGGGTGACGTCGCTCGCAGCCGCCACTTGTTCTGTCTTTTTGAATAGCCGTTTGGTCTTGTCGTAGAACTTGTTCAGGCCACGAACCTTAAGAATGATCTCGCCCACCGGTGCGGAACGCGTGTGCGGAGTCAGGCTAGGCACCGATGAAACCAACATGCGGGTGTAGTCTTGAGCCGGGTCCGCCAGTATCTGATCGCGCGTTCCGGTTTCCACCACGCTACCTTGGTTCATCACCAGAATGCGGTCAGCGATTTCAGCTACCACGCCAAAGTCGTGGGTAATGAAGATAACCGCTGTGCCATGCTTGGTTTGCAGCTCGCGAATCAAGGACAAAATCTGCTTTTGTGTGGTGACGTCGAGCGCCGTGGTAGGCTCATCGGCAATCAGCAGCTTGGGCTTCAGAATCAGGGCCATCGCAATCACAATGCGCTGGCGCTGCCCGCCGGACAACTGATGTGGGTATGAATCGTAAATGCGTTCTATGTCGGGCAAATGCACCGACTGCAGCATTGCCAGCACCTGCTTGCGCCTTTCTGCCGCGCCGATTCTGGTGTGCAGCTTTAGCACCTCTTCTACCTGGGTGCCCACCCGGTGCACCGGGTTAAGCGCGGTCATCGGTTCCTGGAACACCATGGCGATCTTCGACGCGCGCAGTTCGCGCATGCGGCCGGCGCTGACCTTCAAGATATCTTCGCCGTCAATTTCAATTTGCCCCGCCGTAGCGGTTAGGGCGTCTTTCGGCAACAGGCCCATCACGGCCAGGGACGTGACCGATTTACCCGAACCGGATTCGCCCACGATGCAAAGCGTCTCGCCGGCGAAGACCTCCAGGCTCATGCTTTTGACGACCGGGCGGCCCGGGTCGGACTCGGGATTGCCCGAGCGATTACTGACGTTGACGGACAGCTTCCTTATGGTCAATACCGGAGCGTCACGGCGGGTGCTGGCGTGTTCTGGTGCGGACTGAGTCATGGTTGCTTCCTGATATTCGTTCAAGGCAGCCGCCTTACAGACGACGCGACATGCGTGGATCCAGCGCATCGCGCATGGCGTCGCCCAGCACATTCACGCTGAGCACGGTCAGCGACAGCAAGATGCCGGGGTACAAGACCAGCCCAGGAAGAAGCTGAAAGTAGGCGCGCCCTTCAGCCATGATGTTGCCCCATGATGAGGTTTCTGGCGGCACGCCGGCACCTAAGAAACTAAGGATGGCTTCGGTAAGAATGGCCGAGGCAAACACATAAGTGCCCTGCACAACTAAAGGCGCCATGGTATTGGGCACCAGGTGACGCAGCATCAATTTAAAGGTAGGCGTGCCCAACGCCACGGCAGCTTCCACATAGGGTTCGGTGCGCACGCTTAGAATGACGCTGCGCACCAGGCGCACGACCCGCGGCACTTCCGGTACGGTGATGGCAATCATGACCGTCATCATGCTGGCACCCGACAGCGACACCAGCGCAATTGCAAGCAGAATGCCGGGAATCGCCATCAGGCCATCCATAACGCGCATGACGATGCCGTCGATCCAGCGAAAATAGCCGGCGACCACGCCAATCGCCAGGCCTATCACCATACTGAAGGTGGCAACACCCAGCCCCACGACGAGCGACACGCGTGCTCCGTAGAGAACACGAGAGAACACATCACGACCGTAGGCATCGGTGCCCAGCCAATGTTCGGCCGAGATCGGCTTTAGACGCACACTGGGGTCGATGGCCGTAGGGTCGACCGTGTGCAGCCAGGGCGCGAAGATGGCTATGAAGACCACCAGCCCCAGTACGCACAGCGATATCAGCACCGGCCCGCCTTTCAGCGTCTGGAGCAGGGCTGACTGAATCTTTGCGGGGGCAATACCTGCGTCGCCGGGCACCGAGGCGGCAGGCAATGTAGTAGTAGCGTTTGTCATGTCGGCCTCAGTAACGGATACGGGGGTCGAACACGGTGTAGAGCGCGTCGACAACAAGATTGATAAGCACGTAGGCGAGGGCAAACAGCAATATCAGCGCCTGTATGACCGGATAATCCCGTGCCAGTACCGCTTCCACGACCAGTCGCCCGAGACCGGGAAGATTGAAGACCGATTCGGTCACCACAACGCCACTGATCAGCATGGCCACGCCCACGCCGATAATCGTCACGATGGGCACCGCGGCATTGCGCAAGGCATGCCCGGTCAGTACGCTGCGTTCGCGCAGCCCTTTGGCACGCGCCGTACGAATGAAGTCTTCACCCATGACTTCGATGATGCTGGTGCGGGTGATGCGTGCGATCAACGCTACGTACACGGTGCTGAGTGCGACGGTGGGCAGCACAAGGGTCTGAACAAATGGCCACAGGCCCGCTGAAAAAGGTTTGTAGCCCTGTACGGGAAACCAGCCTAGCTTCAGGGAAAAAACAAGAATCATGACGTATGCCGTCACGAAGACCGGCACCGAAAAGCCCAGCACCGACGTCGCCATGACCACGCGATCCAGGAGCTTGCCCTGGCGCCAGGCGGCAAGGATGCCCAGCGGAATGGCGACGATGACGGACAAGGTGATGGTGCTCAGGCACAGGGCCAACGACGGCCCCATGCGCTGACCTATCATTTCAGCGACGGGCACACCGGACAGCAGTGATGTGCCCAGATCGCCTTGCAGCAAGCGCCATATCCACATAAAGAACTGGATATAGATTGGTTCGTCTAACCCCATCATCTGTCGTATTTCGGCAAGCTGCTGCGGTGTCGCGGAATCACCCGCGATGATGGCAGCCGGGTCTCCCGGAGTGAGCCTGAGGATGGCGAATACGACCGCCGCCACCATGGCCATAACGGGAATCGATGCTGCGGTACGCCGTAAGATAAAGTTAAACATAGTCAGCTCAGCTTGCAGATTTCTTGATGTTCCAGAAGATCGGTGCGGGCGAATCCAGCATGCCGGTCAGGTTCTTGCGGAAAGCGCCCGGTACGAAATACTGGCCCATGGGCAAGATCACGCCTTCGTCGATCACCAATTGCTGAATTTCGCCGGCCAGTTGCTTGCGCTTGGCTTCGTCGGTGGTGCCTGAAAACTCGACACGCAGCTCTTCGATCTTGGGCACATTGGGCCAACCAAACCAGGCCTGGGTACCGTTGGCGGCGACACCAAAGGCGCGCAGGGGGTCAAGCGCTTCGGCCATCACGTTATTGGTGGCGAAAATATTCCAGCCGCCTGCCTTGGGTTCGGCCTGAACCGCGCGGCGCGTGACGACGGTTTGCCAGTCCATGGCTTGCATGTCGACTTTGAAACCCGCCGCGCGCAAGGCCTGGGCAATCACCACCGGCTGGGCGTTTACGGAAGGGGTGTCCGTCGGTTGCAGGATAACGACCGGGGTATTGTCGTAGCCGGCCTCTTTCAGCAATGCCTTGGCTTTTTCGATATTGCCTTTGACGGTGACGTCGGCGCCGGCCTGACTGTCATAGGGCAGGCCACAACCAAACAAGGCGGCGCACGTCTTGAAATACTTGGGGTTGCCGATCAATGCTTGCAGAACCCGTGTTTGATCCACGGCGTACATGGCTGCCTGACGAATCTTTTTGTTATCGAAGGGCGCGTGCAAGTGGTTCATACGCATCACGGTTTGGTACCCCTGCGGATCCAGAACTTTGATGTTGATGTCGGCATTGCTTTCAACAATAGCGGCGAGGTCGAAAGGCAACTGTTCCAGGTAGTCGATTTCGCCGCTCATCAAGGCGTTGACCGAGGTCATGGCGTCGGGCGTGGCGATCCACTTCACGCGATCGACATACACGTTCTTGCCACCCGCGGTGCCGCTAGCCGCTTCTTTGCGCGGCTGATAATCGGTGTTCTTTTCATAGACCGCCTGCAGGCCCGGCCGGAATTCGGCGGTGACCATTTTGAACGGGCCCGACCCGACATATTCTTTAATGGGCTGGTTGGCCGGTGTTTCGGCAATGCGCTTAGGCATCATGAAAGGAGCGATACCACTGGGCTTGGCCAGCGCCCTTACGGCCAAATCCGTCGAGGTTTTAAAGGTCATGACAAAGCTTTTGGCATCGATGACTTTCATGTCGGTCATCTGCGAGCTCATCATCTGGCCCATCTTGTCTTGTGATGCCCAACGCGTGATGGATGCGACGCAATCGTCGGCGGTCACCGCCGTGCCGTCATGCCATTTCAAGCCATCACGCAAAGTGAAGGTATACGACTTGCCGTCGGCCGATGCTTCCCATTTCTCGACCATTTGTGGCTGGATCTTGTTGTCGGCGTCGGTCGCCAACAAGGTGTCATAAATCATGTAGCCATGGTTACGCGTGATATGCGCAGTCGTCATGACGGGGTCAAGCACGCGCAGGCTGGAGTGCATGACCGCGGTAATCGTTTGCGCCTGGAGCGAGGGCGCGATGGCAGCGCTGGCAAGCGCTGCGGCCAGTAAAAGTTTTCGAGGTGAGAATAATTGTTGTTTCGACATGGTTTTACCTTGCTGTGGTGGATAGAAAGTAGCCAAACGAGAGGCCGGTATGACGCTTCAAAAACGACTAACGGTGATTACTATTCTTCTGGTGGCCGAACTTTTCACGGATCACGCTTTTGCCGCGATCGAGAAAGCCGGCATATTCGTCGTCGGGCACGAACAGGCCACCGGTGGTCCAGACAATGTGATTGGCGTGCTTCATATGGGGCAGCAGGCTTTGCTGGCTTAGGTATGACTGACCTGCCTCGGTCTCGAGCAACATGCGTGGTCCGCTGAACGCCGCGGCCGCAGACGGTTCGATGCGGATGTTTTCCTGTTCATGCAGCCACGCGAGATCGGCAAACATGGTGTCGTCGGACGTCGTCGCAATGCCCGACAGCAAGGGGCGCATTTCGCTGATGGCCAGCGCTGAGGCCGCCGGGACGGCCAAACCGTCGGCCTGGGTGACGTTATCCAGCCCCACGTCGTACACCGTAATGCCGGGGCAGTCGGGATTTTGCATTTGGGCCAGAAAGCAGGGCGACGTGGTGGGCTCGACAAAAAAGCAATGCACGGCCTTGCCGAAGAGATGCTTAAGGCCAAAGGTAACGCCGGCAGGCGCGCCCCCCACGCCGCAAGGCAGGTAAACGAACAATGGATGGTCGGCGTTGACCATAATGTTTCGGGATTCCAGCTGCGCCTGCAGCCGGAAAGCCGCCACCGCATAGCCCAGGAAGAGCGAATGCGATTGCTCGTCGTCGACAAAATAGCTGTGCGGGTCGGTGCTGGCCCGCAGCCGCCCGGCCTCGACGGCCTGGGCATAGTCGCCGGAATATTCCACCACGGTGACACCGTGACGGCGCAGACGGTCTTTCTTCCACTGTTTGGCTTCGGCCGACATATGGACCGTCGCGCGAAAGCCCAAGGCGGCCGACATAATGCCTATGCTCAGGCCCAGATTACCGGTCGACCCTACCGAGATTTCATACTGACTGAATAGCGCACGGGCGGCTGGCGAGGCCAGTTGCAGATAGTGATCTGTGCCACCCAGCAAGCCATGTTGGCGCGCCAGCAATTCGGTGAATTCGAGGACCTCGTGGATGCCGCCCCTGGCCTTGATCGACCCAGCGATCGGCAGTGCATGGTCGGCCTTGATCCAGAATTTGCCGTAATGGTTGTCCAGGCCTTGGATGCCCACGATCGAAGGCAATTCCAGCAACGCTGATTCAATGATGCCGCCGCTATCGGCCAGTTCGGGAAATAGTTTTACCAGCAGCGGAGCAAATTTGGCGAAACGGGCTTCGGCGTCTTTTACATTGTTTATAGTAATGGCATTGGCCGTGCTGGCATGCGGCAACACGTTCATGTCGGGATTCAACCACAGCTGTGGCACATTACTGATTCGTCGTGATGGATCGTTGAACATCAGTGTTTTCCCTAGTATTTACGCCGTATCCATCGTTGCGACATGGACAGGTTTCCGGGTCTTATTCTGGTGGCGCAGCACTGATACCGCAAGCCATTTATATTAACTTTCTTATTAGTCTTACTAATGAAATATACGCTTTCGCCTTCTTTGCTGACGTGGTTGCGCTGCTTCGATGCGGCCGCACGCAACAACAGTTTCACCAAGGCCGCTGCTGAATTGCATGTGACGCAAGGCTCCGTCAGCCAACAAGTCAAACACCTTGAAGACCACCTTGGAGTCGCCCTATTCCACCGCACACGGCGCAGTCTGGTGCTTTCCCAAGATGGGTTCCGACTGGCCATGGCGGTCAACCAGTCGTTCCAACTACTCGACGATGCCCTGGGACAAATACGCCGCAGCGGACGAAATCACGCCCTTAGCCTGAGCTGCTCGCCGTCGTTCGCCATGGTGTGGCTTACGCCGCGCCTGGGACAGCTGTTTCGGGAAAACCCCGACCTATCGATCCGCGTCCACGGCGAATTCCAGACCCTCGATCGCTTCCGCATGGAAGAAGAGCACATTCAGGCCGGCATACGCTTCGATCCCGGCAATTATTCCGACTTATACGCAGAGCAGTTTTTGGATGAGTGGCTGATTCCGGTTGCCAGCCCGGCTTTCCTTGCTGCCCATCCCGACATCAAACAGCCTGCTGACTTGCCAAGCGCGTTCATGCTGCACGATGCCGTCCCCTGGGATAATGCCCCGGAAGATACAGAATGGAATACTTGGCTGGAAGGGGTAGGCTCGCCCATACCCACCACGCACGACGGCCAGCACTTTAATTTGTCCCAATTGGCAGTCACCGCGGCCTTGACCGGGCAAGGCGTCGCCATGGGCAGAATGGCCTTGGTGCTGGATGATCTGGTGAAGGGCCGCTTGGTGGCGCCATTTGCCATACCGGTTCGATCAAAGGCGTCGTATTACTTTATTTCGACCCGGCAGCGCAGCGAAAACGTCGGCGCCATCGAGACCTGGCTGCAACGCGAAAGCAAGCGGTTCCAACGCGCTCGCGATGCCTGGTTCAAGACGCTTCCGTGCAAACCCTAGCTTGCGACAATATTTCATGTGTGTAAAATTACTTTCACATATAGGAATACAAAGCATGACTACACCCTCTTGGATCGTTCGCGAATGCGACGTAGCTGGCTACTCTCCTGCCAATCACAGCGGCACCGTCAATCGCCGCCTTATCAGCCGCGAAACCGTCGGCGCCCAGCATGTCGAAGTTTTAGTCGGCACGATCGAAAAAAACCAGGGCGCGCTGCCCCATATGCATCCTGGCATCGAACAGGTCTGTTACCTGTTGTCGGGTTCAGCCATCGTGGAAGTGGAAGGCGAAAAAGGCGAACTGCAGCCGGGCGACTGCTGCTATTTCCCACCGGATAAAAAGCATGTGTTTACGGTAACCAGTGAAGAACCGGCCCGTCTGCTGGTTATTTACTCGCCCCCTTATGAAGAAAATCCGACGCGGGTCGTTCGCTGAACTGAGCTTTGGCCAGTGGCAATGCGGGCGAATTCCCGCTAGCCTTTACATAGCTAAACCCAACTAAAAATGATAAGCCGCTGCCTTCAGGTTAGCGGCAGGAGACAAACCATGACACTGTTATCAAAGACCTTTTTGGCCCCCCTTGCACGCCGTCAATCTGCGGGCAAGCGAATGTTAAGCGCCTCGTTATTAGGCCTGGCACTGTGTGCGACCAGCGCACTGGCGGCCTACCCCGAAAAACCCATTAACTTGATTGTGCCCTTCCCTGCCGGGTCGGGTACCGACGCCGCCGGCCGTATCTTCGCGGAAGAGCTCAGCAAGCAACTGGGGCAACCCGTTATTGTCGAGAACAAGCCTGGCGCCAACGCCACGATCGCCGCCAATTACGTCGCCAAAGCCAAACCCGACGGCTACACCATTTTTGTCACGACCAACACCTCGCATTCGGCGGCGCCATGGTTGATGAAAAATGTGACGTACGACCCCGTAAAGGATTTCACGCCGATTGCGCGCGGTGGCAACCTGCCCTTCCTGCTGGTCAGCAATCCGGCAAGGCCCTATAAAACCGTGGCTGAACTGATCAAGTATGCCAAAGAACACCCAGGCACGGTCACCTATGCCACTGGCAATAGCACCGGCATCGTCGCGGGCGCAACCTTAGGGACGGCGGCTGGCATAGAAATTCTGCCGGTTCCGTACAAGGGCACACCTCAGGCCTTGACCGACCTGGTCGGCGGCCAGGTTGATATCATGTTCACCGACTTCACGTCGGGCATGCCGTTTGTAAAGTCTGGCCGACTGCACGCCATGGCCGTATCCACTGCCAAGCGCAGCGATCTGGTGCCCGATCTGCCCTCGATGGAAGAAGCCGGCGTACCTAACTTTGATATCAATTCGTGGAACGGCTATTTCGGCCCGGCAGGCCTTCCCGACGACATCGTTAAAACCTTGAATACGGCGATCAATAAGATCGTCAACGACCCGGCCACCAAACAGCGTCTGGCGCAATTGGGCTTTGACGCCTTCAGCGGCACACCGGAAGACTTCAACAAGTTCGTTCAAGAGCAATATGTCTTGTGGGGCAAGTTGATTAAAGACGCCAACATCACACCACAGTAGAGGCTCCCGTGATTAAAGCAGTAGCAGCTAGTACCGGCCCACTGGACGGCATCCGCGTCCTGGATCTTAGTTCGATAGTGATGGGACCTTATGCCACCCAAATTTTGGGCGACCTGGGTGCCGATGTCATCAAGCTGGAGTCGCCCGCGGGCGACAATATGCGAGCGGTCGGCCCCATGCGCAATCCCGGCATGGGCGCGATCTACCTGCACCTGAACCGCAATAAGCGCTCTATTGTTCTGGACCTGAAGACGTCGGAAGGTCGCCAAGCCTGCCTGGAACTGGCCAAGACGGTCGACGTGTTGCTGTACAACGTCCGGCCGCAATCCATGGCGCGCCTGGGCTTGGCGTACGAAGATTTTGTGAAGGTGAATCCGAAACTGGTCTACGTAGGCGCCTACGGTTTTGGCAGCAAGGGACCCTATGCGGGCAAACCCGCCTACGATGACCTGATCCAGGGCATGACGGCCATTCCATCGTTGTATCAGCAGAACTCCGGCGACGTCCCTCGCTACGCCCCGCTTACCTTGGCGGACCGCGCCGTCGGCATGCAGGCCGCCATCGCCATACTGGCAGGCGTGATCCAGGCGCGCGCCTCGGGACAAGGCCAGGAAATCGAAGTGCCCATGTTCGAAGCGATGGCGCAGTTGGTGCTGGGTGACCACCTGGGTGGCGAAACCTTCAGCCCGTCCGAAGGTTCCACGGGCTACGCCCGCCTGTTGGTACCGTATCGCCGGCCCTACGCCACGTCTAACGGCTACGTCAGCGTGCTGATCTATAACGATAAGCACTGGTCGCGGTTCTTCCAGATTATCGGGCGCTCCGACCTGCTAAGCGATCCGCGCTTTAACACCCACACTGCGCGGGCGCAGCATATCGACGAAGCCTACTGCTTTGTCTCTGACACGCTCGCCACCAATACCAGCGAACATTGGCTGGAGGTCTTCAACGAGGCCGATATCCCGGCCGCGCCCTTGTATAGCGTCGACGACCTGATCGCAGACCCGCATTTGAAGCAAGTGGGCATGCTGCAAGACTTGCAGCACCCCAGCGAAGGCGCGATACGTTCGCCGGCGCCCATCGGCACCTATTCCAAGACACCGCTAAGCATCCGGCGCAACGCGCCACGCCTGGGCGAACATACGCAAGAAATATTGCGCGAAGCCGGCCTGCCCAGCGCAACCATCAGCAGCTTGCTGGAAACCGGCGCCGCCGTAAACGCTAAAAATGGGAAAGAATCGTGAGCTTTGTATTAACCGACGAACGTAAAGCCCTGGTTGCCGGGGTTGAAGCCCTGTGCGCCCAATACCCTAATGACTATTGGTTGGCGCGCGATCGCGACGGCGAGTACCCGCATGCCTTCCACAAAGACCTGGCCGACGCCGGATGGCTGGGCATCGCCATGCCGGAAGAACACGGCGGCTCGGGCCTGGGCATGACCGAAGCCGCGCTCATGATGGGCACGATCTCACGCTCGGGGGCCGGGTTTTCCGGCGCATCGGCTGTGCACATGAACATTTTCGGGTTGAACCCTGTCGTCGTATTCGGCACACCCGAACAGCGCGCCAAGGCCTTGCCGCCCCTGATCAGCGGCGAACAAAAAGCCTGCTTCGCCGTGACCGAACCCGATGCCGGGCTGGACACCACCAAGCTTACGACACGTGCGGTGCGCGATGGCGACCACTACGTCGTGCATGGCCGCAAGATCTGGATTTCGACCGCGCAAGTGGCCGACAAAATGCTGCTGCTGGCGCGCACCACGCCCTTGTCAGACGTAAAGAAACCGACCCAAGGCTTGTCCCTGTTTTACACCGACCTGGACAAAAGCAAAATCGAAGTGCGCGAGATCGAAAAAATGGGCCGCAAATGCGTTGATTCCAACATGCTGTTCATCGACGGCCTGCGCATTCCCGTTGCGGACCGCATCGGCGAAGAGGGCAAAGGCTTCGAATACATTTTGCATGGGCTGAACCCCGAACGCATCCTCATCGCCGCCGAAGCGGTAGGCCTGGGCCGCGCCGCGCTCGATCGTGCCGTGGAATACGCCAAAGAACGCGTCGTGTTTGGGCGCCCCATCGGACAAAATCAAGGCGTGCAGCACCCCCTGGCCCAAGCATGGATGCAGCTGGAAGCCGCCGACCTGATAGTACAAAAAGCCGCCTACCTGTACGACGAAGGCCTGCCTTGCGGCGAATACGCCAACTCCGCCAAATACCTGGCGGCCGAAGCGGCCTTCAACGCCTGCCAAACCGCCGTACTGACATTGGGCGGCATGGGTTACGCCAAGGAATATCATGTAGAACGGTATCTGCGCGAAAGCTTCATCCCGCGCATCGCACCGGTCAGCCCGCAGTTGATCATGTGCTTTATTGCGGAAAAGGTGCTGGGGTTGCCGAAGTCTTATTGAGAGTGCGCAGTCGGACGTGTCCCGGGCCTACACTGGGATACGTGACCACCGAACTGCGGGCGCAAGCCACATTCAGAACCGTGAAGCCTCTGACTACGCCAGACGGGCGATACATCGTCGTTCGCGGACGCCTTTGGCGCGCGAGCAACCCGAATCTTTCAGACGCAGAGCGAACTGCGCTGGTGCACGATTTAGCGGCCGCCCGCCGGGAGGTGAAAGCCGCCCTTCGAAACCCTGACCCTACCCGCCTTGCTGAAGCACGGGCCGCGGTCAATGTCGCCAAAGTTGCGCTGGGGGAGCGCGGCCCGCCGTGGTGGACGGACGGTGCGAAGGACTATAACCGTTACATGGCGAAGAATACGCCGTATGCGCAATGGTATGGGGAAGTGGCGGCGTTGCGACCCGATGGTACGTAAGTTGCTGAAACACGCCAGTCGCCGCTGCGGCTCGAATGGCGCGTCTGTCCCACTTCAGGAGAATCCCAATGGTCAGCAAAAACACGGTTTGTCTTTGGTACGACGGCACCGCATTGGAGGCCGCGCAGTTCTACGCCGAGACATTTCCGGACAGCGCGGTGCAGGCAGTCCATCGCGCGCCTGGCGACTACCCCTCCGGCAAGCAAGGCGATGTCTTGACGGTCGAGTTCACGGTGATGGGCATACCTTGTCTTGGCCTGAATGGGGGCTCGGCATTCAAGCACAGCGAGGCATTCTCGTTCCAGGTTGCGACCGATGATCAAGCCGAAACAGACCGCTTATGGAACGCGATTGTCCAGAACGGCGGCCAGGAAAGCGTATGTGGCTGGTGCAAGGACAAATGGGGCCTGTCGTGGCAGATCACGCCACGCGCCCTGACGGCCGCAATTATCGATCCTGATCCGGCAGCGGCCAAGCGCGCCTTCGAAGCGATGATGGGAATGGTAAAGATCGACATCGCGGCAATCGAGGCGGCGCGACGCGGCTGACGCCCCGATGCCGGATCAAGCTATATCGGGTACGCCTCGATTACCTCGCGTACCTGCGTGAGCACGCTTGCCAGTTGGTCAAGAGGCACGGAACTCAAACCTAGGCGCAGGGCCTGCGTACTGGAATATCTGCAGCGTCAGCTCGACGGCACGCTCGCCGCCGACGCAGAGACGCATATGCGCTATCCCACCGCCATCCTTTTTCACTTAATAACGCTCAAGCCAATGGGCGTATGGCGCTGGTAGCGTCCACGATGGGCGTTCTGCTTTGAGCTCCTTGGCGGCGAAATAAGTCCAGTGGGGATTCGCCAGGTGGCTTCTACCGACCATGACAAGGTCCAGCTGCTCTTCTTTGACGACGCGCTCGGCGATTTCCGGTGTGCCAAATCCCCATGCTGACGATACGGGGACATCCGCTTCACGACGCACGCGCTGGGCGATTGGTCCCAAGAAACCCGGGCCCCAAGGGATAGACGTCTCGGCAATCGTAAAGCCGATGCTGACACTGATCATGTCCATACCGGCCGCTTTGAAATCGCGCACCAACCCGATCGACTCGAGCAAGGTTTGTTCATCACGTCCGTCATACTCGATAACGCCAAAGCGTACGGTCAGAGGAAGGGTTTCTGGCCAGACTTCGCGTACTTCGCGCAAGGTCTCTAACAAGAAACGGGAACGATTTTCAACGCTTCCGCCGTAGATGTCGTCCCGATGATTCGAATGTGAAGAGAAAAAACTTTGCGCCAGATAACCATGGGCGAAATGCAGTTCCAGCCATTCGAATCCAACGTCTCGCGCGCGATTGGCAGCGTCGACAAAATCTTGACGTACGCGTGCAATATCATCCAAGGTCATTGCCTGAGGTTCTTTGGGCAAGCCTTTGCCGTAGGCGATGGCCGATGGCGCAATCGTCTGCCAGCCGCGCGCATCGCTTTCAGCGATATGGTCGTCTCCTTCCCAAGGGGCATTGGCGCTGGCCTTTCTTCCGGCGTGGGCGATTTGGATTCCGGGCACAGAGCCCGCTGCCTTGATCGCTTCCACAACCGGTACAAAGGCTTGGGCCCGATCATCGCTCCAGATGCCGGTACAGCCCGGGGTAATGCGACCTTCCGGGGATACCCCGGTCGCTTCAACGATGACCAGCCCTGCCCCGCCACGCGCCATGCTGGCGTAGTGGGACAAGTGCCAATCGTTGGCGTAGCCATCCACCGCCATATATTGACACATGGGCGGTACGGCAATTCGATTGCGCAGCGTAACGTCTTTGAGTTTGAAGGGTTGGAGCAGTGCAGACATGATGGCCTTTCTGGAAAGAAAAATTCATTCGCTAGTTCGAAGATATACGAACAATGGAATAAGTATAAGCCAAAGGTTATGATGCCGCTCATGCGCCCATTCAAACATCCTGCCGCTAGTGAGCTTTCCCTAGAACGTGTGCTCTACGCGTTAAGCGATTCCATTCGCCTGGACATCGTTCGACATCTTGCTCGCGTCGAGGCTGCCACTTGTGGCGAATTGGACGGCGGGCGCCCCAAATCCACCGTATCGCACCACTTCAAGGTGTTGCGTGAAGCCGGACTGGTGTCAACGAAGAATAATGGCACGATTCACATGAACACCCTGCGACGTGCAGATATTGAAAGTCGTTTTCCCGGCTTATTGGCCGCGATACTGGCACAGCAAAATCACTAGAAGTTTCCGGCAAGCGTGGTCGTCGAAGAAAGTCGACGACCCGCACATCGCTATTCTTTAGACCCGCTTCGGACTGTCCAGCCCTTTTACTACCGCTGGGCGCGCAACAAACGCTTCAAGTGCGCGGGTCACTTCGGGAAAGTCACGAATACCCACCAGATCGCCTGCCTCGTAAAAACCGATAAGGTTACGTACCCACGGAAACGTGGCGATATCGGCGATGGTGTAATCGTCGCCCATAATCCAGTTGCCATCGGTCAGCCTGCCGTTCAATACCTCGAGCAGCCGCCTTGATTCGGCCACATAGCGGTCACGCGGACGCTTATCTTCGTAGTCTTTGCCGGCAAACTTGTGGAAAAAACCCAGTTGCCCGAACATGGGGCCAATGCCGCCCATCTGGAACATCAGCCACTGAATCGTCTCGTAGCGCCGGGCAGGGTCCTGCGGAATGAACTGGCCTGTTTTCTCGGCCAGGTAGATAAGAATAGCACCCGACTCAAACAAAGCCAGCGGCTCTCCGTTCGGTCCGTTTGGGTCGATGATGGCCGGGATTTTGTTATTGGGATTAAGCGACATGAATTCCGGCGTCGTCTGGTCATCGGTCTGAAAATTGACCAGGTGTGGCTCGTAGGGCAAGCCGGTCTCTTCCAGCATGATGGACGCTTTCACGCCATTCGGCGTTGGCAAGGAGTAAAGCTGAATCCATTCGGGATGCTCCGCCGGCCATTTCTGGACGATGGGAAAGCTGGAAAGATCGGACATGTGTGCTCCTGTGTTGGGCGGTGAAGGTTAACCTTATAACTTTAGTAGCGAACTTTCAAATCGACTGACCCGGCGTTATCGGTATTGCCACCGCCAAATTGCCCATAGGCGATAAAACTGAGCAAGGTGCTCGACAATTGATTGATTCTGCCGACTGACTATCTTACGATGCCTAATTTCGACCTTATAACAAGAAGACGACACCATGCACATCGCTATCCTTACCTTCGACGGATTCAACGAACTGGATTCACTCATCGCATTCGGCATCCTTAACCGGATTAAAAAGCCGGACTGGCGCGTATCGATCGCCAGCCCTACTGCGCAGGTCCGGTCCATGAACGGAATAGTGCTCGAATCCCATGTATCGCTTCGCGAGGCAAGTGCTGCCGATGCGGTTCTTGTCGGGAGCGGCATGAAGACGCGTGAAGTCGTCGCGGACGACGCGTTGATGGCACAGCTGCAGCTTGACCCGACCCGGCAATTGTTAGCCGCGCAATGCTCTGGCACGCTGGTGCTGGCCAAGCTGGGGTTGTTGGATAGCATTCCGGCATGTACTGACTTGACGACGAAGCCTTGGGTGCAAGAAGCCGGCATCGACGTGCTGAATCAAGCATTCTTTGCAAAGGGAAATCTCGCCACGGCGGGCGGGTGCCTAGCGTCGCCGTATCTTGCGGCCTGGATCATTGCCCGCCTTGAAGGCATCGAGGCGGCGCAGAGCGCGCTGCACTATGTCGCACCGGTCGGAGAGAAAGACGACTATGTGTTGCGAGCGATGGGAAATATTGCCCCGTACTTGCCGGAGGCCTTTGTAGCCGCCTGAGGCGGCACGAGTCCACATGCCGGTGTCGCGGCGCCAGCATGTTATCTCGAGCTTCATCTCGCGAAGCTCAGATTACGTACATGCGGATTCTGCGGCCTTGGCCAGCTCCGACATGGCCTGCCTCGCCGAACGAAGTTTTTCGTCACCCATGCGAAGGACGAGTTCCGCTTTAGCCCGACTCCACACCGGGGACGCATCGACCACGAGCTGACGCCCAGATGTCGTCAGAGCCAGCCGCTTTCCAGCGCGGCCACGTCCGCCTTCGGCGTGGATTAAATCTCGGCTCTCCAGATTCTGAACATTTCGACTGAGGGTAGTCGGATCGACCCCGGCCCTATTCGCAAGATCGACGAGCGTCGCTCCCTCGGCCGCGCCTATCCCGACCAAGAGGCTGAATTGCTCGGCCGTCAGCCCGAGCGGCTTGAAGCAGGCATTGTAATATCGCGTCAGTGCACGGGCCGTGGCACGAGCCTGGAAGCCCGGACACTGCTCTGCGACGCCCTTCAAAAACTCTGGATCAAAACTGTTCACGTCTACCCCCTTGACAACCCCATCCTTGCATAATAATGTATATGCACTATTAATGGGAGACAAAATGCCAGCATACGTACATATCAATCTACGCGTCATCGACTCCGCCAAGCAGGCCGCGCTCGCTCCACGTTTCCAGGCGGCGCTAAAAGAGGCGGGCGGGCAGATTCTACATTTCGGTCCTGTTGCGCAGGTTCTAGAGGGGGATGAGGTGCCGCTGCCAATGGCCGGCGTATTTGAGTTTCCTACTCTCGCGCAAGCGCTAGCCTTCTACAATTCCGAGAAGTATGCGCCGATCAAGGCCGAACGTCGGGAAGCCCAGCAAGCGCGGATGTTCATCGTCGAAACCGTGTGAAGAGCCTGCCCTGACCTGTATCGTCATAGACCGGACACAAACCTCTACGTGCACATCACCGCTCGCACGCCGATAGCGTTAAGAGCCGATCTTTGCTGAAGACCTGATTGGAAGCAAGGGCTGAAGTGCATCGAGCAAGCGATGGGCAGCAGCCTCAGTACCTTCTGGCGTCGTATCTGCCTCAAATTCCGCGATCTCAAGTCCGACGACTTCGCTGGTCGCAACCGCTTCTGCGATATGGCGCAACTCGGTCAGGCTAAGGCCGCCCATGACGCTGTAGTCAGTTGGAACCAAACCGGGTTCCAACACATCGCAGTCCAGATGCAAAAAGACAGGGCGGCCAGCCACGGCCGCAGAAACTCGTGCTGCGATGTCAGGGCCTGGAGGGATGAGCGTCACCGCGCCGCGAGCGATGAGTTCTTGCTCGAACGGGTCAATATCTCTGGCTCCGACAAGAATCGTATTGGCCGACGAAAGCCCGCAACCAAAGCCAGAGTCCCATTCTCCAAGCGGCCCGGATAAGGCCAGCCCTCCAAGGTAGCCGGTTGTCGTGCTATCCGGAGTGTTTATGTCTGCGTGCGCATCGAGCCACACAACGACTGCGTCCGGTCGGTGCCACGCAACGACAGGCAGCGTGGCAAGTGAGACCGCACAGCGGGAAAGTGCGGTGAACGGTACAGCTTGTTGCTTGAACAGTTGCTCGTATCGCACGGCCATTGCGCAAAAGGCTGGGCGTGCAGCGTCGAGCTCGACCTGCCATCCGGTTGCCAATGCCTGTTCAGGCTGACTTATCACCACCGGATCAACACCGAGGCGGCGGGCCAATTCCCATGCAATGGCCGGCGACCCTGCCATGGCACGGTCGTTGTGGTCACCGGCTCGGCCGGCGAAGTGTGTCAAGGCAGACGTGACGGTGAAAGTTGAATGGTTCAAGCGGCTCTTTCTTCGTTTGTTGACAACGCCCGTAACGCAGCGCCGTCCGGGCCAAAGTTATCGAATTTCAACCACGCCTTGATTGCTTCTCGGCGAAGATCCCACTCATCTTCGAGAATGGAATACCAGGCGATGTCCATAGGCTGTCCCTTCACAACGATAGCCCTACGCCAAATACCCTCAGGAATAAATCCATAACGACGCGCTGCTCGCATTGATGCAATATTTTTCGAGCAACATCTCCAGACCAAGCGTCGATACGCTAGGTCGTCCATGGCGTACTGCATAAGTAGAAAAATAGCTTCCGTGGATTGTCGGGTGCGTTGCAAAACTGGAGAAATCCAGATGCTGCCGACTTCAATCGCCCCGTCCGTTGGAGAAATATCGCAAAGCGAAAGCCATCCGCCCACCCGACCACTGGCCTCATCGCGCACGGCCCAGAAAGGCTGGTAGGCGCGCCTGGAAAGTTCATCGACCGTGGCTCGCATGGCATCAATACTGGGGAAGGGTCCGTATCGCAGATAAGTGAAACTGGCGTCCGCACTTTGCGCTGCCTCCCAAAGGTCGGCAGTGTGGTCTGTATGCAAAGGCTCAAGCCTCACATAGGAACCAAGAAACACTCGTTTCTCGGGCAACGGTCTAGGTAGTGTCAAATCGTCCACATTAGCCTCGGAATGGAGATGCTGAAGACCACGAACTGCTGATGACCTACATGATGTGACCTTAGGAGTCTTTTCGCAAACTAGTTTTAAGCCAGCGGCAAAACGCAGCGCAACCTCGAAGCAGAATTCCTACGATCAAAGGCCCGTTGCATGTAGCAATATGTAGCAGCCAGTCGCTCGAAACACTTTGTTGTTCATATTAATTTGTAGACTGCATCAATCGGACTACGATGAATCACAACAGATTATCGATGTTCTTTATTCGCCATAGAAAATGATGCGCAGACAGATTATAGGTAGCGTAGTTGCGTGACCCAAGGTCAATCTAACGCTTCAGCACGCTGTGTGCTGTAGGCCGGAAGCTTGACCGCAATCCAAAGGAGAGAGCAATGACTAAATCGTTTTTTGCACTTGGTCTTAGCATCGGTGTGTTGATTTTCGCCGACATGCCGGTTGCCACGGCAGCCGACAAAGCAATGCAACATGACAAGTCAGCTGGGCCAGCTTCAGCCACCAACGACAAAGCGCTGATTACTAGCGCGATGTCAGCAGCCCCTGCAAAAGTCGGTACCGGCGCCACTATCGTCGCTGCGGAAGCGGAAGGCAAGATGCGCACGTTGCGTGAAGGCACGAACGGCTTCACCTGCATGCCCGATAACCCGACCACGCCGGGCCCCGACCCGATGTGCTTGGATAAACCGGCGCTAGAATGGGCCACGGCGTTGATGCAGCACAAGCAGCCAAGCAGCGGCAAGATTGGCTTCATGTACATGCTCGCAGGTGGCACCGATGCCAGCAACACCGATCCCTACGCAGCCAAACCGGAAGCGGGCAATAACTGGGTCGAAACCGGCGCGCATGTCATGATCGTCGGCGCGGATCCCAGTTTCTATGATTTGTACCCGAAAGACGCCAAGCCCGATACGTCAGCGCCCTATGTAATGTGGCCAGGAACGCCATATCAGCACCTGATGGTACCGGTTAAGTAGTCGCACCGAGCCTGAATTAGACGCATTAAATATTCTGCTCCAAAAACCTGCAAGCCACGCGCAGCTTCTGGGCGTGGCCTTCCAGGTTGCTTTCGATGCGATACAAGGGCCCCGCAATCGAGATGGCGTAATCGTTGCCTGACACCTTCACTGGCCAGGCTATGGCGCCCACGTCGTCCATTGACTCGCCCAAATTAGCGAACCAGCCGCGTTCGCGCGAGCCTTTGATGTCGGCTTCGATGGCGTCTATCGTAACCAGCGTACGCTCGTTATAGGCTTGAAGGCGGCGGCCGGAAAACATTTTCTTGCGCACGTCGACATCCAGCGTAGACAACAATGCCTTGCCCAGAGAATTGGCATGAATGTCTTTCAGTGCGCCGGCTACGGCGACGTAGCTGATCGGATGCGGCGACGCCAGCACATCCAGATACACGACCCGCTTGTTCATTAAATCAAGCTTGGCGAACACAACCGTTTCGCGCGTGGTGTCGCGCAGTTCCTCCAGGCTGGGCTGCACTTTTTCAAGAATAGGGTCGGCGCTGGATATGCGCTGCGCCATGGCAAGCAGGCGGCCGGTCGGGTAGTAGCCCTGACGGCGGCCTGCTTCATATAAATAACCACGCCCGGCCAGTGTTCGCAGCAAGCCCAGGCAGCTTGACACCGGCGCATCCAGATGCCGGGCAAGCTCGGATAACGACAAGGGCTTGGTCTCGCGGGCAAAGATCTCAATAATCTCGATGACCCGTAATGCGGTCTTGACGTTCGTATCAGGTTTCTTGTCAGTCATGGATGGCGCACATAAAGGGCTGAATGCATTTGGCCATTTGGCCAGAGTGCCGATTATAGGACGCGCTTTGCGTCACAACTTAATGCTTGCAAAAGACGAAAGCCTGGTCGTATTCTTAGGAAGCAATAAAGTTACAAAGACATCAGGGGGTTGCCGCCTCAGCGACTCACGATAATAGACTTTGGACGGAGACAAACATGAAAGCCATAGCCAAAACTATCGGCGCGTGCATGCTGGCAGCGGCCGTATCCACCCCACTTTTTGCCCAAACCTTACCCGACTACTATCCCGCGGACTATAAGAAATTAGTCGAAGCGTCCAAATCTGAACAAGGCGTGCTGGTTTACTCGGTCATGTCCGCGCAAAACTGGAAGCCAGTGCTCGATACCTTTAAAGAAAAATACCCCTGGATCAAGGTCGAGACACTCGACCTTTCCAACGAGATCTGGTCGCGCTACTACAGCGAGAAAGCCGCCAATTCGCGCACGGCGGATATGGTGATTTCGCTGGGCGTAGGGCCGTGGATCGAGTTCGTCAAAAAGAATGAGGTCGCCCCCTACCAATCCCCGGAAAGTAAACATGTGCCCGACTGGAGCAAGCCATTTCCCGGTGTCTACTCGATCTCGGCCGACCCGGTATTGATCGCCTGGAACTCAAAGATTCTGCCAGATAAAAAAATCGACTCAATGGCGAAGGTGGCTGAACTGGCCGCCGATCCCAAACTGAAAGGCAAGTTCACGACCTACGATGCGGCGTCGGGCCCGTTGGCCGCGGTATTCCCCTGGGTATGGAGCCAGCATCACAAACAAGATAGCTGGGCAATGCTCGATAAACTGGGGCCGGTTTCGAAGCCGGAACGCTCGGGCGGGCAAATGCTGTCCAAGCTCGTCACCGGCGAATATGCCGTGGCGTATTTGACCAGTGCGATTACGGTGCTGCCCAAGCTGGAAAGCCCGGGCGTGAAGGGCATTATCAAATGGAGCTTCATTACCGACGGCCAACCGCTCTATGCGCGCGGCATGGCGGTGACCACCTCAGCAAAAAGCCCGAATTCGGCAAAGCTACTGCTGGACCACGCCCTTTCGCGCCAGGGCCAGATAGGCTGGGGCCAGGGCGGGATGACGCCGGTGCGAGATGACATCGCCGAGGGCGACGTACCGTTCTTTACCTACAAAAGCGTCGTCAAGGCCGTAGGCGGTGAAAAAAACGTCGAAGTTTTGGCCTACGACCCGAATTACGACACGGCGATCCAGGACTTCACCAACCGATGGAAGAAGGCCTATACGCACTGATAGGGCGTTCACATGGAAACCGCACTTAATCCTGAGGGCGGCATAAGCCGTCCTCAAATAGGAATGTGGCCCGGCAAGATATTCCAGACGGTCGTGACCGTGCTGGTCGGGTTTCTTGTCCTGGCGCCTTTGCTTCCTATGGTCATTCAGGCCTTTATCGACAAGCCTTTGTACGAGGCAGGCCCGCACTTTACGACCGCAGCATTCGCGCGCCTGTTAAGCAATAGCCATTTCTATTCCGCTCTCTGGAATACGATTATTTTTGCGACGGCCTCCACCGTCATCGCCCAAATTTTCGGGATTGCGGGGACGATACTTATCTCCCGCACCGACTTGCCGGGGCGGCGCATCGCAAGCGCGGTATTTATCTGGCCATTGTTCGTTTCGCACTTGGTACTGGCTTTCGGCTGGATTGTGGGCTTCGGTCCAACCGGCTTTATATCCGGGCTCGCGGCGCAATGGTTTGGCGACGTTCCATGGAATCTGTATAGCCTTTCGGGGCTATCGATTGCCGCAGGAACGGCACTGGCCCCCCTGACCTTTCTTTATTGCATGAGCTCGGTCAAAACCATCGATCCGGCGCTGGAGTCCGCCGCCCGTATTTCCGGTTGCGGCCCAATCAAGACGCTGTGGATAATAACGATGCCCTTATTGAAGCCAGCAATATGGGCCAGCGCCACATTGAACTTTATGCTCGCGGTCGAATTGCTGGCCTTGCCGCTATTGCTGGGCGGGCCGGCAGGACTGCAGTTTTTGATCACGTTCTTGTACGAAACAGGCATCGAGGCCAACAATCCCGATTACGGTGTCGTGGCCGCTTGTGCCCTGCTGCTGATTGGGGTGATTTCATTATTGATCATGTGGCAGACACGCAGCATGGGCGATACTCGGCGCTATGTAACGGTCGGCGGTAAAGCGGCACGGCAACGTCTGTTAACCCTGGGAAAATGGAGGTGGCCAGCGTGTATCGCCGTAAGCCTATATCTGGGCATCACCGTTGTGTGCGTGATGGGCGCCGTCATCTTACGCTCGGCAACCAGCATGATTTCACCCTATATGCCGATAGCCGAGCTTCTGACGCTCGAGAACTATCAGGCGGTATTTGCTTTCCCCGAGTACGTACGTTCGATCATCAATACTGCCTTGGTAGCGATTATCGGGGCGGCGATTGGAACCGCGCTGGTAGCGGGCACTGCAGCCGTGTCACTTCGTTCTGACTGGACGTTGAGCAAACCGCTGCAATTTGTCGCCATGTACCCGCGTGCCGTCCCGGGTTTGCTGGTCGGCATAGGCGTATTCTGGGCAGTTGCCTGGATTCCCGGATTGCACGTTATCCAGAACACAATCTGGATTCTTATCTTCGCTGTGCTGATGCGGCATTTTCCTACCGGTCTGGGTGCGGTCACGCCTTCCCTTCATCAAATCAGTCAGGATCTGGACCGCAGCGCGCGCGTGGTCGGCGCTACCTGGTTGACGACCACGCGGCGCATCATCTTTCCGCAGCTGTATACGCCCCTGGCCGCCTGCTACATCCTGCTGGTCATCCACTTCATCAAGGAATATGCATCGGTGGTTTTCCTTTTTGGACCGGGTTCCGAAATGCTGGGGACCACCATGCTGTCTTTCTGGGTTCAGGGCGAACAAGGCGCCGTTGCTGCACTTGCCGTCGTGCAAATCGCCATGGTGGTGGTATTGCTGGGTCTGTTTCGGATACTCTTCAAGGTGAAAATTTATGGCTGAAATCGTGATTTCCAACCTTGTCCAGCATTATGGAAATGTACTGGCTGTTGACGGTGTCTCGTTGCGTGTCAACGACGGTGAACTGGTATCGTTGCTTGGGCCCAGCGGATGCGGAAAATCAACGACGCTTGCTGCGCTGGCGGGCCTGGAACGCCCCACCAGCGGGTCTATTATCGTGGGCGGCGTACCTTTCTTCGATTCGAGTAAAGGTATTTATCTACCGCCCGAAGCGCGCAACTGCGGCCTGGTATTTCAGTCTTATGCCCTGTGGCCCCATATGTCGGTGATCGACAATTGCGCCTTTGCCCTCAAGTTACGAAAGATCAGCAAGGCCGACCAGAAAAAGCGAGTCATGGACGCGCTGGAATTGGTGGAAATGCAAAGCTTTGGGGACCGCTTTCCCTACCAACTGTCGGGGGGACAGCAACAGCGGGTGGCACTCGCGCGAACCCTCACCTACGAACCGACCATACTGCTGCTGGACGAACCTTTATCCAATCTTGACGCCAAATTGCGCGAACGGGCACGCAGCTGGCTGCGCAGTCTACAAAAGAAAGTCGGCCTGACCACGGTTTTTGTAACGCATGACCAATCGGAGGCGCTTGCCATGTCGGACCGTGTGGCGGTGATGAACGGCGGAAAAATCATACAGTACGACACCCCGCAAGCCATTTACGACCAGCCGAAAGATCGCTTCGTGGCCGATTTCATTGGCTCGAGCGTATTGCTTCGGACCCGCGTTGCTGCCCATAACGGCGACTCGCACACACTGATCTTGCCGGATGGCCAGCAGATCACGCTGCAAATCACGTATCCCGCCAAGCAAGATGAACTCATCGATGTGGCGATACGTGCCGAGACGCTGAATCTAATCGCGGGTACACCGGCTCGTCCGACCCGAGCGCTTAAAGGTCAAATATCCAACGCCAGCTATCTGGGTTCGCACTATGAATGCGACTTCACTGTCGGCCAGGTGCCTTTGCGGATAGAAACAACCATCCCATTGGAGTCCATCGGATCCGGTGAGTTGTGGGCCGAGCTTACCGACACTCGTTACGCTGCCTTTCCTGCCTGAATAAGAAGAACTATGCACGCCCATAGATTTGAACCTGATGCCTCGTGCCCGCTCGATGGCATAAAAGTGCTGGATTTATCGAGACTGGTCGCCGGCAATATGCTCAGTTTGATGCTGGCTGACTTTGGCGCCGAAGTGATCAAGGTAGAGGACCCCATAGGCGGCGACACCTTGCGCCACTGGAAGGAATATTCCGATGAATTTCCGGAAGGCGTCAGTGCCTACTGGAAGGTATACGCGCGCAATAAAAAAAGCATGACGCTGGATTTGCGGCGCAGCGAAGGACTGGACTTGCTTTTGCGCCTGGTAGAAACCGCGGACGTGTTCATCGAAAGCTTTCGGCCGGGTACCCTCGAGAAAATGGGATTAGCCCCTGAAACACTACTGGCTCGCAACGCAAAGATAGTGATTGTGCGGGTGTCGGGTTGGGGCCAGACCGGCCCCTATCGCGACCAGCCCGGCTTTGGCAGCCTGGTCGAAGCCATGTCGGGCTACGCCGCCAAAAATGGCTATGAAAACCTGCCCCCCATGTTGCCCAACCTCGCGCTGGCCGACATGATTGCCGGTTTATATGGGGCGTTTTCGACTATGGTGGCGCTGCGCGCTGCCGCGGCCCACGCAGCTGGGGGCCAGGTTATTGATCTGTCTTTACTGGAACCCTTGCTCTCGATTCTAGGGCCCGATGCGGTCTTGTATCAGCTGACCAAGCAAGTCCCGTCCCGAACCGGCAATCGTACAAGTATCGCCGCCCCGCGCAATATTTACCGTACGAAAGACGGCGGCTACCTTGCCTTATCCGCATCGATTCAGTCAATGACGGCCCGTCTTTTCGAGGCAATCGGGCGCCCGGAACTTACCGATGACCCGCGTTTTCGGACCAATTCTGACCGGCTTGATCATGTGGAAGAACTAGACGCCATCATCCAAGAATATGTGGGGCGTTATACCCAGGCAGAGAACCTGGCTTATTTCAGACAATGCTCGGTAACGATAGGCCCTGTGTACGATATTGCCCAACTCGTCGAAGACGAACACATCGTGGAACGGGACATCATGATCCGGGTGCCCGACCAGCAAATCGATAGCCTGCCAATGCATAACATTGTGCCGCGTCTATCGGTAACACCAGGGCGACTGCGCCGCCCGGCGCCCGAGCTTGGCGAGAATACGGCTGAAATACTTTCCACCATTAATGTCAGCAGTGCGCAATTTGCGACGCTGAAAGAGCAAGGAATAGTCTGATGCCAAACGAGCACGATAAGGTTAACTTCAATACGCTGCGCTCTTTGCTGTTTGTGCCTGCCTTGAACGACAAATTCATCAAAGGCGCGCATACACGCGATGCACAGGGCGTTATATTCGATCTTGAAGATTCGGTTATCTACGACCGTAAATTGGCGGCGCGCGACGCGCTAAGCGCGGGACTTGCGCAAGTACGGCCGCACGGCCTTCCACTACTGGTTCGTGTTAACAATCTGCCCGAATTGCTGGAAGCCGACTTGCGCGCGGCAGTGATGGCCGGTGCCGATGCGATCCTGATTCCCAAAGTCGACACGCCAGATCTTTTGCGCGACGCTCATCGGCTGATTACTAGCTTCGAAAAAGACGCGCAGCGCACGGCCGGGTCCGTGAAATATATCGCACTGATCGAATCCCCCAAAGGCGTTTTCAATATCGGTTCGATCCTTGAAACTGGCGGGCGCCTGCGCGGTCTCGGCTTTGGCAGCGAGGATTTCGCCGCCAGCCTGGGGGTCGAGCCCGACGCCGATGCGTTAGCTGTGCCGGCACAGAACGTGGCGCTGGCCGCGCGCGCTTTCGATCTGGCGGCGTGGGGCCTGCCAGGCTCTATCGCCGACTTCAACGATGTGCAAGCCTTTGAAAAACTGGTACGCAAGGCCAAGGCGTTCGGCTTCACGGGCGCATTGGGAATACACCCCAAACAGATCGAAATGATCAACGCTGCATTCCGTCCGAGCCCGGAAGACCTGGCGCAGGCGCAGCGCATCGTCGATGCCTATCAACAGGCTTTGGACAGCGGCGCCGGCGCCGTCGCCCTGGACGGCAAGATGATCGACGCCCCCGTTGTCGAACGGGCGCGCCGCTTGCTTGACGCATAGGGCCGACCGGACATATCCGCTTAGGACTCCAGCAACTTGCGTTTCGCCGCGCTATATTCTTCTTGCAGCTGCGCCACGATCTCGCCGGCTGGCAAGATGGAAGAAATGTTACCCACGCCTTGTCCACTGCCCCAGATATCTTTCCATTTTTTAGGCTTGCCGACGTCCATGCTCTCGCGCCCGCCCGCGGAAAGATTTTCGGGATCCAGGCCGGCAGCGGCAATGCTGGGTTTCAGGTAGTTGCCACTAACGCCGGTGAAGTAAGGCGTGTAGATAATATCGGCGGCTGTGGTCTCGACGATCATTTGTTTGTAGGCTTCGTCCGCGGCCGATTCCGTCGTGGCAATAAAGCGCGTACCCATGTAGGCCAGGTCGCATCCCATGGCCTGCGCCGCCAGGATGCCGCTGCCGCTGGTAATGGCCCCTGCCATGATCAACAAGCCATCGTAGACGTCGCGTACTTCGTTAACCAGCGCAAAGGGGCTTAGGGCGCCCGCATGCCCGCCGGCTCCCGCACAAACCAGGATCAGGCCATCGACGCCGGCGGCTGCCGCTTTCTTGGCATGACGTATGGTCGTCACATCGTGCAGTACCAATCCGCCATAGGCGTGAACGCGCTTCACCACCCGCTCGGGCGAATGCAGCGAAGTGATTACGATGGGCACGCGATGCTTGACGCACGTTTCCAGGTCTTCGTCGAGCCGGGGGTTGGACTGGTGCACGATCAGGTTGACCGCATAGGGCGCGATCTTCTTCCCTGGGTGTTCGGCCCGGTAGCGTTCTATGCCCTCTTCAATTTCGGTCAACCATTCGGCAAACCGTTCCTGAGGCCGTGCATTGAGCGCGGGAAAAGAGCCGACAATGCCGGCGCAACACTGGGCTATGACCAGCGCCGGGTTAGAAACCAGAAACATGGGCGAACCGATAACTGGCAGCGCCAGGCTTTCTTTTAATTGTGCAACAGTGGGCATAAGTAACCTATTGAATGAATCGTGGAGCAATGGTGCTGGGTGCATGGCGTGCATCGTTCGCCATGCAGCGATGGGCTCTAGCGTAACGAACCCTTACGCCTGAACCTTCGCTTTTTTGGCAGCCGCGCCGTGCCGGGTCAGCACCAGCACATCGCTTTCGCCTTCCTGGGCGACTTCGCCGCGCTGATTGATCAGCTGGAAACGGCGCCCTAGTTTGCCGCTATTGCCGCTTTTGCCGGGCTCCAGTTCAGTGATGGTAAGACGCAGAAATAGGGTGTCGTTCACCAGCAAGGGCGCAAGGAAATTCCAGTTACGAAAACCCAGCATGGCGATGACCGAGTCATGGAAGATGCCCAATTCATGCAGCATACCGGTACTTATCGCAATGCCAAGCGCACCATGAACCACACGCTGGCCAAAGCGCGTGGTCTTGGCGAACTCGGCGTCTGCATGCAAAGGGTTCCAATCGCCCGACAGCATGGAAAAAAAGGTCAAATCCGTTTCAGTGATAGTGCGTCCGCCGCTTTCGAACGTTTGTCCGATCGCGAAATCTTCGAAGTAGTAAGTGGTCATTGTGGTGATTCCTTATTGGGCGCAACTGGCTTGTGCCAGCCGCTGCATGGCCATTTCGCGCAGTTTTCCCCGTTGAATTTTGGCGCCGTTGGCGCCTTCGATGACGGGGTATTGGTCCAGCACCCAGACGCGCGCCGGCACTTTGAACGCCGCCAGTGTCTTCGCGACAGCGGACACCAGTTCTGGCTCGTGCAGAACCTCGCCGGGCTCGGCAAGTACGAAGGCAACACAGCGATTCTGCCCATTGATTTCGACGCCCACGACCTGCGCGTTCTGCACTCCTGCCTGGGCCTTCAGGGCATCCTCGACCTCGACCGGGTTGACCAGAAATCCGCCCAGGCGCAAGGCATCGCCCTGACGGGTTTGGTAAACGAAACTGCCGTCTTCACATAAATAACCGACGTCGCCCGTGGTGAAGTAGCCTTCCTGATCGATGGCCTTGGCCGTCGCTTGCGGATTGTTCAGGTAGCCGGTGAAATTGGTGTCAGCGCGAATTTGAATGATTCCGCTTTGCCCTAGCGGCAAGATTTCCCCTGTTTCCACATCGCGAATGCGTATTTGGGCATCGGGGTTGGCCGGCAAGCCGCCGCCGTGCAGACGCTGTGGCAAGGGTGTGCCGGGGCGATGCATCGAGAACAATGCCTGCACTTCGCTGGATCCATAAAGGCCGTACAGCGGAATGTGACGGTCCCAGGCCTGGCGGCCGAACTCTTCCGTGCCGGGATGAAATGACGCGAAGCCAAACATACGCGCCGACGGAAACGGCCTCTCCCCTTTGGCGTGATGAATAAGCAGGCTAAACAGTTCATCGCTGCCAAAGGCATGTGTTACGTTGTGGCGATTGATCAATGCGGCCGCTTCGGCGCCGTCGAATGTGTCCATCAGGACGACGGGCGCGCCACCGGCAAAGGCCGCAAAGACCGAGTTAAAACCAAAAACGCCGCAAAGCGGCAAGGTGGCCAGCAAGCGGGCCCCCTCGTCTTCGAATCCATAGGCCTGTGCGACCCGCTGACTATGCAGTGTAAGCGTGCGCTGCGGGTGCATGACGAGCTTGGGGCCGCTGGTGGTGCCGGACGTGGTGAACAGAATGCTCAAGGAATCGGGCCTGCCCTGAACTGGCAAGTCGCCGTCAGGAAGATCCGCAAGACGGAATGAGGTCGTGGGTTTGCCCATGACGGTTTCAGGCAGTTCGCCTTCGGCGGGGTTCAAGACGGCGACACAGCTCAACGCGCCGATGGCAGCAGGATTGACCCCGGCCAGCACGGCAGGGAAATTGATCTTGCGGAAGTTCAGTTCCAGCACCAGCAGTTTGGCCTGGGAACGTTCAAGAATGTAATCCAGCTCGTGGGCACGATAGCGGGTGTTTACCGATACCAGGGTGGCGCCGATGTGGGCCAGGCCAAAATACATTGCTAACCATTCAATCCGGTTGACCAGCCACACCGCGACCCTGTCGCCCGGCGCGATGCCCTGTGCCGTCAACCACAAGGCCGTTTTGCGGCACATATCGTTAAATTCACGATAGCTAATACTGCGATCGCCCTCGATAAAGGCAATATCGTCCGGCCCTGACTTGACACGATGCGCCAGCAGCTCGGGCATACTCAAAAACAGCGACATCTTAATACAGCTCCATTAGTTTCGCGTTGTCCGCAAGGTCTTCGGGCAGCGCTTCGCGAATCAGGGCGCCCGACTTCATTACGACGACCCGGTCGGATATTTTCAGTGCTTCTTTCACGTTTTGCTCGACCAGCAAGATAGACATTCCGGTCTCGCGCTGCAGTTTGCGTATGGGCTGCAACAAGTCCTGGAACAGTTTGGGCGCCAGGCCGATGGAAGGTTCGTCCATCAGCAGGCAGCGCGGGCGGCTTAATAAGGCGCGGCCGATCGACGCGATTTGCTGCTGGCCGCCCGACAGGGTGCCGGCGCGCTGCTGATAAAAGCTGCGCAAGGCGGGCAAGACGGATATGACCCATGCCAGGCGTTCTTCGCGCAGCTCTTTCGGCACCCCCGCCGCCCACAAGCCCATTTTCATGAGTTCGGCAACGGTAAGGCCGGGAAAGACGCCACGGCCCTCGGGGACCAATGACAGTCCGGCGCTGGTCAGCGCGCGCGGTTCGATCGTGCCTAAAGGCTTGTTATCGAGGTAGATTTGGCCCCCCTGATGCGGAATCAGACCAAACAATGCTTTGAGCAGGGTGGACTTCCCGGCCCCGTTGTGTCCGATCAAACACAACACCTCGCCGGCTCGCAATTCGAAGTTGACGCCATCGAGCACGGGACGGCCGCCGTAGCCGACTACCAGGCCCTCGGTGCGAAGTACAGTGCTTGTCATGCGGCCTGGTCTCCAAAGTAAATGGCGGCCAGATGCGGGTCTTTCAGGACGGTGTCCGGGTCGCCATCGGCCAGCAGCTTGCCCTGGTCCAGGAACGCAATGCGATCGGAAATACCGATCACAATATCCAGGTTGTGCTCGATAATGCACACCGTGACGCCCTGCTTGACTTCATTGCGCAGTAAATCCAGGAACAGCTCGTACGAGCCGCGGTCCAAACCCGATGCCGGCTCGTCAAGCAGCCACATTTTGGCGTCGGTCGCCATAATGCGCGCCAGGCTTAAGAACTTGCGCTCGGCATAGGCTAAGTCGATGGCGCGGGTTTTGGCCTTATCCAGCAGTCGGGTTTTGCTCAAGATGTCCATCACCCTTTCTTGCTTGGCCTTGCGCCCAACAGGGCCTCCGGGCTGCCAAATCCAGGACACCGGCTCCATGACGGTCAATACGTTTTCTTCTACCGTCATCTGATCAAACAGCCGCAAGTCCTGGAAGGTACGGGCAATGCCTTGCCGGGCGATTTTCCAGTGCGGCTTGCCGACGATGGATTCGCCCTTCCACAGTATGTCGCCGCTATTGGGCGTAAGGTGGCCGGTAATCAGATTGAACAAGGTGGTCTTGCCCGCGCCGTTCGGCCCCACGAGCGTGGTAATGACCCCCGCGCGCATGTCCAGGGATACGTTATTGGTAACCTTAAGGCCGCCAAAGTTCTTGTTCAGGTTGGTGATCCGCAGCAGCACGCGGCTTTCGTCGATGCTCATTTTTCTACCCCGCGTTTACCGGAACCCACCAGACCGCCGGGCCGGAAGATCATTAACAGGACCATGGCGGCACCGTAGGCGATTTGCTGGATCGAGCCGATTTCGGTTTGCGGCAAGAACCACATATAGCTGAAAAGACTGGGCAAAAGCATCAGTAGTACCGTACCGACAATGGGGCCTAGCAGGGTGCCGGTACCCCCGATAATGACCATGGCCATTAGCAGCACCGAGGTATCGAGCATAAAGCTTTCGACGTTGATGAAGCCCAGGTAGAAGGCATACAAGGCCCCGGCCACGGCGGCCAACGCCGAAGAGATGACCACCGACAACGTCTTGATGACGGCAACATTCTTGCCAAAAGCATGTGAGGCCGACTCGCTGTCGCGTATGGCTTTCAGGTTGCGTCCGAAGCTGGATCGCAATAAGGTATTGGTGATAAAGATGACCAACAGCAGGCAGCCGGCCGCCAGCAGCATGAACTGCACCGGATCGCTGACGGCATGACCGAACAGATCGGCCGGCGGTATGCCGATGATCCCGCCCAAGCCACCGGTAAACGACTTCCATTCGGCGAAGATCGTCACCCCCAACACCTGCAAGCCTAACGATGCGGCGACGAAATATTCGCCACGCACCCGCAAGGCGGGCAATGCCAGCACCAGCGACAACACCGCGGCCACCACCATGGCAACCGGTATTGCCAGAAAAAGCGAAGGGCTGAAATGCAGGGCGAAATAGGCGGCGGTATAGGCGCCCACACCAAAGAAAATGGCATGGGCCATGGAAAAGATGCCGGCGTAGCCCATGATGAAATTCAGGGTGATGGCAAGCACTGCATTAATGCACATCAGGGTCGCGAGGTTAAGTACGTAAGCAAGCATGTTGACCTCAGGAAGTAATGGCGCGGCCAAAGAAACCCGAAGGCCGGAACAGAATAAAGAGGAACAACACAATGAACGTGACCGCTTCGCTCCATTGGGGGCCTAAGTACATCAAGGCCAGGTTTTCGCTCATGCCCAGCAACAGGCCGGCGCAGGCGGCCCCGCGCAGGCTTCCGACGCCGCCCACGATGGTGGCCGCCAGGCTGATCAGCATGACGTGGTGAGCAACGGCCGGATTCAGGCCGGAACTGGCAGCGCTAAGGATGGCTGCGGGCACCGCCAGCAACGACCCCAGGGCAAAAACGATGACCGATAGCCGACGGGGGCTCAAGCCGTACACCCGAATAAGCTCGGGGTTTTCAGACAACGCCCGCAGCGCCATCCCGATATGCGTGCGCATCAGGAAAAGCTGCAGGGCGCCGAAGAAAACCAATGCACAGATAATCGCAATACCCGATAGCGGCGACACGTACAAGCCGGGAATCAATTCGATGCTTTGCGACAAAGGCGTCGTCACCGATACAAAGCCCCGGCCGAAAATGACGCCGATCAGGTTCTGCACAATGATCCCCATACCCAGCGATGCCACAAAAACCGTAAAAAACGAGCCTTCGTGGCGCTGGATGGGGGCATAAACCAGGCTATCGAGCAATACGCCAAAAATGACCGCCGCCAGTGTGGCGGCCAGCACAGCCAGTATCCAGTGCATTTGAGCCACCGAATACACGTAATAGAAAACGTAAGCAGCGATCGTGAACGTCGAGCCGTGAGCAAAGTGAAAAACTTTGGTCGAGCCGAAAATCAATGAAAACCCGACCGCGATGAGCGCATACAGCGCGCCCACCTGGACACCGTTGATCAGCAGCTGAAGTAATAGCATCGCGTTGCGCCTTCCGTCAGGGAAACTGGCTTATGACTTACTGGGCAACTACCGACACCACTTTGCCGCCTGCACCATCAATTTCATTGATCTGCATAGGGCTGACCACCGTTCCGTTATCAGCGAAAGTGACCTTGCCGCCTACCAGATCAAACGTCTTGGTCTGGATGCGCTGCGCCAGCAAGTTTTCGCCAGTAATGGGTTTGCCTTGTTTGTCGAGCTCGTGTGCGAGCAAGCCAAACAGCCGAACCGCGTTGTAGTAGTTGGCGATATAAGCGGTGGGCATTTTGTTGTACTTCTTCTTGTAGTCGTCGACAAAGCGCTTGGTGATTGGGTCGCTCGAGTTCCAGTCGACATTCTGGGTCGTATAAAGCGAACCCTTCGCTTCGGGCAATGCATTCATTTCAGGAATCGAAAACGCGGTGTAGCTGACAAACTGCGTCTTGATGCCGTTGTCGCGGAATTGCTTGACGATTTGCGACTGCTGCGAACCATACGAGGCAATGTAGACAACGTCGGGGTTGGCGGCCCGCACACGGGCGGCGATACCGCTGAATTGCTGCGCTGTGGCCGGCACCGACAAGGCTTCGATCAGTTCGCCGCCGGCCTTTGGCAAGCTGTCGGTGAGCTCTTTGCGTATGCCTTCGCCCAGCGGATCATCCACATATACGAGCACGAAACGCTTCATATTGCGTTCTTTGATCAGGTAAGGCAAAACCGCTTTCACTTCAAAATTGGCCAGCGGGATGATGTTCCAGAAGTAGGGACCCAGATCCGCCAGGTCGGGACCCACGCCGCCGCCATTGATCGCCACGGTCTTGGTGCGTGTCGCGGTTGTGGAAATTGCCTTCGATACGCCAGTGAAGGCCGACAGCACATAAGGAACCTTGGACACATTGACCAGCTTGTTCATGCCGATCACACCTTGCTGCGGCAACGCCTGACTGTCTTCGTACTGCACAGTCAGCTTGCCGTTGATCATGTTGTCGGCATTGATATGTTCGGCGGCCAGGTTGACGCCGGAACCGAATATATCGCCATAGGTGGCGTTAAGACCGCTAAGCGGGAACAGCGCGCCTATGGTCACATCGGCCGCCTTTGCGGACGAGCCCCAGGCCGCCACCGCCACAAGCCCAACAGAAAAAAATCGCTTGATAAGACTCATTTTTTGTCTCCGGTTTGCTGTGGCGGGTCCGTCGAAATGACGACCCGGCCATCGATATTGTTTTAATGGGCGGAAAGCCCGCTGAAAATCGGGGTAAGCCCGCCCTTACCGCTGACTGCAGTTTGCCTTGTGATGCCCGGAGTCACAATTAACATTTGGCGAACAGGGGCTTCACTGCTAGCTAATATCCGGGCAAACACCTAGGCCACGCCGCCGCTGCGCGAGCCCCTGCTCTGCCCGGCAATGGGAATTAGCGACCTGTGAAGCGCGGTGCCCGCTTTTCGCCAAAGGCAATCATGCCTTCCAGATAATCGTCGGTGTGGCCCAGTTCGCGTTGCAGGTCGCGCTCGACGTTGATCTGGTCTTCGAGGGAATTGTCGCCAGAGGCATAGAGCGCTTGTTTGGTGGCGGCAAAAGCCCGTGTGGCCCCATGGGCCAAGTGATCGTGCACCGACGCGATGGTCGATTCCAGTTCGTCGTCGGGAATACAGCGCCAGATCAGCCCCCATTGCTCGGCGGTTTCGGCACTGACGGGCGTGGCAAACAATGCCGCACCCATGCTGCGCTGCATGCCCACCATGCGTGGCCAAACGTAGGTTGCGCCGGCATCGGGCAATAGACCGATTTTGGAGAATGCCTGGATGAACTTTGCCGACTTGACCGCAAAAACGATATCGCAAGCCAATGCAACGCTTGCGCCAGCCCCTGCGGCGACACCATTCACGACCGAGACAACCGGCGCCGGCAGTGCACGCAACCGTAGAACCAGCGAGCGGTAATTCTTGTCTATGCCTTCGCCCAGGTCGCGTTTTTGACCCGACGGCAAGGGCTTTCTTTCAGACAGATCCTGCCCGGCGCAGAAGCCGCGCCCTGTGCCGGTGATGATGACGCCGCGCAAATCTTCCCGCGATTCAAGAAAGGACAGCGCCGCCTTCAAATCGTCGTGCATGACCTGGGTAAAACTGTTCAAGGTATCCGGGCGATTCAGGACGATATGCCCCACGCCGTTCTGATAGTGAAATTTGATGTGCTGATATTGATGAGCCATGTGGTTCTGCCTTTATTCTTACTGAAAAACAATGCGGTGCCGGGCGCCGCCTTATGCTATATGACAGGAGCCCACGCGAATAAACAAGCTTGTTTTTCAAAAGGGCGACTTTGGCACTGCGAAATGCGTCAGCGCGGCAGGTGTAATTTAAGGTAAGCGCCAATTGGCACGTGGAAGCACGTGTGATAACATGATCCTGCTAACGCAGGTGCAGCCAGCAAAGAACAATACCCCAAGCCCTAACGGGAACAGGCACCACACGCCAAGAAGGCGTCGCGTCGCAATGATTACCGTGGTCGTCAGACCAGGGACGCCGCCTCAGGTTGCGGTTTAACGCCACGCCTGACCTTCGAACCTCGGTTCGCAATCGCAGCAATCGTACATGAATTGGGCTAAATAGCCTACTGGGAAATGGCACAGCCGTTTCGCATACATACTACGCTGCCATCTACATGCCGCGATATCGGATGACACGCAATGCGAGTTCGACACGCCGGTACTTTATTAATTATTACAGGAATATTTTATGGCTAAAGAAGAACTGATCGAAATGGGTGGACTGGTTACTGAAGTACTGCCCGATTCCCGCTTTCGTGTAACGCTGGACAACGGCCACCCGGTCGTGGCGTACACCGGCGGAAAAATGCGCAAGCACCATATTCGCATACTGGCAGGCGATAAGGTTTCACTCGAAATGTCACCCTACGACCTCAGCAAAGGCCGGATTACCTTCCGCCATATAGCTGGTCGTGCACCGGGCGGTCCAAGCCAGCGCCGTCGGTAATAATAAAAAAAGACACTGATTAGCCCCCGCCTGCCCGCGTCCGCGGGTACGACGGCAGGCATCAGTATGCAGCCATCCACCGGACAGCGGTAGTCGCGCCTGACTCCAAAGGCCTTACAATCGAACACCGATTGTTATTGCCTCCAGGAGCGCTCGTGATCAGCAAGCCGCCAACTTCCGACCTTCCGTCGGATTCGCTCGAATATTCCACGTCGACCGGACGGCCCGCAGGGACCGATCTCATTGCACTCGCCGAGCTTCCCGAGTGGAACGCATTCGAAGCCGCCGTAAAAGAATCCCCCATCCAATTCGATCAACTGCGACTCATATCAGCAGCCGGCATCGAGCTTGACCTAAGCGGTCAAAGCGGTTCGCTCGCGTTAACCCAGGCAACCGAGTCCTTGCTGGCGGCCAGAAACTTCGACGACATGCGCACGCGCCTGCTATGCGGTGGCGTGGCCAACATTACGGAAGACCGCGCCGCTTGGCACACAGCCCTGCGCACTCCGGCTCCGGTCGACGTCGTCTCGGCAGAACGTCAACGACTCAACGAATTTGTCCGACTGGCCGATTCCGAGCGGCGTTGGCGCAATATCATTCACATTGGCATCGGCGGCAGCGACTGGGGCGTACGCCTGGCTGTCAGCGCCTTCGGTTACGCTGGCACATGGCGGCGTGTCCATTTTGTGGCCAACATCGACGGTCACGCCATACAAGGCGGCTTGGCCGGGTTCGACCCCCATGACACCCTGATTGTGCTGGCCTCCAAATCGTTCACTACGGCCGAGACCTTGCAAAATGGCCAACGAGCCCTTGAATGGCTGCAAGCGGCCGGGGTCGAGCATCCTTATGAGCAATTCGTGGCGATTACCGCCCGCCCCGATGTGGCCAAAGCGTGGGGCGTGCCCGACGGACATACCTTTAAGCTGTGGGACTGGGTCGGTGGGCGTTTCTCGATTTGGTCGGCGGTAAGCCTGACCACAGCACTGGCTGTCAGCACCGACGTGGTGGCTGGCATGCAGGCCGGTGCAGCCGCCATGGATGCCCATTTCGCTCAGGCTCCCATCGCGCAAAACGCCCCCATCCAGATGGCCATCGCCGGCATCGTCAACCGCAGCGTGTTGGGCTACGGCTCTCTGAATATCGCGCCCTACGATTTCCGCCTATCCAACTTGGTCCCCTACATTCAGCAACTGGAAATGGAATCGCTGGGCAAATCGGTCGATCTTGCGGGCGACCCGGTAACCGTGGCCACCGGTCCCGCTGTCTGGGGCATGCCCGGCACCGACGCGCAGCATACTTTCTTCCAGTGGTTGCATCAGGGAATTGACGGCGCCCCCGTGGACTTCATTGTGTGCGAACACGCCGACCACGGCTGGCCCGAACACCATCAAAGTCTGCTGGCCAATTGCCTGGCCCAGCGCGAAGCGTTGCTGAAAGGCAAGACTTATGAACAAGCGTTGGCCGAATGCCTGGCGTCGGGCGTGCCTGAAGACAAGGCGCCATGGCTTGCCAAGCATCGCGTGCACGCGGGTGGCCGCCCGTCCAATCTGATCGTTCTGCCCAGGCTTTCTCCTTATACCCTGGGCGCCTTGCTGGCGTTGTACGAGCACAAGGTGTTTGTGCAGGGCGTTATATGGGGCATCAACCCTTTCGACCAATGGGGCGTCGAATACGGCAAAGTGCTGGCCAAGGGCATCGGCGCCGAATTGGCGGGCCAAGCCAAGATCGACCCCGACCACGATGCGTCTACCGCGCACTGGGTGGCACGGTTCGGGGCTTCGTTAAAGGGCTGACGCCGAAGGCTTACAATCTTCGGTTCTGGCCATCACGGCCCCTTCTTCGCCTGATGGCCGCCAATGCAAACGAAAGACCTACGCGATTTATTGTTGCTGGCGGCTATCTGGGGCGGCTCGTTTCTGTTTATGCGGTTGGCAGTCAATGACTTTGGTCCGGTTGCCTTTATCGAGATGCGCATAGGCATCAGTGCCATCTTTCTGCTGATATTGTCCGCATTCATGGGCAAGCTGGATGCGCTAAAAACGCACTGGAAGGCTATCTCAGTGTGTGGCGTCTTTAACGTAGCACTGCCTTTTTTCTGTTTCGCCTATGCAGCGCAAACCGTTCCAGCCGGCACGCTGGCGGTTATCAATGCCATGGTTCCGCTGTGCGGGGCACTAATTGCACGGGTCTGGCTACACGAGCGACTGACTTGGCTACGCGCCCTGGGGCTGCTGATCGGCTTCGCAGGCATACTGGTGCTGGTGTGGGAAGACTTGTCGTTCCACGCCAATGGCAGCGGCTGGCCCGTGCTGGTCGCCTTGGGCGCACCGTTCTTCTATGGCATCGCCGCCTGCTACACCACTAAGTATTTGAAGGGCGTCGACCCCATCGCATGCGCCACGGGAAGCGTCACTGCGTCGGCCCTGTTGTTGTTGCCCCTTGCCATTTGGACTTGGCCAGCCACGCCGATCTCAAATGTCGCGTGGGGCTCGGCCGTGGCGGTTGCCATCTTATGCACCGGCATTGCCTACATTATTTTTTTCGGGCTTATTGCCAGGGTGGGCGCCACAAAGGCGATTACTGTCACCTTCCTGGTTCCGGTATTTGGCATATTCTGGGGCGCCTTGCTCCTGGACGAGGCCATCACCACAGCCGTGGTGACGGGGGCGGCCATCGTCCTGTGTGGCACACTGCTCGCCACCGGCATTCTGGAGCGCAGGCGCACAGTCGTCGAAGCCTAGCGCAGCACAGGGGCGTGCAGCAACGCACAGAACTGACAATGCTGCTTAACTTGCTGGCTTGGGGCGCCGCGTCCCGAGATAGGTGCCCAGCAGAATCCCGACGACTCCTGCCAAGTGCCAGGCGCTGAATGGTTCACCTAGCAACAGGATGGCGAAACCCACACCAAAGACAGGGATCCAGTACTGAAACACTGACGTGCGCGCTACGCCCAGCTCGGCAATCGCTCGGTTCCACAACATATTGCACATGGCGGTGGCGACGACTCCTGAAAACACCAGCAGGAAAAAAGGCCACAAGCCCATCGCGCGCAAGGCAGCGAAACTAAACTCGACGGTGTCGCTGAGAAGCAAGTGCAGGCAAAGCAGCAAGGCGCCTATCGTGTAGATGACACTGCTGATCACCAAGGCGTTGAACTGCCGGGCCAAGGCCTGAATCAGCATGCCCCCCGCCACGAAGCTGAACATGGCGGTGAACACTTGCGCGTCGCCCCAACTCGCTCCCGCCAACGCGGCATCCGAATTACTGAAAACCACCGCGAACACGCCTCCGAAACCCAGCCCAATACCAAGCAGCCGCACGCCGGTAAGCCGTTCGCGGAAGATCGCTGCCGCAAGGATGGACGCGACCAAGGGGCTTAGTGCCATGATCAGCGACGAATTGGTCGCGCTGGCCGTTTGCATGCCGGTGGTGAAAAAAATCTGGTTTCCGTAGACCATGAGGACCGCGCACAATATGAAACGCAGCCATTGGCCCGACGATATCCGTGAAAGGCCTAGCGACCGACCGGACGACAGCAATGTCAGGTTGATGATTAGCGCCGCAAGCACCATGCGCAGGCAGGCCACCAGCAAGGGATCCAGATGACTGGTCAAAACCTTGATCGCCGAGATATTCACACCCCAAATGGCCATGGTGCCGATCAATAGCAACTGCATTCGGAGAGGGGTCATTAGGGGAGTGGAAAGCGTCAGGCGGGGTTAGAGCATATCAGTTCTGCGGTGGATGGAGGCGCCGTCCCTGCGACGGCGCCAGTATTAAACAACGCGCTGAAAGATCCCAGCAGCGCCCATGCCAGTGCCTACGCACATGGTCAACATTCCATAGTCAAGGTTTCGCCGATGCAAGCCATGAATCACGGTCGCCGCCCGGATGGCGCCGGTCGCCCCCAAAGGATGGCCCAAAGCGATGGCACCGCCCAGTGGATTGACGATATCCGGGTTCAGTCCCAGGTCGCGGATGACAGCCAATGCCTGGGCCGCGAATGCTTCATTCAATTCAATCCAGCCGATCTGATCCAGCGACAGGCCCGCCAGCTTCAAGGCATGGGGAATGGCTTCTTTCGGCCCTATGCCCATGATTTCAGGGGGCACACCGCGCACGGCAAAGGACACAAAGCGGGCCAGGGGAGTGAGATTATGGGTTTTTAATGCCCGCTCGGAGACTACCATCAGGGCGCCGGCGCCATCAGAGGTTTGCGAGCTGTTGCCGGCGGTGACGCTGCCTTTGGCTGCGAAAGCTGGACGCAGTTTCGCCAGCGCCTCGAGGCTGGTATCGGCGCGCGGGCCTTCGTCCAGGGTGACCGTTCTATGGCTTACGGTGATGTCGCCGCTGCCCAAATCAGGACTACGGGTTACGACGTCGATGGGCAGGATTTCGTCCGCGAACTCGCCGGCCTTCTGCGCGGCAATCGCGCGCTGGTGGGATTGCAGGGCGAATGCGTCCTGATCCTCGCGCGAGACTTTCCAACGTGTGGCAACCTGTTCGGCCGTCAAACCCATGCCATAAGCGATTCCCAGGTTTTCGTCTTGGGCGAAAAGCGTGGGACTGAACGAGGTGCTGACCCCGAGGGTGGGCACTTGGCTCATGGATTCGGTGCCCGCCGCGATAATGACATCGGCCTCGCCCACGCGTATGCGGTCCGCCGCCATGGCGATGGCGGTAAGACCGGACGCACAAAAGCGGTTGACGGTGACGCCGGCGACGGACGCGGGCAAGCCTGCCAGCAAACCGCCAATACGCGCCACATTCAACCCTTGGGGGCCCTCGGGTATGGCACAGCCCACGATAGCGTCTTCGATGGCGCTCGGATCAAGGCCGGGTAGTTGCGCAAGCAAGCCCTGAATGACCGTGGCCAGCAAGTCGTCGGGCCGGGTATGCAAAAAAACGCCGCGCGGCGCTTTGCCGATGGGACTGCGGGTAGCAGCAACGATATACGCTTGTTGCAGTGTGCTCATGCCTGACTCCTGTAGGTTCGGCCTGCTTATTCCATTTCTGAATCAAGCCTGCACGTTGTCGACGTCGCTTGCCTGACGCCAGTACGGTTTGGGCCTGGCGTTCGCGCTTGATTTGGCAACGGAACTAGTTGCGAACGGGCTTGCCGGTTTTCAAGATGCCGGCAATGCGCTCCTGGGTTTTGGCTTGAACCAGCAGGCCAAGAAAAGCCTCGCGTTCAAGCTTTAGCATCCATGCTTCGTCAACCATCGACCCAGGGTCGACGTCGCCGCCGCATAAAACGTAGGCGACTTTTTCAGCAACGACAAAGTCATATTCCGAGATATACCCGCCCACCTCCATATTCAACAGCTGCGCTTTAAGGGTGGCTATGCTATCGCGGCCAGCCACCGGAAAACGTCGGGGCAGTGGCGGACGCCAGCCGCCTTCCGCCAAGCTGCGTGCCTCGCGAACCGCCACGTAGAGAAGCTCGTGTCGGTTCATGACAACAGGGTCCGAGGCTTGCAGGTAACCCATCTTGCGGGCATCCAAGGCCGAGCTCGATACTTGCGCACTGGCCACGGCCAAAGCAAACTTTTTAAGAAAGGCCAGCAATGGTGCATCAGGCGCCGCCTCTGCCTGGAGTTCGGCCGCACGGCGCGCACAAAACGTCAGCCCCCCCGCCCCCGGCACAAGACCAATGCCCACTTCGACCAAACCAATATAGGTTTCAAAATGGGCTACCCGGCGCGCGCAATGCACAGCAAGCTCGCATCCACCGCCTAAGGCCAGGCCGCCCACCGCGGCCACCACCGGTATCTGCGCATAACGCAGACGCAAGACCATGTCTTGCATTTCGCGTTCGATGGGTTCCACCGCGGCGGCCCCACCCTGCGTGAAAGCGGGCAGCATGGCCTTGAGATCGGCGCCCGCTGAAAAGGGGTCATCGGTCTGGCCAATGACCAAGGCCTTGAATGATGTTTCGGCCAGGTCAACCGCATGAACAATGCCGCGTACCACGTCAGGGCTAAGCGTGTGCATTTTGGTCTTGAACGACACAATCAGCACATCGGTCGGATGGGGCGCAGGCAATGTCCAGCACAGAATCGCATCGTTTTCGTACACCACCTTGGTGTCCACGCTTTCTGTCTCGCCCACCAAGCGCGGCGCCGCCACCTGACGCTGATACACCGGCAAGGTGCTGCGGCCCTCGAAGCGTTTTTCTTTCGGGTTCCACGAACCGGTCGCCGTATGCACACCCCGGGCTTCCCAGACCGGCCCGCGCATGGCCCAATCGGGCAAGGCGGCATTCGACAATGCCTTACCCGCCTTGATGTCCTGGTCGATCCAGGTGGCGATGTCGTGCCACCCGGCGGCTTGCCAGATTTCAAACGGACCCTGCGTATGGCCGAAGCCCCACTTCATTGCGAGGTCTACCTGCCGCGCGCTATTGGCGATATCCGCCAGGTGCACCGCGCTGTAATGAAAGCTGTCGCGCAGTACCGCCCATAAAAACTGGGCCTGAGGGTGATCGGAGTCGTGCAACGCCCTGAGCTTTTTGGCCGGATCACGCTCGGCGAGTATGGCGGCGACGGTGTCGTCGATCTTGGCTTCGGCCGGCACGTATTCCTGCGTGGACGGATCCAGGCGCAGGATGGCCTTACCTTGCTTGCGGTAGAACCCGGCGCCGGTTTTCTGCCCAAGGGCGCCATGCTCGATAAGCCCGGAAAGCACCTCAGGCACGCCGAAATGCGCGTGAAAAGGGTCGCTGGGCAGCTGGTTCTGCATGGTGCGTATGACCAGCGCCAGGGTATCCAGACCTACGACATCGGCCGTTCGAAACGTGCCTGATTTGGCGCGCCCCAGACGTGTGCCGGTCAATTCGTCGACGAGATCGTAGCTAAGGCCATACTTGCGGGCCTGCTCGAACACCGACAATATGCCGAAGACGCCGATGCGGTTGCCGATGAAATTGGGGGTATCTTTGGCCCGCAGCACGCCCTTGCCCAACTGCGATACCAGGAAGGTTTCGACCATATCCAACAGCCGAGGGTCTGTGTGAGCAGTGGGTATCAGTTCAACCAGCGTCATGTAGCGCGGCGGATTGAAAAAGTGCACGCCGCAAAACCGATGGCGCAGCGATTCGGGCAACGCCGCGGATAGTTCGGTAATCGACAAGCCGGACGTGTTGCTGGCGATAATGGTGTCGGGTTTCAGCGCGGGCGCCAGCCTATGATAAAGGTCGCGCTTCCAGTCCAGCCTTTCGGCAATGGCTTCGATGACCAAGTCGCAAGCAGCCAATTGATGCATATCGTCGTCGTAGTTGGCCGGGGTAATCGATGCCGCCAGGTCGGGGCTACCCAAAGGAGCAGGCTTTAGCCCGGCAAGCTGCGCAATGGCGCGCCTGGCAATGCCATTCTTGTCGCCTTCTTTGGCGGGCAGGTCAAACAGCACAACCGGTACGCCCGCATTCACGCAATGTGCAGCGATTTGGGCGCCCATGACTCCTGCACCGCACACCGCCACCTTGCGAATGTGAAATCGCGCGCTATCTGCGCCGGCTTGTTGACCCGATTGACCAGGCTGCATAGTAATACCCCCTAAAGTAGCAAGCTGTGAATAGAGTAGTTCATTATTTTGCTATGTGCATGCCATACAAGCTGAAGTTCGCGTTCTGCCATGGGGATTAGAATAGCAGTCATCACGCAACCGGAACAGCCGCTTTTTATGGCCAGATTGCCCCGTCTTTACGCACCGCATATACCGCAGTTAGTGCAGGCGGAATTCGCCTACCCGCTGGCCGGCCCATCGGATCCCGCCCCGGCGGCCGAACTCGATCGCTTGTTAGGGTGGCTGCATCAAGACTCGCGCGACCTCGGTGTGGCGGTGCACGGTTGGGTGCTGATGAACGATCGCCTCACATTACTGAATACACCGCCCGACGCACAAAGCCTTTCCCGACTGATTCAGTCGTTGGGCCGCCGCATGGCGACCGGCATGCGCCACGGACGCGTATTCAATGGCAGGTATCGAAGTGCGCTGGTGGAACCCGGCAGGTGGGTGATCCCGGCCCTGATATGGCTGGAGTCATTGCCGGTAACCATGCACTATGTCGACAAGGCGGAAAGCTGGCCATGGTCATCTGCCCCAGGGCACACCGGGGCAAATACCCGCAACGACGTTATTGTTACCGACCATATGGACTACTGGCAGGACGGCAATACGCCTTTTGCACGGCAGGCCACGTATCGCGAGCGTATGCACCAGGGTTTGTCGGCCGCGCAACGCTTACGCATTGAGCAGGCGTTGTTTGGCCAATGGGTATTGGGGGAAGCACCCTTCCTGGCCAAGCTCGAAAGCAGCGCTTCGCGCCGTACTGCGCCCGCCCCAAGAGGCCGGCCGCGCAAAAGCACCGCGTCAGAAAACAAAAACGCCCTGCCGGAGCAGGGCGCTTAACTACCCGTAGCGCGTTATACGCGCACTTTCGAGCCAAAGAAAACCGCCCCCATACCACCATCAAGCTTGTGGTCGTTGTGGTTGGTTTCCTGGCCTGCCCGTTGCAAGCGTGCCGCCCTTTCGCGATTCACTGCCCATTTTTTTAGCAGTATCCGTGGCTTTCGCAGACCTGGAATTGAAGCTAGCGTCTTAAAGATCATTTTTTTCTCCTTTTATAATCAATGAATTAAGTGCGTCCCCAATTATGACATAGATATATTTATAAGCAAATAAAAAGGGACGTACCCCACATTTTCCGCTTGTAAAAGTGAATTTTCAGCAGTATCTTTTCCCTACTGCAGTGCACCAAAGCACCTTTTCTGGTGTCCGGGCGGGTCTTGCCCACGACCGCAGGCTTGTCTTAACCCGTGTCAATCGACCTACGAGTCCCTTATGTCTCAGTCTCTAACAGCTTCGTCCATTCCTGCTGTCGCGATCGACGCGTCCGGCATCGGCCTGCCCTCACGGCGCAAGCCTACGGTGATTGCTTCGCCGACACGGCCCGCCTCGAACCTGGCCCCCTCGGCTCAGGGTCTGTACAGCCCAGCCAACGAACACGACGCCTGTGGCGTCGGCTTCGTCGCCCATATCAAAGGGCGCAAGAGCCACTCCATTATTCAGCAGGGATTGAAGATTCTGGAGAATCTGGACCATCGCGGTGCGGTCGGCGCAGACGAACTGATGGGCGATGGCGCGGGAATACTCATCCAGATCCCCGACGCCTTGTATCGCGAAGATATGGCCGCTCAGGGCGTCGATCTTCCGCCGCCCGACGAATACGGCGTCGCCATGGTGTTCCTGCCCAAGGAAATGGCTTCGCGGCTGGCCTGTCAGCAAGAGCTGGAACGCGCTGTGCGCGACGAAGGCCAGGTGGTTCTAGGCTGGCGCGATGTGCCGATTGACCGCGACATGCCGATGTCACCCACGGTACGCGCCTGTGAACCGGTTATTCGGCAGCTGTTCATTGGCCGCGGCAATGACATCATGGTGCCCGATGCGTTAGAGCGCAAACTGTACGTTATCCGTAAAACCGCCAGCCATGCCATTCAGCATATGCAGTTGGCGCACGGGCGGGAATATTTTGTACCCTCGATCTCGGTGCGCACCGTTGTCTATAAGGGCTTGCTACTGGCCGACCAGGTGGGCAGCTATTACCGCGACCTGGCCGATACGCGCGCCGTTTCGGCGTTGGCCATGGTGCACCAACGGTTTTCGACCAACACTTTCCCTGCCTGGCCATTGGCCCACCCCTACCGCATGATCGCCCACAACGGCGAGATCAATACCGTCAAGGGCAACTTCAATTGGCTGCGTGCCCGCGAAGGCGTCATGCAGTCGGCGGTACTGGGCAACGACCTGCCCAAGCTTTACCCCATCGTCTACGAGGGGCAGTCCGACACGGCCACGTTCGACAATTGTCTCGAGCTGCTGGTGATGTCCGGCTATTCGCTGGCGCACGCCATGATGATGATGATTCCCGAAGCCTGGGAACAGCATTCCGACATGGACGAAAACCGCCGCGCTTTCTACGAATACCACGCCGCGCTAATGGAGCCATGGGATGGTCCAGCCGCCGTTGCCTTTACCGACGGCCGCCAGATTGGCGCCACGCTCGACCGCAACGGCTTGCGCCCGGCCCGTTACCTGATCACCGACGACGACATGGTGGTCATGGCGTCGGAAGCCGGGACGCTGCCCATTCCCGAGCACCGGATCATCAAGAAATGGCGTCTGCAACCCGGCAAGATGTTCCTGATCGATTTGCAACAAGGCCGCATAATTGACGACCTTGAGATCAAATCGCAGCTGGCCAACACGCGCCCTTATCGTCAATGGATCGAACGACTGCGCCTGAAGCTGGAATCGCTACCGGCGCAGAAGCTCGAGCACCCTGCCCCCAAAGTGGCGTCGCTGCTGGATCGCCAGCAGGCGTTTGGCTGGACGCAAGAAGACTACAAGGTTATTTTGGAGCCCATGGCGGCAACGGGCGAAGAAGCGATGGGATCCATGGGCAACGACAGCCCACTGGCGGTCCTTTCGGACCGATCCAAGCCTTTCTACAACTATTTCCGTCAGTTGTTCGCGCAGGTCACCAATCCGCCCATCGATCCCATCCGCGAACAGTTGGTGATGTCGCTGGTGTCGTTTATTGGCCCCAAGCCCAATCTGCTGGATATCAATAACGTTAACCCGCCATTGCGTCTCGAAGTGGCGCAACCCATACTGGATGTCGCCGCCATGGCGCAAATCCGCAACATCGAAAAGATCACTTCGAACAAGTTCCGTAGCTACGAACTGGATATCACCTACCCCACCGCCTGGGGTCCCGATGGTATTGAAGCCTGTATCGCCTCGTTGTGCTCGAACGCCACCGACGCTGTTCTTAGCGGCTACAACATCTTGCTGATCAGCGACCGGAATGTCGACAGCGAGCGTGTTGCCATCCCCGCCCTGCTGGCGACTTCGGCTATTCATTTGCATTTGATTCATGCCGGCTTGCGCACCAAGACAGGTCTGGTGGTCGAGACGGGATCGGCGCGCGAGGTGCATCACTTTGCCGTGCTGGGCGGCTATGGCGCTGAAGCCATCCACCCGTACTTGGCCCTGGAAACACTGGCCACGATGGAAAAGCCCGAAGTGGCTACCAAGAACTACATCAAGGCGATCGGCAAAGGCTTGAACAAGGTGATGTCGAAGATGGGCATTTCGACCTATATGTCCTATACCGGCGCGCAAATTTTTGAGGCGGTCGGCCTGAACTCCAGCCTGATCAACAAGTACTTTGCGGGCACCGCCAGCAATATTGAAGGCATAGGCATATTCGAAGTTGCCGAAGAAGCGTTGCGCATACACCGGGCCGCTTTCGGCAATGACCCGGTCCTGAGCAATGCGCTGGACGCCGGTGGCGAATACGCCTGGCGCGTGCGCGGCGAAGACCATATGTGGTCGCCGGACTCCATCGCCAAGCTGCAGCACGCCGCGCGTGCCAATAACTACAGCACGTACAAGGAATATGCCCAGCTCGTGAACAATCAGTCGCGCAGTCACATGACGCTGCGCGGCCTGTTCGAATTCAAGGTCGACCCCGCCCGCGCGATACCGTTGAACGACGTTGAATCCGCCAAGGATATCGTGAAACGATTTGCCACTGGCGCCATGTCGCTCGGTTCGATTTCGACCGAGGCCCACACTGTCCTGGCCGTCGCCATGAACCGGATCGGCGGCAAATCGAATACCGGCGAAGGCGGCGAAGACGAATTGCGCTATCGCGCCGAGATGCGTGCTGGCAAAAGCACCGTCAAGAAAGGCGATACGCTTGCTTCTTTCCTGGGATCGGACCGCATCGAAGCCGATGTGGCGCTGGCCGCGGGGGATTCCCTGCGCTCGCGTATTAAGCAGGTGGCCTCGGGACGGTTCGGTGTCTCGGCCGAATACCTTGCTAGCGCGGACCAGATCCAGATCAAGATGGCGCAAGGAGCCAAGCCCGGCGAAGGCGGCCAACTGCCAGGCCATAAAGTAACGGAATACATCGCCAAACTGCGCTATTCGGTGCCTGGCGTGGGCCTGATCTCGCCCCCACCGCATCACGACATTTATTCCATCGAAGACCTGGCGCAATTGATTCACGACTTGAAGAATGTGAATCCAAAGGCGTCGATATCGGTCAAGCTGGTGTCGGAAGTGGGTGTCGGTACGGTCGCCACCGGGGTCGCCAAGGCCAAAGCGGACCACGTGGTCATTGCAGGACACGACGGCGGTACCGGCGCTTCGCCCGTGTCGTCGATCAAGCATGCCGGCACACCGTGGGAACTGGGCCTGGCCGAGACCCAGCAAACGCTGCTCTTGAACAATCTGCGCAGTCGCATCCGGGTGCAGGCCGACGGCCAGATGAAAACAGGCCGCGATGTCGCGATCGGCGCCCTGCTGGGTGCCGATGAGTTCGGCTTTGCGACCGCACCGCTGGTCGTTGAAGGCTGCATCATGATGCGCAAATGCCACTTGAACACTTGCCCGGTGGGCGTGGCAACGCAAGATCCTGTGCTTCGCCAGAAATTCCAGGGCAAGCCGGAACACGTGGTGAACTACTTCTTCTTCGTCGCCGAAGAGGTTCGTGAAATCATGGCCCAACTGGGCATCCGCCGGTTCGACGAACTGATCGGACGCGTCGACCTGCTGGATATGCGCCCCGGCATCGAGCACTGGAAGGCAAAAGGCCTGGACTTCAGCCGCGTCTTCCATGCCGTGCCCTCGACAGGTCCCCTATTTCAAACCGAAGACCAGGACCACGCGCTGGATCATGCGCTGGATCATCAACTGATCGAACGCAGCAAAGCAGCGATCGAACGCGGCGAGAAAGTCTCGTTCATTACCCCGGTACGCAATCGCAATCGCACCATAGGCGCGATGCTGTCCGGGGTGGTGGCGAGCCGTTACGGCCACGAAGGCCTGCCCGACGACACCATACATATTCAATGCAACGGTGCTGCCGGTCAAAGCTTTGGCGCCTTCCTGGCCCACGGTATCACCCTGGACTTGGTGGGCGAGGCGAATGACTACGTCGGCAAGGGCCTGTCGGGCGGCCGGATTGTGGTGCGCTCGCCCAACGACTTCCGCGGTTTTGGGCCTGATCACATCATTGCCGGCAACACGGTGTTGTACGGCGCCTTATCGGGCGAAGCTTATTTCAATGGCGTGGCCGGCGAACGTTTTGCGGTGCGTAATTCCGGTGCCGCCACCGTCGTGGAAGGCACCGGAGACCACGGTTGCGAATACATGACGGGCGGAACCGTTGTGGTGCTGGGCGCGACCGGACGCAACTTTGCGGCTGGCATGTCGGGCGGCGTGGCCTATGTCTGGGACCCGGACAACACCTTCCGCCGACGCTGCCACCTGGCCATGGTCGAACTGGAGCGCGTCATTTCGCATGCCGAGCAACGCAGCCAGGACGAGCCGGAAACCTGGCATAGCGCCGTTCGCGGCGGCGAACGCGAAACCGATGAAACGATTTTGCGCCGTCTGATCGAAGACCACTACCGTTACACCGGCAGCTTCCGGTCGCGCGATGTCCTGGACGATTGGGATCGTGCCCGCCTGTCGTTCGTCAAGGTCATGCCCATTGAATACCGTCGCGCTCTGGGTGAGCTTTGGCGCGCGGTCAACCTACAACCAATTGCTGCCTGAGGAAAAAAAATGGGCAAAGTCACCGGCTTTCTTGAATTTCAACGCGTGAAAGAAACCTACGAGGCACCACTAAAACGGGTAAAGCACTGGCACGAGTTCATTCGTACGCTCGACGACAGCGAGGCCAGGCAGCAGGGGGCTCGCTGCATGGATTGCGGCATCCCGTTTTGTACCAGCGGATGCCCGGTCAACAACATCATTCCCGACTGGAATGACTTGGTCTATCGGCAAGACTGGCACACGGCACTGGACGTTCTGCACTCCACCAATAATTTTCCGGAGTTCACCGGTCGCGTATGCCCAGCTCCTTGCGAAGCCGCCTGTACGCTGAACATCAATGACGACCCGGTGGGCATCAAGTCCATCGAACACGCCATTATCGACAAGGGCTGGGCCGAAGGCTGGGTGGTTCCGGTTCCTCCATTGCGCAAAACCGGCAAGAAGATCGCCGTCGTAGGTTCCGGCCCCGCCGGGCTTGCTTGCGCGCAGCAATTGGCACGTGCCGGACACTCCGTAACGGTATTTGAAAAGAGCAATCGCATCGGCGGCCTTCTGCGCTATGGAATTCCCGATTTCAAGTTGGAAAAGTTTCACATTGATCGCCGCCTGGCGCAAATGGAAGCCGAAGGCGTTGAATTTTGTCCATCTACCTATGTGGGCGCTGCCGAACACGCGGAAGAGGGCCTGAACACGCGCACCCCTGAATCACTACAGGAAGAATTCGACGCCGTCGTCCTGACCGGCGGCGCCGAAGACCCGCGCGATTTACCGGTGCCGGGGCGCGAACTGAAGGGCATTCACTTTGCCATGGACTTCTTGCGTCAGCAAAACAAGGCATGCAACGGCGATCGCGTCAGTAAGCAGATTACCGCCAAGGACAAGCACGTGATTGTGATTGGCGGTGGCGATACCGGCTCGGACTGCGTGGGGACCAGCAACCGCCAGGGCGCGGCGTCGGTCATGCAATTCGAACTTATGTCCAAATTGCCCGTAACGGAAGACAAAGAACTTACCTGGCCATACTGGCCCGCCAAGTTGCGCTCCTCCTCGTCCCACGAAGAGGGCTGCGAACGCGACTGGGCCGTAGCGACCAAAACATTCGAGGGCAAGAACGGCAAGGTCGAGAAGCTGGTTGCCGTGCGGGTGGAGTGGTTCAAGGACAAGGCCACCGGCCAAATGAAGATGCGTGAAGTGGAAGGCTCGCAGTTTGAGCTTCCTGCCGACCTGGTGCTCTTGGCTATGGGATTCGTCTCGCCAGTGAAGCACATACTTGACGCCTTCGGTGTAGAGTTGGACCCGCGTGGCAACGCCCGTGCGAACACCGACGACTACGTTACCAACGTCGCAAAGGTTTTCGCCGCCGGCGATATGCGCCGCGGTCAATCACTGATCGTATGGGCGATACGGGAAGGTCGCCAGTGTGCACGCTCGGTCGATGAATTCCTGATGGGAAGCAGCACCCTGCCGCGGTAAAAACAGTGCAGTCAAGCAGACAGGAGCGCCCCGGGCATATTCCCCGGGGCGTAAAGCATCTGAGCGCAAAAGGCTACAATGCACAGCTTATCGTCAGGCTTTAGCCCTTATGAATCCATCAAATTCTGCTGATCCTATTGTCAAGTTCGCCGACGTTGCCTTGGGCTACGGCGACTTCACCGTATTGCAAGGCATCGATATCGAGGTCCGGCGCGGACAGGTCGTCGCCATGATGGGCGGCTCGGGTTCAGGCAAGACCACCCTGTTGCGCGCAGCCACCGGGCAAATTACCGCCCAACGGGGCACTATCAACATATTTGGCCGCGACCTGGCCAACATATCCGACACCGAGCTGCGCGAACTGCGCCAGTGCATGGGCGTGCTGTTCCAGCAAGGCGCTTTGTTTACCGATTTGAACGTTTTCGAGAACGTGGCCTTCCCCTTGCGTGAACATACCGAGGTATCGGAAAGCCAGATTATTGAACGGGTGCTCGACAAGCTCGACGCCGTCGGCCTGCGCGCGGCGGCCCACCTTAACATTTCCGAGGTATCAGGCGGCATGGCCCGGCGCGTGGCGCTGGCACGCGCCATCGTGCTCGAGCCCGAACTGATCCTGTACGACGAACCCTTTGCCGGACTGGACCCGATCTCGTTGGGCATTACTGCGCAATTAATACGCAGCCTTACCGACAGGCTCAATTGTGCGTCGGTACTGATTACCCACGACGTGGCCGAATCGTTCCTGATCGCCGATCAGGTATATATGGTGGGTCAGGGTACGCTGATTGCCCAAGGCACACCTAAAGAGCTGTCGACCTCGCAAGACGCTTACGTACGCCAATTCCTGAATGGTGAACCCGACGGGCCGATCGCTTTTCATTACCCCACTTCACCTGCTTTCACGAAGTGGCTGGAACAAACTACGGGCCGCCCATGACATCCCCTGTTCAATCCATTACTGCGCTAGGCGGAAAAGTGCGACGAGGCATTGTCGGCCTGGGCGCATTCATGCGCCTGGCCGGCGCCATCCTGGCACGCAGCGGAATCGCCCTTAAGCGACCTGGCCTGGTATCGAAGCAAATCCACTTTATCGGCAATTATTCGCTGTTGATTATTGCCGTATCGGGGCTGTTCGTAGGCTTCGTATTAGGCCTGCAAGGCTATTACACCTTGACACGTTACGGTTCAGAAGAGGCCTTGGGATTGCTGGTGGCATTGTCGCTTACTCGGGAACTTGGGCCAGTGGTCACTGCCTTGCTGTTCGCCGGGCGGGCGGGCACGTCGCTCACCGCCGAAATAGGGCTGATGAAAGCAGGCGAGCAACTGGCCGCCATGGAAGTCATGGCGGTCGATCCCATAAGCCGGGTACTGGTGCCGCGCTTTTGGGGTGGTGTCATCGCGATGCCCATACTGGCCGCCGTATTTTCAATGGTTGGGATACTGGGTGGATGGATTGTAGGGGTCGTGCTTATCGGCGTAGACCCCGGCGTTTTCTGGTCACAGATGCAGGGCGGCGTTGACGTTGTCAAAGACATCTTGAACGGTGTCATCAAGAGCGTGGTGTTTGGCATAGCCGTCACGCTTATTGCCCTGCACGCAGGGTGGACCGCCAAACCGACTCCGGAAGGCGTGTCCCGAGCTACCACGCGCACGGTGGTAGCGGGCTCGCTGGTTGTGCTGGGACTAGACTTTGTGCTTACCGCGCTGATGTTCAGCAATTAACGATATAGACGGATCAATCATGACGCGTGAAAAAACCGATTTCTGGGTAGGCCTGTTCGTTGTATTAGGCGCCATGGCCCTGGTGTTTCTGGCTTTGCAAGCCGGTAATATGAATTCCTTTTCCTTTGCTCCCACCTACAAGGTGCAGGCGCATTTCGATAATCTGGGCGGCCTGAAAGTGCGTGCCCCGGTTAAAAGCAGCGGCGTGGTGGTTGGCCGTGTGGCCAGCATCGGGTTCGATAACGAACGCTTTCAGGCGGTTGCCACGCTTGAACTGGAACAACAATACAACTTCCCCAGCGATTCGTCGGCGTCTATCCTGACCTCGGGTTTACTGGGCGAGCAATACATTGGCCTGACCCCAGGGGGCGAGGACAAAATGCTCGAACAAAATAGCGAAATTCAATACACGCAAAGCGCCGTAGTGCTGGAAGAACTGATCAGCAAATTTCTTTACAGTTCGGCCAGCAACCAGGGTACAGCATCAAGCGACCCAGCGGCTGCGCCGCCAGTGTCGACGGAACACAACAGCATAAAACCAGATGTTACAGCAGGCCCCGAATCGATCCCTGCACCCGCATCAAAACCCTAAAATAGAGAATGGATGTCTACAATCTGTAGCCATTGCCAAAAAAGCTGAAAAAAAGCCATGACTTACATTTCTACCCCGGCCCGCACGTCCAGCGGACGGTTTGTCCGTCTCGCGGCGTTGCTGGGCGCCACGTCTCTCGCGGTGGGCTGTGCCTCGGTAAGCCATTCCAACCCTGACGATCCCTGGGAAAGTTACAACCGCGGCATGTACACGTTCAACGATACGGTAGACCGTGCACTGCTAAAACCCATTGCCGTCGGCTACGACACCATTACGCCCCAGCCGGTGCAAACCTGTATTCATAACATTTTCAATAACGTCGCCGACGTCTGGTCTGCGGCAAACAGTTTCCTGCAAGGTCAGGGACATGACTTTGTCAACACACTAGGCCGTGTGCTGTTTAATTCAACCATGGGGTTAGGCGGCTGTATCGACGTTGCCTCGATGAATGGTTCGCGCCGCATTCAGAACGATTTCGGTGTAACGCTGGGCGTCTGGGGCTTCAGTTCCGGTCCTTATGTTGTACTACCTTTCCTGGGGCCAAGCTCGCTACGCGACGGCACGGCCACACTGGGAACGATCGCCGTCGGCATTTCGCCTATCACCCCGGTATTCGAGATGGATAATATTCCCTTGCGCAATTCGATCATCGGCTTGTATGCCGTCGACACTCGCGCAAGCCTTCTTGATGCCGATAAACTCGTCAACCAAGTTGCCCTTGATCGTTACAGCTTTATTCGCGATGCCTACATGCAACGCCGCAAAGCACTGGTCAACAGCCGCCGCGCCGACGTGAGCGTGCCCGACTACACTAAGGACAACCTCCCGGACTACTCGGACGACGAGGACCCTGCCGCTGCACCCCCAGCGCCATCGAACGATCCTGCTGCCAAGGCAGCACAGTAATGAGGACCTAATTACTCTATGTTCAAGACTTTCAGTACACTTTTAAGCGCACGGCGTCTGCTGGGCGCAAGCTTTCTATGCCTGGCAGGCCTCGCCATGGGTAGCGCCCACGCCCAAGACTCTGCCATATCCGGCAAGTCGCCCAGCGATTTCGTCCAGACCGTTGCCAATAACGCGCTAGACGCCATCAAGAGAGATCAGGCCGTTAAGGCGGGCGATCTGGTCAAAATCAATCAGGTCGTCAACCAGTATGTACTGCCCTACGTCAATCTGGAAAAGACGACGCGTCTGGCTGCAGGCCGTCACTGGCGCACTGCCACTCCCAAGCAGCAACAGGAACTGGTTCAGGCCTTCAAAGGCACGCTTATCCGCACTTACAGCGGCGCGTTTACCAAAGTAGACCAGAGATCTTCCTTTGCCATGCTGCCGTTCCGCGGTGATATCAATGCTTCCGATCTGGTGGTGCGCTCAACGCTGTCGCAGGCTAACGGGCCTGCCGTCGGCATAGACTATCGCCTGGAAAAGACGCCTCAGGGCTGGAAAATCTACGACTTGAACGTGGAAGGCATCTGGCTGATTCAGAATTATCGCAACCAGTTTGCCCAGCAAATTTCCCAAAATGGCGTCGATGGCCTGATCGCGGCACTGAATCAACGCAACCAGTAAGCCACACGCTGCACCAGGGCGGACCAGGGGCTAAACGCCCATAAGCGCTGGTCCGACCTATAATACGAGGCTTGGCTTAATCATGAGCCAGGCTTTTTTTATTGCTATGTCTGCCCTTACCCTAGAACATATCTCGAAGATATACGCGCCGCGCGCCCGCAGCCTTAAAGAACGGCTGACCTCGACGCCCAGAAAAAAGGGTTTCCAGGCACTCCATGACGTCAGCTTCACGGTAGAACACGGAGAATTCTTCGGCTTGCTGGGCCCTAACGGCGCCGGCAAAACCACACTGATTTCCGTACTGGCCGGGCTTGCGCGCGCCACATCGGGCGTTGCCCGCGTCTGTGGCCATGATGTCGTCAGCGATTTTAAACAGTCGCGCCGCGCACTGGGAGTCGTTCCCCAGGAAATCGTTTACGATCCCTTTTTCAGTGTTCGCGAAACCCTGCGCCTGCAGTCGGGGTATTTCGGACTACGCAACAACGACGACTGGATCGACGAGATTCTTAGCAATTTGGGCCTGTCCGACAAGGCTGACGCCAATATGCGCGCGCTATCGGGCGGCATGAAGCGACGGGTGCTGGTCGCCCAAGCCCTGGTGCATCGTCCCCCGGTCATCATTCTTGACGAGCCCACTGCCGGGGTCGACGTCGATCTACGCCGCACGCTATGGGAATTTATTGCTCGTCTGAACAAAGAAGGCCACACCATATTGCTGACCACCCATTATCTGGAAGAAGCCGAAGCCCTTTGCGGCCGGATCGCCATGCTGAAGGCCGGGCGCGTGGTTGCCCTGGACACCACGCAGGCACTATTGGCGCGGGTCGGCGGCAATGACCTGGAAGACGCTTTCGTGCGCATCATGAATGACGACGACTTCCTTGGGGTAACGGCATGAGCTCTGTTTCGCGTATCAAGCCGCGCACCGACATGGGGTCGGGCTTTCCGACCTTGCTGCGCAAGGAACTCACGCGTTTCTGGAAAGTTGCTTTCCAGACCATCGCGGCCCCGGTGCTTACTGCCCTGCTGTATCTGCTGATTTTTGCCCACGTGCTGGAAGGGCGGGTGCAGGTCTATGACACGGTGCCTTACACGTCGTTCCTGATCCCGGGCCTGATGATGATGAGCATGCTGCAAAATTCGTTTGCAAATCCATCGTCGTCGCTGATTCAAAGCCGAATCACTGGGAACCTGGTCTTCATACTGCTGCCGCCTTTGTCGCATCGCGAGATTTTCGGCGCCTATATGCTGGCTGCCATCGCCCGAGGGCTGTGCGTAGGCGCCTGCGTCTGGCTGGTGGCCCTGTTTTTTGTCGTGTTGCCGGTAAACAACCTGCTTTGGGTGTTGGTCTTTGGCGTGTTGTCTTGCGGCATCATGGGTACGCTGGGCATTATTGCTGGCCTGTGGTCGGAAAAATTCGACCAGCTCGCCGCGTTCCAGAACTTCCTGATCATGCCGGCCACGTTCCTATCAGGGGTGTTCTATTCCATACACAGCCTGCCCCCTTTCTGGCAGGCGGTCTCGCGCTGGAACCCCATTTTCTACACAATCGACGGCTTCCGCTACGGCTTTTTCGCTGTTTCGGACGTATCGCCATGGCAAAGTCTGGCCGTGGTCAGCGGCGTATTTGCCGTGCTCTGCCTGTTTGCCATGCGCCTGCTGGCCAGCGGCTATAAACTTCGGAATTAATTGTTATGTTGCCTACCCCAGAACAAGTACGCCAGTACATCGCCGACAATCTGCCCTGCGAACATCTTGAAGTCCAGGGCGACGGTTCGCACTTCGAAGCGATCATCGTCAGTGCCGCCTTTGAAGGAAAACGTCTTATTGCGCGCCACCAACTGGTGTATTCCGCACTGGGCGACCGCATGAAGGCCGAGATCCACGCCCTGTCCATGCGCACCCTTACCCCCGCCGAATACAAGGCGAACCCGAATGGATAAACTGCAGATAACTGGCGGCAACCGCCTTAATGGCGAAATTTCGGTGTCGGGGGCCAAAAACGCAGCACTGCCTATATTGTGCGCCAGCCTGCTTACCGCCGACTCCATCGCGCTGGAGAACGTGCCTGATCTTAAAGACATCGGCACGACCCTGCGCCTGCTGGCCCAAATGGGCGTGCAGTCCGAGCGCGGCAACGATGGCACGCTGCAACTGAACGCCGCGAACGTAAGCAGCCTTGAAGCCCCCTACGAACTGGTCAAGACCATGCGGGCCTCCATTCTGGTACTGGGGCCACTGCTGTCCCGTTTCGGCGAGGCCCGTGTCAGCCTACCGGGCGGCTGCGCAATCGGGCAGCGCCCGGTCGACCAGCACATCAAGGGGCTGGAGGCCATGGGCGCCGACATCACGATCGAACATGGCTTTGTCGTGGCCAAGGCGAAACGCCTGAAAGGCGCGTCCATCCGGACCGACATGGTCACTGTGACCGGCACCGAGAACCTGATGATGGCGGCCGTGCTAGCCGAGGGCCGAACGACCCTTGAAAACGCGGCGCGCGAACCCGAAATCATCGACCTGGCGGAACTTCTGAATAAAATGGGCGCCCGCATTCAGGGCCACGGCGGCGACCGCATTGTCATCGACGGCGTCGATCGCCTGCATGGCGCCAGCCATCGCGTCGTGGCCGATCGCATTGAGGCCGGTACCTTCCTGTGCGCCGTAGGCGCCACGGGCGGCGAAATCATGCTGCGCCAGGCTGCACCCGCCACCATGGGCGCCATTATCGACAAGCTGCAGGAAGCAGGCCTGACCATCGAGTGCGGCGAGGACTGGATACGCGGTTCCATGAACAAGCGTCCCAAGGCCACCGGCTTTCGCACGCGCGAGTACCCGGGCTTTCCCACCGATATGCAGGCTCAAGTCATGGCGCTCAATACGCTGGCCGATGGTACTGCCGTTATCGTGGAAAATATTTTCGAAAACCGTTACATGCACGTCCAGGAACTGGGCCGCATGGGCGCCCAAATCGACATCGACGGCCACACCGCAGTCGTGACCGGCATACCGCAGCTGTCTGGCGCCACCGTCATGGCGACCGACCTGCGGGCTTCGGCCAGCTTGGTCATTGCCGGCCTGGCCGCCTACGGCGACACCGTGGTCGAGCGCATCTACCACCTGGATCGCGGTTACGAGCGTATGGAAGAAAAGCTACGTTCGGTCGGTGCCAATATTCAACGCATAACCCGGAAAATCGCATGAGCCCAGCCAGCCTCGACCGACCTTTAACGCTCGCCTTGTCCAAAGGGCGTATTTTTGACGAGACCATGCCCTTGCTGGAGGCAGCAGGGATTCACGTCACCGAGAGCCCGGAATCATCGCGCAAACTGATTCTGCCAACCAGCAGCTCCGATCTGCAGCTGATTATCGTCCGGGCCTCCGACGTTCCGACCTATGTCCAATATGGCGCGGCGGATTTCGGCATTGCCGGCAAAGACGTGCTGTTCGAGCATGCCGCCGACCATCCGGGCGGCCTGTACCAGCCTGTCGACCTGAACATCGCCCGTTGCCGCCTTTGCGTTGCAGTGCGCAAGGGTTTCGACTATGAAGCCGCTGTGCATCAGGGCTCGCGCCTTCGTGTTGCGACCAAATACGTGCACGCGGCGCGCGAGCACTTTGCCCGTAAGGGCGTGTACGTAGACCTGATAAAGCTTTACGGATCAATGGAATTGGCGCCGCTGGTAGGCCTGGCCGATGCCATCGTCGACCTGGTTTCCACGGGCGGCACGCTGAAAGCCAACAATCTAGAGGCCGTCGAAGACGTGGCCGATATCTCGTCGCGGCTTATCGTCAACCAGGCATCGCTCAAGACACGGACGGCAAAATTGCAGCCGCTTATCGATTCCTTTGCGCGCGCTTCGGCGCTTCCGGCATAGTCCCCGGGGCCTGCTCGTGGCCCGGATCGCCGTCCATTACGGTATACACTCTTCGTAATACATTGCATTTTCCAGCGTTAAAGCCATGGCCCTTATTACACGTTTAAGCACCCAGTCCGAATCATTCAATTCTGCGCTACGCACTTTGCTGGCCTTTGATGCCTCGCAAGACGAGTCCATCGAACGCGCCACGGCGGACATTCTTAAAAATGTACAACAGCATGGCGACAGCGCCGTGCTTGACTATACACAGCGATTCGATCGTGTCTCGGCACCTTCGGTTGCCGCGCTGGAAATAGAGCGTCGCGAATGGCTGGCGGCGCTGGATCAGTTGCCGTCAGGACAGCGCCAGGCGCTTGAAACCGCGGCGGAACGGGTGCGTGTGTACCACGATCATCAACGCGCGCAAACCTGGACCTATACCGAAGCCGACGGCACGGTACTGGGTCAGAAGGTCACCCCGCTTGATCGAGTCGGCCTTTATGTGCCTGGCGGCAAGGCGGCGTATCCGTCCTCCGTGCTAATGAACGCCGTTCCGGCCAAGGTGGCCGGAGTTCCCGAGGTCATCATGGTGACTCCCACGCCCGATGGCGTGCGCAATCCCATGGTGCTGGCAGCCGCCGCCATAGGCGGGGTCGACCGCGTATGGGGCATAGGCGGCGCGCAGGCAGTGGGCGCCCTGGCCTATGGCACTCAAACGCTGTCGCCGGTCGATAAAATCGTGGGCCCGGGCAACGCCTATGTGGCCGCCGCGAAGCGCCGGGTATTCGGCACGGTGGGCATAGACATGATCGCCGGCCCTAGCGAAATCTTGATCATCTGCGATGGCGCCACGCCAGCCGACTGGATCGCCATGGACTTGTTTTCGCAAGCCGAGCACGACGAAATGGCCCAGGCGATTTTGCTTTGCCCCAGCGCCAGCTATCTGGACGAAGTCGAAGCGGCCATCGCCCGACTGCTGCCTACCATGCCCCGCGCCGACATCATTCGCGCGAGCCTGGCCGGGCGCGGCGCGCTGATATTAGTGCAAGACCTGGACGAAGCCTGCGAAATCGCCAATAATATTGCACCTGAGCACCTCGAAATCTCAACCGAAAATCCCCAGCAATGGGCCGATAAAATCCGCCATGCTGGCGCGATATTCCTGGGCCGATATAGCTCCGAATCGCTGGGCGATTACTGCGCAGGCCCTAATCACGTTCTGCCCACCTCGCGCACTGCGCGCTTTTCTTCGCCGCTGGGCGTGTATGATTTTCAGAAACGGTCCAGCCTTATCCATGTGTCGCAAGCCGGCGCTCAAACATTGGGGCGCGTAGCGGCTACACTGGCCTATGGCGAAGGGCTGCAAGCCCATGCCGCCAGCGCCGAATACCGCCTTAACCTATCAAATTGAAGTCCTGAACATGCGTACTGCCGACATTACCCGAAACACCAACGAAACGCGTGTGCGCGTTTCCATCAATCTTGACGGCACCGGCCGTCAAACCATCAATACCGGCGTGCCGTTCCTGGATCACATGCTCGACCAGATTGCACGTCACGGCCTTATCGACCTTGATATCCATTGCGACGGCGACACCGAAATCGATGACCACCACACGGTGGAAGACGTCGGCATCACACTGGGCCAAGCATTTGCAGCCGCCGTGGGCGATAAGTCGGGCCTACGCCGCTACGGCCATTCTTATGTGCCGCTCGACGAAGCCCTGTCCCGTGTTGTAATCGACTTCTCCGGCCGCCCGGGCCTGTACTATCACATTCCTTTCACGCGCTCGCACATCGGCCGCTTCGATGTCGACCTGGCGCGCGAATTTTTCCAGGGCTTTGTCAATCACGCCCTTGTCACCATGCACATCGACAACCTGCGTGGCGAAAATTCCCATCACCAGTGCGAAACCGTATTCAAAGCGTTTGGTCGGGCCTTGCGCATGGCAACCGAATTCGATCCGCGCAATGCCGGGGTTGTTCCCTCGACCAAGGGCGTCCTCTAAACCGTTAAACGGCTGCTTTTCGTGAATACAATCGCCATTGTTGATTACGGCATGGGAAATTTCCATTCGGTGGCCCGGGCCCTTCAGGCCGCGGCACCCGATGCCGACATCAGAGTCTGTAACCAGGCCAGTGAAATCGACCGAGCGTCGCGCGTGGTGTTTCCCGGCCAAGGCGCCATGCCCGACTGCATGCGGACGTTGAATAAATCAGGTCTGCGTGAAGCCGTGATCCGCGCTGCTAACACCAAGCCATTGCTGGGCGTGTGCGTTGGCGAACAAATGCTTTTCAGCAACAGCGAAGAAGGCAACGTACCCTGCCTTAACGTATTCCCCGGCCAGGTCAAACGCTTTGCCGGCCCGCAGTACGCCACGTCCGCGCAAACGGGCCAGGAACACGAGCTGCTGAAGGTGCCACATATGGGCTGGAACTGTGTCCAGCAGGTGCAAGACCATCCCTTGTGGGCGGGTATTCCCGACGACTGCCATTTTTATTTTGTGCACAGCTACTATGTAGTACCAGATGATCCAGCGCTCACGGTAGGGGTTAGCCACTACGGACAGGGCTTTACCTCAGCGGTCGCAGCGGCTAATATTTTTGCGGTACAGTTTCATCCCGAAAAAAGCGCCGACCATGGCCTGCGTCTATATCGAAATTTTGTTGACTGGAATCCATAATTCCATGTCTAGATCAAATGTGCACGTTGTCGACGTCGCTTGCCTTACGCCAGTAATGTCTGCCCTTCGCCCTCGCGTTCACGCTTGATCCAGAAGCGAAATAACATCTTGCGCTGCGACGCATACCCACGCTAAACCGATTTCCGTCCGGCATCACCGACATTTAAGCAATACTGATTACTCCTTTACTCCCTTTCACTGAATTTATCGGCTATTGATCATGCTACTCATCCCCGCCATCGACCTCCAAGACGGGCGCTGTGTGCGCCTTCGCCAAGGTGACCTGGACGACGCAACTATTTTTTCTGAAGACCCCTCCGCTATCGCGACGCAATGGATAGATCAAGGGGCACGGCGGCTGCATCTGGTTGACCTGAATGGTGCAGTAGCAGGCAAGCCCAAGAACGAATCCGCCATCAAGGCGATCATTGCGGCTGTGGGTGGCGACATCCCGGTGCAGATCGGCGGCGGTATCCGCGACCTGGACACCATAGAACGCTATCTCGACGCCGGCATCTCGTACGTCATCATTGGTACAGCGGCGGTCAAAGATCCTGGCTTCCTGCACGACGCATGTAGCGCCTTTCCGGGCAACATCATCGTCGGCCTTGATGCCCGCGAAGGCAAAGTGGCAACCGACGGCTGGAGCAAGCTTACCCGCCACGACGTTCTCGACCTGGCTCGCAAGTTCGAAGATTACGGTTGCGAAGCCATTATCTACACCGACATCGGCCGCGACGGCATGTTGTCGGGTGTCAATATCGAAGCTACCGTCAAACTGGCGCAACATGTGCGTATTCCCATCATTGCCTCGGGCGGCGTCACCGACCTGCGCGATATCGAAGCGCTCTGCGCCGTCGAGCACGAGGGCGTCGAAGGGGCCATTCTGGGGCGCAGTCTGTACGAAGGCACGCTGGATTTCGCCACTGCGCAAGAAATGGCCGACGAGCTGGGAACAGCATGAGCCAAGCTTCTGCCTCGCTGAACGACACGACGCTTACGCGCCGCATTATTCCCTGCCTTGACGTCACAGCAGGGCGCGTCGTCAAGGGGGTCAACTTTGTTGACCTGGTCGATGCTGGCGATCCCGTTGAAATCGCACAGCGCTACAACGAGCAAGGCGCCGACGAACTCACCTTTCTTGACATCACCGCGACCAGCGATGCGCGCGACCTGATCCTGCCCATCATTGAATCGGTGGCACGCCAGGTGTTCATTCCCCTGACAGTGGGCGGCGGTGTGCGGCAAGTGGCCGACATCCAACGTCTGCTGAACGCCGGCGCCGACAAGGTGTCCATCAATAGCGCCGCCGTATCCAACCCGGAACTGGTCCGCGCGGCGGCTGATTACCACGGCTCGCAATGCATCGTGGTCGCCATCGACGCACGCCGCGTCTCGGCTCCTGGCGAACCCGCCAAATGGGAACTTTTCACTCATGGCGGACGCAAGGCCACGGGTATCGACGTACTGGAATGGGCCATCAAGATGGCCGAATATGGCGCCGGCGAACTACTGCTGACCAGCATGGACCGCGATGGTACGAAATCGGGCTTCGACCTTGAACTGACCCGCGCCGTGTCCGATGCGGTAGCAGTACCGGTCATCGCGTCAGGTGGCGTCGGTAATTTGCAGCACTTGGCCGATGGTGTCACGAAGGGGCGCGCCAGCGCCGTCCTGGCCGCCAGCATTTTCCATTACGGCGAATATACGGTTCAGGAAGCCAAGAGATTCATGGCCGAACAGGGTATTAAGGTACGCTTACCGGCATGAAGCACGATACAACGTGGCTCGCCGCCATAACTTTCGATAGCAACGGCCTGATTCCGGCCATTGCGCAAGATGCTGAAACAGGCAACATATTGATGGTTGCCTGGATGAATGCCGAAGCGCTGGCCGAAACATTCGAAACGGGGCGCGCCGTGTATTGGTCGCGCTCGCGGCGGCGACTTTGGCGCAAGGGCGAAGAATCCGGCCACGTGCAAATTGTGCACGAACTGCGCCTGGACTGCGACGGCGACGTTCTGTTGCTCAAGATCAAACAGCAGGGTGGCATTGCCTGCCATACTGGTCGCGAAAGCTGTTTTTTTCGCCGCCTGGACGGCGATGGCGACAACGCCGTCTGGACCATTACCGATCCCGTCCTTAAAGACCCTGAACTGATCTACAAATAATGCAAGACACTTCGACTATTCTGGCCCGCCTGGCCGACACTCTGGAATCGCGCCTGCCCAAGAACGGCGGCGACCCCTCCAGTTCGTATACCGCCAAGTTGCTGGCGCGTGGACCGGACTCTTTCCTGAAGAAAATAGGTGAAGAAGCCACCGAACTGGTGATGGCCGCCAAAGACAACACCCCTGACCGCATCGTCAGCGAGACGGCCGACCTATGGTTTCACTGCCTGGTGGCCCTGGCCCACTACGGCCTGCGCCCCGAACAGGTCCTTGCCGAACTGGCAAGGCGCGAGGGCACGTCGGGCCTGAGCGAAAAAGCCAGCCGCCTCGAAAACTGATCACTTTGTACGAGCACACCATGAGCGATAACTGTCTATTTTGCAAAATTGCGAGCGGCAAGATTCCGTCGAAGAAAGTTTATGAAGATGAAGATTTCTTCGCTTTCCACGACATAAATCCCGCGGCTCCCGTACACTTGCTACTTATACCAAAACGCCATATCGTGTCACTACAGGACATCCAATCTGACGACGCTTCATGGCTAGGCAAAATGCTGGCGCTGGTGCCCCAACTGGCGGCCGATAACGGCTGCAGGCCTGGTCCAGAAGGGGGGTTCAGGGTGGTTGCCAATAACGGAACAGACGGCGGGCAAGAAGTTGCCCACCTGCATTTTCACATAATTGGGGGCGCACGCCCCTGGGACAAACGTGCGGCTCCCGCCGCATAATCGGAGATCGTATTATGGGTAGTTTAAGCATATGGCACTGGCTAATCGTTCTGGTCATCGTCGCCCTGATTTTTGGCACGAAAAAAATTCGCAACATGGGTGAAGACCTCGGCGGCGCCGTCAAGGGCTTCAAGAAAGGCATGAACGAAGCCAAAGACGATAAATCTCCCGACGCGGTCACGCAGCGCGTGAAAAGCGACGAGACCATCGACGTACACGCCAAAGAAAAAACTGACGTATAACGATGTTTGACGTCAGCTTCAGTGAACTGCTGCTTATCGGCGTAATTGCGCTGATCGTTATCGGGCCCGAGCGGCTGCCCAAGGTAGCGCGCACGCTCGGACACCTGGTGGGCCGCGCCCAGCGGTATGTCAGCGACGTTAAAACCGATATCCAACGCGAAATGGACCTTGATGAACTAAGTAGTCTCAAGGGCCAGATGGAAGACGCCGCCAAGTCGGTGAAGTCGTCCATGCAGGATGCCAGCGACAGCCTGCGCCAGCCGCTGGACGAAGCCCAGAAAGCGCTTAAGGGCGCCTCTGTTTCGGTTGATAACCTGGTCAAAGACATCAAGGAAGAAGCCGGCCCCCAAAAGAATGCCGAAAAACCCGCCGAGTATGTTTCCGAACCACTGATGGAACCTCCTGCGGTGGCAGATCATTCCGCGGAACCCGCGTTGGCATCGCCCGACACGGCAACGTTGCCGCTACCCGGAGTCCCTCAAGCCGAGCCGGTTCCGGTAAAAAAACCTGACACCGAGACGCCCGCATGACGCACGACGCCTCTTCTTCGCAAGACACCTTCATCTCGCATCTGGTCGAGCTGCGCACCCGCCTCTTGCGTGCCGTAATGGCTATCCTGGCGGTGTTCATCGTACTGTTCATCTACCCGGGGCCCTCAGTCATTTACGACTTGCTTGCGCAGCCCATGCTGGCATCGCTGCCGGAAGGCACCCGCATGATCGCCACGGGCGTCATTACGCCGTTCATGGTGCCTATCAAGGTGACCATGATGGCGGCGTTCGTGCTGGCCCTGCCCGTGGTGCTGTATCAGGCGTGGGCATTTGTCGCACCTGGCCTGTACAAGCATGAACAGAAACTGGCTTTGCCGCTCATCGCGTCCAGCACCCTGCTGTTCTTGCTGGGCATGGCGTTCTGTTATTTCGTGGTGTTTCGCACCGTTTTTCACTTTATCGCCAATTTTGCGCCGCAATCGATTACCCCGGCGCCTGATATCGAAGCTTACCTAAGCTTCGTCATGACGATGTTCGTGGCCTTCGGCGTAACCTTCGAAGTGCCCATTGCCGTTATTCTGCTGGTTAAAAGCGGCATGGTCACGGTGGAAAAGCTTAGGGCAGCGCGTGGTTACGTCATTGTCGGCGCATTCGTTATCGCGGCTGTCGTAACGCCACCCGATGTGCTTAGCCAATTTATGCTGGCCGTGCCCTTATGCCTGTTGTTCGAACTGGGCGTACTGATTGCCAGCGCGCTTAAAAAGCGCGAAGTTCAGCGCGAAGACGACGATAGCGCCGACGACGTCGCGACGCATCACGAGTAAACGAATCAGGGCTTACGGATGCGGGGGCGTGTACCGACCTGCACCGTAACGTCCCGTTTCTTGCCGTCCCGCAATATCAGCAAGGTTACGTCCTCGCGCGGCGCAAGCGGCGCAATCTGATTTAAAAAGCCGATCGAATCCATTACTTCCTGGCCATTCAGCTGCAGGACAATATCGCCCACCCTGATGCCCGCCCGCCACGCCGGACCGTTCCTTAGCACGCTGGCAATTATTACACCGTCGTCCCTTTCCAGCTTGAAGGCTTTGGCAAGTTCCGGCGTAATGTCTTGGGGTTCAATACCCAGCCACCCACGCGTTACCGTGCCATTCTTTATGATTTGCTCGAGCACCGTGGCGGCGGCCTGGGCGGGAATGGCAAAGCCTATCCCCAGCGAACCGCCGGTTTCGGAATAGATTGCCGTGTTAATACCGATTAAACGCCCCGTGGTATCGATCAGCGCGCCGCCGGAGTTGCCCGGGTTGATTGCCGCATCGGTCTGGATGAAATTTTCGTAGATATTGATGCCCAGTCGATTACGGCCCAACGCGGATACAATTCCCATTGTGGTGGTCTGACCGACGCCAAAAGGATTCCCTATAGCAAGCACCACATCGCCTACCTGTACTTCATGCTCGCCATTGAATGCGATGGCCGACAGGCCTGGAAGGTTAATCTTCAGCACCGCCAGATCGCTTTCGGGATCGGCCCCCACCAGTTCGGCCCGAGTCTCACGCCCGTCGCTCAACGCCACTTCGATGGCGTCTGCGGCCTCTACGACATGGTAGTTGGTCAAAATATAACCGTCGCTACGCACAATCACGCCGGAACCCAGGTTAGTCGATTCCTTGCGGCGACTGAAACCCGGAATATCACGAAACAGACGGCTGAACTCCGGATCATCCGGCAAGGGAAGGGCCGGGACCTCAATGAGCTTTCTGGTGTATACGTTGACGACCGCGGGGGTGGCCATGGCGACCGCGCTGGCGTATGAGACCTCTGGCCGAATGGTCTTGCTGGCCGGTGTGGCGGGCGACGTCGCGATCGGCGCAGTGGTCTGCGGAGACGTTTTCAGCCATTCCGGTCGCAGGGTTGCGACGATGAATAAAATACCCAGGCATACCGTCACGGTTTGGGCAAATAGCAACCAGAATCGATGCATAAGGCTAAAAGGAAAAAGCAATCAATGAATCAGGTATCTACACAAGAACTCGCCGACTGGCTCGATGCCACATTACAGCCTCAGCGCTTCAAGGACTATTGTCCGAATGGGCTGCAGGTCGAAGGCAAAGCTTCAATCCGTCACATTATCACCGGAGTTACGGCATCGCAGGCGTTATTGGAAGCGGCTATTGCCCGCGGAGCCGATGCGATATTGGTGCACCACGGGTGGTTCTGGAAAAACGAGAACCCTTGTGTACGCGGCCCCAAGCGCAAGCGGCTGACCCTGGCACTGCAAAACGAGCTGAATGTCTTCGCTTACCATCTGCCTCTGGATGCGCACCCCATACTGGGGAATAACGCACAACTGGGCCGTGTGCTGGACCTTGAGGTGGATCGCGACGCCGAAGGCAACCCCATCGTTTGCGGCCCAGATGGCCTAGTATGGCTGGGTCGGTGCAAAGTGCCGCAGTCATTGGAACAACTTGGCCGGAGCATTTGCAATGCTTTGCAACGAGCGCCCCTGATTGTGGGCAATTCACAACAGCAGATACAACGTGTAGCATGGTGCACAGGCGGGGCCCAAAGCATGTTAGAGGCCGCCGTGGCCGCTGGAGCCGATGTGTACATTACAGGTGAGGCGTCTGAGCCCAGCTTTCACCTGGCTCAGGAGACGGGCACGAGCTTTATTGCGGCCGGACATCATGCGACCGAGCGCTATGGTGTGCAAGCCCTGGGCAAGGCGATCGAAAACAAATTCGGTATTCGTGTCGACTTCATCGACTTGGATAACCCGATTTAACCGTTTGGCGGCCTATACGCCGCCGCGCCTACTTTTGCAATGAATCGCGAATCTGGCGCAGTAATACGACCTCTTCGGCAGGCGCCACAGGAATGGCCTCGGCCTGCTTCAAGAGCCGGTTGCGCGCTGAATTAACCGCCTTCACCAGGCAAAACACCACAAAGGCCAATAAGATGAAGTTGATGAGTATGGTGAGGAAGTTTCCCCACGACAGCACCACTGCGCCGGCCTTGGTCAAGGCGTCGTAGGTTCGAGGACCCGCATAGCCTTCAGGCGCCCGCAATATCCAGAACTGATTGGTGAAGTCGACCTGGCCGCCCACAAGGAAAGCAACGACGGGCATGATGATATCTTTAACCAATGAATCGATGATTTTGCCGAACGCCGCACCAATAATGACCCCGACCGCAAGGTCAATCATGTTGCCTCTAACGGCGAACTCTTGAAATTCCTGGAGGAAACCCCGTGCTTTGCTCATGTCGTCTTCCTTTGAAATTTTCACCCGAAGGCGGGCTAACGCTATAATACGCGGCTAATAGGATAGTACACAGCTAAAAACAGTGAATGGTATGCCCCGGAGGGGCATGAATAAGGATACTAGAATGAGTCAGATTACGACACAGCTCGATGATTCCGGTGAGGTTGATTCCAACCTTCCACCCGATCCGTCGCGCCGTTTCTGGGTAGCTTCCGCCTGTGCCGTCGGTGGTGTGGCGGGCGTCGCAACGGCAGTCCCTTTTGTCAGTTCCTTTGCGCCGTCGGAAAAGGCGCGCGCAGCCGGAGCCCCGGTCGAAGTCGACGTTTCCAACATCGCCCCGGGCGAAATGCGTACCGTCGAATGGCGCGGTAAGCCGGTCTGGATCATGCATCGCACCAAGGCCCAGCTCGAAGGCCTGGTCAACGAAGCACACGATAAACAACTGGCCGATCCGAACTCCGATCGTCCCGGCTACACCCCGGAATATGCCAAGAACGACTTCCGCTCGCGCACGCCTGAACTCTTCGTTTGCGTCGGAATTTGCACTCACCTTGGCTGCTCACCTTCGCCGGCGTTCGCGACCGGCCCGCAACCCGGCCTGCCTTCCGATTGGGCAGGCGGCTTCTTTTGTCCGTGTCACGGTTCCTACTTCGACTTAGCCGGACGGGTCTTCATGAACAAGCCCGCTCCCGACAACCTCGAAGTCCCGCCCTACACGTTTTCGGCCGATGGTACCCGCATCGTCATCGGCATCGACGAAGACAACAAAGGCTAAAGCTCCGAATTGGGGTGCCCCGCGGCGCCCCAAGACACTGAACCCGTTACACGCCTCGTAAGATATAAAGGAGCCGTTTTCATGGCTGGCGAAAAAACCGTCGAAACGACAGGACTCTTGGGCTGGATAGATAGGCGCTTCCCGCTTAGCTCCCTGTTCAAAGAGCACATGTCCGAATATTACGCACCAAAAAACTTTAATTTTTGGTACTTTTTTGGATCGCTCGCACTGTTGGTGCTCGTAATCCAGATCGTGACCGGTATTTTCCTGGTCATGAATTACAAGCCCGATGCCAAACTGGCGTTTGAGTCAGTCGAATACATCATGCGAGAAGTGCCATGGGGCTGGTTGATCCGCTACATGCACTCTACCGGCGCTTCCATGTTCTTCGTGGTGGTCTACCTGCATATGCTGCGTGGCCTGTTCTATGGGTCGTACCGCAAGCCTCGCGAGCTGGTCTGGATTTTTGGCGTAGCCATCTTCCTGTGCTTGATGGGTGAAGCCTTCATGGGCTATCTGTTGCCCTGGGGCCAGATGTCGTATTGGGGCGCACAGGTTATTGTCAATCTGTTCTCCGCCATTCCTTTCATCGGGCCTGAACTTTCGGTCTGGATTCGCGGCGACTACGTGGTTTCCGACGCAACACTGAATCGCTTCTTTGCTTTCCACGTGATTGCCTTGCCGTTGGTGCTTATCGGCCTGGTCGTGGCGCATATCATTGCCTTGCACGAAGTGGGTTCGAACAATCCTGACGGCGTCGAGATCAAGCAAGGCCCCAAAGATCGCAACGGTCACCCTGTCGATGGCATTCCTTTCCATCCTTACTACTCGGTGCACGATCTTGTGGGCGTGGCCGGTTTCCTGATCGTCTTTGCCGCGATCGTTTTCTTCGCACCAGAAATGGGTGGGTACTTCATTGAGTACAACAACTTCATTCCTGCCGACTCGCTGAAAACGCCTCCGCATATCGCTCCGGTCTGGTATTTCACGCCGTTCTATTCCATGTTGCGTGCAACGACTGCCGACTTCACCTGGATTCTTGCAGGCGCATCGGTACTGGCTGCCGTCGTTCTGTTTGCCAAGGGCAACTTGAAAGGCATCTGGCGCATTGCAGTACCCGTTATCCTGATCGTCGTCGCCGTGCTGTTCCGCACGATCGACGCCAAATTCTGGGGCGTGGTCGCTATGGGCGGTTCGGTCGTCATCCTGTTCTTCCTGCCATGGCTCGACCACTCACCGGTCAAGTCCATCCGCTACCGTCCAACCTGGCACAAGTACTTCTACGCTATCTTCATCGTTAATTTCCTGGTGTTGGGCTATTTGGGTACGCAAGCGCCTAATCCAACTTTCAACCTGATGAGCCAAATCGGCACGGTGATCTATCTGGGCTTCTTCCTGGCCATGCCGGTCTGGAGCCGCCTGGGTACGTTCAAACCCGTACCCGACCGCATCACCTTTAGCGCTCATTAAGGCCACCAACACGTTACGGAATGATCATGATTAAAAAGCTGATAGGTACCATTGCTTTGTCACTGACCTGCGCGGTGTCGTTTGCCGCAACCGGCGGTTACAAGCTGGACCAAGCACCCGACCGCATCAACGACATGTCTTCTTTGCAAAACGGAGCCAAGTTGTTCGTCAACTACTGTCTGGGCTGCCATAGCGCCAGTTCAATGCGCTATAACAAGCTCACTGAAATCGGCCTGACCGAAGAACAGATCAAAAAGAATCTGTTGTTCACGACCGATAAAATTGGCGACCTGATGACCATCGCCATGACTCCGCAAGACGCCAAGCAATGGCTAGGCGTGGCTCCGCCCGACTTGTCCGTCATTGCGCGCGCCAAGTCGACCACCATGGGCCCGTCCGGCGTCGATTACGTCTACACCTTCCTGCGCACGTTCTACCGCGATACCTCCAAGGTTTCTGGCTGGAACAACCTGGTCTTCCCAAGCGTGGGCATGCCCAACGTTCTGTGGCAGCTTCAGGGGCCAGTCGGGCTGGATCACACTACCATCCACGAGGCCGAGAAGCCTGATGGCACAAAAGTGTGGGAACGTACCGTAGCCAACTACGACCCCCAAGGCTTCTCGGTTATCAAGACCGAAGAGCTGAAGGGCTACAATGGCTCGGCAGCAGATAAAGCTATACTGGCTCCAGCCAACAAAAGCAATGCCGCTGCGTTCGACAACAATGTGGCCGACCTTAGCAACTTCCTGGGCTGGATGTCCGAACCCATGCAGCTTCAGCGTAAGCAACTGGGCGTCTGGGTCTTGCTGTTCCTTAGTCTTTTCCTTGTCGTTGCATGGCGCCTGAACGCGGCCTACTGGAAACACGTCAAATAAAGCAGTCCGCAGCACCGGTAGTGCCCATCAGGCACTGCGTTTAAGCTACCGGTAAAGAAATAGGCGTAGATTGATACGCCTATTTCCCTTTTCGGAGCCATACTACGGTTGGCTCTTGTTCTTATTTCTACGATTGGAATCCGCGACATGATGGTGCTCTATTCTGGAACGACCTGCCCGTTCTCCCAACGCTGCCGCTTTGTACTATTCGAAAAAGGCATGGATTTTGAAATCCGCGATATCGACCTGTACAACAAGCCCGAAGACATCTCGGTCATGAACCCTTACGGCCAGGTACCTATCCTGGTCGAGCGCGATCTGATTCTGTACGAATCGAACATCATCAACGAGTACATCGACGAACGCTTCCCCCATCCCCAGCTTATGCCTGCGGATCCGGTCATGCGCGCCCGTACGCGTCTGTTCCTGTACAACTTCGAGAAAGAACTTTTCGTGCACGTATCGGTTCTTGAAAACCGTGCCTCCAGCGATACCAAGGCGCAAGATTTCGCGCGCCAGAATATTCGCGACAGGCTTGCGCAACTTGCACCCATGCTGTTAAAAAACAAGTACATGCTGGGCGAAGAGTTTTCGATGCTGGACGTGGCCGTAGCCCCTTTGCTGTGGCGTCTGGATCACTACGGTATTGAACTACCAAAAAATGCCGCCCCCATCCAGAAATACGCCGAACGCATTTTTTCGCGCCCGGCTTACATCGAGGCACTGACGCCATCTGAAAAGGTGATGCGTCGCTAACGCTATACAGGCCATGCAAGAGTCATCAACCAAACCCTATCTGATTCGCGCGCTGCACGAGTGGTGTACCGATAACGGCTACACCCCTCATATTGTCGTTACCGTAGACGCCAATACGATTGTTCCGCTCGCGCATATTCATGATGGCCAGATCACGCTGAACATCGGCACTCTGGCCACCAACCGCCTCACCCTGGGGAACGACTATATCGAATTCCAGACACGATTTGGCGGCGTCACTGAACAGATATTCGTGCCGGTTGCAGCGGTATCGGCGATTTACGCGCGGGAAACTGGTGCGGGTATGGGTTTTGACGTGGCAGAATCGCAGCCTTATCCAGGTGGCGAATTGGCGGACCCTGCAGGCGGCGGGCCCAAAGCCGTGGTCGAGCATGCGGACACCACAAGCAAAGGCAACCCTGATTCGTCCTCCGGCGACCCCAAACCGCCGCGCCTGACGATCGTCAAGTAAGAAAGAAACCAGTTCAAGGGTAATGCGGCGTGTGATCACGGCCGCATTAAATGCCCACTAGAACCCTACAGCGCTTCACGCCGGGTCGCCACCCTTAAGCGCCACTCCAGAAAGTTCTTCATGAATACGGTAAGCATGGCCATGCACGCCAGCAGCGCAGCCGCCGTGAAGGCCGCAGCCGTCTTGTAATCGTTATTCAATTGCTCGACCAACAATGCCAGGGTCAAGGTCTGGTTCATGATGGTGCCCGACACCACCGACACCGCGCCGAACTCGCCGATGGCGCGCGCATTGGTCAGCACCACGCCATACAACAACGCCCACTTGATATTCGGTAGGGTCACGCGGCTGAAAATCTGCCAGCCCGTGGCACCAAGACTTAAAGCGGCGACCTCCTCGTCGCTACCCTGCGCCTGCATGACGGGAATCAAAATTCGCGCAACATAGGGCGACGTCACGAAGATCGTCACCAGAAGAATGCCCGGCCACGCAAACATAAGCTGCACGCCCTGCGTCGACAACCATCGGCCTACAACACTTTCTACTCCGTATACGACCAGGTAGCACAAGCCCGCCACCACCGGCGATACCGCAAAGGGAATGTCGATAAGGGTCGTCAGCACGCGGCGCCCCCTGAAATCAAAATGCGTCACACACCATGCCAGAGCGATGCCGAACAGCATATTCAGCGGTACCGTGAGCACGGTGACAAACAACGTCAGCCCAATGGCATGCAGCATGAAGTCTTCCTGCAGATTCGCAAGTAGAAGCTCCCAGCCACCCTTTATGACGAGGCTGAAGATCAGCGCCAAGGGAATGATCAACAACAATATGACGAGCACCATGCCCGTTACGATAAGCGCCCATTGATGGGCCTGGACTGGCTTCTTCATTATCGGCCTCCTGTCCATGCCAGGAAGCGGCCTTGCACGACCTGCAGCGTAAATAGCAACAGCAACGAGGCCAGCAGTATGACTGAAGCAATCGCGGCCGCCGCGGGGTAATTAAATTCCTGCAAACGAACAAAAATCATCAGGGAAGACACTTCAGTTTTAAACGGAATGTTACCGGCGATCATGATGACCGCGCCAAATTCGCCAAGGCTACGAATAAAAGCCTGCGATGAACCGGTGATCATGGCGGGCAGCAACGGCGGCAAGATCACGCGCCAGAATATTTGCCACTTGCGGGCCCCCAGCGTTTGCGCGACCTCTTCGAACTCGCCCGCCATGTCCTCCATAACGGGCTGCACGACGCGCACGACGAAGGGCAAACTGGTAAAGGTCATGGCGACGACAATACCGGGATAGGCATAGGCGATTTTTATGCCATACGACGCAAACCACTGGCCGAGCCAACCGTTAGGGACCAACAACGTGGCTAATGTCAGTCCCGCCACCGATGTCGGCAAGGCAAACGGCAAATCGACCAGCGCGTCGATAAGGCGCCGGCCCGGAAATTCGTAGCGCGTAATGATCCACGCAATGATAAAGCCCACCACTGTGGCAATAACGGTTGAATAGAACGCGGCGGTGGCCGTGGTGTAGTAACTTTCCACAACGCGTCTGTCACTGATCGCCTGCCAATACTCGGCCAGACTCATGCCGCTGACATACACCAGCAGTGCAGACAGCGGAAACAACAGGAAAAGCGATAAATAAAAGGCGCTGAATCCGAACGTCAGTCCGAAACCGGGCAAAAGCGGGTTTTGCAGAAAAAAACGCGGTGTCTTGGTAGTCACTTACAACCTTGCTGAACACATATAATTCCTCCCGATCAGTCGTGCCCTTCGCCGGCTTCGCTTGCCTTAGGCAAGTAATGTTCGCTTCGCCTTGGCGTTCAGGTTTGATCGGGAAACGGAATAAGGTAATGCCAAAGGGCATCTAAAAAATCCAGGCCCCAATAATAAAACAATGGGCCCCGTCAAAACGACGATGGCCCACTGCTTTTACACGAATTTAACGCTTCAAGCGCTACATCTTGGCCTTAACGCCCTTGATTACTTGGCCAGAAGTTGGTCAAGGACGCCGTTGGCACCGAAATGCTTGGCTTGAATATCGTTCCAGCTGCCCAGCACCTGGGTCGGGTTGATGAGCTCGACCTTCGCAAACTGTGCTTCAGCTTTCTTGGCAACTTCCGGATCGTTGACACGATAGTTGAACGTCGTCAGAAGCTGCTGGATTTCCGGATCGTATTGAAATTTCAAGTATTCCGTAGCCAGCTTGCGAGTACCCTTGGCGTCGACCACCTTATCGACGACAGCGACTGGGAACTCGGCCAGGATGCTGACAGGTGGCACAACCACTTCGTAGCCATCTGCCTTGAAATCGGGCCCATTAGCAATGTTGAGCACCTCGGACTCGAAAGTCAGCAACGCGTCGCCCTGTCCGTTTTGGGCAAAGGCCACTGTCGCGCCGCGACCGCCGGTGGGAAAGCTTTCCACGTTATGCAGCAGCTTGCTTACGAATTCCTTGATCTTGGCTTCGTCGCCCTTGAATTGCTGATTGGCATATAGCCACGCAGCCAAATACGTGTAGCGCGCGTTACCCGACGTCTTCGGGTTCGGGAAGACAAGCTTCACATCGCTGCGGACCAAGTCGTCCCAGGTTTTGATGTTTTTAGGATTGCCCTTGCGCACCAGGAATGCAATGGTGCTGTAGTAAGGAGAACTATTGTGGGGAAACTTGCTGGCCCAGTCTTTGGCCACAAACCCACGATCGACCAGGAATTCAATGTCGGTGACCTGATTGAACGTAACCGTGTCGGCCTTCTTGCCTTGCGCGATGTCTTGCGCCTGGCGCGACGTTCCCGCAAACGACTGGTCGATCTTGACATCTTCACCCGTCGTTTTTTTCCAGTGCTGAATAAACTTAGGGTTAATGGCAGCGAACGTCTCGCGAGCCACGTCAAACGATGCATTCAGCAAGGAGGTCTGCGCACCAGCGGTGCCGGTTGCGGCCAGCGTTGCGGCAAACGCGGCCGTTGTAATAAGTTTCTTCAACAACATTCTAAGCTTCCTTGCTAAAGCCCCTGCGAGGCACATTCGAATAAGCCCACCCTATGGCGCGCCCTAATAACTGCTTATTCTAAAGGAAGGCTTATTCAACATAACGATTTATTTAGCCTTTGCATATAACCTAAAGGCATATAGAAGACAGGTGGGTCAGGCGCGGAAGCGGGCCGCGAGTTTCTCGGTCTCGCGAGCCAGAATCGCCAGATCCATGCCCACGGCGGTAAACAAGCAGCCAAGCTCGATATACCGCTTCGCCAGAGTCTCGTCGAAGGTCAGTATGCCAGGCGCCTTGCCGCAAGCCCGAACTCGCTTTATGGCGTCTTCTATGGTGCGCTGAACATCGGGGTGCTTCATGTCACCCAGGTGACCCAAGCTTGCCGACAAGTCGGCCGGCCCAATAAAAATGCCATCGACGCCTTCGACCGAGGCGATCTCCTCGAGGTTATCCAGCCCTTCTTGCGTCTCGATTTGCACCAACAGGCAAAGCTCTTCCTGACATTCGTGGGCGTAGTTGCCCATTCGTCCAAAAGCACTCGCACGCATGGTACCGCCAGCACCGCGAATACCCTGGGGCGGGTAGCGCATGCCCGCCACCGCACGCGCGGCCTCTTCGGCGTTCTGCACATAAGGAATCAACAGCGTTTGTGCACCAATATCAAGATAGCGCTTTTGCTGCACCGCTTCGTTCCAGCTAGGACGCACAACTGACGACACTGGGTAAGGCGCCACCGCCTGCAATTGACCCAGGATCGAGCTTACGTCGCCAGGCGCATGCTCGGTATCAAGCACCAGCCAGTCAAAACCCGACCCGGCCACCACTTCAGCGCTGTAGGGACTGTTCAACGAAACCCAAAGGCCCAACTGATGCTGACCCGCCAGGATGGCGCGCTTAAAACGATTGACCGGAACTTGCATGACTCACCTTGAGAAAATCAAAGAAGTGGCGCCGAAGCGCCGCCAGAATATAGCGTGCGAATTAACCGGGCAATCGTATCACCGTTCACGCTGCATAGTGCTCGCGCTGAACAAAAGGGGCTTTTCAACAGTAAAAACACAAAATTAAAAAAAAGGGTAGAATGTCGGTCTTGCCGGTTTAGCTCAGTTGGTAGAGCAGCGCACTTGTAATGCGAAGGTCGAGGGTTCAACTCCTTTAACCGGCACCAGTATTCCTGCGGTTCGCCGCAGAAAAGGGCCACTAGAAATAGTGGCCCTTTTGTTTTGTGCGCCCGGTATGCTCACCGGTTCGCGTATGCCTTTAACGCGCGCCTTCTACACCACTGCAGCCGTAACGCCGATTGCCAGCAACATAAACAACGAAATGAACCTAACGCGTTCCTGATGCTTGCCCATCGACCACCTGTGCAACTGGGCGCCTAACAGGCTGGCCACGACCGCCGCGGGCAATAGAACCACTATATAGACGCCCTGCCGCAGCGTCAGCGAGCCACCTACGGCCAAAGGCGCCAGGGTCACCACTTGGGCCAGACTGAAATAGACGAGACTGACTGCGCGAATGACAGCGAGCGGCAAAGAACGATCCGAGAGCATATACAAGATGACCGGCGGCCCACCTATACCGCCGATAGCCGTCATAAAACCGCTTAGCGCTCCGGCCAACGAATCCTGAATCAAACCGCGCCGGCCCTTGTAATGCCATCCGATCAACATCAACAGGGATACCAGTATCACGATGAAGGCTATCAGCTTGCGCATGACGGCTGCATCAACCATATGCAGCATGCCAAGACCAATGGGGAGCCCAAGCAATGATGGAATGAACAGCCTCCAAACGAGCCGCCAATTTACGGTGCGCAAGGCGCCCGGCAGCAACTGGAACGTCGTCAGCAGGTTGATGCCAAGCACAAGCACAACAACATCAGTTGGCGACATCAGCAAGCTGAACACTGGCGCCATCAGCAGGCCGGCGCCGAACCCGGAATAACCTCGCATGAGGCTGCCGACAAAAGTGGCACTAGCGAGTTCGGCGAATATGGACAGCGAAGGCAGTTGTTCCAGCGCCCAGTCCGGAATCATGCTATTCCACTTAGTTTTGCATGCCCCAACGACGGACAGTGCATTTTTCCAAAGAATTGAATACGACGTTTTCCACGAACAGCCCGATCAGAATCACCATGAACAGACCGGCAAAGACGCTGGGTATTTCAAGCATGTTTTTATTTTCATAGATGAACCAGCCTAACCCGCCGGAACCCGAGCTCACGCCAAACACAAGCTCTGCCGCAATCAACGTTCGCCAGGCAAACGCCCATCCGATCTTCAACCCCGACAGGATGCTCGCAAATGCTGCCGGAATAAGTATTTGCCTAACGTACGAGAACCCGCTCAAACCATAGTTGCGGCCAACCCTCCGCAGCGTAGGCGACACCGACAAAAAGCCTGAATGGGTGTTCAATGCGACGGCCCAAAGTACGGAGTGCATCAATACAAAGACGAGGCTTCCTTCGCCCAAACCAAACCAGATCAGGGCAAGCGGGAGCAGGGCAATGGCCGGTAGCGGATTGAACATGGCGGTCAGTGTTTCAAGGATGTCCGTGCCGATACGGGAAATCCATACTGCTTTCAAGAGTGAAATTAAATATACAGTTCTCAAAACAAAACTGTCAACAACTTTACTGACTATAATGTCTGCGTACACAAGCCCTGCGTCCCGATGGACTTACGCTGCTTTACTTGAGCCTCTCACGTGCATTTCCTTTACCCGGCCAAACGAAAAAAAGCCTCTGTAACGTGAGGCTCGAAAGTCGATTTTCGGGCCAGTATTCGTCCCGATTCTGCAAAAAAAAAAAGGCCACTGGAAATAGTGGCCCTTCTGCTTGGCAGGATGGGTTAAGTGCGATCCTTTTATTCGATCGCCACGTTCCCCGCCTTGACGAGCTTTGCAAACTTGACCGTTTCATCGTTAATACGCTGGGCGAACTCGTCTGGCGTGCTAACCAGCGGCTCTGCGCCCACTTGACGCAAACGTTGCTGGAAATCCGGCGACTTGATGATCTTCATCATTTCGGTGCTTAGCTTCGAGACAACGGCCTTGGGCGTTGCCGCCGGCGCCAGCACACCGAACCACGTTCCGATATCGAACTCGCCTAAGCCCGCTTCCTGCAGCGTTGGCACGTCAGGCAATACGCTAGAGCGCTTGGCGGTGGCCACCGCCAATGCACGGAGCTTTCCGGACTGGATATGCGGGAGCACCGGGGTCAGCGTATCGAAAGACATGGTCACCTGGCCGCCTAACAGATCTGTCGTCAGTGGACCGCTGCCTTTATATGGCACATGGAGTAAACGCACGCCCGTAGCGCTTTGGAACTGTGTACCGATAAGGTGTTGCGCGGTGCCGTTTCCGTTCGAACCGTAAGCAAGCTCGGTAGAAGACTTCTTTGCCAGGGAGACCAATTCCGCTACGTTGGCGACCGGCGCTTTTGCGACGTTGACGACCAGCACGTTGGGTACCATTGCGACCGTAGCGATGGGTGCGAAGTCCTTCTGAAAGCTGTAAGGCAGCTTTTTATAGACGCTGGTGGCGATCGTGTGGTGGACGGCGCCCATTAAGAGCGTGTAGCCGTCGGGCTTTGCCTTTGCAACGTAGTCCGCACCAATGGTCGCGCCTGCGCCAGGACGACTTTCCACAATCACCGGCTGTCCTAGATTTTTGGACAATTCGTCGCCAAGGGCCCGTGCCAGGACGTCGGTAGTACCGCCGGTGGGAAAAGGCACGATAAGGCTGATGGGCTTGGTGGGCCATTCTTGTGCGACGCTGGGTAAGGCTGCTCCGAGTCCAATCGCCACCAGCGAAACGCCGAATAGCCGCTGGAAAGTAAGGGAAGTGCGCATGGATAGTCTCCTGTTGTAATTTTAGGTTTAGTCTCTTCGGATCTTTTTATCTTCTACGACGCCACGGTCGCCTGTGTAAGCGGGGCTTGCTGGCCAGACTTCAGGTAATCGCAAACCGCCTTGGTCACATCGTCGGTCGTCGCTGTACCACCAAGGTCTCGTGTATGAAGCGCTGGATTTGCGGTCACCGCTTCGATGGCCGCCATCAGGCCCTGTGCTGCTTCATGCTCGTTCAAGTGTTCAAGCAGCATCACTACAGACCAGAACGTGCCTACCGGGTTGGCCAGCCCTTTGCCCATGATGTCGAAAGCTGAACCATGGATGGGTTCGAACATGGAGGGATAGCGGCGTTCGGGATCAAGATTGGCAGTTGGGGCGATGCCCAGGCTACCTGCCAGCGCTGCGGCCAGGTCGCTAAGAATGTCGGCATGGAGGTTGGTGGCGACGATAGTATCCAAGGTTTTCGGACGATTCACCATACGCGCCGTGGCGGCGTCCACCAGTTCCTTGTCCCAGGTGACATCCGGAAATTCCTTGGATACCTCCAGGGCGACTTCGTCCCACATCACCATTGCGTGGCGCTGGGCGTTGGACTTCGTGATTACCGTAAGCAGCTTGCGAGGGCGTGCTTGGGCAAGCTTGAAGGCGAAGCGCAAGATTCGCTGCACGCCTACACGGGTCATGATGGACACATCGGTCGCCGCTTCAATGGGATGCCCTTGATGAACCCGGCCTCCTACGCCGGAGTATTCGCCTTCGGAATTTTCGCGCACGATAATCCAATTCAGGTCTTCCTGTGCGCAGCGTTTGAGCGGAGCGTCGATGCCGGGAAGAATGCGCGTTGGACGTACGTTAGCGTATTGATCGAAACCCTGACATATCTTCAGGCGTAGTCCCCACAACGTGATGTGATCGGGAATTTCGTTGTCTCCGGCCGAGCCGAACAAAATGGCATCCTTGGCGCGTAGCGCATCAAGACCATTCTCGGGCATCATCATGCCGTGTTTACGGTAGTAGTCGCCGCCCCAGTCGAAATTTTCAAACTCAAAGCGAAACTCCGCGTTCTGGGCGGCCAAGGCCTCCATCACCTTACGGCCTGCCGGCACTACCTCTTTGCCGATACCGTCTCCCGGAATCGTAGCGATTTTGTATGTCTTCATTTCCTGTCTCTCGGTTAAGTTTGCCAATAAACCTCTTGAGCGGATTTTTACTCCTGGACGCCGTTTTGGATCGTGGCTAAAGTTAAAGCATTGTTAACCTAGAGTTGAGAATGACATGAGTTCAAGTGCAAGTAGCGTCATCCAACCTGCCGAATTGGGCTTTTTTGCTTCCGTCGCAACGGCGGGCAGCTTGACCGCCGCAGCACGGAACCTGGGCCTCACAACCGCTGCGGTCAGCAAGCGGCTTGGACAGATGGAGACGCGGATTGGTATGCCGCTGCTGATACGGACTACCCGTCGGATGGGGCTAACCCCTGAAGGCGAGGTCTTTCTTGAGCACGCCAGAAGGATTCTGGGCGAGATCAATGATCTGGAGCAGCTATTAACGAATGCCAAGGGCCGCCCAAGCGGCCTGCTCCGGGTCAACGCCACCCTGGGCTTTGGCCGTATGCACGTGGCCCCTGTCATTTCCGAGTACTGCAGGATGTACCCTGACACCGATGTGCAGTTACAGTTGTCGGCCGACCCGCCTTCGCTAAGCAGCGATGCGTTCGACGTCTGCGTTCGGTTCGGGGAACCTCCGGACGCTCGCATCGTCGCCAAGCTGCTTGCGCCAAATCGACGCTTGCTGTGTGCGTCCCCAAAGTACCTTCAGGATCATGGCGTACCTATGACGCCCCCGGAACTGGCTCGCCACAATTGCATCGGCATTCGCCAGGGTAGCGATGCTTATGGCGTTTGGCGACTAACGTCGGTCAGACAGGCACAGCGACAAACGGAAGCCGTCCACGTGCGCGGCAACCTGACCACCAACGATGGCGAAATCGCGGTGAATTGGGCACTGGAAGGTCACGGAATCGTGATGCGTGCGGAGTGGGACATTGAGCGCCATTTGCGCAGTGGTGCCTTGGTGCAAGTTCTGCCGCAGTACTCCACCCCCCAGGCAAGCATATATGCCGTTTACCACCAGCGCCATCAGCTATCGTCGCGGGTCCGTCTTTTCGTGGAGCTCCTGGCGCTCAAATTTGGGAAATTCGGCAAATAACGCGAGCCCTACGGCGGCCTGACCGGCGCCGGCAAGACCGGGTCAGGGCTTCAGTACCACCTTGATGCAGCCGTCTTCCTTATCGCGGAAGGTTTTGTACATGTCCGGGCCGCGTTCCAGCGTTTCCCGGTGGGTAATCACAAACGACGGATCGATCTGCCCTTCGGCGATACGATTCAGCAAGTCGTCGGTCCAGCGATTGACGTGGGTCTGCCCCATGCGCCAGGTCAGCCCCTTATTCATCGATGCCCCGAAAGGAATCTTGTCGATCAAGCCGCCATATACACCCGGAATCGAGAGTACACCTGCCGGCCTGCATACATAGATCATTTCGCGCAGTACGTGAGGTCGGTCGGTTTCCAGCATCACCGCCTGCTTTACCCGGTCATATATGGAGTCGATTGACCCGGTGGCGTGCGACTCCATGCCCACCGCGTCTATGCATTTTTCCGGACCCCTGCCGTCGGTTATTTCGTTAAGGCGTTCAAAAACGCTTTCTTCTTCAAAATTGATGGTCATGGCGCCGCTCTGCTGGGCCATTAAAAGGCGTTCCGGCACGCGGTCGATAACCACCACCTGCTTCGCACCCAGTAGTAGAGCGCTGCGTATGGCCATCTGACCAACCGGCCCGGCGCCCCATATGGCGACGGTATCGGTAGGCTCAATGTCGCACTGGACGGCAGCCTGCCACCCGGTTGGCAATATATCGCCCAGGAATAGCACCTGTTCGTCGGTAAGACCATCTGGAACTTTTACATGGGTCGTGTCGGCCAGCGGCACCCGAACATATTCGGCCTGCCCGCCCGGATAGCCGCCAGTAATATGGGTATAGCCGAATAGACCGGCGCAGCTGTGGCCAAACATCTTGGCGGCATCATCCTGGTTGCGGTTGCTACGTTCACATGCCGCGTAATTGGCGCGACGGCACTGTTCGCATTCCCCGCAAAAAATGGTGAACGGGATGACCACACGATCGCCCACTTTCAGCGTCTTATTGTCCTTGCCCACCTCCATGACCTCGCCCATAAATTCATGGCCCATGATGTCGCCCGATTGCATTCCAGGCATGAAACCATCAAACAGATGAAGGTCGGATCCGCAGATTGCGCAGGCGGAGACTTTGATAATCGCGTCCCGTGGCTGTTCAATGATGGGGTCTGGAACTGTGTCGCACCGAATATCGTGCTTGCCATGCCATCTGAGTGCTCTCATGCCTGTCTCCCGAACTGAATCGCGTGTCATATAAGCCCACATTCCCCGTACCAATGCAATGCAATGCGGTGATTGTTCAAGGCGCGACTCCCCAGCATCGCACGTGCCTGGATGCCACAACACGGCCGCATGCCGCTGTGGACTTAACGGCGGGAACGCGGTTTGCCCGTATTACGGTACAACTTGTAGTTTTTTTAAGAGGCCCGCCATGCCAGTCGATCGAGATAGCAAAGCCAAACCTATCCAAAAGAAGTCCTATGAGGCGGAAACGTCTCCAGGCCATCAGCCGGACAAACCAAAGACACAAGACCGCTCACTGTTGAATCATCCCGTTGACCCGAACGCGCTTACTGAAAAAGGCAATTTCCCCCCTGGTGTCTCGCCGAAAGCCGCGGCAGACCCCGGCCGCGCCACGCCGGGAGCTCCGCCGGTCGACAATAGGTCCGGCCAGAAGAAACCGTAAATGCACCTGTAACTCACTCAACCTTTAGGCGCGATAGAGCAAATCCGGCCTCATCAGCACGCATCACTGCGCCGTCTTTCCGCCAGTGCCGCTCTTGCTTGCATTGCTATCGTTGGCGCTAGTCCCCGGAGGGGTGGCGCCCTTCGGTGCGCCTTCGGTCGGCTTTCCGCCAATCTGGTCACGCGCTTTCATGGGATCAGTAGCGCTGCCCTTGTCGCCATTGGACTTGTGACCCTCGCCCATGGTTGCGCCCGCCGTGCCTTTGTACCCCGAACTTGAGCTGGTACCGCCCATGCTGCCCTTAGGTGTGGGAGTCGTGCCGGCGGCAGGCGCCTGATTTTTCGTAGCGTCGCCCGATGGCGATGGCGCACCGCTAGACGTGGGGGCTCCGCTGCTTTGCGCATACAGCGCAGGCGCCATGGCGAACGAAGCAGAGCATATGGCGAATGCTAAAAGTTTTCTCATGGTTGTCTCCTGGTATATGACCCGATGGGTCGTGGGAGACGGAGCAATTCGTATGCCAGGCGGCTGCGTCAAACGACGTGGCCGGCGGCCGTTAGTGGCACAAGGTGAAGCGCGTTATCGGGACGCAATTGCCCAAATGGCGAGGCAGATCGCGACCAGGGCCACGACCCCTGCGGTAATGGCGACACGCTTCAAAAAAACCAGCTGTTCTTGAAACCGTGCCGCCGCTGCATCGACGCTTTCGATGCTTTCCTTCAATTGCATCGCAAGCCCTTTGACCGTTTCCGCATTTTGGGTAACGGCCGACTGCAACTCGGCAATCTGTTTAGGGATGACTTCATCTGGCTTTTCACCCGCTGTCTTCGAGGTGAACATGGGCAGCGTGGCTGTGACCACTTGGGTGATATAAGGCAATGCAATTTTTAATACGGGCAGAAAAGCGGCCATCGATTGTCCTATCTGCTATATAAGGTAAAAAAATAGTCTAGCACCAACCGTAGCCGTGGCGTTGAGCGGAGTCGTCGTGCTGGCTAGTTAGAAGTCAATTTCAGACGCTCATGCCATTCGGCAATGGATTCCTGGGGATACCCATCGAAAAATTTATCGCCCTTGTGTTTATCGATTTCTACCCACGACGCTTTTGAATCTAACAACAAATGGGTATGTTCCGGCGGTGTCGGCAAGGGTGTATCGATCGCCGATGCAAACGGATGGATCAAGTCGGGCCATTCTGGACTGAATAGCCACAAGGCGCTGCCGCAACGCTTGCAAAAGTGTCGCTCGGCCGTACTGGTCTTCGCCAACGCCTGCCCTTTTCCAGGCATGCGGGCGTGATACACCGATACACTGGCGCTTCCCCTGACCTCCATAGTATTTGCATCAGCGGCGAGATTAATGGCGTATCCGCCTCCGCCTTGGGTTTTACGGCAGATGGAACAATAGCAGCGCTGATAAGGATAGGGCGTCGAACTCGACACCGAGAATTCGACAGCACCACAATGGCAAGACCCTTCAAGTTTCATACGCCCTCCCCGCAAATAAGCGTGTAAGATAAAACGGTACTCCGTCAGCGACGGGAAAGGCAATCTTTTCCGAGGTTCTTGGGTATGGTCGGCAAAAACCACGATGAACTCGTTAAGGCGTTACGCGCTGCGGCCCGGCCACTGCAGGGGGACGAAGACCTTGCGCCATTGCTGAATAAAATTAAACGAGCCCGCTATGTCCTGTTGGGTGAAGCCACGCACGGTACCCACGAGTTCTACGCCTGGCGTGCCGCCATCACCAAGCGCCTGATTCAGCAGAGACAATGCTCCTTTATCGCTGTCGAGGGGGACTGGCCCGACTGCTATCGGGTAAATCGATACGTAAAAGCGTATGCGGACTCTGGCGACAGCGCAGAACAAGTGCTGCGAAGTTTCGACCGCTGGCCGACCTGGATGTGGTCCAATCGCGAAATCGCGGAACTGGCAGAATGGCTGCGCCTGCACAATCTGCAACTAGAGCCCGAGCAGCGGATCGGATTCTATGGCTTGGATGTTTATTCGCTGTGGGACTCCATGACCGCAGTCGTGAACTACCTGGAAACCGTTGACCCCGCGCTGGCCCGAGCCGCAAGGCGCGCCTATATGTGTTTCGAGCCTTATGGCGAAGATGCGCAAGCCTATGCACGGGCTACCGTCATGGTGCCCGCGTCGTGCGAAGACGAGACCGTGGCGGTGCTCAGGGCGCTGCGCGCAAAAGCGCCCGCCTACCAGCAGGACGACCGTGAGGCCTACTACAACGCGGAACAAAATGCCCTGATTGCACGGGGCGCTGAAAGATACTATCGAGCCATGATCCAGCACGGACAAAATTCGTGGAATGTGCGGGACCGCCACATGACGGAAACGCTGGAACGGCTGATGGATTACCACGGCCCGCATGCCAGGGCGGTCGTATGGGAGCACAACACGCATGTGGGCGACGCTAGATTCACCAATATGGCCAGGGCCGGCATGGTGAACGTCGGCCAGCTGATACGGGAAGCGCATCCGGAGCCCGGTGTGGTGCGCCTGGTCGGCTTTGGAACTCACAGCGGCACGGTGATCGCAGCTCGGGAATGGGGAGCACCGATGCAAGCGATGCGCATGCCTCATGCCCGCGTAAATAGTTTGGAAGACTTGCTGCACAGGGCGGGAGCGCCCGGCCTCGCCGTCTCGACAACTACCATGCACAAGCAAAACAGCCTACTCGTATTCAATGGCAGCGACGATGGCGGAATTCCGGGCCTCGACAAGAGTTTGGATCATCGAGCCATTGGTGTGGTGTACCACCCTGAGGCAGAGCGTCGAAGCAATTATGTGCCCACCTTAGTGCCTAGGCGCTACGATGCCTTTCTGTTTATCGATCACACGCGAGCGCTGGACGCTTTCGATGTACCGTTAAGCCCGGATACCGAGCCTCCGGAAACCTACCCCAGCGGCATGTAGCGCAGCGGCGCATCCTTAGGCCTTCCAAGGAAATCACGATCCCTCGATCATTTTGCGCTCGAGGACTTGCGCCCATCGGTTCAGCCGGCAGGCGGCGCTGTCGGAAGCCGGGCCAGCACCTCATAATGCGAACCATTCGTCGACGGCCGAGAAACCACTAGTACACATTGCACCGGTGTCCAGCGCAAGTTGGGTTGCGGCAAGGTGGTCAGGTCGCCCGCCCCCGCTTTACGCAGCAAAGACACATGCGGACGAAATACCGAGGCGGGCCGTTGCCACCCTAAAGGTTCAAGATGGTCCCACAAAGTGGCATAGGCCTCGTCAAGCCATTGAATGCGGTCACTGTCGTCGATCGACGGCCCCAACCATACAACACGGGGACCATAAAATCGCCCAAAGTGTCGCAGTTCCACTGTTCCCACGGGAATAGACCAGGCGGGGGCCGCCTGTATCAATTGCGTCACCTTATCTACTGGGATACTACCCAGAAAGGCCAGCGTCATATGCAGTGATTCAGGACGCATCATGCGCCCGCCGCACACGGCATGAGCATGACGAGCCCAGTCCGCTATCTGATCAGCGGCTTCAGCGGATGGCCAAAAGGCAAAAAATACACGCTGCGTCGCCGTAGACGGCGTGAGCCCGCCATGCATTAACGTCGATGAATTTTTGTCTTCCATCGCAACACCTCCGATGCCTTCAAAGACCGCTCAAGTAAAGAATAAATCGGAAGCCCCGGCTACCGCATACCGAAGGTCACTTCGCCGAACACGCGGTTCTTGCCGGGTGGCAAAGAACGCCAGTATTGCGGCGGGCCATAAACATGCTGGTCCAGTTCTGCGGCGGCGTGCCATGCCCAACGCGGGTCGTAAAGCATGGCACGCCCCAAAGCGACCATGTCGGCCTGACCCTGCGATACGATCTGCTGCGCATGGGAAGGGTCCGTGATCAAGCCGACGGCGATGGTGGGCAAGCCTACCTCGCGTTTAAGCCGTTGTGCGAAATCGACCTGATAGCCGGGCTTGAGCGGAATTTGCTGCTTGGGCGAAACACCGCCTGTCGATACGTCGATCCAGTCCGCGCCCGCTTCTTTCAGCTGCAGGCCGAATATGACGGTTTGGTCGGGGGTCCAGCTTGGCTGGTCATCGACCCAGTCGGTGGCGGAAATCCGTACGCCTAAGGGCATAGGGTCGGGTAAGGCCGCACGTACCGCCCGAAATACCTCGAGCGGAAAACGCATGCGGTTTTCGAGACTGCCGCCGTATTCGTCAGTGCGATGGTTCGCTATCGGCGAAAGAAACTGATGCAATAGATAGCCATGAGCCGCGTGCAGTTCGATCGCGTCCAGCCCCAAACGCACCGCACGCTCGGCGGCTTTCACAAAGGCCTGCTTAATGCGCGCAAGATCGTCGACGGTCATTGCGCGGGGAGCGGGTTCGGTGTCCTTATGCGGGACGGCTGACGGCGCCTCGGGCGTCCATCCCCCTTCTTCCAGTGCAACAAGCTGGCCGCCCCGCCAAGGGGGGGCACTGGAAGCTTTACGCCCGGCATGGGCCAATTGAATAGCCAGCTTGATGGGTGATGCGGCGCGCAGTGTTTGGATTACCGTCGCTATAGCGGCTTCGTTATCGTCATTCCATAAGCCTAGGCATCCCGACGTAATCCGGCCTTCGCGGCTTACCGCCGTCGCCTCAATGCACAATAGCCCGGCGCCGCCCAAGGCAAGGCTGGACAGATGGGCCATATGCCAGTGAGTCGCGTTGCCCTCTACGGCGGAGTATTGGCACATCGGCGAAACCATGACACGATTGGCCAGCGTAAGGCGACGAAGCGTAATGGGGTCGAACAAATCGGGCATGGGTTTTCCTAGTAAGGGGCAGCAAGGTTTTCCGGCTTGCGCGCGCAAGCCACCGTGAGCGATTTCCGCCTTGGCAGCTTAGCATTTCACGGGCCTAAGTTACATAAAAGCGCCATGCTTCCTCGGGCATACCCCAACGCCAGCTGATTGACGCGCCAAGCGCTACTTGGCTAAGATCAGTGCGGTTCCAATGGCAACGCTTGCGTGCCTGGCATCCACTCGTAATGTCATTGGAGATACAAACCGTGAAAACCCAATCGCTGGACATGATCAAAAAGCTGGTCGGTTTCGACACCGTCTCGCGCAATTCGAACCTGGAGCTCATTTACTACGTTCGTGACTATCTGGCCGGCTACGGGGTGCAAAGCCATCTTGTGTCAAATGCCGAAGGCACCAAAGCCAACCTGTTCGCAACGGTCGGCCCCAATATCGAGGGCGGCATCGTCTTGTCCGGTCATACCGATGTCGTGCCGGTCGATGGCCAGCCGTGGGACACCGATCCTTTCAGCGTTGTTCAAAAAGATGGCCGCCTGTATGGCCGCGGCACCTGCGACATGAAAGCCTTTTCAGCGGTGGCACTGGCGATGGTGCCCGACATGCTGGAAAAAGGTCTGAAGCGACCCGTGCACTTTGCGCTCAGCTATGACGAGGAAATTGGCTGCTTTGGCGCGCCGTCCATGATTGACCGACTGCTTACCGACATTGCCCGGCCCAGTGCCGTCATTGTGGGCGAACCCACCAGCATGCGGCCGATCGTGGCGCACAAAGGCATAGCAGCCCTGCGCACCACCGTCATCGGCCATGAAGCTCACTCCAGCCAGGTGCAGCGCGGCGTAAGCGCCGTCACCACGGCAGCAAGGCTGATCAGTTTCATCGATGACATGATGCTGGAAAACAAGGCCTCGGCCGACCCCGACAGTCAATTCGAACCGCCTTACACCACGCTGCACGTAGGCGTCGTGCATGGGGGAACGGCGATCAATATTATTTCGCGCGAATGTTCGTTTATCTGGGATATCCGCAGCCTTCCGGGAGACGACTGGCGTGCGTACCTGAACCGCTTTCAGGAATATGCCGATAGCCTGTTGCCTGCCATGAAGGCCATCGCGCCCATGGCGTCCATCAAGACCGAAATCTTGGCTGACGCGCCACCACTGCAGGACAAGGGCGGCGCGGCCCAAGACCTTGTATTCAGCTTGTGCGGCCATTCGCACAGCGGCGTGGTGCCGTATGCCGCCGAAGCGGGGCAATTCCAAGAACGAGGCTTCTCGGTTGTCCTGTGCGGACCCGGATCCATCGATCAGGCGCATCAGCCCAACGAATACATCGATGTATCGGAAGTCAGCGCCTGCGAACAGTTCCTGGAGGCCTTAACGGACCGACTAGCCCAGTAACCGGCCAAGCTCGACTTGACCACCCACAGAGGAGTTTCACTACAACAAGGAATCCACGGGGATGATGCGCTAACACGGCTTCGCTGACAAGCCGCCAAACAGGCCTCTTTCAAGGGGCCAACACAATGATGAAGGGGCAGAGCAACAATGAAAATCACAAAGCTACTGAAACATTCCGCCATCGCCACAGCGCTCGCACTGAGCGTGGGCTTGTCACAATCGGTCGACGCAAAAACGCTACGCTGGTCTTATCAGGGCGACATGATGTCGCTTGACCCCATGGCGTTGAACGAAACCTTCACCCTGGGATTCCAGAGTTGGTTCTATGAAACCCTGACCGCCTACGACAAAGACCTTAAACTGGTCCCGATGCTGGCCGAGAAATGGGAAAACCCAGAACCGACCAAGTGGGTTTTTTACTTGCGAAAAAGTGTCAAGTTCCATGATGGCAGCCCTTTTACTGCCGACGACGTGATCTTTTCCTGGAAGCGTAGCCAGACTCCCGGTTCGGACATGAAGGCCTATGGCGCCAAAGCAGTCGATATCAAAAAAATCGACGACCACACAGTGGAAGTCACAACGCCCACCCCCAACCCCATCCTGCCGCGTGACTGGACCTTCCTGTACATGATGAGCAAGCCTTGGGCCGAAAAGAATAAAACCACCGAAGCCACGAACGTCAAAGGCGGCGAAAGCAACTACGCCAATCTGCATCAAAATGGCACCGGCCCTTTCGTCATTGTGGACCGCCAGCCCGACGTCAAAACCACTCTCAAGCGGTTTGATGGATATTGGAACAAAGACATTCCCACCAACGTCACGGACATTGTTTTCCAGCCCATATCCCAGGAATCCACCCGCGTAGCGGCACTCATTTCCGGCGAAATGGATATTGTGATTCCTGTACCCGTACAAGACTGGCCACGCCTGGAAAAAGAACCCAACGTGCAGGTCATGAACGAACCCGAAGCGCGCACCGTCTTCATCGGCATGGACCAGCACCGCGACGAACTGCTGTTCTCCAATGTCAAAGGCAAGAATCCCTTCAAGGACAAGCGGGTGCGCCAGGCGGTCGATCTGGCAGTGGACACCAGCGTCATCAATCAGAAGATTATGCGCGGAGCCGCTAAACCGCTGGGCACGCTTATCGGCGACAAGATCAACGGCTTTGATGAATCGTTCGGAACCCCCTACAAGGCTGACGTCGCCAAGGCCAAGCAACTATTGATCGACGCGGGGTATCCCGACGGCTTCAGCGTACAGCTGGATTGCCCCAACGACCGCTACGTCAACGACGAAAAGGTGTGCCAGGCCGTAGCCAGTATGCTGGCCCGTGTCGGCATCAAAATCGACCTGCTGGCACAGACCAAGTCCAAGTACTTTGCCAAGATTTTGCTACAGGCCGGCAACAACACCAGCATGTATATGCTGGGATGGACGCCCAGTTCCATCGACGCGGCTAATTCGCTGACCAACCTGGTTTCCTGCCGCGACTCAAAAACGGCAGCGGGCCAGTTCAATCTCGGCGGTTATTGCAATAAAGAAATCGACGCCCTTACCGCGAAAATCGACGTTGAAACCGCCCAGGCTAAACGCAATGCCATGATCAAGGAAGCCTTCACCATGTTGCATAACGACTATGGCTACCTGCCCCTGCATCAGCAACCTATGTCGTGGGGCATCAAGAAGGGCATCAAGCTTGCACAGCGCGCCGACGATGTGCTGGACATCCGCAACGTCGTAATGCCCTGAACCAGTCAGGATAACGCCGGCGCAGGCCGCGAGCTTCCCGAAGCTTGCGGCCTGCCCTGCCGGCCTGGTTTCTAGAGACTTCCCACATGCTCAACTTCATTGCCCGACGGATCTTCCAGTCGATATTCGTGATGCTCGCCGTCGGCTTCATTGCTTTCGCCATGTTCCGGTATGTCGGCGACCCCATCAATAATATGGTCGGCCAGGACACCACCCTTGAGCAGCGCGCTGAAATACGCAAGCAGCTTGGCTTGGACGACCCCTTCTTGCTGCAATATGCGCGCTTCATCGGCAAGGCTGCCCAAGGCGATTTCGGCATGTCGTACCGTCAGCGCCGGCCCGTCAGTGAGCTTATCGAAAGCCGCCTGCCTGCCACGCTTGAACTCTCGCTCGTGTCGGCGGTGATGGCGCTGTTTTTGGGTATACCGATGGGGATTTACACGGCCCTCAGGCGAAACGGCATCTTGTCGCGGACCTTCATGACCATTTCCCTGATCGGGATTTCGCTGCCGACCTTTCTGATCGGCATTTTGATGATCCTGTTCTTTGGCGTCATGCTGCACTGGCTGCCCAGCTTCGGGCGTGGTGACGTCGTACAGCTGGGCTGGTGGTCGACCGGCTTTCTGACCAACAGCGGCTGGCAGTCTTTGATAATGCCGGCATTTACGCTTGCGCTTTTCCAAATGACCTTGATCATGCGGCTGGTACGTGCCGAGATGCTGGAAGTCATGCAGGCCGATTTCATCAAGTTTGCGCGTGCCCGAGGCCTGCCTGATCGCATCATCAATTTCCGCCACGCCCTCAAAAACACGCTCGTACCCGTCATTACCATTACCGGCCTGCAACTTGGGTCAATTATCGCGTTCTCGATCATTACCGAAACGGTCTTTCAATGGCCAGGCATGGGTTTGCTGTTCATTCAGTCGATTGGCTCGGTGGATATCCCGGTGATGGCCGCCTATTTGTTATTGATCGCCTTCTTTTTTGTGATCATTAACCTGATCGTTGACCTCCTGTATTTCGCTGTCGACCCGCGACTGCGTGTGCAAAAAAGCTAGAAGGTCCAGAACATGACCCAAAATGTTATCTCGCGCGCTTTTCACAGCGATGTTTTCTACAGCTTCCGCCGCTCTCCCACGGCGATTATCTCTGCGCTTGTCGCGTTCGCCATCATCGCCGGGGCCGTGTGCGCGCCCCTGATCGCGCCGCATAATCCTTTCGACCTGGCCACTCTGGATTTACTGGATGCCAATATTCCGCCGGCATGGTCGGGCGAAGGTGACCCACGCTTTTTGCTGGGCACCGATGACCAAGGCCGCGACATGTTGTCCGCCATCTTGTATGGCTCGCGCATATCGTTACTGGTCGGTTTTGCGTCGGTCATGTTCTCACTGATTATCGGCGTATCGCTGGGTTTGATCAGTGGATATGTGGGGGGCAGGATTGATAGCATCATTATGCGCATTGCCGATGTGCAATTGTCCTTTCCCGCCATTCTTATTGCCTTGCTAATCGACGGCATCGCCCGCGGCTTGCTGCCTCGGGATTCCCAGGACAGCCTATCGCTGTACGTGCTTATCTTTGCGATAGGAATTTCGGGATGGGTGCAATACGCGCGCACCGTACGTGGCGCGACCATGGTTGAGCGCAATAAAGAATACGTGCAAGCTGCAAGGCTGATTGGCATGGGCCCTTTCATGGTGCTGCGCCGCCACGTTCTGCCCAACGTCATGGGCCCCGTCCTGGTCATTGCCACCATTCATCTGGCGATCGCCATTATTACGGAAGCCACGTTATCGTTCCTGGGCGTGGGCATCCCCCCGACGACTCCTTCGCTGGGCACCCTTATCCGCATAGGCAATAGCTACCTGTTTTCAGGCGATTGGTGGATTTCCATCTTCCCGGGTGTTGCATTGGTTTTGCTGGCCTTGTCGGTTAATTTGCTGGGCGATTGGCTGCGCGATGCGCTCAATCCCAAGCTTCGTTAAGGCTTGCATATGGCATTGCTCGAAATTGAAAATCTGCGCATCGAATTTTCCAGTCGGCGCGGCAAGGTAGTGGCCATTCAGGATGTAAGCCTGTCTCTGCAGAAAGGTGAAATACTGGGCGTGGTGGGAGAATCGGGCGCGGGAAAATCAACCATCGGCAACGCCGTCATCGGGCTGCTGGAACCACCCGGCAAGATGACCCGGGGTGCCGTGCTATTGAACGGCGAGCGCATCGACAAGCTTGGCCCGCATGAGTTCCGTGCAGTTCGCGGGCGCCGTATAGGCATGATTTTCCAGGATCCGCTGACCTCTTTGAACCCCTTGCAAACCATAGGAAGCCAGCTGATCGAAACCATGCAGGTGCACCTGCCGCTGAATGCCGCACAGGCACGGGCTCGCGCAATCGAACTCTTGGACAGCGTCGGCATAGCCGATGCCAAAATAAGGCTGGAACAATATCCCCACCAATTTTCAGGTGGAATGCGTCAGCGTGTCGTCATTGCATTGGCTTTGTGTTGCGAACCCGAAGTGATCATTGCCGACGAACCAACAACCGCGCTGGACGTATCCATACAGGCACAAATTCTGGATCTTTTGCGCAAGCTCTGTAAAGAAAAGCAGGTCGGCATGATCCTGATCACGCACGATATGGGCGTGATCGCCGAAGTCACCGACCGGGTCGCCGTGCTTTATCGCGGCAAACTGGTCGAAGAAGGGGCAACTAAGTATCTGTTAAGTAATCCGCAGCATCTCTATACTAAGAGTCTGATTTCCGCAGTGCCTCGTTCGGATATAAAGCTGCGCCGCTTTCCGATGGTCACCTACATCGAAGACGTCATTGCACCGGCGGACAAAGAAGATCTTGAGGTGGCAACGCGTTGGCTTGGACAGCAACGCACATACGGGGAACATTCGGCCAAACCGTTGCTTCAGGTGGAAGACCTGAGCATGCGTTTCGTGCTGAAAAATTCCTTCTTCAAGCGGAACCGCATTCATCTCGACGCGGTGAAGAACGTCAGCTTCCATATCAAGGAGGGTGAGGTCTTCGGTTTGGTGGGCGAGTCGGGCTCGGGAAAGTCGACCATTGCGCGCTTGATCGCAGGTCTGTACCAGACCACTAATGGCTCGGTGACGTTCAATGACGTGAACATTACGCAACTTAACAATCAAAAAATGATGAATGCGTTCCGACGCCAGATTCAGATGGTGTTCCAGGACCCGTTCTCGTCGCTGAATCCTCGCATGCGTATTCTGGACATCGTGGCGGAGCCAATACGTTTTCACAAGATCGCGACAACAGAGAAAATTACGCGTCAGATTGTCAGCGGTCTACTGGACTATGTGGGGCTTGGCACGCAGGCCTTGTCACGCTTTCCTCATGAGTTTTCGGGTGGCCAGAGGCAGCGGATTTGTATTGCACGCGCATTGGCGACGCGACCGCGCTTCCTTATCTGCGATGAACCGACCTCTGCCTTGGATGTGTCAATACAGGCGCAGATTTTGAATCTATTGAAGGATCTCCAAGAGACTCTGGGATTGACGATTCTGTTCATCAGTCACGATTTGCCGGTGATCCGCCAAATGTGCGACCGCGTCGGTGTGATGCGGCACGGGCAGCTTCTTGAGGTGGCCGATACCGAGACCTTATTTTCTGCTCCGAAGCATGAATACAGCCGCCATTTGCTGTCGCTGATGCCTAGCCTTGATTTCCTGTCGCAGGAGGGGCTGGATGTGGAGGGATCGACTGCGGGTTCTTTGGCGGCAGCTGGCGGTTATTAAGTTGCCTCGTTACCGTTTCTTTGGACGCTATGGCCGACTCCTCAGTAGTGTTGCGGGTTCTTAACAGGTGCAGTGGCCCGGGGCACGTCCGGCTCAAGTATCGCCTTCGGTCCCGTTCCGGGACTGCCCTTGCAATCGCCCCAGAGGGGGCGAGCGCGAACTTGCGGAACGGACAGCCCCCGGCTGTCCGTAAGCGTCCCGCGCGAACAGCGCGCTCTTGATTCCCCCTCCAGGCCGACTGCGCGGCGGGCTCAAACTTTCGCCGGACGTGCCCCGGGCCACTGCACCTTCAGACTCCGTAAATTGGACGGTTATCCAAGAATCGAGGCCGGAGTATGGCAACCTTTCGATACAAAAATCGTCGCTCGACGGTAGACGTCACGCCCCCGCATCCCTATGATTGACGCACACAGTCGGCGTCACAGCCGACTAGCACCATAATTCCCAATCAGTCATTTTCCTCATTTAAAGGATACAAAACGCCATGGGCATTATCAGCATGATCGTAGTTGGCTTCATCGTAGGTCTACTAGCACGGGCAATCATGCCGGGGGAACAAAAGTTCGGAATCATCCTGACCATTATCCTGGGTATCGTCGGCTCGATTGTCGCCGGTTACCTGGGTGCCGCCTTAGGCTTTTATCAGGCCGGAGAGGGCGCGGGATGGATCGGATCCATCGTCGGTGCCATTATTGTGCTGTTTATTTACGGGCTTATCGTCAAGAAAAGATAGTATTCGCCGCGGTCCACCTTGCGGGACCAGGCAATAGCGTTCAGTCCCCGGGCACTTCGACCACTCGAGTGCCCTTTTTTATGCCTTCCCTGAATACGTCCACCCGCTCAAAGCGTGCAGTGACCGATACAATACGCTATACATTTAACGCCAGCAGACTGGAGGCATCATGGATAAATTCCGGTATCAGAACGAATACACGCCCCGCCGCTTTTGGCAGAAGCTTGGACCCCGTGCCCAATCGGTCGGACGCGGCACGTTGGAAAAAGCACTGTACCTTTACTACGCCGTGCAAAGTCCCAACACACCAAAGTGGGCGAAACGCGTCATTTATGGCGCCCTGGGCTATTTTATTTTCCCGCTGGATGCCATTCCTGATTTGGCGCCGCTAATAGGCTATACCGACGACCTTAGTGTTATGGCCGCAGCCTTGGCGACGGTCATGTTTTACATCACTCCCGATGTCAAGGACCAGGCCCACCGCAAGCTGGACCAATGGTTCACCAAGCCTGCTGTCAATTCTTATACGACGGATGCCTGAGGCTCAAGCGCAGGCCAGCCTCGGTCAACCAAGGTTCAACCGATACTGGCTGGCCGAAACACTGCGGCTGCGCGAAGCGCTGTGGGGCCCGCTGGAGGACGCAAACGAAGTCCGCCGCGCCCGTGCCGAGGCGCAGAGCTTTCCTGAAAAAATACTGTTGCGCGCTGACTACCTTGGCCGGCGCGAGAAAATCGATCAGCTCATTGCGAAATGGACTCAGCTTTCCAAAGTCGCCCTACTGGCCATGTGGCTGCTCAGCGTGTTGGCGGGTGCTGCGACGGCGCTGGGCGCACTGGGCGACGGCAGCCGGTCGGTCAACGTGTTGCTTGCCCTGGTGGCGATGCTCGGGCTCAACGGCCTGGCGTTTCTATTCTGGCTCCTTAGCTTTACCATCACGAGCACGACCACTGGAACTTGGCTCGGCGAAGCCTGGCTGTGGCTTACGCGCCGATTGGCGCGAGGGCCGGATGCCGCGCTGGTGCCGCGGGCCCTGGTAGAGGTTTTAGGCCGCAATAACGCTCTGCGCTGGATACTCGGCACGGTCAGCCATGGGCTCTGGTCTACCGCCCTACTGAGCATGTTGCTGACGCTGCTGGGCATACTTTCGGCCCGGCGTTACGGCTTCAATTGGGAAACCACACTCTTATCCGCCGATACCTTCGTTTCGCTGACGGCCTCGCTTGGATGGCTGCCGGCGCTGCTGGGCTTTGCCATTCCGCCCGAGTCCGTGGTTCGAGCAAGCAATGGGCTGCAGGCCCTTCCCGAGTCGGCGCAGGCACTGTGGTCGAGCTGGTTGATAGGCTGCGTCGTGGCATACGGCTTATTACCGCGGTTGATATGCCTGGTGCTGGGCCTGGTCATGGCACGTAAGAACCTTACCGCGATCGGACTGGACGAAAGCCTGCCCGGCTATGCCGAACTGCGCCACCGGCTCGCTCCGGCGAGCCAGAAGGCAGGGATAGACGCGCCCGCCACCGCTGCATTCCAGGCACAGCTTCACCCCCGGCCTCACACATCGTACGACGTTGACCAGCCACTGCTGGTGGGAATAGAACTCCCCCCAGACACGGACTGGCCGCCGGCCAATCTGCCGTCTACCGTTGTCGATCTGGGCATCATCGATACCCGGCCCCAGCGCAAAAGCCTGCTCGATCGGCTGCAGCAGCAGAGCCCGCGCCAGTTGTTGATGGTCTGCGATGCACAACAAACCCCCGACCGCGGCACCGTTGCGCTGCTGGCTGATCTTGCCAGCCTGGCGGGTGAAGCGCACATTGTGGTGCAGGGCCAGTCACCGGCCAATATTGCGCAGGATACGCGTAGTGCCGCATGGCACGACCGCCTTCGTGCAGCGGGATTCAGTGCGGAACAATTACACATAACCCTAAGCGCCGGGCTGGCATGGCTCACCGCCGCACAGCCTGGCGATTCCTTATCCCGAGAGCCGCATGCCCAGACCTGACGTTCCTTTGCGTCTGGCCGTGGTTGGCCACACCAATACTGGCAAGACGTCACTGCTGCGCACGCTCACGCGCGATCCCGGCTTCGGCGTTGTCGAAGATCGCCCGGGAACCACACGCCATGTTGAAGGTGCACACTTGCTGGTCGATGGCGCAGTGGTCGTCGAACTGTACGATACCCCCGGCATGGAAGATGGGATCGCTTTGCTGGATTACCTCGATCAACTGACACAGCCCGGAGAGCGCGTAGACGGCCCCGAACGCGTGCGCCGGTTTCTGCACAGCCCTGAAAGTAAACGGCGCTTCGAGCAGGAAGCCCGTGTATTGCACAAATTGTTGGATTGCGATGCGGGCTTGTACGTGGTGGATGTGCGCGACCCGGTGCTCGGTAAACACAAGGACGAGCTAACCATTTTGGCCAGCTGCGGGCATCCGATCGTACCCGTGTTGAACTTTACCCACAGCCCCGAACAACGACTGGCGGCGTGGCGCGAAGCGCTGGGTCGATTAGGCCTGCACGTTATCGTAGAGTTTGACACGATCGCACCGGCGCTGGATGGCGAAGCGCAGCTGTACGATAAATTGGCTCTGCTGATGGATAAGCACGCCGGATTGCTGCAACGGCTGAAGCATGACGTTGCACAGCAAAGGCATATCCGCCACCTTGACGCGATGCGCATCGTTGCCGAAATGCTGGTCGACGCCGCGGCGTGGCACTTGCCTTGCGAGCCTGACAAGGCGGCGCTGGAAACGGCAACACAGACGTTAAGGAGAAGGGTTCGTGCGCGCGAGGACCTTTGTGTGCAAGGACTGCTGAAGCGCTATAACTTTAATAGCCGCGACTTCCCCGCCCACACCTTACCGCTCGAGGGCGAGCGTTGGGGAATGGATTTATTTCATCCGCAGGCCTTGAAGGACGTTGGCATTCACGTCAGTAAAGGCATGGCCGCCGGGGCAATGGCCGGCGCGACTCTCGATGTATTCACTGCGGGAATCAGCCTCGGGGCAGCGACCCTGCTGGGCGCGGCTGCCGGTGGTATCTGGCAGGGGGCCGATAAATTGGGTAAACGCATGCTGGGCCGCTTGAAGGGATACCAAGAGCTTAGCGTCGACGATCCTGTACTGCGGCTGCTGGCGCTACGCCAGCTTGCTTTGGTGACGGCGCTGGAACGTCGCGGCCATGCGGCCCAGGGGCCCATACAGCTCGAGACGGCGTCGTTTAACGATCCTGATAGTCCAGCGGGGGACGCGCTGACTGAAGCGTGGCGTAAGAAAAGACTGCCCGCCGAACTGCTGGAGGCTCGAAGTCAGCCGCGGTGGTCCAGTCTGTCCGACGATCACGACGGCAGTGCGCGACGCGAGCAAGTCATCCGCATGCTGGCCAAGCAACTCGCCAGTTTCAGTTCTTAAGTCGGTTCGGTATTAGTCGGGCGGACTCTCATTTTTTAAGCCGATGCAGCGGGTCGCGGGAGGCTGGGCGAAAGATCGCTGCGGTCCGCGCTTCGCCGGACTGCCCGGCCCACCGCTCTGGCTCGGGGCGGGGCCAATGGAATGGACGCCCCTACTCGTAACGGCATCAATGTGCCAAAGTGGAGGTGTTGTTTCGACCACTTGAACCGAGAGGAGCGTCTACCATGAAGATTACAACCATTGGCATCGACTTGGCAAAGAATGTATTTCAAGTTCACGGCGTTGATGCGCACGGCAAGACCGTGCTTAAGAAACAGCTCAAGCGCGACCACGTCGCGAACTTCTTTATCCAGCTGGAGCCGTGCTTGATCGGGATGGAGGCTTGCGGCGGCGCCCACCATTGGGGCCGCAAACTGCAGGCCATGGGGCACACGGTACGCTTGATGGCGCCTCAGTTCGTCAAGCCCTATGTCAAGACCAATAAGAACGACGTGGCCGATGCCGAGGCGATCTGCGAAGCTGTAGCACGACCCAACATGCGATTCGTGGCGATCAAGACGGTCGATCAGCAATCGGTTCTGGCCCTGCACCGGGCATGTCAAGGGTTTGTCCGGGCGCGCACCACGCAAGCCAATCAGATTCGGGGATTGCTGGCCGAATTTGGCCTGGTCCTGCCTCAAGGCATCCACCACGTGGCCAAGCGGGTGCCCCAACTCATGGAAGACGCGTCGGATGAATTAACCGGCACATTTCGCCTCTTAATGGAACGTTTGCTGGATCAGTTAAAGGCGCTGGATCAACATGTGCATGAACTAGAAGTCCAGATCACGGCCTGGCACCGTGCCAATCCGATGAGCCGTAAGTTAGAGAAGGTCCCTGGCATTGGACCGATCACCGCCAGCGCGTTGGTCGCCTCGATCGGCGATGCCAAGAATTTCCACAATGGCAGGCAGGTTGCAGCTTGGTTGGGCTTGGTGCCTAAACAGCACTCCAGCGGTGGCAAGCCGGTCCTGCTGGGCATAAGTAAACGCGGTGACTCCTATTTGCGATCGCTACTGATCCATGGGGCACGGGCCGTGGTTGCCCATGCCCAACGGAAAACCCGGGCTGATGGGTGGCTGAACACGCTGCTACAGCGGCGCAATACAAATGTTGCGGTTGTGGCGCTGGCCAACAAGAATGCCCGGGTTATTTGGGCCTTGCTGGCCCACGGCCGTGAGTTCCGAGTGGATTACGAGCCGAACGTCTCATAATCCACTCGGCCGATTGTTGTTAGCAACTGAAAAGTTAGGAGCCCTTCCAGCGATTGCTCAGGCGATCATGAATTGATGACAAAACAGGTCAGACCGTGGTTGGCCAAGCCCGCCGAGTTCTCGGCACCTTCAGTGCGCGGGGCCGATTGGGCGCCAACCAGCAAAATCCATCAGGGACAGCAGCACAAAGGCTGCAACCAAAGTCCGGATGTACGGGTGCAATCATTACCTTCGAGTCATCAAGAATTGAATGCTTGGCAAACAAGGGGCGTCCATGTACGAACTCGCCATCGCCAGGCCTGAGGCCTGTGCTTCTGGCTTAAACAAACGGCCCCTTTTCTCCCCGATCCAGACCGCTAGTCCGGCTTGCTCAAACTTTCGTCCCAGCCTCCCGCGACCCGCCGCATCTTCGACTTCGATTGGATTGGACCGATATTGGTCGTGTGGCAGGGTTAGCGCTGGGTTGGGCTACGCCTGGGTTTAGTAGCCTAAGTAAATGGAACATCCAGGTTGGAACCTGCCACCTTAACAATTAGTACGTGCGCGCTGCTGTGGGAAATCCGGCGCTGCATGCGATTGTGTCGCGCCCCGACCAACTCGCGCGCAGCCTACCGACTAGGCCGGCCGCCGCCCCATGTATGTCGAAAGGGCCCGGAACGCGCTCGTGAAGTGGTTTTTTTTTCGTTCATGGTCTACTCTGAAAGTGCGCCATTACCTATGCGCATTGCGAGGAAGAAGACATGATCAAGGCAGAATTGACACTTCCTGAAATCGGTTTGATTGCAGGAACGCGAGGACTTCTCGGAGCGGGCATTGCTCTCTTGCTAGCCGACAGGCTGGAGCCCGAACAGAGAAAAGCCATCGGTTGGACCCTGGTGGGAGTGGGCGTACTCACCACGATACCGCTTGCTATTGACGTGTTCAGCAAGCGGAGCAAGCCCAAATTGGAATGAGTAAATAAGCCATTGCGTACGACTTTTCCTCCGTTTGCCACCCATAGCTGCCGTAAGCAGTATGTGAAGGCAACGCGGTAAGTCTTTGATTCGGAAATAAAAACGGACTCCAAACTCATTGGTAATCGACGCTTTTCATTGGACTCGGAATTTCATGCATCCAAGCCGATAGGATACATAGCCTCACAATTCCCGGTCTACGCCGCGCCTATCTGGAGCACATAATATGTCCTTCCCGGGTATGAGTCGGCCCGGCTGTCTTGCGAGGCCCCGGCATGACGGAATATTTTCGGACACGACATATATGATCAAGATTCTCGGCATATCCGGTAGTTTGCGGGCGCAGTCGTTCAACACGGCGCTAATGCATGCCGCGCAGTCGTTGGCTGGGCCCGGCATCCAATTCGACACCGCTACCCTACACGGCATTCCGCTCTATGACGGTGACGTCGAGCAGCGCGAGGGCCTACCTGCCGCTGTGGTCCAGTTAAAGGAACGGGTGATTGCCAGCGACGGTGTATTGCTGTGTACGCCGGAGTACAACAACGGCATCCCAGGGGTATTCAAGAACGCGATGGACTGGTTGTCACGGCCCAGCAGCGATATCGCACGAGTTTTCGGCGGTCGCCCCTTCGCCGTGATTGGGGCGTCACCGGGTGGATTCGGCACTATTCTGTCGCAAACCGCATGGTTGCCTGTATTAAGGACCCTGGGCACGCGTCACTGGCTGGGCGGCCGTCTGCTGGTATCTCGGGCGAATCAGATGTTTGATGCGGATGGCACCCTCCGGGACGAAGCGACTCGTGCCCGACTGGCCGAGTTTGTACAGGGCTTTGCCGTCTTCGCGAAACCTTGATTTCGGCCCGCACAACGCCATCATTGCATAGGGACTTCAGTGCAAGTTACCGTGAGCGTGCTCATCGAGGCACCGGTGATGTTGCTGGTCGTACGTATCGTCAACCAGAACCTCCATTGAGACGCTTAACCGTTATCAGGGGACGCTTGCGCCCGGACATGCATATTAGTGGGGACAGAGTTTGTCGCGCGTGAGCTTTTGTCTTTTCGGCGAATCCTTTCCGGGTCGTGTCTACATTATGGTCAATGTACCGGACACCAATGAAGGCCGTAAATCGGCGTCGATGCCCGGTTTGAAGTGAGGGCAGAAACGACGGTCGATGACCGCTGATGGCAGGTAGCGCTCCCGAGCCATTGTCCGTTTCCGACCCATTGCTGCCTGTCAGGCTGATGCCTCAGACCACTGCGGGTTCCATACAGTTTCCCATAGATGTCCGTCCGGATCCTGGAAGTAACCCGAGTACCCGCCCCAGAATGTGTCATGTGCTGGTTTGACGATGACAGCTCCCGCCGAGGCCGCTCTGGACATGACTTCATCAACCTCGGCTTTTGAGGATACGTTGTGACCTAGAGTCATTTCGGTCGGATTGGCGACACCTGCTGCGAGCCCTGTGTCATGGGAGATGCTCGATCTTGGCCAGAGCGCAAGGCGAAGACCAGGTTGAAGATTAATAAATACAACAGCTCCATGCTCGTACTCTTTACCTACGATACCCTCAGTGGGGAAACCTAGCCCATCGCGATAGAAGCGCAGCGACACGTCAAGATTGTCAACGCCGATGGTGATGACAGTGATTCGTGGTTTCATGTGACTGACTCCGTTGGAGGCTTCATTGACCTTGGTCGAAGAAATCTATCACAAGTGGCGTCATGCGACCCGCTTCGGCCCGTCAACCGAGCGCGACCTATGCGGCGGCTTCCAAGGTACAGCGGACCTCCGGTTTGGGTTGGCCGGACGCCAGTCTGGAGCCGCGGACGCTAAATTGCCGGCTTGCCATTAAAATTGAGGACGTAAAATCCACACGTGTAACTCGGATCGCAAACCGCAGCTGGCTCGCAAAGCAGAGTATGTGTTACGTCCTTTAACGGTGTACTTTTGTGAGCAACCTTTATGCTTCAAATCAGTAGCGGGAAATTCTTCACGACCGATGAACGATGGGAGACTTCTCACCGCGCGTCTCTCTACACGAACTGCGGATTTTTCCCTAATCTGACGATTACAACCCGAGTGGGCACGATCCTTCCCGTCAAGCCATCTGGCGATCTGCGCACTGTAAGCTGTGAAGTCATTGAACGATTACCTAAACTCCCCGGCGGCCCGTATTCTGGAGAACAAGTCGCAACTAGTGGTGATTCTCTCATTGAAGACTTCGCGGCACTCCTGTCTTTCTGCTTCAAAGCTATCGTCACCCCGGATCAGTACCTTGCTCAACGGCTGCTGTTCGCGCAACGACCGGCTCTCGGAATGGCCGCTCTACCAAAGCAATACCTTCGACATACCTTTGATACCGAGATCGCCATAGCCGAAGCGCAAATTGTTTGGACGCAAACGTTCATCGAGAAATTGATTGGAGCCAGCAGAGCAAGGTACTCTGGAGCAATGCGCGCAATACAACGCTATGTCACAGCCGTGCATCGCCTTGCGGACGATTTAGAGCTGTCATATACACTCTTGGTCGCATCGATTGAATCTTTGGCACAGCAATTTGACGAGTTCGAGCCTAGCTGGAACGACTATGCACAAGATAAAAGAATGTTGATCAATGATGCTCTAACGGGCGCTCCGCAGGATATCTCCGAGAAATTGCGCTGTGCGGTACTTGCCATAGAACACGTAGCTGCTGGCAGGCGTTTCCGAGAGTTCGTTCACGATCACCTCCCCTCAAGCTTTTACCGTGGCGAGGCAGCTGAACAACAAGATGCAGCTGGGAAAGGCGACTTAGACACTGCGCTAAAGATCGCCTATGACTTGAGATCAAAGCACGTTCACACTCTGGCGCCCCTTCCGCCGAACCTGAAAGGTATTCCGACTCATAACGACCTGTTGGTCGTTGATGGAAAGCCGACGCTAACAATTCAGGGGCTTGCGCGCGTCGCCCGCAGCGTTATTTGTGAATTTGTAAATCGATCCGAGAACGTTGACCGTGATATCTATGATTTCTGGCCAGAAGTACCCGGGCGACTTACCATGCAAATGTCGCCGGTCATGTGGATCACGAACGGACAGTCTTATACGGTGAAAGATGCACGTCTCTACTTGAATGGATATCTTTCTATGTTCGCAAACGCTTGGCTGACGGGAGTCCCTCTTTCGACCGACATGCGACAAGTCTTAAAAAAAATAGAACAGCTTGTGCGGGATACGAAGAAACCGCGCGACCGTCTTCCGATGCTCGCTTTGTACTATATCGTTGGAACTAGCTGTCCCGTAGAGTCCCATGAATACCTGCACAAGTTTCTACTCGCATATCATGTGGATTACTTTTCGCCTTCAATCGAGTCTTTGTTGGCCCACATGTTCGCCGAGGAGAACCCGAACTGGCCAGCCGACGAAAGCGAGAAGTTACTCGTGGAGTATATGAAGCAGCGGCACCACAAGAATTCGCACAACTTTGGGCCATTTTTCGGTGCTGCCTTAACGCTTTTTGTTGCCGAGTTGCGTCGCGCGACCGGTGACGAACCGGCCTGTCGGAGGCTTGTAACTAAGGCCGTCGAGAATTTCCCGAAGTTCGCTACGCTACGTGAATTCGAAGCAAGGATAAAAGAGTCCTCCATCCCGCCGATTGTGATCGACGAAGTCCTTCCCCCGAAGCGATGACCCGATAAGGCCGATGATGTGACTTGCATTGTCGGTACGCGAGCGGCTGGTAACTGATTCGAATCCGACATCGGAGTGTCAGATCCGTGCCCAAGACGAATGACGCTTCATGGCCGTTAGGCGACGTAGCGATAAGGCCGACCTTGGATCGCTATGGCTACCACTTCCGGACGCCACGGCCATGAAGTACCCGGCACCGCCGCCACCGTATCCTCCCACTCCACCCAATACCTATCGCCCCGCCAATACCATGCGTCGATGCCAATCCATGTTCTTGAGCCGTCGTGCCTGGGGCTGGGTAAGCGATTTTTTCGCCCGCCGCATTGCCGGGCCATTGCGGGGGTACAAGGCCGCGTTGTCTGAACAGCACGCTTGCGGACAGTCTGGGGGACTGTCCGCGCTGTGAGTTCGCGGGCGCCCCGCAATGGCCCGGTGATGCGGGCAGCACTGGCGAAGCCAGGGCCGGGCGAATCTAGCGCACCCAGCCCCAGGCACGACGGCTCTTAAGAAACCCGAGAGCGAGCAGATCCAAGAACAATAGACCCGAAACGACCAAACCCCTGAACGAACGCACAATTTCGGACAGCCTCGCGCCAGCCGCGTTTTAATCCCTTTACATCAACACCAGCTCATCTGGCAAATCGTTGGTGTGGGCCTGGCCTTCCGGTAAAGGCGGGCAACGAGTACGCAGTATGGCCTCGATACTGTCGATCGCTGCCAGAATGCCGCCCGCGTAATCTTTATGGTGCAGGCGAGCCTGCAACTGATCACAGACCTGGACCCATAACTCATCCGGAGCGGCCACGGCACGATCGGCGATGATCTCGATACGATGTTTATCCAGCGCCAAATACAACAGCACCCCAGTATTCAAGGGCGTATCCCATACCCGAAGACGCCCGAACACTTCCAATGCCCGCAAGTGACTATTGCGTTCGTGGGGCGGGCTAATGGCTTCTATGGCAACCATTAGCTCACCGGTGTGATCAAGTTCACCTTTCTTGATTCGTTCGGCAATTTGCGCCAGTACATCCGAGGAGAAGTGCTTGCGACGCAACCATTGACCCTCGATACTGGCCCAACCGGTAACTTGTTTCCACTTTGCCCCGACTTGACGCACAGCTGCTCCTTATTCCGATCTTAAATTTAGCGCTCAGCGCAGGCTATTTTGCTATGGGTTAATCGTGCGACGAGCGTTCACCAGCTGCCGGAGGCCCCGCCGCCACCGCTGCCTCCTCCCCCGCCACCCATGCCGCCCATACCACCACCACCGCCGCCGCCGCCGCCAAAACCTCCACCGAAGCCGCCGCCAAATCCGCCCCCCAATCCGCCGATTGCGCCGCCGCGCCGCGACGCTCGGGCCGAACTGCTACGGCCACCCGCACCGAATTTGCGACCTATGCTGCTTAATATGAAAGCAACGAGCGCCGCCAGCAGACTGTAGCCAAAACTGCCGAACATAAGAAAAACGAAGACGCCGACCGCAAAGGCCGCGAAAGCAGCGGGCATAAAGAAGGTCATGACGGCCAGCGGGAGCAGCATGATCGCTGGTGATTCGTCAATGCTATCGGCGCTGTTGCTGGCGACCGGCGCAGGCAATGGCTCACCATCGACCAGCTTTGCCAGGCTTTCCACCCCTGCGGTAATGCCACCGGCGTAGTCGTTTTGCTTGAAGCGGGGGGTGACCTGTTCACGAATAATCCGGCCGGCGAGCAGATCGGGCACGGCGCCTTCCAAGCCATATCCGACTTCGATGCGCAGATGCCGATCGTCTTTTGCGACCACAAACAGAATGCCATCATCCACCTTTTTGCGTCCCAGACGCCACTGGTCAAAGACCCGCCGGGCATAACTTTCGATAGTGTCTTCGCCCGTCGTGGGAACAATCAGGACGGCAATTTGTGCGCCCTTGCGTTTCTCGAGATCCGCCAGGATCTGGCTTAAATGGCTTCGAGTATTTGAATCGAGCGTTCCGGTTTTGTCGGTAACCCAATTGGTTAGCGCTGGCACCGGGGCTGAAACCGCCAATGCAGGCGGCGGCATCAATAACCCAAATACGATGGCGAGGAAAATCGTCCCCAACATCCGGACGAGGCTGGAGTTTGAGCCCCAGCCCTTATCACCGTATAGACCAACATATGTAGCAGCGTTCATCCCTAGTCCTATTAACCAGCTATCTGACGCCGGGCACTGTGCCGGCCCGGCCCAATGGCTTTACGATTTAGCGGGTTCGGGCAAGGAGAACTTGACCTCTGGGTCTTTGGTGATTTGGTCTTGCTTGGCCACGCCGTAATTTTCGATGGTGCGATAGCCGAAAATCTTGGCCGTGATCAGGGTGGGGAATTGGCGCACGATAAGGTTGTACTCTTGCACGGCCTGGACATAGCGCCCGCGTTCGGTGGCGATGCGATTCTCGGTTCCTTCCAGCTGCGTCATCAGGTCACGAAAAAGGCCATCGCTTTTCAGTTGCGGATAATTTTCCGATACCGCGATCAGTCGCGACAGCGCCGAAGTCAATTGCCCCTGCGCTTCGTTGAAGCGCGCCATCAATTCCGGGTTTTCAAGATCGTTGGCATTTATCTGAATACTGCCCACCTTTGCTCGAGCTTCTGTGACCTGCGTCAGGACAGCCCGTTCATTGACCATGTAGGCATTCACTGAGTTGACCAGTTTAGGTACGAGCTCGGCACGGCGCTCGTACTGATTCAAGGTTTGAGACCACGCGGTCTTCACTTGCTCGTCCAGGCGCTGGATATCGTTATACCCGCAGCCGGCCAACACTACTGAAAGGCAAGGAAGAAGAACAAGTAACAGTAGACGTTTTATCATGGCAAACCCGGGAAAAATAATAATGCTCAATTTACCGCAAATTACCGCAATGGCGTTGAATCAGGAACCGATCTTCCAAAGCGCGGGCATCTGCGATATAATGCTAGATTACGTGTCGCACCAGTCAACACGTGTCTTGCAAAGCTATTCTTGCCTTGCCTGAGCTTTTTGCTCTCAATTTCTTTTATCGTCTGCCTAGATTGGTATCTCTCAACTCGAGCGATGGGCTGTCGCTGGAGTTAATTCTTGAATACCGAAATTACATTTGCCTCCTTAGGGCTGGCGGAACCCCTTTTGCGTGCCATTACAGATACTGGCTACGTACATCCCACCCCTATCCAGGCAAAAGCCATCCCGCAAGTCATGTTGGGTGGAGACCTTTTGGCTGCTGCACAAACAGGCACTGGCAAAACCGCGGGTTTTACGCTGCCCATCCTGCATCGTCTGCTGCAAACGCCGGCACAAACCCGCAAGGCAGGTCAGCCACGTGTGCTGATTTTGACCCCAACCCGCGAATTAACAGCCCAGGTCGAAGAATCCGTGCGCGCTTATAGCCAGCACACGTCGATCCGATCCATGGTGATGTTCGGCGGCGTTAACATTAATCCGCAAATCAACGCCTTGCGCAAGCCGCTGGACATACTGGTCGCCACCCCTGGCCGCCTGCTGGACCATGCGCAACAAAAAACAGTGGACTTGTCTGCTGTAGAGATACTGGTCCTGGACGAAGCCGACCGCATGCTGGACATGGGTTTCATTCGCGATATTCGCCGCATTATTTCGCTGCTGCCACGCAACCGTCAAAATCTGCTGTTCTCGGCGACGTTCTCGGATGAAATCCGCGAATTGTCCAAGGGTGTGCTGAACAATCCTATCGAGATCTCGGTTGCCACCCGCAACACGGCTTCCGAGCTCGTCACGCAGACGATGGTCATGACCGAACAGTCGCACAAACGCGACCTGCTCAGCTACATCATCCGCGAAAGCGGCTGGCACCAGGTTCTTGTCTTCACGCGAACCAAGCATGGCGCCAATCGCCTGGCTGAGAAACTCGTCAAGGACGGTCTGGCTGCTGCCGCGATACACGGCAACAAGAGCCAGGCTGCACGCACCCGCGCACTGGCTGGTTTCAAGGACGGCAAGGTGGCTGTTCTGGTGGCGACCGATATCGCCGCCCGCGGTATCGATATCGACCAATTGCCGCATGTCGTCAATTTCGAACTGCCCAACGTCCCCGAAGACTACGTGCATCGCATCGGCCGCACAGGCCGTGCCGGCAGTGAAGGTTCCGCCTTGTCCTTGGTCGACCGCACTGAAATCAAGCTACTGACCGCCATCGAGAAAGTCATCAAACGGCCTATCGAGCGCACCACCATTGCAGGCTGGTCGGCCGATATGGTCAAGGCCGAACCGGCACATGTACGTGCCGACGACGACCGCGTGCACCGCCGCTCGAACGCACCTCGCAAAACCGGCAGCAATGGCGCTGGCGCCCGGCCCGCGGGACGCTCCGGTGATTCTCGCCGCGCACCCAGCCCCCGTCCTGAAGGCGGTGCTGGCCGACCTGCGGCATCCGCACGACCTGCGGGCGCCCCGTCTTCGGCAGGCCAGCCACGCCATCGCAGCGCCCCAAGCCGGACCACAGGCGGACAACGCCCGGCTCTCTTGGGAAAATAAGGCGTATTATTTCGCCAATCCCATTCTGGCTGGCTGAACTTCATGTCCTTATCTACCTGGCTCGCTTTCTTTGCCGCATCGTGGGCGATTTCGTTTTCGCCCGGCCCTGGCGCCATTTCAGCCATGGCCTCGGGACTAAAGTATGGCTTTCGACGCGGTTACTGGACGACAGTCGGGCTGATCCTGGGTATTTTGATACAGTTCATCGTGGTCGCGGTAGGGCTCGGCGCCCTGCTCGCCGCGTCGGAAGTGGCATTTGCGGTAGTGAAGTGGTTGGGCGTGGCCTACCTGATTTATCTGGGCTACAAACAGTTTCGCACCGATGCCGCTCCGGTCGCGGTCGAATCCAGTCAAGCCACTCGCTCTACTATCCGTGAACTGATTCTGCGCGGGCTCCTGATCAATATCACCAATCCCAAAGGTTCGGTATTCTTGCTGGCAGTAGTCCCGCAATTCCTGGATTTGTCGCAGCCCTTGGCAATCCAGTATGTTGTAATAGCGGCGACGCTGTGCTTTACCGATCTGGTTGCCATGGGTTGCTACACCACCCTGGCTTCCCGCATATTGCGGCTATTGCGCAGTCCCCGGCACATTCGCTGGGTCAATCGTACATTTGGTGCTCTATTCATATTGGCCGGCACGGTGCTGGCCTCGTTCAGTCATCATAAGTGAATCCTGTGCTGCACGTCATGGCGGCCCGTTTCCGGCTCCTGTGATAACAGACGCTAAAATAAAACTATGAGCATTTCCCAAGAAGTCGCGCGGCGACGCACATTTGCCATTATTTCCCACCCTGACGCGGGCAAAACCACCCTGACAGAAAAACTCCTGCTGTTCGCAGGGGCGATCCAGATTGCCGGAAGCGTGAAAGCGCGTAAAGCCAGTCGTCATGCCTCGTCAGACTGGATGGAAATTGAGAAACAACGGGGAATTTCCGTGGCCTCCTCGGTCATGCAGATGGAATATCGCGACTGCGTAATCAACCTGCTCGATACCCCGGGACACCAGGATTTCTCTGAAGATACCTATCGGGTGCTGACTGCGGTCGATGCCGCGCTAATGGTCATCGACGCTGCCAATGGCGTCGAACCGCAAACGATACGCCTGCTGCAAGTATGCCGGGCACGAAACACGCCCATTATTACGTTCATCAACAAGCTCGACCGCGAAGTACAGGAGCCGCTAAACCTCCTGTCCGAGATCGAGGGGCACTTGGGCATGGACGCTGTCCCCTTTTCATGGCCGGTCGGCATGGGTCGTTCGTTTGGCGGCGTCTTCGATATCCGCAGGAATCGCATGCGCGTTTTCCGCGCCGGGCAAGAGCGCCGGGCCGACCACGATGATCTGATCGACGGGCTGGACAATCCGATCATCGCAGAGCGCTTTGGCGATGCTTTCGTCAAGGCCAATGAAGAGATCGAACTTATCAATGCCGCCGCGCCGGCCTTTGACGCGGCAGAATTTCTCGCTGGCAGACAGACACCCGTATTCTTTGGCTCCGCCATCAATAACTTCGGCGTCCAGGAAGTTCTGGATGCCTTGGTAGACCTTGCTCCGAGACCTGGCGCACGCATGGCCTTGCAACGTGAAGTCAAACCCGACGAGCCAAAATTCAGCGGTGTCGTATTCAAAGTACAGGCCAATATGGATCCGGCCCATCGGGACCGCGTGGCTTTCGTACGCGTGAGCTCCGGTCGCTTCGATCGGGGCATGCGCCTGAAAGTATCGCGCACTGGCAAAGAAATGCGCCCGAACAACGTCGTTTCTTTCCTGTCACAGCGGCGAGAGCTGTTGGATGAGGCCTATGCCGGTGACGTGATCGGCATCCCGAACCACGGCGTCCTGCAACTGGGTGATGTGCTGACGGAAGGCGAAACCCTTCAGTTCACCGGGCTCCCCTTTTTCGCACCCGAACTTTTCCAGGCAGTCGAAGTCAAAGATCCCATGCGTACCAAGCAATTGCGGGTCGGCTTGACCCAATTGGGTGAAGAAGGTGCGATTCAGGTTTTCCGCCCAGAAGCAGCCGGCGGCTCGTTGCTGCTAGGCGCCGTGGGACAACTTCAGTTCGAAGTCGTCGCCCACAGGCTGAAAACAGAGTATGGGGTAGACGCCCGGCTAATGCCATCGCGTTACAACATGGCACGTTGGATTACAGCCTCGGACCCTAAAATCTTGCGAAAATTCATGGATGCCAACGCGGCAAACATCGCCTATGATGTTGTCGATGCCGTTGCTTTCTTGGCAAGTTCGCCAGCTCAATTGCGGGTAGCGCAAGAACTGTATCCCGGTGTGGAATTCCATGCCATGCGCGAGCACGGTGGCCAGGTCTTTGGACAAAATGCATAAGCGCTCAGTCAGCCTTATACGTTTTTCCAAAGTGTCCAGCTTATTTACCGGGCTTCCTTTCCCAGACAGAGGGTAATAATGTCCTGGCGTTTCATCTTTGTAATACTACTAGTAGCCGCAGGTGCTTCAGCCTGGGGTGGGATTCGATTAGGCGACTGGCTCGTCGCGCACGGCCCGGTGGCACCGGTCATCGAGGAACCCCCCGAGCTCTCAACCGTACCAGTGCTTGACGCCAATGGTCTGCCCTATGTGGCGCAGCCGCCCCAGCCTCTCATGAACGGTCAGCTCGGCGTGCCGAGCGAAACGCCTCAAATCGCCTGGGAGATACCTGCGAAATCACTGGACGAAACCAAGTCAAATTCTACGATAGCGCTTGCCACCACAACCATCACCATGGACGAGGCCGTGCAAATTGCCGCTTCGGGGAATCAAGGGTTTCATGGGATTGCCGACGTCGGCGACTTGGGACTCGGTGACAACGGCTACAACGTTGCCCAGCAAGGCTTACAGCCCATCGAAGTGGCACCGCCGCCGCCCGCTCCAGAACCGCAGCCCGCTGCTGCTCCTAGCAATCCAGCATGGCAAGCCAGCCTGCGCCAGGACTTGCAAGCCTGTAGTGCTCAAAGCTTCTTTGATCGCCCTAGCTGCGCGTGGGCCGCACGCAATAAGTATTGCGAACCCAATAACGCCTGGGGACGCACACGCGACTGCCCGGCAAAAAGTTTCTAAGGGACGCCCCTACGATACGTCGTGCATGGGGGCGCCGCGCACAGCGCGATCAGTCGCTTAATTCGCCCATTTGGGATTGCAGGTAATTTTGCAGCCCCACTTTTTGTACCAGCTCCATTTGGGTTTCCAGCCAATCGATGTGCTCTTCAGTATCGTTCAGGATGTCCTGAAACAAATCGCGCGACACGTAATCACGAACCGATTCGCAATAGGCGATGGCTTCCTTCACCGTTTCCTGCGCGCCGCTTTCCAGCCGGTGATCACAGGACAAAATCTCAGGAACGTTCTCACCTATCAAGAGCTTGTGCAAATCTTGCAGATTAGGCAGACCATCCAGCATGAAAATCCGCTCCATCAAGCGATCGGCGTGCTTCATTTCCCCAATTGACTCGTCGTATTCATGCTTGCCCAATTTATTCAGACCCCAGTGATCCAACATGCGGGCATGTAGAAAATACTGGTTGATTGCGGTAAGTTCATTTTTAAGCTGCGCATTCAAATACTGAATAACGGTTTTGTCGCCTTTCATGTCCATACTCCTGAGCAAGGTGAAGATCGATAGCAGTACCGATAGCGGGCGCCTGGGTGTCTAGGTACCGCAGGCACCATATGTTGGCGTATAAGGCTACCATGCCGGTCCGATATTTTCAGCTTTACCAGGGTATTTTGAAAGCGGAGTTTTCGTCCACCACCTTGCTGCAGAATTACGCGACACCGACTTTCCAGTGCGCTTGGGCCCACATTGGACAATTCTTTACAGGGACGCAGCCATGAACCGCGGCAGAATGCCGCGTTGGGGGAAATAGTGGGATAAGCAGGAGGATCCGCTAGATGGTTATCTGGCGAATCAGGCGCGCCGAACCGATACTGCAACCATCGTTTCGACTATCGTCACCAAGCCGGAATCATTCGCGGCATTCAATACGGGCGTACCGGCTTCCTGGCGAACGGTCGCCTGGCCGGCATACCGACCACCGGGCAAATATTCTTCGGCGGTCTCGGCGCAACAGCCGCAACTTGTCGCGACCCCAAGCCGAGCTTGCAAATCGGACATAGTGATGGCGCCATCGGCCACAGCCGACTGAACCTGGCGCTCTGTGATCGCATTGCAGATACAAATGAACATGAGAATAATTATCATCCAGGATCGAATAAAAATCAATCCAGGCTAACAAATTTTTACGCGATCGCGATAGATCGCTTCATTACCCTTCCGATTAAGGGGTTTCCAGTGCCGCCCGGGCTTTCCGTAAAATAGCGGGTTCGATACCGGCCGCCTCGCGGTATTTGGCAACGGTACGCCGCGCAATAACCACCCCCTGCTCAGCCAGGCGAATGGCAATCTGGCTGTCCGACAAAGGTTTCTTGCTGGATTCTTCCCCTACGAGCTTAAGGATTAGCGAACGCACCGCTGTGGCGGAGGTTGTCTCCCCGTCGTCGGTTTGCAACGCCGCGCCGAAAAAACGCTTCAGCTCGATAACGCCCCATGGCGACTGCAAAAATTTCTGGCGCGTGGCGCGTGAAATGGTCGATTCGTGCAGTTCGAGTTCTTGCGCAATGTCTCGCAATAGCAACGGCCGCATCGCGCGAACCCCATGCTCGAAATAGTCTTGCTGGCGATCCACAATCGCCTGTGTGACCCGCATAATGGTGACAAAACGCTGATTCGTGCTTTTAATAAACCCATGCGCCTGCTGCAGTTGCCCCTGCATCGCGGGAGCCACTGGAGCCTTTGCCAGCAGGCTTTCATAGACTGCATTGATTCGCAATTTCGGCACGACGGCAGGATTCAGACTAGCCTGCCATCGGCTTTTTACTTTGCGAATCAACACATCCGGTGTCACGTAATCGGCCGTAGCAATGGCCCAATTGCGGGCCGGCCTGGGCTCCAGCTGCAGCAACAAAGTATGGGCTGCACGCAAGGTATGCTGGGTGCATGACAGCGCATCTCGTAGACGGTTCAAATTTCCCGAGGCCAGAATGCCTAAATGATCCCGCGCAATTTGCGTGGCGCACGCGACAATGTCTGCAGGCAGCGGCGTTTCGGCAACCGCTTGTAAGTGATTCAACTGCAGACAAAGGCATTCAGACAATGATCGCGCCGCCACACCAGGCGGATCGAAGGACTGCAGCAAACGCAGGGCCGTTTGTAGTTCGTCGATGTCAACGTCGAGTTCCACCGGAAGGTATTCGAGAATATCGTCCAACGAAGTGGGCAAATAACCGTTTTGATCGAGTTCGTCGATCAACAAGGTGATCAGAGCGCAGTCGCGCGGCGGCGCATGCGTGACATGCAACTGTTGCAACAGATGGTCTTGCAAAGTTTCGGTTAGCGCAGATTCAGGGCGCGCTTGTTCGTCGTCAGCACTATTATTGCTGGCACGGTTGGCAGAACTTAAAAGCGGCCAACGTTCGTCCTGTTCCTGGGCCTCGTCGGCTACCGTATCGACAACATCGATGTCATACTCTTCCTCGTCCTCGAGCATAGGATTATCAAGCAGGGCCTGAGCCAGTTCCAGCTCCAGCTCTTGAGCCGATAACTGCAACAATCGTATCGATTGCTGCAGCTGAGGCGTCAAGGCCAGCTGCTGATTCTGCCGAAGTTCTAATGACTGACGCGATTGCATAGTTAAAATAAGTTATATGAAAGCAAATACTCAACAGCCCACCCGCCAAGACATTTCGTTGTTACGCAATACTTTACTAAAGCTGACCGCCACGCAAAAAATCTTGTGCGTCGTGGTTGTCATCTTGGTGGCCCTCGTTTGGTATCAACTGCTGAACCGGCTTGTTGCCTTCGGCCGAGATCTCGACTATAGCGGTCTACATGCGCTCGGTGTGCAAACCATTGCGCTGATTAAACAATACAACCCGTTTTTCTGGTGGGCGATCGTGGCGCTGTGCACCCTTATTATTGCTTATTTTTTGTATGGGTTTGTACAAAGCATTCAGCAACGTGCACGCATGAGGCATGTCAGCGAAGACACCATCGCGATGCTATCGCGGAACTTGTCCGAGCCGGCGCTGGAAGTCTTGCGGTGGGCATGGCACGACCGTCGTAACCCCATTACCGTAGGCGATCTGCAACGGGCGGTGCACGAATTGCGCAGCGGCCGGGCCGCCAAAATCACCCTTGCGCGACGCCATTCGGTATTGATCGACGTGCCTGTGATCCCCGCGTCGGATCAATAAAAGTTGCCTATTTGTTGAAAATATGGTTGACTATCACCTATGACGACCGAACACGCTTTTCCTCATAACACCGTATCCCGCAGCCGCGCTGCCGGATCGGCGTTACGTGTTCTACGCGATCCTTCGCGCATTCTCTTGTCGTCGCTCGCGCTATCGCTGCTACTACCGATCGGTTGCCGGACCTAGCGTCTCGTGGCAGTTCGGCAGCCCAGTTTCAGCCACATTTTCCATATCACCGTTATTGTGTACCCAAGAGCTTTGTCCCAGATGCTCCGGTGATTGCGTCAGATACTATCCATATCAAACAGGTGTCCCATGATTTCCAATCCTTCAGACAAATACCGTCCGTTCGTGCCGTTCGCGCGTGACTTTTCCGAGCGCACGTGGCCAAGCAAGACCATTACTCATCCCCCTATCTGGATGAGCACCGATCTGCGCGATGGCAACCAATCGTTGATCGAACCCATGAGCGTTGAGCGCAAATTGCGCTTTTTCGAGCAACTGGTAAAAATCGGCTTCAAGGAAATCGAAGTGGGTTTTCCATCGGCGTCGCAGACCGACTTCGATTTCGTGCGCAAGCTGGTTGAAGAAGACCGAATTCCAGACGACGTGACGATTATCGTACTGACACAGGCTCGCGAGGATTTGATCCGACGTACCGTCGAGTCAGCCGCAGGCGCCAAGCAGGCCGTCGTCCACCTGTACAACGCGTGCGCCCCGGCGTTCCGAAAAATCGTCTTCAACATGAGCAAGGACGAAGTCAAAGAGATCGCACTGGAAGGTACGCGCCTGGTGAAGCAATGCATGAGCGAACATCCCGAGACTTCCTGGCGCTATGAGTACTCTCCAGAAGTATTCAGCACCACCGAGCCCGAGTTTGCATTGGAAGTATGTAATGCCGTTACCGAGGTGTGGCAGCCGACGCCGGAATCAAAGATCATTTTCAATCTGCCGGCCACGATCGAGACCACTACACCCAATATGTACGCGGACCAGGTCGAATGGATGCATAACAACCTGAACCAGCGCGATTGCATTGTCCTTAGCGTGCATCCGCACAATGACCGGGGCACCGCTGTCGCCGCCGCTGAATTATCCGTAATGGCAGGGGCCGACCGCATCGAAGGCTGTTTGTTTGGCAGTGGCGAACGCACAGGCAACGTAGACTTGGTCACCCTGGCGCTGAACCTCTATACCCAGGGCATACACCCGGGCCTGGACTTCTCCGACATCGATGAAGTGCGCCGCTGCGTCGAATACTGCAATCAGTTGCCGGTACATCCGCGCCATCCTTATGCTGGCGACTTGGTCTTTACGGCATTCTCGGGCTCGCACCAGGATGCCATCAAGAAAGGCTTTGCCCAACAGCAACCCGACGCATTGTGGGAAGTGCCGTATTTGCCGATCGATCCAGCCGATCTGGGACGCAACTACGATGCAGTCATCCGCGTCAACAGCCAGTCGGGCAAGGGCGGCGTATCGTATTTGCTCGAGCAAGAGCACGGGCTGGTATTGCCGCGCCGCCTGCAAATCGAGTTTAGCCGCGCGATTCAGCGGGTTACCGATGAAACGGGCGCGGAGGTGACGGCGGCCAAGGTGTTTGACGTGTTCAGCGAAGAGTATCTGGACCGCGATAAACCGCTGAAGCTGATACGCCACCGTATTACGGGGAATCCGAAGGCTCAGAGCGGTCAGCAGTTTTCGATCGAGGTTGAGGTGGAAGACGACGGCGAGGTTCGCAATCTGGTAGGCCATGGCGACGGTGCGATTTCAGCGTTTGTTGATGCGCTGGATGCTGGGGTCCGAATTATGGATTATCACGAGCACGCCATTGGCATGGGTACGGATACGCGTGCGGCTTGTTATGTTGAGCTGCGGGTGGGTGATTCTGCTACCGGTTTTGGGGTTGGCATCCATGGGGATATTGTGACGGCGTCGTTCCTGGCGATCTTGGGGGCTGTGAATCGTCATTCGGTTCATGTGCGGGCTGATGCGGTGGCGTCTGCGTAGTTTTCGTAGCTAGGTTCATGCGGATTGATACGCTGCTTGGCGTTTCTTTCCGCTACCTTTGTGGCTTCTGTGTGTTTACGTGGATACGGATCGAATGACTGCAGAGTGTTTCCTTTCTTTCTGTAGACATTCAATATGCAGTAGTTCTGCGAATCAGATACCTGCAGAACCTTCCCGTCTTTCTGTAGACGTTGTGGAGTGGGTGGTGGGGCCAGCCGGGCCAGCGTGACCGGTTCGGCGCCCCGCGCGCCGAACTCCGCATCGCCTTGCTCGTCCGCCCCTGCGGGCTCCCTTCGCGTACGGCTTGCTCGGCCCCGAAAGGCCCGCCTGCCCCCACCACCCACTCCACAACTGCATCCCTGAATAGTGGAAGGACGCGGGGACGGATTGCGTCCTTGGCCTTCTTGCCGGCACACCGATTTATTGAAAAGAACGAGTACGCTCGCCATGCGCGTCCCGCCTGCCGGGACGCGCATGGCGTCGGGATGGGTCGAGCGAAGGGATTTAGATCTTTTTGTGTGGGTACTGAGCTATCTCGCTCCACCGAACCCCGGGACGACGCGGCTGGACAGCGCGACGCGAATAGGCCAAGGTGCACAGGCCGGCAGCATCATTGGCAATGCGGTCTCTGAACCGACCTATGACAAGGCGCTTGGTCAAGCCAAAGCGCGGACCCTATCGGCGCCATCGCGAGCAACAAAACATCCTCCAACATCCGGGGCGTGAATGCCCAAATAGCGATCCGCAGGGGATCGCTATTTGGGCGGCCCTGACAAATGTTTTGTTTCTCCGGCCACCACGCAAAAATGCCTGGCACACAATACGGCGCGAAGATGGGAAGCGCTGACCTTCTGCAGTGGGGCCGCTGCGGTGGATCGGCTGAAGGGACGTTCGGGGTCGAGCGAGCCGTAGGCGAAGGGAGCCCGTAGGGGCGGACGAGCAAGGCGATGCGGCGTTCGGCGCGCAGGGCGCCGAACCGATCACGCGGACCGTAAGCCGAGCCACCGCAGCGGCCCCACGTCATAAGAAACCATCCAATCTTCCCATAAAACCAGGCATAGGGAAAACACTGTAATCAAGATGCAACACTTCATGTCTAATATGAAATCGTTTTCATACAAAGACGAATACCGGAGGGGCTTTTGAGTAGCGAACAACGCGGTCACACCATGACTCAAGGGGGACAAACCATGTTAATTGCTCAAATCAGCGACCTGCATATTCAGAGCGAAGGCAAAAACAAAGATCTGATCAAACCCGACCGACACCTCGCGCAATGCGTAGCAGCCTTGAATGCCCTGAATCCGCGTCCAGACTTGGTCGTAGTCACCGGGGATCTTGCCGAGCGGGGCACGAAGCAAGAGTATCTAATTCTGAAGCCACTGCTGGACGCACTGCACATTCCGTATCTGGTCATTCCGGGCAACCATGACAGCGTCGAAAACCTGCGCGCCGTATTTGACGACCACAGCTACCTCGATACCGGTACGCCGTTTATTCAATATACCGCCGAGTCCTGGCCATTGCGCATTGTGGCGTTGGATACGACGGTTCCCATGCATGGTCATGGCGAGCTTTGTGCGGACCGGTTGAAGTGGCTGGCCGATACCCTGGCACAGCAGACAGATCGTCCAACGCTAATCCTGATGCACCACCCGCCATTCGAGACCGGCATCAAGCTGATGGACGAGCTGGGTTTGCTCAAGGGACGCGAGGCCTTCGTCGACATCATTGCTCCGTATCGAAATATCGAACGCGTGTTATGCGGCCATCTGCATCGCACGATTGTGTGTCGAGTAGGAAACACCATAGCGTCAACCTGCCCGGGCACAGCACATCAAATCGTGCTGGATCTGGCTGACCCCGCCGAACTTCACTTCAATTTTGAGCCGCCGGGCTATCACTTGCATCATTACGGTGCCAGCGGGCTGGTGACGCATCATGCCGTTATTGGCGACTTTCCAGGGCCCTACCCTTTTTAACTATGTCTTCTATTTCTCTGGATACTATTTGCAAGCAGTATGGCGACGCGCCGCCCGCGGTCGACCGGGTCAGCTTCACGGTGGACGCGGGAACCTTTACCGTTTTGCTGGGGCCCTCCGGTTGCGGCAAATCGACCACGCTCAGGATGATCGCCGGACTGGATGATCCGACTTCAGGGCGCATTCATATCGGAGGCAACGATGTCACCGAACTGCCGCCATCAAAGCGCAAGATTTCCATGGTGTTTCAGTCGTATGCGTTGTTCCCGCATCTGTCGGTGAAGGAAAACATATTATTCGGCCTCAAAGTCCGCAAGGAACCGGCCGCCGAGCGTGAGCCCCGCCTTAAGCACGTAGCCAGCCTGCTGGGCCTGGAAAAATTGCTGGAGCGCAAGCCTTCGCAGTTATCGGGCGGTCAGCAGCAACGGGTGGCATTGGGCCGCGCTGTCATTTCCGAGGCACCGGTGTGCCTCATGGACGAACCCTTATCCAACCTCGACGCGCAATTACGCCATGAAATGCGCCGCGAGATACGTGCGCTGCAGCAGACCTTGGGCATCACCATGGTGTACGTCACACACGATCAGACCGAGGCCATGAGCATGGCGGACCGGGTGGTACTGCTGAATGGCGGAAAAATTGAACAGAACGATACCCCCGACATGCTTTATGCCAATCCGGTGTCAGAATTTTCAGCGCGTTTCATCGGCACCCCGCCCATGAACCTGCTGGCGCTGGATCCCCGGACCCAGCAGATCTCTGGCTGCGGCGGCACGGCCATTAGCAATATTCCAAGCGGTGCCGTCAAGCTGGGACTGCGACCGGAACACATCGCCATCAATGCCAGTGGAAACGTTGGTGCACTCGTAGAAACCGTCGAATACTTCGGCGCGGACTCCATCGTTATTTGCAAAGTCGGCCAGAACACCGGTATTGCTGTTCGGGCGGCCGGCCATGTGCGCGCCAATCCGGGAGACCAGATCAAGCTGCATTGGAATTCTGGCCAACAACATTTTTTTGACGCCTCGGGTAAAGCGCTGCCGCGCACGCCCTCTATTTCTTGATAGGAAAACACCATGCGACGTACTCTGTTAAAAGCCCTTGCAGTCGGACTTGCCGGTGCTTTTTGCGCCGCTCCGGCCTGGTCGCAAGCCAAGCCGGTCGAGATTGAATTCTATTACCCCGTCGCAGTCGGGGGCCCCATCACCAAGATTGTCGACGGCATGGTGGAAAAGTTCGAGCAAAGCCATCCCGACATCAAGATCAAGTCCGTATACGCAGGTTCTTACCAGGACTCAGTCGCCAAGGCGCTGACCGCCCATAAAGGCGGCAACGCCCCGCAATTGGCCGTCCTGCTGTCCACCGACATGTTCACCCTGATCGACGAAGGCGCTGTCGTTCCGTTTGATCCGCTGGTGCAGTCGGATTCGGACAAGAAGTGGCTTGGCGGCTTCTACAAAGGCTTCATGGCGAACAGCCAAACCGGCGGCAAGACCTGGGGCATCCCATTTCAGCGCTCCACCATCGTGATGTACTACAACAAGGACTTGTTCAAAGCCGCCGGCCTGGACCCCAATACCCCTCCGGCAAGCTGGGACGAGCTGGTCACCCATGCACAGAAACTGACCAAGAAGGACAGTGCTGGGCAAGTAACGCAGTGGGGCATCGAGATCCCGTCGGGCGGCAGCTTTGCATACTGGCTGTTCCAGGCGTTGACGACTCCTAACGACGCCATGCTAATGAATGAAGCTGGAAACGAAGTCTACCTGGACAAGCCAGCCGTTATCGAATCCTTGCAGTATTGGCACGATCTGGCCTACAAGCACAAGGTCATGCCCACTGGCACCATAGACTGGGGCACCACGCCCAAAGACTTTTTGGTGGGCAAGACAGCCATGATGTGGACTACCACAGGCAACCTGACCAACATTTTGAAGAACGCCAAATTCGACTTTGGCGTGGCGCCAATGCCCAAAGCCAAGCGTGGGGGTAGCCCAACTGGCGGCGGTAACTTCTACCTGTTCAAATCGGCCACACCCGAACAGCAAAAAGCCGCTTACTCGTTCGTGAAGTGGATGACCAGCCCAGAAAATGCTGCCGCATGGAGCATTGATACCGGCTATGTCGCGGTAAGCCCGGCAGCATGGGAAACCGAGCCAATGAAAAAGTATGTCAAGGAAGTCCCGGCAGCCGCGGTGGCGCGTGACCAGCTGGAAGTCAGTGTGGCCGAGTTCTCGACGCATGATAATCAGCGCGTCACCAAGCTGCTCAACGACAATATTCAAGCGGTCCTGACCAACGCCAAAACACCGGATCAGGCGATGAAAGATGCACAGCGCGAGGCTACCCGTTTGTTGCGCTCGTATAAATAAGCATGAAAGTATCGCTTAACGCGGTCTACGGCTGGCTGCTTCTGCTGCCAGCCTTAGTCTTACTTGCCGCCTTTACCCACTATCCGGCCCTGGCCACCCTCTGGCACAGCTTCTTTTCCACGCCCAAGGCCAACCGCCCGGCAGTATTCGTGGGCATCGATAACTACGCGGCGATGCGCGATGATCCGGTGTTCTGGCAAGCATTGTGGAACAACCTGCTCTACGCCGTCGTCACCATCCCTGTGTCGGTGGCGATTGCATTGATTATGGCCCTATGGGTGAACCGCCAATTGGCGGGACGCAGTTTTTTGCGCATGGCCTACTTCACCCCTACCATCTTGCCTATGGTGGCGGTAGCCAACATCTGGCTCTTTTTTTACACCCCGCAATATGGTCTGGTTGACCAAATTGCCCATTTCTTTAACTTGCCGGGCTTGAACTGGCTAGGCAATAAATCGACGGCTCTGCCTGCCCTGATGCTGGTAACGATCTGGAAAGAAGCAGGCTTCTTCATGATTTTTTATCTAGCTGCGCTCCAGCAAATCTCGCCATCGTTGCGCGAAGCGGCACTGCTGGAAGGGGCGTCGCGCTGGCAATACTTCTGGCGCATATTGGTGCCGCTGCTTATGCCGACCACGCTCTTTGTATTGATCAATGCCTTGATCAATGCTTTCCGCCTGGTCGATCATGTGCTTGTCATGACCAAGGGCGGGCCGGACAACGCCAGCACCCTGTTGCTGTTCTATATCTATGAAACGGGCTTCAGTTACTGGGACACGTCATATGCAGCAACGCTTTCCGTTGTCTTGCTACTGATATTGGCCCTGACCGCCTTCCTGAAGTTCCGCTGGCTAGACCGCCGGACACATTACCAATGACACATAAACTCGATACGATAGGCGCCTGGCTGCTCGGCATAGTGTGGTTTCTGCCGCTTGCTTACACCGTGTGGGCCGCCTTCCATCCTTCGGCCTACGCTACCCACTTTGACCTGACAGCGCCGCTTACGCTGGAAAATTTTGTGGCTGCCTGGAACGCGGCTCCATTCGCCCGGTATTTTCTAAATACCTTCATCCTGGTCACCATGGTGCTGGTAGCGCAATTCATACTGTCGACTCTCGCCGCCTACGCCTTCGCACGATTCGAATTCAAGGGACGTGACTTCGTCTTCATGCTGGTCCTGCTGCAGCTGATGATCATGCCTGACGTGCTGATTGTGGAAAATTATCGCCTGATGTCCTGGCTGGGCGTACGCGACACCATTTTTGCCGTGGGGCTGCCGTACTTTGCTTCGGCCTTCGGCATATTTCTTCTGCGCCAAACCTTCAAGACCGTACCTCGTGAGCTCGAAGAGGCTGCGCGGGTGGAAGGCGCCAGCCGCTGGCAGATTCTGATGAAGGTTTATGTGCCCCTGGCGCGGCCTATTTATGTGGCCTACGGCCTGGTATCCGTAAGCTATCACTGGAATAACTTTCTGTGGCCGCTGATCATTACCAACTCGGTGGAATCGCGACCCCTGACCGTCGGCCTGCAGGTTTTTGCGTCGACCGATCAGGGCATAGATTGGTCCATCATTACAGCCGCCACACTGTTGAGTGCGGCGCCTTTATTGGTGGCCTTCTTGTTATTCCAGCGGCAGTTCGTGCAGTCGTTCATGCGCGCCGGGATACGCTAATAGCCCACCGACAAGCCCGGTAAGTCGACCGTAATCAACGGCTTTTCAAGAGCCATGGCAGCCATCGTGGCGAACTCTTGCGCGAGGTCGCCATATTTCGACAATTCCAGATAACCCAGGGCGTCGGCAACACCCAGGATTTTGTCCAGCATCAAGACCTTTCCGCTGGCGCGCAATGGCTCGCAACCCAGGCGTGACCAGGCTGTTTCGAACCACTCCCGTGCCGCCACCGAGCCAGCACCACCGGGTTCGACGTCGACGGCGAGTTCGACGCGTTGCCGCGGATTAAAAATAATCGTCACCACACTGCGCATACCGGCTCCAGGGCTCATCACATTCAGGACAATAGTCGCAAACAGCGTACGCAATTGCCCCGGTTTTGAATGTCGGTCAAATGACATTGCGGCTTGGGCTTATTTCGTTCCCGAATCAAGCGTGAATGCCGCGGGCAGACCTTACTGGCGTAAGGCAAGCGGAACTTACACGTCAGCTTCGATCCGAAATGAAATCACCAGATTGGGGCCGGCTCCCATATCACGTCGGCGTCTTCCTGACGCGAAAGCCGCAGCATTGCCAACAAAGGAAATGCCCGTCGACGGAAGCTTACCGGCTGTGCTATGGGGTGTTCTTTAGTGTCGTTATCGTCGTTGTCGTCAGAAAACTCGGACTCGGTGTCCGCCGCAATCGCATGCTCTATACCCTTGATCGCGGCGTCGAGCTGGTCGCGGGTGATGACGCCGCGTTCAGGCAGCGTATCGGTGTAAGGCTTGCCGGCGGCCTTAAGTATGGGCAGCGCGTGTTTCGAAAACATCAGCACTTCGGCAGCGGCTTTAGAGTGAAAGACAACTAGCATATTCGGTTTCCCTCAGTAGACACATTCATACACTACTCTATCTTGTGCGCGCTGCCAAGCGGCAACATGGAAGGGTTCAGTCCCTGGAAGAGCCGCCATGTTGCGAATATTGCCAGTCATGCTGCTTTTGTGCGCCATGCCGTTTTCCGCCTTTGCCCAGCAGGCCGGCACCTGCGGGCCCTCGCCGCTTGGCCAGCCCTGTTCCAGCGGCGGTATGGCCGTCGCTGCGCCGCCCGAGCCCGGATTGAGCCTTGCTGCGGGCAATCCGATCAATGTCGCCACCGGAAACAAATATCAACTCGAAACCGACCTTCCCGCCAATCCAAATCTACCTGGCATTGAAATTGTGCGCCACTATAACGGCCTGGACGGGCGCGCTTCAATTCTTGGCACCGGCTGGACCCTTTCGTATGACACCAGGCTGCATCACGCCGGCGGCAGTTGGCAGATTGCCCAGGCTGACGGCAGCCGCGTCCATTTCGCGTCTGCGCAAAACCAGCCCGTGCCCAATTCCCACGGCACGCTACGCTTCAATGGGAAGCACTGGGTCTGGGCCTGGCCCAATGGCCGGGAATTATGGTTCGACACCAGCGGCCTCCTGGTACGGCTTCTTGCCGGACCGCATCTGCAGCTCGATATTGAACGTCACGTTCAAGCGGGGCCGCTCGCCGGGGCCATCGCAAAGGTAAGCAATCGCCAAAGCCATAGCCTTTCCTTTGCGTACCGAATTGTTGACGGCAAGGCCTATCTTGAACACATCGACTCGCCGTTCGGAAGATTCCAATACCACTACCGTGCCCATCTTGAAGAAAGGCCTGAACGTCTGCAATTGATCACGCTGATTCGGCCTGATGGCATGCAACGCCACTACCTGTACGAACCAGAACTTCAGGCTGGCAATCACAACGCTTTGACTGGCATCGAAGTCGCCTCGGCCGACCAGCAGCAAAAGCAACGCATCAGCCGGTGGGCCTACGACCGACAAGGGCGCGCCGTACTTGCTTCGGCCAGCCGCCGCCTCGGTTCGACCGAAGAAATTTCGCTGCAGTATGTGCGGCCGGCCACGCCAGCACAAGCTGGTCTTACGGTAATAAAGAACAATGGCGGGCAACAAACCACATTTGAAACGGCCATCAAGGCTGGGCGCCATGTCTTGACCCGCGTCGATGGGCCCGGATGCGCAACCTGCGCCGCCCCGGGCAGCCGCGCCAGCTATGACCCGCAAGGCCGCCTGATTGAAATCAACAACACGTTGATCCAACGCGACGCCAGCGGGGCGATACGCCAGCTTGAGCCTACAACCGACGGTTGGCCAGGTTTGGTCTTGCGCTACCATTCCAATGGCTACCGAGCTTCGTGGAGTTCCAGCACGACGGGCACCGAGCGAATTACTTACAAGCCAGGACCCTTGCCGGTTCATCGCGTTTTTGCCAATGGCGACCAGGTTGACTATCACTACGACGTGCAAGGAAGGCCCGTTCGGCTGGTCGAAAGAAATGCGCGCGGCGAAGAAGAAACCGTCCTACGTTGGCGCGGCAAATTGCTGGTGCAAGTCGCCCATCCCAACGAAACAGAATCGCGACAATACGACGACGACAACCGCCTGGTCAGCCGTCGAGTCACGCGCAGATCGCCCTTTACAGATCGCTTAATGGCCTACGCCGAATCGTTCGAATACGATAGCCAGCACCGTCTGGTACGCCACCATTTACCGGAAGGCGGAAGCCTGAACTACCGTTGGGGCATCGATACGCGGCTGCACGGCGTAAGCTGGCACGATCCGCAAGGTCGCATTCATACGGTCATCGACACCGTTGCAGGCCTGGCCGGCTACCGCTACGGGAATGGCCTGCATGCACAGACCCTGCTGGGGCGGCAGGGGCAGGCGCAAGAACTGACCCTTAGCGATGGAGCCCGGCCCATTTGGACTCAGCACCATGATTACGATCAGCAGGGGCGGCTGCAATTCGAGCGGCAATCCCATGCGTCAAGCACGCACAGCGAGCTCTGGAGCTACGCGTACGACGACAAGGCGAGGCTTATTGGCGCGCAGAACGATGCTGTAACGCAAAACACCGGTAACGCCACGCGCGACACATATTGGTATGCCTGGAACCCCGACGGCGCGCTTGCCGCGAGCCGCAGAAACGGCGTCACAAGCAAGCCTGCGCTGCGCCGCGACCCCTCCGGACTTCCTTTAGCGATTGACAACACGACGCTCCGTTATGGCCCGAACCGTCGGCTGACAGGCGTTCAGCGGCAGGGTGAAAACGTTGCAAGATATTCGCATAACGCCTTTGGCCACCGGATTAGCCGGCACAGCAAACAGGCCCGCACAGACTATTTCTACCTTAACAACAAAGTGGTTGCCGAATCGCATGAAAGCGCCGAGCGCCAAAAAGGCAATCTGGAAGATTTCGCCAGCCTCGACGGTCTCAGCCAGATCGGTTCAACCAGTCCCGGTATCAGCCGCCGCTATATCTACGCCCATCATGTTCCCGTCGGCATCATCGATTACACCGCTGGCGCTACGTCGGGCTTCCAGCTTTATGCGGTGCACGCCGACCTCACGGGCGCGCCCCGCCTTGTGACGGACGCCTCGCGCAACATACGCTGGCTGGCTCGCTACTCGCCCACCGGACAGGCCGAACACGTAGCAGGCGATCTGTCCTTCGACCTTCGATTACCTGGGCAGGTCTTCGACACCGCCACAGGTTGGCACGACAACGTATTGCGCACTTATCTGCCGCAGTCTGGCGACTACCTCGAGCCGGACCCGCTGGGGCCGGTGCCACTGAACCAGGCGCTGGGTTACGCCAGGCAGCAGCCCAAGCGCTATGTCGACCCCCTGGGGCTGCTTCTGTTTGCCTTCGATGGCACGCGCAATGCCCCCCAGAACCTGACCAATGTATGGAAGCTAAGCCAGACCTATCAAGATGGACCTGTCTTCTACCACGCGGGCCCGGGCAATCCGTCGCAAATGGATTGGGACGCCGTCACCGCCTGGCAAGCCTCGCGTATCGTAGAAACCCAGTGGCAGTCATTGCTGACATCCCTGCAAGAAGGCCCGAGCCCGAACGACCATATTCCTATTGACATCATCGGCTATTCCCGCGGCGCCGCGTTGGCCCGGCATTTTGCCAATCTGGTGAACCAGCATGTCAACCAGGGGTTTTTCTCGTATACCGACAGGCTACGCGGGCTGATCACGGCATGCGTAGATTTACGCTTCATGGGCCTTTTCGACACCGTGGCGCAGTTCGGCTTGGCGGGATCGCAAAATGCCAATTACGACCTCACGATCGCGCCGGCATGGGAGTGGGTGGCCCACGCTGTGGCGCTGCATGAGCACCGCTGGCTATTTCCGTTGACAAGCGCAGCGGACACGCGGGGCGACAATATCGTCGAAGCGCCCTTTATAGGCGCGCATGGCGATATCGGCGGCGGCGTTCTTGCCGATGCCTCGGACCGGCCGGACGCCGCGGGCGACTTGGCTGACGTTGCACTTAACTGGATGCTATGGCAGGCAAGGGCCGCCTCTTTGCGCTTTGATGCGTTGCCCGCAGCCGATCGTGAGGTGACCAATCCCATTCTGCATGATGAGCGCTCCCCATTGCTGCGCTACGTGCAGGACGGCGACCGCAGTATCCACGAAGCCGGGGGCGCGTTGCTGTACAACTATCAAGATGATCACTTACAGCTGGGACGCAGCCGCCGCCAGCAAACCGAGAGCCTGATCGAGCGGCACGATAACTGGCGTAGCGTCGACGGCGCAGAAGTCGGCATGGTAGACATGAGCGGCTACGCGGCCTGGTTGCATAACGAACTGGGGTGGCGCGCAATGCCCTCGTAAACCGCCAGCAGGCCGTGCCCACTAGCTTATCCCCGGCCATGCCTGGCCCATGCAAGGGGAAATCACGCTATCATTTACCCCTTCCCGGCGTTTGCGTCTTATGGCGCTGATCATGGCGTCCGACCATGCCCACTATGGGCTTCGCACCACTCTTTTCGACTATTGATTCGTCTTATGCTTCCTGGGCAACAACAACAACTCACCTCCCTGATACAGGCCGCTGTCGGCAAAATTCTGCCCGAGGCGACGCCCACTGTCCTGCTTGAACGACCGAAAGTCGCCGCGCATGGCGATATGGCGTGCAATATTGCCATGCAGCTGGCCAAACCGGCCAAGCGCAACCCGCGTGAACTGGCGCAACAAATCGTCGATGCGCTGTTGGCCGATCCCGCCTCGCAACAGCTACTTAGTTCGACGGAAATTGCCGGACCGGGTTTCATTAATTTCCGCCTATCGACGGCCGCACGCCAGGCCGTTCTGCACGACGTACAGCAAGAAGGAACGCAATTCGGCCATCGCCCCGCCACCGGCGAGAAAGTGATGGTGGAATTTGTATCGGCCAACCCGACAGGTCCCCTGCATGTAGGACATTCCCGCCAGGCGGCGCTGGGCGATTCGATGTGCCGCCTGTTTACGGCCCAGGGTTATGACGTCACCCGCGAGTTCTATTACAACGATGCCGGCAACCAGATCGACAATCTGGCGATCAGCGTGCAAGCCCGAGCCAAAGGTATAGAACCCGATGCGTCCGACTTCCCCGAAGACGGTTACAAGGGCGACTACATTATGGATATTGCCCGCGACTTCCAGGCGGGGGCAACCGTTCAAGCGACTGATGGCACATCGGTCACGGCCACCACCAACCTGGACAGCCTGGACGATATCCGCATGTTCGCCGTCGCCTATTTGCGCCGCGAACAAGATCTCGATCTCCAGGCGTTCGGGCTGAAATTCGACAATTACTATCTGGAAAGCTCGCTATACACCAGCGGGCGTGTCGAAAAAACCGTGCAAGCACTGATAGCAGCGGGCCATACCTACGAGAGCGAAGGCGCGCTATGGCTGCGAACCACCGAGCTGGGTACCGGCGACGACAAAGATCGTGTCATGCGCAAATCGGAAGGCGGCTACACGTATTTCGTTCCGGACGTGGCCTACCATGTCACGAAATGGGAGCGCGGCTTCCATCACGCCATCAACATTCAGGGCACCGACCACCATGGCACGATTGCCCGCGTCCGCGCGGGGCTACAAGCGCTGGAAATGGGCATTCCCAAAGATTTTCCGGCATACGTCCTGCACAAGATGGTCAAGGTGGTCCGTGAAGGCGCTGAAGTGAAAATTTCAAAGCGCGCCGGCAGCTACGTCACCATGCGCGACCTGATCGACTGGGTCGGTCAGGATGCGGTGCGGTTCTTCCTCAGTCAGCGGCGTGCCGACTCGGAATTCGTCTTCGACATAGACCTCGCGCTGTCCAAAAGCGAGGAAAACCCGGTGTACTATATCCAGTACGCACACGCCCGCATTTGTTCAATGCTGGCGCAGTCGTCGGCACTGGCAGACCAGGTCCCGACCGCGCCCATAGACAAGCTGCTCGCCCCCACGGAATTTGCCCTCATGCAGCGCCTGGCCGAATATCCGAATACGCTGGCGCTGGCTGCTCAGGAACTGGCGCCGCATCATCTGGCTTTCTGGCTGCGCGATTGCGCTGCAGACTTCCATGCGTGGTACAACGCCGAACGTGTGCTGGTAGACGATATCGAGCTCAAGCTTGCCCGCCTGCGCCTGGCCCAAGCCACCCGGCAAGTTATCGCCAGCGGTCTTGAACTACTGGGCGTATCCGCCCCCGAAAGGATGTAATTCACCCCATGGCCCGCAATAGTCGCAAAACCTCTAGCTCGAAGTCGGGCGGCAGCACCTTGTTTGGGGTGTTGATAGGCCTGATCTTTGGATTGGCCGCCGCCGTGGCCGTGGCGCTTTTTGTCACCAAAGTACCCATGCCTTTCGTGGATAAAGCCAGCCGAGACCCCGCCCAAACGCTTTTACCCGATGTGCGCGACGCACCCGACCCTAACATTGGTTTGTATGGCAAGAACGGTGCGGCCGGCGTCAGCCCCAGTGGGCCTACCGCTACGGCACCCGTGCCGCTGCCTGGCATGCCCGCGCCCGGTACCGAAGCCCCGTCCAAGCCGGCAGCACCGGACGACCTTGGAAACCTAATCGCCAGCCTGGGCAAGCCCGAGCAAGCTCAAAAGGCGGCTGTCCCCACCAAATCCGCTCCGGGAACGGAAGCGCCCGCCGCTGCGCCAAAGTCGGCCCCCGCGGCAAGCAGCCAGACCACCTATTATCTGCAGGCAGGCGCATTTCGTTCCGAGAGCGACGCCGAGGCCGTCAAGGCGCGCATATTGCTAATGGGCTTATCTGCACAGGTGCAAAAGGCGCAGGTCAATGGCGCAACGATCAATCGCGTTCGGGTCGGCCCGTTCAAGGGCATCGACGAAATGAACCGCTCACGTGCTCGCCTCGGTGAAGAAAAGATCGCCTCGTCGGTGATTCGCCAGTAAGATGGCGGCCTCCGTCTGTGGTGCAGCGATTTGCACGTAACCATCGCGGGCCTGAACTTAAACCGTCTGGGCCAGTCTTATTTGTTTTTGAATTGTTCTGGAAACCAATATGTCGCTTAAAAACCTGCTTCTACGCACTTTCGCTTTCGTCGCTATCGGTTCGGGGATGCTGTTCGTCCCCGCGACTCAAGCCCAGACCGCCAAAGGTCAATACGCAACGATCGAACCGGCTCAACCCTCGGATACGGCCGGAAAAATCGAAGTGCTCGAGTTCTTTGCCTACAGCTGCTCGCACTGCAATACCATTGAACCGATGATCCAGACCTGGGCGAAGACGCTACCCGAAAACGTGGTATTCAAGCCGGTGCCGGTGGCCTTCAATGCCAGTATGGCCGACCTGCAAAAACTGTACTATTCGCTGGAAAGCCTGAATCGCCTTGATTTGCATGGCGAAGTCTTCAAGGCCATTCACACCGAACGCAAACGTATTTACGATGCAAAGGCGATTACAGACTGGGTTGTCAGCAAAGGCGTGGATCGCAAGGCCTTTGAAGACGTCTTTAATTCGTTCGGCGTGAAATCGAAAATCATGCGTGCCGACGAACTGGCCAAAGCCTATAACGTTGAAGGTACGCCAACCGTTGCAGTGGGCGGCAAGTACGTTACCTCGCCGACCATGACCAACAGTTACGAAGCCACCATCACACAGGCCCAGAAGCTGGTTGAAATGGTAAATAAAAAATAGATAAACGTTACGCCTGGCGGCGCCTCGGGCGCGGCTTGAGGCCCGCCCGACAATTGTCAGGCGGCGCTTGGCACCGTTTAGATAGCGGCCGCCTGGTCCAGCGCCTGGCTAATATCCGCAATCAGGTCTTGGGGCGATTCCAGCCCTATGTGCAGGCGAACCACGGCGTGGGCATTAGGTGTCCAGTAGCCGTGAAGCTTCAACGATCCGTGGTCGACCAACTGCACCAGGCTTTCGAAGCCACCCCACGAAAATCCAATGCCGAAGAGCGTAAGAGCGTCGACAAAGCGGCGAGCGGCGGCATGGGTAAATTTGAGCTCGACCGAGAGCATGCCATTGGAGCCAGTGCAATCGCGACGCCACAGCGCGTGGCCTGAGTCGGCCGGCCAGGCGGGGTGATAAATGCGCGCGACGTCAGGGCATGAACTTAAAAATTCACAGATTTCCAGGGCATTCTGGGCGCTTTGGCGCATTCGAATAGGCAAGGTGCGCGCCCCCCGAATTGCCAGCCAGGCGTCGTCGGCGCTGATGGAATACCCCATGGCGTAGTGCGTCTCGTTGATGCGTTGTATCAGGGCGGGGTCTTTAGCCATGACGGCCCCGAGCATCAGGTCGGAATGACCGGCCACATACTTCGTACCCGCCACCACGGAAATGTCGGCCCCCAATTCCAGAGGGCGATATATATAACCGGACCCCCACGTATTGTCGACAGCAAGGATCAAGTCGTGCTTCTTTGCAAATTCGGCCAGCGCCGGGATATCGAGCATTTCGAAAAGCAAAGACCCGGGCGACTCGACATAGAGCATCTTGGTATTGGGGCGAAGCTGCGATTCAAGCGCGGCTGGGGTTGCGCGACTGTAGCTAACCTGGACACCCATTCGGCCCAGGACAATCTTATCCAGGTATCGCACAGGGCCATACGCGCAATCCGCCACCAGCACGTGATCCTGAGTGCTTAGAACACTGAAGAAAGCCAGGGTAATAGCGGACAGACCGGATGGTGCGAGGAATGCTCTTTCGGCGGCTTCGAGCTCGCAGAAGACTTCTTCCAATGCGGCATGGGTGTCCATGCCTGCGCGGCCGTAGGTAACACTGCGGTCGCCTTGTGCTTTACTGGCCTGCGCCCGTTCCAGGGCGTCAAGGTTCTGGAAACGTACGGTGCTTGTACGCATGGAGGGCAAGGCAACCGGTGCCGACCCACGGGCGGAGTCGAACTCTGCCACGCCGGTATGTTGCAGCAGGGTATCCAGATGTGCAGAAGCAGTTTTAGCCATAGTTCGTGTTAAAAATTGAAGGTTGCCAGCAATGTGGACCACATCGATCAAGACCGTTTCGGAGCCGGACACGGCACCGTGCAAGCTTGATAATAAAGGATACGGCGTCGAATTGTTGCGGACAACGCGCATAATGCCTGTTGTACTTAAACCGCTTTAACAAAGATCCCACCATGCTGACATTTGAAGTGGCTCTCTCCTTTTTTGGCATCGCCATACTGCTGGCCCTGACGCCTGGGCCGGATAATTTGTTTGTCTTGATGCAATCGGCCTTGTGGGGGCGGGCTTGCGGCATGCTGGTCGTTTTGGGGCTGTGCACCGGGTTGGTCGGTCATACCATTGCTGTGGCGGTTGGCCTGGCCGCCGTTTTTGCGGCGTCTGAGACTGCTTTCACAGTATTGAAGCTTGCCGGCGCCGCCTATCTGGTGTATCTGGCCTGGGGTGCTTTTCGCACCAGCGCCACGGCGGCAGATGCCGAAAAGCCCGCGCGACAAAGCAAGATGCAACTTTACCGTCGCGGCATCGTTATGAATTTGACCAACCCCAAGGTGTCGCTTTTTTTCCTGGCCTTTTTACCGCAATTCACCTCGCCCGCACGGGGCTCGGTAGCGCTGCAAACCCTAAGCCTGGGCGGTCTTTTCATGCTCGCCACCTTGCTGGTTTTTGGCGCAATCGCCCTGTTTTCCGGGTTCTTGGGCGAGCGCGTACAGCGTTCACAGACAGCGCAGCTGGTACTAAACCGCACAGCTGGCGTCGTATTCCTGGGCTTGGCGTTAAAGCTGGCCTTCGTTAACCGATAACGTTACTTGCGCTTGAACCGTATGACCCCATCCGTACCAACACTGCGTTCGAGCAAGCCGTCGAAAAACAAGGCATGCAAATGCGCCAGCGCTTCGCCCATGGCGAACGTCAGCTGATGAAGATCCAGCTGGCGTTTGAACATCACCGGCAGGATATCGGTTGTGCTCTTAGGGTCGGTGCAGGCGTCCAGCACCTCTGCCAGGCGTTCCGCATGATGTTGATGCTGCTGCGCAATGCGCTCGTGCAAGCCTTTGAAGGGGCGACCGTGTGAAGGCAGCACCAAGGTGTCTTCTGCGAGTTCGTCGTAGCCGCGCAGCGAATTCAAGTACAGCGGCAAAGGATTGGACTCGGGCTCGAAGTCGAACACGCTGATATTGGTGGAAATGCGCGGCAAAACCATATCGCCCGAGATCAGTACTTGCAAGGTATCGCAATACAGGGAAGCGTGTTCCGGTGCATGGCCATAGCCGACGATAACGCGCCAGTAACGCCCGCCGATCAGAATGCGATCGCCCTGCATCATTCGATTGAATCGGGCAGGGACATCAGGCACAAGGCTGGGGTAATAGTTCGACCGCTGACGAATTTTTTCCTGAGCTTCTGGGTTATTGAGCCCATGGCGTGTGAAGTGCTCGACGGCCGACTGGCCGTTAGGCCCTCCGGCTGCGCTGCCGTTGACAGCGGGCCGTGACCACAATCGAGCTACGGCGTAATCGGTCATGGTCATCCATAAGGGCGCATTCCATTTTTCGCATAGCCAGTAAGCCAGACCGACATGGTCAGGGTGCATATGTGTGACGATCACGCGCAATACAGGCAAGCCGTCCAGCGCGTTAACGAACACGTCTTCCCACAGCGCCTTAACGTCATCGCGCGACACGCCGCAATCGACGACGGTCCAGCCTTCGCGACCATCGATCTGATCACGCAGCAACCACAAGTTGATGTGATCCAACGCAAACGGCAGGGGCATGCGTATCCAGCGTACGCCATCGGCGACGACATGCGCATGGCCCGGTTCGGGCAAAACGTCAGCCCATGGGTAGGTTAATTTTTGTTCGTTTGGGTTCATACAAAGTCTCCGCTCGCCGGGCGCGATCCAAGTTCGTCCTGACGCAGTATGCCTGATCAACGTATTATGGCATCATAGTTTACGTTAACGTAAACTGCCAATAGGCCATCTTCATGACCGATCCCACCTGGACTATCTCCGAGCTCGCGCAGGAATTCGCCATCACGCCGCGCACCATTCGCTTCTACGAAGATCAAGGCATTGTCAGCCCCAGCAGAGACGGACGCAACCGCGTCTATGGCCCCCGTGATCGTACTCGCCTGAAACTGGCCCTACGCGGCAAGCGGCTGGGACTGCAATTAGCCGAAATCCTTAGCTTGATCGATATGTACGACGGGCCGGGAGACACCACGGCACAATTGCGTCACTATATGACTGTGCTGGAAAAGCACCGGGCCATGATGGAACAGCAGCGTAAAGATATCGACGAGACCCTGCATGAAATTCAGCGCCAACAAGCCAATTGCGAAAAGCTTCTTGCACAGCGCCAAGGAATATAGACCGGTAATGATCAAAACAAGGGAAAACCCTTGTAGTTGACGTTTACGTAAACGTAATATAAATACAGCTTTCCCATCACCGTGCCAAACTGGTCAACATTCCTGTCGCACGCTGAACCGTCAGATCCGTCATTGGAGACAAAATGAATATTCCCGGCTTGAATTTTGACCTGGGTTCCGACCTGGACATGCTGCGTGATGCAGTTCGTGACTTCGCGCAAGCGGAAATCGCGCCCCGCGCTGCCGAGGTCGATCGCAGCGATCAGTTTCCAATGGATTTATGGCGCAAATTTGGTGATTTGGGACTTCTGGGAATGACCGTCAGCGAAGAATATGGCGGCTCGAATATGGGATATCTGGCGCACATGATCGCCATGGAAGAAATCTCGCGCGCCAGTGCGTCCATTGCCCTGTCGTATGGCGCTCATTCAAATCTGTGCGTCAACCAAATACACCGCAACGGTACAAATCAACAGAAGCAGAAATACCTTCCCAAGCTGGTGTCGGGCGAACATGTGGGTGCATTGGCCATGAGCGAATCCGGCGCAGGGTCCGACGTCGTCAGCATGAAACTGCGCGCCGAAAAGCACGGCGACCGCTATGTGCTTAACGGCACCAAGATGTGGATCACGAACGGCCCTGATGCCGACACACTGGTCGTCTATGCCAAGACCGACCCGGCCGCCAAGCAGCGCGGCATTACTGCTTTTATCATCGAAAAAGGCTACAAGGGTTTTTCGGTGGCGCAAAAACTGGACAAGCTTGGCATGCGGGGCAGCCATACCGGTGAACTGGTGTTCCACGACTGCGAAGTGCCAGAAGAAAACATCTTGGGCGAACTCAATGGCGGGGCGAAGGTACTAATGAGCGGTCTGGATTACGAGCGTGCCGTGCTGGCAGGCGGGCCGCTAGGCATCATGCAAGCCGTCATGGACGTCGTCGTGCCCTATATTCACGACCGCAAGCAATTCGGCCAATCGATAGGTGAATTTCAGCTGATTCAGGGCAAAGTTGCCGACCTTTACACCACCTTGCAAGCCAGCCGTGCATTCTGCTATGCAGTGGGAAAAAACCTCGACAAGCTGGGCAATGGCCATGCGCGCGAAGTGCGCAAGGATTGCGCCGCCGTGATCCTGTATTGCGCTGAAAAAGCCACCTGGATGGCCGGCGAAGGGATACAGATATTGGGCGGGAACGGTTACATTAATGATTATCCCACGGGTCGTTTGTGGCGCGATGCCAAGCTCTACGAAATCGGCGCTGGCACCAGCGAAATCCGCCGCATGTTGATCGGTCGTGAACTGTTCAACGAAACCGCATAAGTTCATCCTGGCACTGACGGCCCCACTGCCCGGGGGTGTAGCGCCTGTACAGGCACGCAAGAAGGTAAGGCATGATGTTTGACGGAGACCATCAACGCATCGAGCAGGTGGCGCGGCCCGGGATATCTCCCCAGGCCGTTGCGCAGACCATACTCGATGGATTTGATCGTCATTACGCGTTGTTCCGCTATGGGGCGCAACGCGCCAAATCGCTGTTCGAGTCGGGACACTGGCGCGACATACAGCAGCTGTCGCGCGAGCGTATCGAGTACTACGACACACGCGTGCATGAATGCACCACGGTGCTGAACGCAGCACTGAAAGACAGTGTGGCCAGCCCAAGCGGCGCTTCGGCGCAACAGAGCCTGACGCCGGCACAACTGGACTTCTGGCAAACCGTCAAGATGGAATTCGTCGCCCTTCTTGCTGGCCACCGGCAACCGGAATGCGCCGAGACATTCTTCAATTCGGTGTCGTGCAAAATTTTGCACCGCGATTACTTTCACAACGACTTCCTGTTTGTCCGGCCGGCCATCGCCACAGACTACCTGGACAGCAAGCTGCCCTCTTACCGCGTCTATTACCCGGCCAAGCAGCGCCTCGAGAAATCGCTAATTAACATGATGGCCGATTTCGGACTGGCCGCCCCCTTTTCCGACCTGCCCGCCGATGCCCGCAACGTCGCACGCATGGCCATCAGGCAACTACGACGGACCATTCCCAGTGGCGCCGGGCCGCGCCTGGCCCCAGACTGCCAGATCCACATGCTGAACTCCCTGTTTTTCAGAAACAAGGGCGCGTATGCGGTAGGCCGGCTCGTGAATCAGGGCACGATCTATCCGTTTGCCATCGCTCTGCTGCATACCCCTTCGGGTCAGATCCAGCTGGATGCCTTATTGCACACCTCCGACGACCTGAGCACGCTGTTCAGCTTCACTCGCGCTTATTTCCTGGTCGACATGGAAACCCCCGCGGCCTATGTGCAATTCCTGACGTCGTTACTGCCCCGCAAACCGAAGGCCGAAATCTACACCACCATAGGATTGCAAAAACAGGGCAAGACCCTGTTTTACCGCGACTTCCTGCATCATTTGGCGCATTCGCACGACGCCTTCGATATCGCGCCCGGCATCCATGGCATGGTCATGACCGTATTCACCCTACCGTCGTACCCTTATGTTTTCAAGCTAATACGCGATCGCATTGCCAAAGAAGGCATGGACCACACTACCGTGCGACGCAAGTACCAACTGGTTAAAAAGCACGACCGCGTAGGCCGTATGGCCGACACCTGGGAATATTCCCAAGTGGCCCTGCCCCGTGCGCGGTTTTCAGAGAATCTACTTGCTGAACTACGTGACCAGGTACCCAGCCTGCTCGAGGAAACCGACGACAGCATTGTCTTGCGCCATGTGTATATAGAACGGCGCATGACACCACTCAACATCTACCTGGCGCGAGTCTCGGACGCCGCCCTGGAAACCGCCGTGAAAGGGTATGGCGAGGCGATACGCGAATTGGCCGCCGCCAATATATTCCCCGGCGACATGCTGTTTAAAAACTTCGGCGTGACACGACTTGGCCGGGTGGTTTTCTACGATTACGATGAAATCCAGCACATGACCGAAATGAATTTTCGGCACATCCCCGCGGCACCCAATGAAGAGGCCGAGCTATCGAACGAGCCCTGGTATCCCGTGGGCCCGCACGATGTGTTCCCCGAAGAGTTTCGATACTTCTTGCTGGGCGACATCCGCGTCCGGGCGGCTTTCCTGAAACACCATGCCGACCTGCTCGATGCCGACTGGTGGTGCGCATGCCGCGAGCGTGTCGCGCAAGGCCGCATAGAAGATATTTTCCCTTACGACCGCGAAAGGCGACTCCAATACTTGGACCTAAGCGGCCCTTTAAATCCCCTTTATTTTTCGCACCCCTCAGGAGCAAATCATGTCTGACCCTATCGTTATAGTCTCGGTTGCACGTACCCCCATGGGCGGTATGATGGGCAGCCTTTCCGGCCTCGCTGCCCACGAGCTCGGCTCCATTGTGATCAAGGCCGCCATCGAACGGGCAGGCATCCAGGGCGACGCCGTCAATGAAGTCATTATGGGCAACGTGCTGCAGGCTGGACAAGGCCAAGCTCCGGCGCGTCAGGCCGCGCTGGGCGCCGGCCTGCCATTGGGCGTGGCTTGCACGACCATACACAAAGTCTGCGGCTCGGGCCTGAAAGCCGCTATGCTTGGCCATGACATCATCTTGGCAGGCAGCGCCGACGTCGTCGTCGCAGGCGGCCAGGAAAGCATGAGCAATGCGCCGTATCTGCTTTTGAAAGGGCGCGAGGGCTATCGTTACGGTCATTCCAACGTATACGACCACATGGCCCTGGATGGCCTGGAAGACGCCTATCAACGCGGCACTGCCATGGGCGTATTTGCCGAAGACTGCGCCTCGAAATACTCCTTTACCCGCGAACAACAAGACGCGTTCTCGATGGAATCCCTGCGCCGGGCACGGGCCGCCAACGAAGACGGCAGCTTTAAATGGGAAATCACTCCCGTTACGGTTGCCGGGCGCAAGGGCGACACGGTCATCGACACCGACGAAGGTCCGACCAAAGCCATGCCGGAAAAAATCCCGACGCTCAAGCCGGCATTCAAGAAAGACGGAACGGTGACAGCGGCCAATTCTTCGTCTATTTCGGACGGCGCTGCGGCCATGGTGCTGATGCGCGAATCGACCGCCCAGAAGCTTGGCGCCACGCCATTGGCCCGCATAGTCGGCCACAGCCAGCACTCCCAGGAACCCGGCTGGTTCACCACCGCGCCTGTTGGCGCGATTCAAAAGCTGTTTGATAAAACCGGCTGGACCGCTGACGACGTCGACCTGTACGAGATCAACGAAGCGTTCGCCGTCGTCACCATGGCGGCCATGAGCGACCTGAAGTTGTCGCACGACAAGGTCAACATTCACGGCGGCGCCACGGCATTGGGTCACCCAATCGGTGCATCCGGTGCGCGCCTGCTGACGACTCTAATCGGCGCCCTGCGCAAAACCGGCGGCAAACGCGGCGTGGCGTCCTTGTGCATTGGCGGTGGCGAAGCGGTTGCCATGGCTATTGAAATGGTCTGATGCGGTTGAGGGGCGCGGCATATATCGCCGCGCCTTCTTTGATTTTTTAGGAACAGCAAGCAATGCCCGTCATCGAATCCCGGATCAATCCGAGGTCACAAGCGTTTGTCGACAACGCCCGCGCTATGCAGGAACAGGTCGACAACCTGCAAGAACAACTGACGCAAACCGCCTTGGGCGGCAACGAGACCGCCCGTGCCAAGCACCTTGCCCGCGGCAAACTGCTGCCACGTGACCGGGTAGAACGGCTGCTGGATCCGGGCACACCTTTCCTGGAACTGTCGCCTTTAGCGGCGTATAACGTATACGACAATGCCGCTCCGGGTGCGGGCCTAATCACCGGCATCGGGCGCGTTGCCGGTACTGAATGCATGATAGTCTGCAACGACGCGACGGTGAAAGGCGGAACCTACTATCCCCTTACGGTCAAGAAACACTTGCGGGCCCAGGAAATTGCGCAGCAAAACAAGCTGCCCTGCATCTATCTGGTCGATTCGGGCGGCGCCAATCTGCCCAATCAGGATGAAGTATTTCCCGACCGCGACCATTTCGGCCGCATCTTCTATAACCAGGCTGTCATGTCGTCTCAAGGCATAGGCCAGATCGCTGTCGTGATGGGCTCTTGCACCGCTGGCGGCGCCTATGTCCCCGCCATGAGCGATGAATCCATCATCGTGAAAGATCAGGGCACTATCTTCCTGGCCGGCCCACCGCTGGTCAAGGCGGCAACCGGCGAAGTGGTCAGCGCCGAAGATTTGGGCGGGGGCGACGTTCATACACGCCTGTCCGGAGTCGCCGACCACCTTGCCAACAACGACCTGCATGCGCTTTATCTGGCACGCAATGCCGTGGCCAGGCTGAATCGTCAAAAGCCCGTTCAACTACGGCGCAAGGCGTTCGCCGAACCCCTTTACGACCCTCAGGAACTGAACGGCATCATTCCCAACGACACCCGTAAGCCTTACGACGTGCGTGAAGTCATAGCCCGCATCGTCGACGGATCCGAGTTCGACGAATTCAAGGCACGCTTCGGTACCACGCTGATTACAGGGTTCGCCCATATTCACGGCATGCCCGTGGGCATCATCGCCAACAACGGCGTCCTGTTTTCGGAAGCGGCACAAAAAGGCACACACTTCATCGAGCTGTGTTGCCAGCGAAAAATACCGCTCGTCTTCCTGCAAAACATCACTGGCTTCATGGTCGGCCGCAAATACGAAAACGAAGGCATAGCGCGCCATGGCGCCAAAATGGTCACGGCCGTATCCACGGCGTCGGTACCCAAATTCACCATACTCATCGGCGGCTCATTCGGGGCCGGCAACTATGGCATGTGCGGCCGCGCATTCGGCCCGCGACTATTGTTCCTTTGGCCTAACGCACGCATTTCGGTCATGGGCGGCGAGCAGGCGGCCAGCGTGCTGGCGACTGTGCGGCGCGATGGCATCGAAGCCAAGGGCGGCACCTGGAGCAAAACCGAAGAAGAAGAATTCAAGGCCCCGATCCGGGATCAGTACGAAAAAGAAGGCCACCCCTACTATGCTACGGCACGGTTGTGGGACGACGGCATCATCATGCCCGCCGATACCCGCCGGGTACTGGCCCTGGGCCTGTCTGCCGCGCTTAATGCCCCAATCGAGGACACACGTTTCGGCGTGTTCCGCATGTAATCCCAAGGAGTCGATTTGTTCACCACCTTACTGATTGCCAATCGCGGCGAGATCGCATGCCGCGTGGCCGCCAGCGCTCATCGCATGGGCCTGCGCACGGTCGCCGTATATTCCGACGCCGATGCCGGCTCGCGCCATGTCGCCGCTTGCGACACCGCGGTGCATATCGGAGGCTCCGAGCCGCGCGCCAGTTACCTTCGCGGAGACGTCATTATCGCGGCGGCATTGAAAACTGGCGCCCAGGCCATACACCCGGGCTATGGATTCCTTTCGGAAAACGAAGGATTCGCCCAGGCTTGTGCCGATGCCGGTATTGTTTTCGTTGGGCCGCCGGTCAGTGCCATTGCCGCCATGGGGAGCAAATCAGCGGCGAAAACGCTCATGGAAAAAGCCGGCGTACCTCTGGTACCGGGCTACCACGGCGACAATCAAGATCCGCAATTTCTACAAGCCCAGGCCGATGCAATCGGCTACCCAGTACTGATCAAGGCCAGTGCGGGTGGTGGCGGCAAGGGCATGCGCATCGTGGAAAGCAGCGCCGCCTTTGCCGAAGCCCTGGCTTCCTGCCAGCGCGAGGCGGCGAGCAGCTTTGGCGACGACAAAGTACTGATCGAACGTTATCTGAAGAAACCGCGCCATATCGAGATTCAGGTGTTTGCCGATACCCACGGCAATTGCGTCTATTTATTCGAGCGCGATTGCTCGGTACAACGCCGGCACCAGAAAGTCATCGAAGAAGCGCCGGCACCCGGCATGACTGAAGCGCGGCGGCGGGCCATGGGAGAAGCGGCCGTCGCGGCCGCACGTGCGGTCGGTTATGAAGGCGCCGGTACCGTCGAATTCATCGTCGAGCCCGACGGTCGTTTCTATTTCATGGAAATGAATACACGACTGCAGGTAGAGCACCCGGTGACCGAAATGATTACCGGCCACGATCTGGTGGAATGGCAATTGCGTGTCGCAGCGGGCGAGGCGCTGCCCATGACCCAGGACGAGCTCACGATTACGGGCCATGCCATTGAAGCGCGTATTTATGCGGAGAACCCTGACAAGGGCTTTTTACCTTCCATCGGGGCGTTGACGACGCTCAATTTTCCGCCGCACTCCAGCTTTCAGAACGGCGATATCCGGGTGGACGGCGGCGTGCAGGCGGGTGACACCATCACCCCTTTTTACGACCCGATGATCGCCAAGCTCATCGTGCGTGGCGCCGACCGCGACCAAGCGAGGGCCCGTATGGTGCAGGCCCTGGGTGAAATTCAAAGCGTAGGGGTGCAAACCAATATCGCTTTCCTGCGCCGCCTGATGCTGGACCCGGCATTTGCCAGTGCGGACCTGGATACCGGCCTGATAGACCGGCAGTACGATAGTTTGTTTCCGCCTGCAGCACAGGCGCCTTTCAGCACGCTGGCGCTGGCGGTGGCGGCGTTGCTGGCTAAGCAGGGGCTGACGCAGTCGGCGGCTCGTGAAACCACGATGCATGTAGACCCGTGGGCACAGGCGGATGGCTGGCGTATTAACGGCCGTTATGTGCAGGCTTTCGGTTTGCTGGAACAGGATGAGCTGCAAGAGGTGCAAGTCAGACGCAATGGCGATCAATGGTCATGCTCTCACAACGGCGAGAGTCATTCGTTTAGCTGGCGGGCCGATACGCTGCCGACCCGGCAGTTTCGGGTGCGCATCCGTTTGGGTAATGCTGATGCTTCGGCCAGTGTTGTGCTGCACGGCGAGGATGTGCATGTGTTTGCCGATGATGGTCTGCGGGTGTTCCAGGTGCACGATGCGGTGGCCCATTCGGTGGATGATTCGGCGCAACATGGTGGCGGTTTGACTGCGCCGATGCCGGGCAAGATTATTTCCATTTCGGTGAAAGCGGGCGATAAGGTGAAGAGTGGAGATGCGTTGCTGGTGATGGAGGCCATGAAGATGGAGCACACGATTTATGCGCCCGCGGACGGTACGATTGAGGAGCTTTATTTCGGTGTTGGCGATCAAGTGAGTGATGGGGCGGAGTTGATTTCCATTGCTGACTAAGGGGGTACGGTGCGGGCGTGGCCTGGATTTTGTCGGCGTTCTTGGGTCTGTTTGTTCCTCGGTCATTGTTCTTCGGTCATTGTTCTTCGGTCTTTGTTCTTCGGTCTTTGTTCTTCGGTCTTTGTTCTTCGGTCTTTGTTCTTCGGTCTGTTCGTTCTCGGGTTTCTTAAGAGCCGTCGTGACTGGGGCTGGGTGCGCTAGATTCGCCCGGCCCTGGCTTCGCCAGCGCTGCCCGCATTACCGATCCATTGCGGGGCGGCTGCGAACTCGCGACGCGGACAGTCCATTGGCCTGTCCGCGTCGCTCAGACAGCACAGCCTTGAATCCCCGCAATGGCCCGGTAATGCGGCGGGCGAAAAAATCGCTTACCCAGCCCCAGGCACCACGGCTAAGGGGATTCGATTGGCATCGATGCACGATATGGGCGGGCAGACAGGTATTTGGTGCGACCGGCGGATACGCTGGCCGCCGTGCAAAGTGCTACGTGGCCATAGCGTCGGGAAACGGTAGCCACACCGACGCAAGGTGGACCTCCCTGGCCGCATCGCTACGTAGCCGCATTCCACATTGCCCCATTGGCATCTAGCCACTCGCTATAAATACCCAGATAGCTCACATGCCAGAATACCTAGGCACACTAGACTCACGCTAGCCCGATGCAGCGCTAACCTAGCCACAGAACCAAGATCGGTCCAATCACATTCACGTCCAAGGTGCAGCGGGTCGCAGGAGGCTAGGACGAAAGTTTGAGCGCGCCGGGCAACCGTGCTGGGTCGGGGAAAAAAGGGCCCGCCTGTTTGAGCCAAAAGCACAGGCCTCAGGCCTGGCGATGGCGAGTTCGGGCCCGCCCCGAGCCAGCGCGGTTGGCCGGGCAGTCCTGCGAAGCGGGACCGCAGCGATCTTTCGTCCCTGCCTCCTGCGACCCGCTGCACCGACGTAAGAAACCACGATCCGTCCGAAGAACAAAAGAGCCGATTTAAGAAGCGACGATCGCTCCGAAGAACGAACGAGCCGACTTAAGGAACTGACGACCCGACGTCAAAAACAGCGCAACTGCTCAAGAACAAAAGCTTACCGAAAGGTGTAAACGTTCCCGCATGCCATGGAAGCTAAAGTCCCTGTAACCGGGGCCGGGCGGGCAACATAGGTCATTCTGAGACACAAACAAACCCAAAACGAAGAAAGGCCATCTTCACAGACAGCCTTCCTTGGAATCATGCCAAAACAGCAGATTGAGTCGCTAGTTAGAACGGAGGATCCTCATCATCCACACCCACTGACACGGCCGCTGCCTTTACCGCTTTCTTCACTGCGGCCTTGCTCACCGCCTTTTTCACCGCAGTCTTCGTTGCGGTCTTCGCCGCCACTTTTGTCACCGCCTTGCTGACCACTTTCTTCACAGCTTTCTTGGCTACGGCCTTCTTCACCGCCGACTTGGCAGCAGTCTTTGTCGCCGTTTTGCTCGCGGTCTTGCTGGCCGTTTTGGACGCCGTCTTCGCTGCCGTCTTCCGTCCAGGCTTTTCGGGCCGAGGCTCGAACTCAAAACCTATCTTGCCGTCTTCCTGCTTGGCCAAATATGCCTTGAACTTGCGATTCGTGCGACTCGACACAAACCCCTCAAGTAGATCCGTCTTTCCGGTATTGAGCAGCTTCTGAATCTGCTCAGGCGAAATCTCCTGCTGCAAAATCATCTTACCCGTACGGAAATCGCAGGACTTTTCAGGACCCGTCGACTTCTCGCACACATAGTTCATTCCGTAATCAAACACCTGGCTTGCGCACTTCGGACAATTGCCCAGCGATGTATGCGCCGAGAAATCTACCGGTTCGGTGTCTTCGTCGTCCTTTTGACCAAAGTCGAACTCCAGCTTGAACTCATCGGTAATACGTAACAACGCGGCAAATGGGCGCCCCATTTTGCTGATGAAGCCAGGCAGCGGGCCCAGCTGGCGCTCTCTGAGCAATTCCTCGACCTCGGGAATCTCGAACGTGCGGCCACCAGGGTGCTTGCCAATCGAAAAATCGCAACTCGTGCACGCATACCGCCGGTAGTTTTCCTTTACGACTGCGCCGCATTTCGGGCAAGGCGTGCTTAAGGTCGCATAGTCGCCGGGCACCGTATCGCGTTCGTATTCTTTGGCGCGCTTGACGATGACTTGGGTCATTTGCGCAATCTCGCGCATGAATTCATCGCGATCCAGTTCGCGTTGCTCGATTTGTTTCAGACGATGCTCCCACTCGCCTGTCAGTTCTGGCGATGTCAGCTCGTTCACGCCCAAGCCGGAAAGCAGGGTCATAAGCTGGCGCGCTTTGGCGCTGGGAATCAGGTCGCGGCCTTCGCGACGTAAATAGCCTTCGTTAAGCAAGCCTTCAATAATGGCGGCACGAGTCGCTGGAGTACCCAGCCCACGTTCGGACATGGCTTCGCGCAAGGCTTCGTCGTCGATCAACTTGCCCGCGCCTTCCATGGCCGAGAGCAACGTTGCTTCGTTGAAACGTGCAGGCGGTTTAGTCGCGAGCGCTTTAGCTTCGATATCTTCGGTGCTGACCTTTTCGCCCTCGGAGACCGCCACCAGGTTTGTGTCGTCGCCCTGGGCTTCCCTGCCATAAATGGCGAGCCATCCCGGCGATACCAGTACCTTGCCTTCCGTTTTGAATTGGTGCCCAGACACTTCGGTAATTCGGGTGGTCAGGCGAAATTCGGCGGCGGGGAAAAATACCGCCAGAAAGCGCTTGGTGATCAGGTCATAGATCTTGCTTTCGGCGTCACTCAGTTCGCGCGGTATTTGCAGCGTCGGGATAATGGCAAAGTGATCCGATACCTTTTTATTGTCGAAAATGCGGCGATTGGGCTTGACCCAATTTTGCTTGACTACGGTTTCGGCGAACGGGCGTACGTTGGCTGCAGCCGACGAACCGCCTTCAGACAACGCCTGCATGGTCTGCTGAACGGTTTGTATATAGTCTTCAGGCAGATAGCGCGAGTCGGTACGAGGATAAGTCAGCGCCTTATGCCGTTCGTACAGAGTTTGGGCCAGCCCCAATGTAGTCTTGGCTGAGAAACCGAAGCGAGAGTTCGCCTCGCGTTGCAGCGAGGTGAGGTCAAACAGGGCTGGTGAAATTTGTGTGGAAGGCTTGGATTCTTCGCTTACCCGGCCAGGCTTGTCGCGACAAGCCGTGACGATGGTTTGTGCAGCAGTCTGCGACCATAGACGCGAGTCACGGCGCTCGGGATCCCGTTCGTCTTTGACGAATTTTGGATCGAACCAGCGACCGGTGTAAATTCCCGCAGCAGCGACAAAGGTGGCATGCACTTCCCAGTAATCACGCGATATGAATTTGCGGATACGTTCTTCGCGTTCAGCCACGATAGCCAGCGTAGGCGTCTGGACCCGCCCTACTGGCGTTTTGAAGAAGCCGCCATCTTTGCTATTGAAAGCCGTCATGGCGCGCGTGCCGTTGATGCCGACCAGCCAGTCGGCTTCAGCACGCGAGCGAGCCGCTGCTTCCAGCGGTTTCATGGTTTCGTCGTCACGCAGATTATCGAACGCTTCGCGAATCGCCGCTTGCGTCATGGACCTTAGCCACAGCCGCGTAACAGGTTTTTTGATCCCTGAATACTGCACGATGTAGCGGAAAATCAACTCACCTTCACGTCCCGCGTCGCAGGCATTGATAACGGCGGCAACGTCTTTGCGTTTGAGCAGTTTCACCAATAGCTTTAGGCGTTCAGCGGATCTTTTGTCGGTGGGCCCGAGTTCAAATTGAGGAGGGATGACCGGCAAATGAGCAAAGCTCCATTTACCGCGCACGGGATCATTAGGCGCGACCAGGCTGAGCAAATGCCCAATGCTGGAAGCCAGCACATAATGCTCGCTTTCAAAGTAATCGCCTTCCCGAGTGAAGCCTCCTAGGGCGCGCGAAATATCTAAAGCTACCGAGGGTTTCTCGGCAATAATCAGCGTTTTATTCATGAGTTTCCAGTAACTGCGTTTCAGCAGCAATAGCGCGGATCATACGAGGTGAGAATCGCACTATGCAAGTCGAGTGTAATAAAAACACCCCTTGCCGGCGTCACAATACACTAAATCGACGGGCCCACTGTGCTTGAGCGCTGTACCAGAAGGACTTCAAGTCGGTTTCGGGCATCGCGTTGAATCCTAATGCCTGCCACGCCTTGTTCAGCGTTCGCACCGGATTCGCAAGGTCTAGCGCGGTTGCATGGTTCTGTTTCGATAACTTCCGGCCGGAATCGTCCAGCAGCAAAGGAACATGCATTACCCGTGGGTAGATAATACCAAGGTGGCGGGCCAACACCTGTTGCCGCGCTGTCGAGTCAAGTAGATCGGTACCGCGCACGATGTCGGTAATGCGCTGATCGCCATCGTCGATTACCACCGCCATCTGGTAAGCCCATATACCATCGGCACGTTTGATTATGAAGTCGCCCACCTCGGCAGCCACATCTTGGTGCTGCGCGCCCTGCCAGCGGTCCTCAAAAGTTTCCAGACCTGCGGGCACCTTGAATCGCCAAGCGCGTGCCTCACGACCCGCCGGAATGCCGTTACGGCATGTGCCCGGATAAGCACCCAACGGAAGTTCCTGGCGAGTACAGGCGCAACCATATACCAATTGCCGCGCCAGCAGGTGGTCAAATGCATTTTGATACAGCTTCAGCCGCTGCGATTGCCAGACGGGCGCCTGATCCCAATGCATGCCCAAGGCATGTAGCTGCCCCATGATGATCCGGTCGGCGCCTGGCACCACGCGCTGCGTATCGATGTCTTCGATGCGTAGTAGCCACTTTCCGCCATGCGCTCGGGCGTCCAGGAAGCTGCCCATGGCCGCCAGGAGGGAACCGTCATGCAAAGGCCCTGTTGGGCTGGGCGCAAAGCGGCCCGTATAGGGCCGCCTACTGCCTTGCGTGTCAAGTGCCATCCGGCAGAATCCGCCTAGTGCGATAACCGCGCAGGATCGTCGGCCAGCAGCTCTTCAAATACCAAATGATCAACTTCGGCCTCTTGGCTCCAGAGAACCATCAAGGCGATAATTTTGATTTTTTCAAGAGAAATCGGAGACTCGGTGGTTGCCTGAGCCCGATCGATAAGGATTTCCCGCAGGGCCGATGGCAGCACGTCGGAGTTTTCGAGGAAGGTAATAAAACCTATGGCCTCGGTTCCGAGCGTTTGATATTCGTAGCTGGTATAAATGCGTTTGCTGTCGCCGGCCGGATTTTTGGCCAGTTGACCGCATTCTTCCGTCGTTTGAGCCAATCCGTGCAACCAGCCCAAGGCATCGTTGATGTCTTCGTCTTCGAAGCCCACGGCAGCTAACTTATGCGCAAGGACATCAGCCTCGGGACATGCTTGCGGTGTATAGTAAGTTTCGAACAAATAAACCAATATATCGAACATATGCGATTCCGGTTGCCGTTTGCGAAAGTCTTTGCGTTTGCGAAGTCAGTGAGTAGATAAAAGCTTAACCGGTAAAGTTAATGATGACTGTACGCTGATTTGTCATCTCGGGCAAATCGGGCCGTTGTTGCAAACCGACGCCTGGCCCTCTGGCTAGGTTAATACATAAACCGCAGCTTCATTCGATGTTGGGGGTGGTACATGGAAGACGTAAAACAGGCGGTCCTTGATTCAGAGCCGCAAAAAATCGAAAAAGTCGCTATTCCACCGATTGCACGGCCCGGCGATTCAATCAGCGCCATTGACACACCCAGCCTTATTCTTGATCTGGATGTGTTTGAAGATAATCTTCGGACCATGCAGGTGTTGGCAGAAAGGCATGGCGTGGCCTTGCGTCCGCATGCAAAAGCCCACAAATGCCCCGAAATCGCCTTAAGGCAAATTGCACTGGGTGCAGTGGGAATTTGCTGCCAGAAGGTTTCGGAGGCGGTTCCTTTTGTGGCTGCGGGCGTGCGCGATATCCTGATCAGTAACGAGATCGTCGGTTCCGGCAAGCTGGCGCTGCTCGCGCGCCTGGCCAAACAGGCCCATATGATCGTGTGTGTCGATAACCCCAAGGCGCTCGAAGCGCTGTCTGCCATGATGGTCGAGCATGACGCAAACGTACGCGTGCTGATCGAGCTTGATGTCGGCCAAAAGCGTTGCGGCGTCCAGACCCCCGAAGAGGCCATTGCTTTGGTTCATCTGATACGTAAGCTGCCTCATGTGAGCTTTGCGGGGGTGCAGGCCTATCATGGTGGGATCCAACACAAGCGTTCGTGGGATCAGCGCCAGAAGGCCGCCGACAAGACCGTGCGCCAGATTCGGCAATACCTCGACGCGTTTTACGCGGCCAGCATCGATTGCGCGGTCGTCAGCGGCGGCGGAACCGGTACGGCGGCCTTCGATGTCGCAAGCGGTGTCTTCACCGAGATCCAGGCGGGATCTTATGCATTTATGGACTCGGACTACGCGGCCATTGATTGGGGCGAAGCCCTTTCGTTCCGGCACAGCCTTTTCTTACTGGGCACAGTAATGAGCACACCAACGCCCGACCGCGCAGTGGTTGATCTGGGCCTGAAGTCTACCAGCGCTGAAAGCGGGGCGCCGCAAGTGGCCGACCGCGAAGGTTTGCGTTGCGTGGGGGTGCATGACGAGCATTCCATATTGTTGGCCAGCAGCCGGCGCCACCGTCCAGAACTCGGCACGCATTTGCGTATGATTCCCGGCCATTGCGATCCGACCTTCAATCTGCACGACTGCGTTGTGGCGATACGGGGGCATCACGTTGAAGCGATATGGCCTATTAGTGCCCGCGGATTAAGCCGATAACGGTGTCCACGGCCGCGGCGGCGGCCGGATAGGTTCAGGTGCGCGTAGTTCCGTAGGGATGCATCCATTTCGGGCCGGACCCGCCGTGAGCCGCTGGTGTACGTATACCAAGGCTGTCGCTCCTTAGACCCGGAATCTGTATACCGAGGCGGCCGTTGTTCATTAACCGGTGTCTGTAGGCGGGGCCGGACGTGCTCGATGCGTTGCGGTCATGGCTATGCCATGACTTCCCGAGCCAACGCTGCGGCTTGGGGCGGCCGCGAACTCACGGCAACGGACAGCCCCCGGCTGTCCGTAAGCTCGCCGTTCAAACATGCGCGGCCTTGCACCCACAATCCGCAGCATTGGCACGGCGCACGCAAACCTCGCCCGCCCGGCCCCGCCTTCAGACACCTTGGCTTCCATGTCATGCGTTGCGGTCCAAAGTTACCTATTTGAGGTGCAGTGGGTCAGGGCAGGTTTGGCGAAAGGTTGAGCGCGCCGCGAATGGGCCTGTATCACGGGTTCAAGGGCGAGCCTGTTCGAGTGGGACGCTTGCCAACAGTCCGATGGACTGTTGGCCCCACGAGTTCTCGCCCGCCGTGATCCAGGCCCATTCGCGGGTAGTCCCGCAGGGACCGCAGCGATCTTGAGCCGGACCTGCCCTGACCCACTGCACCGTCTAAAGGAACAAAGAATCCGTGGAACAAAGAACCCGTGCGTAACAGCATTCAAAAAGACACAGAGGCTCGGCCTCCCCCTACCCGTATACCAGTTCCTTGAAATACAGCGAAATCTCCGGCACATACGTGATCACCATCAAACACGCCACCACCACTGCGACAAACGGCAGTAACGGCCGTATCAGGCGCTCGATCGATAAATTCGCCACAGCGCATGCTGCAAACAGGTTGACACCGAATGGTGGAGTCACCATACCCAATGCCAGATTCACCACCATGATGATGCCGAAATGGGCTGGATCCACACCGAAGTGGATGGCCACCGGAAGCAGCAACGGAGCCAGGACCACAATCGATGCCGACGTCTCGATGAACATTCCGATCACGAACAGCGCAGCATTGACCCCCAGCAGGAAAGTGTATTTGTTGCTGAAAATCTCGCCCAGCCACTCGCCCAATGCAGCAGGAATTCCTGCCCGATTCAGCAAGAACCCGAAGACCCCTGCGTTGGCGATCACAAACATAATGACCGCCGTCGATATCACCGAACGATGCAGCGTTTTGGAAAGATTTGCGAAGGTTATCCGTCGATAGACGAATATGCCCACCACCAACGCATAAACGACCGCGACAGCCGAGGCTTCAGTAGGGGTGAAGATTCCGCCATAGATACCACCCAGGATAATTCCAGGCATCAGTAGCGCAAGCCAAGCTTGTTTGAAGGCCGGCCACAAGTCCAGGCGGCCATCGCCGTCGTTCTTGCCATAGCCATGCTTGCGCGCGTATATCCAGACGTAAAGCATCAAGGCCAGGCCGATCAAAATGCCCGGCCCGACGCCTGCAATAAACAACTCGCCCACCGACGTATCCGTTGCCACAGCGAACAGAATCATGGGAATCGAGGGCGGAATAATAACGCCCAGTTCAGCCGCCGAGGCCTGCAGAGACGCGGCAAAGGGCTTGGGATAACCATGCTTGACCATGGCCGGTATCAGAATGGCGCCCACCGCAAAGGTGGTGGCCACGCTCGAGCCGGCCACTGCCGCGAAAATCATGCAGGTCAGCACGCACGTGCACGCGAGGCCGCCCTGAAAGCCGCCAACCACGCTTTTTGCGAAGGTCACCATGCGCTCGGAAATACCGCCAGCCTCCATGAGGTTGCCCGCCAGAATAAAGAAAGGCACGGCGACCAAGGGGTATTTGTCGAGCGAAGCATAAATTTGCTGGGCCACAACAAGCCATGTCATCTGGCCGTCAAAGGCAATACCCAGCATGCTGCCCAGCCCGATGGACACCGCCACCGGGACGGACAGCGCGAAAAACAGCAACATCGATACAACCATTAACTGCGACATTCATTCACCTGACGTATTTGGGGGCTTTGTTAATTATTAGCTAACGATCAAGGCGATCAAAGAACGGTATCGTCCACAATAGCTTGGCGCGGGCCTTCGGCCCAATAAGCGATAACGGCCAGTATTGCCAACGTCATTCCGATGGGAATTGCGATATACACCCACGAAATAGAAACGTCGAAGCTGGGCATGGTCTGGAAGCGCACACGCCAGGCCATTTGCCCGCCCACCCACGCCATGAAGCCCAGAAAACCCACGCAGATGAGCAAGATAAGATGCTCAAGCCAGCGCTTGTTGCGCTTTCCGAGCATGCTGTGGAGCATTTCCACGCTAAGCATGGCGCCCTGACGAAACGCCAGTGCCACGCCCAACATCACCGTCCAGATGAGCGAGGCCCGAGTCCACGCCTCGCTCCAGTCGGCGGGTGATTCAAGCACGAAGCGGGCAATAACCTGATAGAAAGCCGCGGCCACCGCCGAAAGAATCAATAACTGCGTCACAAGCGATATAAACCGGAATAAAGTGCGGTCCATGATGCGAAAAATTTGCACGATTTGTCCTGTTTGTTTCTGAGGGCGCGTTTGCAGAAATGCTGAAGCTAATGAAAGACACAATCAATAGGGGCTGACGCCGGCGCCAGCCCCTTGAAGCCGCTATAGCAAAGGCGCCCGATTACTGGGTGCTGCGGATGGATTCCACGAAGTCTTTGCCGAACTGCTTGTAATACTGCGGATAGACCGGCTCAACGGCTTTGACAAAGGCCGCATGGTCGACGGTATTGACCTGCATGCCCTGTTTTTTGACTTCTTCAAGGCCGCTTTTCTCGACCGCATCGACGTAGTTGCGCATGGCAATGGCGGCATCGTGGCCGGCAGCCTTGAATTTCGCCTTGTCGGCATCAGACAGGCCATCGTAAACATTGGGCGACATCAGTACCAATGCCGGCCCATAGACGTGCGCCGTCAAAGACAGAAACTTCTGCAACTGGGGCAGCTTGGCGGACACAATGACCGATAGCGGGTTTTCCTGACCATCGATGGTGCCCTGCTGCAGAGCCGTGGCTACTTCGGGCCAAGCCATGGGGGTCGCCAGCACGCCCAAATGCCGGAATGCGGCAATATGGATGGGATTTTCGGTGGTACGAATTTTCAGACCCTTGGCGTCTTCCGGCTTGGCAACAGCGCGTACGTTATTGGTAAGCTGACGGAAACCCTGTTCGCCCCAGGCCAAGGCTACCAGGCCACGCTTGGGGAATTCAGCCAGCATTTGCTGGCCGATGTCGCCGTCCAATACCTTGCGGGCATGGCTCAAGTCGCGAAACAAGAAGGGAATGTCGAACACCCCGGTTTTCGGCACGAAATTCAAGGTTGCCCCGGTTGAGACAATTGCGACATCAATTGTGCCCAGTTGCAGGCCTTCGATTACCTCGCGCTCGCCGCCCAGAGCACTGTTGGGAAACTGCTGAACCTTAAACTGACCCTTGGCAGTGCCATCAAGCGCCTTGGAGAATGCATCGGCGCCTGCACCATAGTGCGAATTGGTTGACAAGGCATAGGCCATTTTCAACGTCTTTTCGGCCATTGCCGGGCCAGCAGAAAAAATGCTTGCCATCGAAACGGCAAGCATGCATTTTGAGAACCAGTTTTTACGCATTTTGTCCCTGACACTTGTTTTGTTAGTTTGAACCAATCGGTGGTTGTACTACAACCACCGGCGCAAGTGTATTGGGGTTTACGCTCTTTAAGCTAAGGTCAATCCTCGACGTACCAGGTATCTTCCGACAGCATCACCTGCTGATGACCATAACCGGCCGGCATCATCGGGAAGCAGTTCTCTTGTGCCAACACCACCACATCCAGGAAGTACGGACCGTCGTAGGCCAAACATTCGGCGAGGGCCGCATCCAGATCGGCGGGATCTTCGACGCGCGCTGCGCCCCAGCCAAATGCCTTGGCCAACGCCACGAAATCGGGGAGCGACGCGTTATAACTGTGGCTGTAACGCCCGCCGTGTATCAGTTCTTGCCATTGCCTGACCATGCCCATATGGCCGTTATTGCACAGCACTACCTTCACAGGCGCCCTATGCTGGGTCGCAGTCGCTAATTCCTGAATATTCATCAGCACCGACGCGTCGCCGCTGATACACACCACCGGCTTATCGGGATGGGCAATTTGAGCCCCAATGGCTGCAGGCAAGCCGTAACCCATGGTTCCGGCGCCCCCTGACGTCAACCAGCGATTAGGACGGTTGAATTTGATGTACTGGGCCGCCCACATCTGGTGCTGGCCAACGTCGGTCGAAATGATGGCGTCCTGGCCGCTTAGCAAATGGTCTACCCGCTGCATCAGATGCTGGGGCAAGATATGTTCGCTTGAGGGCGTAACCTTCAGGCAGTCCTGCGCGCGCCACACGGCAATACGCTGCCACCATGCATCCAGCCGCTGGGGCGCAAGTTCGATCTGCGCCAGTTCGCGGCGCAAGGCACGCAGCAAGGGATAACAGTCGCCCACCATCGCAACGTCGGCACGCACGACCTTGTTGATGGACGCCGGGTCGATATCCAGATGAATCTTGCTGGCGTGTGGGCAGAAATCCGACAGGCGTCCTGTTATTCGATCATCAAAGCGCGCGCCCACGCAGACGATCAAGTCCGCATGATGCATCGCCAGATTGGCTTCCAGCGTTCCGTGCATACCGAGCATGCCAAGGAACAGAGGATCGTCGGCCGGAAAGGCGCCCAGCCCCATCAAGGTAAGGGTGCAAGGCGCCGCCATATCTTGAACCAGGCTGGCGAAGGTATGGCAGGCGTCCAAGCCTGAATTCACCAGGCCTCCGCCGCCATAAAAGACCGGACGCTTAGCGTTGGCAATAAGCGCGGCCGCCCGTTTGATGGCGGCCTCGAGTGACGGACTATGGGTTTCTACCTCGGCCAGCGCGGGGGTTTCGGCAGCAGGCGGCTCGGGTGGCACCAGGCCAATCTGTATGTCTTTGGGGAAATCGAGCAAAACCGCTCCTGGACGACCTGAAGTTGTCAGGTTATAAGCCTTGGAGGCCATGGCGGCCACGTCCTCCGTACGGCGTATCTGGGCATTCCATTTCGTGACTGGGCGCGAAATACCGATGGCATCGCACTCCTGGAAAGCATCAGTACCGATGGCACTTGTCGCCACTTGGCCACTGATGCACAGTATTGGAATCGAATCGCACATGGCGTCCAGCAGTCCCGACGTGGTGTTGGCCATGCCCGGGCCGGAGGTCACGACCACTACGCCCGGCTTGCCGGTGGATCGCGCGTAGCCTTCGGCAGCGTGAACAGCACCCTGCTCATGCCTGACGAGTACGTGGCGGATTCGTGGTTCGGAATACAGGGCGTCGTACAGGGGCAGCACCGCGCCGCCGGGATAACCAAAAATGGTATCCACGCCGTGGGCGATCAGGGTCTGCAGGAGGGCTTGGGCGCCATTTCGGCTGGCTGAATCAGAGGAAGTGTTCACAGAGTTTGTTTTAATTGCATAAGATGTGGATACTGCAGCAGTTTATTCCTTTTAAGCCCCCGCCCAAAACGCGCACATGACCCAACCATCCAAACCCTGGCATATCGTTAAGCAATCCACCTTGCATGGCACCGGAGTCTTCGCCGCGCGCGATATACCGGCCGGCACCCGAATTCTCGAATACGGCGGCAAGCGTATCACCCCGGAACAGGCCGATGACTTGCATCCCGTCAATGCCGACGACCCATTTCACACTTTCTTTTTTTCACTCAGCAGTGGCAAGGTCATCGATGGAGGGAACCGCGGTAACGATGCGCGCTGGATCAATCACTCCTGCGGCCCCAATTGCCAGGCTCAGGAAGGTAGTGGCGGAAAACGCGTGCATATTGTCGCGCTACGCGACATCCCGGCCGGTGAAGAGCTCTTCTATGACTATGGCCTGATCATGGAAGGACGCATTACCAAAAAGCTGAAGGAACAATACAAATGCCTGTGCGGTACGGATGCCTGCCGGGGGACGATGCTGGCGCTGCCAAAACGCGGGAAACCCCGAACTACCAAAAAGACGGCCACGGGTTAGGATGTCGGCTATTATTCGACTCCGAAAAATAGATTCATAGAAAAAAAGTACGTCGTACCGGTTGGAGACAAATGGCATTACCCGAAGCACGCCTCGACGACGCTGTCGAACCGATCATTCCCGAGATCCCCGATCCACCAGTCAAGGTCCCCCTAAGAGTCGAGGACTGGTTTTCGGTCATTATCCTGGGCGGTCTGGCACTAATAACCTTTGCTAACGTATTGGTGCGCTACCTGACCAACAACTCCTTTGCCTGGACTGAAGAAATTTCGGTCTTCCTGCTTATCGTCCTGACAATGACCGCGGGGTCTACTGCGTTCGTGCGCAATCAGCATATACGCATCGAAATCTTTGCAGACGGTGGACCGCCCCAACGGCGACGCAAACTGGCGATCATTAGCAGCGTGGTCGTTCTCTTGTTTTTCATTTTGCTTGCTGTGTTGTCGGCCCGCATGGCCCTGGATGACTACACCTGGGGCGATACCTCGCCCGCCATTGGCGTACCCAATTGGTGGTACACCCTCTGGATGCCGGTATTTGCGATTGCCATTTCGCTGCGCATGCTGGGTATGTTGCGCCGCCTGCTGCGGGGCGAGCAATGATCGTCACCTTGCTGTTTATCGTCTTTGTGCTGCTGATGGTCATTGGCGTACCGGTGGGCGTAGCCCTGGGCGTCTCGGGCACCCTGGCCATTGTGCTGTCAAATCTGGACACTCAATGGTTTGGTCTGCTGGCGGTGCCGCAGAACTTCTATGCCGGCCTGGCCAAGTACCCGCTGCTGGCCATTCCGATGTTCGTGTTGGTGGGATCCATATTCGATCGCTCCGGTGTTGCCAGCCGGCTGGTCAATTTCGCGATCGCGATCGTGGGTCGCGGCCCCGGCATGCTGCCTTTAGTCGCTATTGCCGTCGCTATGTTCCTGGGCGGAATCTCGGGCTCCGGCCCAGCCTGCGCAGCGGCGGTCGGCGCCGTCATGATCAGCGCCATGACCAAGGCTGGCTACCCCAAGCCATTCTCGGCCAGCATCGTTGCGGCCGGTGCCTCTACCGACATTCTTATCCCGCCGTCGATCGCCTTCATCGTCTATTCGATTCTGGTCCCGCAAGCATCGGTGCCCGCCTTGTTCGCTGCCGGCATGATCCCTGGCATCCTGGCCGGAATCGCGCTGATCATTCCGGCCGTCTGGCTATCGCGGCGCCACAATATGGGCATGTTGGAAAGCAGCCTGCCGCGCCCGCCATTCTGGCCCAGCCTGCTGGATGCGACATGGGGCCTGATTGCGCCGGTGCTGATCCTGGGCGGAATGCGCATGGGCTGGTTCACCCCCACAGAAGCGGCGGTCGTGGCGGTGTTTTACGGACTTTTTGTCGGAATGTGCATACACCGCACGATTAAAGTCCGCGATTTGTTTCTGATCCTGCGAGAGGCCGCCGAGCTGTCGGCGGTGATCATGCTTGTCGTGACCCTGGCGGGCATCTTCGCCTGGGCGCTCTCAACGCTCAGCGTTATCGACCCGATCACCAAAGCAATCGTGAACTCGGGCCTGGGCGAATACGGCGTGTTATCGCTACTGGTGTTGTTGCTGATGACACTCGGCATGTTTCTGGATGGGATTTCCATTTTCCTGATCTTCGTGCCGCTGCTGATGCCAATCGCCAATGCCTATAACTGGGATCCAGTATGGTTTGGTGTCCTGCTGACGCTGAAGGTCGCACTGGGGCAATTTACGCCACCGCTTGCGGTCAACCTGATGGTTTCCTGCCGCATCGCCAAAGTCCCGATGGAGAGCACCGTGCGATGGGTGATCTGGTTGCTGATCTCGATGTTCATGGTGCTGGTGTTGGTCATCGTTTTTCCCGAACTGGCTCTATGGCTGCCGCGTTATCTGGGTTATTGATTCCCTTTCCAGATGAAAGGCGCGTTTTGCCGACTTCGCTTGCCTTACGCCAGTGAAGCCTGTGCTTGCCCTTCGATCTGGAAAAAAGAGACGCTGTGGCGCAATGTGCCCGGCCATTTCCAAGAATTTTTGTTGTGAATCGTTGTTCCACTGCTGTCTTAACTTGTGAAGAGGAATACCCATGAAAATTCGTGCACTGTTCGGCGCCATCGCCTGTTCGGTAGCCGCCCTTGCTGCTACTTCCACTGCCTACGCGGCTAATTACAAATCCGAATACAAACTGTCCATCGTCGTAGGCACTACCTTCCCGTGGGGCCAGGGCGCTGAAATCTGGTCCAAGCTGGTGCGTGAACGCACCGACGGCCGCATCAACATCAAGATTTATCCCGGCACCTCGCTTGTTCAGGGCGACCAAACGCGTGAGTTCACCGCTATTCGCCAAGGCCTGATCGACATGGCAATCGGATCGACCATCAATTGGTCTCCTCAGGTTAAACAGCTCAACCTGTTTTCATTGCCCTTCCTGATGCCTGACTATGCGGCCATCGATGCGTTGATCCATGGCGAAGTGGGCAAGGCCTTATTCAAGGACATCGAGAAAGCCGGGGTGCTGCCACTTGCCTGGGGCGAAAACGGCTACCGTCAGCTCAGCAACTCCAAACATGCCATCAAAACGCCAGAAGACCTCAAAGGCTTGAAACTGCGTGTGGTGGGCTCGCCCTTGTATATCGACACATTCACCGCCCTGGGCGCCAATCCTACTCAGATGAGCTGGGCCGATGCGCAGCCGGCACTCGCTACCGGCGCGGTGGACGGGCAGGAGAACCCGCTGTCAATCTATGCGGGCGCCAAATTGTATGACGTCGCCCAAAAACAGCTCACCCTGTGGAATTATGTGGCCGACCCGCTGGTGTTTGTGGTCAATAAGCAAGTTTGGGAATCGTGGACCGAAGCCGACCGCAAGATCGTGCGTGAAGCCGCCGTCGATGCTGGCAAACAGCAAATTATCATTGCCCGCAAAGGTGTCACACCAGAAGACCCGTCCATGCTTAAAGACATTGAAAGCCATGGCGTTACCGTTACCAGCCTGACGCCGGCTCAGCACGATGCTTTCGTAAAAGTGACCACACCCGTTTTCGAAAAGTGGAAGAAAACCATAGGCGAAGACCTGGTGTCGCAGGCTCAGAAAGATATCGCCAATCGCAAGAAGTAATCGTTGTGCCGGCCCGGCGGGCCGGCTACATCGAATCTATGTGTTGTAAACAGTCTTCTGCAGAGCCCACGATAACGTGGGCACTGCAGGCGATCATCAAGTTCAGATTCAAACCAAAATCCTCTACCGTGTAGCCCTGGTTATCGACATAGCTTCGTGTACCCGGCGCCTTATGCACGGCATGCTGTGCCACCAATGACCGTTCCTGGTCGGTATAAACCCACACCGACTTGTTCAGGGCCGTCGCATACCCTACCTCGAAGACAGTACCGGAATCGGGCTCGGCGCCCCGAAAGGCGTTCATGTTGGCCATAAGAATGTCGGACTGTTCGATGAGCGCGATATTGGACCGGTATATCCAGCGCGCCAGATCCAGGGATGTCAGGTTGCGGGGCGGAGAATTATCGAGGGGATAGAGACCTTGGAAGCCATATTTTTCACAAAGGGTTTTCAGTTGTTCGCCGTATTGCTGTGCATCCGGGCGAAATACATCAAACCCCGCCAGATAGATCTTTTTCATGGCGTATCCCCTACTTGAAGGCCGTTTCAATGAAGCTGCGCAGTTTGCGCGAATGCAATCGTTCGCGCGGCATGTCGCGCAAGTTTTCCAGCGCGCGGATTCCGATATGCAGATGCTGGTTGACCTGTGTGCGATAAAAATCGCTTGCCATTCCGGGCAATTTCAATTCACCGTGCAGCGGCTTGTCGGATACGCAGAGCAAGGTGCCATAGGGCACCCGAAATCGAAAGCCGTTGGCCGCGATGGTGGCGGACTCCATGTCCAGGGCAATGGCACGCGATTGCGATAAGCGTTGTACCGGTTCGCGGTGGTCGCGCAATTCCCAATTGCGATTGTCGATGGTGGCTACCGTACCTGTGCGCATAATTTTTTTCAGCTCCCATCCCGACAGGCCTGCGACCTCGGCCACCGCCTGTTCCAGTGCAACTTGTATTTCCGCCAAGGGTGGAACTGGAACCCAACTGGGCAAGTCGTCATCCAGCACGTGATCCTGGCGCACGTAGCCATGGGCCAGCACATAGTCACCCAGGCGCTGGGTGGTGCGCAGACCAGCGCAATGGCCAAGCATAAGCCATGCCGACGGGCGCAGCACGGCTACGTGGTCGGTAATTGTCTTGGCGTTGGAGGGGCCAATTCCAATGTTGATCAAGGTAATACCCATATGCTTGTCGCGCACCAGATGATACGAGGGCATTTGCGGTATGCGGCTTAGCGGCAGTCCCGACCGTTCCGCATCGGGCCCAGGACCGGTAATGATGTTGCCGGGCTCGACCAATGCGGTGTAGCCGCCTTCGCCCGAGGCGAGTGTTTCTTTGGCCCACTGACAAAATTCGTCGATGTAAAACTGGTAGTTGGTAAACAGAACGAAATTCTGAAAATGCTTTGGTGCCGTGGCGGTGTAGTGTTGCAAGCGATGCAGTGAAAAGTCGACGCGCGGCGCAGTAAAAGGCGCCAAAGGCAAGGGTTCACCTGGCCTTCCGTGCCAAGTTCCGTTGACAATGGCGTCGTCGGTAACCGCCAGATCGGGCACATCGAAATGGTCGCGTAAGGAATCCCCCACGTTGTCCGAGTACACCCCTTCAACGTATTGCCCATCGACAAAGGAAAAGTGCAGCGGTATGGGCATGTCGGATTCGCCGATTTCTATCGGGACGCCATGGTTCTTGATCAACAGACCCAATTGTTCAAGCAAATAGTCAAAATACAGCCCGGGCTGCGTAATGGTTGTCATGTAGGTGCCCGGCTCTACCACGTGGCCATACGACAGACGGCTGTCCACCCCCTGATAGGTGTCGACCTTGATGCGTATGGCGGGGTAGTAGGCGCGCACACGCTGCCGGCGCGTGAAATTTCCCTTGGCGTATTCAGCAAACGCATCACGGATAAAGGCGGTGTTCCTGGCGTAGATTTCGACCAGACGTTCGACCGCCGCGCGTGCATCCATGTAGCCCATAAACGGCATCACCGGGGGTAAAAGGGTCGGAGAGCCGGAATTCGAATTATCAAACATGTATGGCCACCAAACAAAATAACAGTATAGAAACGCACTATGCCACGAGATTCCCAAGACGGGCCCCATTCACGATAATACCTAACGTCCATCACAATTTTTTGCTTTAATACGCCACATCCGAATCAACTCCCCTTCTGGATTCTCCGTGAGCGTCATCATCAATGCTGTATTTCCGCTCTTTGCGTTGATTTTGATCGGCTACGTCAGCGGGCGCAGGCGGCTTCTAGGCCCGAGCGCCGTTGACAGCCTAAACAAATTTGTGGTCTGGATGGCGCTGCCAGCCCTGTTGTTTCAGGCCATGGCACAAATCACATGGGAACAAATCAACCAGCCCGGCTACGTGGCGGCTTCAGGGCTGGCGATAGCCGCAGTATTCGGTGTCTCGTATGCACTGGACCGCCGCCGGCGCGGACGCCTTGCCGATGCAAGCATAGAGGGGCTGGCAGCGTCTTACTCGAATGCTGGTTTCATGGGCATACCGTTGTGCCTGATGGTGTTTGGGCCCGACAGCTTGCCCGCTGTGATCATTGCAACCCTACTGACCGCCTGTGTCTTGTTTGCGTTTTCCATTGTGTTGATAGAAATCGACCTGCTAGGGTCGCGCAGCCTGCTAAAAACTACGCGCAAAGTCGCACTGTCTTTGCTGAAGAACCCACTGGTTGCCGCGCCCGTGCTTGGGCTGGCGGTAGCCGCCACGCAACTGCCCCTGCCGTATGCTGTGGTCCAGTTTACGACGTTGCTGGGAGCCGCAGCGAGCCCATGCGCACTGGTCACCATAGGGCTGTTCCTTGCGCAGGGCGAGCCCGCCGAACACCATGGTGCTGTCTGGCGGATTGTGCTGCTCAAGCTCTTTCTGCACCCCATGGTCGCTTTCGTGCTGGTGCGCTGGGTGTTCGATATGCCGCCGCTGTGGGCCGCTACTGCCGTCTTGCTGGCCGCCCTGCCTGTAGGCACAGGCCCCTTCATGCTGGCCAAGCTTTATGAGCGTGAGCCGGCGGTAACGTCGCGCGCTATATTGATCTCGACGGTATTGTCGTTAGTAACGGTTTCTGGACTGGTCGCCTGGATAGGGGAGCCCGCCATACGCTAAGCCCTCCCGCTATCGCAGTACTAGCGCCTAAGGTGCCACGGTGGCGTCGGACTGACCGCTACGTTCGAGCGCCGCGGCCACAAAGCCGCTGGATTTCATATCCTTGATAAAGTCTTGCAGATATTCAAGCCCAGCCTTGCGCCCTTTGGGCGTAGCCATGGCCTGCTCGATTGCCGTAAAGCGCCCATCGATGACGCGCAGCGCGCCGTTGCGAGCCGCATACGCTTCCAGAGGTTGCCTGACACCGGCGGCCGCATCCAGCGCCTGATCGATAAATAGCTCGATGGCGGCGGCGGACGTGTCAGCGCGTACGATCTGCGCATGTTGCAGGCTGCGGCTTAAGAACAGATCATAGGCGGCGCCCTTGCCCACGGCGATGCGCATGCCCGGCTGGTCCAGCTGTTCCACCGTTTGCAAGGCAGAATCGTGGCGAACCAGATAGGTGCCCTCGATTTCGACGTAGGGCTTTGTGAACAAAAGTTTCTCGGCCCGCAGCGGATCGATCGCCATGAACGCGATGTCCCATGCATTGCTTTCGGCGTCGGCGAACACTTTGCCGGCACCGTCGTAGGTAATAAATTTCACAGGCACGTCTAGCCGGCGCGCCAGTTCGTTGGCGAGATCGGCCGAGACGCCCATAGGCACCCGAGTCTGTGGATGCGCCTGCGCAATGACCGGGTTACCAAAATTAATAGCAACACGTAATGTGCCATGAGGCGCCAGATCGTCAATTGCCGTTTTACTTTTGATTTTTTGCATGCGAATCCTGAATACTTACTCGAGTTGGTCCATGAACAAGGCCAGGGCGACATCACGTTCAGTAACGCCCTTGGCATCGTGGGTAGTAAGGGTCACGCTTACCCGGTTATAAACGTTGGTCCATTCGGGGTGATGATCGAGCTTTTCTGCTTGCATGGCGACGCAAGTCATGAAGCCAAAGGCCTCGTTGAAGTTCTTGAAGATGAAGCTTTTATGGATGGCGTCGCGCCCAGCCGTAGCCGACCAGCCTTCCAACAGCAGCAATGCCGAGGGCGCGCCGATCAGTTTCACTTGGTTTTTCATGATCTGTCCTTTGTCATGGATAGGCCAATAAGGAAAACACATAGTTCAGGGCGGCCCGATTCAGCATGGTATCCGGCATATCCCTTGACAACAACAAGTACCTCTAAACATCCAATCAGGCGCTATTCAATAATGATTTGGTACTTTAAGTATCAAGTCATTTGACTTTGGGTGTTGTTGAGTCCTTGTACGCTACAGGCCATAATAGGTGCGCGCCCTAATCACAGTCTACTCGCTCCAGGTTACAAAGCCTATACACGACGGCATCGATGTCTGGCCGGAGCGAAGCTCATTCCATTTTTTTGCTTAACCTTACCAGGACCTGCCATGACCAATAGAACAGCATGCAAGCGGCTGAAAGTTGCTACCGAACTTCACCAATTTGTCGAGCGTGACGCATTGCCCGGCACCGGCGTCGCTTCCGATGCGTTCTGGTCTGGGTTCGATAAACTCGTTCACGACCTGGCCCCCGAAAACCGGCAACTTCTGGCCGAGCGCGACCGCTTGCAAGGGGAACTCGACAACTGGTATCGCCAGAATCCCGGCCCCGTTGCCGACCACGCCGCCTACCAGGCCTTCTTGCGCCAGATCGGGTATTTGCAAGAGGTTCCAGCCAGCGTCCAAATCAAGACCAGTAAGGTTGACGTTGAAATTACCCAGCAAGCTGGGCCTCAGTTGGTGGTGCCCATCACGAACGCCCGTTATGCCCTGAATGCGGCTAACGCGCGCTGGGGCAGTCTTTACGATGCCCTGTACGGCACCGATGCTATTTCGGAAGCCGACGGCGCTACCCGTGCCGGGGGCTACAACCCGCAGCGCGGCACCAAGGTCATCGCCTTTGCCCGCCGGTTTCTGGACGAAAGCATCCCGCTGGCGCAAGGCTGGCATAGCGACGCCACGGCTTACGTTGTCGACCAAGGCAAGCTGCAAATAAGCCTCGAAGGCGGCCAGCAAACCAGCCTGGCACAACCAGAACTGTTTCTGGGGTATCGCGGCGAGCCCTCGGCTCCGCAAGCCCTGGTGTTCCAGCACAACGGCCTACACTTCGAAATACAAATCGACAAGTCCCATCCCATCGGCGCACAAGACAAAGCCGGCATCAAAGACGTGTTGATGGAATCCGCACTGACCACCATCATGGACTGCGAAGATTCCATCGCTGCGGTCGATGCCCAAGATAAAGTCACGGCCTACCGCAACTGGCTAGGTCTCATGAACGGCACCCTGGTCGAAGAGGTTTCCAAAGGCGGCAAAACCTTCACTCGCCGCTTGAATCCCGACCGCAGCTACACCGATACCAAGGGCGAGACCCGCAAGCTCCATGGCCGCTCGCTCATGCTGATCCGCAACGTCGGCCATCTTATGACCAACCCGGCCGTCCTCGACGAGCAAGGCCAAGAAGTACACGAAGGCATACTCGACGCGGTCTTTACGTCGCTAATTGCCATGCACGACCTTCAAAGGGGCGGAAACTCGCGTGCCGGTTCCATCTACATTGTTAAGCCGAAAATGCATGGCCCGGCCGAAGTGGCCTTTGCCAGCAAACTGTTCGCTCGCACAGAAGCGCTGCTGGGCCTGGCGCCCAACACGCTGAAAATGGGCATCATGGATGAAGAGCGGCGCACCAGCACCAACCTGAAGGCCTGCATCGCCCAAGCTCACGAACGGGTTGCCTTCATCAACACCGGCTTCCTGGATCGCACCGGCGACGAAATGCACACCTCGATGGAGGCAGGTCCCATGGTGCGCAAAGGCGACATGAAACGCAGTGTATGGATCGACGCTTACGAGCGAAATAACGTGCAGGTAGGCTTGGAATGCGGTCTGCGTGGACAAGCCCAGATCGGCAAGGGAATGTGGGCCATGCCCGACCTCATGGCCGACATGCTGGTCCAGAAAATCGGCCACCTTAAGGCCGGCGGCAACACTGCGTGGGTACCGTCGCCTACAGCAGCCACGCTGCACGCCCTGCACTACCATCAAGTCGATGTGCAGGAAATCCAGCGCGGTATGGAAGGCAAAAGCGAGCCATTGCTCGACAAGATCCTTACCGTACCCGTGGCAACCGACACCAACTGGTCGGCGCAGGAAATCCAGGAAGAACTCGACAACAATGCACAGGGCATTCTTGGCTACGTCGTGCGCTGGATCGATCAGGGCATCGGTTGTTCGAAGGTGCCCGATATCCACAACGTGGGCCTGATGGAAGACCGCGCCACCTTGCGGATTTCCAGCCAGCACATGGCAAACTGGCTGCGCCACAATATTGTCAGTAAAGACCAGGTAACCGAAACCATGCAGCGTATGGCCGCGGTCGTCGATAGCCAGAACGCCGGCGACCCGGCCTACCGTCCCATGGCCGGCGACTTTGAAACGTCGGCCGCCTATCAGGCCGCCTGCGACCTGGTATTCAAAGGTCTGGAACAGCCCAATGGCTATACCGAGCCCTTGTTGCACAAGTGGCGCCAGGTGGTCAAAGCGGGCTAGTAAAAAAAGCGTGATCAACGTATCAACACGTTGATCACGCCTTCCGATGCCGGCCAGCTTAAGGGCCGGTGAAGTATTGCGGGTGTTCCAGACGTATCTGTTCTGCGTATTCCAGCGTTCCCGAAAGATGATTGCGCAGACTATCCTGGGCATCGGCGGCGTTGCCGCTTTCTATGGCGGCAATAATCCGGCGGTGGTCGTTAACAATGCGGTCAAGCTTGCCGCTGGCCGGCAAATGAAGCCGGCGCAAACGGTCGATATGGCCACTACGGCTGCGCACCAGTGTCCATAGGGCTTCCCTGCCCACTGCTCTGTACATGCAACGATGAAAGGCCTGGTCGGCTTCGGTAAAGCCATCGAGGTCAGGCTTATCGCGCAATAACTCTTGTTGCTGCAGCAACGACTTTAGTTCGATGACCAGGCCCGCAGCGTCAGCGAGCGCCAGTTCGCGCACTATTTCAAGCTCGATTGCGCGTCGCAGAAAATGCGTCTCTTGGGCAAAGCGGATGTCAATCAAACTGACCCGGGTCGCGGCCTGCGGAAATACATCGACCAGCCGTTCTTCCGTTAACTTTAGCAGCGCCTCGCGCACCGGGGTCTGGCTGACGTTGAATTCCCCCGATAACTGCACGCGCGACAGGGGTGCGCCCGGCAGAAGTTCAAGGGACACGATCTGGGCCCTGAGCAGTTCATACAGCTGCGGCGCCGCATGGCGACCGCGGTCCAGCTCTATTTGCGGCTTCATGGCTTGGGCCTGTGGATTCATAAGCTTTCCGCCGCCGCTGACGCGCTGTGTGCAGCGCCGCAACGGCGTCCGTAATATGCTTTGGTCAGCGGCGAACCTGGCTTATCACTTCGTCCAAGCGTTCAAGCATCAGTTCGACCTCTTCAGCCGTCACATTCAGGGCCGGCATAAAGCGCAACAGATTGGGTCTGGGGGCGTTTAACAGCATGCCTTCCGGCGCCCAGTCTCTGGCGGTTTCGACGATCGCCGCACCATCGTCGCGATCGAGAATCAGGGCGCGCAACAGGCCCTGGCCTCGTTCGCCCTTCATTCCCCATTTTGCCGACAGAGCCAGCAAGCCTTCGGACAATTGAGTGGAGCGGACGTTGACAGATTCCATAAAGCCGTCGGCCGTCAAGGCGTCAAAGACAGCAACGCCTGCGGCGGTCATGAGGGGATTACCGTTATAGGTGCCGCCCTGGTCGCCGTGATCGAAGCAGGACACGCTTTCGCGTGCGCACAAGGCGGCCAAGGGAACCCCGGCCCCTATGCCCTTGCCCAGCGTCATGATGTCCGGCGTGATGCCTGAGTGTTCGTAGGCAAACAGCTTGCCAGTACGACCCATGCCGGTTTGCACTTCATCGACAATCAGCAGCAGGCCATGTTGGTCGGCCAGCGCGCGCAGTGCCTGCATGAATTCCGGACTTGCCGGAATGACGCCGGCTTCGCCTTGAACAGGTTCCAGCATGATGGCAACGGTCTGGTCGTCGATCAGGGCCCGAACGGATTCCAGATCATTAAGATGGGCCTTCGGAAAGCCATCCACTTGCGGCGCGAATATTTTGTCCCAACCCGGCTTGCCCGATGCCGACATCGTCGCCAATGTGCGGCCGTGAAAGCTATGGTCGAATGTGATGATCTTGAAGGCGCCCTTGCGATTCAGGCGGCCCCATTTCCGTGCCAGTTTGATGGCGCCTTCGTTGGCTTCCGCGCCGCTATTGGCAAAAAAGACGCGATCAAAACATGAAGCACCCGTCAAGCGTTTGGCGAGCTCCATCGAGGGCACATTATAAAACGCAGGAGAAGGGTTGATCAGGAGGGTGGACTGCTCGTTGATGGCCTCGACGACATCCGGCGGACAGTGACCCAGACAGTTGACCGCCCACCCCTGGATGAAGTCCAGGTAGCGCTTGCCATTATGGTCTTCCAGCCATGAGCCCTGCCCACGTACAAACACCAGCTCGGGACGCGAAGTGATTTCCATTAGCGCGTTCACACCCGACCGATCAAATTTCATGTTGGCATCCTGTATTTAAAAGAAGGGATCGCAGTAAATGCTGCGAAGCGCAAATTTTAACGCAGTCGTCTAACTTGCAGGGCGCCAGCGCTTCCATACCTGTAAGCCGAACACGTTAATGGTCAAGCCTAGCATGACCACCACGCCTCCCAGCCATTGAACCGGCTCTAGGCGCTCGTTTAGAAACCACGCGGAGGACAGCAAGCCGACGACAGGCACCAAAAGGCTGAGGGGTGCAACTTTACTGGCGGGATGGTTACTTAACAAGCGGCCCCAAAGTACGTAGCCGACTATCGTTGCAACAATTGCGAGATAAAAGACGGCCAGCACGCCGACATAGGTCACATCATTGAGACTGGCTTGTATTCTTGCAGGACCTTCAAATATCCACGACAACAAGAAAAAAGGCAGTGGGGGAACGAGCGCCCCCCATACCACCAGGGCCAGCATATCGATGCTACCAGTGCCTTTTGTCACGATATTTCCCGCTGCCCAGCTCAGGGCAGCCAGCAAGGTCAGCACTAGACCCAGCACCGGCACACTGCCGGGCGTCGCACCCTGCGCGATAAACGCCAGCCCCAGAACCCCTATGGCAATCCCAATCACATTATGAGGACGAACCCGCTCGCCAAGAAAAAGGGCGGCCATCAAGACGGTGAAGAAAGCCTGCGCCTGGAGCACCAGCGAGGCCAGCCCGGCGGGCATACCCACATACATGGCGGTAAAAAGAAATACAAACTGGCCCAGACTGATGGTTGCGCCATACAAGATGATGGTGCGCCACGGCAAGGCGGGTCGCTTGATGAAGAAGACGGCGGGAATAGCCACCAGAGAAAAACGCAGGGCGCCCAGCAGCAATGGCGGAATCTCGGTCAGGCCCTGCTTGATGACGACAAAATTCAAACCCCAGGCAATGATGACCACCATGGCAGCCAGCCAGTCTTTCACAGGCATAAATGAACCCTTCAACGACAATTCTCGCGAAGGAGCTATTATGCGCCTGATGTATCCCGATTCGGGCAGGCACTCTTAGCGATACGATCATGACTATCACCATTCTCAGTTTGCATAGCTACCCGGTCAAATCATGCGCCGGCCTTACTCATGGCGAGATCGGCGTATCCGAAGCCGGCTTGAGCCAGGACCGGCAATGGGTAATCGTAAACCGGCAGGGCGTCTTCCTGACTCAACGCCAACTCCCCAGAATGGCGCTGATCCAGCCGGCTGTAGCGAACGACACGTTAACGTTGACCGCTCCAGGCATGGGGCAAATATCCATAAGCGCGACGACCGACACTGTCCCTACGCCCCCTGTTTCCGTACGCATCTGGAGCAGCGACACATCGGGCCAGGATGAAGGCGACGAGGTCGCACAATGGCTTACTGAATTCCTTGGTACCCCCTGCCGCCTATTGCGAGTGCATCCTTTAGCCGAGCGTATCGCCAGCCCGCAGCACGTGAATGCATGGCGCCGCGAAAATCAGGAACGCGCGCCCGACTTTCCGGCCCGCCATCAGTTTGGTTTTGCCGATGGTTTCCCATTTCTGGTGGCAAACCAGGGCTCGCTGGACGAACTGAACCGTCAATTACAGACCAAAGGCGAAGCTGCGGTCCCTATGAACCGTTTCCGACCCAATATCGTGCTGCAGGGCCTGGACGCTTACGAAGAGGACTACATCGCCAGCCTGCGTATAGGAAAGTTGGTTTTTGGCCTGGTAAAGCGGTGCGCACGGTGCCCGATTCCCAATATCGATCAATCCACGGCCGTAGCCGCCGCGGAGCCCGGCTTTACGCTGGCTGCGAAGCGCCGGTTCCCCGAGGGTGTGTTGTTTGGGGTCAATGCCGTGGTGTCTGGCGCCAGCATGGGCACTTACCTCCGTGCCGGCGACCCGGTCGACGTCGACCTAAGCATTTAACTGTTTTGCTCAGGCCGCCTGGGCGCGGCCGAAATGTCGCTCCAGGCGACGCTGCACGTGCTCGAGGCACAAACTTAATACCCAGTAAATGCCGGCGGCAGCCAGATACAGTGGCAGCGGCTGGAACGTTGTGGCGATGACGTCTTTGGTGGCCAGCAACAGTTCAGTAACCGTGATGACCGACACCAGCGAGGTGTCTTTGATCAAACTGATCAGGGTGTTGCTCATGGATGGCACTGCCAGGCGCAAGGCCTGGGGCATCACCACGTAGTACAGATTTTGACGATAGGTCAGCCCAAGGCTGTATCCAGCCGACCACTGGCCACGTGAAATCCCCAAAATGGCACCACGCAAGCTTTCAGAGATATAGGCACCGGCATTCAGGCTCAAGGCCAGCACGCCTGCGGTCAAGGGCTCAAATGAAATGCCAATGCTGGGCAGCCCATAATAAATAATGAAGACTTGCACCAGCAAGGGGGTGCCTCGCATCATGCTGACATAAAGCGTCGCCGGCACACGGCACCATCGGCTGGGCAGGATGCGCGCAACGGCCAGTACGAAACCTACCAGCAATCCACCGAACATGGCAGCAAAGGCAAAGACTAATGTGTAGCCCGTTCCCTTCAATAAGATGGGAGCAGCCAGTGCCAGCAGTTCGATTAAGTTCATTGTTTATGCGGGCTTTTGAACCTTGCTGACATCGATACCAAACCATTTGTCTGAAATTTTGGCGAACTCGCCGTTTTTAAATGCGTCCTCTAGCGCCTTGTCGACTGCTGCCTTGAACTTGGGATTGTCCTTTCTGAAAGGTATGCCATTAAATGCCGGCTCGCCCACGATGGCGCCACCCTTGATGGGAACATTCGAAGTCTTGATCAGATAAGCGGTCATTAGCTGGTCGTTAAGCGCCGCGTCGACCCGCCGGTTGACCAGATCCGACAGATATTCGGGGGCGCCTGGGTAGCTTTTTACTTCCACCCCTTTCTGAGCCTTCGCCAGCGCTTCGTAGTTGCTACCTTGGGAAACGCCCAGTTTCTTGCCCTTCAGGTCCGAGAAACTTTTGTACGGGCTGTCGTCATTTTTGCGCAGAATCAGTTGTGGACTAGACGCCACGTAAGGTATGGAAAAATCAAACGTCTTCTGGCGCTCGGGTGTGATGCCCACCTGATTCACAATAACGTCGAACTTGCCGGAGCTTAGGCCCGCCAGAATACCGCTCCATTCGGTCTTTACGAACTGGACCTTTACGCCCAATTTATCGGCAAGAAGCTTGGATACGTCGATATCGAAGCCATCCAGCTGTTGGGTTTTGGTATCGACAAAATTAAATGGTGGATAGGTGCCTTCGACTCCGACGATCAAGGTACCGCGTTCTTTCACCGTATCAAGCAGGTCGGCAGCGTGGGCGCCGCCCACGACCAAAGCGGCGAATGCCGTTACACCAGCGGCGAGCGCGCCGCGCATAACACGAGAGAGTTTCATTATTTTCTACCTGAAAGAGCGAGCAGATTAATAGACGGGCTGGCGCGGGGTTATGTGCTTCTGATTATCCGCCCGGCGCCATCATCCTATCAAGCTTTCCACCGATTTATAACGATAGGAAAGTTACTTATACATCACCAAAAGTAATATATCAATTGCAAAACGCGGTATTCCGTTATTAAGCTGACGTATCGTTAACACGTGGAGAAAATGTAAGAATCAACGCTGGCACCGGCCCGATGTAAAAGCCTGGAGCGGCTCAATAAAGTGTGAGCTGGCGAGGTTCCTGCAGCATCAAAGCCTCGGTGCCATCATCGCTGCTCGTTCGCAAACTACTAATGCGCACACCGAGCAATCGTATCTTGTGGTCGAGCGATATGCGCTTCAGGCATTGGCCCGCCGCCCGGTGAATCTGCGCCGCATCGGCCGTATGAGCCGGCAGAGTGATATCGCGCGTCACGGTTCGGAAATTGTTAAAACGCAGCTTGATACCTATGGTACGCCCGACATAACCCTTGCGGCGAAGGTCTGCTTCGAGCTGGCTGCATAAGCGCACAAAGACTTCGGACAATGCGGCCCGATCCCGTTGCACGTGCAAGTCGCGTTCGAAGGTCGTTTCCCGGCTAATGGATTTCGGTTCGGAAAACGTAACGACGCGACGTTCATCATGACCCAAAGCAACATCGATCAACCAACGCGCGTAGCTAAGGCCGAAATGCTGCTGCAACAGATCCGGTGGCGCGGCGGCCAGATGCGCAATGGTGAAGATGTTCAAGTTCGCCAGCCGTGCTTGCGCCTTGGGGCCGATGCCGTTGACTTTGCCCACCGGCAGCGGCCAGATGCGTCTCTGCAGATCGCCCGGACCAATAATCGTCAGGCCATTCGGTTTATCAAGGTCAGACGCAATCTTCGACAACAGCTTGTTTGGCGAAATACCAATGGAGCAGGAGAGGCCCGTGGCACCGGTCACAGCGTCCTTGATTCTTTGTGCCAGTGGCAACGTATCTTCTTCGGAATCGCTGAGGTCTATGTAGATTTCGTCAATGCCACGATCTTCGATACATGATGCCACGCTGGCTACCGCCGCCTTGAACAGGCGCGAATACTGGCGGTAGGCAGTGAAATCAACGGGTAACAGGATAGCTGCCGGCGCAAGCTGGGCGGCCTTCATCAAGCCCATTGCGGAAAACACACCGAGGGCACGTGCTTCGTAGGTAGATGTGGTGATAACGCCCCGACCGGTGTACCCGCGCAAACGGGAAAACACACGGGTGCCGTCCGGCATGGTTCGGGGCTGCGTGTCGTTACGACCGCCAATCACGACAGGCAAGCCGCGCAACTCTGGGTAGCGCAAAAGCTCGACCGATGCGTAGAAGGCATCCATATCCAGATGCGCGATACGACGCTGTGCGGCAGAAACGGATAACGATGGGTCCATGGCGGTCGGCTGTATAAATACACAGCAGATTATAGAGCACCCTGTCTCCACGGTTTTCGTGCACCGCAGCACTGCAAGAGCAATCGACTCCCGCCAACTGACCGCTTAGTAGGCGCTATCGCTGCAGCGTATTTCTATCTACACTCTTCTGACTGTCATGGCGTGACGTTGGGGCGGCTCCGACGCAGTGCCTGATCCGGTTTCATTCTGCTCTACAGGAATAGTCATGAGCCACGACCTGGTGTTATATAGCAATAGCGCGTTTTCCAGCCCTTACGTCCTGTCGGTCTATGCGGCTTTGCACGAGAAAGGCTTGCCCTTTGAAGTTAAGACTGTCGACCTTGATACGGGTGAGAATTTGACCGAAGACTTTGCTCGGCTTTCAATGACGTCCCGAATTCCCGCCCTGGTCGCTGGCGAATTTTCGCTTTCGGAGTCTTCGGCGATCATTGAATATCTGGAAGAAGCGTACCCCTACCCCGAATTTAAAACGGTATTCCCGTCTGACCTGCAACAACGGGCGCGCGCGCGGCAGATCCAGGCCTGGGTCCGCAGCGACATGGGTGCTTTGCGTGAAGAGCGGCCCACTACGGTCATCTATAGCCATAAGAATCCGCAGCCATTGTCGACGGCGGGGCAGCAGGCGGCGGCCAAGCTTTTGCACGTGGCAGACACGCTAATCGATGAAGACGCCAATTTCCTTTTTGGCGCCTGGAGCATCGCGGATGTGGACCTTTACGTCATGTTGAACCGTCTGTGCGCTAATGGTGATCCCGTTGCGCCAAAAATTCAGCGATACGTCGACCGACAAAGCGCACAACCTTACATTCAGGACTGGTGGTCCCTTGCCAGAGGCATAAGATCTATTTAACAGACATCTTTCTTACTTATGCCTTTACCTGGAAAAAAACAATGCAAATCGGAATGCTCAAACTCGCTGGCCTCAAAGGCGAACAATGCGCCAGCACACTCATGCAGGCGCTGAAGGCCGAAGGCAGAAGGCAGAAGCTGCTGCGGCGGCTGCGGCGGTTAAATTGACAAACTCCTTGGTCAAGCGATGCAGCTGGTGTACTGACGACCCGGTCTATATCGCCTATCACGATACTGAGTGGGGTGTACCTTCGCGCGATCCTCGGCACCTTTTTGAAATGCTGCTGCTCGAAGGTTTTCAGGCAGGGCTTTCCTGGATCACAGTACTAAAGAAACGTCCCCGCTTTCGCGAAGTCCTGTTCGATTTTGATCCCGAGAAGGTCGCCGCCATGGACGACGGCTACATCGACCAGCTTATGCAGGACCCCGGCATCATCCGCAATCGCCTGAAATTGAACTCATCAAGGCAGAATGCCAAAGCGTGGCTGCAACTGAATGACCCTGTCGAACTGATCTGGTCTTTCGTCGACGGCGCGCCAAAAATCAACCATAACCGGCAGCACACTGACGTCCCGGTCGTGGCCCCAGAGGCCGAAGTCATGAGCCGCACGTTGAAAAAGGCGGGCTTCAATTTTGTTGGTCCGACGATCTGTTATTCATACTTGCAGGCAATTGGCTGCATCATGGATCACACGACCGACTGCCATCGCTACGAGCCCCTTTCGTCCGTTTCAGCAAGTTCGCGCAGATTTACGAATACGGGCAAATAGCCTATATTCGACCTGATTGTCACGCATCCGACTGTACTGACTGACGCTTCTTCGCCCGCAAGGGTCCAATCATCGGTACCCTGCAAAAATGCCCGCTGCTTCCTTGCAAGACCATGCCCCAGCACCGCGAAGGTCGCGAAACCGCATCTTGGCTCAGTGGATGGCAGTGGCGTTGGCCTTGGTTTTCCTGGGCGGGGCCATTGGCGTCAACCTTTACCTTGATTACCAGCGAACCGCAACCCGCGAACGGGAAAGGCTTTCAACGCAGGCGCGGATCATTGCCGAAAATATGGAGTTGCAGCTGGCCACGGCAAACCGGGTACTCGAATCGTTGCTTAAGGATCTCTCGGTCTGGAAAGGCTCGTATGACAGAAACACCCACGTCAGCTTTATCAACGCCATGGCCAACGCCATGCCCGGGATACGCACCATTGGCATCCTCGATGCCGACGGGATCTTGATCGCGTCGAACAATATCGGCAATCTCGGCAACAACCTAAGCCATCGCAATTACTTTCGCACGGCAAAGCAACACCCAAATAAGCTGACCCTGTATGTTTCCGCCCCATTCAGAAGCGTATTAAGTGCCAGTGCAATCAACCTCACGCGCGCGGCGCTGGCGTCAGATGGCAAATTCGAGGGGGTGGTGTTCGCCACATTAAATACCCAGTATTTCGAGACGCTGATGCGCTCAGTGCTTTACACCGACGATATGTGGACGTCGCTTGTCCACCAAAGCGGCAAAGTTTTCGCCAGCATGCCCAACCATGAAAACGAACCGATCGATATCAGACTGTCCGCATTCGAAGCCTCATTGGTAAGTCACCAGCACAGCGGCCTGTCGGCCCCCGAACTGACGCCGGCTGACGGGCTCAATGGCGATACCCAGATGACGGCACAGCGTACCGTCCGGCCGTCTGCTCTCAATATGGATCAATCTCTCGCTGTCGCCGTCGGTCGGCCACTGGATCATGTATTTCGTTCCTGGAGGGCAAGCGCAATATTGCAATCCGGCCTTTTTGGGCTCATATCGCTGGTCACGATATTCAGCCTTTACGCCTATCAGCGCAAGCAACGGCAGTTCGACCGTAAAGAAGCGCAGGTCATTACCGCCTTGAGCGCCAGTGAAGAAAACTACCGGCTCATCGTCGAGAACACCAAGGATGTAGTGATGAAACTGAATGGCGACGGCCTGCATACCTATATCAACCCCGCCTACCGCCGGCTATATGGGCTGGAGCCAGACGACGTGCGCACGCGATACTACTGGGAAAATGTCATTCCGGAAGATAGATCTCTGGTCTATGAGCACTTTGAAAAGCTGTTCCATCCGCCCTACGCAACATCGGGTCGTCTCCGCGAATACACCACGGATGGCGTGCGCAGCATGGACTGGACCGCAGAGGCGCTACGCGATGCGCATGGCAAGATCACGGAAATCATTTGCATTGGGCGCGACGTGACTGAACATATCCAGCACATGAGCCGATTGAAGGAGCAGGCCGAACAAGACTTTCTGACTGGCCTTGCCAACCGGCGCCACTTCATGGAAATGGGCGCCACCGAACTGGCCCGGGCGCGGCGCTATAAACGACCCTTGTCGTTAGTGGCGTTCGACGTTGATCATTTCAAAAGAATTAACGACAACCATGGACATCCAGTAGGCGATGTGGTTCTACAGACCATCAGCAGAACTGTTCTAGAAGTACTTCGCGATGTCGACCTTGTGGGTCGAATGGGCGGCGAAGAATTCGCTATCCTTCTGCCAGAAACCGGGCTGGAGGCGGCAGTCGAGGTTGCCGAACGCGTACGAATCGCCATCAGCAATGCCCACGTGTCGCCGAAACCGGGTACCCAGCTCGTTTATACGATATCGCTTGGGGTCACCACGCTGGCAGACCATGACGATGATCTCAATGTCTTGCTGAAACGTGCCGATACAGCGCTGTATGAAGCCAAGCATTCCGGGCGAAACAAGGTCTGTACTGCGTTGTCATCGCTTTAGCGAGTATTTTTATCAAAAAAAATGGCGGATTACGCCGAGCTTACAAAAAGCTGAATTACAATTCCCCCTTACTTGCGCCTAAAAGTGGCGCGCGTTCGGATATATTTTTCCTGCCTTTGGGCAGGCAAGCGGAGGAAGGATGGTAGAGTTTTTTGAAATGCTTCACTGGGGAGCATTGTTTCAGATCATCATGATCGACATTTTGTTAGGGGGCGATAACGCTGTAGTGATCGCCCTGGCTTGCCGTAATCTCGAGCCAAAACAGCGGGTCAAAGGGATACTGTGGGGCACGGCCGGGGCGATTATCCTGCGCGTCGTCCTGATCGCCTTTGCGCTGACATTGCTTTCCATTCCCTTCATTAAAATTGTAGGCGGCCTGTTGTTGTTCTGGATCGGTGCCAAATTGCTGATACCCGAAGACAGTCACCACGACGGCATCAAGGCAAGCGGCTCGGTCATGGCAGCGGTTAAAACCATACTGATTGCCGATTTCGTCATGAGCCTGGATAACGTTATCGCGATTGCGGGCGCGGCCCAGAATACCCATTCCGATCACCAGCTTGGCTATGTCATCTTCGGTCTGGTGATCAGTGTACCTATCATCATTTGGGGTAGCACACTGGTGCTTAAGCTTATCGATCGCTTCCCCATCGTGGTTACGATCGGAGCAGCGTTGCTCGGATGGATCGCTGGCGGCATGTTGGTCACCGACGTCTTCGTTGTCAACCAACTTGGCCATGAAGTGTCGTCCACCGTCAAATTGGCCACCGAAATTGGCGGAGCGATATCGGTTGTACTGATCGGCAAATGGTTTGCAAGCCGCAAAACCGTTGCGATGGAGGAAGCGCAAAAAGCCGCTTAAGAAGAACAGGCCTTGCCCCGTAGGAAGGGCCTCGTCGGTTTCACCGATTTCGGTAAGCTGATCAATAACGCGTGAAAGTAACGGGCATGCTGTCTTCGTACAGCATGCCCGTAATCATGTGCCTTGCTGGTTAACGCCTGCAGCGTATCTGCAAACGCGAGCGCCCTGCCATGTAGCTTGATGTCGATCAATGCCATCGATGACGTAGTTGAGTACCTGCCGCTCCACGGTGGCTCGGGCCAGCGTCATGCCAACCCCGGTAGGGCTAGAATTTACCACTAATTGCGGATGATTATCATTAACCTTAGCGGCGATGGGCGAGAACAGACGAGAGATGAACTACCGGTGCGTAAAGGCGTTGGTGCTGCGCATGCTTTCGGCCAGCTGCCACGGCATGGCGTCTCCCCGGTCGGCGCATGCGGTCAAGGCTTCCAGCGCCGGCGCGATATCTAGCTGTTGCGATTGCAACCACGCGTCGTCGTAGTAGGTTCCCATATAGCGCTCTCCACTATCGCACAAGATGGTGACAATCGACCCCGTCTGGCCTGCCTCATGCATTTGTCGGGCTAAATGCAGGACAGCGATAAAGTTGGTGCCAGTCGAGCCTCCACTGCGCCGCCCCAGGCTGTTGTGCAAATATCGCAGGGCCGCAAGTGAAGCAAGATCGGGCACCTTCACCATGCAGTCGATCACGCTGGGAATGAACGATTTTTCAACGCGCGGGCGCCCGATGCCTTCGATGCGCGAGCCTTGCTCGTGGGATAGGTTGACATCGCCCGATGCATAAGCATCAAAGAATACCGAGTTCTCGGGATCCGCCACGCAAACGCGGGTATCGTAGCCGCGGTAGCGTATATATCGACCTATCGTGGCGGTCGTTCCGCCCGTTCCACAGCTGCAGACCACCCATGCCGGTATGGGGTGCTGCTCTTGCCGCATCTGATTAAAAATCGATTCGGCGATGTTGTTATTGCTGCGCCAATCGGTCGCCCGTTCCGCATAGGTGAACTGGTCCATGTAATGGCCGCCCAGCTCACGTGCAAGTCGCTCGGACTCACCGTAAATTTCGTGCGACTTATCGACCAAATGGCAGTGTCCGCCATAGAACTCGATTGCGGCAATCTTTTCGACCGAGGTGCTACGCGGTATGACGGCCACAAAAGGCAGGCCTATAAGGCGGGCAAAATAGGCCTCGGACACCGCAGTCGAACCGGATGACGCCTCGATCACAGTACTGTGCTCGTTCAGCCAACCATTGCACAGCGCATACAGGAATAGCGAACGAGCCAGCCGATGCTTCAGGCTACCGGTGGGATGGCTGGATTCGTCCTTCAAATACAGCTGAACCCCCGGATAGGCCGGTAGAGGCACGGGAATCAGGTGGGTATCGGCCGAACGATTGAAATCGGCTTCTATCTTCGATACGGCTTGCTGGACCCACTTCTGCTGTGTCATCGTTTCCATGTCCAAAAAATGTCGAGGCAGTACCAATTATTGCCGATTAGACGGCTCACGACATTGCCCCTGCTTATCCCATCCATTGACTGACCGGCACGGCCGTATCCTGAAGTTCTTGGGAAATTACATCGACAAGCGCCGGACCGTCGTGAGCCAGCGCCGCCTTGATGGCGGTATCGACATCGGCAGGATCAGAAACGGTCCAGGATTTGACGCCGAACGCCTCTGCCACTTTGGCATGGTCGGTGCGGCTGAAGTCGACCGAAAAATAGCGCTGCTCGTAGCCTTCTTGCTGACTCGCTTTAATCCAGCCGAAGACGCTGTTCGAAAAAACAATCATTTTCAATGGAATATTGCGGCGTACCAGCGTTTCGAGTTCACCGCAGGTGAAGCCGAAACTTCCATCGCCCATTACGGAAACGACCACTGCGTCGGGCCGGCCGAACGAGGCGCCGATACCTGCGGACAGCGAGAAACCCAGCGCGCCGTGAGCACGATTGGTAATAAAGTGGCGGCCAGGCCTGCTGGAATTAAAGTATGCAGAGAAATAAGGACACGGCGTTCCGGGATCGGCCACCACCACGGCATGATCCGGCAACAAGCGGTTCAGGGCATCCAGCACGCGCTCCGGTTTAATCGGGGTAGTCAGCTCGGATGCCAGCGCCAATAGTGCCTTTTGCTTGGCGCTACGCGCTGTGTGCGTAATGGCCCGTCCGTCGGCCACCGCTGACGGACGCTGGTCAATGCGATCCGACACGGCTTGATTGAGCAGTGTCAGGGCCAGCAAGGCATCGCCGACCATGGCAACATCGGTCTTATAGTTCGTGCCGATCACCATAGGATCCGCGTCAATATGCAAGATAGGGATGTCGCGTGATGGAAAGCGCCAGTGTTCGGTTGTCGTGGACCCTGCGCGGCATCCGATAAACAATACCAGGTCGGCCCCCGCGACAACGGCACGCGTTGCGTCCGTTCCGCCATTGGCCCCGATTACGCCCGCATTCAAAGGGTGGGTATCGGCGAGGCTGCCTTTGCCGCTGATCGTGGTGCAGACCGGCGCATTCAAACTGGTCGCCAAAACATCAAGCGCTTCGCAGGCGCCCGATAACACGACGCCGCCGCCACACACAATAACTGGCGCTTTCGAGGCGACCAGCTTGGCGGCCGCCTTCTCGATATCGTCGCCATTCGGAGCGCTGCGCATTGCCGGGAAGGTATCGTGGCCTTCTTGCGCCCATACGGATGCAGCGTCGATCTGCTGCTTCTGTACATCGTAAGGCAGGCATATGTGCGCAGCGCCCGGCTTGCCAGTGGTCATTGCACGGAAGGCGCCACGCACGGCATCAGGGATTTCTTCAACACGATTGACCGTGGTATTCCACTTGGTCAGCGGACGATATAACGCTTGCTGGTCCAGTTCCGTCAAAGGAAATTTGCCGCGTGAAGTCACGGACACGTCTGTCGTAATCCCCAGAACGGCGATTGACGATTCGTTGGCTTCGACAAGGCCGGGTAACAAATAGGTGGCGCCGCCACCGCTGGGGCCTTCGCAGACGCCCACTTTGTTCGTGACGCGCGCATAGGCGTCTGCCATATAACCAGCGCTGCGCTCGTCGCGAGCGAGTATATGATCGATGCCATGATCCAGACGCGCCAACGCATCGTAAAACGGCAAACTGGTATCGCCACACAGGCCAAAAATATGCTTTACGCCATTTAATTGCAGCATGCGGACTAACGCATCCGCGCCATTTATTTTGCTCATCACATCTCCTTTGGGGGCAAACTGACAGACTCGTCATTGACCATGACATTGATTTAGTCAGCTTGCGATTCGCGTGCGCCACGCTTATCCGCTGACCGGCGAATTTATTTAAGTATACATAACTATATACTTAGAAAACCCGCCATATGCTGCGCGTCTGATTTCAGCCTGCGGAGCCCCAGCGTGAATTGACGCCGGCCGCAAAATGGCGTTTCATTAAGTATGTTTTTAGGTATACAGAAAGATAAATGTCGAGTTCCAAATCAACCAAGCCGGATGCCAAGCCAAGTCAACGCGGCCGGGGCGCCGATGTGTTCACCGCGCTACGAAACATGGCGATCTCTTATCAGATGAAGCCCGGCGAGCGCCTGAATGAACTGGAACTTGCAGCGCAGTTCGGCGTCAGCCGCACGCCCGTACGAGAGGCACTGACGCGGCTCGCCAGCGAAGGCCTGCTGATGGAATCCACCCGAGGCTACGTACGCAAGCCGCTGGATATCCAGGAAATGGCCGATTTGTACGAGGCCCGCATGGCAATTGAACGCGAATGCCTACGACTGGCCTTCGAACGAGCGTCGGAACAGCAGCTTCAGGATATTTCCGAATTTCTAACAGCCAGCATGGCCACTCCGGCGACCGCCTCGAGCGAGAAACTGGTCGAACTGGATGAAGGATTCCATTTGCGAATTGCCGACATGGCGCGCAATGCAGAACTCAAGCGCATGTTGATCAGCCTGAATGAAAGACTGCGCTTCATCCGCTGGATCGACATGGAAAATGTGGGTCGGGAATCCACGCAACAAGAGCATTCGCAGATCGTTGACGCGCTGATAAAGCGAGATCAGGAAAGCGCACAAGCCGTTTTGACTCAGCATATTGGCAGCAGGCGCGAGCGTATCGTTGCCTCGATCACCCAAGGCCTGGCTCGCATCTACTTATGATGCAGTCTGCACAGGCCCCTAGGCAGCGTCAAAGATTTTCCGCAACGCCAGGTATAGGAGCAGCCTGGTCCTGAGCCGCAGGTACCCCAGGTGCATTAAAGATGCTGTCTAAGCGGATCCGATAGGCCGAAATAATATGTGCGCGAGCCGCCAATTCGGCCGCTTCCGGGTCGCGCCGGGACAACGCATCGACGATTGCCTGGTGCTCGGCGCGAGAACTCTCGGCGCGTCCGGGGGCGGCCAAGGTAGTCCGACCCAACAGCATCATCGATTCTTGCAACGAATTCAGGGTCTTCAATAAATAACGGTTATGGGCGCAGCGATAAAGCGTGCCGTGAAATAGCCGGTTGTTCGCCGCCAGGTCTTCGGGCTTGGTCAGCAGCGCATCGCGCTGATTGATCTCATTCAAAAAATCGATTTCAACATCCGACGCATGGCGCGCCGCCAGTCTGGCGGCCGTACCTTCAAGCACCTCGCGCATCGTGTAGAGCTCGCTGGTCATGGAATAGTCAAGCTCGGTCACCACCAGCCCGCGTGCTGAATCGTTCACAGCCAGGCCTTCGACCTGCAATCTGCTCAGCGCTTCACGTATGGGTGTTCGGCTCAGACCCATGGTTTCCGCCAGTTCAATTTCGCGCAAACGCGTGCCGGGCGCCAATCGTCCGGCCTCGATTCCATCGACAATGAATTGATAAGCCTGATCGCTGCGCGATACGCCTCGAAGGACTTGGGCTTCAGTGGTACCTGATGTCATGTGTGTTGCTGGCCTAAAGAAAAGATATAGGGCGAAGCACCAAATGTAGCGCTTCACTATGGCCAGTATCCTCGATTAATCATTTTAACGCAGGATGAAATGCGATGGTATACTTTTGTATACAGCAGCATTCATAAGCCCTTCCGGGCGTGTTGAAGAGAAAAGGAGCAAACGTGGGGCAAGGTTCTCCGGTGTACGACGTACTGGTAATTGGCGGCGGCAATGCCGCTTTATGCGCCGCGTTGACGGCAAAAGAAGCAGGTGCAAGCGTATTGATGCTGGAATCCGCGCCACCCGAGTGGCGAGGGGGAAACTCCTCTCACACGCGAAATTTGCGCTGCATGCATGATGCACCTCAAGATGTCTTGGTAGACGCCTATTCCGAAGAAGAATATTGGCAAGATCTGCTTAAGGTCACGGGCGGCATCACAAACGAAAAGCTGGCGCGCATGGTGATACGCGCAACATCGTCCTGTCGCGACTGGATGCGCAAGCACGGTGTCAATTTCCAAAATCCCTTATCAGGCACGCTACATGTCGCCAGAACGAATGCGTTCTTCATGGGCGGCGGAAAGGCGCTGGTCAACGCTTACTATCGCAGCGCCCAACAGCTCGGTGTCGAGATCCGCTATAACGCACCTGTGGACTCCATTGAACTGGTCGACGGCAAATTTGTCGCTGCCCGCATCGGTGGCGAGCGCATCGAGGCTCGCGCCTGCGTCATGGCCGCCGGCGGCTTCGAATCGAATCGCGAATGGTTGCGCGAGGCTTGGGGCCAGAACGAGCGCGGTGAATGGCCCGCCGACAACTTCCTGATACGCGGTACTAAATTCAATCGTGGCGTGCTTCTGCGCCATATGATCGATGCCGGTGCCGACGTAATCGGCGACCCTTCGCAGTCGCACTGCGTAGCGATCGACGCTCGCGCACCTTTATACGACGGCGGCATCTGTACTCGAATCGATTGCGTATCGCTCGGCATTGTCGTCAATAACACGGCCGAACGTTTCTATGACGAAGGCGAAGATTTCTGGCCGAAACGATACGCGATATGGGGCCGTTTAGTGGCGCATCAGCCAAACCAGATCGCCTATTCCATTATCGATGCCAAATCGGTGGGCAATTTCATGCCGCCAGTGTTTCCCGGGACGCAAGCCAATTCGCTGTCCGAACTGGCGTCCAAACTAGGTCTGGACGTCGATACCTTTACCCGCACGGTGAGCGAATATAACGCTGCCTGCCGCGTCGGGTCGTTTGATCACACCGTGCTGGACGATTGCCATACCGAAGGCCTTGATGTGCCCAAGACACACTGGGCCCGTCCGCTGGATACCGCGCCCTATTACGGCTATGCGCTACGACCCGGCATCACGTTTACGTATCTGGGCTTGAAGGTCAACGAAGATGCGGCGGTACATTTCGACGGCGAGCCTAGCGAGAACCTGTTTGTGGCAGGGGAAATGATGGCCGGCAACGTGCTCGGCCAGGGCTACACCGCGGGTGTAGGGATGTCTATTGGAACCGTGTTTGGGCGTATCGCCGGCGATCGCGCCGCGGCGGCTGCCAAACAGCACAACATGCTTAAAGGAGGCAAGCGGGATGTCGCTTGATAAATTAATGAGCGAAGCCAAATCCTTGGCTTCTGGTCACATAACAGAATCCGCCGAGCTCGTGATGGGTGACGGCGCTGCTTGCGGTGGCGTATCGCCCGCGCTGGCGTTGCTCTCGGCCGATGAAGCCGAAGCGGCGCGCATCTTGCAGATCTGCAACGCTTGTCGCTATTGTGAAGGATTCTGTGCCGTATTCCCGGCGATGACGCGGCGTCTGGAATTCGGCAAGGCCGACATCAACTATATGGCGAACTTGTGCCACAACTGTGGCGATTGTCTGCATGCCTGTCAGTATGCCGCGCCACACGAATTTAATGTCAACGTTCCCAAAGTCATGGCGAAAGTGCGTGTACAAACTTACACCGACTACGCATGGCCGCCCACCTTGGGCGCGCTATACAAGCGTAACGGCTTGGCCGTATCCCTCGCGATGGCAGCCGCAATCGCCCTCTTCTTGATTCTCGCCGTCGCCATGACGGGCAGCTTGCTGCACGAGCCGCTCGCGGGCGATTTCTATGCAATCTTTCCGCACAATATGCTGGTGCTTATGTTTGGCGCCGTCTTCGGATTTTCCGTCCTTGCGCTGGGAATCGGTGTTTCCGGCTTCTGGCGGCAGGTCTCGCCCGGAAAGGCATCGGGCCCAGCCGTCATAGAAACGACAAAAGACGTCCTGCGGCTGCGGTACCTGGATGGCGGTCATGGAAAGGGCTGCAATAACGAAGATGATGCCTTCACCCTGTGGCGGCGCCGGTTTCATCACTTCACGTTCTACGGATTCATGTTGTGCTTCGCTGCGACCAGCGTGGCAACGCTTTATCACTATCTGCTGGGATTGCCGGCGCCCTATGCCTGGACCAGCTTGCCGGTGATTCTGGGGACTCTGGGTGGGATCGGCCTACTGATAGGCCCGGCGGGCTTATTGTGGTTGAACTTCACTCGTCATCCCGAACATGGTGATGACGCGCAAAAGCCCATGGACCGAGGCTTTATCGTCCTGCTTTTCCTGATCAGCCTAACGGGTCTGGCACTACTCGTTCTACGCGATACCCGCTATATGGGTCTGCTTCTGGCGCTTCATCTTGGTGTGGTGATGGCCCTGTTCCTGACCATGCCCTACGGAAAATTTGCCCACGGCATATATCGCAGCGCCGCCTTGCTTAAATGGGCAATCGAAAAGCGGCAACCCCTAAAGGTGAAGTTGGGTTCCGACTAAAAGCGTCAAGCTTTCAGTTCTAAAAATCCTCAAGCGTCTCGGAGCCAGCAATAGCTGGCTCCTTTTTTATGCACGGCGGCGCAACCAGAGATATCCGATCTCAATGGTGCCGGCATGCAGCGCATGCACCCTTTCCCTTGTCCGCCACCCTCGCGCGACTTTCGACATTCGAAAGAACGGAACCCTACTTTACCCTCCGGCATCAAATGAAACGTTTCCATTTGCGTGTAAATTTAGGGATATATTGACGGGGGAGATATGCAACATTCCGTTGAACCACAACCGCAAAAAGTAAGCCTACGGGATTGCGGCTGGCAGAACAGCTAGGTATACTGCCACCTTTGGGCCTAAACGCCACTCTGAAGCCACCTCAGTTTACTCAAAGATTTATCGGAGCTATTTCTCGCATGACAAAAATAACGTTTCATAATGAATGGATGGCACCTGACGGGTGTCTGATCAATGGGGAATGGATTCAATCATCCGAACAATTTGCGGTTCTTGATAAATTCTCTGGTGAAAAAGTGGCTGATGTGGCAGCAGCCGATCGAAAAATGGTTACCACGGCCGTTCAGATTGCGAAAGCTGCCGTAGACCGTGGAGCGCCCCCGCCCCATGAACGAGGGGTCGTGCTGCGCGAGGCCGGCCGTCTGCTTGAACAACACCGCGCTCGCTTCGTAGGGGCAATGGTCGCCGAAGCCGGATTCGTGACGTCAGATGCCAACGGAGAACTGGATCGCGCCATCATCACCTTGAATCTATCGGCCGAAGAAGCCACTCGCTTGACCGGCGACATCGTGCCCTTCGCCGCGAGTCCCGGAGCGCACAATCGGATTGGTTTCACGATGCGCTTTCCCATCGGCGTCGTGTGCGCGATAACGCCCTTTAACTCGCCTTTGAATACCGTTCTGCATAAAGTGGCACCCGCCTATGCGGCAGGTAACTCCGTCGTGCTCAAGCCCTCGGCCTACACGCCGCTGACCTCAGCGCTATTGGCCGAAGTGTTGCTCGAGGCCGGAATGCCCCCTGCCTTTTTAGCTGTGCTGCAGGGCGAAGGCGACACAGTAGGTGCGTGGTTGCTCGAAGAGCAGGACGTCGCGTTTTACACCTTTACCGGCAGTACTCGGGTCGGACGCATCATTCAGCAGTCCGCCGGTTTGCGCCGTACACAAATGGAACTGGGCAGCATTGCAAGCACGATTGTGTGTGCCGATACGGATCTGGATCGCGCCATTCCAAAAATTGCGAACGCAACATTCCGAAAAGCCGGTCAGGTGTGTACTTCGGTCCAGCGCCTGTATGTCGAACGCAGTATTGCCGAGGAAGTTGCTGCACGTCTGGTCGAATTCGCAGGCACTCTGACCGCAGGCGAACCGCGCGATCCCGCCTCTCGGATCGGTCCATTGATCACTGAAGCGGCCGCCATCCGCGCCGAGAGCTGGGTACAAGAAGCTCGCGCTCAGGGCGCCCGGGTGTTGTGTGGCGGCCAGCGCAACAAATCGGTTCTGACGCCTGCTGTATTGGTTGATGTGCCCGATGAAGGCAGCGCCTGGTGCAAGGAAGCCTTTGCGCCGTTGGTGTCGATCCGTCCGTTCGATAATTTCGACGAGGCGATCGCCGGAGCCAACTCGACACCGTTCGGACTCTCTGCGGGCGTGTTCAGCCAAAATATCGACCGTTGCCTGAAAGCCGCCCGCAGTCTGCGCTTCGGGACGATACAAATCAATGAAACCTCAAGCGCGCGATCCGACGTTATGCCGTTTGGTGGAGTCAAAGACAGCGGCTTCGGCAAAGAAGGCCCATGGCATGCCATGCGGGAAATGACCGAAGAACGGCTGATTACTTTCAACCCTTAATTTCTAACAACAATACGGGCTCTGAACGTTATGTTCCGAGTCCAATCAGGAGACAAAATTTGTTCACATCCAATTTGCGGCGCGTCGCCATGCTGGCAGGCATCTGCATGTTCGGTTCGATAGTCGGCACGTCCGCCGCGGCCGCCTACCCCGACCGCGCACTAACCATGATCGTACCGTTTGCCGCCGGCGGACCAACTGATGTGTTGGCCCGTGTTATTGCCGACGGCATGTCGCGCGAGCTTGGCCAAACGGTCATTGTCGAAAATGCGCCCGGAGCCGGTGGCACCGTGGGATCGTCGCGCGCAGCCCGTGCACCAGGCGATGGCTACACTTTACTTATCGGCAACGTTGGCACGCTCGCCGCCAATGTTTCCTTATATAAGAAACTCCCATTTGACGTCCTTCGGGACTTCACGCCTATCGGCTCGGTAGGGGATGCGCCGCAAATAGTCAGTGCTCGCCCAGATCTCTCCGCCAACGGTCTGGATGAATTCGCCACGTACCTGAAGACTCATTCCGCGCAAATGAACGCAGGGTCTGCGGGCGTGGGCTCAGGCTCATTCCTAGGCGCACTGATATTGAATTCGGCCCTGGGCGAGAAGGTCGAGATCGTTAACTATCGCGGCGCCGGTCAGGCACTGACCGACGTCATGGCCGGCCATATCGACTACATGGTCGACAGCAGCACGACGTCCGTTTCCGCCATTCAAGCTGGCAAGGCCCGCGGTATTGCTGTGCTACGGGCAACGCGTATCAAGGCCCTGCCCGATGTGCCGGCAGCCGGCGAGTCTAGCTATTCCAATCTGCACTACGACATCTGGAATATGGTGCTCGCGCCCAGTGCAACGCCTAAGGACAAGGTCGCAAGGCTGGGTCAAGCCTTGCAATCCGCTCTGCGTGATCCGGCCGTCGCAGAACGGCTTGCCGCGTCGGGTATCGAAATGCCCGCGACAGATCATCAGACTCCGGACGGCGCAGCCAAGTTACTGCAGGACGAAATTGAGCGCTGGCGCCCGCTGGTAAGCGGCTTGAACATCGCGCTGGATTGACCACTGAACCACCCGAATTCCGGGCAAATCAAACTACCTAACTCGTCAGAAAACCAGAAAAAGGAAATACCAGAGATGTTGACACTCATGAAACTAGGAGCCGGCGTGCTGGCTGTATTGGGCCTCGCAGGGCAGCCAGCATTGGCGGCCGAATGGCCCTCCAAGCCCATCACATTAGTGGCTCCGTTTACTCCTGGCGGCACCACCGATCTCGTGGCACGCGCGGTGGCTCATCAACTGCAAAACGAGTTGGGCCAGCCTGTGGTTGTCGAAAACAAGCCTGGCGCCGGTGGCACCTTGGGCGCAGCCTATGTGGCACGATCCGCCGCTGACGGGTACACGCTATTGCTCGCCAATGTCGGCCATGCCGCGGCAGCCGCACTATACAAAGGCCTAAGCTACAACTTCCAGAATGACCTCGACTCGATTACCAGCGTAGCCCATGTACCGAATGTCCTTATCGTCAATAAATCGCTCCCGGTAAATTCGGTCGCCGAGCTGCTCGAATACATCAAGCAACGGCCTGGTGAGGTCAATTACGGCTCTGCTGGTATCGGAAGCACACAACACTTGTCCGGCGAGTTGCTGAAATCGTCGGCGAAAATCGATGCTGAACACATACCCTACAAGGGTGCGTCGCCCATGATGAGCGACTTGATCGGCGGGCGTCTGGCGTTTGCCCTGGATTCCGCCGGATCGGCCGCTGCCCAGATGGCCGGCGGCAACGTCAAGGCATTGGGCGTGACCACGCTCAAGCGCGCATCAGCGTTCCCCGATTTGCCTACACTTGACGAAGCCGGCGTACCTGGCTATGCCATGACTACCTGGTATAGCCTTGCCGGGCCTAAGGGTCTGCCGCCAGAAGTGGAAGCAAAAATACACGCAGCGGTGGTCAACAGCATGAAGAACCCTGCCATGCAGAAAATACTCGCAGGCATGGCAGCAGAACCCGGTGGCACTCCGCCAGCCGAATTCAAAAAGTTCGTCGCTGAAGAAAGCACTCGTTGGACTGATCTGGTTTCAAGCTCGGCCATAGCCCAAAACTGACACTCCAGCCCGCGAGAACCCCCATGCAACTTACCGACGTCACCACTTTCTTCTGTCCGACCCGTATCTATATGGGTATCGGCGCCCATGAAAAAATTGCCGATGCGATACGCCAGTATCGGTGCGAACGGATCTTCATCGTCCTCGATGCGGCATTAGAAGGAAGTGATTTTTACGCCCGCGTCAAAGCGGTTCTGCTAAACCACAACGTAACGATCAGCACCTATACCGAGATCGAGCCCGATCCAAGCGCCCACACCGTGGAAAAGGCGTTCGCCGTATGCCAGGCCAGTAAGGCCACCGTGATACTGGCCATCGGCGGCGGCAGCGCCATGGACGTGGCAAAAGCAGTGGGCATTCTCGCGACAAACGGCGGGCGCATTCATGACTACGAGGGAATCGAGAAGTTTACGACTCCGCCTCTACCATTGATCGCCATCCCTACAACCGCTGGAACCGGCTCCGAAGTTTCAGGCTCTTGTGTCATTACCGATACCGAAAAAAACCTGAAAATGTCGATCCGGCATGCAGCGCTTAATCCAGCTGACATCGCCATTCTGGATCCCCTGGCACTGCGCACCGTTCCGGCACATGTTGCAGCCCACTCGGGCATGGATGCGTTTGTGCACGCATTCGAGTCCTATATTTCCCGACAGTCCAACCTGATCACCGACGCCATCAATTTGCAAGCCATAGAACTGATCGCAGCCAATATTCGGCAATTCGTGGCGAATCGCGACAATCTGGAAGCCGGCCTGAATATGCTTTGCGGCTCGGCACTGGCTGGCATCACCTTTGGCCAGACGGGCCTGGGCAATGTTCACTGCATGGCGCGTTTTGTGGGGGCTTACTTTCATTTGTCGCACGGCTTATCCAACGCGGTTTGCCTGCCACATGTGGCGGCTTTTAACTTGCCAGCGAATCCCGCCAAGTTTGCACGGGTCGCACAAGCCATGGGCCAGCACGTGCAAGGCATGCCGACACTCGATGCTGCCCATAGCAGCATAGCCGCCATCAAGGCGCTGTGCACCGATCTGGAAATTCCTGGCCAACTTAGGGACGTGGGCGTCGACCCAGCCAAGTTCGAGGAAATGGCTGCACTGTGCACACAAGCCAACTACAATCGGTGGAATCCCCGGCACACCACCACTCGCGACTTCCTGGCGCTCTTTCAAAAAGCTTTTTGATATTCAGGCGGCCGATCTCCGCAAGTAGCAAAGTGTGGATCGGCCCTTAGACGATAAAAAAGCGAATACATGGCCCTCAAAGAACAAACCCTGACCGCGACGAAAAAAATCAAAAGGGTCACCGTTCATGACGTGGCTCGCGTAGCAGGCGTCGCAATCGGTACGGTTTCGCGCGTCGTTAACGACGCGCCATCGGTCACCGAAGAAGTGCGCAGCAAAGTCTTAAAGGCCATTTCGGAATTGGGCTGGACACCGAACGCCGCCGCGCAAGGAATGCGCGGCGTCTCTGCCCGCATGATCGGCTTCATCTTCTCCGACATTCGCAACCCCCTGTATTCCTCGATGGTAAAAGGGGCGGAGGACGCCTTGTCCGACAAAGGCTACATGCTCGTGGTGGCCAGCAGCAACAGTCAGCCTGAACGCGAAGTGGCGTTGGTCAAGCTGTTCACACGACGTCGCGCCGACGGCTTGTTATTCACGGTAGAGGAAGAGTCCGATGCCGACATGCTGCAGACCATAAAGGCTGCGCGCTTTCCTGTCGTGCTGATCGAACGTGAACTCGCCCTACCCATCGATACGGTCGGTGCCGACCACTTCAACGGCACGCGCCAGGCCACGGAATACTTATTAAGTCTGGGCCATCGCCGTATCGCCATGATCAGCGGCGGCAAGACCAACCGCGTCGGGCGCGACCGGCTCAGCGGTTTCCTGCAAGCACATCAGCATGCCGGCGTACCGGTAGATCGCGAGCTGTTGCGCCTGGACAGCTTTGCCACCGAATATGGGTTCAGGGAAACGCAGGTACTCTTGGGAATGAGCAAGCGACCCACTGCCATCATCTCATCAGGCATGCACCTATTAAGCGGTGTTCTTGAAGCCGTGCGCATGAAGGGCCTGGACATCCCAGGCGATATATCGCTGATTACCTCAAACGATACCGAACTGGCGCGGCTGGCGACCCCTGCAATCAGTGTGATTCGTTATGACCCCTACGCGCTAGGACGCGAGGCAGCGTTGCAGCTATTGCGCAGAATCGCGCGCGAGACGCCGGTAGAACCCATACGGATAGAAATACCCACCGAGTTCGTGTTGCGGCAATCGTGCTCTCCGCCTCGCAGCTAGGCGATTTCATCAAAGAAGCCGGCTTTCAGCCGCCCTGTTGAGAAACACGAGGCGCGTCGGGAAAATTCGATCTCGTTCAAGATCGTACGTCATCTCGCACTGCCCCAGCGGTGCCGTTGATCGCCGCCAGCAGGTCTTCAGTATGAACCATCAATTCACGTACCTGGTGCTGTATCGCGTATTGGTGAAGCACAGAACCCCACCGTGGCGATTCCAACAACTCATGCCAAACAGGCTCCAGGTCTTGAGCATCGGCATGTTGCTTCGACGCCAGCGTACTGGCGAATTCCACACTGGCCTGCGCGGACAAAAGTTGCATTCGGCTGGCCGCGCTTAGCAGACGCGGAGCCGCTTCGGCAGGCGCATCAGAGCAATAGAGAACCGCCCGCGTTAAATTCGTCTTATCGGCGGTTAACGCCCTTAGTGATGCACCGCGCAGGCGCACTATTCCCTGCTTGGTTTCAAAAGGATAAGCGAGCGTCTCCTCGGCATGCGCAAGCAGGCGTAACCCTCTCAGCAGCCGCGATAGATCGGTCGTCGCGGCATCCACGGAGGCCTTCGCTTCGACAAGCAAACAAACGTCCCATTCTGCCATTGCGTCATCGGTCGACGCCCGCCTTAGCAGCACCACGTCCCACTCGCTTTTGGCGCGATCGAAACTGCCAGGTATTGAGGCCGGCACGCGCATCGAGGTCACGACGCGGTATATCGCCGCCGCACCCTCTTCTTCGTTAAGCCGCCACGCCAGCGCCTCGAGCGCCTGCGTGGCCAACGCTTCGACTGCTGCTCCACGCTGTTGCGAGGCAGCGCCTTGCGCAAGGGCTGTACGGCTTCCTGAACGAGGGCCTTGCGCGTCCCACAGAGATTGATACTGACGCACAATTTCGTCCGAACCCAAGACGTCGAGACGCCGCAGGCGCTCCAATGCGGGACTATCCAGGAGCCGCGTCAAATCAAGTAAAAATGCCGATTCGTTCTTGATTTCAGGCATCAGCGACAAGCGTTGCGCGGTATCGAAAAGCTCTGACCAGGACGCCCTGGAAGCGCAGGTATGCAATTGAGCCAATGCATCGCGTTGTCTACCTAGAGGGATTCGCTGCTGCTTGCCCGGATGAGCGAATGCATTAACGGCCGCATGAACCGAACGGCGATCTTGATCTGCGCGCTGGGACAGCGAAGCGTACTCACGAACGTGCGCAGCCCGGTGGCGGAGCACCATGGCCTGAAAGGCGGGGTCTCCGACCTCGGCGCGCATTGCCTCATGAATCATCTGCGCCAACGCGTCGATGAAATGGCGCTTCAGTTTAGCGTCCGGCACTTCGCCGCGAACCGTTGCCCGGCGCGCCTGCTCGATGGCGATGGCCAGCGTCGTCGCGGAGCCGGCGTTTTGGGTCTGAGAAAATTCGGCAGCGATCTCCGGCAAGCGATAACGTCGAGCGACGACGCTCAATACCTTGTCGAGGAAAGATGAAGGCGGCAGCAGGGACATAAACATAGTGGATACATTGGAAATCGAACTGCGCGTCATGGCATGGCGCTGTGCCGAGCCTAGATTGGCAATAATAGTATTGTTCCCAAAATCCTTGCAGGAACATCGCCGCGGGTTGTCCTAACTCGTTTGCCCGGCATCCGTAATTCGCCGTAAGCGGGACGAATCGCCGGTTTGGCCCCTTGGGGTAAACCCGACTCTATGTAAACACTGATCGTAGGTAGAAACCCGCATCTGTTAAGAGAGGGTCCTAGGAGACCATCCCTTCTTTCTCCAGTCCATAACCTTTAGGAATACGATGGTTCCATAAAGGACTTTGACGTTACTTGATGAAGATCCTAGGATTGCCCTCGTTACAGCCACATTAAAACCAGGGGCAACCATGAAACTAAAAACGCTGTCTATCGTATCGTCCGCCGTGCTGGCCTTAAGCGCGAGCGTGTCTTCTTCCGTCTACGCACAGGGCACTGAACGGCCCATGCTGCGAATCAGCTCGGGCGCGTCCGACAACGCCACGCTCGACCCGCATCGCGCCACCTCCACAGCCGACAAGGGCGTCGCCAGCCAAATGTTCGATGGTCTCGTTCGCTTTGCGCCGGGCAGCGCCGATCCCACGAAACTGGAGGCTGATCTGGCCGAAAGCTGGGAAGCGTCGAAAGACAGCACCGTCTGGACGTTCAAGCTGCGCAAAGGCGTCAAGTTTCATGGGGGCTACGGCGAGGTCAAGGCCGAAGACGTGGTCTATTCTCTGGAGCGAGCTGCAGATCCGAAACGCTCCAGCTTCGCCGCAAGCTTTGCTGGCGTCGAGAAATTTGAAGCCGTTGATGATTACACGGTGCGGGTGACGCTCAAGTATACGGACTCGGGTTTCCTTGGACGGGTGTCGGATTATCACGGCGGGAATATTGTCAGCAAGGCGGCGGCCGAGAAGCTAGGTACCAAGTTCGGCGCTTCGCCCATCGGTACGGGCCCCTTCGCCTTTGGCGAGCATGTGACGCAGCAATATGTGCGGCTGGATGCCAATGACGAGTACCACCGCGGCAAGCCGAAACTCGCCGGCATCACCTACCGCATGATTCCTTCCGACAGCGCTCGGGATCTGGCCTTTTCCTCGAAGGAAATCGACATCATCCAAGGCAAGCGCGAACAGCGCTGGGTGGAGCGCGCCCGCAAGCGGGATGTGAATGTCGACATTTTCGAACCGGCTGAATTTCGGATTCTGCATCTGAACCGTAATATCAAGCCACTGGACAACGTCAAGGTACGCCAGGCGATCGCCGAGGCGGTCAACGTGGACGAGATCATTCGTTATGCGGGCAAGGATGTGGCGTCCAAAGGTTGTTCCATCGTGCCTGAAGGCTACCTAGGCCACGATTGCAGCGCAGGTGCCTACAAGCACGATGCCGGGCACGCCAAGGCCTTGCTGGCCGAGGCAGGCTTCCCAAATGGCATCGAAATCAAGTCCATCGTGTCGAATATTTCGGCCCAACTGCCCATCATGGAAATCGTGCAGTCGCAGCTGGCCAAGTCCGGCATCAAGCTGGAGCTGGTGGTAGTGGACCATGCGACGTATCAGGCGCGCAGCCGCCAGGATCAGAGTGCCATCGTGTTCTATGGCGCGGCCCGTTTTCCCAACGCCGACGCCTACCTGTCCGAGTTCTTTGATTCAGCGGCGGCAATCGGATCGCCCACTGCCATGTCGAACTTCTCGCACTGCACAGTGGCCGATGAAAGCATACGGGCCGCGCGTGTCGAGCCGGATAATGCCAAGCAGTTGGCCCTCTGGAAAGACGCACAAGCCAAGATCCACGCTGACGTATGCGGCATTCCCCTCTTCGGTCTGAAGCAGGTGTGGGCCCACGGCAGCCACGTGGACTACGGCTACAAACTGGACGGTTCTTTGAACCTGGCGCCGCCGATCACGGAGAAGACCTCCGTGAAGACCAAATAAGCCGCAGTGGCCCGGTCATTGACCATGAAGCAGTTCAGCCGACACTTCTTGTGCCACTACGCGGGCCTCGTGCATGAACGCCTCGACGAGGCGGGCATTGCGGGAGGCCCGCATGCGGCACAACTGAAACTTGAAGAAGATGTCAGGATCGAACCGGCGCAGCGCAATACGACCCTGTGTGCCTTCGGCGAACAGCGGATGAATCAACGAGACGCCCATGCCGGCCGCGACGAATTCGCACACCGTGGGCGCAGTCACCGTGTCAAGCACGTGGTTAAGTCGCGCGCCCACCGCGTCGAAGGCTTTCTGGACCAGTTCGTCGGTCTGGCTGCCCGTCGCAAACGACACGAAGGGCACGCCGTCCAGGTCCGAGGCGCGGATAACGCGTTTTTTGGTCAGCGCATGGTTCATCGGCATGGCGCAAAACAACGGCGACGAAATCAGCGGTTCCCGATCGATGTAGGGGTTCTCCACTCGGCTGCCGACCAACGCGACGTCGATCTGTCTTGTCACCATCCAGTCGGCCAGAAATTGCGAGCCTCGGGTCTGGATCGACACATGGACGTTGGGATGCGCTTTGATGAAATTCATGGTGACGCGGCGCACGAACGAGCCCGACAAGGCGGGCATGACGCCTACCGTCAGCTGCCGCTGCTCGTCGCGCCGTATCGAGTCAACCGCTTGTTCAAGCTGGCGCAGGCCAGTAAACACGCGGTCGACTTCTTCATAAAGGCGCATGCCATGACTCGTGGGCGCCAGTTTTCCTCGCACCCGGTCGAACAGGCTCAGGCCAGTGTCTTCTTCCAATTTGCTCAGGAGCTTGCTGACAGCAGGTTGCGATACAAACAGCGCATCCGCTGCGCGACTGACGGTGCCCAGTTCGATCACCGCTTTGAAAGCCTCGACCTGCCGAAGGTTGAGCGACTTGTTCATACTTTTCCATCAAATCAACATGCCAAGAACTGAATCTTATGACGTAATTGTCATCGGCGGTGGCATGGTGGGCGCAGCCGTCGCCTACGGCTTGGCCAACAATCATACCCGGGTGCTCGTACTGGACGGCGGCGATACCGACTTTCGCGCCGCCAAAGCCAATTTCGGTCTTGTATGGGTACAAGGCAAGGGTTATGGCAACCCGGCGTATCAACGGCTATCCCACGAAGCGGCCCAGCTTTGGCCGCTCTTCGCCAACCGGTTGACGGACGAGACCGGCATACGCCTGGATTACGAAAGCAAGGGTGGCCTTAATTTCTGCGTGGGCGAATCGCAGTGGGAAGCGCGCCAGGCACGGCTATCGCAATGGCATGGAGAGATGCCAGAACGCGCCCCCTGCACGGAGATGCTGGACCGCAGCGCTCTACAAAAGCTGCTACCCGGTGTGCGCCTGGGCGATGACGTCAGCGGGGCGAGTTTCGGCGCCACCGACGGGCATGTCAATCCACTGCGCCTGCTGGCCGCTTTGCAGAAAGGCCTGGTCCGGCGAGGGGGAACCTTGCTGGGCAACCATGCCGTGGATCGCATATCCCCCTTGAGCAAGGGAGGCTTTTCAGTACACGCCAATCATCAGCGGTTCGATGCAGCGCAGATCGTCATTGCGGCGGGGCTGAGTTCGTCCGCCTTGGGTTCTATGGTCGAGCTGGACGTGCCCTTGCGCCCGCAACGCGGACAGCTGATGGTGACCGAGCGTCTAGCGCCGCTACTGCCGCTGCCAGCGAGTGGAATCCGTCAGACGCAGGAGGGAACGGTCATGATAGGCCTGACTCAAGAGGACGTTGGCTTCGACCTGAGCACGACGCCCGCGGCGGCGGCCCAGATGAGCCGAAAGGCCTTGCAGGTGCTGCCCGATCTGGCCGCGGCCCGTTTGATCCGCCAGTGGTCCTGCCTGCGCATCATGACTCCTGATGGCTGTCCGGTTTACGCGGAATCGGCCGTCTACCCTGGCGCGTGGATTGCGCTTTGCCACTCTGGCGTCACCTTGGCGTCATTCCATGCGGGACCTTTGGCGAGCTGCCTGCGCAACGCCAAGCTGGAACCCCGTCTGAATTTTTTTCATCATGAGCGATTCGATGTTTCATCAATTGAGTGATCCCGGCGCGCAAGCGCTTACCCTAAGTATCGATGGCCAGCGTGTCACAGCCAGTCCGGGCGAAACCGTTGCCTCGGTCTTATTGCGGCAGGATTCGCCTGTTGCGCGCAGCACGCCTGTCCATGGCAATCCGCGCGCCCCCTACTGCATGATGGGTGTCTGCTTTGATTGCCTTGCCACGGTGGATGGCGTTGCATCGACGCAGACCTGTCTGGTTGCCGTCCGTGACGGCATGACGGTCGAACGCCAGCATGGCAAGCGGAGCATCACAACATGACGCGCAAATACGATTTGACGATTATTGGCTCCGGCCCGGCCGGCATGAGCGCCGCTATTCGCGCTTCCGGCCTAGGATTGAAAGTGCTGGTCGTGGATGAGCAACCAGCACCCGGGGGCCAAATCTGGCGCGCCGTCGAAGCCGTAGCCGAGACAGAAACCGGGAAGCTGCTGGGCGACGAATACCGCGCCGGACAAGCCGTGGCGCGAGAGTTCAGGGGCTGCGGCGCCGACTACCAGCCAAACACGCAGGTGTGGCAGCTGGAGCCGGGCTGGCATATTTACATGAGCCAAGCCCAGGAAGCCGAAATTGTGCAGGCAGACAACGTGTTGCTGGCAACAGGCGCGCAAGAGCGGCCGGCGCCCTTTCCGGGCTGGACCTTGCCGGGCGTGATGACCGTCGGCGCCGCGCAGATTACCTTGAAGGTTTCGCATCAGGTTCCAACGGATCCGGTTTGGATCGCAGGCAGCGGGCCACTGGTACTGCTGTACATGACGCAGTTGCTGAAGGCCGGCGGAAAGATCGCCGGTTGGCTGGACACGGCGCCGGCGGGAAGCTGGCGGCGCGGCATGCCGCATTTCCTGGCGGCCATGGGAAGCTGGCGCGACATGCGTAAGGGATATCAATGGATCAAAGGCCTGCAGGCCGCCAAGGTGCCTATCATCCGTGGCATCCGCCAGTTTCGTGCGGAAGGTGAAGGCCGGCTCACCCACGTCGTGTATGAAAGCAGCGATGGCGCCACGCAGCGCGTGCCAGCCCGCCTGTTGCTGGTACATGAAGGCGTTGTGCCATCCATACACATGACGAAGTCACTGGAGTGCACTCATACGTGGCTACCCGCCCAGGCATGCCTTGCGCCCAATGTGGACGCCTGGGGCCAAACCAGTCAGGCCGGTGTGTTCGCGGCCGGCGACGCCACCGGCATTGGAGGCGCGCGTGCGGCGCAACTACGCGGCGAGATCGCGGCGGTAGGCGTGGCGCTGCGCCTGAACAAGATAACCGCGCAGGAAGCCGAACGCCTCGCCCTGCCCCTACGCGGCAAGCTGAATAAAGAATTGGCTATCCGGCCCATGCTGGACGCCATGTATCCTCCGGATCGGCGCGTGTTCCAGCCCTCGGACGACACCATCGTGTGCCGCTGCGAAGAGCTCACGGCAGGCGACATCCGGGCAGCAGCCAAAGTCGGTAAACCGGGCCCGAATCAGATCAAGTCAATCACACGGGCGGGCATGGGGCCTTGCCAAGGTCGTCAATGCGGCTACACCATCGCCCATATCCTGGCGGCAGAGCAGAAGTGCGACGTCAGCGAGATGGGCTTCTACCGTATTCGACCGCCACTGAAACCCTTGACCCTCGGCGAGCTCGCTTCGCTGGATATCGGAGACGACCTGCCATGACGGGCCAAATCTACGACGTCGCCGTCATCGGAGGCGGTCTGCACGGTTTATCGGCAGCGCTGCATCTGGCGCGCGCCGGTAAGCGCGTGATCGTGATTGAACGGGCCTGGGTTGGCCGCCACGCCTCGGGTGCGACCGCCGCAGGGGTACGCACCCTGAACCGCGACCGCGGAGAACTGGACCTGTCTCTGGAATCCATGGAGATGTGGCATGGTTTACAGGCGCTGGTGGGCGACAACTGCGGCTTTCAAGCCAGCGGCCAGATCTGCGTTGCCGAGAGCCCAGCTACGCTGGATCGCCTCGCGTCGCGCGTGGCAACCTTGCGCAAGGACGGCTACACGCACGAAGAGCTGATCGGCCCCGACGAGTTGCGCCGCTGGCTGCCCGCGCTCAGCCACCATTGCGTAGGCGCATCCCTTGCCCGACGCGATGGTGCGGCGGATCCGCATCGCTTGCTGCGCGCATTTCGACAAAGCGCGGAAACGGCAGGCGTCGTCATCAAAGAGCAGTGCGGCGTCACCGGCATCGAGCGTCGCGGCAGCGACTGGGCGGTGAAGACCAACCAGCACGAATGGGTCGTCCCCGTTATCGTGAACGCCGCTGGCGCCTGGTCCGCCAGGGTGGCGGCCATGGTCGGCGACGATATCCCGCTGGCCACGAAATCGTCCATGATGATGGTCAGCGAGCGGCTGTCGCCCTTCATCAAGCCGGTGGTGTCGATCATGGGACGGTCGCTGTCGTTCAAGCAATCGGACCAGGGTACGCTGGTCATCGGTGGTGGGCTGCAAGGCATACCCGATCTGGATAAAGAGACATCGACGGCTAGAATGCGTATTCTCGCCAAGGGCGCGCGCGCGGCTACCGATTTGTTTCCCGGTGTGCGTACGATCCGGATTATCCGCGTTTGGGCCGGACTCGAAGCGAAAACAGACGATATGCTGCCTGTGGTGGGGGCGTCCCCCAACGCTCCAGGCGTTTTCCATGCGTTCGGGTTTTCGGGCCACGGCTTTCAGTTAGTCCCGGTGGTCGGTGCTGCGCTGACTGACTTGATTGTGCGCGGTACGACCGCGCGCAGGATTGAAAACCTTAGCGCTCAACGGCTCATGGCCGCCGATACGGCGAAAAAGACTTTGACGGAGCCATTCCCATGATGCGTTTTGCCATTAAACGGCTGCTGCTGGCCGTTCCAACCTTGCTGGCCATGTTGACCGTGGTCTTCATCCTTGTGCGGCTAGTGCCTGGAGATCCCGCGGCAGTCATGTTAGGCGACCAGGCCAGCGCCGAAGCCCTGGCGGCGCTACGCATACAGCTGGGCCTGGATCAACCTGTGCTGCAGCAATACCTGACTTTCCTGGGCAATATACTTACTGGCGATTTCGGCGTGTCCATGTCCACAGGCAGGAGCGTGTTGCACGAAGTCGCACAGGTGCTTCCCTGGACTTTGCAATTGACCGCCGCGGCGATCCTGATCGGTTCGATCTTCGGCTTGCCTTTGGGCGTGTGGGCGGCGCTACGGCGCAACGCTTGGCCGGATTATCTGGGGCGCCTGCTGTCCTTGACGGGCCTGTCCTTTCCCGCCTTCGTGTCGGCCATCCTGATGCTGCTGGTCTTTGCCATTCAGCTGAACTGGTTTCCCGTCATTAGCTCGACAAATGCGGACGACTGGGGCTCGCAATTGCGCAATCTGGCGCTGCCGGCTTTCAACCTGGGCCTCATCATGATGGCCTATGTCATGCGGGTAACGCGCTCTTCCATGCTGGGCGTGATGGGCGAAGACTATATTCGCACCGCACGCGCGAAGGGCATCCGGCCCATGCGGCTGATCTTGCGCCATGGCTTGCGAAATGCATTGATCCCGATTGTGACCGTCGTGGGTCTGTACTTCGGCACCCTTATCGGCAATTCGGTATTGACCGAAATTGTTTTTAATCGGCCGGGCCTGGGCAAGCTGATCCTGGGCGCTCTAAATGTGCGCGACTACACCTTGCTGCAGGGGCTGATGATCGTGTTCGCCTCCTGCGTGATTGTCGTCAATCTTCTAACCGACCTGATCTACGGGCTGGTCGACCCAAGGGTGAAATACCAATGAGTGCTATCGTTTCCGTTGCGCCACGGCCCAATGCGCTATGGCTGGCATTGCGCAAGAACCGCCTGTCCTGGGTGGGTCTGGGACTATTGCTTTTGCTTGTGTTCGCGGCCGTTTTCGCGCCTTGGCTTGCCCCGCACGATCCCTTGCAGCAAAACATCGCCTATCGCCTCGAGCCGCCCTCCGCCGAATTTTGGCTGGGCACCGACAGCTATGGCCGCGATGTGCTCTCGCGCCTGATCTATGGGACGCGGGTGTCGCTGCTGGTGGGCTTCGTGGCCATCCTCATCGCGATGGCCATAGGCTCCTCCCTGGGCGTACTCGCCGGCTATATTGGCGGACTGTTCGACCGCCTGGTAATGGGACTGGTCGACGTACTGCTGTCCTTCCCTACTCTGGTACTGGGACTGATGATCGCAGCCATGCTCGGTGCCAGCCTGGAAAACCTCATCATCGCCATCGCCATCACTGAAATCGCGCCCTTCGTACGGGTAGCCCGTGCCCCCACCATCGCCATGAAGCAGCGCGACTTTATCGAAGCGGGGCGGGCGCTGGGCTATGGCCCGCTGCGCTTAATGGGCATACACATCGTGCCCAACATGATCTCCGATGTGGTGGTGCTGGGCTCCTTGTGGATGGCTTCTGCGATCCGAACCGAAGCCTCGCTCAGCTTCATCGGCCTGGGCGTGCCGCCCCCCACAGCGACTTGGGGCAGCATGATAAGGGAAGGCTTCGAGAATATCCTGGACGCCTGGTGGCTAACCGTTTTCCCCAGCCTCGCCATTCTGCTCACGGTACTGGCCTTAAATCTGCTTGGCGATGCTCTAAGGGATGCCATTGATCCCAAGCTTCGCTCGGAGTAAGCATGCAAACCACCACACCTACCCTCGAACTTCGGAACCTGAGCACCGAATTCCGCATCGCCGGCAAGTGGCACGCGGCCATACGGAACGTGTCGCTGTCCGTCGACAAAAACGAAACGCTGGCTATCGTAGGCGAGTCAGGTAGCGGCAAGAGCGTGACCGCCTTGTCGATACTGCGCCTAATGCCTCAGACCGGTGCGCGCCATGGCGGCGGCGAGGTGCTGCTGGAAGGCAATGATCTCTACAAGCTTTCCGAGAAGCAGATGTCCCGGTTGCGCGGCGATGCCATCGCGATGATCTTCCAAGAGCCGATGACCTCGCTGAACCCGACGATGACCGTCGGCGACCAGATCGCAGAAGCGGTGCGCCAGCATCGCAAGCTGAGCTGGAGCGAAGCGCGGAAAATTGCGCTAGAGGTCCTGGAGGAAGTCAAGATCCCGGGCGCGGCGAAGCGCTTCAACGATTACCCACATCAATTCTCGGGCGGCATGCGCCAGCGCGTGATGATCGCCATGGCGCTGGCTTGCAAGCCCAAGGTACTGCTGGCCGACGAGCCGACGACCGCACTGGACGTCACGATACAGGCGCAGATCCTGACCTTGCTGGACGATCTGAAGAAAGCCTACGGCATGTCGGTGATCTTCATTACGCACAACTTGGGCGTTGTGGCGCAGATAGCCGACCGCGTTGCCGTCATGTATGGCGGTGAAGTCGTCGAACTGGCCGAGGTAAACGCGCTCTTTGCGCGTCCGGCTCACCCCTATACGGAAGCCTTGCTGCGCGTCATGCCGCGCGTCGATTCCAATGCGGCGACCCTGGACCCCATACCGGGCAGCGTACCGGCCATTACGGCCATGCCTACAGGCTGCACCTTTGCGGCACGATGCGCACTGCGCGAGCCGATCTGTGAAACCCAACATCCACCCTTGACCGAACTTCCCGGCAGCAAACAACAAGTCCGTTGCTTCGTGCGGGCTCGTCAAGCTGAAGGACACGCATGAATACTCTCTTGCAAGTACGCAACCTGGTCAAACGCTTCGAAAGCGGCGGCGGCTGGCTCGGCGCACCCAAGCAAATCGTCAGAGCCGTCAATGACGTATCGTTCGACGTCGCCCGAGGGCAGTCCATTGGACTGGTAGGCGAATCCGGCTGCGGCAAATCCACCGTCGCGCGGACGCTATTGCGCTTGATAGAACCTGATTCGGGGTCGATTCACTTTAACGGCATCGACGTGCGTCAGGCCGACGCAGCGCAGCTTCGGCAACTGCGCCAGCGAATTCAAATCGTGTTTCAGGACCCGTTTGCCTCACTGAACCCACGGCGCACCGTCCGGCAGACGCTAGCCGAACCGCTGCAGGTACACCGCCTTGGCAAGCCAGCCGACATTGAAGCGAAAATTACCAAGACGCTGGACGAAGTCGGCCTGCCGCAGTCTGCCATGGATCGCTATCCCCACGAGTTCTCCGGGGGCCAGCGGCAGCGCATCGGTATCGCGCGCGCCCTGGTGCTCGACCCCGAACTGATCGTCGCCGACGAGCCGGTATCCGCGCTAGACGTATCGGTACAGGCTCAAATCCTGCAACTGCTCGAGCGCCTTAAAATCGAAAGGCAACTGTCGTTCGTGTTCGTCTCGCATGACTTGGGCGTCGTTCGCCATTTTTGCGACGAGGTTTGTGTCATGTATCTCGGCCGCATCATCGAAAGCGGTCCTACCGCGCAGGTATTGGACGCCCCGCTCCATCCATACAGCCGTGTACTTCGGGACTCCTCCCCCGTGCCCGATCCAGCGGCCCGCATCAAGCTGTCCAGAATCGTAGGTGAAGTTCCGTCCCCCACAAATTTACCTTCTGGCTGCACCTACCATCCGCGCTGCGCACGTATGCAGCCGGAATGCAAGGTTGCGGCGCCCGCCTTGCTCGATATAAAGGCAAACAGGCAGGCAGCGTGTTTCTTTCCAGTGGCAGAGCCTTGATCAATGAGCCAGTCGTTGAAAGTGGGCGGCGGCTTTTTTCTTGAAATCCCAAGAACTTAGAAAACGGTTGCTGACCCCCCGGACGCCGTCGCACGCACTGCTTCAGGCCCCCCAAGAAAAGCGGCCGGATCGCTAGGCTTGTTAGGGCCTTAGGGCCGTCGACCATGGAAATCCGGACGCTAAATGAAGCCCTGGCGGGACAGTTTATGTGCCGACTGACGGGCTCACCCAGTTTGTATCCTGAAAATGCGTCCGTAAATGGTCGACGAACAAGCGCACCTTGTAGGGCAGGTAGCGCTTGCTCTGTACGATGGCGTAAATTTCCAGTCCTTGGCATTTATAGTCAGGCAACACGACCTTGAGGCGGCCATCCGCAATGAGCCCCTCAACCATATAGCGCGGATGCATCGAGATGCCGTAATGGCGTTGCGCAAGGTGCAGTAAGGATTCGCCCAAGTTTGAGTTAAACGAACCGCTAGTCTGAACCGTATGCAGCTCACCCTTGTCGTCGGTAAAGTGCCAAGATCCCGTTGGCGCTTTCAGTGAATGCAGCAAGCAGTTGTGCCGCTTCAAATCGACGGGGTGTATTGGTCGACCTAACCGCTCAAGGTATTCCTTCGTAGCGACCAGCACTTGCGGCACCACCGCAATCTTGTAGGCGATCTGACTCGTGTCTCGTAAACGGGGCGCAATTCTCACCGATAGGTCCATGTTTTCCGCGATCAGGTCGCTTCGGCCATCATCCAGCTGCAAGGTGACCTGCACCTCGGGATAGGTCTCCAAGAACGCCTGAATCGCAGGGGCCAAATGAACCGCCCCGAACGACGGAGGCGAGCCCACGCGAATTCTTCCAGTAGGACGCTGGACCGAGCTGCGGACCAAGTCTTTCAACTCACTGATCGCTCGCGGCACGCTGTCGGCATTGCGCAGCAAAATTTCGCCGCTCTCCGTAAGGCTCACTCGCTTGGTGTTTCGCTGTAATAGCTGGGTTTCAAAAGTTTTCTCAAGCCACGCGATCTTCTTAGTCACGACAGACCGACTGGTGCCGAGCCGTTCCGCCGCTTTCGTAAAGCTGAGGCCTTTCGCGACTTCCACAAACACTTCTATACACTCGACAGTATTCATACCTTCTTACGCCTATTGTTCTTGAAAAGGAAACAGTGATTTTGCCATCCTTCCCTATGCATCCGCAATCGACCCCCATAGAATGGCCCTAATTCTTGATCCACATCAAATTTAAATGACCATACCTAGCATCGACTACCACCTGTTTGGAACGCACGTCCGTTTTGGAGCCGGCTGTGCTGAATCCTTGCGCCTCGAACTGAACGCATTGGGAAGCACGCTTCCGGTCGTTTTGATGCAGGAGCGCATGGCAGCCTCAGAAGCTTGGGCCACGCTGCGTCAAACCTTAAGTGGCATGGAAACCCGGATATTCACTTCTGTGCCGACGCACAGCAGCGTGCAGTGGGTGGAATCGGTGGCAAGGGACCTCGTCGACTCCGGATGTGACAGCATCGTCGCGATCGGGGGCGGCAGCGTGTCCGATTCAGCAAAAGCGCTGTCAATGTTGCTTTCCGAGGGCGGCTGTCTGGCAGATCATGCAACGCGGTTCACGCCTCCCTCAACTGTCGAAATTCCTTCACGGACTCGTGCGAAGCTACCGATCATTTCGTTGCCGACAACCGCTTCAGCTGCAGAGGTCACACCTTCATTCGGCGTACGGGACGGCGACCACAAGCTGCTCTTCTGGAATAGGCAATTGGCCAGTACGTCGGTACTGATCGACCCGGAATTGAGCCGCGATATTCCCTTGAAGCTAATGCGCTACACCGCAATGAACGGCTTGGCGCACTGCTTTGAAGGCATGTACTCGAGAAACAGATCGCTGTTCTCTGACGGCATTGCGCTCCAGTCGGTCGAACTATTTGCCCAGGCGCTTACCGACGAGTCCATGAGCCCGAACGAGCAGCGCTGGCGTCTTCTACTGGCAGGACATTTGTCTGGAGTTGTGCTGTCAATGGCCAGGACGTGTTTGCACCATGCGATCTGTCACGTCATTGGTGCCAGGCACAACGTAGGGCACGGCGAAGTAAACACCATCCTCCTGCCACACGCGCTTCGGTTCAATGAGCAGGTCGCCAGTGCAAACCTTGCGCCTGCATTGGTGGTATTGAATAGTGTGTCGGGTACAGGGCACCTAAGCGTTGCCGACTGGGTTGCAGCAGTGATCCAGCGATTGGACTTGCCCTCGTCCCTGTCGGAAGTCGGCATCACCCAAGACGATTTGCCGGCCATTGCGGAACAAACAATGAAAGAGCGCGGGCTCGCCGTCAATCCCCGCTCGGTTACCCATTCTGATCAGGTCTTGTCCATCCTTAGGCAAGCCGCGTAATACACCATAGAGGAACAGCTAATGAGAATAGAACCAAAGGTCAGTGGACTGGGCGCCACAATTCACGATATTGATCTGTCGAAGCCATTGAGCGCCGAGAATTACAAGGCGATCGAACAGGCATTGGGGCAATATGGCGTAGTCAGCTTTCCAAATCAAGAGCTTACAGCCAAGCAACTGCGCGATTACGCCGAGAATTTCGGCAAGCTGGAAATCAACGTTGCCAACATGTACCACGATGAGCAGTATCCGGAAGTCATGATTCTTTCGAACATAAAAGAGAACGGACAGCCAATCGGGTTGAGCGACGCCGGCCAGGATTGGCACACGGACATGTCTTACAGCAAAACCATCGCCTTCAGCAACGTGTTGTATGGCATCAAGATCCCCTTCCGCGATGGCGAATCGTTAGGAAACACGGCTTTCTGCAATATGCATGCTGCCTACGAGGATCTCCCTGAAGGATTGAAGGTTGAACTCGACGGCATGACCGTGACGCATGACTTCAACAAATTCTGGGAGATGATGCGCCGTAAGGAGGGCAGCTCCCGCCCGCCCTTGACGGAAGAACAGCGTAAGCGGAAGCCACCCGTCTCGCATCCCATATTCCTGACGCACCCGATCACTGGTCGTAAGGTGCTATACGCAAATCCTGGGTATTCCATGCGCGTCAATGAGCTGCCAGAAGCGCGTAGTAATGAGGTTCTCCAATTCCTGTTCGAACACCAGACGCAGGAAAAGTATCGCTACCGCCACCCGTGGGCTGAAGGCGACGTGCTGATGTGGGACAACATGGGCACGATTCACAATGCAGTTGCGGACTACAGCCCGGATGAGCGCCGGCTGATCAAGCGTTGTCAGGTCATGGCTGACAAATATTTCCCTGAGCTGTACTGACCCACCGCTTGACCAAAACGACAGACATAAAACCATAATTCATACTGGAGATTGAAATGAAGCTAATAAAGAACCTGGCGATCGTCGCCGCTACGATTGCATGCCTGACGGTTGGGGCCGCTAGCGCCGCCGACTTTCCGGATCGACCTGTACGCATGGTCATTGGCTACTCTGCCGGCGGCCCTACCGACGTGATAGCGCGCGTAGTAGCCAAGCACATGAGCAGTCACTTGGGCCAATCCGTGGTCGTGGAAAACAAGCCCGGTGCCAGTGCGCATATAGCGGCCAACGATGTCATGAACTCTGCGCCCGATGGATATAAGGTGCTAGTGACTTCACTGACGCTCAATGTGAATCCCCTGCTGTATCCGGATCGCTATAACTACGACGCAACGAAGGTATTCGAGCCCGTCAGCAATTTCGCCAGCCTGCCCATGGTCGTGGTGACTAATTATGATTCGCCATACAAGGATCTGCAGAGCCTCATTGCGGACGCCAAGGCAAACCCGGAAAAACTGACATTCGGATCATCCGGATTTGGCGGATCGGCCCATTTGGCCGCTGAAATGCTTGCGACGCAGGCTGGGATTGAAATGATTCACGTCCCGTTCAAGGGCAATGGTCCGGCATTGCAGGAAATGATCGCGGGACGCATCTCGTTCATGTTCTATCCCAGCATTGGCATTGCCAACTATGTTGCGGACAAGCGGCTTCGTGTACTGGCGGTAGGCACTCAAGCACCGCATCCGGATTTTCCGGGCGTACCTACGCTGGAAAGCGCGGGGATGACCGGTTTTGAAGAAGGCGCCCCCTTTGTCGGCATGTTGGCTCCGGCAGGCACCCCCCAGGAAATCGTTGCGAAACTAAACAAGGCTGCGGTAGCCGCGATTTCCTCGCCGGAAGTAAAGGAGCAGCTCAAACAGCTCGGGGCACAAGTTATTGGGGATTCGCCAGAAGAATTCCGTAAGTTCCTGGTAGCTGACAAGGAGCGGTGGGCGGCGGTGATCAAGAACGGTAACGTTACACCCGAATGAGATCACTGGCAAACTATGCGATCGAACATGAATGACTGTTATTCCATCGAACGCCTTCGCGAGGCAGCCCGATCACGGCTGCCTCGTGGCGTGTTTGACTTTTATGACGGTGGCGCTGAAGACGAGGTGACACTGACCGACAACTGCGATGCATTCCAGCGAGTGCGGCTGTCGCCACGCGTCCTGCGCAACGTTGCCCACGTGGATATGTCAGCACAATTATTCGGCTTGCCTATGGGGTTGCCCATTGCGATTGCCCCGACGGGAGCTGTCGGTTTCGGCTGGCGTGGCGGCGACGTCGCGCTTGCTCAGGCAGCGGCTAAATACGGCATACCTTATACGCTCTCAACGTCGGCGACCGCCTCCATCGAGGAAATTGCCGATAAGGCGCCCGGGCGGCTGTGGTTTCAAGCCTATATCCTGCAAGACAAGGCGCGCCTGAACGCGCTCATAGACCGCGCCGAGGCGGCGGGCTACGAAGCCCTGGTCATCACTGTAGACCTTCCTGTCGGTGGCAAGCGGGAACGAGACCTGCTCAACGGTTTAAGTTTCCCGATGAAGCTCGGGTACAAGAATATCGGGCAGTTTGTCAGGAAACCCTTCTGGTCGCTAGACATGCTATTGCGAAAGCCCCCGTTTATGCCGAGTCTCCAGGGCTTGGCGTCATTGCAAACGGATAAGACAAAGATGCAGGGCGTGGCCGGCATGAATTACGACCCGGCATTCGACCTGACGGCGCTGCGCGCGCTGCGTGACCGTTGGCCGCGGAAACTGATCGTCAAGGGTATCGTGAATCCACTGGACGTCGACGCCATTCTCGATGTGGGCGTCGACGCGTTGGTCGTGTCCAACCATGGCGGGCGGCAGCTGGATACAGGCGTGGCCACGCTGGATGCCTTGCCGGGCATCGTGCGCGCCGTGAACAACCGTGTCCCTGTGTTGATCGATGGCGGTATTCGCCGGGGTAGCGATGTATTCAAGGCTCTGGCACTTGGGGCGAGCGGCGTGCTATCAGGCCGCGCAACCTTGTTCGGTGTTCTTGGCGGAGGATACCACGGGGTGGATCGTGCGCTGGCCATATTGGGTGATGAATTGAGAAGGACGATGCAACTGTGTGGGACCCCAACGTTGGCTGACATCGATTCTTCAGTTTTGGCGCAGCCCACCTCTAACCGTGGCAAAGAAGAAGCGGCGATATGAATCACGATATGAAGCAGTGTGAGAATCAGGTGACGCTGTTTTTTCGTCACCTGGATGAGCGGAGGTACGACGCCTTGGTGGCGCTGCTCGCGTCGGATGCCGTATGGCATCGTCAGGGAAAAGTACTTGAAGGCCCGTCAGCAGTCCACGCAGCGTTAATGCAGCGGTCGGCAACGATGAAAATTGCACACATCATTACCAACCTGGTGTTCGATGAATACGAAACCGAACGCTGCGCGATGCGCGGCTATATGTTGGTGGTTCGGCATGAGCCTGGCGTGGAAATCTGCAAGCCATCTCCGTTGACGGGGATCGAATCGATCCGCAACATGCATATCAAAATGAAGCGTGATGCGGGCCACTGGCTGATCACCGAGCTGAACGGTGAAGACATTATTTTTGCTTTGAACGCTTAAGGAGACGAAAGGATGAGATGGCTTCGGTACAGTTTGAACGGAAAAATCAGCTACGGAATTCTTGATGATGGAGACAAGATCACTGCGGTGAATGGGGATCCACTTGGCGGATATGAGAAGACGGCAACACGGCTGCAACTGGCAGACGTGAAAATCGAAGTGCCCATCGTTCCATCTACCTTCTATTGCGTGGGCTTGAATTATGTCAAGCACATCAGCACCGAGGGCATGACGATCCCGAAGAAACCGGACGTGGGGTATCGGGCCAATAATGCCCTGCTGGCTCACGGCGAAGACGTGATCATTCCCGCCGATGCGACGCGTGTCCACTATGAAGGGGAGCTCGTCGTCGTAATCGGTAAGAAAGCGAGGAACATTTCCGTCGACGAAGTCAAGAAGTGCATCCTGGGCTATACCATTGGCAACGACGTCAGCGAGCGCAACTGGCAGGCATCGGATCGCACCTTCTGGCGTGCAAAGAACTCGGACACCTTCAAACCGATGGGCCCCTGGATTTCCACCGAAGCTGATGTATCGACCATGCAGACGGTCGTATCGGTAAACGGAGCCCAAACCACCTGCTTCGAAACGGCGGACATGCTTTTCGGAATTGAAGAGTTCATTAGCACAATGAGCGGATACCTGACATTGCATCCGGGTGACATCATCTGGATGGGGACCGATGGCAGCTCCCCTAATCTGCAACCGGGCGACCGCGTAGACGTGTCCCTGACGGGCCTCGGCACGTTGAGCAATCGTTTTGTTAAACAGGAGCTCTCATGATGCAAGCCGCGTGGTACGAGCGAAACGGACCAGCCGACGATGTGCTTCGTGTCGGGACGCAGCCCATCCCTGAGCCAGGTCTGGGCGAGGTCCGTGTACGGATTGCATGCTCAGGCGTCAACCCGTCTGACGTCAAGTCTCGGGCCGGCGGCCGGCCGGTCCGTTGGGATCTCGTGATCCCTCATAGTGACGGCGCCGGGATCATCGATAAAGTGGGCGCGGACGTGGACCCCGACCGGATGGGCGAACGCGTGTGGGTATGGAACGCCCAATACAATCGACCACATGGAACGGCGGCGGAATACGTCGTTTTGCCGGCGGCACGGGCTGTGTTCTTGCACGAGGACGTATCTTTTGAAGAAGGGGCATGCCTCGGCATTCCGGCGTTGACCGCTTATCGAGCCGTAGAGCTTGCCGAACTCGAGCCGGGCCGCACGGTACTGGTCATTGGCGGTGCTTCAGGTGTCGGTTTCTATGCGGCACAAATGGCCCGCGCGCGGGGCGCCCGCGTGATCACTACCGTCGGATCAAAGGAGAAGGCGGCATTCTTGCATAATGCGGGTCTGGGCGAGACGATCCTCTATAAAGACGAGCCGGTCGCTGACCGTGTATTGTCGATGACGAACGGTACTGGTGTGGATGCCATTATCGATATGGACTTGTCCACTACCATCGCGCTGGTAGACCGGGACGTCCTGGCGCCGCACGGCAAGTTCGTTTGCTACGGTTCCAATGAACGCGGTTTAGTGTCGGTTAACTATGCTCACTGGCTGCCTCGCTCCTTGTCACTGCATTTCTTTCTTGTCTATGAGCTCACCACTGTACAGCGGACGCGTGCGGTGGACGGAGTACAAGCGATGCTGCGTGACGGGCTTCTGCAACACCATATCGGTCCAAAGTTCGAGCTGGCCAATATCGCTTTTGCGCATCAAGCAGTGGAAAGCGGGACGACATTCGGAAACGTAACTGTGAACTGTAATGCGGGGCAACGTCGATAGCCCGTTGGACGTCGCTGCTTACGCAGCTTACCCGATCGCGCACCGAGTCATAGCGTAGACGGTGGCACCACCGCCGCCTACGTGCCCGCTTGAAACATGGGGGAGCCCACGCAGGGGCGTGACGCGTTTCAAGGAGTGTTTGAGCACAGATTGGATTAGCAAAAAAATGTTCATCGATAGCAGTATCGACGCAATCAATCGAAGCACTCTATTGGTTTGAAATATAAAGGACACCTGAACTACACCCCAGAAGTTCGACATCCAACGTTTTTGGGGTGCAGTTAATCGGACAGCCTGTTCTGCCCCTTCTTAATTAGGTTGCTGCCCCGAATCACGGATCACTTTCGCCCAGCGATCCATCTCTGCAGTCACGTATTTTTTATGTCCCGCAGGCTCTAAGCGTTCGTCGTTGATTATGGTCAAGCCCAGGGCTTCCTGTCGCCGTATAAGGTCTGGATTTTTCAATGCACTTCGAAGGGCAGTGTTTAGTTTTGCAATGACGTCGGAAGGCGTGCCGCGGGGTGCGTAAAGACCATGCCAAACCGTTACGTTGAAATTAGCCAAACCTGATTCTGCCAGGGTAGGAACCTCTGCCATCGAAGGGAGTTTGAGGCGTTGAGCGCTGGTGACAGCATACGCCTTGACCTTTTTCGCTTCGATCTGTGTCACCGCGTTGGTGGCCTGCTCGCACATGAGATCGACCTGTCCCCCCATCAGGTCAATCATAGCCGGTGCCGTTCCCTTGTACGGTACGGTAGTCATGTTGACCCCCAAAGCGCTTTGCAGCATGAGGCCACAAAGGTGTGAAGCCGATCCTACACCTGCATTGGCAAGATTAACCTTGTTGTTGTTCTCGATTATCCACTTACGGAGCTCGCCGAAGCTGTTTGCGGCCAGGGTGGGCCGGCCGATCAGGGTGGAAGGCGCTTCATTGATCAAACCCAGGAATTCGAAGTCGTCCGGCACGGTATAACTGAGCTCTTTATAGAGGGCAGGCGCCGTCGCCATGCCGATGTGATGCACGAGCAGTGTGTAGCCGTCTGCTGCCGCGCGCGCCACTTTCGCGGTGCCTATGGTGCCCCCAGCCCCGGTTGTATTTTCGACGATCACCGCTTGCCCCAGGGGTTTGCGCAGTGCTTCGGCTACGTCACGAGCAATTTTGTCGCTGGGGCCTCCAGCGGCGAACGGTACAACCAGCGTGACGGCTTTTTCGGGAAAGTCGGCTCGGGCGGCTATAGATATTCCGGCCAGCCCTAATGCCAGGATGATTTTTTGAATGTTCATAATGTTGTCTCCTCGTTATTTGTTTAGTCGCTATGCCGAAAGGGATTGCATCACGCGATACAAATCCGCCTTTCCCTCGAAACCGATACCTGGTAAATCGGGCATGGTGATGTAGCTATTTTCGACTTTCACGCCATCAGGAAAGCCGCCAAACGGCTGGAACAGATCCGGGTAGGACTCATTACCGCCCAGGCCGAGTCCAGCGGCGATATTCAGGGACATCTGATGTCCTCCATGAGGGATACAACGGCTAGCGGACCAGCCGTGCTCTTTGAGCATGTCGAGGGTGCGCAGATACTCGACCAGCCCATAGCTAAGCGCACAATCGAATTGCAGCCAGTCACGATCCGGACGCATGCCACCATAGCGAATGAGATTGCGGGCATCCTGCATGGAGAATAGGTTTTCTCCGGTGGCCATCGGGTTCTTGTAGTAGCTACGCAAAGTTGCTTGTAATTCAAAATCGAGCGGATCGCCTGGCTCTTCGTACCAGAACAGATCGTATTGCGATAGCGCTTTGGCATAGGCGATGGCGGTGTCAAGGTCGAAGCGTCCGTTAGCATCTACGCAGAGTCTCTGGCCGTCCTGCAGCACGCTAAGAATCGAGTCGATACGGCGAAGATCCTCTTCAAGCGAAGCACCACCAATTTTCTTCTTGACCACACTGTAGCCACGATCAATGTAGCTGCGCATTTCGTCTTTGAGCTTATTGTGATCTTGCTCCGGATAGTAGTATCCACCAGCGGCATAAACAAAAACCTTCTTGTTAGCGTGACCGTCGCCATAGCGGTCGGCTAATAGTTGGAATAGTGGCTTCCCTTCTATCTTGGCTACAGCATCCCAAACCGCCATGTCGATTGTGCCTATCGCCACGGAGCGTTCGCCATGTCCGCCCGGCTTTTCGTTGGTAAACATGGCATCCCAAATCTTATGTGGATCCAGGTTATTGCCGTTGGCATCAATCAGCGTGGCGGGATCTGCTTCCAGTACGCGCGGTATAAAGCGATCACGCATCAGCTTGCCTTGACCATAGCGCCCGTTGGAGTTGAATCCGTATCCAATAACGGGTTTACCGTCGCGAACGACGTCCGTGACAACCGCTACCAGACTCAAGTTCATTTTGCTAAAGTCGATGTAGGCATTTCGGATTGGTGAACTAATGGGTAGTGTTTTTTCAATGATGTTGACGATCTTCATCTGCCGCTCCTAAACTCTCCAGTTGAGTTTGGATATGGTCGGCTTTCTTGCTATTTAGAGCCAATGCTATTTTTCTCTTCTTCTATGCTTTGAAAGCACTGGCATGAACATATCTTGGCTCGAAGACTTCCTGGCGCTTGCATTGACCAAAAACTTCTCACGTGCTGCCGACTTACGCCATATGACTCAGCCGGCGTTTGGCAGACGTATCCGGGCACTCGAGGATTGGTTGGGAGCGAGCCTGTTTGACCGCAGTACGCAGCCGATCACATTGACCGAGACGGGCGAATGGTTTCGTAAAGTCGCGCAAGACCTGCTGGCACAAGTCGCACGCCTTCCCGTAGAGGCACGCACTATAGAAGAATCGTCATCGACAACGTTGCGGTTTGCGGCAACACACACGCTGTCTTTCACCTTTATGCCCAACTGGCTGCGCAGTCTAGAGCCTCGGGTGAGCGTAGGCGCCATACAGTGCGTTTCGGATATGCTGCAACGTTGCGAAGCTCTCATGCTGCAAGGCAAGGTGCAGTTCGTTCTAAGCCACTCGCATCCGCATGTCAAAGATCAGCTCGAGGCCGCAGGCTATCCATTTATCCAACTTGGGAACGACACCTTGGTTCCAGTGTCCTCAGCGGATAACCAAGGCCAACCACAGCACCGTGTGACGTCTCTAGATAGTCAAAGTTGTGCCTTACAGCTGCTTGATTACGGCGCGGAATCGGGTATTGGCCGAATCTTGCATCAAATTCTGGGGCCGCAATTGGATCGCTTATCGATCCAGACGGTTTTCACCGCGCATCTGGCCTCTGTGCTTAGGCCCATGGTGCTTAGCGGCCGTGGCATCGCGTGGTTGCCGCAATCGTTGATCGCCGATGACCTGGACGCAAAGCGCTTGGTACTTGCCGGCCCAGAGCAATGGCAGATTCCCTTGCAAGTTCGACTTTATCGCGATCGATCAAAACTGAGCCAAACGGCGGAAGGGTTTTGGGAAGCCGTTTGTGCTTCTGATCGAAACTAAGCCGTGCGTTGCACGGGTGGCCGCGGACGGAAAGAATCAGGCCCCAGGCCGTGACCGGCTTTAACGAACGCTTGGGATTGGGTGCGTGCGAAGTTCAAATCAGTCATTGTGTGGTCCGGAGGCGAAAGATAGCGTGTGACATCACTTAGGAAGCGAGAGCGAAATTCCTTTACTAAGAAATCTTCACAAGCCTAGAGAGCCTAGAGCAACATTTGTAGGATCCGATTCGAACTTAGATGTGCCACCGCCAAAATCAATGTGTTAGGAATATAGGACCGGACATTCATGGTTAGTTGCCCCATAGTTTTAGATTTTCCTATTTCCGTAGCAAAATATCTGTGCCCCACTTTACGCGCCGAGTTTGGGAATTTCGTCACAGTCCTACATTAGCGCCTTCCTTCAAATTCCAAAAATCAGTGAGCCTGTGGCCGGTGCATCACTCCAAAGCGTTCTGCCGAGGCTGAAAGGCGCTTATCCAATGTCCAGAGTTCTGTTTGGGGGCTCATCATGGTCGAGGCCAAAAGCAGCATATCAACCAGCCCGCAGCCTAAACCGAAAAGTTCTTCGGATTCAACGAAGTCCAATGTTTCTTTCAGGGTTGCTTGTTGGGTGTTTCGAAGGCTATCGAGATCGACCAGAATTGGTGCCCGATTAGGTGGGGTTTCACAGGCCAACTCACCAAGAACCATGGGGTGCACCATCACACGATCGCGCTCCAGCAAATAGACCAATCCCTGAATCTCGCGTCGGAAGTGGTCGACCCATACCGAAGTATCAACTAATACGCCATTCATGCTTCGGAGGGCTCCTCTCGACGGCGTGGTATGTCAGGCATCTGAGGCGCTGCCCCCCCGAGGGCTGCGAGTCTTTTCGCAGACTGTACACGCACGTACGTTTTGACTGCGACACGAATAAGATCGGCTTTTTCGATACCTGGGTCGGCTACTTGCATCGCCCTCTCAAACAACGCATCGTCAATCGTTACTGTAGTTCGCATTTGCTGCCCCCATTACGCCTGCATCAATATATGCATCATATTACGTCAAACGTTGGTTCATATATCCCGTGTTATTGGTTGGAGGTCGCTTTGCTGATGGGCCGAAGGTCGAACTTCAACTGGTACTCAAAAAGCGAGATGTTGTCGGTCATGACAATCGCTTCACGCAGGCGCTCGTTAATCTTTCGCGCGACGATCACCCCGCTCACGTTTCCACCCTTAGCTAGGTTAAGCTTTACCCAGCCCATGTAGTTAAGGAGTTGCCCAATTGCACTATCCGGCGCCAGGCCGCGCTTCAATTCGAATACCACGAAGTTGTTTTCGTCATCTTGGGCAAGGATATCGATCCGCCGATTGCTAGACGTCGGGTACTCCGTACCGTCGCCCACATCGTCCGTGTAAAGACGCAGCCGCTTGCCGTTGACGCGGATGGCCGGAAGATTCGTAGCGATAAACTCTTGGAGTTGGCGCTCTAGAGCGAAAGCGGTCTCATCACTCGATTCACCATCGTCGTCGACCGACTCTTCCGGGTCCAACATTGACGCTGCTTGAGCGGCCGACTCAGGGGTCCGACTGATCCGTAATTCCGTGGCCGTTTCAATAACTTCCCAGCCGGCATTCCGGAATGCGCGGGCCAGCTTTTGCGAGTTGTCCCGATCAGGATCAATGTTTAGTGGCGCAAGGGTCGGGTTCAACCGGCACCACCGCTTCATCTCTTGGAGGTTCACTATGCCGTCACCAGTTGCTTCGACGATCAAATACTTTTTCGGCGCACGGCGTTCCATAATTCTTCCCGTTTGATATCTCGCCGAGACTTTACTCGATATCGGCGAGCTTTATCAAAGCAATCTACTTAGTCCAAAAAAGAGGCCGCCTCGCGGCAGCCTCCTTTTAACATCTAAATTTACTGGGAAAAATCTAAGGTTCCACGGGATCCTACAACATCAAGTATCAATGTTGCCCGCCTGCAGTGCATGCGCTTCAATGAAGGCGCGGCGCGGCTCTACGTCGTCGCCCATCAAGGTGGTAAAGACTTCGTCGGCCGCGATTGCATCCTCGATTTGAACCCGCAATAAACGGCGCACTTTGGGATCCATCGTGGTTTCCCACAACTGGCTGGGGTTCATTTCGCCCAGGCCCTTGTAGCGCTGCTTACTGATGCTGCGATCGGCTTCTGAACGCAACCACTGCATGGCTTCGCGGAAGTCAGAGATGTACTTCTCGCGGCGCCGGTCACCTTCGCCGCGTGCCACCAATGCACCTACGCCCATCAGGCCAAGGAATGTCTTGGCAGCCTTGGACAAGGTGGCGTAATCCGCACCGCGTACGAACATGCGGTCGAAAATAGTGATGCGGACGTTGCCGTGGTGCATGCGATGCACAATAAGGCGCCATGAATCGCCGGCTTCGTTGGCCTCGACCGTCACGTTTACAGCGTTGGGCATAGACGGATCGTCAATGGCGTCTTGTAGGCGCTTGGCCGAAGCGGCAGCCTGCTCGGCGTCGTCCAAGTTAATTTCTACGCCTTCGGCCATGGCCGACAATGACGGCATGTCGACATGGCGCGCCAGGCGGTTAATAACGCCATCGGCCATGATGTACTGGCGGGCCAGTTCGGTAAGCGCGTTGCCTGTGATGGGCGTTGCGCCTTCACTCGGGATCAGCACAGCGTCCTTCATGGCAACCTGCAGCATGAACTGGGCTTCTTCGGCATCGTCTTTCAGGTAACGCTCTTCACGGCCATGCTTGACCTTGTACAGAGGCGGTTGCGCAATATAGATGTGGCCGCGCTCGACCAGCATGGGCATCTGACGGTACAACAACGTGAGCAGCAAGGTCCGAATATGAGCGCCATCGACGTCAGCGTCGGTCATGATGATGATGCGGTGATAGCGCAGCTTGTCGATGTTGAAGTCAGGCCCGATACTGGTGCCCAACGCCGTAATCAATGTCGTGATCTGCTCGCTGGCGATCAGGCGATCGAAACGGGCTTTCTCTACGTTAAGCACCTTGCCGCGCAGGGGCAAAATAGCTTGGAACTTGCGATCGCGGCCCTGCTTGGCCGAACCGCCGGCGGAGTCCCCTTCCACGATGTAGATTTCGCATAGGGCGGGATCTTTTTCCTGGCAGTCGGCCAGTTTACCGGGCAGGCCTGCGCCTTCCAGAACGCTTTTCCGGCGGGTCATTTCGCGCGCCTTGCGGGCAGCGTCGCGTGCGCGGGCAGCGTCGATAATCTTGTTGCACAAGGCCTTGGCATCGGCCGGATTCTCGAGCAACCAGCTTTCCAGGGTACGCGCCACAGCCTCTTCGACGGCGGGACGCACTTCGCTGGAAACCAGCTTGTCTTTCGTCTGGCTACTGAACTTGGGCTCGGGAACCTTTACCGACAATACGCAGGCCAAGCCTTCACGCATATCGTCGCCGGTCGTGTCGACCTTGGCCTTTTTGGCCAGTTCGTTGTCACCAATGTATTTGTTCAAGACACGGGTCATCGCCGCACGAAGACCCGTCAGGTGCGAGCCGCCATCGCGTTGCGGAATATTATTGGTAAAGCACAGCACCGTTTCCGTATAGCTGTCGTTCCACTGCATGGCGACGTCTACACCTACGGTGGTGTCACCTATGGTGGATTCCGTGCTAACCGAGAACACATTGGCGTGCAGCACGGTTTTAGTACGGTTGATGTATTCGACGAAGCCCTTAACCCCGCCCAGGAACGCAAAGTTTTCTTCCTTGCCATTACGTTCGTCGATCAGGCGGATCTTCACGCCATTGTTCAGGAACGACAGCTCGCGTAAGCGTTTGGCGAGAATTTCGTAATGGTATTCAATGTTCTCGAAAATTTCCGGGTCGGCCAGGAACTGTACCCGTGTGCCTTTCAAGTCGGTGGCTCCGACCATGGCAAGCGGTTCTACGCGCGCGCCGCGGCGAAATTCCATTTCGTACGCCTGCCCGTTGCGGGCAATGCTTAGGCGCAGCCACTCCGACAAGGCATTGACGCAAGATACGCCCACACCGTGCAACCCGCCGGAAACCTTATATGAATTGTGATCGAACTTGCCACCCGCGTGCAATTCGGTCATGACGATTTCGGCCGCACTGCGGTGAAATTCATCATCTTTGTGGATATCGGTCGGAATACCGCGCCCGTTATCGCTTACCGAAATGCTGTTGTCGGCATGAATCGTTACGACGATGTCGTCGCAATGACCCGCCAACGCTTCATCGATGGCGTTATCGACCACCTCGAAGACCATGTGATGAAGCCCGGTACCGTCAGAGGTATCGCCAATGTACATGCCCGGGCGCTTGCGAACTGCTTCGAGGCCCTTGAGCATTTTGATGGAGTCGGCGCCATATCCGGTATCGGCGGCAATCGTGGTTTGATCTGACATAGTTTATAAAAACCTTATATAAGCCTTGCGGCTGTCGAAATGCACCGGGCAACTGCGCCCGGGCGTTTCATGCGACATGAATCCAAGAAAATCTTAGATGCGCATTGGCATAACGACATACTTGAACTGGTCATCGTCAGGAGACGTGATCAGTGCCGATGCGTTGACATCGGGCTGGACCGACCATTGAATGGTTTCGGTTTTGACGTTGGCCAAAACATCAAGCAAGTAGCTGACGTTAAAGCCGACGTCGAGGGGCTCATGGCTATAGTCGATATCCAACTCTTCCTGCGCCTCTTCCTGCTCGGCATTGGACGAAGAAATTTTCAATTGGTTATTCGACAGCTGCAGGCGTACACCCTTCAATTTGTCGGTGGTGAGGATCGCCGCGCGTTGCAGGCTGCCCTGCAGAATCTCGCGGTTGATCGAAAAGTGGCGTGTATAGCTGTTAGGTATTACACGGGTGAAATCGGGAAACTTGCCTTCGACCAGCTTGGAAACCAGTTCGACATCGCCAAAGCGGAAACGAATCTGGCCGGTAGCCACATCGATCGAAACCAGTTCGTCGGAATCGCTAAGCAGGCGTTGCATTTCAAGGACTGTCTTGCGGGGCACAATTACATCATGCTTGGCTTCAATGCCTTCCACCGCCGTACCGCTATGCGCGAGTCGATGGCCGTCGGTTGCGACAGTCCGCACAAAACCTGGCTCAAACACAAATAACAGGCCGTTCAGGTAGTAGCGGATATCTTGCTGCGCCATCGCAAAATGCACCATATTAAACAGGTGCTTCAGTGTTTTTTGCGGCAGCGAAAACGAGATATCCCATTTTTCGGGTTGTGCCAAAGTGGGATAATCACTGGCACTTAGGGTTTGCAAGGCAAATCGGCTTTTTCCGCTTTGCACCGACATCTTGGCACTGGCCAGACCCAGTTTTACATCACCAACATCGGGCAGCGCCCGCAATATATCAAGCAGTTTCCGGGCTGCAACCGTCGTCGACTCGTTTTCATCGCCAATGCCGAAATCAGCATGTGTGGTTATTTGGACCTCGAGGTCAGTGGCGATGAATGCGATGCTCTTGCCTTCTTTACGCAGAAGAATATTCGCCAGAATGGGCAGGGTATTGCGTCGTTCGACAATTCCCGCCACCGTCGATAACGGTTTGAGCAATGCATCACGAGTCGCTTGTACGAGTTGCATGGTTATCCTTTTAAGGTTTGTTCTAGTACGTGAAGAGCATGATTCAGCTCGGTCTGTTTAGACCTGGCGTCGGCGATTTTCCGGACTGCATGAAGTACCGTTGTGTGGTCGCGTCCACCGAATAAATCGCCAATTTCAGGCAAGCTTTTTTGGGTGAGCTCTTTGGCAAGATACATCGCCACCTGGCGCGGCATGGCAATATTGGCCGGCCGGCGCTTGGAATACATGTCGGCGACTTTTATTTTGTAGAAGTCGGCCACTGTCTTCTGGATGTTCTCGACCGTAATCTGGCCGTTCGACACTGATAGCAGATCTTTAAGGGCGTCTTTGCAGACATCGACCGTAAGGACTTCGCGACCGTGGAAGCGGGCATAGGCCGAAACCTTGCGCAAAGCCCCTTCGAGCTCGCGCACATTGCTGCGCAAGTGCTTGGCAATGAAGAAGGCGACCTCTTCGGGCATGGTGACGCCCTCGGTTTCAGCCTTGCGCAACAGAATGGCCACACGCATCTCGAGTTCGGGCGGTTCGATCGCCACGGTAAGGCCGGAATCGAAGCGCGAGATGAGTCGGCTATCGATATTGGCCAATTCCTTGGGATAGGTGTCGGACGTAATGATGATTTGCTTACGTTGGGCAACCATGGCCTCGAAAGCGTAGAAAAACTCTTCCTGAGTACGGTTTTTTCCCGCGAAAAACTGAATGTCGTCAATCAGCAACAAATCAAGGGAATGGTAATAGCGCTTGAATTCGTCGAACGCCTTGCGTTGATACGCCTTGACCACGTCCGATACATATTGGTCGGCGTGCACGTACCGGACGCGAGTACCTTTGCCATTGGCAAGCAATGCGTTGCCTATGGCGTGAATAAGGTGGGTCTTGCCGAGCCCGACTCCGCCATAAAGGAACAACGGGTTATACGACACACCGGGGTTCTCGGCAACTTGCAGCGCGGCGGCGCGAGCCAGCTGGTTGGCCTTACCTGTTACGAAATTGTCGAAGGTAAGATCCGTATTCAGACGGGAACGGTCGTGCGCCAGTTCCGCGGCAGCCGCGCTGGCAACCGAAGCCGCGGGCGCAGAGGCTGTATTGGCCACCGCCGCAGGGGGCGCCGTCGACGGCTCGGGCCCTGCTCCCAAACGGGACGCAGGACCGCCACGGGATACAGCTGCGGAAGCAACCGAACCTGCGAGCTCGAAAGTAACTTGCACCGGCCGTTCGTACCATTCGGTTGCAAGGGTTTCGATTTGATGCGAAAAATTCTTACGCACCCAATCCAGTTTGAAACGGTTAGGGGCAGAGACCCGCAGAACCGCCTGCGCTTCGTCGAACGCAAGGGGTACCAACGGGCGAATCCAGGCACTTATTTGCTGCGGAGGTAGGTCCTGCTCCAGACGCTGGACGCAAGTCTGCCAAAAATCTTTCATGTCCACCACTTGAGTAAACCTCGATTCTACCCTGTCGGAGGCATAGTTATCCACAAGCAGGCTTAAGATTTGTTGCTAGTATTTATGCTAACCATTTGACTAAACTATAAAAATTTGATGAAATGATGGGCTTTACAAGAATTTCTAACGCCGGGGCCGCAAAGCAGATTTGTTCTGCAAGGGTTTCTGGTAGCTCTTTTATTTTGGATTTCCAATGAAACGCACCTTCCAACCTTCTGTCACCCGTCGTAAGCGCACCCACGGTTTTCGCGTTCGCATGAAAACGCGTGGCGGTCGTGCCGTTATCAATGCGCGCCGTGCCAAAGGCCGTAAGCGCCTGGCCGTATAGGCCCAAAAGCCCAAGCGTTGGCCGATAGCTACGGCCGATGCCTGCTTTTATGCGCGCCACATTTCCTGCTGCGGCCCGCCTGCACCGCCCCTCGGAATATGCGTCTGCCCTTAAGGGTAAACGTCTTGCCAGAGGGGCGTTGTTCGTTGTAACCACGCCGCGCGATACGCCCGCAGATACCGAAGTCTTCGGCGCCAGACTTGGCCTTGTCATTGCCAAGCGCTTTGCCGCGAAGTCTGTCACCCGAAATGCGATCAAGCGTGTAATACGCGAAGCGTTCAGGCAGAAGCGACACGAATTACCAGCACGCGATCTGGTATTTCGACTGCATTCAAAAGTAGGACCTTTCACGCTCACCGAACTGAAAACCTTGGTACGAGCTGAAATCGATGCACTTTTGAACCGGGCCATGCAATGATCAAGACACTGCTTATTGCCCCGATCCGGTTCTATCGGTATTTCCTTAGCCCATGGGTAGGCAGAAGTTGCCGTTTTACGCCCACGTGCTCCCATTACACTATAGAAGCAATTGAAACACACGGCGCACTAAAGGGGCTTTGGCTGGGAACGTGGCGCATTGCGCGCTGCAACCCATGGTGCCAAGGCGGCTACGACCCCGTGCCCGAACCAAAACACCGATTCCGTTAGGATGGGAATGGCCTGCGTGCCGTGCCCTTTATGCAACTCGTCCGCCACCGGCCGACTGCAGTTTATTCGAACAATCTTCTGCTCATCATGAATTCAGGTGAGCTACGTTAAACTGTTGAGCTTTTGCTCAGCTTTAACTCGAAACAGGCGCTATGGATATCCGACGCACCATCCTCTGGATGATTTTCTCTTTCTCGCTCTTGCTGCTGTGGAATAACTGGCAAGTACATAACGGCAAACCGTCGCTATTTGGCGGCAGCCCAACGCCGACCCAGACCGCGACACCTGCGCCCACGCCAGCTGACGCCAGCGTTCCAACTGCCGCTCCCGCTGCCACCGGAACGACCGCAGCAGCGACCACTGACGCCGCAATACCGGGCAGCACCGCGAAGCCAGCCGCCGGCTCTGAAAAAGTCAATATCAAGACCGATGTCTTTGATCTGACCTTCGATACGCTGGGGGCTCAACTGGTCAAGGCCGAATTGCTCAAGTACGCCGCTCCAGGCGGCGGCACCGAGCCTATGGTATTGCTGGATAATTCTGCTTCCTCAGTCTACCTGGCGCAGTCCGGAGTCATTGGTGCCCCCGCCGGCGAAGGATATCCCACGCATTTAACGCCGTTCAAACTGGTTTCGTCGCAAAACGACCTTACTGGCGATACGCTTAAAGTGGTATTCGAGTCGGAAGCGGCTGGCGTGAAAGTGGTCAAAACCTACACACTACACAAAGGCCGCTACGATATCCAGGTCGAACACGATATCTACAACACAGGTCCTGCGCCGGTCAATCCCTCGCTGTATCTGCAGCTAGTACGCGACGGTAAAGACCCATCCGATACGTCGTCGTTTTACAGCACCTTCACGGGTCCGGCCCTGTATTCGGCCCAGGAAAAATTTCAGAAAATCACTTTTTCGGACATTGACAAAGGCAAGACCAATTACACCAAACAAGCCGATAACGGCTGGATCGGTATTGTTCAGCATTACTTCGCTACTGCCTGGATACCCGCAGAAGGAACTGTTCGGAACAACGAAGCATTGCGTTTGTCCGATAACCTTTATGCCATTCGCAGCATCGAATCAGTAGGCACCATCCAACCAGGTGACCACAAGGCCATCGAAGCCGACCTGTGGGTAGGCCCCCAAGATCAAAAAGCCATGAGCGAACTGGCTCCCGGTCTGGAATTGGTCGTCGACTACGGCTTCCTGACAATTATCTCCAAGCCGCTATTCAAGATCATGACATGGCTGCATAGCATGCTCGGAAACTGGGGTTGGACTATTGTCGCCCTTACGCTTTTGATCAAGCTGGTGTTCTATCCACTGTCCGCCGCCAGCTATCGGTCAATGGCCAAGATGAAGCAAGTGACGCCGCGTATGCAGGCTTTACGCGAAAAGTTTGGCGACGACAAGGCCAAATTGAATGCCGCCATGATGGAAATGTATCGTACCGAAAAGATCAACCCGCTAGGGGGCTGTTTGCCCATGGTGGTACAGATCCCGGTCTTCATTTCGCTGTATTGGGTATTGCTGGGCAGCGTTGAAATGCGCGGCGCGCCTTGGATACTCTGGATCCACGATTTGGCCGCACGCGACCCATGGTTCATCCTGCCTGCTTTCATGATGGCGACCATGTTCCTGCAAATCAAGCTGAATCCCACGCCTCCCGATCCGACCCAGGCCAAGATCATGATGGTCATGCCTTTGGTGTTCGGCGGCATGATGTTCTTCTTCCCGGCCGGCCTGGTGCTGTACTGGTGCGTTAATAACGCTGTGTCCATTGCGCAGCAACGCTACATCATGCATAAGCTTGACAAAGAAAAGGCGGCGGCTACGCGTTGATCGGTAATCCGGTTCAGTAATCCGGCGATTTACTTCAAGGGCACCTCAATAAGGTGCCCTTGTCATTTCCGGTTCCAGGTCACCGCTTTGACGGCCGTTATAGTTGTTCGCTATCGAGATGTTTCCATCAATCAATTTTACTTTAGGGTAGCGGGTATATAAACTCTGTCTATCGTCTGTTAAACAGTGGCGGATTAGACGCCTGTGTTAGACCTGCAGATTGATTTGTCAAAACGACATCACGAAAGGATTTACCTGTATGAAGAAGCTAACTACCGCCGCTGGCGCGCCAGTCGTCGACAATCAGAATATTCAAACTGCTGGCCCACGGGGCCCTGCCTTATTGCAGGATGTCTGGCTACTGGAGAAGCTTGCTCACTTTGACCGTGAAGTTATCCCAGAGCGGCGCATGCATGCTAAAGGCGCGGGTGCCTACGGAACATTTACGGTCACGCACGATATCAGCCAATACACCCGCGCAAAGATTTTTTCACAGATCGGTAAACAAACTGAAGTTTTCATGCGCTTTTCAACGGTTGCGGGCGAGCGCGGCGCGGCAGATGCCGAACGGGATATTCGCGGCGTGGCCATGAAGTTCTACACCGAGGAAGGTAACTGGGACCTAGTCGGCAATAACACGCCCGTTTTCTTCTTCCGCGATCCCTTGAAGTTTCCCGACTTGAACCATGCCGTCAAGCGTGATCCCCGTACCGGCATGCGAAGTGCACAAAACAATTGGGAATTCTGGACCGGCTTGCCTGAAGCGTTGCACCAGGTCACTATCGTCATGAGCGACCGCGGCATTCCCGCCGGCTTTCGCAATATGCACCTGTTCGGAAGCCACACATTCAGTTTCATCAATGCCAACAATGAACGACACTGGGTGAAGTTCACCTTCAAGACGCAGCAAGGCATCAAGAACCTTACTGATGCCGAAGCAAATACTGTTGTCGGGCACGACCGCGAAAGCTCCCAGCGCGATCTGTTTGAAGCGGTCGAAAACAAAGACTTCCCGCGTTGGACCATGTATGTGCAGATCATGCCAGAGAAAGACGCCGCCACGTACCATCTGAATCCCTTTGATTTGACGAAAGTCTGGCCGCATGCGGATTATCCCTTGATCGAAGTGGGCCAGCTCGAGCTGAATCGCAACCCGGAAAACTTCTTCGCTGAAGTCGAACAAGCCGCATTCACCCCTGCCAATGTCGTACCCGGCATTAGTTTTTCACCGGATAAAATGCTACAGGCACGTCTGTTTTCCTACGGCGATGCGCAACGATACCGCCTTGGAGTCAATCACCACCAGATCCCCGTGAATGCGCCTAAATGCCCCTTCCATAGCTACCACCGCGACGGTGCAATGAGGGTAGATGGGAATCACGGCAGGATCACCGCTAACGAACCGAACACTCAAGGGGAATGGCAGGAGCAGCCCGATTTCCGTGAACCGCCTCTGTCTATCGAAGGGGCTGCCGATCACTGGAATCATCGCGAAGACACTGACTACTTTTCGCAGCCGGGGAATCTGTTCCGGCTGATGAACGAACAGCAGCAACAAGTTTTGTTCGACAACACAGCAAGGGCGATTTCCGGCGCGTCACAAGACGTACAAGCACGCCACATCTTCCATTGCACCCAGGCCGACCCCGCCTATGGGGCCGGTGTGGCAGCGGCGCTTAAAGCACTTGCCTGACCAACTGCGTATTCCATAAATTGAACGGGGCGCCGATACGGGCGCCCCATTCAATGCTTTGCGTTTTATCTACAAATAACACTGTCCATCAAGATATGCCTTCCGCCAACGCGTAATGACTATGCGCTCGAACAGCCCACCTATGGCGAATGGGTCGGCGCTGAGAAACTCTTCGGCCTCACCACGGGATTCCACATCCACGATATAGACGCTTCCGGTACCGCCGGTTCCGTCATCTTCCAACTTGGCGCCGCAAGCCAGCAGCATTTTTTTGTTTTCTTCCAGATAGTCCAGATGCTTGTCGCGCAGCGCCTGACGCAATGCCTGAGTGTGCGGTTTGTCGAAGGTTTCGATCAGGTATGGCATGATGTTTCCTTGCAAATTTATTATGTTCAACTGCCCCGTGCCCAAATCCAATAGTAGTACGCTTTGCGTCTCCTTCGCCATACGCCTGCCATGACCCTACGCTCTCACGAACCCATTATCGCCATTGCCACCGCTCCCGGACGCGGCGGCATTGGTGTTGTACGCATTTCAGGAAAAAATCTGGATTCGCTTTTGAGCAGGCTCTTCGATACGCCGCTTAAGCCTCGCCATGCGCACTACTTGCCGTTCAATGACCAGCAAGGTAATCCCATCGACGCAGGTATCGCCCTATTTTTCAAGGCTCCGCACTCGTATACAGGTGAAGATGTCCTGGAACTTCAAGGTCATGGCGGTCCCGCGGTATTGCGTAGGGTCATGGCGCACTGTCTGGAAACCGGTAAAGACCTGTCCTTGCGCCATGCAGAACCCGGAGAATTCACGCATCGCGCCTTTCTTAACGAAAGATTGGACCTCGCTCAAGCCGAAGCTGTTGCCGATCTTATCGACGCATCATCCGAAGCCGCTGCCCGCAGCGCCATGGCTTCTTTGAGCGGTGCCTTCTCAGCGCACGTCAATGGGCTTAGCGAACGCATTGTGCGCTTGCGCATGTTGGTCGAGGCGACCCTGGATTTTCCAGAAGAAGAAATAGACTTTCTCGAAAAATACCAGGCTCGCGCGGCGCTAGAGGCTATACAGCATGAACTGGGATTCCTTATTTCTCAAGCCCGGCAAGGCCTCATCCTGCGCGAAGGATTACATGTGGTGCTCGCGGGCCAGCCCAATGTCGGAAAATCCAGCTTGCTCAATGCTTTAGCCGGAGACGATATCGCCATCGTTACACCGATAGCTGGCACAACACGCGACAAAGTCATCCAGCAAATTCATGTTCAGGGGGTGCCCCTGCATATAATCGACACAGCCGGCTTGCGTGAAACCGACGACACTGTCGAAAGCATAGGCATAGCGCGTACCTGGGCGGAGATTGAAAAAGCCAACGTCATCATTCACCTGCAAGATGCACGTAGTCAAAGCGATGATCTCGATACCGCCATCACTCGTCGTCTTCCGGCCCGAACGCCGGTCTTAAAGGTCTTTAATAAAATCGACTTGCTTCCGGAAAGCGAACAGGAGACCTTGGCGGCGCGATTGCCATCCGCATTGGGAATCTCGGCGAAAACTGGTGCTGGTCTGGATAGCTTGCGCCAAAGGCTGCTGGATATCGCAGGCTGGAGCCCCAGCACAGAATCGCCCTGGCTCGCCCGGGAGCGCCATCTTCGTGCCCTGACCAGCGCGAATGAACATCTGCTATTGGCGGCTGAACACGCCAGTCACAATGACAGCGTGCTCGACCTATTTGCTGAAGAGCTGCGCCTGGCACATGGCGACTTATGCGCCATTACCGGACAATTCACCAGTGACGATTTACTAGGCGAGATATTTTCCAGTTTCTGCATCGGGAAGTGAATTAGCGAAAAAGCTCAAAAGACATCAAACTCAATCAACTGCTTTCCCGGATCTGAACAAATTAAAAGTTGGTCATCGGCCGGAAGAACTCATGCAGGTAGCGCTAGCCACGCGCCCCTTGGCCTAGACCTTATATGTAGGGACAAAAAAAATGGGAATGGATGCAATTTACATCATCGCGCTGGGTGCGGTGGTTGCTGGCTTTGTACAAGGGCTTTCGGGGTTCGCATTCGGTATGGTGGCTATGTCGTTCTGGGTCTGGGCCTTAGATCCCAGGCTGGCTGCCACGTTGGCGGTTTTTGGAGCTCTGACGGGGCAGATTCTTGCCGCCTTCTCTGTTCGCCGTGGTTTTGATATGCGCTTGTTATGGCCTTTTATTGCTGGAGGCGTCGTTGGCATCCCCCTCGGGGTGGCGGTCTTGCCCCACCTGGACATGGATTGGTTCAAAGTGGTGCTTGGTGGACTACTGGTGTTGTGGTGTCCCGCCATGCTTTTGGCCAAGCAGCTTCCCCGAATTACGATGGGGGGCCGTATAGCCGACGGTATTGTGGGTGTTGCCGGCGGAGTGATGGGTGGCATCGGAGGCTTCACCGGGACGTTGCCGACGCTTTGGTGTACGTTACGCGGGTATGACAGAGACGCTCAGCGCGCCGTGATCCAGAATTTCAATCTGTCTATGCTGCTTGTCACCATGGGGGCATATTTGGCGACAGGCATCGTGACGTCAGACATGCTGCCGATGTTTGCCATCGTCTTACCCGCTATGCTGGTGCCAACATTTCTCGGCACCCGATTTTACAAGAAAATAAATGACGCGATGTTCCGAAAAATAGTGCTGATACTTTTAACAGGCTCGGGAATAACCCTCTTGACGTCGTCAGTGCCACGATTGGTCGAACGTCTAGCATAAAGAATGCGTCCTCCCGGGCTTCGGTATGGTACGCAAAAACCGCAACTACCAGTCCTTCCATAGAGCAATAACCGCAGATTCACCCTTTGTCTGATAGGGTCGATGCTTCAATCCAACAGAACCAAGAGTATTAACGATTTCTATCGCCGATTCCAGCACTCCGAAAGTGCTCCGATAAAAATATAACCTATTGATGAGCAACTGGCTTGTAGTTTCTGTATTGGAAAATAAACCGACATGGGAGCAGCGACAGCTGGTCTCGTGGTCAATTTCGAGCCGCTCAACGATCCTAACTCACTTCTTCCAGCAACCAGTCTCTGAACAGGCACAATGACGGATTAGCCCCATTGTCCGGAGCATAAACCAGGTAATAACTTTTATTACGGACAGCAAAGTCGGGGATGTCGGGGACGACCAAAGAACCCTGCTGACATTCTTCGCGCACAAAAACATCAGAAACCAACCCCACGCCCATCCCGCTGATGACGGCCTGGATTAAATGGGCTGTGTATTCAAATTGTGCGCCGAGTACGACAGTGCGAGGATCGATACGGCTGGCAAGCAAACATTCCTTCCAACCAGGGGAATGCGAAGTAACGTGTAATAGCTGGTGCTGCATCAAGTCGGCCGCTTTATGGATGGGCTTTTGCTTCAATAACGACGGACTTGCGATAACAACGGCTCGTGCATCAACCAAATGATCCTTTGCGAGTGTCGGCCAGTGGCCATCGCCAAGGGTGATGTACGCATCCATGCCAGATAGCGCCAGGTCGAACTCGCCTATACGAGAATGAATATTCACGAGCAAGTCAGGATGTCGGTCGTAGAAGCGGCTTAAGCGCGGCATCAACCACTTGGAGCCGAAAATAGGCAACACGGCCAACTGCAAGGCATTGGCGTTGGCGCCAGACTCGTACGCATGCATGCTGGCATTGCGAATGCGATTCAAGGCAGCGCCTACTTCTTGTGCATAACGTTGACCTTCCGCTGTCAATTTAATCTGACGACCGGTGCGCTCGAACAAGACGACACGCAGCATGGCTTCCAGCGCCTGAATATGACGGCTTACCGCGCTCTGCGTCAAACACAACTCGTTAGCAGCCTTTGTGAAGTTGCCATGGCGTGCCGCCGCTTCGAAAGCGAGAAGCTGCGACATGGAAGGCGTCAATTTTCTAAGAAACATTCATAAAACTCATGATAACGATGATCTATTTACGTTTTGGAATGATATAGGTAGCCGCCTAAAATGCTGGCAAGCATGATTTACATCAAGCATTTGGTTATATCACAGGCACCCAGATATTCATGAGTCGGGTGCATATAGCTTTTGATACTTAACTGCTTATCGAGCGCCATGGCGTGGCGCCGATATCCGGAGGAAATATGCATCTATCCAAACAAAAAGCGGTTTGGCCGCGCGATCAAATCAGCGCAGAGGAATGGCAGGTACGGGTCGATCTTGCCGCCCTGTATCGGCTCGTCGCCTTATTCGGCTGGGATGATCTGATATTCACTCATATCACGGCGAAAGTCCCGGGAACAGAGCACTTCCTTATTAATCCCTACGGGCTGATGTTTGACGAGATCACCGCGTCCAGCTTGGTCAAGATTGATCTGGCCGGCAACAAGGTGATGGAATCCGATTACGACATTAACCCTGCTGGCTTCACGATCCATAGCTGCATACATGCTGCGCGTAAAGACGCCATGTGCGTACTACATACCCATTCGATCAATGGCGTGGCCGTCTCGGCACAAAAAGCCGGACTGCTTCCGCTTTCGCAGTTTGCGTTCATTGTTCTGCAATCGCTCAGCTATCACGAGTACGAAGGATTAGCGCTGGATCCCGACGAGCAGCCGCGCCTGGTCAAAGACTTGGGTGAAAACAATTATCTGATATTGCGTAATCATGGCTTGCTCACCGTTGGACTAACCATGGCTGACGCCTTTCAGGCGATGCACCGTCTTGAAGCGGCTTGTATGGTGCAAGTCAGGGCACAGGCCGGTGGAGAGCTCAACCATATTCCCACAACGATACTGGAACGCGCAAAGGTTGAAACAAGGGCGGATCGCTCGTACAAGGCATCACTGGCGTGGCCTGGTCTGCTGCGTCGGCTCGACCGCCGTAATCCCGGCTACGAACTGTAAAAGCATTCAGCGAATTTTCATAAGGGCGGCATACGCCCTTAAATGCAGTAAGCGAACTAAAAGGAAGAGACAATGAAACTCAAATTAGCACCTCGTGCGGCGATACTGGCGTTCGGTATCGCGGGTATGTTGTTGCCGCTTGCGGGCCAAACCGCAGCGTGGCCAGAGAAAACCATCCGGATGGTCGTGCCCTTTCCTCCTGGCGGCAATACCGACAGCGTCGCGCGCATCGTTAGTTCTGCACTGAGCGAACAATTAGGACAAAACGTTGTTGTCGAAAATCTATCGGGCGCCGGTGGCACGATTGGTACAAACAGCGTTGCCAGGGCTGCGCCCGACGGCTACACCATATTAATGGGCACTGTTGGAACGCAAGCAATCAACATGGCCTTATACAAAAGTTTGTCAGAAGAATCGCTTAAAAACTTTGCACCCGTCACGCTCATAACGTCGATTCCAAACGTACTGGTCGTCAACAAAGACCTGCCCGTAAATACGGTCGCCGAACTTGTGGCTTATGCAAAGAAAAGTCCGCATCCCCTTACCTTCGCTTCGTCGGGTATAGGCACGTCTATACATTTATCCGGCGAAATGTTCAAAACAACGATTCAGCAGCCGTTGACCCATATCCCGTATCGCGGCAGCGCGCCGGCTGTTACCGACCTTGTCGGCGGGCAAGTTAACATGATGTTCGACAATCTGCCTCCATCGCTGCCGTTTATCCAAAATAGCAGGCTCAAGGCACTGGCTGTGACATCGCCCAAACGCAATCCCCTTTTACCGGACGTTCCTACTATGATCGAATCGGGATTTCCTGATTTTGAAATAGGCACATGGAACGGCATCATGGCGCCCGCCGGCACTCCGCCGGAAGTCATCGAAAGCCTGAATAATGCATTGCAAAAAGTCGTGGCTTCAGACGATTTCAAAGCCAAGATTCATAAACTGGGCGGGGAAGTGAAGTCGGATGGACCGCAAAAATTCTCGGCATTTATCAACGCCGAGTATAAAAAGTGGGCGTCGGTCATTTCCGCTGCTGGCGTTGAAAAACAATAACTTTTGACTCGCATCAAAAAACTAGGCCTTGAGGCCTAGTTTTTTTCTGTACACGAAGCTCCAATACCGTTTAAGGCAGTTAGCCTTCCTTTGCCGCCTTGATCAAGCAGGCCGACAGCTTATCGAAATGAAGCAAAGCAGCCTGACTCAGTTCTACCTGTTTTCTTCTAGTATCTTCGGTATCAGCCAACATGATCCAGCCCTTCTTGCGCATGGACTTCAATCTGGAATGCACCGTAGCGGGCGATCCAAACTGATCCATCGCCATCATATCCCTGACCGACAGGCGGCTTGCCTCTTGAGACGCACGCGCCACCAGAGCCAGCATGCGCTCTTCTAAAGGATCTAATGCGGGCAATGCTGGCAGGCCGCGCAATGACTCGGCGAGGCCGAGAAAGCGCATGTAAATGTCTGCGGGCCGCGTTTTTCCTTTCATGACTACAACGCCCAATTTAATTGTTACACTCGGTCGTCCACTCTTTTAGAGAAGCAGATGTCATACCTTCGTCTTCAGTGGAGTATGGTGATTGGTACGGCACTGTTTTTTCTGGCCGCCCTTATCATTAATGAATGGGTTTTCTCATACTCCGAATTCATTCGTGGGATTAACTGGGTCTACCTTCCTGGCGGCGTACGACTGCTATGTACACTGCTTTTCGGCGTCTCAGGCGCGGTCGGCTTGCTGATCGCTTCATTGATAGCGTGCTTCACCTATTTTTTTCCTGACGATTTTATCAGATCAGCCGTCGGTGGCGGAATCTCAGCCCTGGCTCCGTACATCACTTATGTGCTTGCCCTGGAATGCCTGGGTCTGCATAAAAACCTCGACAATCTCACCCCTAGACGCCTGATAACCTGTGCAGTCATCTGCGCATTGCTGATCTCGACGCTTCATCATATATGGTTTGCATTCACGGATCCGGAAGCCAATTTACTCAGCACTTTTGGCGTTATGTTTGTGGGTGATCTGGTCGGTTCCCTGATCATTTTATACCTATTAAAAATCGCACTATCGATCATTTCGCGACTACATAGGAACCGTAAATTGGCAGGCGGCGATCCTTCTGCGTAAGCCCTGACTACATAGAAGTAGAAGGACTCTTGTACAGATATGCACTGTACTTAATGCACTACGTACTCACACTTGCGGCTACGCGACACCCGTGCCGATGTGAAAACATTCAAGGTCTGAAAATCATCATAAAGGCTGACCGCTTCTAGCGTTTTCAGGTGAAGTGCAGCGATTTTTTGGCCGCGCTCGCCCCGAATCAAAGGAGCGAACTGCGCCATATTGGAGATGAAGATGTCAATTTGTTCGCGCTCTTTCGTTGAGTATTTGACCATTTCCAGTGTTCCTAGCCGATGATTATTGCTGCGGATTCTGTCGTACAACCGTTCCCAAGCAGCGTATTGTTCATCTACCTGAGCCAACAATTCATGGCTCCATTGATCATATTCGGCACCGGAACCCGTGGGTAAACGCAAAGCATAAAGCCAGAATAGCTTCATTAGTACATCCATCTCCGGCTCCCTTATAGTAGGTATTGCTATAAATTATATAGCAATATACCTTGAACAAGGCGCCTGTTGCTCCCACTTCTTATCAGCGCAGGCTACAAAAACCAGGACTTTTACCGGTAGGGCCTCCTATTTTCCGCAAAAATCCCTCTATTAAAAAAATATTCGCCTGTGGATAAGCTCTAAGTAAGCCGGTTGTGCACAGGCTGTGTACCAACACAGCATAAGTCGGCCATTTCTCCCAAGTTCTAAAGTTGTACCCTTTCCATCCACGCGCTAAACAGGAGTTGTGCATTTCAAAAAAGTGATGTAATCGCTTGAATCTAATAACAGAATCAGGGTTGTTCCACTTATCCACAGACACCCATTAGTATTAGTCTTTATATATAGAAAAAATAATGAACAACTAATACATCCTCGCAATTCGGCGGCTATACCCAAGAGTAAAAAGAGCTCAAACTGCGGGTATACTGCTTACATGTTGTCCTAAGCCGGCCTCAAAAAAAGCACCGATCAACCATGTGGATGCAGAAAGAAATAACGCTTGCACCGAAAGCGCGAGGCTTTCATCTGATAACCCGAGAAATTCTCCGGCAATTGCCCGAACTGGAAGACATGAGAATCGGCATGATGAACGTGTTCTTGAAACACACCTCTGCATCACTGACGGTCAATGAAAATGCCGATCCCGCTGTAAGGCGGGATTTCGAGCGGTACTTCAATATTCTGGTTCCTCCCAATATTCCAGGAATGGAACATAATGATGAAGGGCCGGACGACCTACCTGCGCATTTAAAAACCGGCATTTTGGGATCCGACCTGAACATTCCCATCAGTGATGGGCGTTTGAACTTAGGCGTATGGCAGGGAATATATTTATGCGAGCACCGTGACCACGGTGGCAGCCGATCTATCGTTGTCACCATGAATGGGGCGTAACGTTTCTTTGAAGGCGCCACGCCACTATTGTTTCCATGCACCTGATACAACGCTTACCCGAGAATCCGCTAGACATCATTGGTGATATCCATGGCGAGTATCCGGCTTTAATAGCCCTACTCGAAGGTCTGGGTTATGACGCTCAGGGTGCACATCCCCGCCACCGAAAATTAGTGTTCGTCGGCGATCTTTGTGATCGTGGGCCGGATAGCCCAGCCGTTATCCGACTGGTGCAGCACCTGGTGCAGCAGGGTAACGCCCAAACCATTTTGGGAAATCACGAGATCAACCTGTTGATCGACGACGCCAAGGATGGCTCAGGCTGGTTTTTTGACGAGCGCTATGAACGCGATCTTAAAAACTATGCGCCATTTCGTCGTACCAGGGCAACTGAACGGCAAACGATCAAGGATTTTCTGCGTAGTCTGCCCATTGCGCTGGAACGTGAAGATATACGCGTAGTGCATGCTGCCTGGACCGCTCCTGCAATAGCAGCAATTCGTACGGTCTCGCTTGGCAGTATCGTCGAGCAATTTCGCATGTGGGACAACATGGCCCAGTCGACCGCTGAAGCTTCCGGTTTGTACAGCAAGTATCTTCATGAAAAACAACAGTGGGCGATCGAGCTCGAAGACGAATACGGTCCGCCGCCTTTTCTCCACGCTATCGCTGAATACGAGGCCACCCAGCAGATGGTGAACCCTCTGAAGGTGCTCACCTCGGGTGTCGAAAGAAAAGCTGTGACGCCCTTCTTTGCCGGTAACAGATGGAGATTCTCAGACCGGATCAGTTGGTGGAATGACTATGATGACGCTATCCCAGTCGTTATCGGCCATTATTGGCGCATGCTGCGTGTCGAGCCAGGCCAAACCATTCCCCGCTATAGCCAATTGTTCAATGAAGTCGAGCCACTTTCGTGGCATGGCAAACATCACAACGTTTTTTGTGTCGACTTTTCCGTTGGTGCCCGATGGCGCGATAGAAAGGCCAGTCGTTCCATCGAACAATCGCGCTTCAAACTTGCTGCCTTGCAATGGCCCGAAAATCAAGTCGTTTTCGATACCGGCGAGGTGTTGGCCACCTTATGATTAGGGCAATAATATGTATACACCAGGCTCATTTGAGCTCACCGATCTGCATATCCAACATCAACTGATCGAAGATTACCCATTCGGGACGCTAACGGTTCATGGTAGTACCGGGCTGGCTGCCACGCACCTACCATTCCTGTTAACCGAGCCGCAGCGCGGCCTCGGAACACTTCAGGCACATGTTGCGCGCAGCAATACCGAATTCGGTTTGCTTGCCGATGCAACGCCTGTACTTGTCATATTTCAGGGGCCGCACGCCTATATCTCGCCTTCCTGGTATCCGTCCAAGAAAAGTCTTGGGGGCAAAGCCGTTCCGACATGGAATTATGTTTCAGTTCATGTACACGGCATGTTGTCGACTACGACGAGCCCGGAATGGCTACTGACCCATCTTGAGCATCAGACCAATCGATTCGAGAAAGGCCGTGCTGACCCTTGGAAAATTTCCGACGCTCCCGCCGACTATATCAATACCATGCTCAACAACATTGTTGGTCTTGAGATATCCATAACCTCCGTTGAAGCCAAGCAAAAGCTGAGTCAAAATCGGCCTATGCTGGACCAGCAAGGAGTCATTCATGGACTTTTGCAGCACTCAGATTCGCCAACTTCTTCTCACTTCAATGAAGACATAGCGCGGCTAATGCGGAGCAACTTAGAACGGTAGGTTTACGGATAGCAGCGTTTAACCGTGTCTCGTAGAGACACGGTTTTTTTTGTCTTCTTTTCGGCACTCCGAGCGCTTGTTTTGCTGTATTTACAAATAGTAACCAAATAATTGGCTGGTTTTTTTGAAATCTGCCTGTGGATAACTACTGGGTGGAGTGCTTGTGCACAGACTGTGGATGAGTTATGCACAACCGACTAAGAGCCATCAGCTGGAAAAGTTATGCCCGTTTCATTCACGGGAAAAACACAAGTTGTGCGCCTGAAAAATACGCTGCAAGTGCTTGAGTTAACGATAGATATCTTACTTGTGCCACTTATCCACAGACACCCATTAGTATTAGTCTTTATAAATAGTAAAGATAATGAACAGCTTAAGACCCCACCGGATCAGCCATCTTTTAGACCCAACCAGATTTGCTGTTCCAGCCTGTATACTTCGGTTCATTGATCTATCGGTCCAAAACAAATTCAGGGATTCGGGCCCCTGGACGATGTTGTCGCCCCTTTAGGCTCAAAGCTTCGCCAGTAGCGACTTTTGGAATGAAAAAAACCCGCCGTAGCGGGTTCGACATGGAAACCTCGAAGAATCAGACCAGGGATAGTCTGTCGATTGCTGCATCAAGGGTATGGTCCTGTTTTGCGAAACAAAAGCGAATTAGTCGATGGTTGGATTCGTTGGCATTTGGATCTTTGTAGAAAGCAGAAACCGGGATCACTCCCACCTTGTGTTCGGTGGTCAGCCATCTTGCAAATTCTGCTTCAGGAAGGTCAGACACCTGGCTGTAGTCTGCCAGTAAAAAGAAAGTGCCTTGGCTGGGCATGGGAATGAAGCGAGTTTTTTCCAAACCTGCGGCGAGTCTGTCTCGTTTGGTCTGATAAAAGGCAGACAGGTCAAGATACGGTTTAGGGTTTTTCATGTATTCAGCCAAAGCCACCTGCATGGGCGAACTTACCGTAAAAACCATGAACTGATGAACTTTGCGTATTTCAGCAGAGATCTCTTTCGGTGCGCAGCAGTAGCCGATTTTCCATCCAGTTGTGTGATAGGTCTTACCGAAAGACGAAATGACGATGGAGTTGGCTGCTAACGACTCTCGTCTAGCCAAGCTCTGATGTGGTTGCTGATCGAATACGATGTGTTCGTACACTTCGTCCGACAAGAGCATGATGCCTGTTTCGGCCACTATTCTTTCGAGCCAATCCAGATCGCTTTCCTGTAGGTTAATACCTGTCGGATTATGCGGAAAGTTGACGATCAACATACGAGTTTTTGTAGTTACCGCATCAAGGACCTGCTGCCAGTCGACCCGATATAAGGCGCTATGCGCATCAGGTGCGCGCATCGATACGACGACCGGGATCCCGCCAGCTAATTCGATCGCTGGGATATACAGATCGTAGAACGGTTCGATTACCAGTACTTCGTCGCCCGGTTTTACAAACGCCAGGATGCTGGCCATCAGCGCTTCGCTGGCTCCGCTAGTAACCGTAATTTCGGTATCAGCATCGTATCGGCGCGAGTACAGCGCTTCTACTTTGTCCGATATCTGCCGACGCAGATCAGGAATTCCCGCCATTTGTGGGTACTGGTTGTGGCCATCGTGCAGTGCCTTGGTGACCAGATCGAGCAGTTCCGTTTCGGGATTGAAGTCTGGGAAACCTTGGCCTAGATTGATGGCTTTATGTTCCGCCGCTAATTGGCTCATCACGGTAAAAATGGTGGTTCCGACGCCTGGCAGCTTGGATGAAAATTTCATATTGTTGGACGATTTAAGGTTAATAATTGGGGCTTATGGGTGCGGATGATGGCTTCAATGCACCGCATGTTAAGTTCGAATGCAGTCTGCAGGAAAAATACCACATTGGGGTAAACAAGTATTTGATAAATGGTTCAGCCCTCGCTATGCTCGTATTCGCTTTGTAGTCTAGCGGCACGGCGGTGCTGCGGTCGGTTATCAATAACTTTAAGTATCAAGCGATTTTGAGCTTAGAACATGGTAGCGTCTCGCGGAACACGCCGTCCTTGACTCATCGCTTTTTCGATCATTTCTAGGACTCTATGTATCATGGCTCAAAAGGGCAAAGTTAAGTGGTTCAACGCCGAGAAAGGCTTTGGTTTTATTACTCCAGACGAAGGTGGGACTGACGTGTTTGCCCATTTCTCCGCCATCGAGGGCCGCGGTTACCGTAGTCTGAATGAAGGTCAGGACGTCGAGTTCGAAGTTACGGATGGCCCCAAAGGCCCTCAAGCAGCAGAGATCCGTCCGCTCTGATTACGTTCGGGCTGACATTAGCAGCTAGAACTCAGTGGAAGCGCCCCGCTCTTAGCGTGGGCGCTTTTTTTATCGATAAGTCATAGGCAAGGGACCATAGGCGTGACGCAACGCATGGCAGGGTGCTGGTCCCTGCGAGGTTATAAAGTTATTCACCGAATTGCCAGCCGTTATGCACAGGGTTATCCACACCCTTACAGTTTCATTGATTTTAACCTCAGCGTATTGAAGGCGTTCAGAGCTGACTGATATTTCTTCAATTGTGACTCCCTTTCTGAACTTCTCAACGCTAATTAGGTGTTGTTCCACGTGGAACAAATTCGTTATCCTGACCATCCGATGGGATAAGGATTGATATCGCGGGAAAGTGAGCGTTCAGATATTGAAGGGATGCCTCCCTGCCTAGGTTTCCAGGACTTGTCGATATAAGCGCTGCTAAAAGGTGATCTTACTTTAGACCGATCATATTAAAAGCCATTCATTGCTTATGAGCAAATATGATCCTTGCGAAGTATTTCCGCGCAACGCTAAGAGCTACTTCACATAGCACTTCATATACATTTTGTAACGAGCGGGAATAAGGGCCCAGTCGGCGCTATGTAGCCATTGCCTGAGTAGGAGCGTGGTTTCTAAGGGCTAGAGGGCAATACGGCAGAGCGATGCCAAGGTTCCGCTATTCCTATTGTTATGGACAACTTTGGTATTACGCCCGTAGCGCCAAAGCGCCGTATTTTCGACGCTCGATCCCTTCGCTTTAACCTACCGCGGGTCGAGACCGTCCATGGCCCTGCCCCTATGCGTATACGTAAGGCGGTGTGGTGTTTGATTTATGGCGTACTACTTGGCGATGGGAATGCGAGCCCTGAATCTGACAATTCTTTCGTTTACATCTGCTTGGGCGTAAATCGATGCTGTGAAAGTAATACCGACAATCGGGTTCACGTGGAATGGTTCTATATAGCGAGTCAGCAGCGCCGGTGCATAAAGGGCCTGTGCCGTAGGTATCCCGTTTTTTGGAACCTAGTGCCGTACCCTTCCTATATAAAAATTTTATATATTCGGTTAAGCTAAATTGGGTTGATTCCGCAAGTACGATTTCATTCAGGTTTTTGGTTTCTAATTGATTGCGCTTTCGTTATGCTGAATGGTGTCACACCAGTCTTCTAGCGACATTAGTGTCGCTTGTCGTGGCGGAAGTGGTCCTAGCCTTATCATTGCTCGGCAACGTCTATGGCTTGATCCCCGTATTTGGAATATGGTCTGTTCGACATCGGACTTGGCGGCTTTTCACGAAGCAATAGCGATGGGGAATTTTTGATGCCGTGGGGTCCATAAGGCCGCATAAGATTACGGGTTGATAGTGCATTGCCTTTCGCGGTACAAAATTCGAACGTTCCGCAGACCGTTTATTTAAAGGTCAATCTTGGATGCGGCTGTTTCACGTGAAACAAGCATCTCGGGCGATATCAGTATGCCGATCAGTTAATACAAGAATGTTTCACGTGGAACAACCAAAGGGTTTGTCGCTATTTCAGCTGGGACGGTGTCAGTTACGTAACTAACCATGTTTCACGTGAAACAGTGTTGGTCGCGCAGTATAATGGATGGTTAAGTATTACTCGCTTGAGCGAACAATGATTTATCCAGACGAATTCGATGTGATTGTGGTTGGCGGTGGGCATGCCGGTACCGAAGCTGCGCTTGCGGCGGCGCGCAGTGGCGCTTCAACCCTTTTACTTACTCACAATATGGAAACGTTGGGGCAAATGTCCTGCAATCCCTCGATAGGCGGGATCGGTAAGGGGCATCTGGTCAAAGAAATTGACGCCCTGGGCGGGATCATGGCCTATGCCACCGATCTGGCCGGTATCCAGTTTCGCATATTGAACAGTTCGAAGGGTCCTGCTGTGCGAGCAACTCGTGCCCAGGCGGACCGCTCGTTGTATCGTCGCGCGATACGGACTGCGCTGCAGAATCAGCCTAATTTAATGATCTTTCAGCAAGCGGTCGATGATCTCATGTTGGAAGCCGATCGAGTCGTTGGCGCCGTCACGCAGATCGGATTGAAGTTCAGGGCGCGCAGCGTGGTTCTGACTGCGGGCACTTTCTTGAACGGATTGATTCACGTGGGCCTGGATCATTATTCAGCTGGACGAGCCGGTGATCCACCGTCGATATCTCTCGGCCAACGGTTAAAGGAACTTAAGCTGCCTCAAGGGCGTTTGAAAACGGGAACGCCTCCGCGCATCGACGCCCGCAGCATAGATTTTTCAAAGACAGAAGTGCAGGCGGGCGACAGCGACCCGGTGCCGGTGTTCTCTTATATGGGCTCGCCCGAGATGCACCCGGAGCAGTTGCCATGCTGGATCACACATACAAACGAGCGAACGCACGATATAGTCCGGTCTGGTCTGGATCGCTCGCCTATGTATAGCAACAGCGGAACGATTGAAGGTATAGGCCCGCGTTATTGCCCTTCTATTGAAGATAAAATTCATCGCTTTGCCGATAAACCGAGCCATCAAATATTTCTGGAGCCTGAAGGCCTGACGACGCAAGAGATTTACCCTAATGGCGTATCAACGAGCTTGCCGTTTGATATCCAGCTGGCATTGGTGCGCACGCTACCTGGTCTGGAAAACGCCATCATAATGCGCCCTGGGTATGCCATCGAGTACGATTACTTTGATCCACGTGAACTCAAGGCCACGCTCGAAACGCGCGCCATCAATGGATTATTTTTTGCCGGGCAAATTAACGGTACAACCGGTTATGAAGAAGCCGCCGCTCAGGGCTTACTAGCCGGATTGAATGCTGCCTTGCAGGCGAAGGGCCAAGAGGGCTGGTGCCCAAAACGAAACCAAGCTTATCTAGGCGTACTGGTCGATGATTTGATAACCAGTGGCGTGACCGAACCTTATCGTATGTTCACATCCAGAGCTGAGTATCGTCTTAGCTTGCGGGAGGATAACGCTGACATGCGCCTGACCGAGGAAGGTCGACGTCTGGGCCTGGTGGACGATGCGCGGTGGGATATGTTCAGTCGGAAACGGGACTTGGTTGGAAGCGAGCTTGAGCGCCTTAGGAGCAACTGGATCAATCCCCGGACACTGGCGCTGCACACTGCCGAGGAACTGCTGGGTAAGCAGGTAGAGCGCGAGTATTCGCTGCTTGACCTGTTAAAACGTCCTCAAGTTTCCTATCAAGCGCTGATGGCGTTACAGAAAGAAGATGGAACTCTTGTGGCCGGCCCCGGCCTTGCCGACAGTGCGGCCGCCGAGCAAGTCGAGATCCAGGTTAAGTATGCGGGCTATGTTGCGAAGCAACAAGAAGAAGTCGACAAGCAGGCGGCGCAGGAATCCCAGCGTATCCCAAGCGATCTCGATTACGACGCCATTACCAGTATGTCGATTGAAGTACGTCAGCGCCTGAAGGTTAGCCGGCCGGAGACGATAGGGCAGGCCAGCAGGATGTCTGGAATCACCCCGGCGGCGATTTCTTTACTGCTGATACACATCAAGCGGCTGCAATACAGCAAGAAAGCCGCGTAATGGCCGAGCAGACAGAATACCGGCAACGCCTTGACGCTGCGGCGCTGGCGCTGAATGTAAACCTGGAACCAGCCCAAGCGGACGCGTTGCTTTCGTATATCGGCCAGCTGCAACGTTGGAATCGAACGTATAACCTGACTGCGCTGCGGGAGCCTGAACAAATGCTGGTGCAGCATCTGTTTGATAGTCTTTCGGTGGTGAAACCAATTGTAACTGAACTGTATAAAACCACAGCAACAAGCCGTCGTATCGTCGATGTCGGATCTGGGGCCGGTTTGCCCGGCGTAGTACTGGCCATCATGCAGCCTGAGTGGGAGGTCTTCTGCGTGGATGCTGTCGAAAAGAAGATGGCGTTTGTGCGCCAGATGGCTAGCGTGTTGCGTTTGCCTAATCTTCACGCGATCCATGCACGGGTGGAAACCCTGCCGCCATTTAATGCCGACATCGTCGTGTCGCGTGCCTTTGCTTCTCTGATAGATTTTGCACGCCTGGCAGGCCTGCATGTTGCAGAGAATGGACATTTGCTGGCCATGAAAGGCCGCGAACCGCAGGATGAAATCGATACTCTAGAACAACAGACGGATTGGCGCCAAAGCCATCTCCAGACATTGCTCGTCCCCGAATTGAATGCCCAGCGTTGCCTCGTCTGGTTGAGTCGCCAAGGAATCTCATGAATAACAATACCTCCATCGCCATCGCCAATGTATTTTGTATTGCGAACCAAAAGGGGGGGGTGGGAAAAACCACCACAGCTATCAACCTGGCTGCTGCATTGGCAGCCAAGCGCAAGCGGGTCCTGCTGATAGACCTCGATCCGCAAGGCAACGCGACCATGGGTAGCGGCATCGACAAAAACAAGGTAGAGCAAAACCTTTACCAAGTGCTCATAGGAGACGCTACGGTCGCTCAGGCGCGGCTACGATCCGAGGCGGGGGGCTATGACGTCCTGCCCGCCAATCGCGAGCTGTCCGGGGCCGAGATCGATCTGATTCAAATGGATGAACGAGAGCAGCAGCTGAAACAGGCCATTGCGCACGTTCTGCCCGACTATGACTTCATTCTTATCGATTGCCCGCCAACCTTGTCGTTGCTCACGTTGAATGGCCTGGCGTCTGCGCATGGGGTGATCATCCCCATGCAGTGCGAGTATTTCGCATTGGAAGGCTTGTCGGATCTGGTCAACACCGTAAAGCGGGTACACAGGAATATCAATCCTGAACTGCAGTTAATAGGCCTGCTCAGGGTAATGTTCGATGCCCGGGTAACCCTGCAGCAACAGGTGTCCGCCCAGATCGAAACCCACTTTGGCGACAAGGTATTCAAGGCTATCGTGCCGCGCAACGTTCGACTTGCCGAGGCGCCCAGCCATGGGCTGCCTGGCATTGTCTACGACAAGAACTCGCGGGGCGCAAAGGCCTATATCGAGTTCGGCAACGAACTCATCAAGCGTGTGAAGAAAGATGCTTTGCGTGAGCAAGCGCGTCCGCGCGGATAAACGAATCAAGGAAAGGAAATCACAATGGCTACGAAAAAACCTAAAGGCCTGGGTCGCGGACTAGACGCCCTGTTAGGCGAAGATGCGCCCGCCATCGACACCTTCGGCAGGCCGGATGTCGACACTCCCCGGCTGCCGTCTGTCCTCAGAATAGACCTCATGCGGGCAGGCAAGTACCAGCCTCGCACGCGGATGGACGAAGGTGCACTCAACGAACTCGCTGAGTCCATCCGGAATCAGGGCATCATGCAACCGATCCTGGTGCGTCCGCTTAATGGTAAAGACGACGGAAAGTACGAGATTATTGCGGGTGAGCGTCGATTCCGTGCCGCGCAATTGGCTGGCCTGGACGAAGTACCCGTCCTGGTGCGAGAGGTCGCCGATGAAAGCGCCGCCGTGATGGCCCTTATCGAGAATATCCAGCGTGAAGATCTGAATCCCCTCGAAGAAGCTCATGGTGTTCGCCGGCTGCTGGACGAATTCGGGCTGACTCATGAGCAGGCTGCCCAGGCAATCGGCCGTTCACGTTCGGCAACCAGCAATCTGATGCGGCTGCTGAACCTGACCGCAGCGGTACAGACCATGTTGCTGGCCGGAGATATCGATATGGGACATGCGCGTGCTTTACTCGCCACCGACGCGGCCACGCAGATATTATTGGCCAACGAAGTCATCGCCAAGCGACTCTCCGTGCGTGAAACCGAAAAACTCGTTGGACGCAGTATCCGCGAGGCCGAAGAACTGTCGACCAAGCCAGCGCGCAAGTCGGTAGGGCAATCTGGAGACGTCAAACGCATGGAAGAGGCCTTGTCTGATCACTTAGGTACACGAGTCACGCTTAAAGTCGGCGCGAAGAATCGGGGGCAACTCTCGATAGACTTTCACGGGTGGGAGCACCTTAATTCCTTGCTCGAACGCCAGGGACTGTCAGGGATTGTCGACAGCTAAACCGGTTTTTTGACGATTTCGCTGATATTTTTGCGAAATACCTCGCTTTTTGCCCCAAGCCGTTTGACACAGCTTTAAAAAGTCTGCATAATTCGGAGTTCGCTTTTGGTGGGATGCCCGAGTGGTTAAAGGGGGCAGACTGTAAATCTGTTGACCTTGCGTCTACGTTGGTTCGAATCCAACTCCCACCACCAAAAGCTTTTTTCCTGCAAATGTTTTTTTATCGATTTTTTCGGTATGTGCAAGGAAAGCCAGTACAGGGTAATTTGAAAGCGCTGCCGCTAGATCGACATTTTTTGATCGCAGCGGCGTTTACAAGAAGGTTGTAAAAGTCTGTGGTTGTTGATCAGTGCTCCGGCCACGGGCAAGTCAGGTGGATTGAATCCCCTCGCGGGTGTAGCTCAATGGTAGAGCAGAAGCCTTCCAAGCTTATGACGAGGGTTCGATTCCCTTCACCCGCTCCAGTTAAGATTTTTTGATTTCTGGCGGAAACGGCAGATAGCAACAAAGTAGCTGCCCATGTGGCTCAGTGGTAGAGCACTCCCTTGGTAAGGGAGAGGTCACGCGTTCGATCCGCGTCATGGGCACCAAACATTTTTATTTATAGCTTTATTCCATAGTCAGGAGTCAGCCATGGCAAAAGGTAAGTTCGAACGTACCAAACCACACGTAAACGTAGGCACGATTGGACACGTTGACCACGGCAAGACTACGCTGACGGCTGCGATCACGACAGTGCTGGCCACCGCCTTCGGCGGCGAAGCCAAAGGCTACGCGCAAATTGACGCGGCCCCTGAAGAAAAAGCACG
>NZ_RYDV01000005.1 GCF_003971065.1 Candidimonas sp. SYP-B2681
ATCCTATACGAGGATCGATTCACGCAAGGCTATGGCCAGCTAGACTCTCAGTTGTACGGAAAACAGGCGGATCAATGATTTATCAAAACCGCCCAAACACAAAAATTCTGACACTCCCGTTCGCGGTCCCGTGCCGGGACTGCCCGAACCTACCGCCCGGCCCGGGGCGAGCGCGAACTCGCGCGAAGGACAATCCCCCGGATTGTCCTTAATCGCCGCGCTCGGACATGCGCGCTCTTGCCTCCCCAGTCCAAGCGGTAGGTTCGGCGCTACCGAACTCGCTTGGCCAGGCTCAGCCGCCCAGCCTCCTCAATGGCTGCTAGGTGCGGCATAGGTGAAGGTAGGTTGTCTTAATCCATTAGATAGACGTAGTTCGGTCGACAGATGAATTCGGTGACGGGTCAAGGCGCGGGGCCACGTCCGTATCTTCAGACCGTTAGGTATTGGCGCGGCGGGTCAGGGGAAGCAGGATGCTTACTTCGAGGCCGCCGGCGGGTGCTGTGCCGAGTATTAGGGTGCCGTTGTGGGCCTTGACGATGGCTTCGGCCAATGCAAGTCCGAGGCCTACGGAGCCGGTGAGGGTGCGGGCATCGTCCAGTCTTGAGAAGGGGCGTAGCGCTTCTACGCGCCGCTCGGCGGAAATTCCGGGGCCATGGTCGGATACGGTGATTCTGGCCTGGCCGTTCATCGTGTCCAGGGCGATTTCCACCGGCGGTTTGCCGTGATTCATGGCGTTTGTAATCAGGTTGTCGAGCAGGCGTCCCAAGGCTGTTTTGTCGGCATCGAGCGGCAAGGGTTTGTCGTGCAGACGTACAAGTTTCACTGGGCTTCCTGTGCTTTCCCACGCCGAAACCTGCTCTTCGAGCCAGGCGTTCAGGATCAGGGGAGCGAACTGGTATGAGCCTGGATCCGAGCCGCGCACGAATCCTATGAATTGGTTGACCATGCGCTGCATGTCTTGGACGTCTTTGCGCATGCCTTCTTTGAATGTGGGGTCGTCGACCATTTCGATGCGTAGCCACATTCGGGAGAGCGGGCCTTTCAGGTCGTGGGGTAGTCCCGCAAGCAGGGTTCGCTGTACTGTGCTGGATTCGGCCAGGGTGTCGAGCATTGCGTTGAAGCGCTCGCCCAGGATACGGGTTTCACGGGGGCCCGAGGGGGTCACGCGTTGTGGTTGGCCCGCGGCCATTTGGTCGGCGGCCTTGGCCAGTCGGGTGAGTGGTCGGGTAATGTGCCAAGAGAATGCGGCCGACAGTAGCAGGAAGAGTCCCATGCCGGTCAACCAGACGATGATGACGGGCGTTGCAACGGGCGGCGCAATTCTATCCAGGGGGATGACGAGCCATTCGCGGTTGTAGCCCGTGTCTTCGGGGCCGAATTCCGGCAGTAGCGATATATAAAGCCGGGGCTCGGGCCCGCGCGACAAGGCCACGCGGGTGTCGTCGCTCAGCCGCTTGTTCAGTGCCTGGACGAAAGTTCGCAGGTTGTTTCGTATATCGTTTCTTGGAGGAGGAGGCCGATCCGCGCGGTGTATTTCATTAGAAGCGGGGCGGCGGTTCTCCAGGCTGGCATCGGATGGAAGGCTGCGCGACCACAGGCGCCATTGGTTCTGTGATGCGCTGCGCACAAAGTCGGGGCGTCGCTCAGCAGGAATTTCCGACAGTGCGGCGCGTAGGGTGCGTATGGTGGTCGCGGTGAATTCGACGGCAACTTCTTCAGTGAACTGTTTGCGGTAATAGGAAACCGTGGCAAAGGTGGCAGCCTGAACCAGCAGTATGGTGCCCAGTGTCAGCAATACCATGCGCGCACGCAGGGATTTAGGCAGTAACGAATTCAGCTTCATGAGTTCAGGGTGAAAAACGGTACCCGACTCCCCATACGGTTTGTATCCAGCGCGGCTGCTTCGGGTCTTCTTCGATTGCACGCCGCAAGCGCAAAATGGCGATATCAATGGCGCGGTCGTTGCGTTCGCCTTCGTCGTCGTCACGAGCCAGCGCCAGCAAACGGTCACGAGACAGCGGCTTGCCGGGATTATTGACCAGTGCTTCCAGCAGATTAACTTCGCCGCCGGTCAGCTTGATGATGTCGCTGTCTTTACTAAGCTGGCGTGTGCTAGGGTCGAAAACAAATGGCCCGAACGCAACCGGTTTGTCTTTGTTCAGGGCCGATGCGCCTTTTTTGCGACGTAGCACGGCCTCGATGCGAGCAAGAAGCTCGCGCGGATCGAACGGTTTGCCCAGGTAGTCGTCTGCCCCGGCTTCCAGGCCAATAACGCGATCTACGGTTTCGTCTCTCGCAGTGAGTAAAATGACGGGGATGTCTTCTCCTTGTTGGCGCAGTCGTCGGCATGCTTCAGCGCCGTCCCCATCGGGCATCATGCGATCAAGCACGATAAGGTCAGGCGAATATCGCTGGATGCGCGACGCAAGGTCGCTGGCGTCCGGAGCAAGGAGCGTGTCGTAATTGTGCCGATTAAGGTAATCGGCCAGCAATTGACGCAGGGCAGGATCATCGTCGACGACCAGTACTTTTACGAGGGGATTTTCCATAGGCTAAAGTGTGCCCCCTGAGCTCCTGTCTGGCAAGCGCACGGAAATGGATTGAAATGGCTATAGCGCTTACCGGGCGTTTTTCGTTTGATTTAGCACAGGGGTTACATGGCTGGGAATACCATACAAACGTTGCGTCAGCGGCTGGCAGATTATTTATGGCTTTCCGGCCTACCCGCCATGCTGGGCTGGGCAGTGCTGATGGGCGGTCTGGGGGCCTTGGCTACCATCGGCTTTCATGAAGGCATGCGCTTTATCCAGAACCTCGTTACTGGCCAGAGCGGCTCGATTGTGGGCGTGACCGAGGGGCTCCCGTGGTACGGTCGTTTGCTATTCCCCACTTTCGGAGGGCTTATCGCCGGAACATTGCTATGGATGGCGGCTAAGACAAAAACGGAAAGCAATGCTGACTATATGGAAGCGGTCGCCATTGGCGACGGCCGTTTGTCTATAGGGCAGGGCTTGCTTCGGTCCTTGTCTTCTCTGTGTACCGTGGCATCGGGAGGCTCGATCGGGCGCGAAGGGGCGATGGTCCACCTTGGGGCGCTCGGAGCGTCCGCTGTCGGCCGTTTTATGCAATTCAGCACAACACGGCTGCGGCTTTTGGTGGCTTGCGGCGCTGCGGCCGGCGTGGCGTCTGCCTATGGCGCTCCTGTGGCAGGCGCCTTGTTCGTGGCTGAAATCGTGCTGGGCACCATGAGCATGCAAAGTTTTGGTCCTTTGCTGGTTGCCGCGGCATCGGCCAATATCGTCATGCGCATGAGCGGGCACTATCAAACTAGCTACCCGATGGCCGGCATGCCGGACCTTCCGGGAATCGAGGTGCTGCCTTTTGTGGTGATGGGCATCGTGTCGGGTCTTACGGCCCCGTTGTTCTTGAAGTTCCTGGATTTCTCGCGTAATCGGTTCAAAGGCACGGGGTTGCCCTTGCCCGCCCGGCTGGCGCTGGGCGGATTTCTGCTGGGACTTCTGCTCATTATCATGCCGCAAGTGGCTGGAAATGGCTATAGCGTAGTCAATTCGTTGCTTCACACACAATGGGCCTGGTATGCCGTGATTGCGGTGCTGATGTGCAAGGTATTTGCCACCGCCTTGACCGTTGGTTCCGGCGCCGTCGGAGGGGTATTTACACCGGCGCTTTTCGTAGGGGCCGCGATCGGTACCTTATTCGGACAAATAGTCGCTTTTTTTTGGCCCGCCATATCGGCCCCGGTCTATATGTTCACCCTGGTCGGCATGGGAAGCTTTCTCGGTGCTGCCACCAGCGCCCCGTTCATGGCGATACTGATGATCTTCGAAATGACGCTTGCTTATCCGATCGTGCTGCCTCTTCTTCCTGCTTGCGTCGTGGCATACTTCGTATCTCGGGCAGTCGCGCAAGTGGCCATGTATGACGTAACCATGGTACGCGATCGGGACCTCCAGCTTCGTCAACGATTGCGACAGACCCGGCTTGCGGAACTGCTACGGCCCGCCGAGACGGTGGTGCACACCAGTGCTCCGATCAAAGACGCCTTGCAAATGTTCCTGGACTATCCCGTCAAGTATTTATATGTGGTGGATGACAGCAACGTTTACCAGGGCGTCATTGCACAACAGGACCTGACTAGTTTATTGTTGGGTCAAAGCGAAATACAGCATAAGTGCGCGGGCGACGTCCTGCGCCGCGATTTTGTCAAGACCCTGCATCCCGACATGACCCTGGATCAAGCGCAGGATTATTTCTTGCAGTTCCAGGGCGAGCGTCTGCCGGTGGTAAGCCGGGACGAACATCCGCTGTTGCTTGGGGTGGTATACAAGTCAGCATTGCTGGAAAAGTACAGCGCCCTTAAAAAGTCCCTGGACGCCAGTGGCGAAGCGATGTTCGACTTGAAGGTGGTTCGTCGTCCGCATAAATGAATATTCTGGTCCGCCCTTTCTTGATCGAAGGGCGGCCGTTTGGTTGTAATGAAATTTTTTCGACCTTTTTCCGTTCCTTCGAAGGCTCTTGTATGCGGCATCTTGCTGGCTTGCCTGCAGGCTGCCGGCGTTCACGCTAGCTCCGCAGCGGGGATCCGTGATCTCGCGCCGATCCGTTTGTATCCGGTTGAGCAGATTTCCATTGACCCGCCCGTGCCATTGCCGGACCCGATTCCCGAAGGCGCAACGCTTACTGAGTCGCCAGGCCTGGAAGATGATATTTGGGATGTGAACGTGGACGTCTCTTGGAATGAAACAGACTTTCAGAAATGGCAGAAACAAAAGTTGTCGCCGTCCTCTCAGGGATTGAGGACTAAACGGGGATCGCGGCGTGCGCGGCTGCCCTCGCTAGGGCGCGCCGCGGGGTCTAGCGATCCGTGGGCGCGTGGTGCAAGCAATTGGCGGTATACCGGTGAACGAGGCCTCGGTGTCAGTTTGGGAAGCAACGAAATTTCTGTACCGGCGTGGGCGAACTCGGCGCGGATGGGCGGAATCAGCATTTCGCAGTCTTCAGGAGCCAAATCCGAAAGCGATCACGCCTGGCAGTATTCAATGTCGGTAGGGGCCCTGGATTATTCTGGGGGGCAAGAGCAGGGCGACCTGAACTATGGACCTACCGCCAGCAGCACCGTCTTGCGTTACAAGCTTAGCCCTCAATTCATTGTCGAGTCACAACTCGAGATGGCGCCAGATTTGCTAACCACCGGCGTGGGCGGACGCTATAAAACAAATGGCTGGGGAGCCTGGAGCGCCGGGATCGCCCGGGCCAGTTATGGTCTCGAGCAAGGTTGGCGCTATCAGGCGTCCTATGAGGTGGATGTGCTCGATGATTTGAAACTGGGCTGGTTCAACGAAAGGCACACGGCGGGCTTTACCGACCTTAGTCGTTATCAGGAAGGTGCCATCGCAGCGAGCGGCACGAGGCAGCAATTGTCGGCGACGGTGTCATTGGGACGATGGGGCGATTTAGCCGGGATGTACGAAAGTGCCAGGTCGTCTCTAGGAGATTCTGAGCGCAGTTTTGGCTTTACACAGCAGTTTTGGTACAGCCCAAACTTGCGCATTGGCTTCAGGGCGGAGCGCGAACTGGTGAGCGGCGACTATGATGTAGGTATTCGCTTTTCAGTACCTATTAATTAGCACATGACCATTTCGTCTCTCGAAACTCTGCAGCAAATCTTTGGCTACGATTCATTTCGCGGCGACCAGCAGGCCATTATCGACCATGTGGTCCAGGGCGGCGATGCCTTGGTGCTCATGCCGACTGGCGGCGGTAAATCGCTTTGCTATCAAATTCCGGCTCTGGTTCGCCCCGGCACGGGGATAGTCATTTCGCCGCTGATAGCCCTCATGCAAGACCAGGTAGATGCGCTGCTGGAATTGGGCGTGCGCGCCGCATTTCTGAATTCCTCACAAGATTGGCGCACGGCGCGTGACGTCGAGCAAGCCTTTCTGGCGGGCGAGCTCGACCTGCTATATATTGCGCCAGAACGATTGCTCACTGACCGCTGCCTTGAACTGCTGTCCAGCGGCCACGTATCGCTTTTTGCTATCGACGAAGCGCATTGCGTATCGCAATGGGGCCATGATTTCCGACCCGAATATCTAGGTCTTTCGATCTTACATGAACGTTGGCCGCAGGTACCCCGCCTTGCGCTAACCGCCACGGCTACCGCGGTGACGCGCCGTGAAATTGCCGAACGCCTGGCGCTCAACGACGCCCCTCATTACGTCGCCAGTTTCGACCGGCCCAATATCCGCTATCGCATTATCGAAAAGAATGAGGTGAGACGGCAATTGCTGGCGTTTATCCAGGCGGAGCATATGGGCGACTGCGGTATTGTTTATTGTCTGTCGCGCGCCCGGGTCGAGGAAACGGCGGAATTCTTATGTGAGAACGGCATTTCGGCCCTTCCGTACCACGCGGGGTTGGCGCCTACGGTGCGCAGTACCAACCAAGCTCGTTTTTTGCGAGAAGAAGGGATGGTGATGGTCGCCACGATCGCTTTCGGCATGGGAGTCAACAAGCCGGATGTCCGTTTCGTGGCGCATATCGATTTGCCAAAATCGGTTGAAGGTTATTACCAGGAGACCGGCCGAGCAGGACGTGACGGATTGCCCGCGACCGCCTGGCTGGCTTATGGATTGCAGGACGTCGTGCAGCAGCGACGCATGATCAACGAATCCGCGGGCGACGATTCGTTCAGGCGGCGCCTTGGCGCCCAGCTTGATGCCATGCTCGGACTGTGTGAAACCGTCACGTGCCGCCGTCAGCGCTTGCTGGCTTATTTCGAACAGACCATTTCGTCTTGCGGTAATTGTGACACGTGCCTTGAGCCTCCGCAGGCTTGGGATGGCACCGTGGCAGCACAAAAAATATTATCGGCGGTTTACCGCTTGTGGCGCGAGCGCGGCCAGCGCTTTGGCGCGGGCCATCTTATCGACATACTGCGCGGCAAGCTTACCGACAGGATCAAGCAATACGAACACGAAACCATGACGGTCTTCGGGATAGGCGCTGATTTATCAGAACAGGCGTGGCGGGGAGTGTTGCGTCAGTTGTTGGCGCAAAGTTTGCTGGCCGTCGACAGCGAGGGATACGGCACCCTCGCGCTGACCGACGCAAGCCGCGAAGTGTTAAAGGGCGAGCGAACTTTAATGTTTCGCCGTGAGTCCGAGAAAAAAGCGCGTAATTCGCGTACGGCAAGCACGCGCAGCAAAGCTGCAGAGATCGTTCTGCCCGGCGAAGCCCAGCAGCGTTTCGAGAACCTGCGCCTATGGCGTTCAGAGGTCGCTCGCAGCCATGGCGTTCCAGCCTATGTGATTTTTCACGACGCCACGCTAAGGGAGATAGCACTGAATTGCCCACAATCTTTAGATGACTTAGGTGGCATCAGCGGTGTGGGCGTACGCAAGCGTGACGCTTATGGCGAAGAGCTATTGCGCTGCGTAAGGGGCTAGTCGTAGCGGGCTCAGGAAAATAAATCAGGCGTTCCCGCTGGCTTGGGCGGAGTAAGGCCCAAGTGACGCCAAGTGGTCTGGGTCGCCATGCGTCCGCGTGGTGTGCGTTGTAAGTAACCGTGTTGTATCAAGAACGGTTCGATTACGTCTTCGATAGTGTCGCGCTCTTCGCCTATTGCTGCAGCCAGACTGTCGACCCCTACAGGTCCGCCATCGAACTTATGAATAATGGCCTCTAGCAGTTTGCGGTCCATCAGGTCGAGACCTTGCGGGTCGACTTCCAGCATGGCCAAGGCGGCATTGGCAACCGTCGAATCGATGCGACCATTGCCTTTGACCTCAGCGTAATCACGCACCCGACGTAGCAGGCGGTTGGCAATGCGAGGCGTGCCTCGTGCCCGGCGGGCTATTTCAGCGGCGCCGTCGGGTGTAGTTTCCGCTTTTAGCAAATGGGCGCTGCGCTTGACGATATGGGTGAGATCCTCGGCGTTATAGAATTCCAGCCGTGACACAATGCCGAAACGGTCGCGCAAGGGATTGGTGAGCATCCCAGCGCGTGTCGTTGCACCTACCAGGGTGAAAGGCTGCAGATCTATTTTTACGCTGCGTGCGGCCGGCCCTTCACCAATCAGGATGTCGATCTGAAAGTCTTCCAGCGCCGGGTAGAGTATTTCTTCAACGACCGGCGACAAACGATGGATTTCATCGATAAACAACACATCGTTTTTTTCAAGGTTGGTCAGTAGGGCGGCCAGGTCTCCAGGACGTTCCAGCACAGGCCCTGATGTCTGCCTTAAATGCACACCCATTTCGTGAGCCACAATGTGAGCCAGCGTGGTTTTTCCCAGGCCGGGTGGGCCGAAAAGCAGCACGTGATCAAGCGCTTCGCCGCGGTTCTTGGCGGCAGCAATGAATATTTCCAGTTGTTCGCGTACGCGGTGTTGGCCGATATATTCGTTCAAGGCGCGGGGCCGAAGTGCCCGCTCGACAGAGTCCTCGTTGGGCGAAGCGCTTTCGGGCGCCACAATGCGTTCGATGATTGCAGAGCTGGACAGGGAGTCTGAATGAATGGCCATAGTCGTTGTGCTGATTATATTTACAGTGCTTATCGTACTCTACTAAGCAATAGTTGCGCAGGCTTGCGTCGATTGCAGCATAATTCAAGATGTTGCAGCTAAATTGTTAACTCTTCGGACTCGCGATGACTCTCAGGCTTCCTATCTATGACGACGTGGTCGATGCCAGCACGGCCTTGGGGGTAGCGGCTTACCGCACTCCTGTGCTGACTTCCCAGACAATGAATGCGCGCCTGGACGCGCAAGTGTTTTTCAAGTGCGAGAATTTTCAGCGCATTGGTGCGTTCAAATTCCGGGGCGGTTATAACGCTGTCTCTAAGCTTTCGGCTGCTCAACGCAAAGCGGGGGTTGTTACGTTCTCGTCGGGAAACCATGCGCAGGCCATCGCACTAGCGTGCCAATTGCTGGATGTCGCCGCTACCATAGTCATGCCACACGACGCTCCAGCTGCTAAAAAAGCGGCCACCGTGGGTTACGGCGCACGTGTCATCAGCTACCACCGCCAAACCGAAGATCGTGAGCAAATCGCCCGCGCGCTGGTTGAAGAACAAGGCCTAACGCTAATCCCTCCGTTTGATCACGCCGATGTTATCGCGGGGCAAGGCACTGCAGTCAAAGAACTGCTCGAAGACGTCGGTGGGTTGGACCTGCTCTTCGTGCCTCTGGGCGGGGGCGGTCTGCTTTCGGGCTCTTTGCTTTCAGCAAATGCGTTAAGCCCGGAATGCGCCGTCTATGGTGTTGAACCTCAGGCCGGCAACGACGGCCAGCAGTCATTTCGCACCGGTGCGGTGGTTCACATTACGCCGCCTCATTCGATTGCCGACGGCGCCCTCACTTCGGCGTTGGGCCAGCTGACTTTTCCGATCATTAAACAGTATGCGCGCGATATCCTTACGGTGAGCGACGGTCAGTTGATCGACGCCATGCGGTTTTTCGCGGAGCGCATGAAAATGGTCGTAGAGCCCACTGGCTGCCTTGGCGCAGCAGCGGCCTTTAACGAGCTGGTTCCCGTTAAAGGCAAACGCGTTGGCATTCTGTTAAGCGGTGGTAATGTTGACTTGTCGGCATACGCCGGTTTTTTGCAGTCGAATTGACGAGTGCTCGCTGCCGCTCAGGATCGCGCCAGCGACTTCAACGCCAAACGTATTCCTTCAGCGACGTCAAGCCCTTCTGGCAGGTTCTTCAAAGCCGACTGCGACTCACTATTGGAGTATCCCAACGACAGCAGCGCATTCAGCATGTCGTCGCGACCTGCGGAATGCGAGCCAGGGGTGTGGCCCAGGTCTGCGCCCAACTTTCCGCGCAGTTCCAATAGCAGCCGTTCGGCGGTTTTCTTGCCAATGCCCGGAACCCGGGTAAGCCGGCCACTCTCCTGTTGCGTGATCGCACTGGCCAGTTCTTCCACTGTCATTCCGGACAGCACCGCCAGGGCAGTGCGTGCACCGATACCGGTGACCTTGATCAACAGACGAAATGCGCTGCGCTCGCCTGCGGTTGAAAAGCCGTACAGAGTGTGCGCGTCTTCGCGCACAGCCAGATGGGTATGCAGGGTGACCTTAGCGCCGTTCTCGGGCAGGTTATAAAGGGTGCTCATGGGTACGTCGATTTCGTAGCCCACCCCGCCAACGTCAATACATACGACCGGAGGCGTCTTTTCGAGCAATGTACCGGTGATTCGTCCAATCATGGAGACTGTCCTTGCAAATTAGCTGACCAGGCGCCCGCCACGTACCCGACTGGTATGGCCGGGCTTGAGCTGACCGGTGTCTTTAAGGCGCTGGGTCAAAGGATTGAAATGAGCATGGCAAATGGCGCAGGCCAGGGCATCGGCAGAATCGGCCGCCGGCAGGCCACTGAGAGCAAGCAGGTACTGCACCATTTTCTGAACCTGCTCCTTGGCTGCATGGCCATTGCCGACTACGGCTTTCTTAACCTGTAGCGCAGTGTACTCATGAACGTCCAGGTGGCTGTCAGCCAGGGCGCACATCGCTGCGCCACGTGCCTGGCCGAGTAATAGTGTCGACGATGGGTTGGTATTCACAAATACCTTTTCCAGAACCGACACCGTAGGCTGGGTGTCCTGCACAATTTCGCGGATATTATCCAGGATGACTTTAAGCCGTTGAGCAAGAGGTTGGTCAGTTGGCACGACTATCGTGCCGCTGGCCACATATTGCAGCTGCATGCCCTGGACATCAATGACGCCAAAGCCAGTGCGGCGTAATCCCGGATCGATCCCCAGTATGCGCATTAGTGACGGAAATGCCGTGCGCCGGTGAGCACCATGGCAATGCCTCGTTCGTTGGCGGCGGCGATGACTTCATCGTCACGCACACTGCCGCCTGGTTGAATGACACATGTCGCGCCAGCATCGGCGACGACGTCCAGCCCATCGCGAAATGGGAAGAAAGCATCGGACGCGACGGCTGAGCCGACCAGCGTCAGGCCCGCGTTCTCGGCCTTGATTGAAGCAATGCGGGCGGAATCGATACGGCTCATCTGCCCAGCACCAACCCCCAGGGTCATGTTGTTGCCGACAAAAACAATCGCGTTGGACTTAACGTATTTGGCCACCTTCCAGGCAAACGAAAGATCCTGCATCTGCTCTGGCGTAGGGGCAAGCTGCGTGACGACCTTGAAGGAGTCTTGCGGCACTTGGTAATCGTCGGGAGTCTGTACCAGCCATCCACCGCCGATTCGTTTGACGTCAAACGCGTTGTGCGCGTCGCCCTGCGGTACCTGAAGTACCCGTACGTTTTTCTTTGCCGCGAATATCGCCAAGGCTTCTTGCGAGTAGGCGGGGGCGAGCAGGACTTCGACAAACTGGGCGCTGATGGCTTGGGCCGTGGCTTCGTCGACAGGGCGGTTAAATGCGATGATGCCGCCGAATGCGGAAGTAGGGTCGGTCTTGAATGCCTGCTGATAGGCATGCAGAGTACTGTCACCGATGGCAACGCCACAAGGGTTTGCGTGCTTTACGATCACGCAAGCGGTGCCCGTGAAGCTGCGAGCGCACTCCCAGGCAGCATCGGCGTCAGCGATATTGTTGTAAGACAACTCCTTGCCTTGAAGTTGGCGGTAGCTGCCCAGAAGACCCGCGCCGACGGGCTGGTCTACGTAAAAAGCAGCTGCCTGATGCGGATTTTCTCCGTAGCGCAAAACCTGCTCCTGGTTCGCCTGGATGGTCAGGGTACGAGGCCACGGATTGCGCGCTGGTGCCTGTTCTTGGGCGGGCTCGGCCACAGCCAGGCTACTGAGGTAGGCTGCGATGGCGCCATCGTAGGCGGCAGTGTGCGCATAGGTTTTGGTGGCCAGCTCAAGGCGCAGACCGTAGGAAGGTTGGCCGTTGGGACCATCGATATCGGCCAGAACCCGTGTGTAATCTGCGGGATCTATCACCACGGTGACGCCGCCCTCGGGCGTTCCGTGATTCTTGGCCGCAGCGCGCAACATCGCGGGCCCTCCGATATCGATGTTCTCGACGGCATCGGCGAACGTGCAGTCAGGTTTCGCGATGGTTTCCCGAAATGGGTATAAATTGACGACGAGCAAATCGATGCGGTCGATGTGGTGTTCTTCAAGGGTTTTCAGATGCTCGGCACTGTCTCGGCGTGCAAGCAAGCCACCATGAATTTTCGGGTGCAAGGTCTTGACGCGCCCATCGAGAATTTCCGGGGAACCTGTGTGCGTAGCCACTTCGGTTACAGCCAGGCCGGCCTGGGCCAGCAACTTGGCGGTACCGCCGGTAGATAACAGTCGGACGCCGCGTTGGGCCAAGGCCTGGGCGAATTCAACGATGCCGGTTTTATCCGATACCGACAGTAGGGCAGTCTGGGTTTTCATAAAAATAATGATTTGAAGTTAAAAATTAAGGTTGCAGGTTGTGAGCGAGCAGTTTCTTGCGCAATGTGCTGCGCGTAATACCGAGCATCTCGGCAGCCTTGGACTGATTGCCATGGGATTTTTCAAGAGCAACTTCTAGCACGGGTCGCTCAACGCAATTGATGACCATGGCCAGCATGTCGCGCGGTTCCGAGTCGCCCAGGTCCGTAAAGTAGCGCTCGAGCCGGTCGCGCACGGATTGCTCTAGGGGATTAGTTTTACTCATGATCCTTGGTAATGATATTCGATGACGTACCCAGGCTTACGCCCCGGTCGTCTGAGCCATTGCCGGCTCGTTAGGTGGATGGCGATCAAACCATTGCTCTAAGGCACGGGTCTGGTCGCGGGTGTTGCTGGTTTGGTTAATGACGGTCAGCACTTCGCTTACATCGGGCATGTTGGCAAGATACCAGCCAATATGCTTGCGCGCCGAACGCACTCCTGTGTATTCGCCGTAAAACTGATAATGGTCTTCAAGGTGATCGAGTAAACAGCCGCGTAGTTCGCCATAAGTGGGCGGTGCCAGGTGGCTGCCGGAAGCCAGATAATGACTGATTTCCCGGAAAATCCAAGGCCTGCCCTGGGCGGCACGGCCGACCATGACGGCGTCGGCGCCCGTATACTCTAATACGTATCTCGCTTTCTCGGGACTATCGATATCCCCATTGGCGATCACCGGAATCTTCAGCGCTTGCTTTACCTCACGTATCGTATCGTATTCCGCGTGTCCTAAATATAAATCGCAGCGTGTGCGCCCGTGCAGGGTTATCGCTGCAATGCCAATGTCTTGGGCAAGCCGGGCTATGCGTACGGCATTGCGCGATTCGTGATCCCAGCCGGTACGCGTCTTGAGGGTTACCGGTACACCAAAAGGCTCGCAGGCTTTCACCACGCTTTGAAGTATCCGGGCGACCCGGTCTTCATCGCGCAACAGCGCCGAGCCGGACGCCACGTTACAAACTTTCTTGACCGGGCACCCCATATTGATATCAATTATCCGGGCCCCTTTGCGTATATTGAAGACGGCAGCCTCGGCCATCATGTCGGGGTCCGACCCTGCGATCTGTACGGCTACGGGGTCAATTTCGCCTTCGTGATTCAATCGCCTTGACGTTTTTACACTATCCCATAGGCGCGGATTGCTTGCCGCCATCTCGGACACGGCGTAACCCGCCCCCAGTGCTTTGCACAGTTTGCGATAGGGACGATCCGTTACGCCGGCCATCGGGGCGACGAAAACGGGATTCGGAAGGGACCATGAGCCAATGAACATCGGGGGATTTTAACCCCCCCGCCCAGATTTCGACTAAGCATTCAGGTGCGCAGGCCCTGTAGCAATTGCCGCGCCAGGGTGTTACGCAGCGGAGGCAGCAGATCCAGGCTCAGCAAAGCCAGTCCGCAGGCATGTTCGACCAACGGGTTGCCCGTGGCGAAGACGCGTGGCAAAAAATCGGTAATTCCGGCGGTCAACCATCGATCAGGCCGACGGGCTCGGGCGAATTGGGCAAGCAAATGAGTCGCGTCGGTTTGGGGCTGCGCAAGCCATGGTAATAAGGCCTGGGCCAACTGTGCCGCATCACGTAAGCCCAGGTTCAAACCCTGCCCGGCAACCGGGTGCAAGGTCTGGGCGGCGTTACCGATTGCGACGTTGCGCGCGTTGGTAAGCGAAGGCCCGGCGTGTAGTGACAAAGGAAATAGGTGGCGTCCGCCGATGCACCCAAACCCCCCAAGGCGATCGCCAAAGGTTTCATGCAGGATCACTTCGAACGCGTCGTCAGTCAGCGCAAGCAGGCCCGCCGCCTCGGCCGGTGCGCAACACCAGACAACACCGTACAGGTCCTGGTCATGGGGGTGAGGCAGGATGGCCAGCGGGCCCTGCGCCGTGAAGCGTTCAAAAGCCCACCCGCGGCGGGGGCGACTAACACGCACGGTAGCCAGGACCGCATGCTGCTTATAATCGCGATGGATGCCCTGCGGGCGGGCCCCATCGGACTGAACTGCCAGTGTGCTGCTGATCCGCCGGTCGCCCAAGTCCCATTCCACTCGTCCGGAAGCAAGCTGTTGCGAGGGTGTGGCTTCGATCAGGTCGACGCCGCTTCGGGCCAACGCCTCGTGCATGCTTGCAAGCAGCGCGTCATAGGACACTACGCTTCCTAGACGCGGAACGCCTAATTCAGCATGATCAATCAGCGTCCGGCCTAATCTGCCCCGCTGGGACACATGCACCACTTCGATACTGGCGGATTCGTCGGGCCACGCATTCAAGTGCTCCAGTAGTACCCGGCTGCCCTGATTAAGCGCCAGGGTACGGGGATCGGCACCGGAGGCTTGCGGCAAGGTACCGGGCGCGATAAAGCGTGGACCCAGCACGGCTATGCGTTCGGGATGGGGCGACCTGCTGGCCAGCATTAAAGCCAGCGCACTGCCAGCCGGACCGGCGCCGCTAATGGCGATATCGTATGTGGGAAGATCCATGCTTGTTCCATGCTCTACTACAATGCACAAAATATTAAGGTTATTGGCCCGATATGAAGCAATTTACCACTCCTGTCCGTCATCGCAGCAAGGTAGCAGCCGCATGGCTGGCCTGCCTCCTTGGCGTGTTCGGGGCCCACTGGTGGTATGTAGGGCGGCGCGGCGCTGTGCTGGTGACCGCATTTTCCGTACTCATGTTGGTGCTGGCGCAATTTTATCCCGTCTGGTGGGATAACCCCGCCTTCCTGATGCTCATCGTGCCAATCACCGACGGATTCATCGAGGCGCTGATTTTTGCATTGAAGCCTGATGAGTGGTTCGATAGCAAATATAACCTCGGTTCGGGGTCGGTCACACGCACCGGGTGGAACGCCGTCATTGTTGCAATCGTCACTACCTTCGTAGGCGGCACAGTAATTATGTTCGGTATCGCCATGATCGTCGTGTACGTATACACCGCTATGGGCTGGCTCGACGGGTACGTCCTGCAGCCGTTACCCCACTAGTCGCATCTGGTAGAATCCTGGTTCCTTCCGTCATTGGGGAGTAGCCAGCCTTGGTTTCCACCAGGGTGCTTGCGTCAACATACTTAGTGCTCACCACTATGGCGTAAGCGGTTGTTGCAGCAACATTGCACACCAGGCGAGACCTTTGGCCATCATGCGTTGCCTTTTGCCGGGCTCGACGCACCGATGCGCCATGGTTTTTCGCACGCCCGGCCTGGTTTATATGTTGCTCACCGTTTTCCTCTTTTTTCTTTCCGCTTTCGCCATCTATATTGCCTGCGAGTTTTTTGTCAACGGCGTTGAATGGGTAGGTTGCCGCCTTAATCTGGGCGCCACAGCGGTCGGTACCGTTTTAGCTGCTTTCGGCACGGCTTTACCCGAAAGTGCCGTGACATTCGTGGCCGTGGTCTTCGGCGATACTCCTGAACAAAAGGATATCGGTGTAGGCGCTGCGCTGGGCGGCCCTTTGGTGCTGGCCACGCTCGCCTATGCCGTTGTCGGCATTATGCTCTGGCGCCAACATCGCGCCGGACAGCACTGTAAGATCGATGTGGGGCAAGAAAGACTGGCCCGCGATCAAGCATGGTTCATGGTCATTTTTGTGGTGAAGATCGGCCTTGGGCTTGTGGTGTTCGCCTGGAAGCCATGGCTGGGATTCCTGTTTTTGCTTGTCTATGGCTACTATGTAAAGCGCGAACTAAGCACTGACGAAGGCTCCATGGTCATGGAAGAGCTTGAGCCACTAAAGCTGCGGCGCTCGAATCCCTCGATGTTTTGGGCCGTATTGCAAACTGTACTGGCGCTGCTCGCCATTGCCGTCGCCTCGCATATATTTGTGCGCCAAATTGAATCCATCGGAACCTGGGTAGGCATTGCGCCGCACATAGCGGCCCTCCTGCTGGCCCCCGTAGCGACTGAATTGCCCGAAATCATGAATGCCATCATCTGGACTCGGCAGGGGAAGGCAAGGCTGGCCTTGGCGAACATTTCTGGCTCCATGATGATACAGGCAACGATACCGAGCGCTATGGCCATTTTCATGACGCCGTGGATTCTCGATACGCCTCTGCTCGTGGCTGGTGGCCTCACGTTGCTCTCGATTGGTGTGTTATGGCTGTTATTCCGCCGAGGCGCCATGCGGGTGCCCATGCTGGCGGGGGTCAGCGGTTTTTATCTGGTGTTCGCGGGCTTCGTTGGCCTGTATTTTGTCAGATGAGGCTTGTTGGCAGGAGCGCGATCTATTACAATGCGGCGTGTTCAATTTATAGGAGCTGTGCGGTGAATTCCGACCCCGGCGATAGTAGTAGCCGATCAATTATCGGCTTTTCAATTTCCAGGCGCGTTCCGGCATAAAAGCAGGCTCACACTTAGCACAGCTTTAGCCACGCCCTGGTTTTCAAGGGCGTGGTAGTTTGAAGAATACATTCAGTATTCAAACTCCCGTCGTTTTTCAATAAACGGAACCTGTTGCGTATGCCGCGACAGGTTGGTGTTGTGTCCTGCACAACCACTTTTAGCGGGAGGTTTTATGCGCCTTTTCAATCTTTTCTTACGCCGCGCAGGCGTTGAAGCGGCACCGGTACGCAAGCCCAGCTCGGTATCGCGTCTTACTGTTGTGTGCCCCCGTCATATTTTGGCAGACGTGCGCAAGCAAATCTATCTCGATTTCGAAGCGGCAGGCCTGCAAGTTGCCAATCTGCTGGTCGACAACGCTCAGCAACACGATATGGCGCGAACCTGCGTTACGGTCAATTGCCCGCCGGAGCTGCGCTCGGTCCTGATGTCGCAGGCGCGACAGCTAAGTTCCTACCCTGGGGTACATCAGGTGCAGTGGGGCGATCGGCGTCATATTGCTTTAAACTAGCGAGGTCACGCTTACCGGATTGTCTTCCATGAATTTAATAGATTGGCTCACGCCTTGGGAATTCTCTCCTGCGCTGTTGCTGATGTTCTTTGTGGGCGGTTGGCTATTTGTGCGTGGTACCCGGGTGCACCGGGTCAGCGCTGCGCGACAGGCATTTTTCTGGATCGGCATGGTGTTGCTGTATCTGTCGATGCATACCCGCATCGACTATTATGCCGAGCGCATGTTCTTCATACATAGGCTACAGCACTTGGTCCTGCACCATCTGGGGCCGCTGTTCATAATGGGCGCTTATCCAGGTCAGGCCATGCGTGCCGGCTTGCCGATGAAATGGCGTTTGCGTCTGCGTGACTTTCGAAGCAGTAAAGCTGGCCGGGCGGTAATTGCGGTCCTTACGAACAAAATTCTCGTGCCTGTGCTTTTTGTTGCGCTTGTTCTGGGTTTTCTGATCCCAACGGTTCAGTTTTACTCCATGCTCGACTGGCGGCTCTATCGCTTCATGAACTGGTCGGTTGTGATCAGCGGTTTCCTGTACTGGAACCTTATTCTTGATCGCCGTCCCAGTCCGCCGGCTGTAATGTCGCCGGGCGGGCGCATTCTGTCACCGGTACTGACCATGGTCCCGCAAATGGTCGTGGGCGCCATCATCACCTTCACAGAGTACGATTTGTATCCCATCTTTGATCTATGCGGGCGGGCCATTCCCGGCATGACCGCAGTAATGGATCAGGCCATTGGGGGCCTTACGATGTGGGTGCTGGCAGGCTTTGTTGAAGTTTTTGGATTGCTGTTCGCCTTGGCCACGCTTATGCGTTTGTCAGGGAAAAACCGACTGCCAAACAAACAAGATCGCCTGGCGCGGCATACATTGACGGCTTCAGCGCCCTGACATTGCCATATTGAATACATGACCTTACCTCGCCCCCGCTTCCGGACCTCCCTTCGCGCCAAGGTTGCGTGCGCTGGTTTGGCCTCGGTATTGTTAGGGTCAGGGCTGGTGTATGGCCAGCCAGTCGGTCTACCGAGCATGGGCTCTGCTTCCTCGGCCGAACTTTCCCCGGCCCTTGAGCGAACGCTCGGCGACGCCATCATGGAACAAGGTCGCCGTGATCCCACCTATATCGCCGATCCTGATGTCAGCCAGTATCTAACCGACATGGGGCGTAGTCTTGTGGCGCAGGCTTCGGGCGGTAGCGGCCAGCGTATTACCGTTTTTGGTGTACGCGATCCCCGAATCAATGCTTTTGCATTGCCAGGTGGATATATCGGAATAAATAGTGGTCTTGTGGTGTCGTCGCAATCCGAATCCGAACTCGCCTCCGTCGTGGCACACGAAATCGGTCATGTCGTTCAGCGTCACATTGCGCGGGGGCTAACACAACAGTCTCAAAGCACTGGTGTCATGATGGCAGCACTGGCTGCCGCACTGCTTGCCGCGCTTTCTGGCAGTGGCGATCTGGCGATGGGCGTCGCTGCTTTTGGCCAGGCGGCGGCAGTCGACCGGCAACTGGGTTTTTCCAGGCAGGCCGAACAAGAGGCCGATCGCGCCGGCTTCGAAATGATGCGCAAAACGGGCTATGATCCGCGCGGCATGGTCCGGATGTTTCAACAATTAAGCAATTCATCCAGGCTGAATGAGGGCATGGGCGGCGGCGACTATGCCAGCACCCACCCCTTGTCGATTCAGCGCCTGGCCGATATCGAGAACCGCGTAAGCGAAGCTCCATCCGTTCATACCAGGGGCAGCGACTCGTATTGGTACATACGGGCTAAATTGCGAATCGCACAAGCTCGTAACGCTCAGGCGCGGCGCATTGCAATCGAAAAGCTGCAGCTCGATGCGAAACAGTCGAACGGAGTAGAGCAGTCTGCCGCCTGGTACGGACTTGCCTACGCGGCTCTCCAGCAGAAAGACCTTGCACAGGCCGAGGATGCCCTGAAAAAAGCGCAGGGAGGCGGCCGTAACTCCCCGGAAATAGCCGGACTCGCGGTGTCGTTGGCATTGGCTAAAGGCAACGCCGCGGACGCCCTGAAATTAGCCCACGCGGCCTGGGATCGCTGGCCTGACAGTCAAGGCATTGCGCTCGCCAAAGTCGATTCATTGCAGAAAACCGGCCGCGATACCGAGGCCGTGCCTTTTTTGCAGCAACTTATCAAGCAGTGGCCCGATGTGCCCCGCTTATATCAATTGCTGGCGCAAAGCCAGGATCGGCTCGGCCAGAACGTTGCGGCGCGGCGCAGCATGGCTACCTACTATGATTTGACGGGCGCACTTCCGACCGCCGTCGAGCAACTGCAGCAGGCGCGCGCGATGACCAAGGATTTTTATATTCAGTCCGAGCTTGATGTGCAAATTCGCAACCTTAAGGAACGGCTCAAGGCGGACCGCGAACTGCTTGAACGTTTCAAACCCTAGTCGGCTAGCTTGCCGCACTGCCTGATTTCGTTAAGCCGTTAGCGCATTTACTGCGTTGTCGGCTAGACGCCGGTCTCGAAAAATCGCGCCAGGCGGGTCGGCAACCAGCCTATGTTCCCGGGAAAACTGCCAGTAACGAAAGCCACGTGCCCGCCCTCGGCAGGCTGGTGTAAAACGACTTTGGACGAGCAATCGTGAGATCCCGGCAGGGAGGGCCCTGGTATGAAAGGATCGTTCCGGGCATTGAGCACCAGAGCAGGGACTGCTATGGATTTCAGATAGGGCTTGCTGGAAGCTCGCGTCCAGTAATCCAGCGCATTCTTGTAGCCGTGCATGGGGGCCGTGTACAGGTTGTCAAAGTCGCGCAGGCTTTTAGCGTGGCTAAGCCTTAAGGCGTCGATATTGCCGGGAAATCGCTTCGCTTTTTCCATGATTTTCGTCTTCATGGTTTTCAGGAAGTTGCGCGAATATAAATGCTTCCCTAGCCAAGTTTCGGATAGGCGTGTTCCGCACGCCACCAGGTCCATAGGCACAGATACGGCAGCGCAGGCAGCTAGCCACGACACGGCCTCTGCCTGTTCCCCTATGTGCTTGAGCATCGCGTTGCCGCCCAGCGACACACCAATAGCGTGCCACCGTGCATTGGGCAAGCGCCGCCGCACGGTGTCGAGCATGAAGCCGATATCTTCCGAATCACCTGAGAAGTATGCGCGCGCCATGCGGTTGGGAAAGCCCGAACAACTACGAAAATGAGCGATAACGACTATCCACCCGCGAGCCCGGAAATATTGGCTGATCGCTTGGGCGTAGTGACTCCGGCTACTGCCTTCGAGGCCATGGAACAGCACCACCGCCGGACTGTTGGGAGCACTAGGCAGCGTCGCCCAGTCGTCTTCGCGCATCCAACGCCTGGCGGCGGTCTGGCCCAGGCTGCCGTCGGGCTCCGAAGTTGCTCCGTTGGCCAGCTTGTCTGAAAACAGGCCGGGTCCAGTCCAGTCCATATCCAGGAAGTCGCCGTCGGGCGTATTGACTCGGTCGCGCACAAAGGAAATGTGGTGATAGCTGGCAGCGAGTGCTCCGTAAAGGGTTTGCACATGGCCGCCAGGCAGCCACGCCGGAGTTGGGCAGGGAGAGGTGTCAATCTGTGCTGTCACATCCGCCTTCAGTGCAAGGTGTCGGGGCGGTCTTCCAACCCGAGGATGTCGACGTCTTGCGGAGCGTGCGAGGCGTGATGCATAACCATTTTCCAGCCGGAACGGCCTTTATGAAACACATTGGTCGCGTAGCAATTTGCGGTTTTTGGCCCCTGTGCCATTTTGACCGTGATCTGTTCGATCAGGACATGTACCGAGCTCATCACGCTGGACATGATCAGAGGTTGCACCGGATTGATTACTACGGGCCCGTTGTTGAATATTTGCTGCCAGGCGTCGTGTACCGCTACGTGGCCGGCGACGCGAACGCCGCCGGGGTGTATGCACACGATATCTTCGTCGTCGGCCCAGACACGCATCATCAGCGCAAGGTCTGCTTGTCGAAGTGCCTGGTAGAAGGCTTGTTCAGCCTCTTGGGGAGTTGTAAACATAAAGCGGAGACCGTGTGTTGTCGAGATGGCAAATGACAGTTGGCAAACGAGCTGCTTAGTGCCCGTGTGCCTTTTCACCTTCTTTTAATTCGTACGCCGCGCCACAGTAGGGGCACAGAGCCCTGCCTGTCTTGACGACCTCGATAAACACGCGGGGGTGCATGCTCCATAGGGGCGTACCCGGCCGTGGGCAGTAAAGCGGCAGATCTTTCGCCTCGACGAAAATGGTCTGGTCTTTGGGAACGTCGGATGTTGGGGCGCTGCTCATGGTGTGTCCTAAAAAATAATGGGTCTGGTACGGCCAGACAGATAGTTATACTTTGCTTAACCAGTGATGGTATTTGGTATTTTTGCCATTAACGACATCGAAGAAAGCATTTTGCAGCTTTTCTGTGATGGGTCCTCGGCGACCTGTTCCGATTACACGCAAGTCGATTTCGCGTATAGGGGTGACTTCCGCCGCTGTACCCGAAAAAAAGGCTTCGTCGGCAATGTACAGGTCGTCGCGCGTGAGGCGTTTGGTGTGAATGGGAATGCCAAGGTCGGCCGCTAGCGAATGAAGGGTGGAACGCGTAATACCAGTAAGCGCCGAGGCGATTTCCGGCTCGCATAGCACACCGTCTTTAACGATGAAGACATTTTCGCCGGAACCTTCTGCCACGAAACCATCTGTGTCGAGCAAGATGGCTTCGTCGTAGCCGTGATCAAGCGCTTCGGCATTGGCAAGAATCGAGTTGGCATAGGTACTGGCGACTTTGGCGCGCGGCATGGTCACGTTAACGTGTTGGCGCGCATACGAAGAGATTTTGACCCGAATCCCTGTCTTTAGTGCCTCTTCGCCTAGGTAGGCTCCCCAGGGCCAGGCCGCGATCGCCACGTGAACCACGGCACCCTTGGGGGAAACGCCCATTTTCTCGGCACCGTAGAACACTATCGGACGGATGTAGCAGGAATCCAGACGGTTGCTTCGTACGACTTCGAGCTGCGCTGCGTTGATCGTGTCCTGGTCGAACGGCAATTGCATTTGGTAGATATGAGCCGAGTTGAACAATCGTTTGGTATGGTCATGCAGTCGAAAGATGGCCGTGCCGATGTCGGTGTTGTATGCGCGCACGCCTTCGAAAACGGACAGGCCATAATGCAAAGAGTGTGTAAGGACGTGGGTCGTGGCATCGCGCCAGGGCACTAGATTGCCGTCATACCAGATGAAACCATCACGATCGGACATGGACATTAGGCTCTCCCAAAGATGAGGCTTGATTGTAGCAAGGGCGGCGACCTTACAATAACGACTTTCCAAAAATATGCGCCGCTTTCTTGGTGACAAGAAAAGGTCGATTCCGACCCAGGCTAAAAGTACGGCGTTGGCCCACGGGCTTGCCGAGTTGCATAAGGTGCGCGTGGTGGCTCAGATCGGTTTTTTTTCGAAATGGCAGGACCCTCATAACCGGCTGAATTTCAAGGCAGGCCTACACGATGCGCTGCCTGCACTGGTGGCCACTGGAACCTGGGGATTTGTGACAGGTATTGCCCTGGTCAAATCAGGTCTTACCGAATCCATGGCGACCCTGATGACCCTGCTGGTGTATGCCGGCTCCGCCCAGTTGACCTCTTTGCCACTCATTGAATCTGCGGCACCGCTATGGCTCATATTTGCCGCGGGGCTGGTGGTCAATATTCGATTTCTGATCTTCGGCGCCGCGCTACAGCCGTTCTTTCGTCACTTGGTATGGCCAAAACGTCTCGGACTCGGTTTTTTTTCGACTGATATCGCTTTTGTGCTTTTCATGGGGCGCTATGGTGAAAGCAAAGAAAAAGGCGGCACCGAACAGTTATGGTATTACCTGGGCATTATTGTTCCCGGTTGGTTTGTGTGGAATTCGTTTTCATTGCTGGGGATTTATTTAGGCGCCCTGGTGCCGGCCAGCTGGTCATTGGAATTCGCGGCGGTATTAGCGCTGATGGCGATCATTGTTCCGCTGGTAAAGACCCGTCCGATGGCGATGTGCTTGCTGACCGCAGGCTTGATTGCCTGGCTGGGACAGCCGTTGCCATTGCGCTTAGGATTGGCCGCCGCCGTGCTGGGCGGTGTGCTGGCTGGCGTGCTAGGCGAGGCCATTCAGCATAGGGCCAGGAAGGGATGATGGCTGAATTGAATTACGATTTTTATATACTGGGCGCGATCGTTTTCCTGGCGATCTGCAGTTTCCTTACCCGGGCCGGGTATTTTCTCTTCGGAGATTACCTGCCGCTCTCCGAGCCGGTGCGTCGGGCTCTTCGTTATGCGCCTACTGCTGCGCTAATAGGTATCGTTATTCCCGAGCTTATGCCGTGGCGCGCAGAAGTTGGCCCGGTCTTCGATCTGAAGGTATTGGCGGCGTTGATCGCCGTTTTCCTTTACTGGCGCACCCGCAGCAGCCTGCTTGTTATTGTGGGCGGTATGGTCGCTTACTGGATCCTGCGCGCCTTATCGCACCATGTGGCGTAGTTGAATCGTAACAAAGCGTATGGTTTTAGCGACACTATCGGGTTTTTGCGGCCGCTCGTTGCGGCTAAAACACAGTAAATACCGAAGCTTGACCACGCTGCGCTAAAATAACCGGGTTATAAAAGCTTCGCGCGGGGTACTCCGGCGTTGGGCGTAAACCACTTTCAATGACAGACACTACAAACACACAAATCGACACTTCAGCCGCCACTTTTTCCGATTTCGGCTTGCATCCCAGCATTCTCACGGCGGTCGCCGCAACCGGATACACCATACCCACGCCTATCCAGGCCCAAGCCATACCGATAGTCATGGACGGCAGGGATGTCATGGGGGCTGCCCAGACGGGTACCGGGAAAACCGCAGCGTTCACCTTGCCGATCCTGCATCGTCTGATGCAGTTTGCAAACGCCAGCGCGTCTCCGGCACGCCATCCGGTTCGAGCCCTCATTCTGACGCCTACGCGCGAGCTTGCCGATCAGGTATCCGACAGTGTCGTCACTTACAGCAAGTCGACACCGTTGCGTTCCACCGTGGTTTTTGGCGGGGTCGATATTAATCCTCAGCGCGAAGCGCTACGCCGCGGTTGTGAAGTGCTGATTGCCACGCCAGGCCGATTGCTTGACCATGTTGAGCAAAAAAATGTCAACCTGAGTCAGGTCGGGATTCTGGTCCTTGATGAAGCCGACCGGATGCTGGATATGGGCTTTTTGCCCGATCTGGACCGTATCATGCGTCTGTTGCCGGCTAACCGGCAAGGCCTGCTCTTTTCCGCTACGTTCAGCAACGAGATTCGCAAGCTCGGCCGTACCTATCTAAAGAATCCGGCCGAAATCGAAGTTGCCGCGCGCAATGCCACAGCGGAAAACGTTACTCAGATCGCTTATGCGATGTCGGGAAGTGAAAAGCGTGCCGCCGTGGTACACCTGGTCAAGTCACGCGGTTTCAATCAGGTGATCGTTTTTTCCAATACCAAGATCGGCACGAGTCGACTGGCACGGGAACTGGTGCGCGACGGCGTTAAAGCCGAATCCATACACGGTGACAAAAGTCAGATCGATCGCATGAAAGCTCTGGAAGCATTCAAGGCCGGAGAGCTCGAGGTCTTGGTTGCCACCGATGTCGCAGCGCGTGGTCTCGATGTCGCGGGTGTGCCCTGCGTCATCAATTACGATCTCCCCTACAACGCCGAGGACTATGTTCACCGTATAGGCCGCACTGGTCGTGCTGGCGCTTCGGGCGAAGCGATTGCCTTTTACACGCCCGACGAGGAACGGTATCTGCTTGATATCGAAAAGCTCATCAAATTCAAGGTTCCTCGTGGTCAGTTGGTATTGCCGGCGCCGGTGCGCAGCGCGCCTTCAGCCGGCCGCGGTGAACGTCGGTATCCGTCGGGAGCCAGCACATCAAGGCCTGTCGACGACTTTTTCTCCCGGCCCTACGTGCCCTCGGCGTCAAGCAGCACAACGACCGACGCCTCCAAGACCGGAGCGGTCAGTACAAGCAAGCGCTCGGTAGGCGTATTACTGGGCGGCAGGGGCTAGCAGTATCTGCAGCAATGCTGGTCCGCCCTTAATGACTGGCGTGCGGTCATCCATGTGACTTATCAGGCGCGCCAGATGGCTGATATAAGGCAGCAGGGTGCCATAAAACAGGTTGCCCTTTGGGCCTTGTATGACTACTGTTGGAAAATTTTCAACGTCTTCCTCACCCAGTAAGTCGGGGCTTTCTTCGATGTCGATCCAGACAAAGGTGTGCTGTGGCCACTGATCCGCAAGTGAATCGAAGTCTGGTCGGTACTGGGTGCAGGTGTCACACCAGGCTGCGCAATAACAAGCAATGACCAAACCCGTGCTTTCTTTCAGACGCGAACGGAGTGCGGGCGCATCATGTTGGGAATCATATACAGGCATAAAGACAAATGGCATCCGGTTTGACTATGATAGTCAGGTCATTAATTCAAGGCTTGAACTATGAACAATACTAATTTGGCAGTTCGTGCCCGCTCGCCGGCTGTTAGTGGAGTGGGGGCTGTAGGCCTTGCGTTCAAAAGGGCACTGGTATCGCAATGTCATCCGAAAATGCTGGCGGCCTTGCTTCTACCCTTCATTATTGCCCTTCTAGGTGCCATTGTATTGCTATGGGCCTTCTGGACGCCACTGACCGGTTGGCTCAATACCGAAGCCGCCGACTGGGAGATCGTCAACCAGGTCGACCAGTGGTTGCTTGCCGTAGGGCTGTTCTCCATCAAGCTTTATCTGATACCTTTGCTCGCAGTCGCCATTTTGCTCCCCATGTCGGGCATATTAGGTCTGGTGATCGCGGCAGTTTTTGTTATGCCTATCGTTCTGCGGCATCTTGAAAAGCGCGAGTATCAAGGCATAGTGCGCCAGGGCAAGTACAGTACTGCCGTGGGAACCTGGAACGCCATCTGGGTTGGAACGCTATTTGTGGCCGGTTGGCTGATTACGATGCCGTTGTGGCTTATTCCGCCGTTTCCCATACTTTTGCCCATTTTCTGGTGGGCATTCGCATTCACTCGTATGCTGCGTGTTGACGCCATCATCGAACACGCGACCCCCGAGGAACGGCGTTTCCTGTTCAGCCGACACAACCGGCAGCTATGGCTAATAGGGTTTTGTCTGTCCCTGATAAATTTGTTTCCACCCGCATGGCTTGTCTTGCCGGTATTTTCTGCGCTGGTATACGCTCATTTCAGCCTTGAAGCCCTGCGGCAGTTGCGGTCACAATCCGTCCTCGACGCCGAATTAACTGGATCAAGGTCCTAACTATGCAAATTGCTGTAACTCCTAAAGTCCGATTGATCATCATCGGCGATGAAATTCTTTCCGGGCGGCGCCAGGATAAACATTTTTCGAAACTGATCGAACTATTATCCCAACGCGGCATGCAGCTATCGGGCGCCGAATTCATTTCCGATGAACGAGACGTTATTGCCTCGACCCTCGCGCGCAGCTTTGCGACTCCCGGTATTGTTTTTTGTTGCGGCGGAATTGGCGCTACGCCTGATGATCAAACTCGCCAAGCTGCTGCACAGGCATTGGGTGTGGAATTGGTTTTACATCCCGAGGCGGCGCATCTGATTGCCGAACGTTGCGCCGATAACGAACGCCGCGGCCAAGGCAGCGGTGATATGTCCCTGCCCGAGAATCAGCAACGTTTGCAGATGGGCATGTTCCCCGAAGGCGCCGAAATTGTCCCCAATGCTTATAACAAGATACCCGGCTTCTTTGTGCATAACCACACATTCATGCCCGGCTTTCCCGTCATGGCATGGCCCATGATGGAATGGACGCTCGATACGCGCTACCGCGACCTTCATCACACCATTACCCGGGTTGAACATTCCTTCCTGGTTTTCAAATTGCCCGAATCCCGTATTACGCCTGCCCTAGAAGAGCTCGAACGAAAATGGCCGGGCGTGAAGGCGTTCAGCTTGCCCAGTATGGGCGAGACGGGGTTCCCGCATATTGATTTGGGCGTCAAAGGGGAGCCTCAAGCTGCCGCTGAAGCCTTGGCGTATCTGCGATCGGAAGTGCTCAGAGTTGGCGGGGAACTTATTCCTCCCCAAAAATAAATCTTGCCAGACGGACTGTTTGTTTCATATTATGGAATTGTTGCATTGCGACATAACCAGGCCATGACACAATCTTATTTATATACCCCTGTTGTCCCCAGCGTTCCAGCGATGCGAGATTCGCCCATTACCATTCAGGTATTGGAACGCGCCATGCGCTTGCTCGACGTACTGGCCCGGCATTCAGAACCGGTTCCTTTGAAAGATCTGGCAGCGGCCACCGGCCTGCACACCTCGACGACGCATCGCATTCTTAACGATCTTGTTGTCGGCCGTTACGTTGAAAGGGTCGACAGCGGCCTGTATCAGTTGGGCATGCGGTTGCTCGAGCTTGGTTCATTGGTCAAAGGCCGTCTTAATGTGCGCGAGGTTGCAATCGAGCCGATGCGCGAACTGCACAAGATTACCGGGCAGACCGTTAATCTTTCTTTGCAGCAGGGCGACGAAATTGTGTACATCGAGCGCGCATGGAGCGAACGTTCTGGCATGCAAGTCGTACGGGCGATCGGAGGCCGGGCGCCTTTGCATCTGACTTCTACCGGAAAACTATTTTTGTCGGTCAGCGATCCGCGGCAAGTACGGGCGTATGCCATGCGTACGGGTCTGGCTGGTACGACCCGCAATAGCATTACCCAGGCCGAACAACTCGAGCGCGATCTGGCTTTAATAAGGCGCCTTGGATACTCGCGCGATAACGAAGAGCTTGAAATGGGCGTGCGATGTATCGCGGCCGGCGTCTACGATGACACAGGAAAATTACAGGCCGGGCTATCGATTTCGGCACCAGCTGAGCGCATGCGCGATGAATGGATACCGATTTTGCTTGGCACGGCTGCCAAAATATCGGAAGCCTTGGGCTACGAAGGACAGGAATAGACGGAATTCAGACGGCCTCCCAGCCGTCTGAACCGATCTGTAGCGTTGTTATTGCGGCTGTAGGCCGGCTTTCTTGAACATGTCCTCCCACTGGGGCACCTGTTGTGCCACTTTCTTGGCCAACGCGTCGGGATTGGCTTCCGACGTCAATACGGTTGCGCCCAGACCAGCCATGCGTTTCTGGAAGTCGGGATTCGCAAGCCCCGTTTGAAGTGCTGTCACCAACTTGTCGGTAACGGGCTTGGGCGTACCTGCCGGTACCCACATGCCATGCCAGATGCCGACTTCGAAATCTTTAAAGCCCGACTCTTGCATTGTTGGCAGGTCTGGCAACGTGCTGACCCGTTCTTTGCTGGTTACCGCGTAGGCTTTAACCGTTCCGGCTTTGATGTGCTGGGTGGTGTTGGTGGTTTGATCGCACAGAATATCCACTTGTTTGCCTAGTAGATCGTTCATGGCGGGAGCCGTACCCTTGTAGGGGATAGTAAGTAGGTCCGCCCCGATTGCCTGGGTAAACATGGTGCCGCACAATTGACTTGCCGCGCCGATACCTGCATTGGCCAGCGAAACTTTTTCTTTATTCTTTTTGATATATTCGACCAGTTCCTTGATGTTGTTCGCGGGGAAATCCGAGCGCGCAATAATCGTCATGGGCACATCCACCACCAGGCCAATGGGCTGGAAGCTGGTCTTGGGATCGTAACCTGGGTTCTTATACAAGGAAGGGGCAGTAGAGAAACCGATGTGCATCAGTAAAAGGCTGTAGCCGTCTGGTTTGGCGCGCGCAACCTGGGTGGTGCCGATAGTGCCGCCCGCTCCGCCTTTGTTTTCCACGATGACGGGCTGGCCCAGGGTGGGGCGCATGGCTTCAGCGAGTGAACGGGCTACGTTGTCGGTAGGCCCGCCTGCCGAAAACGGCACCACCATATTGATGGGGTGAGTCGGATACTCGGCGGCTTGAGCGGCCCCTACCAGCAGTAGGGCTCCCAAAACTAAAGCTGGGCTGTGCTTCAAAGAGTGGTGCATGATTCAGTCTCCGTTTGCGCGTCGGCAAACAAAATTGTTAAGAGTTATTGCGATGGCAATAACTTTGTTATATAGGTTGCCTCTGATAGTTTGCGGTAGGACAATTTATCCTTCCCGGGAAAACTGTCATCAAGCTGACGCGGATGCTACGGCAATATCGACACATTGTCGCTTAGGTTTAGCCCTTATAGCCGATAACAATAGGACAGATTCGCCTGTATTTCTACGTACCTGGCCGTTTGTTGCGGCGCAACAAAAAATGGTTGACTTGAAGAATTAATCGGGTAGAATTTGTTTTGTGCGGTGCAGCATGGAAGGTTTTCACAGTTGCAGGTGATTTGCTTAACCTTCTTTAGATTTACGCTTGAACCCTAGTTCAACTACCACGAACCTTACAGGTTCCATTTAAGGAAATATTATGAGCGCGATCCCTCAACAAGTATTGGCCAACCAAAAAGCTTCGCTGGACAGATTCCTTGCTATCCAGAACACATTTTTTGGTGGTTTCGAAAAACTGGTCGACTTGAATCTCAAAGTCATTAAAGCCACGATGGAAGAAGTTGCTGAAAAGTCGCAGCAAGTCATTGAAGTCAAAGATGCTCAGGAAGCACTCGCTTTCACGTCGGCTCTGGTTCAGCCCGGTGCTGAAAAAGCGCTGGCCTACAGCAAACATGTATATGACATCGTTTCGGGTGTGCAGGTCGATTTATCCAAGCTAACCGAAGAGCAAATTGCTCAGGGCCAGCAACAAGTAACTGAAGTCATCGACACAATCGCCAAGAACGCACCTACTGGATCGGAAGGCGCCGTTGCCCTGCTGAAGTCCTCGCTGGCCACGGCCAACAGTGCTTATGAATCGGTTGCCAAGGCTACCCGTCAGGCTGCCGATGCCGCTGAATCCAACATTACGGCAGCAACGAACGCAACCTTCAAGGCGGCTTCCGACGCCGCCGAAGCAGCGAAATCGGGCGGCCCACGTGCCCGCCGCGCTTCTGCCTGAATAGTGCGGTAGCGGTGTAGCGGCAGCGCGGTACAGCGTTGCTGCAACATACCGTACATGGCTGAAAATCTGAAGCCCCGAAGAAGAAATTCTTCGGGGCTTCAGCTTATGCTGCCGTTATGCGAGCGCTCGCACGCATTCCCGGATTAACGCCGGACCGCGATAGATCAAGCCAGTGTATAACTGGATTGCGTCGGCGCCGGCCGATATTTTTTCTTTAGCTTGCTTACCCGACACGATCCCGCCTACACCGATAATGGTAAACGAGGCGCCCAATTGTTCGCGCAAGCGGCTAATCACCCGCAACGACAACTCGTGCACCGGCGGGCCTGATAAGCCCCCGGCTTCACCGGCCTGCGGCAGGCCTTGCACGGCATCACGTGACAGCGTGGTATTGGTGGCAATGACGCCGTCGACATCGTAGCGCGGGAGCAGGGCAGCGATGATATCGATTTGTTCGGTGTTCAAGTCGGGCGCAATCTTTACCACCATAGGAACGCGATGCCCCCATTGGTCGGCAAGCGCTTTACGCTTTTCCTGCAAGGGAAGCAATAGTCCGGCAAGCTCGTCCTGGCCCTGGAGGGACCGGAGATTTTGTGTATTCGGCGATGAAATATTCACGGTCACGTAATCGGCATGGGGGTAAACACCCTCAAGGCCCGCCAAGTAATCGTCTACAGCGCGCTCAATGGGAGTCGTTGCATTCTTGCCGATATTAAGGCCCAGGATGCCACCTTTGCTGCGCCATTGGCTTTCTTGCACATTGGCGATAAAGGCTTCGAGCCCATGGTTATTGAACCCCAGTCGATTAATCAGCGCCTCGGCTCGCGGGAGCCGGAACATACGTGGCTTGGGGTTGCCTGCTTGTGGTTGAGGAGTCACGGTTCCCACTTCCACAAAGCCAAATCCCAAATTTCCAAGTGCATCGATATGGGCCCCGTTTTTGTCAAGCCCCGCAGCCAGGCCGACGGGGTTGCGTAGGCTAAGGCCCATAAGCGTGGTGGGCAATTCGGGTTCAGATGCCAGCAGGTTACGGGTCAGGCGGCAGTCGTAGGCTTTTTGCAATGAGGAGAGCGTTAGCTCGTGAGCGGCTTCGGCGTCAAGCGAAAACAGTACTGAGCGAGCCAAAGGGTATGAGTTGAATAGAAGTGACATTGTTGCTTTATAAGGTGGCCGGCTCGGTCCAGACTCCATTTTGAAGTATCTGGTAGGGTGTGTATTGTGTTTTATATGCCATTTTACGGCTTTCGCGAATCCAATAACCCAGATACAGCCATGGCAGCTTCATATTGCGGCATTGTTCAAGCTGCCAGAGAATCCCATAGGCTCCCAGGCTGCCCCGAGCATCAGGGTCGAAAAAGGTATAAACCGACGAAAGTCCGGTTTCCAGTACGTCGATCACCGACACCATTTGCAGTTGGCCCGAAGGCAAGCGGAACTCGACTAGCCGCGAATCGACCCGGCTGGTAAGCAGAAATTGTCGGTACTGGGACTGGCTATCTTCGTCCATGCCCGCCCCGGGATGGCGTCCCTGCTGATAGCGAAAATACAAATCAAAATGCTCGGCTTCCCAGTGCAGGGGCATCGCCTGGGACTGAAGCGCGCTGTGCCGCTTCCAAACTTTGCGTTGCGTTCGGCTAGGAGCGAAGCGCTGAGTATCGATTCGAATGGGGGTGCACGCTTGGCATGTATCGCAATGGGGCCGATAAGTAAAAAGGCCGCTGCGTCGGAAACCTTGCTCGACCAGGCTGGAATAAGTGCCGGTATCGATGAGGTGCGTAGGAGCGGCCACCTGCGATCGCGCGTCAAGTCCTGAAATATAACTGCACGGATAAACCGCCGTAGAGTAAAACTGCAACGTTTTAAGCTTTAGCTCGGTCGGATGGCTCATGGCTGCACTCGGTAATGCTGTACAACTATTATGGCGTCATTCATTCCCTGGGCGCAAGCGTGCCTGATCGCAGTATTTGACCGGAACCCCATTTGGGCGGCGGGTTCTGTAATGCTTGCGCTAACAGGGTCAGGAAATGCTTGCGGCTGATCGGCTTGGCACCCAAGCTGGCAAGATGTTCTGTCTCTTGCTGGCAGTCTACGTGCTGTATACCCCGTTCCTGCAGAAAAGCCACGAGATACGCCAAGGCCACCTTGCTGGCGTTGTTCGCGCGGCTAAACATGGATTCGCCAAAGAAAAAGGTGCCCAGATTGACGCCGTAAATGCCACCCATTAACTGACCGTCGATCCAGGTTTCCACGCTGTGTGCACGTCCGGCGCGATGCCAGGCGCCGTACGCGGATTGGATGGCTGGCGAGATCCATGTATTGAGCTGAGTTCTTCGGGGAGCAGCACATGCCTGGATGACCTGCATAAAGGCAGTGTTGGTGGTGACGCGTATCCTGGCTTCGGCGCTGCATTCGTTACGGCCAATCTGTCGAAGTTTTTTGGCTAACGAGTGGGAAACCTTGAATTCGTGGCATGAAAGCACCATGCGCGGGTCGGGGCTCCACCATAATACGGGTTCGCCCTCATTGAACCATGGGAATATTCCTTTGCTGTAGGCCTCGGTCAGGCGCTCAATGGATAAGCCGCCGCCGGCTGCCAATAGCCCTTCTGGCAGGGCCTGATCAGGATGAGGAAGCGGGGCGTACTCGTCTAGCCAGATCAGCCGGGCCATGTAGGTGCTGCCTTTACAAGAAAAAATGCACGTCCGAGCCGGAAACCTGTCCTCTATTTAGGAAAAGGTCCCGGTATAACGTAGTGATGAACGGGAAACACACCCGTTTGCCTGTCGGCGAGGTAGTGTTCCAGTGTGGTGGTTACGGTGCGAAACGCGAGTTCGGACCAGGGAATGTCGTCGAGGTCGAAGAATGCCGCTTCGAGGCTTTCGGGGCCAGGGTAGAGTTCTGCACTTTGCACTTCTGCCAGATAGAAGAAATGTACTTGCTCCGCGTGGGGAACATCGATCACGGTGTAAAGCGGCCCTAATTCGATTTGTGCCCCTGCCTCTTCCTGCGTTTCCCGCATCGCGCCTTCAGCCGTCGTTTCACCAAGCTCCATGAAGCCGGCAGGTAATGTCCACTTGTCGTAGCGTGGTTCGATAGCCCGCCGGCAAAGCAGAATCCTGTCTTGCCACACCGGCACAACGCCCACCACATTGCGCGGATTCTGGTAATGCACCGCGCCACATGTATCGCAGACGTCCCGAAGGCGATTGTCGTCTGGCGGTATGTACAGGCTGAGAGGATTGCCACATTGGCTACAAAATTTTTGCGCGCGCGGAGCAGGAAAGTAGAAAGTGGGAGCTTGCAAGGTCATAGGATGATTCTAACCAAATCGGCGGCTTCATGAGAAGCCGGAAGTAAGTCTATTTTGATGGTGTCGGGCAGCGTACAAACCCAAGTAGCCGGGGAATGTCGGTCGCCGCGGCAAACTGGAAGGGCGTTTTGGCGCTTGACCGCTTATTCTTATTGTGCGGCGTCGCAGGCCCGGTGTCTGCCCCTCGCAGCGGCTGTGTGTCAAGAGGATCTTTCCGGTCCGGATAACGCTCCAGAATCTCAAGAAGGGCTTGTCCGTCAAGGGTGTGGAGCCGTTCCAGTATGAATGCCAGGTCGCGGCCAGCGACCAAACCCGGACCGTGGTCGGTCTGTGCATATAGTTTTCCGCTGTCATCCAGGCACCACTCACGAATGGCGCCGACAGCCAGGCCATTATGGGTGACCAGCCCGCAAGGGTTGGCGGAACTGGCAGTCTGGGTGTGCAGGATATAGGGGGCGGCATCCACACGTACATAGACTTTTTGTGGGCCGTTTTGGAAAAACCAGCGCTTTTGATCGTCGTGACCGTAATTGTGATCAATAAACCGAAGGATCTGCGGGCTGGTTATACCTTCGCCGCGGCTTGGAGCGTGCGAGCCGGTACGGGGACCATCATTACTATCGAGACTATTGCTATCGTTCCCATCGGCGCAGGCGTCTCCTGTCGGATGCAGACGCCAATGACCGCTTTCCGATAATGAAAGCCACCCATATACATCTGGCACATCAGGCCAGCGAGCCATCGCGGCGAGTACATTGTCGTCCATAGTCATCATCATCCGCATGTCGGTATACGGGACGATAGTACTAGCAATGCCGAGTCCTGGCTTGTGGTGTTCTTATCTTGAATAGCCGTCCGGCCCTACGCAAAAGCCCCGCCACGGCACGATACCGTATGGCGGGGCTGCAAGACAGAGCGGTCGTTCTTAGGCGATTTACCAGGCGGTAATCACTGAGTTCTTGAAAGTGGTATTCACGAAGTCCTTGGTTTCTGGCGAGTGGTAAGCCTTCACCAGTTTGCTGATCCAGGCTTGGTCCTTGTCGGCAGTGCGTACCGCAATCAGGTTGGCATAAGGGCCTTTTGCATCTTCGATGGCGATGGCGTCTTTCACTGGGTCCAAACCGGCCGAGGCTGCATAATTACCGTTGACCGCAGCGGCATCCAGATCCGACAGCGAGCGAGGCAATTGCGCCGCATCGAGTTCGACAATATTCAGCTTTTTAGGATTTTCAACGATATCCAGGGGTGTCGCTTTCAGGCCGGCGTCGGCCTTAAGCTTGATCAGTCCCTGCGATTGCAACACGAGCAGGGCGCGACCGCCATTGGTTGGATCGTTGGGAATGCCAACCCGAGCGCCATTTGGCAAGTCGGTCAATGTTTTGACTTTCTTGGAATAAATGCCCATTGGGAAGGTGATCGTGTAGCCGGCATTCGACAACTTGTAGCCGCGGTCTTTGATCTGCGCGTCCAGATAAGGCAGGTGTTGATAGCTGTTGGCGTCGAGATCGCCAGCGGCCAGTGCTGCATTAGGCTGCACATAATCGCTGAATTCCACCACTTCGATCTTCAAGCCGTCTTTGGCGGCAATGCCTTTTACGAACTCAAGAATCTGGGCATGCGGGCCTCCGGTGACGCCGATTTTGTAGGTTTTGTCCTGAGCCATGACAGGGCTGGCGGCAAGGCTGGCGACGACGCCCAGACCGGCTACGAATTGCAGTAACTGACGACGCTTCATTTGCTTCCTCTTGAAAAATAATAGTGAAATCGCGATGACCGGAATAAGGCTAGCGATGACTCAAACGACGTACCAATGCATCACCTAAGGTCTGCACCAGTTGAACAAAAACAATCAAAATCAGTACGACCAGCAACATAACTTCCGGCAGGAAGCGTTGATATCCATAACGTATGCCCAAGTCGCCCAGGCCACCGCCGCCGACGGCCCCCGCCATGGCGGAATAGCCGACCAGGCTGACCAAGGTAATGGTCAGGCCCGCGACGATGCCTGGAAACGCTTCTGGAACCAATACTTTGTAGACAATCTGCCAAGTGGTGGCGCCCATGGCCTGAGCCGCTTCAATCAAGCCGCGATCGACTTCGCGCAGCGAGGTTTCCACCAGACGGGCGACAAATGGTGCAGCAGCGATCGTTAAAGGCACAATGGCGGCGGCAGTCCCGATTGAGGTTCCGACAAAAAAACGCGTAAGCGGAATAATGGCAACCAGCAAGATAATGAATGGCGTCGAGCGCACTGCATTAACAATAATGCCCAGGCTACGGTTAAGGGTGATTGCCGGCAGCACGCCATTGCGATCAGTCAAATACAAAAACACGCCCAGCGGGACTCCAACCGCCGCGCCGATTACGCCGGATACTCCGACCATCAGCAAGGTTTCCAGAAATGACTTTATAAACAAGTCAATCATTTGCGATGACATGATTCAACTCCTCTACCGTTACGCCGCGCGAACGCATGAATGCCTTCGCCTGCTCGATTTGCTCGCTGGTTCCGCGCGCCAGAATTGCCAGTGATCCGAAAGCCTGTTCCTGGATTTCATCGATCTGACCGTGCAGGATATTGAAGTCCAGTCCAAATCGTCGCACCACCTCCGATAGCAAAGGGTCTTCAACGCCTGTGCCGGTAAAAGCCAGGCGAAGCAAGTGATCCTGGCCTTCGCCCTCCTGGGTCTGGGCCAGTTTTGCCCGAACGCGCTGAAGCACGCCCTTGGGAAGGTCCTGTCCGATGACATCGCCTATCATCGAGCGTGTCACTGGATGCTGAGGAGCCCGGAATATGTCCAGCACTGATCCATGTTCAATCAACTCGCCGGCTTCCATAACGGCCATGCGGTCGCAGATCATCTTGATGACTTCCATCTGGTGTGTAATCAGTACGATAGTCAGCCCTAGTTCGCGATTGATTCTTTTCAGTAGGTCCAGAATGGATCGCGTCGTTTCAGGGTCCAGCGCCGAGGTCGCCTCGTCCGAGAGCAACACCTTGGGATCATTGGCCAGGGCACGAGCAATGCCGACACGCTGTTTCTGACCGCCGCTGATCTGGGCCGGGTAGCGGTCTGCCAGCGAGGACAGGTCGACCAGCTTCAGCAGTTCGCGTACTTTTCGCTCGATTTCCGCTTTGCTGACACCGGCCAATTCCAGAGGCAGCGCAATATTGCCATATACCGTTCTTGAAGATAACAAGTTGAAGTGCTGAAAAATCATCCCGATTTGGCGCCGCGCGGCTCGCAGCTCGGCGGGATTCAGGCTGGTAATATCCTTGCCATCCAGCAGTACCTGGCCCGAGGTAGGGCGGTTCAATAAATTCAGGGTGCGCACCAAGGTGCTTTTGCCGGCGCCGCTGCGCCCGATAATGCCGAAGATCTCGCCCTTGCGTATCGAAATGCTTACGTCGCGTATAGCATCGACCGGCCCGGATGGGCCTTCGAAACGCTGGGATACTGCCTGTATTTCTATCATGAGTCAGATACAAAAAGGCAGCAGGCCGTTTCAAAGCACGGACTGCTGCCGCAGATGGTGTAAAGAATGGACGATTGTAATGGTAAGCCTTACTATGGCGAAGTAATTTTTTCGAACACCTATATTACCAAAAGTTATAAATGGGCGTTTTCGCTACACCCGGTGGGCAACGGAAGCGCGGTGCGCGCGTTGCTGATGTATTAAGTCAACAATGGCATCATCCGGCTTATAGCCGTCGACCAGTTGGAAAAATAGCGTCCGGACTTTCGGATAGTCGTCTTCTCTGATGGCGCCGGCCAGTTCCGTAAGGGCAATTTTAAGCGTCTCCCAGTCCAGCTGACTTTCCTGTGCACGCATGATCATCGGGTGTTCCGTCGCCGTGACGTTGTCGCCGATGAGCAGTTCTTCGTAAAGCTTTTCTCCGGGACGTAGCCCGGTGAACTCAATGGCGATATCCCCATCCAGATTCCGTGCCGACCGCACGCTAAGACCTGAAAGCTGAACCATTTTTTCGGCCAACTGAGATATTTTCACCGGCTCACCCATATCCAGCACAAATACGTCCCCGCCCGAACCCATGGACCCTGCCTGGATAACCAGTTGCGCCGCTTCCGGTATGGTCATGAAGTACCGTGTAATGTCGGCGTGGGTCACCGTAACGGGACCACCTTTGCGTATCTGCTGGCGAAATAGCGGAATGACCGACCCGGATGAGCCCAGCACATTGCCGAATCGGACCATGGTGTAGCGCGTCCGGTTGGTTGTCGCCTGGTGTTCGTTTGGACCAAACAGATGTGGCATGGGCTCGCTGGACAGCGCTTGCAGAACCAGTTCAGCAAGACGCTTGGTGCTTCCCATGACGTTTGTGGGTCGAACCGCCTTGTCGGTAGAGATCAGCACGAAATTCTTCACCCCGGCCCGCATGGCGGCCTGTGCCGCATATAGGGTTCCGAAGGTGTTGTTGACAATGCCTTCGGCGATGTTGCGTTCCACCATAGGCACGTGTTTATAGGCGGCTGCGTGATAGACGGTGTCGACTTTCCACGAGTTCATGACGTCAAAAAGCCGGCTCTGATTGCGCACCGAACCAAGTATGGGAATAACGCGCATTGCGAGTCCGGCGTTACGTATGTGGCTTTCCAGCTCGGACTGAATGTTGTAGAGACCAAATTCCGAATGCTCGAAAAGAATGAGCGTTTGTGGGGCATTGCGTACAATTTGCCGGCACAGCTCGGAACCTATCGATCCACCGGCGCCTGTGACCATGACCACCTGATCCCGGATGCAGCGTTCAAATAGGTCAGGATGAGGTTGCACCGTGTCGCGCCCTAACAGGTCGTCAATATCGACTTCCCGCAGAGCTTCGACTTGCACCCGGCCGCTGGCCAGATCCATGAATCCCGGAATCGTGCGTATGGAGACGGGATAGGGCGTCAGCATGTCGATGATCTCGTTTCTGCGCGCGCGTGAGGCCGATGGAATGGCCAGCAGCACCTCATCCACTTCAGTGCCTCCCAGCAAATTATCGAGATCGTTCGGCGCATGTACAGGAAGCCCCGCCAGCAGGCGACCCGCCAGTTCCGGGTTATCGTCGATGAAGGCGACGGCTATCATTTCGCGGCCAATGCGCAAGGCATGGAGCAATTGGTTACCGGCTGCTCCCGCTCCATAGATAATCACGCGTGGACGCACGTCTTTTCGTTGGCCGCCTCGCAGTTCCGACGGCTTTGTCCTGAGACTGAGCCGGTCGCTGCTGAAATACTGCCTCATGACGACCCGCAGCCCGCCTATCAGCAACAGGCATAGCATCCAGTAAATGATCACGACTGAGCGCGGGATCACTGCGGGCGGCTTGCCATAGATGTAAATGGCAAGGGCCAGCAAAACGGTTGACGCGGTAACGGCCTTGGCAATCGTGGTAAACGCTTGATTGCCGAAGTAGCGCATAACGGCGCGGTAGAGCCCGAACTTCGCAAAGAGTGGTATTGAGAGTATCGGCGCCAGTACAAAGAGCCATGCATGGCCCTCTAAAGGTTCAACCTGCGACGCGTCGTCCAGCCGTATAAAGAACGCCAGCCATAAAGCGATCCAGATAAGGACGGCATCGGCGACAATCTGCAGCAGCCGTTTCTCATCGCGCGTCATGGCAAGAAGCCGAACACGCAGGTCCGGAAGATGGCGTTTGATCTCAGCGAACATCGCATTCACCGGTGACTGTTGCCAGTGACATGACCTCTTTGAGCACTTCGCATGTCTTTTCGATCTCGGCACTGTCGAGCGTTGGGTGCACCAGGAACATTAGCGCGGTCTCTCCAAGCTCTCGTGCAACCGGTAGTCGTGTCTGGGGGCGCCAGGTGCCGTGGTCGAATGCTTTTTCCAGGTAAACCTCGGAGCACGAACCTGAATAGCAGGGCACCCCACGAGAGGTGATCTCGTCTTGAATATGATCGCGAGTCCAGTCTTGTTCTAGCTGTGACGGATCGACGAACACATAGCATTTATAAGCGGCATGCTGAATGTCGGGTGACGGAACGGGCACGCGAAGACCAGGCAATTGGCTCGCGACGTCCCAAATGCGCTGCGCGTTATTAAGGCGGCTAAGCTGCCATTGCTGCATCCGTCGTAATTGAATACGGCCTATGACAGCTTGTGTCTCCATCATGCGCCAATTGGTGCCAAAGCTTTCATGCACCCATCGAAAGCCCGGAGGATGCTCGCGCTCGTACACGGCTTCCCAACTTTTTCCATGATCTTTGAACGACCACATCGCGGACCAAAGCCCATGATCACGGGTGGTGACCATGCCGCCTTCGCCGCCCGTCGTCATGATTTTGTCCTGGCAAAATGACCACGCCCCGATGTGACCGATAGATCCAACACTGCGCCCTTTGTATTGCGCTCCGTGCGCTTGAGCGCAGTCTTCGATTACGAACAGGCTATGTTCATCGGCCAGACTCATAATGGGGTCCATGTCGCAAGGCCAGCCGGCCAGATGGACGCAAATAATGGCACGCGTGCGATCCGTTAGCACTGGGCGTATGGTGTCGGCAGTGATATTTTGCGAATCGCGATCCACATCCGCAAAAACTGGCGTGGCGCCACAATTGATAATGCAAGAAACCGATGCAAGAAAAGTGCGTGGCGTCACCACCACTTCGTCGCCGGGACCGATACCCAATGCTTTTAACGCCAAATCAAGGGCCAGCGTTCCGTTGCTTACTGCTACGGCATAATCGCAACCGGCCCATTGCGCAAATTCTTTTTCGAACTGACGGCATTCCTGACCTGTCCAGTAGTTCACTTTATTTGAAAGAACGACATCACGAACGGCATTGGCCTCTTCATCAGTAAAAGAAGGCCAGCCGGAAAAGGCGGTATTCAGCATATTCTCACTTCCTTATAAGACGAGCGGCAGGGTTTCCCACGACGGTGGCTCCAGGAGGTACGCTGCGAGTGACGACGGCGCCCATTCCGACCACTGCGCCGCGTCCAATGACAAGCGGACAGTCCGGCTTACCTTGTTTGATCACGGCATCAGCCCCAATATAGGCATGGTCGTGTATATGAATATTGCCATTGCATTTCACCCCGGGCGCAAACGTGACGAAGTCGCCAATGACGCAGTCGTGTTCGACATAGCTATAAAGATTGGCGTGGAAATGGCGCCCGATGCGGATATTCGAAGTCAGGGTCACAAAAGGGCTGAGGGCTGCGCCTTCGCCCAGGGTGACGTCGTCCATGGTGATCACATTGGTTGCGCGTACTGACCAGGACAATACGCCATCGGTGGCGCACCGTTTGGCGAGCTTTTCGCGGATTGCGCCGTTGGCAATCGCCAGGATCGCATAACGCCGGTCTGCCTCACTTGCCATGAATTCGTCGTAGGTCAGTACTCTATGCCCATTGAGATGAGTTGCCGTGGGTGCATCGTCGATGAATACCAGCCTCTCGGGAGCGACTCCCAGTTTTTCGAGTTGGACTTTTGCCATAGGCATAATGCCGCGGCCGCAGCCGCTGGCGCCGTAAACTGCATATAGTGGACTGCTCATGCTTGGTGCCTCGTGTGTTCTGACGCTGCGCCCGGCTCAACGTTTGGCGATCCCGTAAACCGGGCCACCGTTGCTTCGCCTTCAGCGCTAACGTCATCGCGTAGTAAAACTTTCTTGATCGTCAACAATAAAATCCTCATATCAAGCCAAAAAGACTGATGTTCGACATACCAGACATCCAGCCGGAACTTGTCTTCCCAACTCAGCGCGTTGCGCCCGTTCACCTGTGCCCAGCCGGTTATTCCTGGACGCACGTCGTGGCGTCGGAATTGTTCAGGGCTGTATAACGGCAAGTACTCCATCAACAAGGGACGCGGCCCGACCAGGCTCATATCGCCCTTAAGCACGTTCCACAGTCCAGGCAATTCGTCCAGGCTCGTAGAGCGCAGAAGGGCGCCGAACGCAGTCAGGCGCTGCGCGTCCGGTAATGCCCGGCCATCCGCATCCCGCGCGTTTCGCATGCTGCGGAACTTGATCATTTCAAAGGCTTGACCGTGAAGTCCGGGCCGTACCTGGCGAAAGAGGACGGGCGAACCCAGCTTGCGTCGGACCTGCCACGCCACGACGCCCATAACCGGAGCGAGCAGCAACAGGGCAGATGCCGATACGGTGATATCGAGCATGCGCTTAATCATTCATTTCCTAATCTTTTGCCCGCAGGAATGCGGGCGGTGCTATTGATTGGCGGCAGATTCAACTGCGGCCGGTAATGCCCATCTCGCGCAACATGATGGCGTTGACTTTGTTCACGTCGTACCTGTCTTCCGCCACTTCGCGCGACTTCGCACCCATGCGCCTGGCCAAGGCAGGTTCGTTCAGGAATCGCTGCATTGCAGCGGCTAGGGCATCTACCGACCTGACTGGCACCAGGAACCCATTGGCGCCATCAATCACAGTCTCTCGGCAGCCCGGGGCATCGGTGGTGATTACTGCGCGGCCCATCGCCATGGCTTCCAGAACGGTCCGTGGCGTCCCTTCCCGGTAGGAAGGAAGCACGTAGACATTACATGCCGCGATGGCTGGCCGTACGTCGCTTAGACGGCCCCAGTAATTGACGGTGCCTTGTTCAATCCATGTATCGAGCTCGGCGGCGGTGATGGCGTCTGGGTTCTCGTCAATCCAGCCGACCAGACTGAACACGACGTCGGGGCGGCGAGTGCGGATGCGCGCAGCCGCCTGAGCATACTCGCGTACACCCTTGTCGCCCAACAGCCGGGCAATCAGAAGGAAATGGGGTTCAACAGGCAGTGCGGCCTGGGGATGTTCAGCGACATTCACGCCCGAGCCATTGACCACGCAGGAGCGCGTGTCCGGGCGGAGAATGCGCAATGTTCTGAATAACGCTTCGTCGTCCGGGTTCTGAAAAAACACCTTATGAACTTTGCGCAGCCCGAGCGAATAAAGGCCTTGGACTAACCAGCGCAGCAAGCGGCGGGAACTTTTTCCGTCATCTTGTCCTTGAAAAGCGTAGCCCAGACCGGTAATCAAGGCGAATCTGTGGGGAACTTGGGCAAGCCAGCCCGCCAAGGAACCATAGATTACCGGCTTGATGGTGTAGCCCAATACGAAGTCAGGCTTTATCTGTCGCATAAGCCGCCACAGATGCAGCGCGCATTTTAGGTCCGCCATGGGGCGCATGCCGGTGCGGCGCAGCGGGATATCGTGAACTTCAAGACCTTTGTCTTCCAGACGCCGGCGCATCGGGTCATCCGCAGGCAAATCAGGTGCCGCGATATGCACTTGCAGGCCTGCAGCCAGCAAGGCATCAATCAGTGGGCCGCGAAATTGCAGCAGCGAATCGGGGAATCCGGCGATCAGTAAGAACTTCATAATGTTTGCTCGACTGTGGCGGGGCTACGGGTTCGACGTCTGCGGGCGGCGGGACCGGAGCCCTGCCGCTGGCGCGATTTGCCCAGAACGGAAATGAAAAGTAGGATCAGCATGGGGGCGAACATCCATTTCTGCCTGACCGAGATCCCCAGGTTTGCCGTAGTCATGGCCAGGACCAGCCATGACAGCAGAGAATAGATCCACAGGAAGGTGCGATTGGTATCCGATACTTGCTTGTTTCGCTTCAGCATTTTGAAGCTGCCAGCCACGATCAGGAACAGCAGGAGAAGATTGTCAGCCGATGCTGCTAAAGCGAATATGCTTCCAGCTTCGAACGGAAGCGGCCTGAATAGATAGCTGTACAGCTGCATGGGCAGACTCATCGAGGAAATGTCGATGCTGCTGCCACCTTGTGTGTTGACCGACTGCCGTTGTTCGACATAGCTCGCCAAATCTTCAGCACCCGCTCCCTCGCCCACACCGGCGTAGTTCAAGGCAAAGGGAATCATGGCGGCGGTTGCCGCTAGCGCCACGCCTCCTAGCAGCATGCGCTGCGGCAGCGGTATGCTTTTCTGAAACACGAGCGAGCCAGTCAGTGCAATCACCATAATTCCGGCTATGTGAGGTCGCACCAGTAACATAATCCCTACCGCGGCGACCATCAACAGGGCTCTGCGCTTCAGGTTCATGGCCGACCACAGCGCAAGTCCCGTTGCCATGAAAGCCAGCGAATCTTTTCCTAACGCGCTGGTCCAGAAACTGATTGAAGGCAGGAAAACAATCAAGGTGGCGAAGCGGCGTACTAACGCGGACTTGTCAACGGTGGTGGCCCGCAGGCTGGCGTCGAAGGCCAGCAAGCCAATACTGCCAAAGATGTTGAATAGCAGGCAGGCGCCGAGGAACGACAGGTTCAACCCCGTGACAAAAAGCGTGGCAATGCTTACCACGGCGCCGGTGCCAACCGACAGCATGAACTCGCCGTTCATGGCCTTGATGTAATACACCAATGCATCGGCGCCATTGGTGATGGCGTACACGGCATAGACAACGCAAAACAACGAATGCCACATGTAAAGGAGCAAGGTTCTCCGTTGTGGCAGTTGCAGGCGCTTGCCTATCGACAGGGTAATAAACAGGCCTGCCAAAAATACCAGCAAGGCGCTGGCTAAATGGATGGGCGTGTCGGTCAGTGCCAGTTCCATCAGTTTCTTTGCAGTGCGGCCGGGCTCATCGATTCGGGCGTCAGCATGTTTTTAACGATACGAAATTTGCCGCTTTTCTCGCGTGGAATTTCTTGCACAAGATGAAGGTGAACGGCAACAGACTTACCCAGCCTCAGGGTCATGGCGTCCAGAAAGTGTTGTTGCTGGTCGGCAGTGAACTGGTCATTGGCGACAACCGAGATGCTCACTGAGTCGGCTTCACTCTGTGTCACCTGGAAGCACACAATGCCCGCGACGTCTTTGGTGCAATTGCTGATGTTGCCCAAGTTCACTTTGCCGTTTTCCGGCGACCAGATGAAGTCCGAAGTCCGTCCATCGATGTATTCGACTACCGGAAAACTTGAACCGCAGGCACATTTGAACGATGGCGGCGCCAGCTTTATCCGGTCGCCGATGCGGTAGCGAATAAGAGGCGTGCCAGTGGTTGTGAATGCGGTCACCAGGATTTCTCCTTCCTCGGCCGCTTGCAGGTTCTCGTCGACGACCTCGAATACACCGGTCAAGGGGTGAATGTGCAGCGAACCGCTGGGGCACTGCAGAATGAATGGTGCGCCCTCGGATGCGGCATACTGGTCGATGACCTGACAGCCCAATACGCGGGAAATAGTTTCCCGGTATTTTGGCAGCACGGTTTCTGCGGTTGGAAAGAAAGCGGTAACCGAACCGTCGTATTTCAGATTTCGCTCTTCGGCCATGGTGCACAGGTCATAGACACTGGACGGAAAGCCGACAAGGTATTCAGGTTTGAATTGGCAGAATGCCTGCCAATAGGCATCGAAATTTTGCTGACTAATATGAAAAGTTGAAAAGAAGCGGATCTTGTTGATGTAGTCGTCACGATATACGTCACCCCGCAGTAAATCCTTGGGGCGCACGAGGCTTTTGCCACTGAACCATGCCACCTTCTTTCCCAGGCTGTAGCCGTACCTGGCACGAAAGTGGTCCTTCAACGCAAAGCGCTCTTGCATGTCGTGTGGTGCGTATATGACTTTCATGGAGGCGCCGGTAGTGCCGCCGGTCAGGCTGACAATTCCATCCTTTTCTTCCATCGTGCGAATGGAATCCATATTCGCAAGCAGTTGCGTTTTCTCCAGGATAGGAAATTCATGCAACGACTTCCCTTGATGGTTTCCATACCACCGAGATTGCTGTGTAGCGGCCCGCAGGAATTCATGCAGCCGCCTGTCGGCCTCGCATGCTACGTCCGGCGCTGCTGCTGTTTCGAAACGGCGATAGTAGTCTCGGTAAGCCTTGTAGCGACCCTTGTGCCGCTGACTGTAAAGGAAGGTGTTGTAAAGGCTGATGCCAACGTTTTGCACCACGATGGGTGCGTACTTAAGAATAAAATCTTTCAAAGCCATTTTTCACCAGAAATCAGATTGACAAGCGGCCGTCAAATTTGCGGTCGCCGGTAAAGCATTTCGAATTGGTCGACGGCATGCCTAAGGGTAAAAAACTGTTCTATGCGCCGCCTCGACTGTTGACCTCTTTCTTTCCTTTGCAACGGTTCCTCCTGTGCCATCCGGGTCATGGCGTCCGCCAGCCGTTCAGTTGAATCAGCCGGAACGATCAGGCCTGTTTCGCCCAGTAATACGTTGGCGTCGCCCACATCGGTTGTGACGCAGGGCAAACCAATGCACATGGCTTCACCCAGAACGTTGGGAAATCCTTCGGTTCGGGAATGCAGGCAGAAGATATCCATGGCGCTCATGCATGCCGCGACATCGGCGCGTTCGCCAAGCAAAGAAAATCGTTCCGGAAAACCAGTGGCGTCCATCAGCGTTACAAGGGCCTGGTTCTCCATCGTCAGGTCGCGGCCAACAAGCAGGAATCGCAGCCTTGCGTCTGTACGGCCCGCCATGCCTGCCGCGCGAATAAAGCTTGCATGGTCCTTGGCAGCGCTATACCGGCCCACGGATCCGATGACAACATCGTCGCTCGCGAAGCCCTGCTGGTTGCGCAGGGTTAGCCGTGCTGACTCGGAATGCCGGAATTGTTCAGGGTCGTAGCCGTTATGAATTACCTGCATGCGGGACGGGTCATAGCCCGCTGCGGCGTGGACGGCGCGCGCCGATTCGGCCACGCAAACAATGCGCCGTGGAATGGCATGAGAACCCCAGGCGCATATTTTTCGGATCAGTCGCTTCAGGCGCGTTCCGCCGGACTCGAAGTGGGAATTTCGTATACCCCACAGAATGTTTTGAATGCCCAAGCGCCGGCCCGCCAGGCCTCCTAACAGGTCGGCGTAATACATCCAGCATTGCAAGACGTCGGGTCTATCATTCCGAAGGGCGGCGAGCAGCCGGAAATACACCTTAGGCGCATCGCGTACGCTGCGCATATTCAAGGCGCTAACGGGCACGCCCATCTTTTCCAGCCTGGGGCCCAACACGCCTTTTCCGGTCAGCGATATCACCCGATGTTCGAATTCGGGGCAGGCGTTGTGGGCTTCTACAAGGCGATACAAGAAGCGTTCGGCGCCACCTACATCCAAGCCGACGATCACGTGCGCGATTTTTATACGATGCTTGCTAGTCATTTACGTTTGTCTTTCCAACCACGCCTGGAACATCAACAAGGACCACAGCCTGGCGGAAAAATCATGCTTACCTTCCAAATGAAGTCGCCATGCCTGACGAATGGGCGCGGGATAAAAATAGCCTTCCTGTCGGATTCGACGTTCGTCCAGCAGTGCCTCTGCCCAGTCGCGCAAAGGGCCGCGTAGCCAAGCAGCCAATGGCACCGAAAAACCTTTCTTTGGCCGTTCAATAAGCTCGCGCGGAACGTGCCGGTACAGCACTTCGCGCAACAGCCACTTTCCTTTTCCCTCGCGGATTTTCATGGCTAGTGGCATGCGCCATGCAAGCTCCACAAACCGGTGGTCCAACATGGGCACACGAACTTCAAGGCTATTTGCCATCGCAGCCCTGTCGACCTTGGGCAGAATGTCATCGGCCATATATGACTGAGTTCCGACAGCCATCATCCAGTGTTCGAAACTGTCGGTATGCGGCCACGCCTCGGGCGTGTTGAGCAGTGTTGCGGGCTCGTGGGAACCAATCAGGAGGTGCTCAGGCCGACCCCAATGGCTGCTAAGCCGGCGATAGAGTTCTTCCGGGCCGCCCGAAGACATTAGCCCCGCCAGCTTGTGGAGCTTTTCGCCATTGAGTGAGCGTCCGGTCTTGCCGGGTATCAGTGGGCTTAGCGTTTTCAGAATGCTGTCCCACGAAGTGGCCGACACGCCTTCGAGACCCCCAGCGACCATGTTCCGCAGTGGCGCGGGTAGCCGGCTTATCTTGCGCCAAAGCGCCGGGGCAAATTGATGGGTGTTATATCCGCCGAACAACTCATCGCCGGCATCGCCGCTGAGGGCAACGGAGACGTGCTGCTTGGCTAATTCGCAGACGAGAAACGTAGGTATCTGCGAGCTATCGGCAAAGGGCTCGTCATAGATGTCGGGCAAGCGCGGAATCACAGCTAGCGCGTCTTCGGCGCGCACATACAGTTCAGTATGCTCGGTTCCTATATGCTGCGCGATCGCCCGGGCGTGATTCGCTTCGTTATAACGTTCGTCGTCAAATCCGATCGTGAAACTGCGTACGGGTCGCTGACTCTGTGTTTGCATGAGGGCGACGATGACACTGCTGTCGATCCCGCCGCTCAAGAACGCACCCAGGGGAACGTCGGCGAGCATTTGCGCGCCTATGCTACTGCTCAGCTGCTGCTCAATCGCATCGCTTGCTTCCTTTTCCGAGCCGGCAAAGGGATTGGCCAGGCCGGCGTGGATCGCGTCATTCATTTTCCAATAGGCGCGCGGCTCGGCAAGACGCGCCGACACCGGGTCGCGAAGTTGAATATTGATGTAGTGACCGGCACCGAGCTTTTGTATGCCCTGATAGATGCTATGTGGTGCGCCGATATAGCCATGACGCAAAAGCAGGGCGATGGCATTGCGATCTATCGTGGGCCGAAAATCGGGATGCGCTTTGAGCGCCTTGAGCTCCGATCCGAACAGCAACATATGGCCTTGCCAGCCCCAATACAGAGGCTTCTCGCCAAGACGGTCCCGCGCTAGCGTCAAGACTCTGGATTCACGGTCCCAAAGGGCAATGGCAAACATTCCCGTTGTGGCCTGCAGTGTCGCCTCGACTCCCCAGGCGGCAAAGCAGGCCAGTAGCGTCTCGGTGTCTGCATGGCCGCGCCAGTTGATTTGCAAGCCTTCGTCGCTTAAGCGCTGACGCAATTCGGGATGGTTGTAAATTTCCCCATTGAATGCAATGACGTAGCGGCCACAAGCCGAATGCATGGGCTGATGACCGGCAGGCGACAAATCGAGAATCGACAGGCGCCGGTGGGCCAGTGTCAGTCCTGCAGCATGGTCGCACCATACGCCCGAGTCGTCAGGACCTCGGTAAGCAATGGCATCCGCCATCCCGAGACCAATCTCGGCGCTCGTAGTAGTGCTAGCAGGTGAAAAGAAGCCTGTCAGGCCACACATAAAAATCCTTGAATAGAAGTATCAGACAAAACGTGATCGTTCCGGGTCCAATACGTTCAGATAGCCGTCGATCGCGTGGTCGACGCTGAAGGCGTCTGCCCTTTTCTTGACATCTGGCGGGGTTTTGTCGGCTAAGGTTTGCCTGATGGCGTCGGCCAATGCGATGGCATCACCGACCGGAGCCAGACGGCCCCATTTGCCTTGTTCGAGTATTTCGTCCGGACCACTAGGGCAGTGCGTGCTGACCACCGGCGTGCCGCAAGCCATGGCTTCGACCAGCACGTTGCCAAAACCTTCCCAGCGGGACGACAACACGAAGACCGATGCGCCGCGCATCCAGTTGTAAGGATTGCCTTGGAAACCCGCCAGCAGTATGTCGTCTTTGAATTCGGAGGCGTCTTTATGCGATTCCACGAATGGCCGCTCGCCGCCTTCGCCCAGTATCACCAGCCTGGCGTTAGTCGACCGCCGCAGATGGCCAAACGCCTTTATCAACGTGGGAAAGTCTTTCTCTTTGCTCAGGCGCCCGACGCCGATAATCACGGGTGGTTCACCGCTGGCAAACCAGGGGTGATTCAAAGGGTCCAGGCTTTTGAGCGCGAGTTCGACCGTTTCTATAGGGTTATGACGGGTCTCGACTGCGGTTCGGGAATAGCCCAGCGTTCGGCTCAAATCGTCGGCCACACCGTCGGAAACCGCTACGATGGCGTCCGCCCGGGAATACGACACTTTCATCAGCCACGGCAATACTTTCGACACCATTCCTTTCGTGTCGGCCACGGCTTGCGACAGATTGGCGTGTTCCGACAACACCAGGCGTGTGGGGCTTGCGGAAACAAAACGAGCCCATACCGCGACCACATTGACATAATTCATCGCTGAAAGCATGGCGGCTGGCTTTTCTCGCCTAAGGTAGTTCGCCAGGGAGAACAAACTGGTCAAGGCGCGCTTTCCCTTCAGGTCCACCACACGCACTTCGGGGGCGACCTCGGCGCGATAAACGCCGATATCCCTTACCAGAACGAGATCGACATTGATGCCGCGCCTTGCAAAACCGTTTGCCAATGAAACCATGACACGTTCTGCACCGCCGCCATTCAGCGATGGAATAAATAGCGCGAGTCTGCCTGAGGGCTTTTCGTTTACGTCTTGCATTTGCCTATTCACGCCGGCATTGCGGCGTTGACAGTGAACAGAAAGTCTTTCTGAAGGCTTGCCCTGATTGGATCGATGTGGGCAGGTGTTTCAAGCAACAGCATCGCGCCTATGTCCTGCGCCGAGCATTGCGGGAATTGCGCTAAGGAAACGCAGGAGTCGCGCTTGCCGCAGTACGTGAACATGTGGAGCACCTTGGGATCCCATTCGAAACCAACCACTGGAACTTGCAGCGCCATGGCGGTGACAGCGGCATGCATGCGGTACGCCGCAAGCGCGCGATAGCTGCCTATCTTGTTCATCAAATCGACGGGGCTTTTGATGGCGGTGCAGACGGATACACCGGGATATTGGTGTTTCAGGCTTTCCCACAGTTCGTGTGCGAACTCATTATCAAGATCCGATCCGTTCGATAGCAGTTCAATCTTTTCGGCGCCGACCTTTGCGGCAAGCGACTCAACAACCCCAGCCCACCACCGCAAGGCATAGTCCTTGTCTGACATGGGATGTTCCGGGATAAGTGTTTTCAGTATGGACGGAGCAATGACGCCCAATCCCACCGTACCGCTGGAGCCAGCGGGAGTGTTGGCCCTATCCAGGTAAAGCGCACTGTCGAAACTGGAATAGACCTTATCAGCATAGGGCTTACCGACGGTGGATTTGACCAAAGCGCATGAATGGTCGTCGCGGCACATCACGCTGGTGACCGCGGGCGACTTGAGAATCCGGGCGACGATCTTCCTGGCAAGCCAACTGTATTTCTTTCCCGCGCCGACCGAAAAAAGCTTTACAGGAACGGCGTTGCGTTCGCACTGCTGAACGATGCGCAATATCAGCAAAGGAAAATTAAGAAAGTTATCCATTAACAAGTTGCCGCCGCCTATCACTACCTGAGCGTAGTGCTCGGTCTTGTAGCTGGCGGCTATCTTCTTGTATCGCGTGAAGTAAAACAGGATAGAGACCAGGTAGTTGACGGCACTCGATTGCAGTAATCGAGTTTTCAACATGTTCTTCTTCGGTTTGGCATGGGACAGTGTGAAGCTGGTTTCGCCTATGGGATTGCCGAAGAAATCCTTGAAATCGGCCTCTACGTCGTTATCGCGACACAAGTTTTCAATGGCCAGCTTGATGATTCCGTCGCCTACGTTCTTGGAGGAATACTCCCCGGCAAATAGCGTTTTACCCATTATTAAATCCATTCCACACTTCGTTCAGTTCCATTAGTTCGGTCCCCGCTGGGGGTGTTCATCAGGCACGAGTCTTAGCCGCTTTCGTCCGCAAGTGGCCAGACAACAGGGCGAGTAGTTTGTTCTTCATAAGCACGTAGGCCTCGATCCTGGCGAAGTGGCAGATCACAAAATAAAGGACGAAAAATGCCATTCCGCCAAGCAATGCGGACCATAGGGCCGATACGTCGACCGCACCCAAAAGTAGTGCAGTCGTCGCGACAGCCGCCGCAGACGCCGCCACCGGTTTCAAAATATCGATCGTTTGCTCCGAGAGGCGATAGTCGATCAATGCCGTTGAGTAATACATATAGGGCAATGACGACAGCACGACGGCGATGATCTGGCCAATCAGGATGCCGACGATGCCATAAGGAACGGATGCCGCGAGCAGAACAAGATGAAGCGCTTTTTTGACAAGACCGAGGTATAAGATCAAGTCGGTACGGCCTTTGACTTTAAGCATATTGAAATTGACAGCCTGTATCGGAAACAGGATTCCCGCCATACATAGCAGTTGCAGGTAGGGCACTGCCGGCAGCCAACGCTCGTTGAAGGCTATCTGGAACAGCGGTTCTGCCAGTAGGGAAACAATCAACAGGCTCGGGGTGATTACAAAGAACAGCAGCTGAATAATCACTCGGTACATTTTCTTCAGGCCTGCGTTTTCGTCCTGAATTTGTGCCATGGCCGGATACGTTGCCTGCTGCACCGCGCTATTGGCCTGGTCGACAATCAGATCGCGAATCCGCTTGGCAAAGTAGTACAGCCCGGTGACCTCTGGGGTAAACAACTTGCCGATGACAAGAATGTATGAATTCTCGTACAAGACATTCAACGTGCTTTCCAGAGTGAGTCGTGAACCGAAACCAAACATGGTTTTGAACGAGGCAACACTGAATGAAAGGCTAGGACGCCACGTGCTGGAGAGCCACAGCATGCCGGTCGATACCACCGCCGATACCATGAATTGCGCGACCAGGCTCCAGACCCCGAAACCGGCATAGGCCATCGACACTGCTACGATTCCTGCGGCGACCGTCGCTATCGAATTGACTCGCATCAAGGACTTGAAGTCCATATTGCGATTCAATAATGCCTGTTGCACGACTTTTAACGAGTTGATGAAAAGGACCACGCCGGTAACTCGAATCAACTGCGTCAGTTCAGGCTGCTCGTAGAACTCCGCTGCCCAGGGTGCCACCAGGTAAATCAGCAGGTAAGTAATAACGCTGAAGGCCAGGTTGGTAAAGAACGCCGTTGAGAGGTCGATGGGTTCAAGTTGTTTTTGCCGGATGATCGCTTGCCCGAACCCCGATGTCATCAAGGCGTCGGCCAGCGCGTAGCATATGGCAATCATCGCCATAAGCCCGAACGCATCCGGCGCCAGGAACCTGGCCAGGAATAAGGTAAAAATCACGGACGCACCGCGGCTGACGAACATATTGGCTATGTTCCAGACAATACCTATTCCGATTTTCCTGTTAAGACTGCTCACTGTCAGGACTTCTCGGCTTCGTATTCATAGTTGGTGTACTTGTAATTTCCATATTTCGAGCCATAGCGCCGAGTCGAAGCGGCGAGGCCGTTGAAAATAACGCCCTTTACCCGGGTGCCTGCCTGGAGCAGGCGCTTGGACGATTCTTCGATCTCGCCCAAGGTGCTGACTTCAGCCCTTGCAAGCAAGAACACCGTGCCGGCCAGACCTGCAAGTGCAATGGCGTCTGAAACGGCCAGTACCGGACTGGTGTCGAAAAGCACAACGTCGTAGCCGGCAGACATCTCGCGCAGCACGCTGGCCGTTGTAGGCGACATCAGCAACTCTGCGGGATTGGGCGGCAGCACGCCGGTGGTGATCAAATCCACATTTGGCACGACATTCTTATGTATGACCTGTTCTAGAGAACGTCCCCCAGCGATAAGTTCGCTCAGGCCATTGTTGCGATCCAGCCCGAAGTACTGGTTGATATAGCCCTTGCGCAGGTCGGCATCCACCAGCAGAACCCGCTTGCCCCCCGCGCCAACCACGGTGGCGAAGTTCACACTCGTAAACGATTTGCCGATACCCGGAGTCGGCCCCGTGAACAGCACGACATTGTTTGTGGCGTCCAGCATGGCGAACTGCATTGCTGTCCTCAAGCTGCGCAAGCTTTCTACAGCTGGGTCACGGGGCGAGATTGCAGCCAGTACATGTGTGCCGGCCACGCGATTCGATATCATTCCATGCAACGCGGTCTGCGGCTCGGAATGCGGTACGGTAGCGAACACATGCAACCCCAACGTCGATTCAATGTCGGCAGGGTCTTTGATGCCGGGACGCATCATGTTGCGCGCCAGGGCCACGCCGACGCCTATTGCAAGGCCGAAAAGCGCCGCTATGGCAAGGATCATCGCGCGATCCGGTTTGATCGGGGTTTCTGGCGCTACGGCGGTATCAACGACGCGCACATTGCCAACTTTGCCTTCCTTGACGAGCCTGAGTTGTTGTGCGCTGTTCAGCAGGTTCACGTAAAGCTCGCCATTAACCTTGACGTCGCGCATCAGGTTCAGCAATTGCTGCTCCATATCGGGCAGTTTCTTTATTTGGCCGGACAACTGTGAGATTTGTCGCTTCAACGCGCGAATCTGCTCGTCGATCAATTTGACGTTGGGATGTTCGTCCGTAAACTGCGAGCTTAGCTCTCGCCGCTTTTGTTCCAAGTCGAACAGCTGGGTTTCCAGGCCGACCGAAGTGTTTAACGACAGCGAGCCTTCTGTGCCCAAGTCGAATGTTCCATGGGCGTCGCGAAACTGCGTATATTTATCTGCCGCTTCATCCATTTTTCGTTTCAGTTCGGGCAAAAAATCGTCCAGAAAGGCGAGCGACTTTTCGGCCTCTGCGGCTTTGCGATCAATGTTCTGTTGTACGTACGCGGACCCAACTGCATTCAGAGTCCGGGTGATTTTGGCTGGATTCGTACCGGCAAGCGTTATGGACAACACTCCGGACTGCTTGCCTTTTTCCGTAATAACCAACCCGTTCTGGAGACCTTTGATCATAGCCAGGCGCGAGCGGCGCACCACGGTGAACTCAGCGCCAGGCTTGCCGTCCAATTTGTTGATCAGAATCTTGCCCGGTTCGCCGTCCACATCGAAGTTGCTGGCGATGCCAACTTTGCCTTCGGTAAGTTTGCGACCCTCGGCATCTTGCAGTTCATATCCTTCAGCGGTGACCAGTACGGCAAGATTCTGGCCCTCCAGTTGTGGGGGAACGTCCAGCATACCCAGACGTATTGATTCGGTGCCCGACACGTATCGGCCGAAGCCCAGAAAACCTGGATCCGACAGTTCGGTGGCCCGTGCAGCCAGCCAGGGGCCGATGAAGGGCAGGTAATTCGGAGTTGCGCTGAGGTATAGCTGCAGATTGTCGACCGCATGTCCGACCACCAGCCGCGATCGCAGTATCTCGATCTCGGCGGATGCAGACGATTGCACGTCGAACAGGGTGGACATTTCGCTTAACAGATTGCTGGTGGTGCCCTGGCTTTGTTCTACCTGAATCAAGCTGTCGGCCTGATACACGGGTTGGCTAAGAAAGGCGTAAATGCCGCCCAGTAGCGTTGTGACGAGCGCTATGGCAGCGATTAACCAGCGAGCCTCGAGGACCACATCCAGCAAGCCCAGGAAATTGATGTCGTCGTTGTCCCGGAGCTCGGAGAGGCTGGGTGGGTTGTTGTCGTTAGGTGTAGTCATTCGCTTGAGGATGGGCAGCTTGATGTTGGCGCACTCATATGTGTGCCAGCGGCGCAGCACACAATGGCAGGGAAGGGCGTTCGGGCAAGACCTTTCAGCTCAATAGCCTGATGCGGTCGGACCAGTATCTGACGCCTCGGTCGATAGCTGCGTGAGCGGCTTCGAAGGCTTGGACGGCTTGCCGGTAGGGATCGGCGATTTCAAATAGATTGGATGGGCCCAGGTCGCCCAGGCAATGTATTTTTCCTCGCGACATGGGTTGCTGTTGTTCCAGTTCCCGCTTGTGCGCGCTCTCCATGACCAGTATCAGGTCAGCCCGTGTACACATCCAGCTTGTCATTTGCTGAGCCCGGTGCTCCGATAAGTCAAGGCCATGCTGCGTTGCGACCGCCTGAGCAAGGGGGTCAGCTGGCTTCCCGACCAACGCGGCCAAACCGGCCGACCAGATTGACTTGTCAGGAAACTGCTTCTTGAGCAAGGCTTCTGCCACGGGACTGCGGCAAATATTTCCGACGCAGACGACTAGGATGGAATCCATGATGGGCCGCCTATTTAGTGGTGTTTCGAGTGTTGATGAACAGGCTGTCGTAACTTGGCAGAACATTACTGATCACGCGGTTCCAGCGCACAACCGGAGCGGCGTCCACATATACGACATCCCGGGGCTTTAACTCAAAATCATTTGCCAGCATGAAGGCAGAGGGCGATCCCGCATCCAGATGATAGATTTGCGCCTGGGCGTTATCGGCGTTCTGTTCATTGGGGACTTTACGAATCACGTAAATCTGATTGGGGTCCGACGTAAGGGTGTTGGCTCCTCCCGCTTCACCGAGCGCTTCGGTCAATGACAAGCGGCCATCATGCATCTGCAAGGCACGGGGCGCTGAAACCTCTCCCAGCACGAAGATCTTCGACTCGTTGCGATCTACGACTCGCAGCAGGTCGCCTCCCGCGAGGAGAATCTTATTAGGGTTCACTCCCAGGCGAGTCAGCTGAGGAAGATTGATTTCGGTCGATACGCCTCCACGCGTAAGGATGACAGACGAACGATCGGCTGTCGGCGTGAAGCCGCCCGCGCGGTTGATCGCTTCTGGCAGTGTCATGGGGATGTCATCCATGGTCTGCAGGCCCGGCTCGCGCACTTCGCCGTCTACATAGACGCGTTCATGCCGATAGGCTTGCATTCGCACCGTCAATTGCGGATCCTTGACATACTTGGCAAGTCGTCGGGTCAATAATTCACGAGCTTGGTTTTCCGTCAGCCCAGCTAATTTAACCGGCCCGAGCAGGGGAAATTGAATAATTCCATCTGGATTGACGTTGTACCCATTACCGACATCAGCTTGGCTTGATGATCCTGTGCTGCGGTTGGAGGTTGCAGGGGCCAGGGCAAGTTCGGGATGTCCCCAGACGACAATATTGACGATATCGCCCGTGCCTATCCGGTAGGCCTTCCCGACACCGAACAGGCCCTGGACGTCTTTCTTTACTTCTTTAGAAAGATTGGTCCGCTGCTCGCTGATAAGGTCTTTCGTAATTTTGGTCAAAGCTCCTTCCGGAGCTTCATCACTCTCAAACGATTCCTGAACCGCTGTAGGACTTCCCATGTGCATGCCCGGTGAAAAGGTGCACGCAGACAACGCAAAGGCCGCGCCAATTATTGCGAAGATGGTTGTACAGCGATTGGTAAAGCTGGAATCGTTGGTTGAAACTTTGGATCTCATCAAATGAACTTTCAAAAACGTAGATTAAGAACGTGTTGTCCTATGGTTTACAAAGTGGCCGGGCAGGCTACCGCAGTGTTTTTTGCCAAAATGGCAGAAAACGCTGTATTGGCTTGGCTCTTATTTGTGGCGCGCGGTAGCGCCAACGGCCTGAACTTCGCTTTATCGCTTCCGCGATTTGCGTGCTTTCCGCAAAAATGCGGAAAATGGCGGTATACCCGCCCTTAGTTTTTGAGGTATGCGCAGCGCGGTGTGTATCTGGGCTGCGAACGATGGATAGTCTCTAAGGCCTAGACAAATTCAACTTGTCCCGGCTTCACCTTCACCAATTTTCTTTGGCCAAGGACTTCCATAAGCAGTAATACTCGTTTAGCGCCAACGGCATGAATCACACCCTCCATTCCGGCCAAAGGGTTATCGCGTAGCCGAACGTGTGCTCCGGTCCGAAACGGACTGATGGCATTCGGCTCCAGGCTGTTTCGACGGTTCTCCATTTCACGAATGGCCTGCAGAAGGTGCGGTGAAGCCTGCGCAAGCTCGCTGCCGAATGACACTACATGACTAACGCCCCTGCTGGATCGCGCTGCGGCGATGGACTGCTTCGAGCTAGACGGTCTGAAAAACAGGTAACGCGGGAACATCGGCTCATAGGAGGTCAACGCCTTTAGCCCGGGCTCCGGCGTCTGTGCAGAACCGGTGTTGCTTCCGTCGTTCTGATTGCGCACTTTGCTCGCTGGCATCTTAAAGGTCTTGAACAAGGGAAGGTAAGTCTGAAAAGCCTGCCGATTCAGATTCGTCTCCGCGATCCGTTCATGGCGAGGCTTGGTGTAAGCCACATACCAGACCCCGTCAGATTCCTGACCCACTGTAGTCTCCGCCGAAGAGGCGGTGTCCAGCATTTCGACAGAAGATTTGTCTTGTGTACAAAGCAAATCGCTTACCTCCTCTTCAAAGCCTTACATCTGCGTCGCCCGCGTCAGTAAAAGTTTAGTGACGGTGCACTTTATCAGAGGAGTTTGAGCGCTCTGTAACAAACCGCATTCAATTACGACTGGAAAAAAACATCTTGAATGTTCATAAAAAAGTAATAAATAAGGTCGTCACAAATAGATATGTATTACAAAATTATGAAATCACCGGTTGCATCGTGCTTGCATTTACAAGTTGAGCGGCCCTAATTTTGTTACGTGTTTTATAGGCTATATAGCCGATATTGCTGGCATTTTTGGCCATACTCATTTGTCTAAAATAGGCGTCCGCCCTAGTCAAAAGTAACGGTAGTTATGTGGTAATATTGAAGAAAGCAACTGAACGTGACTGCGATCTTTTGCACGCATTTAATCGAAAAGCGCTCCTCGTCCGCATCCTTGGCACCGGTTCTGTTGCTTTTTGTAGTTCTAAATTAGTAGAAACCCGGACATTCGGCGGCTGGTGAAATATTTTCCACCGTGATTCGCTCAGGTTTTTCATTCGTCGCGCTCCCCGCGCGGAATAGTTAATCTTTCCGACCTGGCGCCTCTGTTGGTGCATTTCATGAATACTTCTAAACTAAGCATCGCCTACAAGACCCCATCCGTTATCTTGAAAGTCAAAAACTCCACAGGTGCGCGCACGTTGACTATGTTGCTTCACTTCTTGGCCGGTATTGCGTTAGCGGCCTTCCTGGTTCCCGAGGGGGTAGGGATAGCATTGGGCTCGCTGTGCTTTGTTGTTGTGGCGAAAGCGGTGTATGACTATGTCGATGGCGGAGCCATCAAGTTTGAAAGCATTGTGGCTCTCGCAGCCGGTGGGGTGCTGTCTTTGATCATTGCCCAGTTTATGGGCTGGTAAACGATCATCCGTATAGCGTGCCTGCGCTTGTGTGCAGGCAACAAAAAACCCTGACTAGCTAATGCCGGTCAGGGTTTTTTTAGTATCTGGACCAGAGGTCCGGAAAATTTGGAGGCGCAACTCGGAATCGAACCGGGGTGGACGGATTTGCAATCCGCTGCATGACCACTCTGCCATTGCGCCGCAGGTAAAACACATGTGAAAAAGGGAAGCACCATGGCTTCCCTTTTTCGAATTTGGAGCGGGAAACGAGGCTCGAACTCGCGACCTCAACCTTGGCAAGGTTGCGCTCTACCAACTGAGCTATTCCCGCATTTGTACTGCTGCCAAAATTTCTTTTCAGTGTTGGCTGGTTAGTAACCTTGCTGAAAGAAGCTTCGCAGTATAACTACTTTTTTGACGCAGTGCAAATCAAGCTGATTTGCCATTTGCCTGTGTGGGGCTTAACAGCCTCGTACGTGCAAACGTTTTCTTTTTAAGTGAAGCGATAGCCATGTGCTTAAAAAGACCGCCAAAAATCTAGTAATATTTAGCCAAGACCAAAATAATAGCATAAATGTATGGGGGTCTGTCAAATCGTTATCAACTTCAGGCTGAATTTTGCTGCAAATTACACATCAGGACCTCACTTCTCTTAATACGCTGGGCTTGCGCGCGTACGCTAATGCTTTTCTGCGGTATGACTCTCACGCCCATTTGTCGGAACTGTCAGACGTAGCGTGCGATTATCCGGCTGTGTTCATATTAGGTGGGGGGAGCAATGTTGTGCTGGCCCCCGCGCTGGATTGTCTGGTCATCAAGGTCGAGTCGCGAGGGATCGCCATTGTTAGTGAAACTGATCGCGAAGTCATTGTCGAAGCTTATGCCGGAGAAGTTTGGCACGATTTCGTAGCGAGCTGTTTGGCGCAGGGCTGGAATGGTCTTGAAAATTTGGCGCTTATCCCCGGTACGGTGGGCGCGGCGCCTGTCCAGAATATCGGCGCTTATGGCGTCGAGCTGGATCAGCGCTTTCACAGTCTGGTTGTTTGGGATATGGCCACCAAGCAACTGCTGGAAATGAGTGCCGCCGACTGCCAATTTTCATATCGCAATAGTTTCTTCAAACGAGCGGAACCCGGTAGATGGCTTATCGTCAAAGTCCGGTTCTCATTCAAGCGGGACTGGCAGCCCGTAATAGACTATCCCGATCTACAACAGCACCCGGTACTTCAGAAGGCGGGCGCCTCTGTGATGGCTAGCCAGATATTCGACGCTGTCTGCGAAATAAGACGCAAAAAACTACCTGATTCTTCGGTCATGGGAAATGCCGGCAGTTTTTTCAAGAACCCCGTGGTTTCTGGCGATGTATTCAGTGATATCAAAGCCCGTTTCCCCGGTTTGGTTGCGTATCCGCAGGCTGGCGGCGACTATAAACTTGCCGCCGGCTGGCTGATAGATCAAGCTGGATGGAAAGGGCGGCGTCTTGGACCCGTTGGGGTGCACGAGCGCCAAGCTCTGGTCCTGGTGAATCATGGCGGGGCCACGGCACACGATATTGAATCGCTGGCCGACGCGATACGCATTGATGTCGCCGACCGTTTTGGAGTACGCCTGGATCAGGAGCCAGTAATCGTGGACGACAGGTTGCGCGATACGTAGGCGCCTGCTCGCAAGATTCGCGGGCAGGCTGCCACTTTAGCTGGCCAATACATCCTGCATATCGAACAGGCCAAACTCCTTACGCGACAAATAACGCGCGGCGCGAAGGCTGCCTTGGGCATAGGTTGCCCGGCTGCTCGAGCGGTGGGTAATTTCGATTCGCTCGCCGGTGCCGCAGAAATATACCGTGTGGTCGCCGACGATATCGCCGCCGCGCAGCACCGAAAAGCCGATCTGTCCGGTTTCGCGTGCCCCGGTTTCACCATGACGCGCCCAGTCGGCGATGTCGTCCAGGTTTTTGCCCCATGCCGAGGCTACTGTCTGACCCATTGCTAGCGCAGTGCCCGAAGGGGCATCGACCTTATTACGATGATGTGCTTCGAACACCTCGACGTCATAGCCGCTGTTAAGCAGCCTGGCCGCCATATCGAGCAACTTAAGCGTGGCATTGACGCCGACGCTCATGTTTGGGGCGAAGACCACTGCTATTTTTTGACCCGCCGCCTGAATGGCCCTTTTGCCGGCATCGTCGAACCCGGTGGTGCCAATGACGCATTTCACCCCGTGCGTCACGCACGCCTGCAGGTGCGCCAGCGTACCCTCCGGACGGGTGAAATCGATCAGGCAATCTGCCTGTGCAAGATCGTCGAGCTTATCGCTGATAAGCACGCCCGTTTCACGGCCCAGGAAAGTTCCCGCATCCTGACCCAGGGAAGGCGAGCCGGCGCGATCGAGCGCTACCGTCAGCTTGAGGTCAGGACTTTCCATAACGGCTTCGATGAGCATGCGCCCCATACGGCCGTCAGCCCCTGCTATAGCAATACGCATTGTTTCTCCTAGCGCAAAGGTTCGGCGCCGCTTCGACCGGGTGTCGGCACGCCTAAGGTGGAACGCCGCTGCTCGTTCGCGTTAATTATTGGCTTTCTGTGTTGTGGTTCAGCGCTTTCGGCCTGCACCGGCGATTCAACCGTCCCTATGGGCGCGACAGTGTTGACAGGAGCGTTTTGAGATTCGATCGGTGTCTGCGGCGCCGATTCACTGCTAATTGAGCCTTGGGGCGTGCCGTCTTTACTCGCCCCGGTATCAGCTTTCTGGAATGGTTGCCGGTCGGGCTGTTCGTCGCCTTCCCAGCGGCTTAAGCTATCGCCTTCGAACCAGGCAGTGAACTTGCGATCTTGTTCTTTGCCATACCCTGGCTTGTTGTAGTAAGGATAGTCCCAGCGGTCGCTGTGGAATATGTCCTGCAGGGTCGGCGTTCCCAGGATGAATCTGACCTGTTCACGCGTCATACCCTTCTGTAATTGTGTGACTTGCTCCGAGGTAATCCAGTTACCTTGCTGTACATCGGGCCGGTAAGGAAAGCCCCAATTGGTTGAGCCGCAGGCAGAAAGCGCCACGGCTAGTACACTTGCAGCCATACCGGCGCGAAGCATTGAAAATACTGGTTTTGCAGTCGTCAGCACGAAGCGCCCCTGTTATATTCGGATCGAGTAAAACCGTTATCATAAAGGTTTAAGAATAAACGCATAATAGCGTTAGTCTGCGTCAGGCGTACGGCACTGTGCTGGAAGCCTGCCACATAATCATTACCGCCAGAGATATTTTAGCTATGAATGACCAAAGTGAATTAAAGACTATGGGCTTGAAGGCGACGTTTCCGCGCCTCAAGATTCTTGATATTTTCCGACGGGCCGATTTACGCCATCAAAGCGCCGAAGACATTTACCGTACCCTGATCGCCGAAGAGGTCGATATTGGCCTGGCAACCGTTTACCGCGTGCTTACCCAGTTCGAGCAAGCAGGTATCCTGGTGCGAAGCCAGTTCGACGGGGGGAAAGCCGTATTCGAGCTAAACGATGGTGATCATCACGACCATCTTATCTGCACAAATTGTGGCAAGGTGGTGGAATTCACCGATCACGAAATTGAAAAGCGCCAGCACAAGGTCGCCAAGGATCAGGGGTTTCACTTGGAAAGCCATACCATGCTGCTGTACGGAATTTGCCCCGAGTGTTCCCCTAAACACACTAAATAGGCATCATTTCACCCCGCGAGCAGCATTTCCCTAGCGTGCTTGCGGGTTGTGTCGGTGATTTTAAGGCCCCCCAGCATACGGGCGACCTCGTTGATACGGCCCTGTGCGTCCAGCGGCTCGATAATCGACAGCGTGGTGCTTCCACTTGTCGATTTTTTGACTTCATAATGCTGGGAGCCGCGCGCTGCGACCTGTGGAAGATGCGTAACGCACAATACCTGGTGACGTTCGCCAAGCTCACGCAGAAGGCGACCCACCACCTCTGCCACGGCTCCGCCCACCCCGGTATCGACCTCGTCGAAAATTAGCGTTGGCACCCGTGCGGCTTGGCTCGCAATGACGGATAGCGCAAGCGATATGCGAGCAAGCTCGCCGCCCGAGGCCACTTTGGCCAAGGGTTTTGGTCGCGTGCCGGCATGCCCGGCAACCAGGAAGTCGACGGTTTCATTGCCATGCGCGGAAGGTTCACAGGCGTTCAGGCTTACCTCGAATGCACCGCCTTTCATCGCGAGCGTCTGCATGACTTCGGTGACCTGTTTTGTAAGCTTTTTACCGGTTTGCCGGCGCGCTGTGCTGAGCTGGTCGGCCAGGGAGCGATAGGCATTTTCGCCTTCCCGGGCTTCTTTGATCAGTAGGTCGATGTTGCCTGCATGTTGGCTGAGGGCCAGCTGGTCGCGCCAAGACTGTTGCAGCGCGGGAAGCTCTGCAGGTTCGATTTTGAACTTGCGGGCCATGTCGAAAATTGCGGACATGCGCTGTTCGGCGTGTGCGAGCGCTGCTGGGTCCAGTTCGAGTTTGTCGAGATAGCTGTTCAGATCCGATATTGCCTCGGAACTGGCGATGCGGGCCGATTCGATGGATTCGTAAACGCCCTGCAAATGGCTATCGTGGCGTAGCAACTGGCGAATTTGATGGGATGCTACATTCAGACCCTGTTGGACCGAACCTTCATCTTCTCCGAGGGCGGCCAGCGCCTGGGTGGCGCCATCAAGCAGCGCCTGGGCGTGAGCCAATCGATTGTGGGCGTTGGTGATGTCATCCCATTCGCCCTCGTGCAGTGCCAGCCGGTCAAGTTCGGACAATTGCCATTCCAGGCGTTCGCGTTCTTCTTGGAGCGCCGCTGCATTTTCTCGCACGGTGATCAGTGTTTTCTCGGCTTGCTGCCATTGTTGCCATGCCTGTTGCACTTGCCGCGCCAAGGCTTGTTGCCCTCCTTGGGCGTCAAGCAAGTCGCGCTGGCTGGCAGATTTAAGCAGGCTTTGATGGGCGTGCTGGCCGTGAATGTCGACCAGGTGTTCAGCGAGCTCTCGCAATTGCCCTAGCGTGACGGGTAGGCCGTTGATGAAAGCCCGGCTGCGGCCCTGATTGTCGATGACGCGGCGCAATACCAGGTCATCGTCGATATCAAACTCGTGTTCGCTCAGCCATGAGTGCAACGATGCGGGAGGTTCGAAGACGGCAGAGATATCTGTTCGGGTGGCGCCCTCGCGCAGCACGCTGGTATCGCCCCGACTTCCTAGGGCGAGGGAGAGGGCATCGATCAGTATGGACTTGCCAGCGCCCGTTTCGCCGGAGAAAACCGTGAAGCCGGTTTCGAACTGGATCTCGGCCTGATCGACGATGACAAAGTCGCGTATGTGCAAGGTACGCAGCATTTATTATTCAACCTCGTCCGAAAGTTGTGGCATTTGATTCCAGTAAAGCTTTCGCCGCAAGGTCGAAAAAAAACTGTAGCCTATCGGATGAATGAATCGCACCGTATGTTTCGCGCGGCGCACATCAATGCGGTCGCCTGGCTGGCAGTCGGACCATGTTTGCATGTCGAAATGCACGCTGGCCCCGGAATCAACTCGGCCCAAAGCGGTGATGGTAAGGCTTAGCAAGCCCGAATCCGGAAGGACAATAGGGCGGTTCGAAAGCGTTTGCGGTGCCACCGGCACCAGCAGGATGGCGTTGAGCTCGGGGTGTACGATAGGGCCATTCGCCGAAAGCGAATAAGCGGTCGAACCTGTAGGAGTCGCTACAATCAAGCCGTCGGCACGTTGGCTGTACATGAACGCGCCGTCAAATTCCACGCGTACTTCTATCATGCCGCCCCGGCCGGCACGGTTCAGGACTACGTCATTTAGGGCAAGACCCGCGAACATAATGTTGCCGTCGCGTACAACGCGCCCCTCAAGCAGGACACGATCTTCGCTTTCGTACGTGCCATGGATGACGCTGGCCAGGGCATCGTTGGCGCTATGCAGGGGAATATCGGTAATGAAACCGAGTCTGCCGTGATTTATACCAATAAGTGGGACGCCACTGTATGCCAATTGGCGGGCAGCGCCAAGCATGGTGCCATCCCCGCCCATTACGACGGCAAGATTGGCTTGTTCGCCGATTGCCTGGTAATCGGCGACAGGATAATCTGTAATGGCGGTATTCTGAGCGGTATCAGATTCGATCAACACTTTGCAGCCCGCGGCCTGTAGTGTGCTGGCCAGTTTGCGTAAAGGCGCATCAAGGCCGCTGTCTTGATACCTGCCGATAAGCGCAACGGTTTTAAAGTGCATAAAGGTAAATACCTTGTTGTTTGATGAAATAATAAGGACTAATCGATTATATGGTCCCCACAGCCTTATGGCTGTAGGTAGAAAAACCAGTGTTTACAATTTACCCTGAATCAAGCCATGGATGACCGAGCCAACGCGCTTTTGAAAGCGCTTATAGAACGCTATATTGCAGACGGCCAGCCCGTAGGCTCCCGTACGCTCTCGAAGATGTTCGACCTTTCCCCGGCAACCATACGCAATGTCATGGCGGATCTTGAAGACCTCGGGCTTATCCATAGTCCGCATACGTCGGCCGGCAGGGTCCCAACGCCCAAGGGTTATCGACTTTTTGTCGATCGTTTGCTGGCGGTGCAGCGGTTCGAGGTTCTGCCCTACAGCGATATACGTCAGATCCTTCCGGCTGCCGAACCAGGCAGGGCGGTTACCGCAGCCGCTGCGCTTTTGTCGAATTTATCCCAGTTCGCTGGGGTGGTGTTGGCGCCAAAACGCGCACAGGTTTTTCGCCAGATCGAATTCATTCGCTTGTCCGACAAACGTGTCCTGCTGATTATCGTCACCCCTGATGGCGATGTGCAGAATCGTATCTTGTTTGTATCTCGCGATTATCTCGATCAAGAGCTTCTCGAAGCAAGCAATTTTTTCAACCAGCATTTTGCCGGCATGTCGTTCGAGCAGGTCAGGCTTTCGATTACCGACGAACTGTCTTCTCTGCAAGCGGATATCTCGCGTCTGATGCAGGCGGCCGTCGAGGCGGGCACTGCGACGGCAGATTCGGATGAGTCCCTGGTTATCTCTGGCGAAAGCAAATTGCTGGATATTTCCGAAATCGCGTCCGATATGGATCGCTTGCGTCGCATGTTTTCGCTTTTCGAAAAGAAAACCGATCTTTTGCAGTTGCTGGACGTGTCCAGTCGCGCTCAAGGGGTACAAATCTATATCGGCGGCGATTCGCAACTCATGCCGGTAGACGACGTTTCGGTGATTACGGCGCCTTACGGCGTCGATGGCCGGGTGGTCGGAACGCTTGGCGTCATTGGGCCTTCGCGCATGTCCTACGAGCGGGTCATCCCCATCGTCGACATCACCGCAAGGCTACTGTCCAACGCCCTTAGCCATAATCAGTCCTGAATAAAGGCCAAAACCCCATTTAGCCTGTAGCATCCGCTACAGCTTTCGACCGAACTATCCGGATGCTGTAATAAATGACCCAGATTTTTGCTTCGCGGTACTTGCCCGAACCCGCGGACCCCCACGCCCTTAGCAGTCAGCCCCCGCCTCGCGCCGATCGGCCGGTAGGGGTGCTGTTGATCAATCTCGGTACCCCGGATCATCCTGATGCGAAATCCATACGCCGCTATCTAGGCGAGTTCCTTTCCGATCCGCGTGTTATAGAGATCCCTCAATGGATATGGCAGGTAATATTACGTGGCTTCATTTTGACCCGGCGGCCCCAGGCGCTGGCGCCGCGCTACAAAGAGATCTGGCTGGAAGACGGTTCGCCCCTTCTGGTCTGGAGCCAGGCCCAGGCGGAAGGGATCCAGCAACGTCTCGCGGCCAGCGGCGTGCCGGTTTTTGTGGAACTGGGCATGCGCTATGGCAATCCTTCGGTCGCCAGCGCCATCGACAAGTTACGTAATGCGGGGTGCGAGCGCATTCTTGTGGTACCGATGTACCCACAGTACGCGGCCAGTACAACAGCCACTGCGGTCGATTGTGTGGCGGCCCACGTGGGCAAAATGCGTGACCAGCCCGAACTACGCTTTGTCAAACGCTATCACACTGATCCTGGCTATATCGGCGCACTCGCGGCTCAAGTACACCAGTACTGGGGCCGGCATGGCACACCTCAACGTCTGCTACTCAGTTTTCACGGCCTGCCGCGACGAACAGTCGAGCAAGGCGACCCCTATCATCGCGATTGCATGGAAACCGCGATATTGCTGAAAGAGCGCCTAGGCCCGGATGCAAGCCGAGTCCATGTTTCCTTTCAGAGTCGATTTGGCGCTGAAAAATGGCTGGAACCTTATACTGAACCAACGCTACGTGAATGGGCGAGGCAAGGGGTCACCCGAGTCGATGTCATGTGCCCGGGCTTCTTGGCCGATTGCCTCGAAACTCGGGAAGAGATCCAGATGCAATGCCGTGACGCGTTTCTCGAAGAAGGCGGCCAGCAGTTCCGTTATTTGCCTTGTTTGAATGATGATCCGGCCTGGATCGCTGGTTTTACTGACCTGGTGAAGAAACAACTCACCGGCTGGATATCCTGATTTAACCTCGGCCGACAGGTTATTTGCGGTTGGAATAAACTAGCAACGTCACCGGCGCGCGTCTAAAACTGTACCGCAGGCGGCCCGCGACTTCTTCGACTCCGTCATGCATACCGCCGTGACGCTGGCACAGACCCATCGCTGAATCCAGAGCAGGTTCTAGTCCTTATCTGACATCTCAGGTCTTGAAACGGGGGCGTATGCCCCCATTTTTATCAAATTGAATATACCTAGTATGTGGAGATTTTTTATGTCGGCATCAAACGAGTCCCTTGATCCCAAGCAAAACCTATCGGCTGATACCTCCGAGCAGCTCGAGGTCAACGAAGGCCAGGCCGAGGCTCCAGGCACAGAAGCGCAGGCCCAGGAAGATTGGGCGACCTTATTGTCCGAGGCTCAGGAACAGGTGGCGCAGTATCATGACGAGTTGCTGCGCGCCAAGGCTGAAGTCGAAAATATTCGTCGACGCGCTGCAGACGACGTTGCCAAGGCGCGTAAGTTTGGCACGGAATCCTTCGCCGAAAGCCTTATTCCGGTGCGCGATAGTCTGGAAGCGGCCCTGGCCCAACCCGACCAAAGTGCCGAAGCCTGGAAAGATGGCGTTGAAGTGACTCTGCGTCAATTGAACGTGGCATTCGAACGCAATCTGCTCAAAGAATTGGCGCCTGGTGAAGGCGAGGCTTTCGATCCCCATAAGCACCAGGCTATTTCCACTGTGCCGTCTACGCTTCCCGAAGGCACGGTGGCCCAGTTGCTGCAAAAGGGCTACACCATCGCGGATCGCGTTCTGCGTCCCGCCCTTGTAATGGTGTCTTCCGGCCCATCTGCTCAAAACGACTAAAAAATACGGGATAAGGCTTGAAATGGCGCCTTGTATCCCCATTTGCTAGTCATTAAGGCAGTTTTCGAATTTAAAAATTTTTAGCAGGATGAGATTATGGGCAAGATTATAGGTATTGACCTTGGCACTACCAACAGCTGTGTTGCTGTCATGGATGGTAGCAGCGTCAAAATCATCGAGAATGCAGAAGGCACCCGTACTACGCCTTCCATTGTGGCCTATCTGCAAGATGGCGAAATTTTGGTGGGTGCTCCCGCCAAGCGTCAGGCAGTGACCAATCCAAAAAACACGCTTTATGCCGTCAAGCGTCTTATCGGCCGGAAATTTGACGAAAAAGCCGTCCAGAAAGACATTGATCTGATGCCGTACAGCATTCTCAAGGCTGACAACGGCGATGCATGGGTCGAAGCGCAAGGCAAAAAGCTTGCGCCTCCTCAAGTTTCGGCCGATGTGCTGCGTAAAATGAAAAAGACGGCAGAAGACTACCTGGGTGAAGAAGTCACCGAGGCCGTCATCACGGTTCCCGCCTATTTCAACGACAGTCAACGTCAGGCAACTAAAGATGCTGGCCGTATCGCCGGTCTGGAAGTCAAGCGCATCATCAACGAGCCCACCGCGGCAGCACTCGCCTTTGGCATGGACAAGACTGAAAAGGGTGATCGAAAGATCGCCGTTTATGACTTGGGCGGCGGTACCTTCGATATTTCGATTATCGATATTGCTGACGTCGACGGTGAAAAGCAATTTGAAGTGCTATCGACCAACGGCGACACTTTCCTTGGTGGCGAAGACTTCGATCAACGCATCATTGAATACATCATCAGCGAATTCCGTAAGGAAAGCAGCGTTGACCTGTCCAAAGACATGTTGGCGTTGCAGCGCCTGAAAGAATCCGCCGAAAAAGCGAAGATTGAACTGTCCTCGGCGCAGCAAACCGAAATCAACCTGCCTTACATCACGGCAGACGCTACTGGTCCGAAACACCTTAGCCTGAAAATCACACGTGCCAAGCTCGAGGCGCTGGTCGAAGAGCTGATCGAACGTACGATGGCCCCATGCCGTACGGCCATCAAAGATGCTGGCGTAAAGGTCTCCGATATCGACGACGTGATTCTTGTCGGCGGCATGACGCGCATGCCCAAGGTTCAGGAAAAGGTTAAAGAGTTTTTCGGTAAAGAGCCTCGTAAAGACGTTAATCCTGATGAAGCGGTTGCTGCCGGCGCGGCGATCCAGGGTTCGGTGCTTTCGGGCGATCGCAAAGACGTGTTGCTGCTGGATGTCACACCCCTGTCCCTGGGTATTGAAACCCTGGGCGGCGTAATGACCAAGATGATCCAGAAGAACACGACGATACCTACCCGGTTTTCGCAGGTGTTTTCCACAGCCGACGATAATCAGCCTGCCGTCACCATCAAGGTCTTTCAGGGCGAGCGCGAAATCGCTGCCGGTAATAAGGCGCTGGGCGAGTTCAACCTGGAAGGTATTCCGCCGGCAACCCGCGGCACGCCGCAAATCGAGGTCACCTTCGATATCGATGCCAACGGTATATTGCATGTGTCCGCCAAAGACAAAGGCACCGGCAAGGAAAACAAGATCACGATCAAGGCAAACTCGGGTCTTACCGAGCAGGAAATCGATCGCATGGTGAAAGACGCTGAAGCCAATGCGGAAGACGACCATCGTGTGGCCGAACTTGCTTTGGCGCGCAACCAGGCCGATGCGCTGGTGCATTCCACCCGCAAATCGCTGGAAGAGTATGGCGATAAGTTAGAGGCATCCGAAAAAGAAACGATCGAAGCCGCAATTAAAGACCTCGAAGATTCTCTGAAAGACGCTGACAAGGCTACTATCGACGCCAAGGTCGAAGCGCTATCCAAGGCTTCGCAAAAACTGGGCGAAAAGATGTATGCCGACATGCAGGCTCAGGCTGCGGCTTCTCAAGGTGCCGCTGAAGCTGCCGAGTCTGCTGACGACAATGTGGTCGACGCCGACTTCAAAGAGGTCAAGCGCGACCAGTAATTGTTGGTTGTAATGCTTTGAGCCCGGTTTCTGGTGTAATGCCGGAAATCGGGCATTTTCGCTCATAGATACACAAAGAATAGACGTCTCAGACGCAAGTAATCCAAAATGGCAAAACGCGACTATTACGAAGTGCTGGGGGTAGCAAAAAATGCTTCCGACGATGAGCTGAAGAAGGCTTATCGCAAACTGGCAATGAAGTACCATCCGGACCGTAATCCGGATAGCAAGGAATCCGAGGAAAAATTCAAGGAAGCCAAAGAGGCCTACGAGATGTTGTCCGACGAACAAAAGCGCGGTGCCTACGATCGCTACGGCCATGCCGGAGTTGATCCCAATGCGGGCGCCGGAGGTATGGGCGGCGCAGGATTCGCCGACGCCTTTGGCGATATTTTTGGCGAAATATTCGGTGGCGGCGGGCGCCGTGGTGGCGGCCCTCAGGTATATCGCGGTGCCGATCTTAAATACACGCTCGATATCAGCCTCGAGCAGGCAGCTAATGGCTTCGACACCGAGATCCGCGTACCAAGCTGGGAAAGCTGTGATGTTTGTCACGGAACGGGCGCCAAACCTGGAACTCATGCGAAAACGTGTCACACTTGCGACGGTAGCGGTGCGGTGCGCATGCAGCAAGGTTTTTTCAGTGTGCAGCAAACCTGCCCGACTTGTCATGGGGCCGGAAAAGAAATCACCGATCCATGCGTGGCTTGTGACGGCGTAGGCCGTACGCGCAAGAATAAGACTTTGCAAGTCAAGATCCCAGCCGGTATCGACGACGGAATGCGGATACGGTCATCGGGCAATGGCGAACCGGGTGTCAACGGTGGCCCTCCGGGCGACCTTTACGTCGAGATCCACCTGAAACCTCATGGCATTTTCCAGCGCGATGGGGAAGACCTGCACTGCGAACTTACCATTCCGTTTACCACGGCGGCATTGGGTGGCGAGCTTGAAGTTCCGACGTTGTCGGGCCGGGGGGAAATCACAATACCCGAAGGCACACAAACCGGCAAAACCTTCCGCCTGCGTGGCAAAGGTATTCGAGGTTTGCGAGCCAGCTACCCAGGGGATCTTTACTGCCATATTTCGGTCGAGACGCCCGTGCGCCTCAGCGAAGAGCAAAAGAAAATTTTGCGTCAGTTCGAGACTTCGCTTACACAGGGCGGAGAAAAACATTCGCCCAAAAGCGAATCCTGGACTGACCGTGTGAAGAATTTTTTCTCGTAGCAGGCGGCTCAAAAGGGGTGTCGCGTCCAAACCGGCACATTCATCCCTTCGGAACAGTCAGTAGAGCAAAAAGCAGGGTCATGCGGCAATTGCCGCATGACCCTGCTTTGTTATACAAGCACTAGCCATTTGCGTGATGGCTAGCTCCGGTGCATCAGGGCTTGCGGGCCGTTTCGCGCGGTCCCTGTTTGCTCTGGTCTGCCGCGACAGCGGTGCTGAATTGTTGAGGTTGCAGCGATTGACGCAGCGCCGCATTGACGGTATCCGGAGTCAATGCAGCAAGCGCCTTATCTATTTTCTCGGACCAGTCAAAAGTCCGGTCTTGCTGCATGTAGTTGATCCACGCCGAGACCAGTACACTGTCTCGTGTGCGGGCAAGCTTACGGTAGTTAAGCAGGGCATTGACACCCTCTTGAACTTCCTCTTGGGTAAAGCCTTCCTTCAGCGCACGCTGCAATTCTTCGTCAACCGCTTTTTCGAGTTGCTTGCTATTCTGTGGTGCGTGAATCGCATAGATGGTCCAGCCGCCGGATGGTTCATAAGGAGAGGCGTCCAGACTACTGCGCACGTCGTATGACAGTCCGTCTTTGACGCGCACGCGTGTCCACAGGCGAGAGGTTTCAGAACCCCCGAGCATGTAGTTGGCGAGGTACAGAGCAGGGTAGTTGGAGTCGGTATCCTGTAGCGCCAGGGGAAGTTTGCTCAGGTAAAAGCCATTTGCCTTATCCGGAGTGTTAATGTTGAATTCTTTTGGCGCAAGAGCATGGTAGGGGTCGCTAACCCGCTCATAGCGGGGCGCTTGGCGCCAGTCTTTCAAGCCCTGAGTCAAAGCCGTCTTGATCGCCGCAGGTTCAAAAGCGCCGACTGCGGCAAATTCGATCGTACCGGCACCATAAAACTCAGCGTGGAAGTCCGTCAAGTCTTTGGGTGTAAGCGCGGCGATATCGCTTTGTGCCTCTTCGAAGGTGGGCGTGTAGCGGACATCATCTCGTGGCCACGGATTATCGTAGCGTGCCAGTGCACGTGATGCCAGCGCACTCGGTTCGGCCATCGCGTTTTTTATCGAAGTTTGCGCCTGACGCTGATATTCGGTGAGCTCCCGGGCCGGAAAATTTGCTTCGCGCAAAATTTGCAAGACAAATTCAGTAAGGGCAGGCAGGTTTTTCTTGGTGGTCGACATATCAACCAGCACGATTCCAGCCCCACCGCCAAAGCTTACGCTCGCTTCAAGGGCGTTGAACTTATCTTGAATTTCCTGACGCGACATGGTGGCCGTGCCATGATCCAGTAGTGATGCGACGGAACTCGAAATTGCGCGTTTTCCCTTCAAGGTTTCGGCAGTGCCGAACTGAACCAGAAGATTGGCTTCGACGCGATTGCCCCGCGTGGGCTTGGGAAGCAAGGCAAGTTTAACTTGTCCATTGGGGAGGTTAAGTGGCGTGCGCTCGGTAGAGGCATTGATGTTGGCCGGGCTCGGGTCGAAGGCGGCAGCGATTTCGCCGGTTTCCTCTCCCTTATAGTCTTTCAGAAGCGCTTGCACATCGCCAATGGCGACTGTCTGTGGCGCACGTATCGGCTGCTCGGTAGGAATATACAAGCCGTTGGTACGATTGCTTGGCGTCAGGAAGTCCGCAGTGACGCGTTGCACGTCAGCTAACTGTATGTTTTTGATTCTGTCGCGCTGCAAGAAAAACAGGCGCCAGTCGCCATCGGCCACCGACTCCGACAAGGCGCTCGCCAGGCTGACGGGATCCGCGTAGGTTTGCGACCAGTCCGTGAGCCATTTATTCCGTATGCGATCCAGGTCCGACTGGATGAAAGGCTCTTTAGCGACCGAGTTCACGGTTTCGTCCAAGGTCTGAATGGCTTTGGTTTGATCCATGCCGGGTTCCAGCTGGGCGCCAAAAAAGGCATAACCGGGTTGTCTCAGGCCGGCAGTAAAGCCAAAGATCTCGGCACTTAGATTATTTCCAACCAGGTTGTGGTACAGGCGGCCAGAGGGCGTGTCCGCCAATATGCCGACGCCAATGTCCAGCGCCGCAAATTCGGGGCTTGCCGCGGCCGGGGCATGGTACATGGCGGCAATCAAGGGGCTACCCCCTTGGCGGCGCAATATAACCTCCCGTTCGCCATCCTGGACGGGCTCTGTGGTGTATTCAATGGGCAGTTTGCGATCAGGGCGCGGAATCTTGTTGAAAGCTTGCGCGATGGTCTGCAGAGTGGCCGCGGGGTCGAATCCACCTGAAACAATCAGCACGGCATTGTCAGGTTGGTAGTACTTTCTGTAGAAGGCCTGTAATTGGCCAATGTCGACGTTCTCAACATCGGAGCGGGCGCCTATGGTGCTGTTTCCGTAGTTGTGCCACTGAAAGGACGCCGCCTGCATTTGCTGCATCAGCATCTGGAAGGGGCTGTTTTCCCCGCGTTCCATTTCGTTGCGCACGACTGTCATTTCTGAATCGAGGTCTTCCCGGGCGATCAGGGAATTGACCATGGCGTCGGCCTGCCAGCCCAAATACCAGGTAAGAGTTTCGGGATTCGCGGCAAAGCTCGCGTAGTAATTGGTTCGATCGCTGCTGGTTGAGCCGTTTGCCTGCAAGCCGCGCTTGGAGAATTCGGCCAGCGCATTCTTCATGGTCGGAGTGCCCCGGAATAGCATGTGCTCGAGCAAATGAGCCATTCCCGTCTGACCATAGCTTTCATGGCGTGCGCCGACAAGGTAGGTCATATTGACCGTAGTGGTGGGCTTTGAATCGTCAGGGGCCAACAGTACTCGCAAACCATTTTGCAGAGTGTATTCGGTGACGCCTTCAACAGCGGCCCCTTGGGTAATACCAGATGGCAAATCCAGGGCCGATGACGGAAGCGCCAAGAAGCTTAGGACAAGCAATGAAAGCAGACGGGTTCTGATTCGAGTTAGAGACAATAGCATGCACCGAGATCCGGAAAAGAAGGGGAAAGAACTGCCAGGCAGTGGAACCGAGCCTTGCAGGCGTGCTGATTCAGTTTGTTCTATTTGGACAGATTACGCATGGCTTGTTCAAGCCCGCTTACTGTGACACCGTACATGCGCTCGTGCATGATGTTCTTGATTATGGCGATAGATTGCCGGTATTGCCAATAGCCTTCGGGCTCGGGATTCAACCATACGGCTTTGGGCCAGTTGTCGAGCAAACGCTGAAGCCAGGCAGCGCCTGTCTCTTTGTTGTAGTGCTCGACAGAACCGCCTGGCTGCAAAATTTCGTAAGGACTCATGGTGGCGTCTCCGACAATGATCAGCCGCCAATCGTCGTTGTACTTGCGCAGTATGTCCCACGTGTCGAAGCGTTCGGCGGTGCGTCGCCGATTATTTTGCCATAGCGATTCGTAAGGGCAGTTGTGAAAGTAATAGACATCCAGGTGGCGAAATTCGCTGCGGGCAGCAGAGAATAATTCTTCTACCCGCGCGATATGGTCGTCCATGCTGCCGCCCACATCAAGCAGCATGATCACCTTCACCGTGTTATGACGCTCTGGCACCATTTGCAGGTCAAGGAACCCGGCATTTCTGGCGGTACTGGCTATGGTATGGTCCAGATCGAGCTCGAGTTCGGCGCCTTCCCTGGCGAAACGCCGTAAGCGCCGCAAGGCCATTTTGAAGTTGCGCGTTCCTAATTCCTGCTGATCGTCGTAATCCCGGTATTCGCGTTTTTCCCATACCTTGATGGCGGTACGGTTGCCAGCGGAAGGCCCCCCGATACGAATTCCTTCGGGATGGTAGCCACCATGCCCGAAGGCCGAGGAGCCGCCTGTGCCTATCCATTTGTTGCCGCCAGCATGCCGTTCTTTTTGCTCTTCCAGGCGCTGCTTGAAGAGCTCCATCAGTTTGTCCCAGCCGTGTTTCTCGATGGCAGCCTTTTGTTCAGGGGTAAGGTTTTTTTGGAATTCTTTGATCAGCCAATCGAGCGGGATTTCTGTTTCAGTCGGGATTGCGGCTTCCAGATTGCGATAAAATTCGCCGAAAGCCTGATCGTAACGATCGAACAGCGTCTCGTCCTTTATCAATGTCATGCGCGCAAGATGATAAAAGTCATCTATGGTCGGATGCATGAGGCTGGTTTGCAGCACATTCAAAAGGGTCAGGTATTCCTGCACCGAAACTGGTAGTTTGCGAGCCCTGAGATGGTAGAAAAAGTCAATCAGCATGGCGCAGCTTCAGTTGGTATTCAAGATGTTTTTCAACCTCGGGCCACTCGCCAGCCAATAAGCTATACATGACGGTATCCCGTACGGAACCATCGCGTCGCAACGCATGATTGCGCAAGACCCCGTCTTTACGCGCGCCAAGACGCTCGATCGCACGCTGCGAAGCAAAGTTGAAATTGTCGGTGCGCCAGCCTGTGACGCGTGCACCCAAAACTTCGAAAGCATGGCGCAATAATAGCAGCTTGCTCGCCGTATTCACATGCGTGCGTTGCCAGTGTTTGGCATACCAGGTATAGCCGATTTCCAGTCGCGCAACAGGGTGAGCAATGTCGTGATAGCGCGTCGTACCGATAATATTGCCGCTGCCTTGTTCGATAACGGCGAAAGGCAGCATGTGTCCCTCATGCTGGCCTGCTAATGCTTCGCTGATGTAGCCCGATGCGGCTCCTGGTTCGGGTACCGATGTAACCCGTATTTGCCATAGTTTTCCGTCGGTGGCCGCCAATTCCAAGCTTGCTGCATGGTCTTGTTGCAAAGGAACCAGTTTTACTCCGTAACCTTCCAGCGTCACCGGTGCCGGCGCTATACGAAAGCCTTGCGTTGTGGTCATCAAGCTCATCGAGCCTCCTTCCTGAAAGCATTGCAAAGTGGTTGAAGGTATCGGTTATCGGCGCTGACTGACGCGAGTCATGGCGGCCAGTCGCTGGAGCAGGGTGAGGTCTTGTTCGTTTTTAAGCAGAGCACCTGCCATCAAAGGCAAGTCCCCTTTTGTATTGCTGATGTCTTTGGCCGAAATGGCTTCGTTCAGTAGCAGGCGCAGCCAATCAAGGAATTCGGACGTCGATGGCTTCTTTTTAAGTCCCGGCGCTTCGCGCAGGGCGAAGAAGGTGTCGAGCGCTGCTCTCAGTACATCTTCTTTGATGGTGGGGTAATGAACTCCCACGATTTCTTGCAAGGTGGCGCGATCCGGAAAGGCAATGTAGTGGAAGAAACAGCGTCGTAGAAAAGCGTCAGGCAAGTCCTTTTCGTTGTTCGATGTGATGATGATCAGCGGTCGATGCCTGGCCGTGATGGTTTGACGCGTTTCATAGACATGAAACTCCATGCGATCGAGTTCACGTAGCAGGTCGTTAGGGAACTCGATATCGGCCTTGTCGATTTCGTCGATCAGCATGACCACGGGTTCTTCGGCCTCGAAGGCGCTCCATAATGTCCCTTTGACAATGTAATTGCCGATGTCGCGCACTTTTTCGTCGCCCAACTGGGAATCGCGCAGGCGCGAGACCGCGTCGTATTCATACAAGCCCTGGTGCGCCTTGGTCGTCGATTTTATGTGCCACTGAAGCAGCGGACGGCTCAGCGCGGCGGCCACTTCTTCTGCCAGCATGGTCTTGCCGGTACCAGGCTCACCCTTGATCAGTAAGGGGCGCTGCAGCGCAAGCGCGGCATTGACGGCCAGCTTCAGATCATCGGTGGCGACGTAGCGCTCGGTGCCAGTGAAGCGTTCTGAAGGAATAGGATTGGCAGCAGAGGTCATAGGTTTCGTTCCGTATGTGCAGTCGGATCTGCAACGTTAGAGGACATTGGTGTATAGCTTGCTTCAATTATCGTACAATCTCCATTTTTCGTTGATTGTTTGATATAAATCAACCGTCATTCACTGCTTAACAAGAGCTATTATGAAGCTGCGAACCCCTATGACGCGCACTTTTGCTGCGCTGGCCGTTATGGCTTCCTGTGCAATTGCGGGCCAAGCCCTTGCGGCAGATGCTGCGCCCGTGGGCGACGCCAAGGCTGCTTTGTCTAAGACCTCGATGTGCATTGGCTGCCATGGTATACCAGGCTACAAATCAAGCTATCCCGAGGTCTATCATGTGCCGATGATTGCCGGACAGAACGCCGAATACATCGTTACTGCCCTGAAAGACTATGCCAGCGGCACGCGTTCGTTCCCTACCATGGAAGCGATCGCACAAAGTCTGACGCCACAAGATATGGCCGATTTGGCTGCTTATTATTCCAGTCTTAAATAATCGGGGGCCAGCATGAAAAAATTGTCACTCACATTGGCGGCTTCCGCCATGTTCGCCTTTTCGTCGGGTGCTTCTGCCGCCGATCTCGTCGCCGGTAAAGCCGCATTCCAGAAATTTGCCTGTGCATCGTGCCATGGCGCTGACGGCAAGACGTCGGTCATGCCGTCGTATCCAGTTCTTGCCGGTCAGCATCAGGATTACCTCGAGCACTCGCTACGGGCCTACAAGCGCGGTGCCGCTGGTGCGCCGGCTACCTCCAATATTCGGAAAAATGCCGTAATGGGTGCCATGGTCGCACAGCTATCGACTGCCGATATCGCTAATATCGCTGGCTGGTTGTCGAGCCTTCCATCACCACTCGCCGTGCGCAAGTAAATGCTTCATTGCAGGCCGTCTGCACTGCACCGGTCGGCATGCTCATATTCATAAAAACTGGCGACTGGAAACAGACGCCAGTTTTTTTATCGGCTTCGTGTTGCGTGGCGTTGTATTAATTCCAGGTATCGGTCACTGTCGAATGGCGTGCCCAAACGCTGAGCCTCCCAGATCACTTCACCCAGTGCTTCCATGATGATATGCGCTGCCTCATGGGCGTCGCGGGTGGCGCACAGGCCTTGGAAAGCTGCCTTTATTCCGGGAGGCTGATCGATGGAAAGCTGTTCATTGATGGCCAGGTGCATGGATAAATGTAGAAAGGGGTTGGTCCTGCCTCCTTCTACCGGAAAATCGGCTTCTGAAATATCAACGTTCTCGAGATCCGCCTGATATTCAGGATGCAGTTCGACAAGGTCTGTAGCCATCGTTTCAAGAGGCGTCAGCACGCCGGCCTGCTTGCGCTTGGCCCATGCCTCTGTAAAAAACTGCCGTACCTGTTCCCGCGATGGGTTAAACATAAAGCGTCTCGTGGTCTTGAACCACACCATTCTGTGAAAAGCCCATTTTAAGGCCTGTTTGATACGTGCGCGGGAAGTTGTATGCTTGAGGGCTGCAGTCAGAACGTAAATTAGGCTAAACTACTCTTATATAAGACCAAAGACTTCCTTACGTTTTGTTTATCCGATTCTTACTCCTTATAGAGCACAACTGGAGCATACATGTCCTATCAGCACATCAAGGTCCCCGCAGCGGGCCAGAAAATCACGGTTAACGCCGATTTCTCGCTTAATGTTCCCGACGAACCCATTATTCCGTTCATCGAAGGCGATGGCACTGGCGCTGACATCACTCCCGTCATGCTCAAGGTCGTTGACGCTGCGGTTGCCAAGGCATATGCCGGCAAGCGCAAGATTCACTGGATGGAAGTCTATGCCGGCGAGAAATCGACAAAGGTGTACGGCCCCGATGTCTGGTTGCCCCAAGAGACCCTCGACGCTGTAAAAGACTATGTTGTATCGATTAAAGGCCCATTGACGACCCCCATCGGCGGCGGCATTCGTTCGCTGAACGTGGCACTGCGTCAACAACTGGACCTGTACGTTTGTTTGCGCCCAATCCAGTATTTCAAGGGCGTTCCTTCGCCTGTGAAAGAACCCGAAAAAACCCACATGGTTATCTTCCGCGAAAACTCGGAAGACATCTATGCCGGTATCGAGTTCGAAGCAGAAAGCGCCAACGCCAAGAAGCTTATCGCTTTCTTGCAGAATGAACTTGGCGTTAACAAAATCCGTTTCCCTGAAACGTCCGGCATTGGCATCAAGCCCGTTTCCCGTGAAGGTACGCAGCGCCTGGTACGGAAAGCGATCCAGTATGCGATCGACAACGATAAGGCTTCGGTCACCCTGGTGCACAAGGGTAACATCATGAAGTTCACCGAAGGTGGATTCCGTGACTGGGGCTACGAGCTTGCACAAAAAGAATTCGGCGCCGAGCTGATCGATGGCGGTCCATGGTGCAAATTCAAGAATCCGAAAACGGGTCGCGAGATCACTGTTAAGGACTCGATCGCTGATGCATTCTTGCAGCAGATTCTGTTGCGTCCTGCCGAATACGACGTTATCGCTACCCTGAACCTGAACGGCGACTATGTCTCCGACGCCTTGGCTGCTCAAGTGGGCGGTATTGGTATTGCCCCCGGTGCAAACCTGTCCGACTCCATCGCCATGTTCGAAGCCACACACGGCACAGCACCAAAATACGCCGGCAAAGACTACGTGAATCCAGGTTCCGAAATTCTTTCAGCGGAAATGATGTTGCGCCATATGGGCTGGACCGAAGCCGCCGACCTGATTATTTCCAGCATGGAAAAATCGATCTTGTCCAAGAAAGTTACTTATGACTTCGCGCGTCTGCTCGAGGGTGCAACCCAGGTATCGTGCTCTGGCTTTGGCCAAGTCATGATCGAAAACATGTAATACCCGTCTACCGTAGTAAACGGTAGTCATTAAACCCGCATAGCTACACGCTTTGCGGGTTTTTCATATTCGTGTGGCAGCGAACGTGTTTGCACCCATTCTTGAAGGCGGCACACAATGCGCCTATGACTAAATGCGACTTGATACCGCTCCAGGCTTGGCATACCATGATGACGTCTTCGAATATAGGTGGGTTCATGCAAGCATTCGGTAACGCGTGATGATGTTGTCTGCGCATTCTGCCGCGTTGCTGCATGTGCTCTTCGTGGTGGCCATTGTCGCCGAGGCAATGACGGCGGCAGTGTCAGCGGGCCGGCGCAGCATGGACTGGGTCGGCGTATGCTTGCTGGGATGCGTTACGGCCCTGGGCGGTGGGTCTGCCCGCGATATCCTGCTGGGCCATTATCCCTTGACTTGGGTCCAAAACCCGTACTACCTGTTGATCACGGTAGCCGCTGCCTTCACCACGATCCTCACTGCGCGTCTGATGCATCATTTGCGGAGGCTATTTCTGTTTCTGGACGCCGTGGGCCTGGTGGTGTTCACCGTGATTGGCTGCAATGTGGCCATGGAAATGGGATTGCCCCTGGTTGTGGTGGCGGCGTCGGGACTAATCACCGGCTGTGTTGGCGGTGTCCTCCGGGACATCCTGTGCAACGATATCCCGCTGTTGTTCCAGTCAGAACTTTACGCCACCGTGTCCATGGTCACGGCGGCGATCTATGTGGGCGGTCTAAGGGCAGAGATGGGCCATGATCTGATTATGGGAATTGCGATGGTCGCCGGCCTGACGCTCCGGCTGCTGGCACTCCGATTCAGCTGGGGCATGCCTAAGTTCGTTTACACGCGCGATGAGCATTGACTCAGAATTTCTTAGTACAGTTCCGAATACTTTTCGAAATGGCCATCGGATGCACAATCCAAGGCGGCCTGGCCCCCATATCCCGAACGATGCAGAAGAAAACCGGTACGTACCTGTTGGGCGCATAAGGCGTCCGCATGGGTATCGCCGATGAGTATGGCGTCGGCCGCTTCGGTGTCTATTTGGAGCAGCGTATGCATAAGCGGCGCTGGATGCGGTTTAGCGTGGTCCGTAGTATCGCCACCCGTGACGTAGCTGAAAAAAGGTAGAATTCCGCAGCGGTCAAGCACCTTTATGGCATCCGCTCTGTTCTTGTTAGTGCACACTGCCATGATGCTGCCGCGCGCACGATGGAGCTGTAGCAGTTCCATAACACCGGGATACAGTTCCGATTCCGCGTGGGCTTGCGACCGATAATGGATCATATAGGTGTGCTGCAGCTGTTTCTGAGCCGATTCAGGAATCCCCAGCATTTGCGTCACAGCACCAACAATGTCAGCTAGTGTCGCATGAAGGTTGGGTACTAAGGCATCCGGTGCAAGCTCGTTGTAGCCGCCTGACCTTAGCGCACCATTCATGGCCCGGCGTATGTCGGGTTGTGTGTCGACGAGCGTACCGTCCAGGTCGAATATCAGTGCTTTGCGGGAAGCGAGTAGATGTGCAACGCTCATTTCAAATCATCTCCGGACTACCTTGGGGGTAGCCGTATCGTTAAAAGCCAGGCATCTGGCATGTGTATCAGACAAGGTATCTATTGGCAAGCGTCATTTCATGCGAAAGATGCATACTGTACGTGTCCAATATGTCATTAATGTGAAGGCACGGGTCCATCGCGAAAAATCTCGCGCTCACCCCCGGTTACGGAGTTCCGGGTGTCTTTCAAAGGCTCGGTCCCTTATATCGTGCACCAAAATGAAGAAATATGCCCGGAAGTGGCCATATTTGGCATTAACATAGTGCATTCCCTAAGTGTTAGCTTATGAAAAATCGTGCACAATTCGTTCCATGCAGGTGAGGAGACAAAGCCCTGCATGGGCACGCCGATAAATCGGTACATAAGAAAGTTGCAGGTCCCATAAGTAAAATAAAAGTACAAAGGTCGACAACTGTGTTGTCGACCTTTGTCATTCCAGCTTCCTACGTAGTGTACCTGCGTACTGCTGCTTTGCTTTGTGGACATGAGTCCGCTTCCGGTCAGGGCTGCAGGCTTTGTTCGACTCGTAGTAGTACCTCTACGGCCCCAGCACCGCCGTCCTGCTCCGAGCATTCCGCATAAGCCAGGACATCGCTCATCTGGGTAAGCCAACGTCTGACCGTTTGTTTCAGTACGGGTTCGCCATCTTTAGAACCATAACCCTTGCCATGTACGATGCGTACGCACTTGATTCGATGCGTTAAGCACGATTGCAAAAAGCGATCGAGTCGGTCGCGGGCCTCATCAAGCGTGTTGCCATGCAAATCCAGGCTGGCTTCTGTTCTCCATTTGCCACGCCTGAGCGCTTTGGCAAGATCCGGGCCATGGCCTCTTTGCACGAACGAGGCATCATTCTGGTCCACTGTTGCCGGCCAGAAGTGGTCCGACACTTGAGGAGGCCGGCTAAGCTCTGCACCTACGGCACGCTGCCGGCGCTCGTGCATGATGGCACTGGATGCCTTGGCCACCGGTGGCAGGATAGCCCTGCGGCTGTCCTTTATAGGTTGAACGCTTTTGACGGCACGTCGAAAAAGTGCTTTATCGTCGGCGTCCATGGGCACCGGTCCCGCCTGGTTCGTTTTTTTTACCCTGACCACACTGTTTGTCACACCTGGCGGAGGGCGTGTCGTTTCCTCGAGTCTAGCGATGGACTGCCTGGCGGCTTCGGCAGCTTCGGCGTTTTTGCGCAGGCGTTTCAGATCGGCAAGCGCATGCCCGCCGATACGCCTCTGTTTACTCTGCGGCATTCTCCAGCCACCGTTGTGCGTCGAGTGCGGCCATGCATCCGGTGCCAGCACTTGTTATTGCCTGACGGTATACGTGGTCTTGTACATCGCCAGCGGCAAATACGCCGGGAATGGACGTCATGGTGGCCATACCGTTAAGTCCGCCTTTGGTAATGATATAGCCGTTTGCCATATCGAGCTGGCTTTCAAATATCGCCGTGTTCGGTTTGTGGCCTATGGCAATAAAGACCCCTGTTACCGACAAGTCCTCTGTAACATCGGTTTGATTATTACGCAGGCGAGCCCCAGTTACGCCCGACTGATCGCCCAGGACCTCTTGCAGCTCGTAGAAAAGCTTTAGCTTAATGTTACCGTTGGCAACCTTGTCCATCAGTCTGTCTAGGATTATCGGTTCGGAACGGAACTTGTCCCGACGGTGCACCAAGGTCACGGTGCGGCAGATGTTCGACAAGTAAAGGGCCTCTTCGACTGCAGTATTTCCGCCGCCAACCACTATAACATCTTGATTTTTGTAGAAAAAGCCATCGCAAGTGGCACAGCCCGAAACGCCCCGGCCCATGAAGCTTTCTTCAGACGGCAAGCCCAGATATTGGGCCGAAGCACCCGTCGCAATGATGAGCGAATCGCAGGTATATTGGGCGCCGGTGTCACCGGTAAGCGTAAAAGGGCGTCTGGACAGGTCGACGCTCGCGATATGATCGAATACCATCTCGGTGTTGAAGCGCTCGGCATGTGCCTGAAATCGCTGCATGAGATCCGGGCCCTGCACTCCTTCTGCATCGGCGGGCCAGTTATCAACGTCGGTGGTCGTCATAAGTTGACCCCCTTGTTCCAGTCCGGTAACCAGTACGGGATTTAAATTGGCGCGAGCCGCGTAAACGGCGGCGCTGTAACCGGCTGGGCCTGAGCCCAGGATTAGAACTTTGGCGTGCTTGGGAGTCGTCATTACAGAAAATCCGAAAAACATGAACAGCCAATTATAATGAGTCTATGGCTAGAATTCCTGCTACATCTCCTCGCTCCTCGCGCAACGTGCGTAATGGGCCGTCTCCCTTGCAGTCTCGGCTGTCGGGCTTGCTGCGCGAAGCGCGCTGGATTCTCTTCGCTGCTCTGGCCGCGTGGCTTGGCCTCGTCCTGGCAAGCTGGGATCCGGCCGATCCCGCGTGGTCGCATTCGGTGCATGCCACCACCACCTTGAATCGGGGCGGCACGTTAGGCGCGCACATCTCGGATTTCCTGCTTTTCCTGTTCGGCTACTCCGCCTGGCTGTGGGTAGTTCTGCTTGCCCAGCGCGTTGCCGTCGGGTTCTATCGGCTGACCAGTGTTTTCTTGCCAAATGGCCAGACGGAAACGCTGCCGCGCGTGCGATGGGAAGTCGCCATCGGCTTTTTCCTTATGTTTGTAGGAACCATGGGCATCGAAGCGCTGCAGCTCAAGCAGTTCGGCGCTCAACTTCCTGCCGGAGCAGGCGGCCAACTGGGGAAACTGCTGGCCGAACTTATGTCACTGTCGTTGGGTAGTACGGGTTGCACCTTGTTACTGTTGGTATTCGCTGCCGTAGGGGCAAGCCTCTTTTTCGGCTTTTCATGGTTGCATCTGGCCGAACGGGTGGGTGCATTCATCGAAAGGGTCATCCGGCGCCTCTTTGAACTTAAAGCGGCTCGCGAGGATCGCCGGGTCGGCGAGGCCAAAAAAGCGGAACGCGACGAAATCGTGGTCGCCAAGCAGGTGCAGTTGGTGCACGAGCTTCCCGTTCGCATTGAGCCAGCGATTACGTCGGTTCCGAAATCCGTGCGAGCCGAGAAAGAAAAGCAGAAGGCCCTTTTTGCTGCACCAGTCGATTCCGGCAATATGGGCGACCTGCCTGCGATTAGCCTGCTTGACGTCCCGGTCGAATATCCAGAAACCGTATCTCCGGAAACCATCGAATTCACTTCTCGGCTTATCGAGAAGAAGCTGTCCGACTTTGGGGTGAAAGCCGTCGTCGTGTCGGCGCAGGCAGGTCCAGTGATTACCCGCTACGAGATTGAACCTGCTACCGGAGTAAAAGGTAGCCAGATCGTCAATCTCGCCAAGGACCTCGCGCGCGCCCTCAGCCTGGTCAGCATTCGAGTCGTGGAAACCATACCCGGTAAAAATTTGATGGGGCTGGAGCTACCAAATGCCAAACGGCAAATGGTCAAGCTTTCCGAAATCATTGGCTCGCAAACCTATCATGCGAGTCCGTCGATGCTGACGATGGCCCTGGGCAAAGATATTGCGGGCAATCCAGTGGTCGCCGATCTGGCCAAAATGCCTCACCTTTTGGTGGCGGGCACGACCGGCTCCGGTAAGTCGGTAGGGATCAACGCCATGATCCTTTCCTTGTTGTACAAGGCAGACGCCACGCAGGTTCGCCTGATTCTTATTGATCCAAAAATGCTCGAAATGAGCGTATATGAAGGCATCCCGCATCTCCTGGCGCCGGTGGTTACCGATATGCGTCATGCCGCCAACGCCCTGAACTGGTGTGTGGGCGAGATGGAAAAGCGCTATCGATTAATGAGCAAAATGGGTGTGCGAAATCTGGCAGGCTACAACACGAAGATTCGCGAAGCCATCAAACGCGAGGAGCCGATTCCAAATCCCTTTTCGCTTACTCCCGACGCGCCCGAGCCCTTGTCCACATTGCCCATGATCGTCATCGTCATTGACGAACTTGCCGATCTTATGATGGTCGTCGGCAAGAAAATCGAAGAACTTATTGCGCGCCTTGCACAGAAAGCGCGCGCCGCAGGCATACATTTGATATTGGCAACACAGCGTCCTAGCGTGGATGTCATAACCGGGTTGATCAAGGCCAATATTCCCACGCGTATTGCGTTTCAGGTTTCATCGAAAATTGATTCACGGACGATACTGGATCAGATGGGGGCCGAAGCTCTGCTAGGGCAGGGCGATATGCTTTATTTACCGCCCGGGTCAGGTTTTCCTGCGCGCGTGCATGGTGCTTTTGTGCACGATGACGAAGTGCACCGTGTGGTTGAATCATTGAAGCAGCAGGGCGAACCCAACTATATAGAAGGTCTGCTCGAAGGCACGCTCGAGGGCGACGCCAGCGAAGGCGCCATCGGTGGTGGGGCTGTTGCTGATGCCGAGTCCGACCCCCTCTACGACCAGGCGGTCGAAGTCATCCTGAAAAATCGACGCGCTTCGATTTCCTCGGTGCAGCGCCATTTGCGCATAGGTTATAACAGGGCAGCCCGTTTGCTGGAACAAATGGAACAGTCAGGTTTGGTTTCAGCCATGCAATCCAACGGCAATCGCGAAATTCTAGTACCGGCAGGAAATACGTCCAATGAAGATTAAACGCCTGATATTGTCTGCCTTGTTGGCCGCCAGTCCAATGCTTGCTTGGTGCGCGAATGCTCCTGAACAGCTGCGCGATTTTGCTTCCCGAGTCACTTCCGGCACGGGTCAGTTTACGCAGCAAACCGTCGGGTCCAACGGGGGCGGCAAGCGGCCGCAGTCCGGCGAATTCTCGTTCCAGCGACCTGGACAATTCAAATGGGCGGTTACGAAACCCTATGAACAGTTGATTGTCTCCGACGGCAAGCTGGTCTATCAGTACGATCCAGATCTAGCCCAGGTAACCCAGCGCAAGGTCGACCAGTCTATTGGCGCCTCGCCGGCAGCCATACTGTTCGGCTCCGGATCGCTCGACGACGCATTTTTGATCAAGGCTCTGCCTGCCAAAGACGGGCTGGACTGGCTAAGGGCCACTCCACGAAGCGCCGATGCCGGGTTCACGCATGTGGATATCGGATTCAAAGCAAGCATGCCTGCGCGGCTCGAACTTCTTGATTCTTTCGGCCAAGTGACCCGTATCGAGCTCACGAACATTAAGGCGAATCCGCGGCTGCCGGCCACTGAGTTTCAGTTTAAAGCGCCAGACGGCGTTGACGTCGTGAAAATGCAGTAGTGAGGTACCTTGGCTCTTCGTAGTGCACTGACCTCTCGAATATTGATGAACTCCAAAGATTTGTTTAGCTCTTCATCCGGCACCGTGGCTTATGCGCCGCTGGCTGAGCGCATGCGTCCCCGCGTGCTGGACGAGGTAGTGGGCCAAACCCATTTATTGGGCCCCGGCAAGCCCTTGCGCGTGGCGTTTGAATCCGGTCGGCCGCATTCCATGATTTTCTGGGGGCCGCCTGGTGTTGGCAAGACGACGCTTGCGCGCCTGATGGCCGCGGGCTTCGATGCTCAGTTCCTTGCCATGTCGGCTGTGCTGGGTGGCGTCAAAGACATCCGTGAGGCGGTGGTGTCCGCTCAGGTCGCTCAGGGACAGGGGCGCCGCACCATATTATTTGTCGATGAAGTACATCGTTTCAATAAAGCGCAGCAAGATGCTTTCTTGCCCTACGTGGAAAGCGGCTTGTTTACGTTTATTGGCGCGACCACCGAAAACCCTTCTTTTGAAGTAAATTCTGCGCTCCTTTCCCGGGCCCGCGTATATGTGCTGCAGGCCTTGTCAGTACAGGAATTGCAGCAGCTTATCGATCGCGCCATCACTGTCCTTAATCAGGACGTCCCGGCGGATGCCAAGCTCTCGGGCGACGAACGCGTCGGCTTAGAGTTTGATCCCGCGGCTCGCGACCAGTTGGCCCGCTGGGCTGATGGCGACGCGCGCAGGGTCATTAACGCAATTGAGGTCGTCAGCGAATCCGCTCACGGAGCCGGACGCAGCCTTGTAGACGCCGCCTGGTTGGAAACGGCTTTATCGCAAGATTTGCGTCGCTTCGACAAGGGGGGCGATGCCTTCTATGACCAGATCAGCGCGCTTCACAAGTCGGTTCGAGGCTCGGATCCGGATGCTTCCCTGTACTGGTTCGTGCGCATGCTGGATGGCGGTGCCGACCCGCGATATCTCGCGCGCCGTATTATTCGCATGGCGATCGAGGACATCGGTCTGGCCGATCCCCGTGCGACGGAACTGGCCCTGAATGGGGCAGACATCTACGAGCGCCTTGGTTCGCCCGAAGGCGAGCTGGCATTGGCGCAGGCGGTTGTGTATATGGCATGTGCGGCAAAGTCCAATGCCGTCTACAACGCCTACAATGCAGCACGCCGTTACGTCGAGCAAAATGGCAGTGCGCCAGTGCCAATACATTTGCGCAATGCACCCACCAAGCTGATGAAAGAACTGGGTCACGGCGAAGCCTACCGATACGCACACGATGAACCGCATGGTTACGCCGCCGGCGTAACGTACTTTCCGGACGGCGTCCGTGCGAAATTCTACAAACCGACCGATCGGGGCCTAGAGGGTAAAATAACGGAAAAACTGGCGTTTCTTAAGGCGCTGGACAAACAGAGTGGACCGGGTGGGTCGGATTAGCCTCAAAGCGGCAGGTTCGATACGCCCGTTCATACTCATCCTTTCATTCATTTCTGGTTAATTATGTTAGACCCCAATCAGTTGCGTAAAGACTTGCCTTCGGTCGTCAAGGCGTTGGCCGTGCGTGGAGTTTCCTTTGACACCGACCGCTTCAGTCAGCTCGAAGCACGACGTAAATCGCTCCAGGTAGAAACCGAGGCTCTACAAGCCCGACGCAATGCGGTTTCCAAGCTCATCGGCCAATTGAAGTCCAAGGGCGAGGACGCGAGTAAAGAAATGGCGGAATCCCAAGAGATTCCAGCTCGCCTGAAGGAACTGGAAGTCGAGCTGGCTGCAGTGCAAGGCGAGCTCAACGATTGGCTCATGACCCTACCCAACCTTCCACATGAAAGCGTACCAGCCGGTGCATCAGCCGACGACAACATCGAAGTCCGACGCTGGCTTCCTGAGCATGTGCAGGTTGACTCCGACGGTAACCCACAGCCTCTCGCATTTGAGCCAAAGGATCACGTAAGCCTGGGCGAACCAATCGGCCTTGATTTCGAAACAGCACGCAAGCTGTCTGGCGCCCGGTTCATGATGTTGCGCGGGCCGATGGCTCGATTGCATCGTGCTCTTGCCCAGTTCATGCTGGATCTGCAAACCACTGAACATGGCTACCAGGAATGCTATACGCCTTATATCGTGAATAGCTCCACCTTATTTGGTACAGGTCAGTTGCCGAAATTCAAAGACGATATGTTTTGGGTTACCAAGGGTGGTCAGGACGATGAGCCCGCCCACGACGAGCAAGGTAATCCGATTGCCAGCGAAGATCTTTATCTGATTTCGACATCGGAAATTACCTTGGCCGGGTCTGTTCGGGACACCATTACTCCTCAACATGATTTACCGCTTAAGTTAACCGCTCATACTCCCTGCTTCCGTTCCGAAGCAGGCAGCGGAGGACGCGATAGCCGTGGCATGATACGTCAGCACCAGTTCGACAAAGTCGAAATGGTGCAAATCGTCCACCCCGACGCGTCGTACGACACATTGGAAGAAATGGTGGGTCACGCCGAGGCCGTTTTGCAGCAACTTGGTGTGCCGTATCGTGTGGTTTTATTATGCGGCGGCGACATGGGGTTTGGCGCCACAAAAACTTACGACCTCGAAGTCTGGTTGCCTGCCCAGAAAGCTTGGCGCGAGATATCGTCGGTATCTAATTGCGAGGCCTTTCAAGCCCGCCGCATGCAAGCCAGGTATCGGGCTGATAAAGGCAAACCGGAATACCTGCATACGCTGAACGGTTCTGGCCTGGCAGTAGGCCGCGCTTTAGTTGCAGTACTGGAAAATTACCAGCAAGAGGACGGCAGCATCGTCGTGCCTGAGGTGTTGCGTCCGTATATGGCGGGTATGACCAGCCTGTCGGCATAGCGTCGCCAAGACGGCCCTAAGCGTTTTTAGTCTCTTTTTGTAGCAATAAATAAAGCCGCGCGAGCGGCTTTATTTATGTGTCCAAAGGCAACGTACTCGTCAGTCGCGCCCACGTCCATGACTATGATGGTGTTTTCCGTGCTTGTGGTGTTTCTTGTAATGTCGATCGCCACGGTAGCTTTCACGGTAATAACGCGTTTCATATACGGGCATGGGGCGGTACCGGCGCTCGGGTACAACGATCACCTGTGGGCGTTCTACATACCTGACCGGCGGGTAATAATAATCGGGCTCACTGTAAATGACTCCCGGCACCCCAATGGAAATATCGACATTGACGCGCGCCATGGCTGCCGTGGAACCCAGCAAAGCCAACGTAGCTGCACCCGCCAATAACAGTAGTCGTTTCATGCCAGCACCTTTCTTGTTGATTGATGCACGTATTGTGCCCGGATCTGGTTTCAAAGTTGTTTGTTATCGGGACTAAAACGAATCAAAATGAAACCGACTCACCGGGGTGACAGTGATGCTATTGTCGCGCTGAGTGTTCAAAGTGCATCGAGGAACACAAATGCGCCTATTGCCAGCGCGTCTCACGATTTTCTTGTGCAGCGGCGCCAGCATTGAGTAAGTAAAAACTTTTTTGAGCAGAAAAAAGTACAAACCGAAACATGGGTATAAGCAGCTTGTTACCATACTCGCTTAAATGGTTATCGTCATAATATAAGGGTTTGTTACTAATGGCGCCTTCGCAATCGCCCCTTGGGCACAGGTAGGGTAGCGGATCTAAAACCCGCGCGCCGCAGCGTGACTGTGCTTCGTTCTGTCCCGCCCAGATAAAGCGATGTCGTTCGTGGTACTCGGCCAAAGTAACAGACACGTGCCTGGATTGGCCCAGGATGAGAGACCGTGCAAGCGCTTTAGGAACATGTACCGGCATTTCCGGAATAGGCCTGACTTGGTATACCGGCCTTTTCCCTGCTAAATAACAGACACTACCGACCAAGTTGGTTCGGAACTCGTCAAGGAACTCAGGAAGCGGTCGATCGTAGGGCCGACTGAAAAATACAGACGGCTTATGAAACGTTGGGTTTTTAGGAATGCTGCTTCCAAAGACGTAATCTGACAGCCGGTTGACTATGATCACAGGTACATCTGCAGCCACCGTTTCCATCTGTTTAATTGCCCATTCATTGAATGCGGCACATTCCAGTTGCGGTTGGTAATTTCTCACGCCCAGTATTGTGGGACAGCTCGTGTAGCTGAACGCCAGTATGCCGTCCTCTTTAGCTGGGAGGGCTGCTTGAGCGGCTGTGACGACGGCATTGGCGTGACTGTCCCCGATTACGATGGCCCTGATGCGCGTCCCGCCATAGACGCAACTGGCGAAATTCGAACCTCCCCAGCCTTCACATTCGGCGCGCCGAACATCAAAGTCAAGCGCCGCATTGGATGCTTCTTCAACGGGTTCAGCCATTCGGCCTGCGACCCCATTGTTTAGCCTGACGTAGGCAGCGGGCACTGCGACAGCCGCGCTCACGAGAGCAATGCTGGCGATGGCGCGCCACGGACTCATCTTGCTCAAGATTTTGCTTGCCCTGACCTCCACGAATTTGTATGACATCCACCCTAGAAGTATGGAAGCCGCGATGCCTGCAAGTATTGCCCACGCTTGGCTTTGTAGATCAAGATAGAACAACGCCACTGCTAAGGGCCAATGCCATAGGTAGATTGAGTAGGACCAGGTGCCGATACGTTGCGTGACGGACAGCTGGGACAGCCAGGACTCCTGGCTATTGCCTATCAAGACGAGAGCGGCACCCGCGACCGGCAGCAAGGCTAGGTATCCTGGCCACGCCATGGTGGGGTCGAGGCTTAATATAGACCCGAAAATAACCGTATAGCCTAGTCCTGCGCTCGTTCGGCGCGATTTGGAGCTCAGCGGCAGTGCCGAGGCAAGCAAATAAATCAGATCGCCGGTGAGCATTTCCCAAGCCCGTATCGGAAACAGATAAAAGGCAGCAGAGGGCGATTTGGGAGTCAGGAATATCGACAATAGCAGGGAAGCTGCAAACATGGCCGACAGCACGTAGGCGGCATTGCGCCGGCCGGGCAGGAACCGCCATGTAGCAAGCAGTATGAGCGGCAGAAGAAGATAGAACTGCCACTCCACAGAAAGCGACCATGTGTGCAGCAACCACTTCTCGTGTGATTCTGCATCGAAGTAGCTGGCTTCGTATAAATATTTTATATTTGACAGAAATGCCAGGCTCGACGCTGAGTGGCTGCCCAGGCTGCGGTAGTCGACGGCAGCTAACGTAAACCAGCCTATACTCAGAAGTACCGCGCACAAAACGACCAGTGCCGGTAATATCCGTCGCGCCCGCGCGAAATAGAATCCAACCAGTGAAAATCCGTGCAGGCCTTGCCGGGCATCAATGCCGCGAATGATTATGCCGGTCATCAGGTAGCCTGAAATGACGAAGAATATATCGACGCCTACGAAGCCACCGGAAAAACCCGGCACATTGAAATGGAACAGCATCACCGCGATGACGGCCCAGCCGCGCAGTCCGTTAATATCCAAGCGGAAATCTGCGCTTAGTTGTTTTGTTACCATGAACGTCTCGGCATAGAGCGCATTACGAGGCTGCTTGCCTCTGCTTGCTCATACTTCAAACTGCGCAATTTCGGGGCGTATTGCGGGCGCGAAACGGTCGACATCGCGCGCTGACGCGCCGGCGGATCTCTGCTGCACATCAATCCAGTCCACCAATTCGTCGTCCGGCTTATAGCCGTCGACCAGTTCCAGGAACAGCTCGCGTATGCGGGGATAGTTATCGTACTTCACCGCCTTGCCAAGTTCGGTCAATGCGGATTTCAGCTGTTCCCATTCAAGATGTGTTTCGTTGGCCCGCATGATCATTGGGTGTTCTGTAGCACTTACATTCTCTCCAATCAGAAGCTCCTCGTACAGTTTCTCGCCAGGTCGCAGGCCTACGAATTCGATATCGATGTCACCGTTGGGATTGTGGGGGCTGCATACGCTTAGCCCGGAGAGCAATATCATCTTCCTGGCAAGCTCTGCAATCTTGACGGGTTCGCCCATATCGAGCACGAACACGTCTCCACCTTGGCCCATCGCTCCGGCCTGGATCACTAGTTGCGCCGCTTCCGGAATTGTCATGAAGTAGCGCGTAATCTCGGGATGCGTTACGGTAACTGGGCCTCCAGCACGGATCTGCTCCCGAAAGAGCGGGATGACCGATCCTGAAGAGCCCAGCACGTTGCCGAAACGCACCATGGTGAAGCGAGTCCGATTCGGAATGGAATGTTCAGCAAAGCTCCCATAAGGGCAGGGTAGAGCTTCGCAAGCCAGTGCCTGCAGGACAAGTTCTGCGACGCGTTTGGTGCATCCCATAATATTGGTCGGCCGCACCGCTTTGTCGGTGGAAATCAATACGAAATTCGGGACGCCTGCCCTTAATGCTGCCTGAGCCGAATATAAGGTCCCAAATATATTGTTGATGATTCCCTCGGCAATGTTGCGCTCGACCATCGGCACATGCTTATATGCTGCAGCATGGTAAACGGTGTCCACTTTCCAAATGGACATGACATTGAAAAGGCGTTCCTGATTCCGCACCGAGCTCAGCACAGGAATAATCTTCAGGTCAATTCCCGCGAATTTTACGTGGCGATCAAGCTCGCTCTGGATGCTGTACAAATTGAATTCGCTCTGCTCGAACAGTATTAGCGTGCGCGGTCGGTTTTGAACAATTTGCCGGCAAAGTTCCGCACCAATCGAACCACCAGCGCCCGTAACCATGACGACCTGGTCCCGTATACACCTTTCGAAAAGCTGCTGATCGGGTTGGACTGAGTCGCGACCCAGTAGATCGGAGATATCCACTTCACGAAGATCTTGCACCTGGACCCGACCGCTGGCCAGATCCATGAAGCCTGGAATTGTCCGGACGCTGAATGGATACGGAGCCAGGAGTCTCACGATTTCCGCCCGCCGTGCTCGCGACGCCGACGGTATTGCAAGCAAGACCTCTTGCGGATTTTTCTCCATTAGCATGCGTGCGATTTCACCGGGACCAAATACGGGCAGACCGGCGATGATGCGCCCTGCCAATTCAAGATTGTCGTCAATGAATGCGACGGGATGTCGTTCATTATTCAAACGCAAGGCCATCAGTAACTGGTTACCGGCATCGCCCGCGCCATAGATTGCAACGCGCACTTTAGGATCACGTAGCTGGTTGATATGAAGGAATGATCCGGAATGCAGATTGAAGGCTACTCCGCGAAAGTACTGGCGCATGGCCAGTCGTAAGCCAGCAATGAACATCAGGCTTAGTAGCCAATAGATGATAACGGCAGACCGCGGGACAATGGCCGGCGGTTCGGGGTGCAGAGAAACTGCAATCGCCAATAGAGCAGCCGACATGCTGGTTGCCATGGCGACCGTGGCTAGCGCCTGATAGCCGACATAGCGCATAACCGCGCGGTACAAGCCAAAGCCGAAGAAAACGGGCAACGTCAGCAACGGGGCGGCAATGAACAACCATGCGTGGCCACCAAACGGCTGGGCTGCGTAAACATCGTCCAGGCGTAGATAAAACGCCAGCCATAGAGCGAGCCAGATCAGACACGTATCGACAGTCACTTGCAGGAGGCGTTTATGTCGTCGTGGAAGTGCCAGTAGGCGGGCGCGAAGAGCTGATGGTGGGCGAGCAATGGGTGGTACCGCCGTAGATTTTTGGCGGGTAACAATGTGGGACATCGATTCCCCTCTTCTCTTACATTCTGTTGTGGCACGCGTAGAACTGCGTGATTCGCTGGAACTTTGCGAAGTTCAAAACGACACAGGAATCATAAGAAGTTACCGAGGGGGTAGACATACGGTAAATGCTTTAAACCCCGCTTTAGGCCTAATTACGCTATATGGTCGGGGGTTACGTAAGCTTTCCAACGGATGTTGCCAAATATTGTTCATCTCTATGATTTCAGTTCATTACGTCTGTATCCAGATACGGAGCAGACATACGACCGGCCAGGAGAAAACAATGAGGGTGACAGTAATAGGCAGCGGCTATGTGGGCCTGGTGACAGGAGCCTGTCTGGCCGATGTGGGTAACGATGTGCTGTGCATGGATGTCGATCCTGCAAAGATTGCGCTGCTCGAGGCAGGAGGGGTCTGTATCTACGAACCGGGCCTCGAAGAAATAATCAAAAGAAACGTAGAGGCCGGCCGTTTGCGATTCACGACCGATGTCCGGCGAGCGGTAGAGTTCGGGGTGCTCCAGCTGATTGCGGTTGGCACACCGGCCGATGAAGACGGATCCGCGGATCTACAGTATGTGTTGAATGCGGCGCGCGCCATCGGCAAGTACATGAATGAGTACAAGGTCGTTGTTGACAAAAGCACAGTGCCGGTCGGAACCGCTGATAAGGTGAAGGCTGTCATTGCAGCCGAATTGGAGCGCCGTGGTGAGACCATCGACTTCAGTGTGGTATCAAACCCCGAGTTCTTGAAAGAGGGCGTCGCCATTGACGATTTCATGCGCCCTGACCGCATCGTTATCGGGTCCTCGGATGAACACGCCATTCATATCATGCGCACGCTGTATGCACCATTCCAGCGTCAGCATGATCGACTTCTAATCATGGATGCACGTTCTGCGGAGCTCACCAAATACGCTGCTAACGCGATGCTCGCGACCCGTATTTCGTTCATGAACGAACTCGCCTTATTGTCCGAGAAACTCGGTACCGATATTGAATTGGTGCGGCAAGGAGTTGGCTCGGACCTGCGTATAGGATGGCACTTTCTTTACCCAGGTTGCGGGTACGGCGGTTCCTGTTTTCCTAAGGATATCCAGGCTCTCCTTCGTACCGCCACAGGGGCAGGAAGTGAACTGAAAGTTCTGGCGGCGGTAGAAAGGGCCAATGAACGTCAAAAGCTGGTACTGGTCGACAAGATAGTCGCCCGTTTTGGCGAAGATCTTACCGGCCTGCGTTTTGCCTTGTGGGGGCTCTCATTCAAACCAGACACCGACGATATGCGCGAGGCGCCCAGCCGCGTGATTATTGCCGAGCTTTTGCGGCTCGGTGCTTCCATCGTTGCCTATGATCCTGCAGCGATCGACGAAGCCAAGCGTATTTTTGGGGTTTCCCATCCACAGCTTGGCTACGCCGCCCAACCGATGGCAGCACTAGATGATGCGGATGCCCTGATCATTGTTACCGAGTGGAAAGAGTTCAGAAGCCCAGATTTTGAAACCATCAAATTCAAGTTGAAGAGTCCCATAATTTTTGACGGACGAAATATTTTTGACCTGCACGACGATGGCCTGAAGGGTATCGAATACTTCGGAATCGGCCGGAACTCTGTAGCCACTGAACTGACTTTAGAGAGAGTGGAATAATGTTGAAAGTTGCACTCGTAGGCTGTGGCCGGATTTCGAAAAGGCACGCCGAATTACTGGGTAATGACCAAATCGCCGGCGCCGCACTGGTCGCAGTGTGCGACATAGTAGAAGAACGGGCGGCCGCTACGGCGGAACAATTCAATGTTCCCGGTTTTGTCGATATGCATCGGATGATGCGCGAGGTGGAGATCGATATAGTGGTTGTCCTCACTGAAAGCGGTCATCACGCGCAACATGTCAAAGAACTGGCACCCTATGGCAAGCACATTGTTGTAGAAAAGCCGATGGCGCTTACGCTGGATGATGCCGACGACATGATCAGGGCATGCGAGAGAGCCAGAATCAAATTGTTCGTCGTGAAGCAGAACCGTTTTAACGTTCCTGTGATGAAGCTCAGAGAAGCGCTGGAACGGGGGCGCTTTGGCAAGCTCGTAATGGGAACCGTCCGTGTCCGATGGTGCCGCCCTCAAGCCTATTATGACCAGGATCCCTGGCGCGGCACCTGGGCGATGGATGGCGGGGTCCTTACGAACCAGGCGAGCCATCACGTCGATTTGCTTGAATGGATGATGGGAGAGGTAGATAGCGTTGTTGCGATGAGCCGGACGGCACTCGTCAACATCGAGGCGGAAGATACTGCCGTTGTCATTCTGCATTTCCGCAATGGTGCATTGGGTTGCATCGAGGCCACCACGGCAGTGCGACCCAAAGATCTGGAGGGATCGTTATCCGTTCTCGGAGAAAAAGGGTCCGTCGAAATCGGTGGTTTTGCGGTCAACGAAATGAAGGTGTGGAATTTTGTAGAGCCCGATCCCGAGGACGCTGAAGTAATGGAAAGATACTCCGTGAATCCACCCAATGTATATGGGTTTGGTCATCAGGAGTATTACGGTCATGTCGTCGACTGCATTATTAATAATAAACATCATATGGTCGACGGGCTGGAAGGACGAAAGAGTCTGGAACTAATCAATGCCATCTATGAATCGATAGAAACCGGCAGGGAAGTCAAAATGCATTTTCGGCCCAAGTACTCGAAGCTAGGGGCGAATTAGTGGCAGTCCCTAACGTTAAAACAATCTCCGTTACCAATGCGGAGTTCGGTGAAAGAGTGACATTGGTCGATCCGGTCAATCTGTATGGATGCACGTTAGGAGACGATGTGTTTGTCGGCCCCTTCGTCGAAATACAGAAGGGCGTCAAAGTGGGAAATCGCACGCGGATTCAGTCTCATGCTTTTGTGTGCGAAATGGTCGAAATTGGCGAAGACTGTTTTATTTCCCACGGAGCCAAGTTCGTGAACGACCTCTTCAGTAATGGTGGGCCCGCTCGCGGAAATAAAGCGCTGTGGATGCCAACGATCCTGGGCAACAGGGTATCCGTCGGCACCAATGCCACTGTGCTGGCGGTTTCCATCTGTAATGATGTGGTTATAGGCGCTGGTTCAGTGGTGACGCGAAATATCACTGAGCCCGGTATTTACGCAGGCAATCCGGCCCGCAAAATAAGAGACATTCATGATTAAATTCCTTGACCTTTATTCTCAATATAAAAGCATCCAGTCCGAAATTGACGAAGCCATTTCAAAAGTCATTGCTCAGTCTGCTTATATTGGCGGAGAAGTTGCTGAACAGTTCGAAGAAGATTTTGCTTCGTTCCAACAGGCTAACTACTGCATCGGCGTTGGAAACGGCACCGACGCGATCGAAATCGTACTTGAAGCGTTCGCATTTGCGCCAGGCTCTGAAATAATTGTGCCGGCCAACTCGTTCATTGCCAGCAGCGAAGCAGTGACTCGCAGCGGCTATAAAGTCGTCTTCGCCGACGTTGACCCGCTCACCTATACCCTTGATCCGGCAGATGTGCGCAGTAAGTTGACATCAAAAACGGTGGCGATAATTGCCGTCCACTTGTATGGCCATCCTTGCGATATGGACGCGCTCATGGCGCTTGCGGCCGAGTTTGATCTGAAAGTAATTGAAGACTGTGCGCAGGCGCATGGCGCCGAATTCCAGGGCACGCGTGTCGGTGCAATAGGGGATGCCGGCACATTCAGTTTTTATCCGGGGAAGAATCTGGGTGCATATGGCGATGCCGGTGCAATCACCACCCATGATCCTGACTTGGCAAAGCAGTGTCGCATGATTGCCAATCATGGTCGCATCGACAAGTACGATCATCAATTTGAGGGACGCAATAGCCGATTGGATGGCCTTCAGGCCGCGGTGCTTTCAGTCAAACTCAAGCATCTCGACATGTGGATAAATCAGCGTAACCGAGTGGCTGCGTTCTATCTTGATCAACTGAAAGACATTGACGGTATTGTGCTTCCCACCATTGCCGACGGCTGCCGTCATGCATTTCATTTGTTCGTGGTGCGTTCGGTGAACCGAGATGCATTAGCCGACTTATTGAAGGAAAGGGGTATCCAAACAGGAGTCCATTATCCTATCGCACTTCCGAAACTTGCGGCATATCGTTACTTGGGAAGTCCCGACCCATCCATGTTTGCCAACCAGGTCGATGTACAACTTCTAAGTCTGCCGATTGGCGAACATCTGAATGACGACCAAATAGCCGAGGTCGCCGGCGCCGTCAGGATTTTCGGCTCGCAGACAGTAACGGCGTAACTTCCGCCGTGCCTGTTCCGCGAGCCCCACATCAGGTCCGGAACAGGCGCAAATAGCTGCGTTCGCACAGTTCCCATAATGGTTTTTCTGTGCCATACATGCAATGCGGCTTTCCGTCCCGCCTAAGGTACATCTCAAGATCATGCGGAGTCCATCCCATTTTCTTCAGAAAATACTGCTTATCGCGTTCTAATTCGTCTTCGGTCAGGTATGCAATGCCTTTGAGCCCCTCCAAGGCTTCTTCGCGCGTCATCTGCCCGGCAGAAACCAAGGTACCCAAGTGTAGTCGTCGCTTATCCACGCCGAATTTATTGGGAAGAATATAGCCTTGGTAAAAGCGCGTGAAAATCGACTCGTAATGCTTGTAAGGATAGGGTCTATATCCATATTCCGAACTGAGCTGCTTCAATGCTTCAAATTTATTGAAGGGCATCATATCGAGGAAAGATGTCCATTCGACGCGGCTTACGAGACGATACCAAAGATAATCCACCGTTCCGATAATGGGGAATGTCTTGATCTGAATGCTGCCAAAGTTTTTCGCTAATGCCTTTATGTTTTTCTTGTCGTACTTGAACCAGTTCCACCCCGGAGGCATCCGCATTCCTTCGGTGGCCTGATTGGTGCCCGCAAGAATATATTTGATATTGTGCTTGATGGCTTGCTGGTAATTCACGCCGAGCATGGCATTGTCGTAGAGTAATTCCACGTCGATGACATCGGCATCAAAGAAGGCCTGCATGAGCTTCTTGTATTCGCCCCACTCGATGACATGGGTGTGCAGGTCTACTCCCAGTCCTTGTACCAGATGGGCAATGTTATGTTGTGCCAGTTCGCTGTTCCATCCGTTATCCATATGAACCGCCAAGGGGCGCAAACCCCGCTTGACTGCCTGGACGAGAACCCATGAACTGTCCACGCCGCCGGATACGCCTACGACACAATCGTAGCGCTTGCCTTTGCCCGCAGCTTTGACTTTTTTGATGAAGGCGTTAAGTTCAAGTCGTTTGGCCACCGGATCTTGAAAAATGACGTCTTTGGATTTCGTCATGAATTCGCTGCAATAGTTACATACGCCATTCATGTCGAACCTGATGTCGGAAGCGGTGGTGTCCATTACACAATGAGTGCAAACCTGATATGAGTAAGTCATACGTGTGATCCCAGTAATCTTTCTAGATCCGCGTATTGCGGATACGTTATCAAGACGGCCCGGTGTGGGCCATGAAGCACAAACAGCGCGCCTGCAGCTGCTGCCGATGCCCCAGCGTCGATCGCCGCTTTGATATCCTCTAGCGAGCCTCCTCCTCCTAGAGCAATCAGCGGTACCCGTACAGCAGCGGCTGCCTGCCGTATCAAATCCAGGTCGTAGCCTGTCATTTCTCCATCCCGGTCTACCGCATTCACCAAAACTTCCCCTGCCCCCGCGGCAACGGCAGTTTTGGCGAAATTGAGCCAGCAGTCCGAGCGAGTCCTTGCGCTTCGGCTTTCGTAAAGCGCTGGCTTTTTTTGCCAGTTTCGCTTGACGTCTATCGAAATTACAATGCTTTGACTTCCAAATCGGGTGGCAAGCCTTGAAACGAGGTCCAAGTCATTAATGGCTGCCGATTGCAGGCATATTTTTTCGATGCCCAGGTCGAATAGTTGTGCTGCCTGATCTACCGTACGCACTCCGCCGCCATAACAAAGCGGCATGAAGCATTCCCCTGCAAACAATGATGCGACCTTTAACCAACGCCTAACTCAACAAAATTTCGCATCAGCTCCATGCCAAAACGGTGGCTTTTTTCTGGATGAAACTGAACGCCAAATAGCCTCTTGCGCTGAAAGCCCGAGACGAATGCATTGCCGTAGTGAGCCAAGGCAATCGCATCTTCAGGATCATCGCAAGCCACAAAATATGAGTGCACGAAATAAAAGCGTTTCTCGCCTGCATCTGTGTGAAGCAGTGATTTCTTACGCGGTACGTGTATCGTGTTCCGTCCCATGTGCGGTACACGCAGTCCCTTGTTCTCGGAAAATGAGAAGTGCCGGACGTCTGCGTCGATCTATCCCAGGCCCGGCAGCAGTCCTTCTTCACTGCTACGGCATATCAGTTGCATGCTCAGACAAATACCCACTACCGGAACCGCATCGTCCTGGGCCAGTGCCTGGAGCCCCTGGCGGCAGGCCGCGCGACTCAAGTTGCGCCATTTCATGATCGAATGCACCGACACCGGGGATCACCAATTTCCTGGCTGCGCAGAGGTCTTCAGGCACGGAAACACGTTGGGCTTGTCCGGCAGCGCGTTGGATCATTCGAATAACCGAATGGGCCTGCGCCGTAATCAAGTACGCCAATCATTTATGCGTATTCTCCGCAACCGGTCTGCTCGTACCATCGAAGGAAGTTGACCCATCGCCACAAATGGGGCGCACCTTTGGCTTTGCCGCTGGCCATTGCATCGAACTGCTCGACCATGGCGCGACCGTTTAAAAAAGGCACGTCGTGACTGGTTTGCAGCCAGCTGCGAACGGTCGCCGACTTCTCGGTGAACCATGAATGTTCTGGAGTCTCAAACCCGATTTTGTCCTTTCGATCAAGTAACTCGTCAGGAACAATACCGCGCATCGCGGCGCGAAATACGCTTTTTGTCTCGCCGCTTCGAGAGATCAGGTAGTGCTCCGGAAGCGAGAACATCAGGTTGGCGAAAGGAACGGTTAGAAAAGGGACGCGGCTTTCAAGCGAGAACTGCATTGAATTGCGATCGCCCTCGCGTAGATAGCCAGGTAAATGGCGGTTCGTTAATGAACTTGCGAGCCGTTCCATTACGCGCCGGCCCCGGGCGCTTTCAAGTCGCTTTTCACGCTCGTACACCATTGTCACGCCAGCGTCACACAGCGCATCAGCGTTAAGCCATGAAGGTGTAAAAGGCCGTCCCATGGTCTTGCTTGCGATGCCGAACATGCTGTCGGGCAGGACGATCGCCGCAAGGTACTGCCATGCTCGTGCGTAGCTTCGGCCCGGCCAGCGGGCCCAGTTGCGTGCGAAGCTCTGGGCGCCAGCAAGATCGCCGCGCTCGAGCATGCTGAGCATGCGGTGCCCCGGGTAACCTGCATAACCTGCCAGAAGTTCATCCGCGCCTTGCCCTTCAAGCGTTACCGTAATATTGTTTTCATGCGCCAACTGAAAGACACGATACTGCGCATAGGCGCTAGTACTGGTAAAGGGCTCACCTTGCAGATGAATCAGGCGATCGAGGTCGCGCGTCAGATCACTTCCCGATGCGCTGACCTTGTGTGAATTGGCGCCGACGAATTGATTTATTCTGTCTATCCATGGCTCTTCGCACTGCTTGAATCCTGGCGCTATGAAGCTAAAGGTATTGATGGGTTGCGTGGGCTCGAGGTAACGCATGGCGCACACAATGGCCGACGAATCTATGCCGCCGGATAGTGCTGCACCCAAGGGAACATCACTGCGCAGGTGAACGCGAACATTGTGAAGAAACTGTTCACGGACCGCCTCGGCCGCCTGGTCGAAACTAAGTTCTGACTTCTCACGGAAATCGGGTTGCCACCAGGTCTGTTGCTGGCTCGCCTTGGGATTCGACAGATCGACCTTCATCCAGTGGCCTGGAAGCAGTTGCTGGATTCCTCTGATGAACGTCTGCTGCTGGTTGTCAAAGTCGCCGTGCACCAGATAGTCATAACAGCGCTGCCAGTTGGCCTGAGGCTTTTTATCGCGCAGGCTAAGTAGTGCCGCAGGCTCGGACGCGAACAGGAAACGATCCTGCTCTTGTTCGAAATAAAAGGGCTTGATTCCGAAGGCGTCCCTGACACAGGTCAGCGTTTTTTCTTGAGCGTCATACACGGCGAAGGCGAACATGCCTTCAAGACGTACCAGACATGTCTCCTTCCATTCCTGCCAGGCTGCGAGCAATACCTCGGTGTCTGAATTCGTATAAAAGGCACGCCCAAGGGCGATGAGCTCTTGCTTCAGTTCGCGGTAGTTGAATATGGTTCCGTTGAAAATAATACTGTATCGACCTTCACGGGACCTCATGGGTTGGCTGCCGCCTGCGCTCAGATCAATAATGGAAAGCCTGGTGTGTCCCATTGCGAGCTGGCCACCACATACGCTGAAAAGATTGCATCCTTGATCGTCAGGTCCGCGTTTTTGAAGCTTGGCTTGGGAATTTGCAATTCTATTGTTCAAATCGGTGGGTGGGTTGCGCCACCAGCCGCCAGTAATACCGCACATAGGTGTCTCCTTGGCTACGCCAAAAACAAACGGATTCTGATTATCGAGAGCGAGTAGATTTATTTCGCCGAGCCATGTCCCATGGCGGTACCGAGGGTATCCGCGGGTGCCGGGGCTGGATCAAGGCCAGCTGACTGCTTGGTGCTGGTAGCCCACACGATGACGGCGAAGTAAATGGCGAAGAGCACCACTTCATGCGCCACAAAGGCCTGTAGGAAAAGCTCTATGCTTTGTTGGGAGTACAACAGTAAGACTGTGGTTAAGGTGCAAAAGTAAACGATTTGCCATCCCACACCTTTCTTGACGTTGTGATGCAGGTTCAGCACGACGCTCAGCGGGCTGACCATGAACCGCACACCTGCCGCCAGAGACAAAGGCCCTGCAAATTGCCCCGCCATCCCCCAGTCGCTTCCAAAAACGATAGTGAATATTTCGACGCCGTAGGTCAGGAAAATCAGGCAGAACGGGACAGTGATGCAGCTCAATAGGGCGAAGATACCGAGGATATAACCGCGTAATGCAGCGGGCCTGGAGCTGTCTAGATGCGTTATTTTCTGATAAAGCACTTCGGAGATTGCATTCGAAATCAAGAACAGAGGTAGGGACAATACCTTGGCCGTAAATCCGAAAGAGCCCGTCACGGATGCTGAGAAGAAACTGGCAATAACCAGCAGGGGAACCTGCGACGCACTGCTATCGAAAAGTGCACCCCAAAGCGAGAACAATGGAAAGCGTTTGTATTTTCTCGCGTTCATCGCGATTTGAGGACGTGATACGAAAGGCTTCGATACGGCGATCGAAGCCAGGTTCACCTTGATCAGTGTGAAAAGCCCTAAAACGTGTCCGGTCATGTGGCCAACGATCAGTCCTACGGAAGTGCCTACCCCATATCCGAGCGCGCATTGTGATATTCCTGTGCCTAAACCGTGTGCGGCCCTGCTAATTGCCAACTGGCGAAATTTTTTCTCTCGATTATTCCAATAGATCATGATTTGAGTGCCGGACGTAAGGGCGACGCTCAAGGGCAATAGATGAATCCATTTACCCACCAGGGGGGAGTCGGTCATCTTGATCAGTTCAGACTCGAACAGGAAGATGCTTCCTTGGAGAAACGCACAGAAGCCTAGTGTGATGGCGGCGGATAGGGCCACAATGTTCAAGGCGTCCCCATCGTCTTTCGGCAACATGATGGCGGTCTCGTATCTCGCTGATGAAATGATTGCCAGAACGGCATTCAGGGAAGTGAACAAGGCCAGAACGCCGAAGTCGGCAGGCGTATAGATTCGAGTCAATAGCGGACTGACGGCGACAGTGAATAACTGGGCGGCTATTGTTCCGGTCATTAAGGTGACCACGTTCTTGAAAAATTCGCCCTTGAAGCTGAATAACTTACGCATAAGTAGTCTTCTCTACAGCGTGTCGAACCACCTCGGCAAGCGCGTTGCAGCTCTTGTCGATTTCGTGCTCCGTCAGTGTGGGATGCACCATAAACATAAGGGCTGTTTCGCCCAATTCCTTGGCGATGGGAAGCCGCTGGGGTGGACGCCAACCGGTGTTATCGAAAGCCTTCTCTAAATACACTTCCGAGCATGAGCCGGTGTAGCAAGGTACGCCTCGCTCATTGATTTCCTCGGTCATGCGATCGCGGGTCCACTCCGGGCGCAGCTGAGCCGGTTCGACGAACACGTAGCACTTGTAAGCAGCGTGCGAAATCTCCGTCGGCAGGGCGGGTACCCGCAATCCCGGCAAGTGTGCGGCAGTCGACCATATTTGACGCGCGTTCTTCAGTCTGGCCGCATGCCAGTGGGCCATACGTTTTAGCTGAATCCGGCCTATCGCTGCCTGCGTTTCCATCATGCGCCAGTTGGTTCCGAAACTGTCGTGCAGCCAGCGAAAACCCGGCTTATGCTCGCGCTTGTAAACGGCATCCCAGCTTTTTCCATGGTCCTTGAAAGCCCACATTCGGGACCATAGGGCTCGGTCGTTGGTCGTGGTCATCCCTCCCTCGCCACCGGTGCTGATAATCTTGTCCTGACAAAACGACCAGGCCCCTATGTGACCTATAGACCCGACCGAACGTCCTTTATACCGAGCCCCATGTGCCTGGGCACAGTCCTCGATAACGTACAGTCCATGTTGCTTCGCCAATGCCATGATGGGGTCCATGTCGCAGGGCCAACCAGACAGATGAACACAGATTACGGCGCGGGTTTTCTCGGTAAGTACCGCCTGGATGGTGTCGGCAGTGATATTTTGGGAGTCGCGGTCTACCTCGGCAAAGACAGGCGTTGCGCCAGCATTGACGACGCACGATACGGATGCCAGAAACGTGCGTGGGGTAACCACCACTTCGTCACCAGGTCCGATACCCAGAGCTTGCAGGGCCAGATCCAGGGCAAGGGTGCCGTTACTTACCGCAACCCCATATTCGCAATCTGCCCACCTCGCAAACTCTTGTTCGAACTTCCGGCATTCCTGGCCCGTCCAGTAGTTGACTTTGTTCGATAGTATGACTTCACGCACTGCATCCGCTTCTTCGGGAGTGAAAGAGGGCCACGGCGAGAAAGGAGTGTTAAGCATAGATGTACCTGCTTTAGTAAAGGCATGAGGGAAAGTAAGATCGTGAACAGAGGGGCAAGCTTGGCGGGCGCCAAAACGATCAAGACTATTGATACAAGCTCAAATGGTCGTCGGCGCCTATTCGCGAGCTCCTCCGGCTACCGTGTTGAGAATGTATTTAAGATCTTTGCTGAAGCTATAGTTGCGGATATATTCTTTGTTGATTCTGACTTTATCTGGCCAGATAACTTCGCGGTTATATCGCAGCGCATCCGCTTGCTGGTCCAATATTTCTTCTTCGTTTTTGTACTTTAACGATGCAGGGCCTGTAATGCCGGGACGGACCGAAAGAATGATTCTGTCTTCCCCCTCCAGGTCATCGGCATAACCTGGGACATCAGGGCGCGGACCCACGAAGCTCATGTCCCCTGTCAGTACGTTCCATAGCTGCGGTAGTTCGTCTATCTTGGTCTTTCGCAAGAAGGCACCGGTACGGGTTATTCGGTCGTCCGAAGAGGTGGTAACCGTTGTGACTAAAGCCTTAGATTCCCGCATTGTCTTGATTTTGAATATCTTGAAGGTTGCCCCGTCCTTTCCGATCCGGTCCTGGATGAAGAAGCCGTTGCTGCGGGTATCCAGCGATGCTGCCAGCCATGCAAGGATGATCAGCGGAGAAAAGATCAGCAGTCCGAAGAAAGAGAAAAACAAGTCGAAACTGCGCTTTAACGCGGCGTTATAAACGGACGCCAGATCAACTTTCGCGTGTGAGTACAGTATCTTTTTCATGCCCGCCGGAACGGTCGCCAATATGAATCGGATGGTTGTATTTTTAATGAAGTCGAACCATGACAAGAAGCCGATTTTTCTCTGATAACAGATCACTGCATATTCGTACTTGAAACTCTTCAGCCCATTTCTCGTCATGAATCCAGCGCCCGCCCGAACCAGAAATAATTTCTCGGGTAGGTTGGCCAGCCGATATCCGCGAACGATTAGCAGTGACCACAAGGCCACGTCCTGTGATCGCTTGAATAGCGGGTAACCGCCAACGTCTTCGATAGCCGACCTTCGGAAGACGGCTGCGGCATGACTGATGGGACTGCGGGTTTTGGCAAACCTGACTAGCTCATCGTGACTCAGGGGCAGAATTCGGGACGAAAATATGGCACCCGTCTCATCGAACTCATCCAACGCCGCACTACTGGCGGCAATATCGGGGTTGCGCACCATAAAAGTAATCTGTTTCTCGAACCGTTGTGGCAGCGAGATATCGTCACTGTCCATTCTGGCGACCAATTCATGTTTGCAATGTTTCAGCCCCTCATTGAGAGCAATTGCCAGGCCGCTATTGGTCGGCAGCCTGACACTGCAAATATTCAATGCGGATCTGAATGTTTCTATAACCTCGCTTAGGGCTTGCGGCAAGGGCCCGTCCTCAACAAGCACGACCTCGCTGGCTTTTAGTGACTGATCATCCAGGCTCTGTAGCGCCTGGCACAAAAAGTCTGGATTTTCGGCGTGATAAACCGACATCAAGACGGAGAAATTCATGGAGATCCCCCACTGGATAGTGGAATTTGAAACGGACGGAGTGCAGTCAGTTGGCTCCGGCGGCGCCGCAGCAACATTCAGAAGAGCAACAGGGAGTAGCGCCCTCGGTGAAACAGAGGGCGCGTTATTGAGTTGTCAGGGGACTAGGGCAGGGCCGAGGGCTGTATCTCGGGCACTAATTCAGGGTTGTAGATCCAGCATGCAAAGCTTGCGCTTGCCGTTGAAAACGGAATCAAAGAAAACTTTCGTACCGTCGGGTGATACCCGGGGGTGGAGGTCGCATCGCGTTTCTCCACCAAATCTTAAGTCTTGAAAAAACTGTCCTAGTACTTCCACTTCACCGTCGACCAAGCTCGCCTTAAGCAGGTGCTGCATGCGTGACTTATCGGGATAGGTGTCCGTAATGAACCAGTTGCCATGCACATGGGGATGGCCGTCGCCCATGGAGTCAAGTTTGCCATTGGAGTACGGGGTGATTTGTCCGGTGTCGGTATTGATAATGTAATAACCATCCCTCCCGGTAGGGCCGCGCATATACGAAATTAACGCATTGTCATTGACCCAGAAACAGTGGCTTACCATCTCATGATTGCTCAGAATTTTCAGTTTCTTTTCGTTGGCCTGTGCCAGGAACAGGCGATCGAACTTCCGCTTTCCGACAAAATAGCGATGTAGAAAAATAAATTTCTGTCCGTCTGGAGAAATCATCACATGGTTGATCTTGTGCTTGGCTGTGGCGAAGCAGGGGTCAGACTCTACCGCGCATACGTCGGCAATTGAATAAAGAAGCGTTGAGTGCCCCGAACGCTGGTCAACTTTCCATACGCCGTCTTTCCCGATATCGGCCATTTCATTGTCGTTCAAGCCTGGAAGGTTCCGATAGCCATAGTCGGGCCTTAGAGCCTGGATGCGCCGGTAATCAATGGCAAGAAAGTAGTCACGCCTGAATGAATCCTGAACCGGAAGATCGTAACGGTTTACCTCTTTTCTTTTCTTCAATGAGAACACCCGGCTGATATAGCGCTGTTTTGCGCTATCGAAATCATTGAAGATGAACAGATCGGAATCAAGCCAATGCGCTCGGGCTCCTTGTTGCCAGTTGTACACTTTCGTCTTTACTCCAAAGACCGGGGTGGCCAATTCTTCAAGTGAAAAGATGAGAATGTCCAGGCCGTTGCCATCGGGCTTCCGATCCGTGGGGTGGGTCGTTGAATGACAAATCAGAAAGCCATTTTCAGATAGGGGTTTTCTGTCATAGTATCCAAAAAAGGTGTTCAGGTTTTCCTTGCCTATCGTGGCTATACGGTAGGTCGAGATGGCTTTTGAGTCGGTTTTATTACGGATATACATCAGACGTGCATAAGCGCTTTTTATCCCCGATTTCACGGCGGGAAACTTGGACAAGAACTTGGCGATATTACGTTCTACAGACCCATACTGGTTAGCCATTCAGACTCCGATTAGTAATTTGATTAAAAGAGGTCTGGCGTGGATAGCCTTGTTGGAATGGCATCAGCAGGGGGCGTAACGCTTCGCGATGGTTATCAATGCCATATAGATGTGAAATTCCGGCCAGCATGCCGTAGAAGAACCAGATCTCCGGCAATAAAATATATTCATTCATAGTCATCATGAGCGCCATAACTAAAAATGAGACTCTGAATGCTTTGTGCCGGCTTGATAGGGGCGACAGTTTCTTGAAGATCAAAATCAGTATGAACAACAGCAGCGAAAACCCTGCTATTCCCAGCTCGGCAAAATACGAGATATAGAAATTATGTGACTTTGAATCTTGTGCATAATCACTCGCTTTGTGGAAGCCTCGCCGGTAGTTTTCAAGACCCAATCCCGTTCCAAACCAGAAGTTGTCTTTAGCAGTGGCCAGCGCTCCCTTCAATAACATGACGCGGTTGTAGTCATTCATGTTGGTATTGAGGTCCTCGCCCTGCATCAACATATTCGCCGTTACGGATACTCGTTGCAGTCGTTGCAGCGATTTATCGACGATACCGCTGGAAGCAATAACTACTACCAACAGCACTGCTGTCATGGTTTTGAGTAGGCCGGAAAGCGTGAAGCGCATGGAATATAAAAAAATCACAGCAAGAAAACCTATCATCCCAGACCTGGAAAATATCAATCCCAATGCAATAGCGATGCAGGCCAGACACGAGAACATCCACAGTCGTGATTTGCTGTCTTCTTTGTATATATAGAAGAGCAACGGAAATATCATGACGATCAATACAACTGTGCCGTTGCGGTTCATAACCGGCATGAAATTGGCGTCTTCGCCGATTCCTGCGACATATCGGGCGACACCTACAAGGCAACCCATTACTAGTACGGTGACGACTGCTTTTATGGCCTTGTTGGCAGCGCTTATATCAACGCGCGAGAAAAACGCTGCCGCTGAAAAGAAAATAACGAAATTCAAGGGCCAGGCGAGCCAGTAGGCGATATTGGCCGATGTCACGCCGCCTAGGATTACGGTCGTGAAAAATGAGTACACGCAATAGATGATCGTTAACGTCAGCAACAAACTATACGAACGGGGAAGGCGAGTATGATTACGCAAAGCCATAGCTATGCCGGCTGACGTAATGGGCAGATATGCCAGGGGCATCCCGGCAATCCGTGCAATGTCCATTGACATCTCTTGCATAACGGCCAGCGGAAAGATGTTTAGCGCTATGCCGTATGCGAAAGCTTGCAGACTTGTCTTATTTGAAAAAATGGTAAAAAGAAGCAATCCCAGCGCGGCGATCAAATAATAAGCCTTTAGGGCCGTCAACATATTGCGGCTCCCTGCAGCGCAGTTAGCCGCTCTATTATGGATTGCGCCTGTTTATCCCTGGCGTATTTTGCGATCAAATCTTTATGGGGCTTGTAGAAGCTGAATTGATTCGATGCAATCGCTGCAAGCAGCAGCTTCTTAAGCTCTTGGGGGTCATTCGAGCAAAAGCCGGTTCCGGTCTTTTCCAGCAATTCGCCAGCGGCATGGGTGTTATCGATTCCCACCGCCAAAATAGGTATCCCGCTGACCATATATTCGAAAACCTTGCCTGTTAGCATGCCTTTGGCTTCCGGTTCGCCCGACTCAAGAAGCAGCAGCAGGTTGCTTTTCCTTTGTGCCTCGAGAGATGTCTGCCTGGATACAAATCCTTTGATCTTAATGATGTTGTGTCGGTTGGCGCATGTGCGCTCGATTATCTCGTTGAGCTCGCGTTCGTTCTGGCTATAGAACTCGATGCTCACTTTGTCCGCGCTGATCAGTCCGGCGTCGATCAATTCATTGACGGCATTGAACAGAGGCGTGGGGTCGCGCCGGTTCGGATATATGGTCCCGGCATAACAGATGGTGATGCAGTCGGCCAATTGTGGGGCCGCTGAAAGGGATTCCATCCATGTTGGAAATTCCTGGGGATCAAAGCCATTCTCGATCACCCAGACTGGCAAAGCAGGATAGCGCGATTGCAAATCGACAGCCAAAGGTTTGGATACGGTAATGATGGCGTCGGCAAGGCCGCCGAGCGTGCGCCGCTCTTTAATGTTTTCAAGCGTCTTGAAGATGCCTTTTGCTGAAGTGATGTGGTTGTTGACCCATAAATCCCTGAAATCGGCAAACCACACCAGATTTGGATGCTGTCTCTTTAATTTGCTGGCCACTACATGGGTTGCTGGGGGCGAATAGGAGCTGACAATGACGTCATAGTGGTCTTCCGCGAGCAAACGCATGCCAGCGTGGTAAGCGGGGGAAATCCATAGATCATTGATATCGAGCATGGAACCTATGTATTGCCTCAGGACGCGTATCCTTTTCTTTAACCCTGTCTCCGCCGGTGCTTTTGTCGAAGCCGTTGTAAAGGTTTGTTGACCCGTTTTGGCAGCAGGATTTTTCATTCTGCTTTGAAGCCACGTGGGTAACGACGGCACCTCGACAACGGTGACGCCTGGAGGCAGATCGGCTTCCAACCCAAAGGGTCCCATGAAGGAGTATTTTTTTGTCGTCAATACCGTTACGCTATGGCCTTGCGAAGCCCAGCACTTTGCCCATTGCCCAATTCGGAGCACCGGTATTCTGTTTTGTGGATAGAAGAAACAGCTGACCAATAAAATTTTTTTCTTGGTTTCGTTCATTTAACTGGCCTAAATGAGTTAATGGAATTTGGCTGAGTTGGTACTGCCCCGATATGCGCCGGTACTTAGGCCTCCAGTACGTTCTTATAAAGAATGCGATCCTGTTTGCGCTCTAGCATGGTGTTGTGCCACAACAAGGCGAAGTTGCCCCGTACTGAGCGACACGTCTCTTTCAACTCAACGAATTTTTTCAGTGCAGCTTCGTCCGAACCAAGGTTCATGTAGCGGGGCGCCATGACGGTGCATTCCATCGCAATAAGGGGGCGTATTCGCAGCTGAAGCGCCTTGTCCGCTACCGGATCGAACGCGGGATACTCGTGACAAGTTCCACAACGAAAGCCGGGTCGATCAGCGTAGCTAAGCGTCGTGTCGTAAGCCATTCCTGCTTGCTCCCATCCGTAGAGCGTTATAGGGGTCTGCCATCGCAGGTAGTGCATGCGGCCCCCCCATTCGCGCTGAACGATGCCTTCTTCCGTGCAGATGCTGAGCAATTCCTGCGCTTCGGTAACGATGGAATCCGGCTTCTGGTACGTGTTGTAGCTGGGATGCAAGCCGATCTCGTGGCCACGCGCATGGATGCGCCGCATTAGATCTCGAATCGCAGGGTGCCGGACGTCATAATTGGCATCACGCGATCGAAGTGTGCGGCCACAGATGAAATAGAACGCACTTGTAATACCATTTTGTTCCGAAACATCCATAATCCAGTTGAAGGTGTTGAAGGGGTCAGCCGAATGCAGCATTTCCTTTGATCCCGCCCATATGCGCGGCGCCTGTAAAGCTTCTATGGGTTTATGTCGCCTTACGACATCACCAGCCATGGTAAATAGAAGCCTGCCGAAACTCGTGAAGCCGTAACGGGCCGGCGTATCCACATCATGGGACGGGATCATGGAGAACGTGTGCTCAATAAGCTCCAGGCGCGGCCACAGGCGATGTACGACCTGAGCCAATATGACGAACCATTCGTCGACAACGGGGCGCTCCAGGTAGCCATGCTTATAGGCATGTGATGCCGTTGCTGGAAAGCGTTGATGGCTATCCAGATCGCTACGGTTTACTTCTTCCTGGCGCGATAGCATCCAATAGATCATCCCCAGGATGTCGTAATGAATGACATAGCCCTTTTCCGTCCGCTCGATAAGCGGGAATGGAATCTTGTCCGTCCCGGGTGCCGGTATTGGAGGGTGTAGCGCCGGCTGCCATCCTTCAGTTGTGGCGTCCCAATGGCTGCACGGCAATTCGGAATGCGCCTGAGTGAACGTAGCGCAGTCCGATTCGATGTATATGCCCATATCGCTGCTAGGCAACGTTATGAGCAGGTATCCAGGCTCCGATTGTAAAAGCAGCAAATGTCGGCTCAGTCGGCCTCCGACTATTGAGTTCAGCCACGCCAGCGCTGCTCCACTTTGCATCCGACAAGAGTCGATTTGGGTCATTCTTTATCTCAGAGTTTGCACTAGGGATCGTGCGAACAGAAAAGTGGCGGCCAGCGGCGAGGGGGTCTTCGACACGGTAAAGTAAGGTGTCTGAACGCCGCCGAAAGCGCGAACGAATCGTTCTATTGGCTGGACCATGGATCCACAGAAATCAAAGCGTTGGGTCACGGTCCCCGCAAACTTAATGGCTTCCCACAAACATAAGCTCATGGCCCCGCTACTGCGTCGTTCCGGATCGCTGCCCCCCATCAAGTAATAGGCGCTCTCGTCGTCCCACACCAAATAGACCCCCGCGTGGAGCACTCCATGCTCATCTTGCGCCATGAAGATCTTGCGCTGCTTACGCGTGGCACATGCTTTATCCAGCGTAGTAATGTAATTTTCAGAATACGGAAGCGATTTGTTTTGGCGTTGGTAAACCAGCTTATGAAGACGAAGGAATTGAGTCACAGGCAGATCGTCACGTACCTGTAGTCCGCTCCGGCTTGCTGCCTTACGAATCTCCCATCTCACTTTGTCTTGCAATCCATCCCACAAAGCGGACTCATTGCGGAGTAAAGGCAGCAAATAGGTGTAATTGGTGGTCTGGTTGTATCCTTGCCAGTAAAAGGGCAGCCAATTTGTTTGTGAGTGATGCCACTCCTGTTTGAAATGGTCGAACGGTGGAAGTTGTTCAATCAATTTTTCCAGCGCATATTTTTGCTTACTGAGCGCAGCCGAGGGCTTTGCTTTCGAGGGACGTGTCCATGGCCCCATGCAGTACGTTAGTGGCGGAGCCGTCGATATATTCAGATATCCTTTTTTCTTTCGTAGATAGGGCATGCAGGCCAATACATTTTCCTTTTCCTTTACCAGTGCAACGTCCCAGTCATTACTGCCTGCCGTGGCATCCAGCCACCAGTCACGAGAAAAAATAGGTATCGAAGGCTCTTCCGCGCAGAGGCGCCCATATATCTGTTTTCGAGTGATCATGTGTTTTAGGAATTGACTTAACGACATAAGCCCTGTGTGCTTGGTCGACAAGCGGGAGTGAAAGGTTGCCCGGTTCATGTTGCCCGATACAAGGCGCAGCGCTGTTGCACCTTGCATACGGAAAATATAGTTCGGTCATCTTTATTTCGGTGCTTGCACTAATGACCGCGCGAACAGAAACGTGGCGGCAAGTTTCGAGGGGGTTTTTGACACCGTAAAGTAGGGCGTCTGAACGCCGCCGAAGGCACGGACAAATCGTTCTATGGGCTTGATCATGGAGCCGCAGAAATCGAAGCGCCGGGTCACAGTCCCCGCAAACTTGATGGCTTCCCATAAACATAAGCTCATGGCCCCGCTATTGCGCCGTTCCGGATCGCTGCCCCCCATCAGGTAATAGGCGCTCTCGTCGTCCCACACCAAATAGACCCCCGCGTGGAGCACTCCATGCTCATCTTGCGCCATGAAAATTTTGCGCCGGTTTTGCGCGGTGCATGCTTTATCCAGCGTAGTAATAAAATTTTCAGAATATGGAAGCGGTATATTCTGGCGTTCGTAAACTAGCTTGTTAAGACGAAAAAATTGGCTCACTGGCAGATCATCGCGTACATATAGCTCGCCCCGGCCCGTCGCTTTACGAATTTCCCTTCTTACATTGTCTTGCAGTCCTTCCCAAGAAGTCGATTCATCCCGTAGCACAGGCAGCACATAAGTGTAATTAGTGGTCTGATTGAATCCTTCCCAAAAAAAGGGCAGCCAATTTGTCTGTGTGTAATGCCACTGCTGTTTGAAATGATCGAACCGTGGAAGTTGTTCAATCAATTTTTCCAGCGCATATTTTTGCCTGCTGATGACAACAGAGGGTTTGGCTTTGGCGGGACGTACCCATGGGCCCATGCAGTACGTCAGTGGCGGAGTCGTTGATACGCTGAGGCCTCCTTTTTTCTTGCATAAATAGGGCATGCAGGCCAGCACACTCCCGCTTTCCTCGACCACTGCGACGTCCCAATTATCACTGCCTGCCGTGACGTCCAGCCACCAATCCCGAGAAAAAATAGGTATCGACGTTTCTTCGGCGCAAAAGCGCCTATATATCTGTTTTCTGCTAGTCATTTGTCTTTGTAGGTATTGACGGAAAGAGGGTGGTGCTCTGGCGTGAGTGGCCCGAGCGTGGCGGATGTCCGGTGAAGCTAGGTAAAAGGCGGAACGGTAGAATTGGTTTCAGGACCTGTTAGTCCCGTACGGGACATAGCTCTGGTGGTAGCTGCCATATCTAGAACTAAAGCGCTGGCTTGATGCGTCAAAGTCGTTGAAGATCACGCCTTTGACCTGGGCGCCCGCTTGATTTAGCCGTTTCGTGGATTCCTCCAGTTCGTGCAAAGTACTGACCTGCGCTCGCGCGAGCATAAAAATTGTGCCTACATGGGGCGCCAGAGCCATCGCATCAGATACCGGAAGCACCGGAGCGGTGTCCACCAATACAACGTCATAATTGACGGAAATTTCATGCAGCAGTTGCATCGTCATCGGTGAAAGCAGGAGTTCAGCGGGGTTGTGCGGAAGCACGCCGGTAGTGATGAGATCCACGTTTGTGATGATGCTTTTGTGCAGTACTTGCTGCAGGGTAGCGGTTCCGCGAATCAGATCGCTGAAGCCGTTGTAGCGCTCCAGACCGAAATAGCGGTGAACTCCTCCACTGCGGAAATCGGCATCGATCAAAAGGACGCGCTTGTCGGCTGCGCCCATCACCGCCGCAAGGTTGACGCTGGTAAAGGTCTTGCCGATATTGGGCGTCGGTCCGGTGAGCATGATGATGTTGTTCGGCGCATCTTGCAATGCAAAGGGCAAACTTGTCCGCAGGCTGCGCAGGCTTTCAATGGCGGGGTCGTCAGGCGAGCTTTCGGCGAGTACATAGTTAGTGCCGCTGCGTCCGCCAAACCGGGATTGACGATAAGCCCCTTGTTGAACATGGGGTACCGTTGCAAATACATTCAGACCCAGTGAAGATTCAATATCGTTTGCGGCCTTGACACCGTTGCGCAGAAAACCGCGCAGTAACGCGATACCTATCCCCAGCAGCAGGCCCAGCAGGCCAGCAATGGCCAAAACCAGTGGACGATGTGGCTTGATCGGAAACTCAGGAGTGTCGGCCGTGTCTACCATACGCACGTTGCCCACCTTACCTTCCTTCACCAAGCGCAATTGCTGTGCACTATTAAGCAAGCCGGCATAGAGCTCGCCGTTCACCTTGACGTCTCGCATTAGATTGAGCAGTTGCTGTTCCAGCTCGGGTAGCGTTTTGATATGCGCCGTCAGTCTGCCAACTTCACTTTCCAGTGCTGAAATCTGTCCATTTAACGCCTGGATGGTGGGGTGCGAAACACCGAACTGAGCTCCAAGTTCGCGGCGCTTTTGTTGTAGTTCGAACAATTGAGTTTGCATGGCCACTGATCGATTCAGCGACAAGGTTCCTTCAGTGCCTAGGTTAAACGTGCCGTGAAGGTCGCGAAAGGCGGTGTACTTATTATCAGAGGCATCCATTTGTCGCCTTAGTTGAGGCAGGAAACCCTCAAGGAACTCAAGCGATTTTTCCGCTTCAGCGGCTTTACGCTCTGTGTTCTGTTTCACATAAGCCAAACCTATCGCGTTCAGGATAGCAGTGATCCTTTCGGGGTCCGGGCCATCTAATGTCATGGACAATACGCCAGAAGGTTTGCCCTTTTCATCGATGAGCAGATCGTCTTGCAAGTCCTGAATGATGTTCTGGCGGGAACGCCGTACAAGCGTGAAGCGGGCGGCAGGCCTGGCGTTCAAGTTACTGATAAGTATCGTGCCGGTTTGTTTGCCAAGTTTGATTTCATTGGGCACACCCACCTTACCCTGGGCCAGCTTTTCGCCACCCGGTCCATGCAGCTCGTATCCGGTCAGGGTGGTGGTCAGCGTCAGTTTCTCATTTTCAAGCTTTTCCGGTACGTCCAGTTGAGCGACTTTTATTGATTCCGTCCCCCAGACGTAACCCCCTACCAGGTAGCTGCCGATTTTGAACAGGCGCGGTGTGGAGAGTTCGGTGGCGTGTTTAGCAAGCCACGACCCAACAATAGGTAAATAATCCGGCGCAGCGTCGACATACAGCTGCAACTGATCGCTGGCATGCCCGATCACGAGCCTGGAGCGAAGAATTTCAATTTCAGCCGTGGCCGGGGACTGAATGTTGAAGACCGTTGATAATTCGCTCAGAATATTCTGATTGGTAGAAGTGGTGGGATTCTGTTCCACCTGAATCAGTACGTCCGAGCGGTATATCGGTTGGCTGAACAGGGCGTAAGCTCCACCGATGAGCAGGGCGATCATCAGCACGCTTGCAATAAGCCAGCGAGAGTTCAGTGCGGTGTCCAGCACGCCCAAAAAGTCGATATCGTCGTTATTCGGCGGGCCGTAAGGCGGCGCGAAAATAATCGGTGCTGTCTGTCCTGCCTGCGCCAACGGATATTGCTTGTTCATATCTGAATTATTCATCGCGTCATGTCCCGGGTGACACTGACGGCACCGTAACTGGGCAGTAGCATGGTGATGACGCGGTTCCATCGGACAACAGGAGCCGGGTCAACGAAAACCATGTCGCGGGCTTTCAGCTCGAAGTCAGCAGCCAGCACGTATGCGGTAGGCGCACTGGCATCCAGGTGATAAATTTCGGCAAATCCATTACTGCCTTTGCGAATTACATAAACTTGGCGCGGATTGCTGGTTTCAGGGTTTACACCACCGGCTTCACCTAGCGCCTGAGCAAGCGTCAAATGGCCATCCATCAAAGGTTGGGAGCGTGGAGTGTGAACGTCGCCAAGCATGAAAACCTTGGAATCGTTGCGATTGATAACCCGCAGAAGGTCTCCGTTAGCCATCAGGATTTGAGCTGGATTCACGCCACTCCTCGTCAGCTGCGGCAAATTGATGTGCGTTGCAACACCATTGCGTGTCAGAATGACGGACGAACGGTCAGCCTCCGGTGTAAGGCCGCCTGCGCGATTAATGGCTTCCGGCAATGTCATGGGGATATCGTTCATCGTCAGCAGGCCAGGGCTTCGTACTTCCCCATCGACATACACCCGTCCGTTCCGATAGGCCTGGATGCGAACAGTGAGCTGGGGATCGTTGACAAAGCTGGCCATGCGCTTGGTCAATAGACTTCGAACTTCATATTCGTTCAGCCCTGCTACCTTAATGGCGCCGACAAATGGAAATTGGATCAGACCGTCCGGACTGACGTTGTATCCGTTTCCAACATCGGAGACGTTGGGGGTGTTCGCAGATACGGCGGCGCCGGCCATCGTCAAGGCCAGTTCGGGATGATTCCATACGACGATGTTCAAAATATCCCCGGGGCCGACCTTGTACTCTGCCGGCACGCCAAACAGGCGCTTTATTTCCTTATTGACGTTGGCATCTTGCGATGATCGCTGTTGTTCTATCAATTGAGGCGAAATAGTCAGCAGGACTCCCGGAGGAGCTCCTTCTTGTTCCATTGCTTCGGCGACATCCAGGGGCTTGCCCATATACATGCCTGGAGACATGCTGCATGCAGAAAGCAAGGAGACGATACCGGCCATAATGCCAGCGGTGGCAAGGCGCGAAAATCCCGATCGACGCGAGGAAAGAAGAAATTCTTTCATTGAGTTCACTCTAGAAAAACGAAGGTTAACGAGAAGGCCGGAGCTGAAATCAGTCGTCGGCTTCAGTAATTCAGTCACGCGCAGGCTGCCGCAATGTTTTCACCGTTTTGGCAAAAATCAAGGCTGTCCAGCGGTGTCATGTTGCGTTTTGAGGTCAGTGCTCTACAAACTGCGACGCGCCTCGCTCACCCCGGCAAGGTCGTTTTTTTCTTTTGGGTTGTACGCTTTAAGGTTTAAGCTTCAAGTTGGTTCTACGTGATCAATGGGTAGTTTGATGCGGGCCTGCCGTCCCAGAATCTCCATCAGAACGATGACTCGCTGGGTCGATACAGAATGCACAAGCCCCTCTAGTCCTTTTAGCGCCGGATCGCTGAACCGCACCCGGCGTCCGGCTTTTAATGCGTGAGTGCCTTGCTGGCTCTCGCGATTGCGTTCTCTTTCATGTTGCTCAATCGATGCGACAATTTCCGGCGAGACCTGCGCTAGTGTGGTTCCGAATCTAACAATAGAGTTGATTCCCCTGGTAGACCGCACAGTGCTGATTGACTGCTTGATGTTGGAAGGTTTAAAAAACAAATAGCGAGGGAACATGGCCTCGTGTGCGGCGGCTGCCGTAAGCTTCGCTGCGGCTTTTTTTCCTGTCTTCTTGTATAAAGGAAGATAGGTTACGAATCCTTGTTGCTGCAGGTTGGAGCGGGCCAGGTGCTCCTGGCGCGGTTCGGTGTATGCCACGTACCACGCGGTCGAGTGTTCAGCTTCGGCACGGTTGGCCGTCATACGTGCAGGCACCGCCGGTTTGGCGGGTGACGGGTTGACATGGCAATGCATACTCTCTCTTCCCCCAATCTCTGATCAATTTTTTTTCAAAACGGCTAACGGCAAACAGGCGAAGCGAGGCATATTGATCGGCGTCGCCTGCAGCGTTATCGAGCGTTATCGAACCGTTCGAGTATGTGCAATTTTTAGCAGATATTGATTTTCGTCAGCTATCAGCTGTACGAGGTAAGCCGGGGGAGTTAGGAAGCCTTGGGTAGGGAATGAGCCCTACGATTTTGTTGACGTGATGTAAGAGGGTGTGCGCGTTAAATCGCGGTTTTGCTAGTGATATGCGTGGATGGCGCACATAAATTTACACATCTGCTTTTTTTTTGTATTAATTGCACGACACGTAGAAGCGGCCGGAAGGACTTGGAACCTGCCGGACCGCAGCAAATGATCTACGACAAGCGGCTGACCGTACTTATTAACAAGGCGCGCCGTTATCAACCGAATTTCTTAGTCGGAACGCGATCGCGGCTGCAAAAACGGCAGAGCTTGATTCGATCCCACGCGAGCGACCTGAGTTCCCGATTCATCCACCGCTATCACTTCCATCTTTTCTTCGTGTATCCATTCACGCCATATCGCCACCAGCAAGGCCATAAGCACAGGGCCGATAAATAGTCCCACGAGGCCCATAGTTTTGACGCCACCAACCAAGCCGAAAAATGTTGGAAGAAATGGCAGTTTGACGGGGCCTCCGACCAGTCGTGGACGTAATGTTTTATCGACGATAAATAGCTCGACAGCACCCCACACGAACAAGCCCAGACCAGCCATGGCATTGCCAGAGCCGACAAGATATAGCGATACCAAAGTAAAGGAAAGCGGCGCGCCGCCCGGTATCAAGGCCATGAAACCTGTCACCACGCCCAACAATACCGGTGACGGAACGCCAGCAACCCAATAGGCGAGGCCAAGCACAACGCCTTCGCCTAAAGCGATAAGTCCCATGCCTGTAACGGTGGAGTTGATCGTCGCAGGTACCACTCGGGAAAATCGTTGCCAACGTTGCGGCAGAATGCGCTCGCCGACGATATCCAGCTGGCCTAAAATGCGAATACCGTCTTTATAAACAAAAAACAAAGTGATCAGCATAAAGAGCACGGTAAGCAGTAGCCGAAATATGTCGCCGGTCGCTGAAAGCAAGGTACGATAAATGTTGCCCAGGTGTTCGCCACTGACCATTTCGACCACGGCTCCTAGAGCATGAGGCTCACCTAAATAGCTTGCCCAATACCTGGCGAGGCGTTCTCCGACCAACGGTAGCGCGAGAATCCAGTCTGGCGTTGGCATCCCGTTGCGATTTGCGGCCAAGGCCCAGCCGATAAAGCTGCTTGCTTCCTGGATGGCGTAGCTTAGAGCCAGGGACAGCGGAACGATAAGCACCAGGATCACAATTATTATCGCAATCGACGCGGCTATAGCGTTGCGGCCATCGCAGCGCCGCAGCAACCGCCGGTAAAGTGGCCAGCTGGCCAATCCGACAATTAAAGCAGCCAGCACCGGTACCAGAAAGCCACTAAGAAAGTAGAGCCCGGCGACGACAACTAGCACCAACAACCAGCGAGCAATCAGAAAAGCGGGCAATACAGGTTGCATAATGATCTGACGGTTATATATGAGTGTGCTGAAACTTGAATGGATGCATCCGGAAGGCGGATACGCGAAGTTTCGACGATATCACGGAATGCCGCGCGTGCAATATTCCATTCATATGTCGATACAGAGCGGATAAGGGTAGGGAAGTCGTTACGCGAAAGATATATTCCGCGAAGGATCTTGAACAGTTTCTTATTAATTCTGACGCATCAAGATCTGAGCAAGTGGCGGACAGGGTGAGATTCGAACTCACGGTACGCCTAAACGTACACTGGATTTCGAGTCCAGCGCATTCGACCACTCTGCCACCTGTCCTGGTTTGCCGCTACGAAACTGCTGTGCATGGTAGCCATGGAGCAGCAATGTCGCCCGCCTGTAAAGCTGCTTCGGCTGGTCGAGGGCCGTTGCATACAAGCAAGTCCGCTATTCTAGCAAGGAAATATTAAAACGCATAATTGCCCTGGAACGAGCGGTCTGAAACAACGTCAATAGCGTATTGAACGGTACACTAACACCGCAGCATTGAGCAATTCTGGACGACATAACAAAGGAAAATCATGCTTACAGGAAAACATGCAGTCATCACAGGCTCGACCAGTGGGATCGGACTCGCCATCGCACGCGAGTTGGCCTCTAGTGGTGCCAATGTAGTCATCAATGGGTTTGGCGACGCAGCCGCCATAGAAAAAGAGCGCGTCAACCTCGAGCTTGAATTCGATATCAAGGCATACTATATCAATGCCGATTTGATGCAGGCCGGCGCCACGCGCGCCTTCATTAATGACTCGGTACAGGCGCTTGGAGGCCTCGATATACTGGTCAATAATGCCGGAATCCAACACACTGACCTGATCGAAGACTTTCCCATCGAACGCTGGGATGCCATCATCGCGCTCAACCTGTCTGCAGTGTTCCACGGTACTGCGGCCGCTTTGCCGTATATGAAAAAGCAGGGCTGGGGGCGCATTATCAATATTGCGTCCGCCCATGGTCTGGTTGGGTCGGTAAATAAATCTGCCTATGTGGCGGCCAAGCATGGTGTTGTTGGCTTGACCAAAGTAACGGCGCTGGAAAACGCCGGTAATGGCGTCACGTGCAATGCGATTTGCCCGGGATTTGTTCGGACACCATTGGTTGAAAAACAAATCGTAGCGCTATCCCAAAAATTGAGCATCAGCGTCGAAGATGCTGCCAAAGAGCTATTGTCCGAGAAGCAGCCGTCACTACAGTTTGTCACACCGAAACAACTGGGCGGAGCTGCAGTTTTCCTGGCATCGGAAGCTGCCGACCAAATGAGCGGCACTACACTATCGCTGGATGGTGGCTGGACAGCAAGGTAACCACACCTTATCGGGCCAGCGGGTAGAGCCCTGGCGCGATAAGGCTTTTACAGACAGGGTCTTCTTGGTCAGACCATAGCATTAAACTAGACCACCTCTGGATTTACTTAAGGAAAGGGCAGAATGTTGTTGCTACTGTCACCGGCAAAAAAGCTGGACTACGACTCGCCGGTACGAACTACGCTTACTACGCAACCATTGTTTGTCGAACAGGCGAGCGAGCTAATACAAGTCTTGAAAAAAAAGCCGGCGTCCGAAATCGCTCGGCTGATGAAATTAAGTGACGCTTTGGCAAAGCTCAATGTCGACCGTTACGCCGCATGGAAGCCAACATTCAACCAGACAAATTCTCGCCAGGCAATATTGGCCTTTAACGGCGATGTATATGAAGGCCTGCATGCTCCCGAGCTTTCGGACGCCCAGATGAAATGGGCTCAAAATCATGTGGCGATATTAAGTGGGCTATACGGAGTCCTGCGCCCTCTGGATCTCATGCAGCCTTATCGTCTCGAAATGGGCACCCGCCTGATAACCGGCAATAACAAGAATCTGTACGACTTCTGGGGTACGACTATTGCACAATACCTCAACTATCATTTCACTGAAATGGCAAGAGGCAGGGGCAAAACGACTGAACGCGTCGTCCTGAATTTGGCGTCAGAAGAGTATTTCAAATCGGTAGACTTAAACGTCCTGCATGCTCGAGTAGTGCAATGCGTCTTTCAGGATTTCAAGAATGACACGTGGAAGATCATTAGCTTCCACGCCAAGCGCGCACGCGGTTTGATGGCGCGTTACGTCATTGAAAACAAAATCAACAACAGCAACGGCTTGATCGGCTTTGCAAGTGAAGGTTATCGCTTCGAGCCCTCGATCTCAACGGAAAACAAGCTTGTCTTCCGGCGCTCAGAGCAGGCCGCTGCTCAACTTGCCGCGTGAATCACGTCGGTACGTTGGCTGCTTTCATTGTGTCGGTCTCAACGCCTCGCATTTCTTGACGTATCAGCTGGGCAGCCTTGACCATCTGGCGTAAAGGATACGCTAAAGTGGCCAGCTCGCCCTCGGTCTCGATTGAGACGGGAGGGTTCGCATCGTTGCCTTCCAGTAATTCGCCTACGGCATCCAGCGACTTCTGGATGCCTTCAGGAACGACGGGTAGGCTTGCCAGAATTGGGATCGCCGCGCTGATCTGAGATGCCAGGACATGGTTTTGAATCATCAGATGATTCAGTTCAGGCACATGCTTTTGTTGCTTGATGGGTTCGTCCATCATGCGATAGAACGCGGACGCGAAATTCCCAAACGCGATATATACGTTCTTGCGGGCGAGTCTCCACCGAACTTCCGCTTCGTGCTGCTCAGCGTCGAGCGCTTCAGCTTCTGGCAAGGATAGCGCCCGGGCTGCGGTTTTCGCCCTCGTTAACCCGGCGTAGCGAAGGCCAGTTTTCAAGAGCTCCAGGTTGGCTTTCTTTGCGGCATTTGCCAGTGAAGCCATGAAATTTCGTTCCCACCATGGCAAGATATAGCTGCAGAGCAGGGCTATCCCGCAACCTATGAAGGTGTCCATCAGCCGTTCTCCGATGACAAGGTTTGTGCTCGGCGATAGAAAGTGGAAGACAAGCAGCACGAAAAGGGTGTTAAATACGGCCGCTACCATGAAGTTCAACTGGATTAAGCTGTAACCCAGTATGCACGCAATGACCAGCACGGCAAGGTAGATGTCAGTACTTTGCGTCACATTGAACAATGCTAACGCCAGCCCGCAGCCTATCAAGGTACCGGCAAGTCGCCAACCATTACGCTGTCGAGTAAGCGCGAAGCCCGGCTTCATGATTACGAGAATGGTCAGGATGATCCAGTAGCCATGCATGCCGGCCCCTGGCATTACGCTGTCCAATCCCGCATGTGAAATAGCCGCATTTAGGGTCATGGCAACAAGGGCGGCGACGGCCACGCGGGTTGCATACCGGAAGTGCGATGAATCAATTCGCAGGTTGCTTGTCAACATGCCAATGCGCCATGTCTGGCGAGAAAGGAATCGGTCTAGCGCTTTATCCAGCCGCATGTCGACGAGTTCAGCGGTAACGGTATTGCTTATGTGGTCGGCCATACGGTCGACCAGCCGCGTAGCGTTGCGCAACCTGCGTAGCACCTGTACAAGCAGGGCATAGACTTCGGGCTCTCTTTCCACCAGTCCTCCCTGGCGGTATTGGTCGAGCTCAAACTCAATCGCGCGCAGTTCGGCCTTTACACTGTTGCGCTCCTTTACGCTACGGTTACGTGCAATGTTCAGCGCTATATGCGAGACGTTGATCGACAGTTTGAACAGGGCATCGCGCGCAAAGATCAAAACGTCGCTGTCAGGCACGCTACGGCGCAGGGTCGCATAGTCGGTATGGGTCGCCACCAGGCTGTCGAGCAGCGCCACCATATCTATGAAGACGTTCAGCGCCGCGGCGCGCAATCGGTCGCTGCGGTGTCGTCCTTTCGGTAGTTCTCGCAGAACCGTATCGCGCGCTGCCTGATGCTTCTCCGTCATGGCGGACTGTGCATGGATCAGCTTTCGATAGTCAGCGTCAAGATCAGTGTTTGGATCATAGAATTGAGCACGGGCGCCGATGTAGTCGGCGGTGGCGAACAAGGCCACCGAAAGGGCTTGCTGTTCTTCGCGATGCCACAGCAACCGATGCGCAATCGTACTGAAAATGAAATAGAAGGCGCCGCCTGAAAAGGAATAAATCGTGTGAAGAAGGACTTCATGGGGAGCCAGCGGGGTGCGCATGGTCAGCGTCATGAGCAGCAAGCAAGCGAAACCCAGCAAGCCGCCTTGCTTTCCGAATACCGTAAACATCGAAAAGAAAAAGCACAAGGCAGGAACGACCAGCCATATCAACACGCTATGCGATGACGCCAGGCCGGTTATCGCCGCGGTCAATGACCCCAGTAATACAGCGGCCAGCATACCGCTTGTTCCGTAGCGACGGGGGCCGCCCGGCTGGTCGATGATTGCGACGCAGGCTGCGCCAAAGGCGGCAATCATCCCGACGTCATACAAGCCTAGAGCGCCGCCTAAAAATAAAGGCGGCAACAGGACTCCAACCGCTTGGCGCAGGCCGCCAAAGAAATAATGGCTGTAGAAGAAGCGCTGCAAATGGGGTATGCGATTTGCCATTCTTGTACTGGGGCAGTAAGGGATGGTCCGAGTATATAGGGAGTTGGGCTGTGGCTCTCGCTCTCCCAAAGCTGGCCACTTTATTTTCCTCTCCTGGCCAAGCAGGAAGGCGTGCGCGCCGAGGCCTGCTTCATGCGGCTGGGACGAGCAGCATTAGCTTGCCGCGGAAAAAGGCGATAAGCAGACTTGGTCATGGGGCTTTGCGCCAATTGCTTTTGTTGTTCACACAAGCCAAGCTAGTCAACACCAATCTGAGGTACCTGGACAAATAAGAGGTATTGCATGGGCAGCATGTATCAAACCGGGCTGAATAAGCAGACGGCTAATTATTCCAGTTTGACCCCGCTTAGTTTTCTACAGCGATCCGCCTATATATTCCCGGACAAGACCGCAGTAATCGATGACGATATGGTCTTGAGCTACAGCAATCTATATCGCCGCTGTAGCAGTATGGCCTCAGCGTTGGCGGCGAAAGGCATTACGGCCGGCGACACGGTGTCGATCCTGTGCTTCAACACACACGAATTGCTGGAAAGCCATTATTCCATTCCCATGGCTGGCGCCGTTCTGAACGCTCTGAACACCCGCCTGGACGCTAACGCGCTGGCGTTTATCCTAGGGCATGCTGACTCGCGTATCTTGTTCTACGACACCGAATTCGAGCCGCTGGTTCAGCAAGTGGTCACGGCAATGGCGCAGCCGCCTTTGCTGGTCGCCATTGCACGTTTGGCTGGAGCCCCATCGTCTTCCTCTACATTGCTTTACGAGGATCTACTAGCGAGCGGCGATCCCGAATGCTCATGGTCGAAGGTGGCAGATGAATGGGATGCCATTGCGCTCAATTACACGTCGGGTACGACGGGCGAACCTAAAGGCGTTGTCTACCATCATCGTGGCGCTTACTTGGCCGCGTTAAGCAATACTATGGCATTCAACATGACCGCAGATACCGTCTATTTATGGACCTTGCCGATGTTTCATTGCAACGGCTGGTGCTATCCCTGGGCAGTCACGGCGGTTGGCGGAACTCATATTTGTTTGCGCAAAGTACAGGCTGAACTGGTTCTGGATCGGATCACGAATCATAGGGTCACTCATATGTGCGGCGCCCCTGTGGTGCTGAATATGTTGTTGGATAACTTCCGCAAGCACGCGGCGACCTTGAGCATGCCGGTGAAATTCGCCTTGGGTGGAGCCGCGCCGCCAAGTCCAGTTATCGGTCGCGCTCAACAGATTGGCTTTCAAATAACGCATTTGTATGGCTTGACTGAATCGTACGGTCCATCGGCCTTATGTGTGTGGCAAGACGACTGGCAGGATCTACCGCCCGAAGAGCTTGCTCTGAAAATGTCCAGGCAAGGGGTGGGCTTATTGGGGATCGACGAGCTAAATGTGGGTAGGTTGGACGGCGGTGGTTATGTACCGTTCGATGGTCAGACTTTGGGCGAATTGCTTATCCGGGGCAACACCCTTATGAAGGGATATCTGAAGAACGAGGCCGGTACGCGAGAAGCATTCAAGGATGGCTGGTTTCATACCGGAGACCTTGCGGTGGTGCACCCGGACGGTTATATCGAAATTAAGGACCGTGCCAAGGACATTATTATTTCCGGCGGTGAAAATATCTCGAGCCAAGAAATTGAAGAGGTCCTCTATCGCCACCCTCTGGTGTTAGAGGCGGCAGTAGTCGCCTTGGCAGATGAAAAATGGGGAGAGGTGCCTTGCGCTTTTATCGCCCTGAGGGACAGTCCGCAAGTCATCACAGACGAAGAAATCATCGCCTTCTGCAAAGCAAATATGGCGTCGTTCAAAGCCCCTAAAAGGGTGGTGTTTGGTGAGTTGCCAAAAACGTCAACGGGGAAGATTCGAAAGAACATTCTTCGGGATTCCCTGGCATAGAAGCAGCGCTGTAATCAGGCCTTATGCCAAAGCGTGTAGTCGCAGGACTTTAGTGCAGTAGTGGCAATGGGGGTTCAACCCACAGTAAAGCGGAATCAAAAATATACGGTTACAGCACAATAATTCTTCAAGGAGACGTCCACATGTTCAAGATACTGAGCAAGAAGCCGCTGTTGTCTATAGCCCTTGCCGGAGCCTTCGGTTTTAGCCCGGCGCACGGTGCTGACGGTCCCATCAAGATAGGCGCTATCTACATTATGTCCGGTAGCGCTGCTACCTATGGGAAATTTGCCCAGCAAGGTATGCAGTTGGCCATAGACGAAATCAATGCGGCGGGCGGTGTTCTCGGACGCAAGTTGGCGTTGCAGCTTGAAGATGGACAGGGCAAGGCAGCCGTAGCGATCCAGGCTGCCCGTAAACTGGTTTACCAGGACAAGGCCGACGTATTAATGGGCCTTGATAGCTCCGGCGTTGCGCAAGGCTTGGTACCCGTGCTGCCCGAGCTGGGCAAACCTTTTATTATCACGCATGCCGCCACACCCGATGTCACGGGCAAGCTGTGCAATTCCTATACCTATCGTGTCAGTGTCAACGTGCATCAAAATATGCAGGGTGCGGCAACGATCGCCGCAAAAACCGGCGTCAAGAAATGGACCACCATAGGTCCCGACTATGCCTTCGGTCATCAATCCTGGGAATTCTTCAGCAAATATCTTAAGGAAAAATCGCCAGAAGCTGTGCTTATGACCCAAACGGCATTTCCTCGATTCGGCGCAGAGGACTTCACGCCCTTTATCAATGGCGTCATGGAATCCAAACCGGACGGGGTGTTGATTTCACTATGGGGCGGTGATTTGGTCAATTTCATACGCCAGGCCAATAACCGAGGCTTTTTCAAGCAAGGTTTTGAAGTGTTGCTTACAGTGGGCGCGGCTACCGAGGTTTTGACAGCGTTAGGCGATCAAATGCCAGAGGGGGTCTGGCTGGGCACGCGGTATTGGTATGGCGCTCACGATAACGAGTTGAACAAGAAATTTGTCACTTCATACCAAAAAAAATACGCCACACCGCCCAGTTATAACGCCGAAGGGGCTTATGTTGCGGTATACGCTTTCAAGACGGCCATTGAGAAAGCTGGCAATGTCGATGGGAAAGCCGTAGCGACCGCGCTTTCTGGCTTGAGTATTGAAGCGCCCACAGGAACGTTGACGTTCCGCAAGGGCGACAATCAGGCCCTGATCGGCCCAACTTGGGGGAAAACGGTCGCGATGAACGAGCAAGACAAAATCCGTTCCTTAACGGATGTGCAGTTCTTTGACGGTCAAAAAATCACCCCAGCCGTAGATCCGGCCTGCAAGTTATAAGCCCTTTGCACTCTCCAGCATTACGGCACTCATCCCCCTGGCATTGATACGCCAGGGGGTAATACAAAATAACAAGGGGGCGTCATGAGCAGTTTAGGGATGGCTTTGCTCAATAGTCTTGATATTGGGCTGTTGCTGTTTGTTATTGCAGTTGGCCTGAATATAGTGTTTGGGGTGCTGAACGTTATTAATTTTGCCCATGGCGCACTGTATATGCTAGGTGCTTACTTGGCTTATAGCTGCATGACCTTACTGGGAATGTCGTTCTGGTCGACCCTGCTGCTAGCGCCGTTAGGTGTCGCCGCCCTGGCCGTGCTTATCGACCGGCTGATGCTGCGCTTTATTTATCAGCGCGAGATTTCCGACAGTCTGCTCCTTACTTTTGCCTTGCTGCTCATCCTTAACGAATCGGTACGCCAAATCTGGGGGACAGGCATACATGTCATTGATCCGCCGGCGTCGTTGCAAGGTACGGTGGCGCTGCCAGGGGGTATCACTTATCCGCTTTACAGCCTGTTCGTGGTGCTCGTGGGGCTGGTCGTCGTGTGTGCCCTGTGGCTGCTATTCAATCGTACGCGGATCGGCAGAATCATGCGTGCTGCGGCTCTCGATCGCGAAATGGCGCAGGTTCTTTGCATCAATACCAAACTGGTTATTACGGGGGTGTTTGCTTTTGGGGCTTGGCTGGCCGCGCTCGGTGGCGTGGTCGCCGCGCCCATGCGCGCCATCGATCCTGGCATGGGTGACAAGATTATTATCGAAAGCTTTATTGTCGTCGTTATCGGCGGTTTGGGTAGTTTTCCGGGAGCCTTGCTCGGCGCAATTGTTCTTGGCCTTATTTACGGCTTCGGAGGGCGCTTTTTGCCGGAGGTTAATCTGATACTTCCTTTTATAGGCATGGCCATTATTTTGCTGCTCAAGCCTCATGGCCTAATGGGCAAAGGAGCGGCGTCATGAAGAATTACTGCATTCCGATAGCGCTGATTCTAGTCCTGGCTGCCTTGCTTGCCTTACCCTCGATCGCACCGTACTTTTATATTTTCATTGTCACCGAAATTTTGATCCTGGGTTTATTTGCGGCCAGCTTCAACCTGATCTTCGGGTATACAGGCATGCTCAGTTTTGGGCACGCTGCTTTTTTCGGAGTAGGGGCCTATGCCACGGCGATGCTGTTGCAAGATGCTCAATGGCCTTTATTGGCCTGTCTATTGGCATCTACTGTTGCCGGCACCATTTTGGCGCTGGTAATCGGGTTTTTCAGCGTCAGGCTAAATGAAGTGTACTTTTCCATGCTGACTTTGGCCTTTGGCATGATGGTCTTTGCCGTAGTGCATCAATGGCGCTCCGTCACCAATGGAAGCGATGGTATCGCAGGGTTTCAGATGGGCTCGCTAGGTTTGGGAATTGAACTGGCATTGGGTAACCCTAGTGTTTATTACTATGTCGTGCTAGTCATCGTGGTCATCGCCGCCGGTGTTTTGTACCTGATTTGCCGATCGTCTTTTGGACTGATACTGCGTGCCATTCGACAGAACCCGGAAAGAGTTGCATTTTGCGGTGTCGACGTAAAAAACTATCGCCTTGCCGCCTTTACCGCTTCGGGCGCCTTTGCAGGCCTGGCGGGCGGATTGATGGCCCCGTTCCTGCGTATCGCCAGCCCAGAACTCGTGCATTGGTCGATGTCGGCTGAACCGATATTAATGTCGATACTGGGTGGTACGGGCTACTTTCTGGGGCCGTTTTTCGGGGCTGGCATGTTTGTGCTGTTAGAGACTTGGATCACCAGCATGACGCATTCGTGGATGCTCGTGCTTGGCATCATCCTGGCATTGATGGTGATGTTTTTCAGACGAGGCGTGTTTGGAACCGTTCTTGACCGCTTACAGGGGCGAAAATGACTAAGCCTATCTTACAACTCAGCCATCTGACCAAACGTTTTGGCGGAGTGGCTGCCGTATCAGATGTTTCGCTCGATGTTGTTCCCAAAGAAACGCTTGCCATTATCGGCCCCAACGGCGCGGGGAAAACCACTTTCTATAACTTGTTGTCGGGCCGCATGACACCAACAGAAGGGACAATTATCTTTCAGGGCTGCGACATAACAGGCCTGCCGCCGCATCGCATCAGCCGCATGGGCATATCACGCTCATTTCAGCTCAACAATATTTTCAATGAAATGAGCGTGCGCGAAAATATCGAAGTTGCGCTTACCGCCTATCACGGCCATAGCCGCCGCTGGACGAATATCGCTTCACGTAATCGGCCCATACAGCAAGAGGCCGACACCTTGCTTGAACGATTGTCGTTGACCGATCTAGCTCAGCGTCGCGCGGGAGTCATCAGCTACGGAGACAAAAGGCTCGTCGAAATAGCGGTGGTGCTGGCCACGCGCCCCCGCCTGGTGTTGCTTGACGAACCTACCGCAGGCATGACACCCGACGAAACCCATAGGGTTACGGCATTGATCAAGACCCTGGGTGCAAGCGGCGACTATACCTTCCTGATTACCGAGCACGACATGGGTGTGGTGTTCGATGTAGCCGATCGGATCCTGGTGCTGCATCGAGGCCAAACGCTGGCGTTAGGCTCGCCGCACGAGGTGAAGATGAATGCCGAAGTCAGGCGAGCCTATTTGGGCAGTACCGAAGAGGAGCTTGCGTCATGATGCTGGAAGTCGACAATATTCATACTTATTATGGAGAAAGCCACGCATTGCAAGGCTTGTCATTAAAGCTTGAAGCGGGCGAAATTGTGTGCCTGCTAGGGCGCAACGGGGCGGGGAAAAGCACCACACTGCGCAGTATTATCGGCTTATCATCGCCAAGCAAGGGTAGGGTCATATTTCAGGGCCGCGACATTACCGGACAGCCGGCCTATCGTATTGCCCGGCAGGGTATAGGGCTCGTGCCCGAAGACAGGCGTATTTTTCCTGGTCTAAGCGTTCGGGAAAATCTTGAGGTGGCCCAGTACCGGCGCCGTGGTAGCAGCGGCCAATGGACCATAGAACGTATATTTGACGAATATCCGATGTTGGGTGACCTGGCGGATCAAGACGGTAAAACCCTGTCCGGTGGCGAGCAGCAAATGCTGGCAGTCGCCCGGTCATTAATGAGTGAGCCCTTATTACTATTGCTGGATGAACCCAACGAAGGTCTGGCTCCGGTCATCGTCCAGCAAATCGGTGCCCTTATCGATGAATTATCCAAAACCACCACCATTCTATTTACCGATCAAAGCGTGCACTTTGCCCTGAAGTATGCTGGACGGGCGTATATTTTAGAAAAAGGGATGGTCGTGCACGAAGCCAAAAGCCAAGACCTGATTAACGATCTGGATACGCAACACCGGTACTTGTCGGTCGCATAAGCCGCATTATTTCGTCGACCAACGGTGCAAGACCGGTGTTTGTTGCCCCACGATTTGCCTACGCCGCTGCAAAAAGGTAAAGTATTGTGTTGACTCGCCTAATACCAACGGCTAGTCACGAAGGGCTCTGTCATCCGGGCTATCCGCCCGGTTTTTTGCGCTCGTAATACTTTGCTGTTGGCCGCGCCACAAGCGTGTGTTGCCAAAGCTTCCGTTCTACCTCCCGCGTTCACGCGAACGCTCGTGCTGTGTTTCGACGAGTCCGAGTCGGTTCGGCAAGGTGTCTGGGTGGCATGGCTCCGTGAGCCATAAAGCGCCAGATCATGTTGCTGTAGCTGGTTTACGCTCAGGCCATCATTGGCCAGTCGGGGTGTCAGTACTGGTTACGAAAGGAATACAATATGGAACTCAATGGCGCAGATATCGTCGTGCGCTGCCTTGCCGAACAGGGTGTTGACCACGTGTTTGGTTATCCCGGCGGCGCGGTACTCTACATCTACGACGCAATCTATAAACAAGAAAATTTTCAGCATATATTGGTGCGTCACGAGCAAGCAGCCGTGCATGCAGCCGATGCTTATTCACGCTCATCCAACAAAATCGGTGTGGCGTTAGTTACCAGTGGCCCAGGCCTGACCAATGCCGTTACCGGCATCGCAACGGCGTATATGGACTCCATTCCCATGGTGATCATCAGTGGGCAGGTACCTAGCCATGCAATCGGAGAAGACGCTTTTCAGGAGTGCGATACCGTCGGTATTACGCGTCCTTGCGTCAAGCACAACTTTCTCGTACGTGACGTCAAAGACCTGGCCGAAACCATGCGGCGGGCATTTTATATCGCTAAAACGGGTCGTCCTGGTCCGGTGCTGGTTGATATTCCCAAAGACATAACCGTTGCCACTTGCAAATACACCCCGCCACGCGGCGAGGTGAAAATGCGCTCGTATGCTCCCGTCGTCAAGGGGCACCAAGGCCAAATCAAAAAAGCGGTACAAATGCTGCTTACGGCCGAACGGCCCATGATTTATTCCGGCGGCGGGGTGGTGCTTTCCAATGCGTCTGCCGAATTGCGTCAACTGGTCGAACTTGTCGGCGCGCCTTGCACAAATACCTTGATGGGGCTGGGTGCCTTTCCTGCAAGCAACGACAAGTTTGTCGGTATGCCTGGCATGCACGGTACCTACGAGGCCAATATGGCCATGCAGCATTGCGATGTTCTTATTGCGATCGGCGCTCGTTTCGATGACCGGGTCATTGGTAATCCCAAGCATTTTTCGCAAAATCCTCGCAAAATCGTGCATATCGATATCGATCCTTCGTCGATCTCGAAGCGCGTTCGTGTCGACGTACCGATCGTCGGAAATGTTAAAGACGTGCTTGACGAACTCAATGCCTTGTATGCGCAGTCAGCAGCCGAGACGCCGCCCAATAAAGCGGCTTTGGGCAAATGGTGGCAGCAAATCAATACCTGGCGTGGCAAAGAATGTCTGGTGTACGAGAACTCCGACACGCTTATCAAGCCTCAGTATGTGGTTCAAAAGCTCTGGGAGATCACGCACGGCGACGCCTTCGTCACATCGGACGTTGGGCAGCATCAAATGTGGGCCGCGCAGTATTACCGTTTCGACGAGCCGCGTCGCTGGATCAATTCGGGGGGCCTTGGCACCATGGGCGTAGGTTTGCCTTATGCCATGGGCGTACAGATGGCCAACCCCGATAGCCAGATCGCCGTTATCACGGGTGAAGCGTCGATTCAGATGAACATCCAGGAACTTTCGACCTGCAAGCAATATCACCTGACGCCCAAAGTGCTCTGCTTGAATAATCGCTACCTCGGAATGGTGCGTCAGTGGCAGCAAATCGATTACGGATCTCGTTACTCAGAGTCCTATGTCGATGCCTTGCCCGACTTCGTAAAGCTGGTTGAAAGCTATGGCCACGTTGGCATGCGCATCGATAAACCAGCCGATGTCGAGCCGGCTATCCGCGAAGCATTTACTAAATACAAAGACAGGCTAGTGTTCATGGACTTCATTACCGATCAAACCGAGAACGTGTGGCCTATGGTGAAAGCGGGCCGCGGACTTACCGAAATGTTGCTTGGTTCTGAAGACTTGTAAGGGAAGAACATGAAACACGTAATTTCTATCCTTCTCGAGAATGAGCCTGGTGCACTGTCTCGCGTCGTGGGGCTTTTTTCGGCGCGCGGTTACAACATCGAAACCCTTACCGTAGCCCCGACTGAAGACAGCACCTTGTCGCGAATGACTATCGTCACCAATGGTTCAGACGAAGTCATTGAACAGATCACCAAGCATCTGAATCGCTTGGTCGATGTCGTCAAGGTGGTGGACTTGTCCGAAGGTCCCCACATCGAGCGCGAGCTCATGTTGATCAAGGTGCGCGCGGTGGGCAAAGAACGCGAAGAAATGAAGCGCATGGCCGACATCTTCCGAGGTCGCATCATCGACGTGACTGATAAGGTCTACACCATAGAGCTTACAGGCGACCAGGGCAAAATCGAGGCCTTTATCGGGGCGCTCGATCGCAGTGCCATTCTGGAAACAGTGCGCACTGGCGTGTCCGGTATAGGCCGCGGCGAACGCGTCCTGAAGCTGTAGAACGTGCCGTAACTTTTAACTAGCACGAATAAAAAGGGCATGGTGCTTCACGCCGCAACGCGGAGCGCGAAATGCCATGATCCGGTTCGCGGTACAACTTAATCTGATATAAAGCCCGGTATCGGGCTAAATGAACAACAATTCCTCAAGCATTGGAGCACTTTAAATGAAAGTTTTTTACGACAAAGATTGTGACTTGTCCCTAGTCAAGGGTAAAACCGTTGCCATCATCGGTTATGGTTCGCAAGGCCATGCGCACGCGCTGAATTTGCACGAGTCGGGCGTCAATGTGGTGGTCGGCCTTCGTAAGGGCGGCGCATCCTGGAGCAAGGCGGAAAACGCCGGCCTGAAAGTTCAAGAAGTGGCAGAAGCCGTTAAACAGGCCGACCTCGTCATGATCCTGTTGCCGGACGAAAATATTGCTGAAGTCTATCGTTCGCAAGTTGCCGCCAACATCAAGGCTGGCGCCGCATTGGCGTTTGCCCACGGTTTTAATGTCCACTACGGACAGGTTCAGCCACGCGCCGATATCGACGTCATCATGATCGCGCCTAAGGCTCCTGGCCACACTGTCCGCGGTACATACCGTCAGGGCGGGGGCGTACCTGCGCTTGTCGCGGTGCACCAAGACACATCGGGTGCCGCACGTGATGTCGCCTTGTCGTATGCGTGCGCCATCGGTAGCGGCCGTGCCGGTATCATCGAAACCAACTTCCGCGAAGAAACAGAAACCGACTTGTTCGGCGAACAAGCTGTCTTGTGCGGCGGCGCGGTCGAGCTCATCAAAGCCGGTTTTGAAACCCTCGTCGAAGCGGGTTACGCACCGGAAATGGCTTATTTTGAATGCCTGCACGAACTGAAGCTTATCGTTGACTTGATCTACGAAGGCGGCATTGCCAACATGAACTACTCCATTTCGAACAACGCCGAGTACGGTGAATACGAAACGGGTCCGAAGATCGTTACTGAAGAAACCAGAAAAGCCATGCGTCAATGCCTGGCCGATATTCAAAATGGCGTATACGCTAAGAACTTCATTTTGGAAAATGCAGCCGGTGCTCCTACGCTGACTTCCCGTCGCCGTATTAACGCCGAGTCGCAAATCGAGCAGGTTGGCGGGAAGTTGCGCGCCATGATGCCTTGGATCGCTGCCAACAAGCTGGTTGATCAAACCAAGAACTAATCGCTTCTATGCTTGCTGCGCAAGCGCGTCCCCAGGCTATTTTTCGACCTCGGTTCGCGCCTTGCGTCAAGCAAGATAAATAGTGCTTTGTAAACGGCACCCCAGACGTTGGAGACTGATCCAATCTCTGGGGTGTTCCTTTTGGCTTGCGCCAGATGGCCTCCAAGGGGTGTTTTGGTAGATAATCGGTTCAAAGGGCTCGCCGTAATGCCGGTCTCACGGTAAACGGGTAAACACTCACGCACATTTGGGTTATTCTTCGTCCTACGATGAATAAACCTCCTTATCCCCATCCCATTATTGCGCGCGAAGGCTGGCCATTCCTGGCCGGCATCGTGCTGGTTTCCATAGTAGTCAGCTTTTGGTCGGGCGCTGCCTCGATCCCGTTCTGGCTACTGTCGATTTTCGTACTACAGTTCTTTCGGGACCCTCCGCGCATTGCCCCTGAAGGCGAGTTCAATGTTCTGTCGCCCGCCGACGGCCGCATTGTGGCGGTGGAAGAAGTTCACGATTCCTACGCCGATCGGAACGCGCTAAAGATAAGCGTGTTCATGAACGTCTTCAACGTTCACTCTAATCGCTCGCCCGTCAAGGGATCCGTCGTTTCTGTCAATTATTTTGCCGGCCAGTTTTTCAATGCTTCGCTGGACAAGGCTTCACTCGAAAACGAGCGCAATGCTACGGTATTGCTCACCGAACACGGTCACGTGGTCACTGCCGTTCAGGTGGCTGGTCTGGTGGCCAAGCGCATTCTTTGTTATATCAAGCCGGGTGACCCGCTGTATGCAGGACAACGCTACGGTTTTATCCGTTTTGGTTCGCGGGTAGATGTTTATTTGCCCCCAGGTTCACGCCCTCGCGTTGCGATAGGCGATAAGGTTCAAGCCACTAGTACGGTATTGGCCGAATTGCCCGACGCTATCGCCGATTTGCCAGAGTAAACTAACCAATGCCAAATTTCTCATCGGACGAAGCACGCCGCCGCAGTATTTATCTGCTGCCTAATGCCTTCACTACCGCCAACCTGTTCGCCGGGTTCTACGCGGTGGTGCAGGCCATGAACGGCCAATTCGAGATGGCGGCTATTGCAATCTTTCTTGCCATGGTTTTTGATGGCATGGACGGGCGTGTCGCCCGGCTTACAAATACGCAGTCTGCCTTTGGTGAGCAGTATGATTCCTTGTCGGATATGACATCCTTCGGAATCGCTCCTGCTCTGGTCATGTACGAATGGTCTTTGCAGGGCCTGGGGCGTTGGGGCTGGCTAGCAGCTTTTATTTATGTCGTCGGTGCGGCGCTGAGGTTGGCACGTTTCAATACCAATATTGGCGTCGTCGATAAGCGTTTCTTCCAAGGGTTGCCCAGCCCTGCCGCAGCGGCACTGGTCGCCGGCTTTCTTTGGTTGGCTGTCGACAACAAATTATCTTTGCAAAACGAAACAATTGCTTGGCTGTCGTTCGGTTTTACAGTCTATGCAGGCATTGCAATGGTCACTAATGCGCCATTTTACAGCGGAAAAAGTTTTGCGCTGGGCCGTAGTGTGCCGTTTTGGGTCATGCTGTTGTTGGTGGGTGCGTTCGTCTTCGTATCCAGCGATCCACCCATCGTGCTATTTAGCCTGTTCGTCGTCTATGGTTTATCGGGGTGGGCCATTATGTTCTGGCGGTGGCGGCGTGCCCGCGAACTGACGCGCTTGCGCCAAGAAGGGATCGAAGAACGCGACACGCCGATAGCACCTACATTTACCGCGCCTCATACCTATCAGCTTCCCGAGAGCGAAATACAAAGGACGGATACTGATCAGCGTTCACCACCAAGCGGAAACATTAGGGGTCCAGACGGACCCTAGGTTGCGGCGCGGCATTAGGCAGTAAAGCCTGATGCCGGCTCGCATGCTCGATCGTGCTGCGGTTTCACCTTGACGCCACTGGTTGCGACAAGGCTATCCACTAGTCGAACATGAAATTTCTTTCATACATGGGATCTGGCCCGGGGTGAAAGCGCGTCACTTTCGATCCGTCTCTACCGAAATAAACATACATGAGCGAGTTCCAGGTATGGTTCTGCCGATATCGGTAGCTCCAGACAATCTGCCTCGACGCGGGCAAACCAACTGTCGTGATTTCGGCAGGCGGCCCGAACTCGCAGCGCACCTGGTCGGGAGTCCAGGTTCCTGAAGACAGAACGCGAAAGTGCTCATCTGTCAGTACGGGTTGGACGCGATCGGTGTTGCCCGCGGCATCCGCATTAGTCGCCCAGGCGTATTGGCCCATGGGCTGCATGCTCCAGATCAATCGTTGACCGCCGTTTTCAGTGGGACATGAGTAAGTGGGACGGCCATACTCTGCCTCTATCTGATGCAGTGGGGTACCGGGGGGGGTGTCGGCCATTGTTCCGCAGGCAGTCAGAAACGCTACCGATATGGCAGCGAAGCCCGCTTTACTAATTCGTGTGAAGTTAGAATTTTTCATCGAGTCTCTGCCAAGAGGTTATCCTTGCGATATTTTACGAGCATACTCCTCAATAGTGGCAGGTGTTGACCCGATTTATATCGCTGTGCTATTGGCGCGACATATCGCGTTTGGCACTGGCCCAGGCGAATATTCGGCCATTCCGCTATAATGCTTTCTGCTTGGAGATCCGCGTACGCATGTGCATGGCAGGTATCCAGGTAAAATTTTTATTTTTAATCATCCACGTCAGGGCACCTCGGCGCTGACGCCTGTTAAAGAGGCTAATAATGTCTGTTGCTGACATCAAAAAATCCGATATCGTTGCAGAATATCAACGTGCACAAGGCGATACCGGTTCCCCCGAAGTACAAGTCGCGTTGCTAACCGCACGCATCAACGAACTGACCGGCCACTTCAAGGCCCACATGAAAGACCACCACTCACGCCGTGGTCTGTTGCGCATGGTTAGCCGCCGTCGCAAATTGCTAGATTACCTAAAGGGCCGCAATCCCGATTCGTATCGTGCGCTTATCGAAAAGCTCGGTCTGCGTAAGTGATACTCGGGGCTGGCTCCCCATGATGCAACCGTGCTCACTGCGATTCTAATCGTGGTGTGCACGGTTTTTTCCATTGTAAGGATACCCACCAATGTTTAATAAAGTGAGCAAATCGTTTCAGTACGGTCAGCACACAGTGGTTCTTGAAACCGGCGAGATAGCTCGCCAGGCATCAGGCGCCGTTCTCGTTTCGATTGAAGATACCGTTGTACTGGCGACCGTTGTCGCCGCAAAGACCGCAAAGCAGGGCCAGGACTTTTTCCCATTGACCGTCGACTACGTCGAAAAAACCTACGCTGCGGGCCGTATCCCAGGTGGGTTCTTCAAGCGTGAAGGCCGTCCTTCCGAAAAAGAAATCCTTACGTCGCGCCTGATCGATCGTCCTTTGCGTCCCTTGTTTCCTGAAGGCTTCTACAACGAAGTCCAGGTCATTATCCACACCGTCTCGGTCAATCCTGAAATCGACCCCGACATGGCGGCCATGATTGGTGCGTCGGCTGCGTTGGCTATTTCGGGTATTCCATTTGACGGCCCTATCGGCGCTGCGCGTGTGGGTTATGTGAGCGGACAGTATGTACTGAATCCTACCAGCAGCCAACTTAAAGAATCGCAGATGGATCTGATTGTGGCCGGAACCGAAGCCGCCGTGCTGATGGTTGAATCCGAAGCCCAGCAACTGTCTGAAGAAGTCATGCTCGGTGGTGTGGTGTTTGGTCACGAACAAATGCAGGCCTGCATCAACGCTATACACGACTTGGTTGCAGAAGCCGGCAAGCCCGAGTGGGAATGGCAGGCTGCACCGAAGAATGAAGCTCTGGTCACGGCTGTAACAGCTGCCGCGCAAGACGACTTGCACGCTGCCTACCAGATTCGCGAAAAGCAGGCTCGCACCACGCACCTGCAGAACGTCTACACCAACGTCAAAGCCAAGCTGCAAGAGCATGCTGCTGCAAAAGGCGAGGCTGCACCCGATAACGTCGGTGTCGAAAATCTGCTTTTTGATCTCGAGTCCAAAATCGTACGCGGCCAGATCTTGAACGGCGAGCCCCGTATCGACGGCCGTGATACCCGCACCGTACGTCCTATCAGTGTACGGCTCGGTGTATTGCCTCGGGCTCACGGCAGCGCCTTGTTCACACGTGGCGAGACGCAGGCTCTGGTCGTCGCCACCTTGGGAACCAAGCAGGACGAACAGATTATTGACTCGATCATGGGCGAATCCCGTGACCGTTTCATGCTGCATTATAATTTCCCGCCGTTCGCTACCGGTGAAACCGGTCGTTTCGGCTCGCCCAAGCGTCGCGAAATTGGCCATGGCCGACTAGCCAAGCGTGCATTGGTGTCGTCCTTGCCTGAAGCTCAGGATTTCCAGTACACCATTCGCGTTGTCTCTGAAATTACCGAGTCCAACGGCTCGTCCTCCATGGCGTCGGTATGTGGCGGTTCGCTCGCCATGATGGACGCGGGCGTACCCATCAAGGATCACGTTGCCGGTGTGGCGATGGGGCTTATCAAAGATGGCGGCAAGTTCGCTGTGCTTACCGATATTCTGGGCGATGAAGATCACCTTGGCGATATGGATTTCAAAGTCGCTGGCACGGTACAAGGTATTACCGCCTTGCAGATGGATATCAAGATCCAGGGCATCACCAAGGAAATCATGCAGGTCGCATTGGCTCAGGCCAAAGAAGGGCGTCTGCATATCTTGGGCAAAATGAAGGAAGCTATCGACGGTTCGCGTACCGAGCTTTCCGAGTTTGCGCCGCGCATGCTTAGCATTAAGATCAATCCTGAAAAAATCCGCGACGTTATCGGTAAGGGTGGCGCAACCATCCGTGCCCTGACTGAAGAAACCGGCACACAAATCGATATCGGCGACGATGGCACCATCACCATCTCCAGCGCCGATCTCGATAAGGCTCGCGAGGCCGAGCGCCGTATCAAGGAATTGACTGCCGACGTAGAAGTAGGTCAGGAATATGAAGGTCCAGTCTTACGTTTGCTCGACTTCGGCGCAATCGTTCAGGTATTGCCGGGGCGTGATGGTCTACTGCACATCTCCGAAATCGCCAACTATCGTATCGCGAACATCAACGATGTCCTGAAAGTTGGTCAATTGGTACGAATCAAGGTTATCGAAGCTGATGACAAGGGCCGTTTGCGCTTGTCGATGAAAGCGATCGGTGGCATTGAGGCCCAAGGCGGGCCGCAGGGTCCTGTCGCGGCGCCTGCCGTCACACCGGAAGCCTAATGGCGAAGGGGCGACCTTAGTGGTCGCCCGCCCGCTATTTCCTTCTGTATGCGCTTAAAAAAATAGACACCCAAGGGTGTCTATTTTTGCAAATGCTGGTGCACCCACCCGGAATCGAACCGGGACGACCAATGATCGAGAGATTTTAAGTCTCTTGCGTCTACCTATTCCGCCATGGGTGCGCGGGGCGCATAGCGCCGGGTACTGTCTGTATGTCGGATTGGCAATGCTGCTGCTTGATCCGATAGTACTTGATCGAACGATCAAGTGGCGGAAGCGGTGAGATTCGAACTCACGGACGAGTTACCCCGTCGCTGGTTTTCAAGACCAGTCCATTCAACCGCTCTGGCACGCTTCCGTTCTTCTGCGAGCATGCAAGGACTACTTGCAAACCCCTGTGGCGCGCATATCCGTTAATCACGGAAATTGCACCTTTCAGAAGGACGTGAGTTTAGCCTAAGTAGCGGCCCTTGTGGGCTGAATGACGCAGATTGAAGGAAAAAAGTCATTTCACAGGTGATAATAGGATCTTTCGTTTGTGCCAAGGAGTCCCAATGAAGGCAGTGGAAATCTCGAAACCGGGCGGCCCGGAGGTTTTGGTGCTGGTCGATAGGCCCCTACCTGAACCGAAAGCTGGAGAAGTTCTTATCAAGGTGTCGGCAGCTGGCATCAACCGCCCTGATGTCTTTCAGCGCAAAGGCAATTATGCGCCTCCTCCCGGCGCCTCCGACCTACCTGGTCTAGAGGTTGCGGGCGAAATCGTCGGTGGCGATGCGGCCGCCGGTGGGTTTGCTATTGGCGACAAAGTTTGTGCCCTGTTGGCCGGTGGCGGTTACGCTGAATACTGTGTCGCTCCTGTCGCTCAGTGTTTGCTTATTCCCGAAGGTCTATCCGACATCGAAGCTGCAGGCTTGCCGGAAACCTATTACACGGTGTGGAGCAATGTGTTCGATCGTGGGCAACTGTCGACTGGCGAGTCTTTGCTGGTTCACGGTGGCGCAAGCGGCATCGGTACCACAGCCGTGCAACTCGCTACGGCCATGGGACATAAGGTCTATGCAACGGTGGGCAGCGACGAGCGTGCCCGGGCTGTCGAGAAACTGGGTGCAGTGCTTGGGATTAATTACCGCACTCAAGACTATGTAGAGGAAGTCAAGAAAGCCACGGACGGCCAAGGCGTTGACGTCATACTCGATATGGTGGCCGGCGAGTACATCAATCGTAATCTTAATTGCCTGGCTGACGACGGCCGTATTGTCATCATCGCCTTGTTGGGCGGTTCCAAGGCAACCTTAGACTGCAATCACATATTACGCCGGCGCCTTACCGTTACCGGCTCTACGTTGCGGCCACGCCCGGTTGCCTTCAAAGCAGAAATTTCAAAGGCATTGAAGCAGCATGTGTGGCCGTTGCTTGAAGCGCGAAAGATACGGCCGATCGTTCACGCAACGTTCCCGTTGGCCAAGGCTTGCGATGCGCATGCAATGATGGATGCCGGAGAACAAATCGGCAAAATTATACTGACCGTGTAGTCAAGTCTTCCGGATCACGCCACCGTGGTGTGATCCGGGCATTCCGTGCGTATTTCCGGCTAACAAGCTACAATGCCGGGTTATCCAATTTTTTCTTACTGAGCTTCATGAATACTGCCTTAGTTCGTAAGCGCCTTGTCATAGGCAACTGGAAAATGCACGGTACTCGTGCAAGCAATGCGGCTCTTCTTACGGGCTTGTGTGCTGGGGTGGCCGTCGTTCACGACTGTGACCTTGCGGTTTGTGCGCCATTTCCTTATCTGGCACAGGTAAGCAGCAGTTTGGCGGGCAGCGGGATTTCTTGGGGTGCCCAAGACATCAGCAAGCACGAACACGGCGCTTATACCGGTGAAGTCTCATCGACGATGCTAGGTGACTTCGGTTGTAAGTGGACTCTGGTAGGTCACTCCGAGCGTCGCACCCTGCACGGCGAGTCCGACCAGTTGGTTGCCGACAAGGCGGTATCAGCAATCAAGGCCGGCATCACTCCGGTGGTTTGTATTGGTGAAACCTTCGCTGAACAAGAAGCCGGGCGCACCAATGAAGTGATTTCCCGGCAACTGGCTCCTGTGCTGGCCCTAGGGGCGCAGTCGCTGAGTCAAATGGTATTGGCCTACGAGCCAGTATGGGCAATTGGTACAGGACTTACGGCGACGCCTCAACAGGCTCAGGACGTTCATGCCTTTATTCGAGCACAACTGTCCGAATTAGGTGTGCCGCAGGTCCGAATTTTGTACGGCGGTAGCGTCAAGGCGTCTAACGCTGTCAGTTTGTTTGCCATGTCTGATATCGACGGCGCCCTCGTAGGTGGCGCGTCGCTGGTGGCAGAAGAATTTTTACGTATAGCGGCCGCATAGGCCTCGGAGTTTTTTCATGCAATGGTTGTCACCTGTTCTTCTGGCGATCCAGGTCGTATCGTCGTTGAGTATTATTTTGTTGGTCTTGCTGCAACAGGGCAAGGGCGCCGACATGGGCTCTTCGTTCGGGGGCGGTTCGGCAGGTAGTTTGTTTGGCGCCACCGGTGCCGCCAATTTCCTGTCGCGCGCAACCAAATGGGCCGCAATTATCTTTTTCGTATCCACCGGTGGTTTAGCCTACGTCGCGCACCATCCTGGCGGAAAGTCAATTCTTGATGGCGGCGTTATGCAGGGCTTCCAGGCCCCCGTGCCTGCGACAGGGTCAGCGGTACCCGTAGCACCTAATGCTGCCGTGCCCGCCGTTCCCGCCGTTCCTGCAGTTCCTGCGCCCGCAGAGGTCCCCGCGACCCCCGCACCGGCTCAAGAGCCAGCAGCGACTGTTCCGGCTGCACCCGCTGCACCCGCTGCGCCGGAAGCGGTTCCTGCTCCTGAAAAACCAGCCGCGACGCAGGGTACAACGCCGCCTGCCACGGCGCCCGCTGGAACTAAATAACTGGCTTTCTGGGCTTTCGCTTGTTTCGGAAGGCTTGGAAAAATGCGAACCAAAATTCGTGCTAGAATACCGCTCTTTACAGGCCGACGTGGTGGAATTGGTAGACACGCTATCTTGAGGGGGTAGTGGCGAAAGCTGTGCGAGTTCGAGTCTCGCCGTCGGCACCAAATAGTGGTAATGCAAAGCAGTCTGATCAAGTCTAACTAACCCGCTTCTTCATAGGAAGGCGCGGGTTTTTTAATGCAGTGTAGTCTTGTAAGGCCTTATATAATCAGTTGCTCTGTGTACGTTTATGTGTTCCTTATTAAACGATGCACATATATGGTTTCACGCTATGCCGGCATGGGCCACGTCTGTGGTTCCGGTATTTTTGGACCAGATTCCAACCGGGCAAACCGGCACAGCCTTGCTACAGACTTAGTGGCGCACATACGTTCCGCATGCAACTTGCTGGCCGCCAAGTAAGCTGCACTAAGCGATGCACTTACGCCTCTGTTAGAAGCACCTGCCCAGGAGTCGCCTTATGAAACGTAAAACTTCAAAAGTTCGGTCTGGCAAGTTAGACGCAATTCCGGAACCAGAGTCGGCCAGGCCAAGGTGGCGCAATGCCATTTTCGTGCTGCTAGGCCTCGTGCTGTGCATTGCTGCTGGCGGGTATGCAGCGCAGCGCTTTAATGCCCGTGCGGACCAGGGCACGTCTACCGATAGCGCGTTGCCGATGGCAGTGATTATGGGCGACGGTGTAAAGGGTCCCAAGGGCATGGTGTGGGTACCCGGCGGCGAGTTTCTGATGGGCAGCGATTCCAAGCAGGCGCAAGCAAATGAAAAGCCCACGCACAAGGTCAATGTGCACGGTTTCTGGATGGATACGCATCACGTCACGAATGCCGAGTTCGCCCGTTTCGTCAAAGAAAGCGCTTATGTGACGACGGCCGAACGTAAACCCGACTGGGAAACTCTCAAGGTTCAAATGCCGCCGGGCACGCCGGAGCCGCCAGCTGCGGCATTCGTAGCAGGGGCTATGGTCTTTGTCGGGACAGAGTCAAAAGTGCCCCTCAATGATTGGTCGCAATGGTGGCGCTATATGCCTGGTGCGAACTGGCGCCACCCAGAGGGGCCAAATAGTGACATCCAGGACAAGGACGATCACCCGGTGGTGCAGGTGTCGTATGAGGATGTGCAGGCCTACGCCAAGTGGGCCGGCAAGCGTCTGCCGACCGAGGCCGAATGGGAGTTCGCTGCGCGCGGTGGCCTAGAACAAGCGACCTACGTTTGGGGCGACGAACTGAAGCCGGACGGCAAGCAGATGGCTAATATCTGGGACGTACAGAGGCGCGACTTCCCGGTCATCAGTCCCAAAGCCGGCGGTGCCGCCGGTACTTTGCCGACCGGCACGTTTCCGCCCAATGGCTACGGTCTCTACGACATGACGGGCAATGCCTGGCAGTGGGTGGCCGACTGGTACCGTGAGGATTACTTCCAGCAGCAGGCAACACTGAAGCACATCGTCGATCCGCAGGGGCCGGACAACAGCTACGACGCACACGATCCGGGTGTGCCTGTCAGTGCGCCCAAGCGTGTGACACGCGGCGGTTCATTCCTGTGCAACGAAGATTACTGCCTCAGCTACCGGCCCAGCGCGCGGCGTGGCAACGATCCCTATAATCCCATGTCACACATCGGCTTTCGATTGGTCATGACTGATGCGCAGTGGCGCGCATATACGAGTGAAGGTAAAGCCAAAGCGGCATCTCTGAATTAATTCACGTTATGCTGCGAAAGCTCGGCGAGTTGATAAGCCATTTCTACCTGCTTATGGTCTGAGGCAAGTATTGAAGAAAAAGGGCGTAGGTTGATGATCATAAGCCCTTTCTCGTCAGGCTCGTGCTTATGTTTCACCCATATATTTCCCGAGTCTGGGCGATGCAATATCAGTAAAGCGGTGCTGACGGAATCGCCCGCAGCTTTTCTGCCGCGGGCGTCCTTGCGGGGTGGATTACTTGCTGGGTCGTGCCGTTTCAATTTTTTTCTGTGCCTCTTCCAGCGCCTTTTTCAGACTAAGCGTATCCGCGCCCTGACTTGGTGGGTAGTCCGTCAGCGTTTTCAGATGCTCGGCGATGAAAGGCCCCGATGAATTCAGCGCCCACATTTTCGCGGCAAAGAACTTTCGGCCAGCTGCGCCCCACTCATGTGATTCCTGATCCATCCTCTCAAGCGGATCCATGAGCAGATTGAACAGGTAAGGAACGCTCATATAGGTTTTCTGGTTCCACCACGAGCCTTCCTTCTTGGCGCCGATGTGTATCTTCCAGGCGTCTACCCGTAAAGCCATGAGATCGGTTTCGTCGTAATAGAAAATCTCGTGTCGGGCGGATTCTTCACTTTCTCCGGTCCAATGTGCGAGATTGTTATAGCCGTCGAGATGGACCCTGTACTTCGTCTCGCCCATCGTTTTGTCCCTGAGTAAGTCGTCCTTGAGGGTGGGTAGACCCGCTGCCGCTGCGAGCGTGACATAGAGGTCTTCATGATTCTGAATACCATTGGAAACGCTTCCGGGTTTGATCTTGCCAGGCCATTTCACTAGCATCGGTACCCGCACACCGCCTTCCCAAGTGGTGCCTTTCTCGCCACGGAAAGGCGCATAGCCGCCGTCTGGCCACAGCATTAGCTCGTAGCCGTTGTCGGTGGTGTAGATGACGATGGTGTTGTCGGCGATGCCCATGTCTTCGAGTTTCTTGAGCAATGTACCGACCTGCTCGTCATGCTCGATCATTTTGGCGCGCACCACGTCTTCCTCGGCGCGGCCTTCATCGACCGCCATCTGGATGTATTTCTTCGGCGAATGCGAATGGATATGAGTGGCCGTCGTATTGAACCACAGGAAGAAAGGTTTGTCCTTGGACTGGCCATCCATCCACTTAAGCGTATGGGTCAATACTTCGGCATCGAAGGTCTCCATGCGCTTGCGCGTGAGGGGCCCGGTGTTCTCGATTTTCTGCTTGCCCACGCGTCCGAATTTCGGATCCTCGGTCGAATCGTCCGTCGTTGTCGCCCAGGCATGAAGTACGCCACGCGGTCCCATCTTCTTCAAATACTCAGGATGCTTCTGGCCAGGATAATCGAGCTCTTCGGGCTCCTCTTCGGCATTCAGGTGATAGAGGTTGCCAAACCACTCGTCGAAGCCATGTACCGTCGGCAGGTGTTCATTGCGGTCGCCGAGGTGGTTCTTGCCGAACTGTCCGGTCGCATAACCTTGTGTTTTGAGCACTTCGGCGAGCGTGGGATTCTGCTTCTGTATACCCCGCGTTGAACCGGGGATGCCGATGGTCGTCAAGCCAGTGCGTATCGGCATCTGCCCCAGAATGAAGGCTGCGCGCCCAGCTGTGCAGCTCGGCTGCCCATAGTGATCGGTGAAGAGCATGCCTTCCTTGGCGATGCGATCAATGCTGGGCGTTCGCCCCATCATGCCGTGCGAATAAGCGCCGACGTTCCACATGCCGATGTCGTCGCCAAAGATAACGACGATGTTGGGTTTGTTGCTTTGTGCGTGTCCTGTCGTTGGCACGATGGTTGCCGATACGGCCGTTACGGCCACCACGGCACCCATCAGGACTCTGCCCCATGAGTATCTATTGAACATGTCATCTCCTCTGTTGCGAGCGACCACACCCGGCGGCCATGGTTGATGCAGACTACTTCTTTGTCTGATCCGGATAGATGCATTTCCAGTCATTTTTCATGCTGATGACGACCCATTGTTTTGTTCTGGCTTCGTCCAGTGCCTTGTCGAGTTTGCCGACCTTGGATTCGCGGTCGTAGGCAAATTCGCGTTCGGCGTCGTCGTGGTGAACAAGGACCGTCAGACGCTTGCCACTGCCGGCCATCGTGTACTGCAGCATCTCCAGGTCGCCATCTGAATTGCCGAAGGCTGCAACGGGGCGACGTCCGATGGCGCGGTAAATACCGGCCGGTTTTCCGGGGCCGTCGTCGACAAAGTCAATCTTGGATTCGCGAATGAGTACCGGATGTCCGTCCTGCATGTCGAACTTCACATCCGACAATGTGCCGATCACCTGCTCGGGAGGAATACCGTAAGCGGCTTCGGACCAGGGCCGCATGAATTCGACGCTTCCGCCGGAAACGATAAAAGTTTTGAAGCCATTGGCGCGCAAATAGGAAAGCAGTTCCTGCATGGGCTTGTAGACCATCTCGGTGTACAGGCGCTTGGTTTGAGGATGGCGCGTCGTGGCCAGCCAGTCGCGTATGGTCTTGTCGTAGGCCTCAGTGGTCATGCCGCTATTGGCTTGTACCAGCAGTTCGATTAGCGGCTTATGGCCGAGCTCGGCGAGTGCCGCGTCATCGTGTGCAATAAGCGCCTTGAAAACGGGGTTATCTTTCCACTCTGGATGCTCTGGCGCTGCGGCCTTGACCTGTTCAATCATAAAGGGGAACTGGAAGTAGAGCGGCTGTTCGCTCCATAAGGTGCCATCGTTATCGAAGGTGGCGACGCGCTCAGCCGGAGCAACGTAATTGGGCGACCTCTTATCTGTGACTTCGGCCACGAATTTGAAGATGGCCTGTTTATTGGGACCGTTGTTCCAGCAGGGGAGCGGTTCCGCGGCATGCGCTGCCGCGATCACAACCAGAGCGATGCAGAGTGCGGCGAACAACTGCTGAGCAGCAAATCGAAGTGCATTCATACATATCCCCCAAAATAGGAACAGGACTGTTTCGTGCGTGATCTTTGCTTTGTCTCTATCGTGAACTCGGTAAAACCGTAGGTCAGTATAGATTGAGATTGTTAGATGCCATTCACGGAAAGGTGCTTTCTTTGCCAAGAAAGCGCATTCTGTGGTAACGGACTGAAACCCGTCAGTTCAGAAAAAATGAAACATTCATCCGGCGGCGCTCTGGAAAGCCTTGCTTTTTCCGGGGTATGTTTCTGGGAAAGTTTTCTGTATTTTGTAGCGTTTGGACAGTTTATGCTTTATCAGGTGCCGCGACATCGTCGGCAAGATGATTGAGCAGCCGCTTCAGCTAATTGGGGTTTTCTCGGCTTTTGTCTTTAGTCGGGCGCCGGACTCTTGGCCAAACAATCGTGAATTCGCGTCAGTGCGGAAGAGGACTGTTGGCTTTGTTGTGGCACTGGCGCCTTTTGTTTGCGCACGCACGACGATTTTCTGCACTGTCTCGTGATAGGGGGATTTATCGCAAACGGGATCTGCATTGGTCGCGTCGCCGGTCAAGGCCAGCGCCTGGCAACGGCACCCTCCGAAATCTTTTCCTTTTTCCGGACAGCTACGGCAGGGTTCTTTCATCCAGGCGTCACCGCGGTACATGTTAAAAGCCTCGCTCTCGTACCAGATATGCTGCAGGCGATGTTGGGTGACATTGGGAAATTCGATACCGGGCAGGGACTTTGCCGCATGGCAAGGCAGCGCGGATCCGTCCGGCGCTATGCCTAAAAACACAGAACCCCATCCGTTCATACAGGCCTTGGGCCGTGTTTCAAAGTAATCCGGCACGACAAATAAAATTCGCATCTTATTGCCGAACTTGGCTCGGTAGTCGTTAACGATGGCCTCGGCATGTACGAGTTGTTGGCGATCTGGCAACAATTGAGCCCGGTTAGCCAAGCCCCATCCGTAGTACTGGGTGTTGGCCAGTTCTAGGTACTCGACGCCCATGGCATCCGCCATCTCGATAATGCGTCCCACGTGGTCAAGATTGTAGCGGTGCAATACGACGTTAAGTACCATGGGGTAGTCGTACTCTTTGATCAGTTTAGCTACCCGCATTTTAAGATCGAAGGTTTTTGTGCTCGACAGGAAATCGTTCATCTCTTTGGTCGAGTCTTGGAAAGAAAGCTGAATGTGGTCAAGCCCTGCATCCTTCATTCGAATGATGCGCGTTTCGTTCAGTCCTACACCGGAAGTAATTAGATTGGTATAGAAGCCCAAGCGGTGTCCTTCGTCAATGAGTTCTTCGAGATCGCTACGCTGCATGGGCTCTCCGCCCGAAAAACCCAACTGTGCCGCGCCAAGTTGCCGGGCTTGCTGCAAAACATCTATCCACTGCGTCGTAGTCAGTTCTTGCTGGTTTTGAGCATAGTTCAGCGGGTTGTAGCAAAACACGCAGTGTAACGGGCACTTATAGGTCAGTTCGGCCAAAAGCCATAATGGTGGCGCAACAGATAGGGGAAGGGCATTGGCATTCATGATGAAGATACCTCAAGTTATCCACCCGCGCTCGTAAGCCTCGCGCATGAAGTCCTCGACGTCCGGGCGCAGCCCCGTGGCCGAGAAAGCGCTCTCAAGGTCGTCGGTGATAGCGGAAATATCGCGCTCGCCATCACAGCGCTTCAGGATCTCTGCAGCGCTGGTGTTCAGTTTGACCATTCCTTCGGGGTAGAGCAGCACGTAATTGGATTGTGCTTCTTCCCATTGAAGGCGAAATAGTCTGGATAATTTCGGTTTTTCCGGAAGGTCGCTCATGGGGTGGGTTTCAACCGTTTTCAAGGGTTGGCCTTTTCTATGGCATCCAGCATAGACCATAATACATCTAGCTTGAATTGCAGTATTTCTAAAGCGCGCTCTTGTTGGGCTCTGGTTGTGAAATGATCCAGGGTTACTTGCAATCCGTGTTCCACATCACGTTCCGCGAGCGAAATGCGACTTCGAAAGTATTGCAGCCCGTTTGCGTCGATCCAAGGGTAGTGCTGGGGCCAGTTTGCCAGACGGTCCTTGTGAATACGCGGCGCAAACATTTCAGTAAGTGAGGAACATACGGCCTCCTGCCAGGAAGACTGTCGCGCGAAATTTACATAGGCATCGACAGCAAAGCGGACACCCGGGGCCAAGTGCTTTAGTGACCACAGTTCGTCGCTTGGAATGCCAACGGCGTTGCCCAGCCGCGACCAGGCTTCGATTCCGCCATCGTTTCCGTCGAAACCGTCGTGATCAAGTATTCGCAGAACCCATTTGCGGCGGGTTTCGCGATCGGGGCAATTGGCAATGATCGCGGCATCCTTTCGAGGGATGCTGATCTGATAGTAGAAGCGATTGGCAACCCAAGTGCGAATCTGGTCTGGCCGCAGTTGCCCGTTTGTCATCTTGATGTTGAATGGGTGATTAATATGGTAGCCAGCGCCTTTCGCCCGCAATTGCTCTTCGAACGTCCTGCGGTCCCACGCAGGACCTAATACGGTGGTGTTAGGTAGTGGTGCGTTCACAGAGTTATCTCCATTCCGTCGAATGCAACCTCGATATCGTGACGCCTTAGCACGGCTGCCTCGTTCGAGTTTTCGTCGAGTATCGGGTTGCTATTGTTGATATGAATAAGAATTTTGCGTCGTGCTCCCAGAGCATCCAGCGTTTCGATCATTCCTCCGGGACCAGACTGGGGCAAGTGTCCCATGTCGGCCGACGTTTTTTTTGAAAGGCCCAGCCTGATCATCTCGTCTTGTGTCCAGAGTGTGCCATCGACCAAAACGCAGTCGGCGCTGCTCATTGCGGAGTTAATATGAGGTTCGATTTGCCCTAGTCCCGGGGCGTAGAAAAGCTTTCTGCCAGTCGACGTGTTTTCGATCAGAAGGCCGATGTTGTCCCCTACTTGTGGATTATCGCGATGCGGTGAGTAGGGCGGCGCTTTGCTTTTGAGGTCTAGCGCAGTAATGCTGATATTCGCCAAGCCAGGAATCTGTATTCGAGGCTCATTTCCCAAAGCCTTCACTGGAGTAACTGGATGCCAGGTTACGCCGCAATAGTGGGATAGCACCTTGGCCACTGGCATACCGTTGGAAAGATCATCCCAAACAGAGGGGGTGCAATATAGCGGTAAGGGCTTTCCCTCGCGTAGCATTAGCAAACCGGTAATGTGATCGATTTGCGCATCCATAAGCAGCACTGCACAGATGCCGGTATCACGTATGCCGCGCTCCGGCTGCAATTCGGGCGTGGCGCGAATCTGGGCCAATATATCGGGAGAAGCATTGATAAGTAGCCAGTCGTCGCCGTTTTCGGAAACAGCGATGGAGGACTGGGTGCGTGCGCGGGCCTGAATCGTGCCTTTTCGGATGCCGTTGCAGTTGGGGCAATTACAGTTCCACTGCGGAAAACCTCCTCCGGCGGCAGAGCCTAGAACAATGACTTTCATAGAGCTTCCGACAAAAAAACGCGGCGCCGATTTACCACTAGCGCCGCGCCGTCCGCGAGATAAAGATCGTATTAGCGGTTGGCAATGTACATGGTAATTTCAAAGCCGAATCGCAAATCGGAAAACTCTGGTTTACTCCATTTCATAGCGTCTCCTGTCGAAAGTTTGAATACTTTTCCAAGAACGAACGACTGCTTGAATTATTGCTATGCTGCACTAACCGCTACAGTCAAATTAATGTTATCACTGTGCTTTGGAATGTCAAGATCTTGCGCGGCGTTTTTTGGCGGAGTTGTCCCTGTTTAAATTTTAGCGGTAACTTGTAGGCAGTTAGCTGCAGTAGTGTGCTGTTTCGTATTCGGAGCATGTGCGTCACTGGCGCCACATAGGTGCACATATCATTGAACGGAGACCTATGGTTATTCCCATTTCCGAGGGTATGCTCGACGTCGGTGAGGGGCATCAAATGTACTTCGCCCAGTATGGGCGCCCAGATGCACCTGCGGCCGTAGTGCTACATGGCGGACCGGGGAGTAGTTCTCGAATCTCTATGCTGGATTGGTTCGACCTTACGCAGCACCGGGTCGTTTTATTCGACCAGCGCGGAACTGGAAAAAGCAAACCATCGGGTGAGCTTCGGTTCAACACAACGCAGAACCTTATCGCCGACATAGAACGGTTACGCGCCTTCTTGGGAATCTCCAAATGGGTGGTCGTGGGCGGGTCTTGGGGCGCAATGCTAGGCGTCCTGTACGCGGGCAGGCATACGACCTCGATCAGTGGCCTCGTCTTACGCGGAGTTTTTTTGCCTGGTGGCGCCCAACTTGACTGGTTCTTTCGCGACCTTCAGGCATTGGTGCCATTTGCATGGTCCGAACTGACGGCAGGCATGACAACTGAAGAAGCGATATCCGTTCTCGCAACTCTGACCCACCGACTGCATTTCGGAACAGAGTCGGAAGGAATAGAAAGTGCCAATCGGTGGAGCAGATACGAGAACGCCGTGATGGACGCCATGGCCGGTAAAGTGGACAGTGTTTCCGCCAATATAGAAGCCGGCGTGCTCCACAAGTATCGAATCCAATCGCATTATCTTTCGCAATCATGTTTCACGACAGAATCCGCCGTATTCGATGCGGCAAGGCATATTTCCGCACCTGTAATCTTGGTCCATGGGACTCACGACTGGATCTGCCCGCCCGCAAACTTGGTTCGTTTGATCGATTACATACCAGACGCAGAGGTCAGGTGGGTGTCAAGGGGTACCCACACTGCTTCGGATCCGTCTATATTCCGCGCCTTACGTAGTGCCGTTCATGATATTTTTGCCCGGCATTTAAATGCCACAAGGAACGCTGTCGACTCGTCACAGCATTGAAGCAGGCCCCCATACTACACAAATTAATCGGGCTACTTATCAGAGCAGGTATGGTAAATTCACTTCAATAATAAGGAACTATAAAAAAGCAGAGAGGCTGCAATGGTGGATCAACGATACACTCGTACTGCAATATTTTTGCATTGGCTTATCGCAGCGCTGTTGATCGGCCAGTTCTCATTTGGATGGTACCTGGACGAAATCCCGCGCGGCGTACCGGAACGATCGTACTTCGTTAATCTGCATAAAAGCACGGGCATCGTCATCGGTCTGCTGATCTTTATACGGCTGTTTTGGCGCCTTGCGCACACCCCGCCTCCGCTTCCACTTACCGTTCCATCATGGGAGCGGCGCTTGGCAACTGCCGGCCACCGGCTTCTATATGCGCTTATGGTAATCATGCCGGTTTCTGGCTATATCGCGTCCAACTTCAGCAAGTACGGAATCAAGTTCTTCAACGTTGTTTCTTTTCCTCCGTGGGGCATTGATGACAAGGCAATTTACGCGTTTTTTAATGGAACGCATAAGTTGGCATCTTGGTTGCTTCTTGTAATGGTGATACTCCATGTGCTTGCGGCGTTAAAGCATTTGTTTATTGATCGCGATCAGGTTTTTTCACGAATGTTATTGCGTCGTCGTGCAGCACAACGTCAATGAAGCATCCAATTATGGAAACACCGGAGATTGCCCTGTATGAATTGTCCTCATTACCCCAAGTACCTGCTCGCCGTTGGCCTGATGTCCTTGTCGTCTGTCGCCTTTGCTGCTCCGTTTGCCTATGTGGCCAATGAAGGCTCGGGCACCATCTCGATTATCGATGTCGCCACTGATAACGTGGTTGGCGATATGCCTGCGGGCAAGAAACCTCGGGGTCTCGCCATCAGTGGCGAATGGATCTATGTCAGTGATCAGCCTAACAATAGTTTGCAGTTAATCGATCTTAAGTCCCGCAAACCGGGCCCTTCAATCGACCTTGGCAAGTCACCCGAAGGGGTGTATGCCTCGCCGGACGGAAGGTGGATCGCAGCAGCAATCGAGGAGAACGATGAAGTCGCTATTATCGATACACGAGACAATAAGGTCGTTTCCAGCATCAAAGTCCAGGGCGAAAATCCCGAACATGCGGTATTCAGCCCCGACGGCAAAACAATGTTGGTCAGCGCTGAAGATGGTGGGGCTCTGGATATCATTGATTTCGACACCCGCAAACAGGTCGCTCAACTGAAAATTGGCGACCGGCCTCGGGGAATCGGCTTTCTTCCTGACGGTAGCCGTGCCTACGTTGCCGCAGAAAACAGCAATGCGATCTACGTGATCGACATGGCGAGCAAAAAGGTGCTTACGCATTTGAAGGGGGGCACCCGCTCCAACGGGGTCACCGTACACCCCGATGGCAGCCGCGTCTACATCTCAAACGGTGGTGACGCCAGCGTGTCCGTGATCGACACGACGAGCAATAAAATCATTGCGACTGTCCCCGTGGGGCAGCGCCCGTGGAATATGGCGATTACTCCCGATGGGAAGAAGCTTTATGTCGCCAACGGCCGCTCTAACAGCGTGTCGGTGGTCGATACCGAAAAAAACATAAAGCTGCACGATATTAGCGTCGGCGAACGGCCGTGGGGCGTTGTTATTCATTAATTTACGTCCATGGCCTGCCTTTGCTGCAGGCCATGCAGATGAAAGCTTAATAGATTTCGCGAGAAGCTATATGCACGTCAAGACGCTCCAGTTTGCGGTAAAGCGTATTGCGACTAACTTTCAGCTGTCTGGCCAGTTTGCTAAGATTCCAATGGGATGTTTTCAACTCTTGAATCAACGCATCGCGTTCTGCTAATTCCAATGGATTCAGCAGGTTAGGATCTGCCGGCATTGTTCCTTTTACAAGCTCGAGCTTAGGGCCGACGAAGAAATCAGCTGGCAGGCAGTCTATTGTCAGCACATCACGGTTTCGCAGCGCCACCATTACCCGTAAGACGTTACGCAACTGGCGAATATTCCCGGGCCATGGATGGCTTTCAAGGGCGTCCATGAGTCGGTCATCGACCGTGATCGTGGTGCCGTCGGGAGACTCTTGTTGCAGAACATAAAGGATAAGGGCGCGCCGGTCTGTGCGTGCGCGCAGCGGCGGCAACGTAAGGGTTACGCCCTGGATTCGGTAGTACAAGTCGGCACGAAATTCGTTATTTGCAATTTTTGAGGGTAAATCGCAATGAGTTGCACTGATCAACCGGATATCGAGTTTGATCGGCGCCTTGCCGCCAAGCGGAGCTACTTCGCGCTCTTCCAGCACTCGAAGCAATCTTGTCTGCAAAGCAAGTGGCATATCGCCGATTTCGTCTAGAAATAATGTGCCGCCATTGGCCTGAAATATCTTGCCCGATTGGCCTTCTTTACTCGCTCCGGTGAAGGCGCCCGGCTTATATCCAAATAACTCACTCTCGATCAGTTGTTCGGGAATTGACGCGCAATTGATTGCTACGTACGGATGGTCTGCACGGGTGCTTGATAAGTGGATCGCTTTCGCGAACAGCTCCTTTCCAGTGCCGGTTTCTCCGCAGAGCAGAATGGCGACGTCACGATCGAAGACCCTCATGGCGGTCTTGATATTGTGTTCCATTTGGGCGTCGTGCCCCCTTCTCAAGGCGTCTAGCGGAGCAAGCGGACAGGGACTTGGTGCATTACTGATCGCTGCTGCGGCAATCTGGGTGGCGAAACCTTGTAGCGCCTCTTTCCTGTCTGCCACAGGAGCAAACGCGGTTGCATAGAAGCGACGGCCGTGTCGGGCATCGAATACGATCGACGGAGTTTGTGCAGACTTGTTTTGCCGTAATAACGACTTGAACGACAGGTCAAAAAACGCCTCTAAAGGTTGGCCGACAATTTCGTCGGAAATTACACCTAGCTGCGCCATGGCATTGCGGCTGGCAGCCAGAATGCAACAATCAGAATCCAGCGCGATGATGCCTTTATTGAGCGTGCTGACAAATTCAGGGCGACTGTGGAATATAAATAGCTGACGGGATGGAAACTCATTAATGAAGATTTTGTTTTCGATTTCTTGAACAGTCATATTCACCAGGTCGAGTACATGGTTGGGCACCCGATGCGCTTCGCCAGAAGCGTCTAAAACGGCCAGTATGTTGCCACGCCAGTCGAAAATTGGCGCGGCGGCACAAGTGAGCCCCGTATTGCGGAACAGATAATGGTCGCCTTGGTGAATCATCATGGGGCGTTGTTCTGCCAAGCATGTCCCCATTCCGTTCGTTCCCTGGAATTGCTCGGACCACACGGCGCCCGGCATAAGGCCGGATTTGGAAGCGGCATGGGTGAAACCGGGGTCGCCAAAAAAATTCAGCAAGACGCCTTCGGCGTCAGTCAGCATGATGGCATAGTTGGACTTCGCGATTTGCTGGAATAGCACTGTCATTTCGCTTTTTGCGGCACGCATGACGGGACTGGATCGATCCTGGCGTCCTAGCAATTCTTGGTTCTCGACCACGTACAGTTCGCGGGCTACGGTGGGATCAAGCTTGTATTCGCTTGAACATCGAATCCAGGAATCGGTTATGTGACTCGGCACGGTCAAATACGGTGCCGCTACTGATTCGACGACCTCGCGGATGCGAGCGCCATGACTGCGCGCACTGACCATTTATGTCTCCTCACTCGATGAGCAAACCATCCAGGTTCTATCGGTCGACCCGGTATGGTGCGCTGAGTTAGATAACATAACGGTATACGAAATTATTGATCAAAGCCACCTATTACCGTCGGTATTCCAGCAGATAGAAGCATTTTGAAGTGATTTGTCTAATTTTGAGTTATTCCCTAACGCTATCGTCGGGACCCCATGCTTCTTGACACGCTTTAATATCAACACTTATCTGGCGAATCTTGCGGCGGGAGGGCGCACTTCGATAAGTGCTGCTCAGAACATCCAATAATACTTGCACGGGGTTCGTGCCGGTCGACGCGTGCAGGCCAACATGTGACAGCGTCATGCGCGGGTTTACCTCTAGAACAACTGGTCCGCGATCCGTGATGATGAAATCAATCCCGACATAGCCCCACATTCCCGGCATTGCTGCAAGCACACAACGAGCCATATGTTGCAACTGGCCGTTCGAATCCTGAATACTGTTGATGATGCTGCCCATATACTGGAACTGGTTATCCGATACCGCCACGCGATGGTCATTGCAACCCATCAGCAAAACGTCGCCGTCGCTGCACAACAAAGATAGACTGCAAGGGCGGCCAGGGACATACGGTTGCAGCACATAGTCGCTTTGTCCTTGCCCGCCTATCCATTTAAGGGCGCCAGCCCGATGGGGAAAAATATGGGTGTCTGAACAACCGGCTCCGTCGTCTGGTTTCACGACCCAGGCTGAAGAGTCGGTGGGAAGCTTGCTTTGTGCGCGATAGGTGGGCACAACGGGCACCCCGTTCGCCTGCAGCGCTTGCGACGTACGATATTTGCTGGCGGCCAGATGCACTGCGTCACGTGTGCTGCCGAATAGCTTTCTGTTATGTTGTATTGCTTTAGTGGCTATCAACTCTAGCAAGCCATTCGATTCGGCTGCCAGCGGCCAAACAGCATCAGCTTCCAGCATGCATTCATCTACGGTTTGCAGCGATGCCTGCTGGCCTACAGAAATGTGCAGTTCTTGTCTTGGAGCGGAATGCGGAGGGCTCGTTGGCTGTTGAAGCGTCAGGACTTCCAGGGACTCGATCTGCGAAATATCAGCCAACAGGGCGCGCATCATAATATCGCCTCGAAACCCTGCTGACGACGATGCATTACTACCGTCAGGCAATGTCACGCCGCTGTGGTCACAAATGAAGATTTTCACTTTCCTGCCTCGAAGTGCAATCGATGGCCCAATCTACGGCGTGCACGGGTTAGCGGCGCGCTAGCCTATTCTGGCAGAACGCCGGATAAGATAGTCAGGCTCGTCTCCAGTGATGGGCCGGTACTTCCGACGCGGGTATACGCTGAATACAGCGTTCCAGGTACTGCATCGCTCAAGATAAAGACATAGGACTTGTTGACATAGCTTCCCAGTTGCGCCTTATGGGGGTCGCCAGTGTACGGGTTGATAACAATTTCCTGCCCCTTGATAGAACGGCCTTCGTAGCTAATGGTTTTCTCGACAACCTTGGTACCTGGCATGGCCAGGGCCGTGCGGATGGCTTTGCGGAAATAGTCGGTCGATCCGCCCGTCAGACGCTTCATGTCGGCAATGTCGCGTTCCAAAAATCCCAAAATGGCGGGATTGCCTTCGGCGTTTTCGAGTGTTGGAATAGCAATGCTGCGATCGCCGGATAGAAATCGCGTCGCAACTGAAGCGGTTCCGTCGCGGTGGCGTTCCAGGACGTCAACAAAAACCTCATCCGTGTAATGGGTTGCGCCTGTTGTGTAGTGGCGGTAGTGATAGGTGATGGTTTGCAGATCGGTTTCGACGAAGTGATTGTTAAGAAACAGAAGCCGTTCGGCCTGCGTGTATTCCTGTGCGCTTGCTTGAGTGCATGCCAAGCTCAGGATAGCCGTGCCAATGGCAATCAGCATGGGGCCGAACAAGGGCTTTGTTGCGGGGATCATGCCTTAGCTCTTGGTAGCGGGGGGAGTCGAGACGATGGGAACGCTATATTCTTCAAGAATGGCACGTATCTCGGGTTGGCTTGAATCAATCAGGGCATTGAGCTGGTCGCGCAGTTGTCTTTGCCCGTGGCGCACCCCCATTGCAATGCCGAACCCATACTGGATGCCATCGTTCCGGAATTGAAAAGGAACGACCTCGATTGGCACGCCATTCGTACGCTTAGCGAAATATCCTACGATGGGTCCCCAGGCAATGGCAATGTCAAGCTTGCCCGTAGCCAGGTCATTCTCGATGATCTGCCCCGGGTATTGGTCCGGGTCGCCGGTTTGCAATTGATAGGACACCATCAGATCCGAAAGATCGTTTTTTATCAACCAGTCGGCAGCGGGCGTTCCGGTAAATATACCGATTCTCAGTTTCTTGCGTGTGGTTTGATCAAGCTTCAGCACATCTTCGGGTACGTGTATGGAGTCCAGTCCCTTGCCTTTTACATAGGCCATCGCGTAGGTCGATGTCAGATAGGGTTTGGTCGCAAGTCCCATTTCGAAATTTGGCGAAACGCTGGTCACGACGTCGCACTTATAGGTATCGGTATCGGGAATTTTCGCTTGCAGCGTGTTGCGTATGAAGCCCATGCGTTGAGGCCACCATGCGTGTTCCAGTTTCCAACCGAGTTTTTTGGCAAACAGCTCTGCTATCTTATTTTCATAGCCATGTTCTTGTCGATCCGACATAGGAAGGTTGTTTGGATCCTGGCAGACTCGCAATACTTGTTGCTCTGGCCCGGATGCAGATGTTGTTTGGGCCTGTGCACTGCTAGCCAGCAAGCTGACGAGGAGGGCGACAGTCGTGCGATATGTCATGCCGGCAATTGAAGGTTGATTCAAAAACATGTATGAAAATCCTTTTTCACATTGATTTTGCGCTCTAGCGTTTTTTACTTTGCAATGGGCTCGAGCCGGCCTGGGCCGATCGCGCCGTCGGAACGACCTTTCAAATAAGCGTAAAGATTATCCAGATTTTCGATGACCCGCGGAATGCTTCCGAAAGGTGGCATGCCTTTTTCGATTCGGCCTTCTTTTACGGTGTGCTCGAATTCCTCTTTGCTCAATCTCTTCAGACCTTCAAGGAGTGATGGTCCAACGAGTCCTTCTTGTTCGGCCCCGTGGCATCGGGCACAGGCTTGTGCTCGCCATGTTTTCCACCCAGCCAGGGTATTGTCGTCTACGTGCGTTTTATCAACGACGGTATATAGTGCGACGTCACTGGATGTCGTGGCTGGTGGACTGGATGGCGATTCCGTATTCGCAGCGACCGTGTCGGAGACCTCTGCACTATGCCCAGGCACGGTAAAACCCAGGGCAACCGCAAGGCTTGCACTCATAAAAGCAAAGCGTAACGACATACAGATATATCCCTTAAAAAAATCTGACGAGCGGCGTGCGCCGCGTCGCCAGTTCAAATTGTCTTGAGAGAGTAGGGAAGCGACGGAATCTTCATAGAGTCCGCCGCGTGTTTGCTTACTTAACGGATGCAACCTTCGTGGTTTGTAGAGCGCTATCGGGCAGTGCAAAAACCATCAGCACGCCTCCGAGTTCGGTGTAGCGAGCCAGTTCTTTGTAGCCCCCCACCGCGCCCAGTCCTTCGGTTGGCCCCTCGAGCGCGGCTGCCAGACCGATACCCGCCCAGCCTCCAATTCCTGATAAGACGCCCACGTATTGTTTGCCTTTATATTCCCAAGTGGTGACGTTGCCGATAACGCCTGACGGAGTTTTGAATTTCCACAACTCCTTGCCGTCGTTATCCACGGCCTTGAGGAAGCCTTCAAGCGTGCCGTAAAAATTTACGTTACCAGCAGTTGCTAATGCTCCGCTCCATACTGAGAACTTTTCAGGCTTGGACCAGACGATCTTGCCAGCGCCAGCGTCCCAGGCAATGAAGTTGCCCATGCCGCCATGACTTCCCGGTGTCGGGTACATAGACAGCGTTGCGCCGACATATGGTTGACCAGCCGTGTAATCGATCTGATACGGTTCGTAGTCCATGCAAACGTGGTTAGTTGGAACATAGAACAGACCTGTAATCGGAGAGAACGCTGCCGGTTGTTGGTCTTTGGTTCCTAAAGCCGCAGGGCAAATGCCTTTGGTGTTCACGTCTTCACCATTTTGCAAGGTGCTGTATTTGGCATTCACTTGCGGCCGCCCGGTTTTCATGTCGACATGGGATGCCCAGTTCACCGTTGGGTCGAATTTCTCGGCGATCAGCAGCTCGCCGGTAATACGGTCCATAGTGTAGGCAAAACCGTTACGGTCGAAGTGCACCAGCGCTTTGCGGTCTTGTCCCTTTACTTTGATGTCGGCCAGTATCATCTCGTTGACACCGTCGTAATCCCATTCGTCATGTGGGGTCATTTGGTACACCCACTTGGCTACACCTGTGTCCAGATCGCGGGCAATGATCGCCATTGACCATTTGTTATCGCCGGGGCGTTGTTTAGGGTTCCAAGTTCCCGGGTTGGCAGAGCCGTAATAGACGAGGTTGGTCTCCGGGTCGTAACTGAACCAGCCCCAGGTCGTGCCGCCGCCGATTTTCCACTGATCCCCCTTCCATGTTTTGAGTGAAGAGTCGACCCCGACAGGGGCCATTTTCCCGTCCGTCCAAGTCATTGTTTTTTCCGGATCGAACAGCATTTCCTTGTCGGGCCCGACCGAGTACCCCTTCCAGACTTCCTTACCGGTTTTCAAGTCATACGCTGTCAGGTGGCCCCGCACACCAAATTCCCCGCCGCTGATGCCGGTAAGTACCTTATCTTTAAAAATATGAGGCGCATTGGTGTTCGATTCGCCTATTTTGGGATTGCCGTTAACTGTTTTCCACACTTCTTTACCGGTCTTTGCATCTAGCGCGACAAGGGTTGTGTCAGCCTGCTGCAAGATGATTTTTCCATCACCAAACGCGAGGCCGCGATTTACGGTATCGCAACACATTACAGCGATCACCGAGGGATCTTGCTTAGGCTCGTACTTCCAGAGCATGCGTTGATCTTCCAGACTGATGGCAAATACCTTATTAGGAAACGGGCTATGCACGTACATGGTGTCGCCGATGACGAGTGGGCCGCCTTCGTGTCCGCGCAGTACGCCTGTCGAGAACGTCCAGGCGACCTGGAGGTCTTTGACGTTCTCGTTAGTAATCTGTTTAAGGGTGCTGAAGCGATGGTTTGCCAGATCGCCGGACTGCATGGCCCAATTCGCCGGGTTGGCCGCCGCCTCGTTCAGTTGTGTATCTGCCTGTGCCGCACCGGTCGCCATCATGACCCCAGCGATGCATAGCACGTGTTTTAAAGATATCTTCAATGACATGTCTATCTCCGTTATGGTTTTACGGCAAGGCACGGAATGAAATCCGGTTCAGCATTTCGGCGCCTCGACGGCTAGCTGCACGTTTTGTGAAGCACTAATCGTGCCAGGAATTGACGTCAGCTAGGCTATGGTCAAGAAGCCGCCTTCGAATCTGAAGATATTGGCCGCCAGTTGCTTCAGGCCCGCATTAGATGTCCTGCACGCTGAACAATCATCAGATGCGAGTGTTCCGTTTAATGGACATATCTCCATCTTTACAATTTGCTCTAACCTCGTTGACGGGCGGACCGGTCAAAGTTGGCCCTTGTGGCATGAGTCTTGCGACACTGCAGCCCCAAGGGGACTCCAGGCTTATGCAGCGACGTCATATGAAGCATAAAGGGGCAATAAACGTCTTGATCGGGTTTCTGGTTTCGGGCAGTCTGGTGCTTGCCGCGCAAGCGCAGGAACCGTTGTCCGTACAGCCCGTGTCATCGGGTGTCTTCGTACACATTGCTGTCCATGAGGATGCAACCGCTGACAATCGCGGGATGATTGCAAATGTGGGCTTTATCATCGGGCAACGTTGCGTTGCTGTCATTGACTCCGGAGGAAGTCTGGCCGGAGGCCGGGCGCTTAGAGCGGCAATTCGCCTTCAGACGGACAAGCCGGTTTGTTATGTCATTAATACACATGTACATCCGGATCATATATACGGGAATTCGGCATTTATTGAGGATAGACCGCGTTATATAGGGCATCGTAACCTTGCCGCCGCGATGCGTGCTCGGCAGGTCTATTACGCCGCTTATCTTGACCGGACAATAGGTACGGAATTGGCGCGGCCCAGTGCGCTTGTATTTCCCGATCAATTCGTAGATTCTGTACAGGAAATCGATTTGGGTGATCGCAAGCTCATCCTGCAGGCGTGGCCAACGTCGCATACCGATAATGACTTGACGGTTTTCGATGTGCAAACGGCCACATTATGGCTGGGCGATTTATTATTTCGAGAAAGAATTCCGACTCTCGACGGCAGGCTTGCCGGCTGGCTTTCAACGATGACGCAACTCGAATCCATACCCGCACGTCAGGTGGTGCCTGGCCATGGTCAATTCAGTAGTGATTGGCCAGCAGTGTTGATACCGCAGCGCGAGTATCTGCAGCGCCTGCAAAAGGATGTCCGTTCTGCTTTAAAGGCAAATCGTTCGCTCCAACAAGCAACAGATGAAATTGGGGCGTCGAATCGGGCGCAGTGGAAATTATTTGAAGAGTCGCATCGCCATAATGTGACTGCTGCCTTCACCGAACTCGAGTGGGAGGATTAACCCGCTTGTCTACAGTTTGGAATCGGAGTACAAAAACAAAAGGATCAGGAGGTGTCATGAACGCTTTTCTTTACTGGATTCGGCGTGTTGTTGCCGGCCTGCTGGTAGCGGTGCCAATGGCGGCGATGTCGGCTGAATTGTCCAATCCGCCCGACAGTCCAATGTGGCAAAAGCTTCATGCAGGTCTTTTTCAGAACAGGCCTATAAGTGATGACGGCAACGAACTTATTCAGCTGACAGCCCCCAAACGAGCTGAAGACGCTGCGGTGGTGCCCATTTCGATCCGCGCAAAAATACTGCAGTCTCCCGAGCGCTACATCAAGTCCATATATTTGATTGTTGACGATAATCCCGCGCCTCTGGCGGCGGTGTTCCATATGACGCCCGAAAGTGGACGTGCCGATATTGAAACGCGAATTCGCGTTGAGCAATACACCTATGTGCGAGCAGTAGTTCAGACGAACGATGGTGCACTTGCCATGACGAAGGTGTACGTCAAGGCGTCTGGCGGATGTTCCGCACCTGCGAACCGGCAAGGGCCTGGGGGCGATGACCAACTGGGCAAAATAAAGCTTATGACGCAGGAATCGCCGCCCTTGAATCAGCCCGTAATGGTGCAGTTGATGATACGTCACCCAAATGCCTCGGGCATGGTAATGGATCAGGCGACCCGGCTTTATCAGCCGCCACATTATGTACGCAAGCTGGACGTCTCATATGCGGGTAAACCGGTAATGAGCGCAGATGTCGATTTTGGAATCAGCGAAAACCCAAACTTCCGCTTCTATTTCATTCCGTCGACTCACGGCGTCTTAACTGCCAGAGCCGAAGATTCAAACGACTTGGTCTTCGATACGTCGTTGGAGGTCCGTCCAGAATAGATAAACGGCCGGGTATTACCATCGGAGCCGGCGCCTGCACTATCGGCAGCAATCTCGACCTAGTTGGCCTGCTTGTTTTCAACCATACTGCGTACCATATAGCGAATTCCTCGGCTCCAGGTTTGATCGGTGTTGCCGCGGATATCCACTGATTTATTCAGAACTATATTGCCAGTTTGTACATCGCGTACTTGAATATTGATGTTCAAAATAAGGTTGCTGACTTTCTGGACCCAGCCTGTCAATACGCGGGGCGTATTCAATGCGTGCCCAATGTCGACGTCGCATCCATTGCAGCTGTGCAATTCGAAGCGTTTTTGCAATTCGGCGATCAGTGAGGCTGCCGGAGCGTTATCGACGACGGTATACAACTGATTTTCTGCAATGGCTTCACGCAGCTGCTGGCTTATCATGGCGAGCCGCCTTTTTTGTTCGGCGTCCTTTGCCGATTCACCGGTATTGTCGATAAGCTCAAAGTCCATTATTGCAATGGAGTGTTTTTGCGGTTCGTCGGTGGCGCAGATAAAAGGCGCATAACCGATCAAGGCGGCCGCACACAAAGTTCGGGCCGCAGAAAGCATAGAAGCATGACGCTTATTTAAGGAAGCATTCATCGGCGGCTTTGCCTTCGATTGCCTTGTATTTCTTCGCCATTACCTTAACCTGTTCCGGGTCGCGGAATTCAGCGCCGCGCTCGCCGCCTAAACGCAAGTACTTCGACGCCGTGGATATTTCGGCATATTCAATAAATGAAGCTTGCTTTGCAATTTCATCGATGACGCAGGAGCACTTATAGAAAGATTCATAGTTTTTCCCGCTGTGACTCTGCATGCATTCCAACACATACTCGACACGTGTCGTGGTGGGAAAATCGTTAGTGGACTGTGCCGTAGCTGCAACTGGCATACTGATTGCTAAAGTAATGAAGAGCGCTGCCAACCTGGAGAGCTTCATATATTCCCCTGAATGCGAATAATCGTAGTGACGACAAAATCGGAAGCCAGAATCCCAAAGGGGAAGATCATCGAGGCCTGATGACTTCTCGAATCCTATGCGGCTCTATGGGTGATAGCAAAAGCCATGCCATTTTTATTATTAGTGCTGATATTGTGCGGGGCGAGTTCGTTGATGCCAGCTTCAGCAACGGAGTCACGGGTTCCCCCTATGCAGGAACTCGCGCCGGGCGTCTATGCGATCATCGGAGAAAACGCCGAGGCGGCTCCTGAGAATCATGGGGCGGTCGGCAATCAGGGCGTCCTGATCGGTGACGATGGCGTGATTCTTATTGACACGGGTACCAGCGCGCGCTACGCAGCTGAGCAGTTAGACGCGTTGAAGCGCCTTACCCCCAAGCCGGTCGTGCTGGCCATCAATACGCATCAAAGTCCCGCGTTTGTCTTTGGAAACGGCACACTTGCGCTACAAGGTGTGCCAATTCTTGCACACCGCGACGTTGCCGACTTGATCCGCCAGCGTTGCGAACGATGCCTGAAGAAACTCAACGAGGTATTGGGAGCGCAGGAAATGGCGGGGACTACAGTCACCGTTCCAGACAGGCTTATTGAAGGCGCAATGGTCATTACTGTCGCCGGACGGCAGTTGGATATCGTGTATTTCGGCCACACCTCGTCCCCAGGCTCAATAGGGATTATCGATCGGGCGTCCGGTGTGTTATTTGCGGGCGGTTTGGTTTCAATCGGTCGGATTCCCGACGTAAAAGATGCCCGCATTGATAATTGGCTAGACGCTCTCGACAAGTTGAAGGCTCGCAAGCCCCGGCTTCTAGTGCCTGGCGAAGGGCCGGTATCTGCCCCATCACAGGTCGATGATCTAGCCGGTTATTTAAGGGCCTTACAGAGTTCGGTCATTGGGGTTTATAAGGGCGGGGCAGGACTTGGCGAGGCAGCAAAGCTGTCTCGACTTCCGCAATTCGAACGTTGGCCTTTATACGATCCTCTACACAACAAAAACGTCGAGCAGCTCTATCTTCAGCTCGAGCGCGAAGCTCTCCAATAGCGCAACATCGGGCGGGTATCGTTAAGACCGAACTCATCTTCTCAAAACTGGCGCGGTTATTGCTAAGCATTGGGAAGCTGGCATATAGCCACTCACCCAGGGGTCCTGGTTATCAGAAAGTCGGTCGGACCTTATTGTTTATTAGGAGACAAAAAATGAGCATAAAAATTCATCCGGCGGTCGACGATGGCATCAGGCCCGCAACTCCGGGATTCGCAGGAGGAACGCTGTTGTGCGACTGCGCAGATAATAAAGTCGAGGTGACCATCAGTTCGCAAACAGCCCATAACCACGTATGTGGTTGCTCCAAGTGCTGGAAGCCGGCTGGTTCATTATTTTCGCAGGTAGCTGTGGTATCGAGCGATGCCGTGAAGGTGACCGCCAATGCCGACAAGCTCAAGGTGGTAGATCCCAGCGCGACCATACAGCGCCACGCCTGCACCGGATGTGGCGTCCATATGTACGGACGCATCGAGGATAAAAACCATCCCTTCTATGGCCTGGACTTCGTACATACCGAGAGATCGCCGCAAACGGGATGGGCGGCACCGGAGTTCGCGGCATTCGTATCGTCGATTATCGAATCGGGCGCGCCGCCTGAGCAGATGGGTGCTATCAGAGCGCGTCTGGTCGAGTTAGGGCTGCCACCTTATGACTGCCTTTCGCCACCGCTCATGGATGCGATCGCCACCCATGTCGCCAAATCGAAAACACGATAAGCTACTGCGTTAACCTATGGGGGCGGCATAGCCGCCCCAAGCCATTTTATTAGAAGAGGAATTACCCATGGACGTACGTGCAGCAGTAGCCACCAAGGCCGGCGCTCCGCTTACCATTGAAACAGTGCAACTCGAGGGGCCTCGCGCCGGCGAAGTGCTTGTCGAAATCAAGGCATCCGGGGTCTGCCATACTGACCTATTCACATTGTCGGGCGATGATCCGGAAGGCCTGTTCCCCGCAATTCTCGGACACGAAGGCGCAGGCATCGTCGTCGAGGTAGGCGCCGGGGTCACGACGCTTAAAGCTGGCGATCACGTGATTCCGCTGTATACGCCCGAATGTCGAACATGTTCATATTGCCTCTCTCGCAAGACGAATCTTTGCCAGGCCATCCGTGAAACTCAGGGCCGCGGTGTCATGCCCGATGGCACCAGCCGCTTCAAAATGAACGGCAAAGAAGTGCTTCATTACATGGGCACATCGACGTTCTCGAATTACACCGTGGTGCCGGAGATCGCCTTGGCGAAAATCCGCGAAGACGCGCCATTCGAGAAGGTTTGCTATATAGGATGCGGCGTAACGACTGGTATTGGCGCGGTGATCAACACCGCCAAAGTGCAACCTGGCGAGAACGTGATTGTCTTTGGCCTCGGAGGGATCGGCTTAAACGTAATCCAGGGCGCACGTTTGGCCGGCGCTGACATGATTGTAGGGGTCGACATCAATCCGGCGCGGGAAGAACTCGCACGTAAGTTCGGCCTTACTCATTTTGTCAATCCTAACGAGGTAGAAGGCGACCTGGTCCCCTATCTGGTGAACCTGACCAAAGGAGGAGGCGATCACACTTTTGAATGCATCGGTAATGTCAAGCTCATGCGCCAGGCCCTTGAGTCCGCTCACAAGGGGTGGGGCAAAAGCACGATCATTGGCGTAGCAGGAGCTGGGCAAGAGATCGCTACTCGCCCTTTCCAGTTAGTTACGGGTCGCGTCTGGCAAGGCTCCGCTTTCGGCGGCGCGCGGGGGCGTACCGATGTGCCCAAGATCGTAGACTGGTATATGGACGGAAAGATCAACATCGACGACCTCATCACCCACGTGATGCCGCTCGATAAAATCAATGATGCCTTCGATCTGATGAAAGAAGGAAAGTCCATTCGTTCGGTCGTGACGTTCTAAAGCACACCACCGATCGGGCCCATGTGTCGCGTTAATGGCGGCGCATGGGCCATTTTGCTATTTACGACTAACTGGATTAAAAACATGACGATCACTACCCTATCGAAAAACAAAAGCTTCGGAGGTCAGCAGGGCGTTTATAGCCACGAGTCGCTCGAGACCGGCACAACCATGAGGTTCGGTGTGTATTTGCCTCCCGCCGCCGAAGTGAAGCCCGTGCCAGTGCTTTTCTGGTTATCTGGCTTGACGTGCACCGAAGAAAACTTCATCGTTAAAGCCGGGGCGCAGCGTATGGCTGCTGAATTGGGGCTGGCCATCGTTACGCCCGACACCAGTCCCCGCGGCTTGAATTATCCGGGCGATACCGACAGCTACGATTTCGGTGTAGGCGCAGGCTTTTATGTTGATGCCACAACAGCACCGTGGGCAAAGGGGTACAGAATGAGCTCCTACATCACGAAGGAACTGTTCGATCTGGTCTTTTCAGAGTTTTCGGTGGAGTCCGGTCGGGCGGGCATATTCGGGCATTCTATGGGGGGCCACGGAGCCCTGACGATAGGCCTGAAAAATCCAGAAAAATTCCGGACCATTTCGGCCTTCTCACCCATTGTGTCTCCTAGTAGATGCCCATGGGGTGAAAAGGCACTGTCCGGATATCTCGGTGCTGACCGCAGCACGTGGGACGAATACGATGCTACCTGCCTCGTCAGGAAATATGGCTGGTCCGGCCCGGAGATCCTTGTCGATCAAGGAAGCGCCGACCAGTTCCTGCAAGAGCAGCTCAAGCCGGAGCTGCTGGTGGACGCCTGCACCGAAGCGGGGGTCTCTTTGAATCTGCGCATGCAGCCTGGCTATGATCACAGTTACTTCTTCATTTCGACCTTTATCGAAGATCACCTGCGCCATCATGCAAGCCATCTGTAAATATTGTTGACGCATAGCCGTCCTGGCATGCTGGTTTACGCTTTTAGCATCTTCATTGCCCTGGTGAGTGTTTGGCTCGCTACCGAATATTTTCGCCAGGGATCATTTCCGCGGTCTAGACGTTCGTGAATATTCCCGACGTGCCATTGAGCTGAATTTTTCAGTTTCTCGACTTCTTCCCAGGAAACCGGTACCGACACTCCCATGCCGGGCCGGGCGCGCGCCGACCAGGCCGCAACGGTGGTGGCGCCGAACCCATTGCGTAGATAGTCAATGAATATCTTCCCAACCCGGTTGCGCGGCCCGCTTTTGGCGGCGAAGCGTTTGGGAAGAATTTTGGCAACGTGTACCACGACAGCCTGGGAAAAATCCTTGACGGTGTCCCAGTCGTGCCTTCGTTTCAAAGGCACTACTACGTGTAAACCTTTGCCGCCGCTGGTCTTCACGAACGAGGTCAGTTCCAACTCAGCAAGAAAAGCGCGTATTACAAGCGCCGCTTCCTGCATGGCAGGCCACTCAACGCCTTCACCAGGGTCCAGATCGAAGGTCATGCGATCGGGCTTGCCGATCGACGTCTTGATAGCGTTCCAGGTATGGAATTCGATGACGTTCATTTGCGCCGCGCTTAATAAGCCCTGCGCGTTGGCGACTTCCATCAACGGTTCATGATCAGGGTCTAGCTCTTGGGAAAGCAGCCTCACTCCCGTCATTTTTCTGGTCTCGAGATGCTTCTGAAAGAACATGGTGCCATTGACGCCTTCGGGCGCGCGCAGCAATGAGACAGGTCTACCTTTAAGGTGCTCGAGCATAAGAGGAGCCACCAAGGCGTAATACCGGATGAGCTGGATTTTTGTCGTCGCTGTGGACGTGTCTATCACGCGCTCAGGATGCGTGATCTTCATCTTGCTCAACAGTGATTCGTTGCCAGCTGAACGATCAATGGAATTGTCTGGCGAGCCATCAGTGTGTTCGGCCTTTCGCACGGTATGGGTTTTTCTAGTGGCGGGGGTCGACATGCTTGTCTCTCGAATGATGGCGCTGGCGGGTTTGTCAGTGCGCAAGCCATGAAACACGGAGTGCCGTACGCGGCCTGTGTCAGTCCACTGGCCGAAGGAAACCTCGGCGAGTAGCGTTGGTTTTACCCAATGGGCCTTCTTGTCGATGCCGGTTGATTCTACAAATGGTCGGTCTGCTGAATGCAAAGCGGAGAGTTTTTGTTTTATATCGTTCAACGAACTGGCATTAAAGCCCGTTCCGACGTTTCCGGCATAATGCAATGCGCCATGTGCGTCATGCACGCCAAGCAACAAGGAACCAATTCCTTCCCGCGACCCTTGAGGGTCGGTGTAGCCCCCAATGACAAATTCTTGGCGCAAGGTGCACTTGAGTTTGATCCAGTCAGCCGATCGTCGTGAAACGTACGGCGACGCTTTTTTCTTGCCGATGACTCCTTCGAGCCCCATTCTGCAGGCTGACGCAACGATGTCGCGTGCTGCGACATCGAAGGTATCGCTGAATCGTATGGAGCCGGGAATGTCTGCTTTACGCTGCTTCGAAGATTTTCTGCCTTCATCGGTCACCAACGTCCGAAGTTTTTCGCGACGCTCGGTCAAAGGCAGTTTGCGTAAATCATGGCCGTCGCAGAAGGGCAAGTCGAACAGATAATAGACAATATTGCTTGTCTTGTTGCGATCGAATGCGCCTTGCAATGCTTGAAAGTCGGGTATGCCTCTATCATCCAGCACAACAATCTCGCCGTCGTACCAGCCGTCAGGCAACTTCATCTTGGTGAGGTCTTTGGCTAGCGAAGTCAGTTTATCGGTCCAGTCGTTCCCATTACGCGTGATAAGTTGGACGCCGTTGTTCTCGATACGCGCGAGCAAGCGGTAGCCGTCGAACTTTATTTCGTATAACCAGGCGTCGGCTTCTGTTTGGGGTGCATCAACTAACGTCGCCAGTTCAGGACTGAAATTCACTGGGAGCTTGGTAATGGATTCAGCCACTTCTTTATTCTGGATCCCCGCAACGCTGTCCGGCATTTCGTCCACGACACTGAATTCGGATGCAGGACGAACGAATTCATCCTTCTCTTTTATAAGCAACCATGGGTCCTGCTTTTCTGTTCGGCTTTTCATGCGGATCAGCGCCCATTTCCCGTGCAATTTGTGCCCATGAAGTTCAAACTTCAGCCTACCCTCGCGATAGGCCTTGGCCGCATCGCCCAATGGTTTCCACGTGCCTTTGTCCCAAATGATGACCTTCCCCGCGCCGTACTGTTTTGGCGGAATCACGCCTTCAAAGGTATTGTAGGAAATGGGATGGTCCTCGACATGGACGGCCATCCTCTTGTCAGCCGGGTCGAAACTCGGGCCCTTTGGAACGGCCCAGCTTTTCATGGACCCATCGATTTCCAGTCGAAGGTCGTAGTGCAGACGCGACGCCCAATGTTTCTGGATGACAAAAGAGGGCGCTTGCTCGTTAGCGGCTCCCCCTTCCGGCGGTTCGCTGGTAAGCGAAAAGTTTCGCTTCGACCTATAAGTGGATAAGGGATCGGCTTTGCTCATGACTATGCTGCTTTACGACCGGCCGGTGATGGCGACTTTCCGGTTTTTCTTGCGTGAGCCGGCTTTCCTGTGTTTTTGTCGCCGCTCGACGATTTCGCCGGTTTGCTTGGCGATGTCTTGGCCGCGGCGGTTTTCGATTTTTTCACCGTAGCCGCTGGACTGCGCTTCGCGGCAGACTTCGCAGATGTACTTGCTGCGCTTTTCTTGGTCGCGCTCGTTTCGGCTGGCGCATTTTGCGATGCGCCAGTTCGACTCCCCTTATTCAAGCTACGTTGTAGCATCTCCGTCAGGTCATAAATCTTTGCGCCGGCGGTCTCGCTTTCTTCAGCTTCCGGCTGCGATACGGATTCCGTTTCACCAGCCTCGATTTTTTCTTTAACCAGTTGCAGGATCTGGTCTTTGAAGGAGTCGGTAAAAGCTTCGGGTTTCCATTTCGCGCTCATGTCCTTTACCAGTTGCTCTCCCATCGCCAGCTCTTTTTCCGTGAGTCCCGCCGCCTTGGCGCCTTCGGCAGGAAGATTAAGCTCGTCCCACGATCGGATTTCATCTCCCCAGCGCAGTAAATTCAGAATGAGGGCCGGTCCGCAAGGCATGAGCACGGCAAGGTGCTGTTTAGTCTGAATCACCACCTTGGCAATGCCTACTTTCCTGGTTTTTCGCAATACCTCCCTTAGCAGGGCATATACCTTAGAGCCCCGATTTATGGGCGATATGTAGTAGGGACGCTCCAGATAGATAAAGGGTATATCGCTTAACGGTACGAAAGCTTCTATTTCAACCGTTTGTGTGGTTTTCGGATAAGCCGCCTGGATTTCTTCAGGGGACAACACAACATATTGGCCGTCCTCGTACTCGATGCCCTTGACGATGTCTTCTTTGGCAATTTCCTTACCCGTCTTCTTATTAATGCGTTTGTAGCCAACAGGATCCATGCTGCGTTTATCCAACCAGTCAAAATCCAGTCCTTGATCCGCGGTAGCCGAATGAAGGGCTATCGGAATGTGTACCAGGCCGAAGGAGATCGCCCCTTTCCACAATGCACGCTTACTTGTAGTTGCCACCACGGATCTCCCCTGCAGAAGGCGCTTTGCTAGCGGTGATGTCATCTGTAGCAACTAACATGCCTGCCCTAGTGGAAGTTAAGCCAGTCGTCTTTCGTTTGTTGCAATTGCAAATGGAGAGCGTTTACATTTTTGTTCGCTATATTTAATGCAAATCGGGATCATGCTATGCAGCGAAGGCATCAGGATGCGTAAATTATTATTGGGGACCATGTTGGCCGGGTTGTTGAACGCGACCGCATATGGGGCCCATCGAGTCCAAGGCCGTTGTCAGCAACTATGCCGCTTTAGCTCAGGCCGGATAGGAAGATGCGTTGTCCACCGCACGCGCGCTGCAGAAAACAGTGGCTTCCCTTCTTGCCAAACCCAGTGCCGATTCGCTGAAAGGCGCGCGAGACGCCTGGCTTAATGCCCGCGTCCCGTATCAACACACGAGGCTTTCCGGTTTGGCAATCCCATTGTCGATGATTGGGAAGGGCGCGTAAATGCCTGGCCGCTGGACGAAGGGGCTTGCAGGCCGAGCTGGAACGAATTCGCGCCAATTTTACGGATATTTCAACGAACATAAGCCGTGCCGTCAAAATTGGAAATCCCTCTAGTGGCCTAGTGAATTTCATGGAAACTGACGACGGTTACCGGCGATTGACGCTAGTTGCGCTATTGATCAAGAACGCAAAGCGCCTGGTCGATGAATACGTCGCGCCGGCTTTAGGTATAAGGATAGGCTCAATCCGCTCGACGGCGGTTGATCGCCGCCAATTTCTGGCTCTGCTAGCCGTCTATGGCGGTTCGTTGACCGCTTACGCCAATGCTGCGTCTAAGTTACCTGAGAATTCAGCCGATGGGAGCATCATGGTGGCCACCGAGAATGATTACGAGGCGGGCCGAGGCGTGCTGGGAATTTACGACAGCAGTCCGGGCGCAAGGTTCCGTCGTGTCGGCGAGTTTGACACGGGGTATCGGCCCGCATGAAGTGATCTTGAAGCCCGACGGGCGCACTCTGTGCGTAGCCAACGGCGGAACTCGGACCCATCCGGATTACGGCAAGCTCGAATTGAACAGCGATACCATGCAGCCCTCGCTGGCTTACGTAGGACTTACTTTCGGCGAAATTACTCGATCAGAGTTACTTGCGCGCCGAGCTTAATCGCTTGTCGGTACGCCACTTGATTCTCGACGCGTTTGGCGCGGTATGGTTTGGGTGCCAATATACAGGACCTACAAAAGATGTCGTTCCCTTAGTTGGCCGACATGTCCTTGGCCCGGAGCCTGCGTTATTCTTCGGGCCGAAAGACCCGCTGCGCTGCATGAAGCAGTATGTGGGGTCGATTTCAGCAAATTTCACAGGAACGATAATTGCTGGCTCCAGCCCAGTCGGGTGAAAAATACTCTTTTGGGATGCAGCAGACGGAGCCTGCATGCAAGAAACTCTCATGTTCGACGGTTGCGGTGTGGCGCCCGCGCCTGGCGAAGGATTCTTGGCCAGTAGTGGTCAGGGCGAGTTTCTTCACGTTAGAAAAAATTTGAAGCAAGCGACAGAGAGATCGATAATCAGCAGTAGTGACTGGGACCATCATTTGCGGTATTTTTAGAACGTAGTCTCAATCTAAGGGACGAAGTCAAAGAGATTCAGACGAAGCACTTGCTGCGTGCGCTGAATAGTGATGCAAGCGTGAAGAATTAATTAGAAATACCGGACTTCGTTGAGGGCCGAAAGTTCTCTTCTAATCAGAAGGTTAGGGTAACAAGCTAGAAATCGATTGAAACTGCCGAGCGTCCGCCGGATGTGGTGCGCGTGCCACGAACTTTATCAGGGTAAACCCTTGGTATCTTGGCTGTTTTAGTGGGTTTTGTTGCGCTTATCCCACAGAAAGCGCGAAAACAGGCGCTTTTACTAACAGGATCATAGCCAGCAGCCCGTATTTTTGATGCAATAGCTCCAACTTCCCATCGCGGAGTTAGAAAGAGCAGCAGCACTCGTTTCGGAAGTCGCTGCTCTGTTTACTCAAATCTACGGAGATTTCTTACATGAAAAAGACTCTGCTCGCTGCTGCTCTAATTGCTGGCTTCGCTGGCGTTGCTCAGGCAGAAACATCGGTTACCTTGTACGGTATCCTGGACGGTGGTATCGGTTACCAAAAACTTGAAGCTGGTCCTGCTACAGCCAAGAAAACTGGCATTATCAACGGCATTCAGTCCGGCAATCGCTGGGGCCTGAAAGGCTCCGAAGATCTGGGTAATGGTCTCCGCGCTGTATTCCAATTGGAAAGCGGCTTTGATCTTGGCACCGGCAATAGCGCTCAAGGTGGCCGCCTGTTCGGTCGTCAAGCAACTTTGGGTCTGGCTGGTGATTCATGGGGTCAATTGGACGTCGGTCGTCAAACCAATATCGGCAGTAAGTACTTCGGTGCTATCGATCCGTTCGCTCTGGGCTTCAACCAAGCTAACGTCGGTACGACTTTCAGCGCCGTCAACACAGTACGTTACGACAACATGGTAATGTACCAAACCCCTAACTTCTCCGGCTTCCAGTTCGGTGCAGGTTACTCGTTCAGCACGAACGGCAATCAAGGCTGGGATATCGACGCTCCTGGTCGTGCCAATCCTAACGACACGAACAACCGTGCTGTCACTACCGGTATCCGTTACGTTAATGGTCCCCTCGCCGCTGCGTTGACATACGACCAATCCAAGATCAAGGCCACTAACGTAAACGTTAAGTCATGGAACCTTGGTGGCGCCTATGACTTCGAAGTTGTGAAGGCTCACGCTGCTATCGGCCAAACACATAACGGCTTGTTCTCCTCCGGTATTTCTGACGAGATCGGTGGTGTTAACCCTCTTAGCGGCATTAATCTGGATGGCTTGAAGGTTAACTCGTACATGCTTGGTTTGACTGCGCCTATCGGCAACGGTAAGTTGCTGGCTTCTTGGCAAATGGCTGACCCACGTAGCAACCCAGACGTACTCGTTGCTACTGATTTGGAAAAGACTCAAATCTACAGCTTGGGTTACACATACGGGCTGTCCAAGCGTACCAACCTTTACGCAATCGGTTCGTATGCTAAGAACGCATTCTTCCTTGACAGTGCGAAATCGACCCTGGTCGGTGTTGGTGTTCGTCACCAGTTCTAATCGGATTGCATAGCTAGTCTATGCGCGGAAGCCGCCCGGCCTGCCGGGTCGCTTCCAAATCTGAAGCAGGCGCAAGCTTGCGGCAAAAAGCCACTCTCCGGAGTGGCTTTTTGTATTGCGACACTGCGCCGATTCGGTGCTTATGATTTGCTGAAGACTGGTGTGAAGGGTATCTCAGTTGGGCGTGGCGACAGGGTTGTAAGAGGCGTTGCGGGACTGGTTTTTGTGCTTGGCTACAGGGGTCTTGATGGGGCGCGGATTTGCCGACACAGGTCTATCTGGAGCTCCTGGTGCGTTGCTGTCGGCTCAATAGTGCGTGGCGGCTTGCCAACATGTTTCAGGCGGGGCGCTTGCGTCCGAAAGACGCTGGCAAAATGCTACAATCCGAGGGTTTACTTATCGTGATTGGTTGCTTGGCATGAATCTGCAAGAGTACTTTCCCGTTCTGCTTTTTATTATTGTGGCAACCGTAATTGGCTTTGCCCTGTTAGGCGCAGGACGATTGCTTGGGCCTCACCGGCCTTATGCCGAAAAGTTATCGCCTTACGAGTGCGGTTTCGACGCTTTCAGCGACTCGCGCATGAAGTTCGATGTGCGCTATTACCTGGTCGCAATCCTGTTCATTATGTTTGATCTGGAGATTGCGTTTTTGTTTCCCTGGGCTATTGCTAACGGTACGATCGGCCTCGTCGGTTTCTGGACCGTGTTGGTATTTTTAGCGATTCTCACAGTAGGCTTCATCTACGAGTGGAAAAAAGGTGCGCTGGATTGGGAGTAGGTCGGCATAAGCCGCAGGCTGCGGTTTTCGGCTGAAGGACTATGTAGTGAATGTAGGTCGAATCAAGGCTCACACCGCTTGTGATTCGGTACACCGGTATTAAATAGGCAAAGTTATGGCTATCGACGGCATTATGAAAGAAGGTTTTATAACCACCAGTGCAGACAAGTTTCTGAATTGGGCCAAAACGGGTTCTTTGTGGCCCATGAGCTTTGGGCTGGCCTGTTGTGCGGTCGAAATGATGCACGCCGGGGCGGCTCGCTACGACCTTGATCAGTTTGGTATTATTTTTCGCCCAAGTCCCCGTCAGTCCGACTTGATGATCGTGGCCGGTACTCTCTGCAACAAGATGGCTCCAGCCTTGCGCAAGGTATACGACCAAATGGCCGAACCCCGCTGGGTGGTTTCAATGGGCTCCTGTGCCAACGGCGGTGGTTATTACCACTATTCATATTCCGTGGTGCGCGGCTGTGACCGCATCGTGCCCGTCGATGTGTACGTGCCCGGGTGTCCTCCCACGGCTGAAGCCTTGGTATACGGTCTCCTGCAAATGCAGAACAAGATTCGTTTGACGAACACCATTGCGCGCTAAGCCGGCTTGGCTGTCACCCCTAACGTTGAACTGCTTGAAATATGACTCGGCTCGAAACGCTACAAAATAATCTTCTGGCTACCTTCGGTGAATCGATTTCACTGAAACTTGCCCTGAACGAACTCACGCTCGAAGTTCCCGCCAAAGACTGGATCGACACCTGTACGGCATTACGCGATAACGCGTTGCTGGGTTTCGATACCTGCATCGATTTATGCGGGGTGGATTACTCGGCCTGGGGTGCCCCCACGTTCGCTTACCAGCCTGGCTTGCACCCGCAACGCTTTGCGATCGTAGTGCATTTGCTATCGGTCAGGCACAACTGGCGCCTGCGGATACGGGTGTTTGTTCCTAACGACGAATTTCCGGTATTGCCTACGTTGGTCGATGTATGGCCCGCGGTTAACTGGTTTGAGCGCGAAGCCTTCGACTTGTACGGGGTCGTGTTCGACGGTCACCCCGACCTGCGCCGCATTCTTACCGATTACGGCTTCATCGGATATCCGTTTCGCAAAGATTTCCCCCTTTCCGGTAACGTCGAAATGCGGTACGACACGGAGCAGCAGCGGGTTATTTATCAACCCGTTACGATCGAGCCGCGTGAAATCACTCCGCGGATCGTGCGTGAAGAAAGTTACGGGACAGGGCGCTAAGCATGGCTGAAATTAAAAACTACACATTGAACTTTGGTCCTCAGCACCCCGCTGCGCACGGCGTGTTGCGCCTGGTGCTGGAACTCGACGGCGAAGTCATTCAACGTGCCGATCCGCATATCGGCTTGCTGCACCGCGCCACAGAAAAGCTTGCCGAGCACAAGACATACCTGCAAGCTTTGCCATATATGGATCGTCTCGACTACGTCTCCATGATGTGCAACGAGCATGCTTATGTCATGGCGATCGAGAACCTGTTGGGCGTTCAGGTGCCTTTACGGGCCCAGTATATTCGCGTGATGTTCGATGAGATCACCCGGATTCTGAACCACTTGATGTCTATTGGATCGCACGCTCTCGACGTCGGTGCGATGGCGGTCTTTTTGTATGCGTTCCGCGAGCGGGAAGACCTGATGGATTGCTACGAGGCCGTGTCGGGCGCGCGTATGCATGCCGCGTACTACCGTCCTGGTGGGGTGTACCGCGATTTGCCCGATTCCATGCCCCAATATGGCGAGACCAGCAAGTATCGTGGCGACAAGGAATTGCGTGCCATGAACGATGCCCGCTCCGGTTCGCTGCTCGATTTCATCGAAGACTTTACTAATCGCTTTCCCGCTTGTGTCGATGAATACGAGTCCCTGCTGACCGATAACCGTATCTGGAAGCAGCGGCTGGTCGGAATCGGGGTAGTGACTCCAGATCGCGCCAAGGCGCTGGGTATGACCGGGCCTATGTTGCGTGGGTCCGGGGTTGCGTGGGACTTGCGAAAAATGCAGCCCTACGAAGTCTATGACCGCGTGGATTTTGACATCCCCATCGGGACCAACGGCGATTGTTACGATCGCTATCTGGTGCGAATTGCTGAAATGCGCGAAAGCAATCGGATTATCCGCCAGTGCGTTGAATGGCTGCGCAATAATCCCGGCCCGGTAATGGTGGATAACTACAAGATTGCGCCGCCCAGCCGCGAGCGTATGAAGACAGGCATGGAAGAGCTGATTCACCATTTCAAGCTTTTTAGCGAGGGTATGCATGTGCCGGCTGGTGAAACCTATGCCGGCGTCGAGCATCCCAAGGGCGAATTTGGAATTTACATGGTGTCTGATGGCGCCAATAAGCCGTACCGAGTCAAAATTCGTGCGCCGGGCTTCGCGCACCTGCAATCTTTAGATGAAATGTCGCGCGGCCATATGATTGCCGACGCGGTGACGATAATCGGCACCTTAGATATTGTGTTTGGCGAAATCGACCGTTAATCGGCATAAGCCAAGGTAAAACCGGATTCAAACTATGCTGCTTTCCGAACAAGCGTATCAAAAAATTGACCGGGAACTCACCAAGTTCCCTGGGGATCAACAGCAGTCAGCCATCATGGCGGCGCTGTCCATTGCTCAAGACGAAAAAGGGTGGGTATCGACTGAAGTCATCGCCGATATCGCCGCGTATCTGCACGTGCCGCCCATTGCGGTGCAGGAAGTGGCGACTTTCTACAATATGTTCAATACCCATCCCACTGGTCGTTTCAAGATCACGGTGTGCACCAATCTTCCCTGTGCGTTGCGTGATGGTGTCAAGGCTGCCGACTACCTGAAGCAAAAGCTAGGTATCGATTTCCATGAAACCACGCCGGATGGGCTGTTTACGCTCATGGAAGGCGAGTGCATGGGGGCATGCGGTGATTCGCCGGTCATGCTGATGAACAACAAGCACATGTGCGTACGGATGTCGTCTGAAAAAATCGATTCAATGATTCACGAACTTAAACAGCATGGGGAGTCGGCATGAACGCGCCGGGCCTATTGCAGCAGTTTTCTCAGGGCTTGACGCCCGATCCCGGCAACGATCTTGCCGCGAGCATGATCTTTCACGATCGTCACCTCAGCCCACAAATCGTCGCAGGCCTGGACGGTACAAACTGGTCTCTGGATGACTACGTCAAACGCGGCGGCTATGAAGCCTTGCGCAAGATCCTGACCACCGGCATGACACCTGATGATGTCATCAATACTGTCAAGGCGTCGGGCTTGCGCGGTCGCGGAGGCGCCGGTTTTCCTACGGGCCTGAAGTGGAGTTTCATGCCACGCACTCTTCCTGGTCAGAAATACCTGGTGTGCAATTCCGACGAAGGCGAGCCGGGTACGTTCAAAGACCGCGATATTCTGCGCTTCAACCCGCATATCGTTATCGAAGGGATGGCCATTGCTGCCTATGCCATGGGCATCACCGTAGGCTACAACTATATCCATGGCGAGATCTTCGAGATCTACGATCGTTTTGAAGAAGCGCTCGAACAGGCTCGTGCCGCGGGCTTCCTAGGCGACAAAATCCTGGGCTCGGAATTCAACTTCGAGCTGCACGCGTTTCACGGCTACGGCGCCTACATTTGCGGCGAAGAAACTGCCTTGCTCGAATCGCTCGAAGGCAAGAAAGGGCAGCCACGTTTCAAGCCGCCTTTCCCTGCCAGCTTTGGCCTGTACGGCAAGCCGACCACGATCAACAATACCGAAACTTTTGCCGCCGTTCCCTGGATCTTCCGGCATAGCGCCCAGGAATACCTGGAAATTGGTCTGCCCAATAACGGCGGGACTAAGTTGTTTTCGATTTCTGGCGATGTCGAATTGCCCGGCAATTACGAAATCCCACTTGGTACACCGTTCTCCAAGTTACTGGAGCTGGCTGGTGGGATGCGCGGCGGGCGCAAGCTGAAAGCAGTGATCCCTGGCGGATCCAGTGCACCAGTATTGCCGGCCGAGATCATGATGCAAACCACAATGGACTACGATTCCATCGCCAAGGCAGGCTCGATGCTTGGTTCGGGCGCCGTCATTGTCATGGACGAAACGCGCTGCATGGTCAAGTCGCTATTGCGCTTGTCCTATTTCTATTTTGAAGAAAGCTGCGGTCAGTGCACGCCGTGCCGCGAGGGCACCGGTTGGCTCTATCGCATGGTAGAGCGCATTGAAAACGGCCAGGGCCGCCCCGAGGATCTGGACGTTCTGGATTCGGTCGCGCATAACATCATGGGCCGTACAATTTGTGCGTTGGGCGACGCGGCCGCTATGCCGGTACGCAGCTTTATCAAGCATTTCCGCGACGAGTTCGCACACCACATCGAGCATAAAAGCTGTGTGGTGCCCAAATATTTGTAGGGTCAGGACACGCTAATGGTTGAACTCACCATCGACGGCATTAAAGTAGAAGCTCCCGAAGGCAGCATGGTCATACAGGCTGCACATAAACTCGGGGTATACGTGCCGCATTTCTGCTATCACAAGAAACTTTCCATCGCGGCTAACTGCCGCATGTGCCTCGTCGACGTCGAAAAAGCGCCGAAGGCATTGCCTGCCTGTGCTACGCCGGTTACCAATGGCATGGTCGTGCATACTCGTTCTGACAAGGCGGTTGCTGCACAGAAAAGTGTCATGGAATTCCTGCTCATCAATCATCCCCTGGATTGCCCTGTGTGCGATCAGGGTGGTGAATGCCAGTTGCAGGATTTGGCCGTGGGCTACGGTGCGTCGGCTTCGCGCTATAAAGAAGAAAAGCGCGTGGTTGTCGGCAAGAATATGGGGCCGCTGATCTCGACCGACGGCATGCAGCGTTGCATTCATTGCACCCGCTGCGTGCGTTTCGGTCAGGAAATCGGTGGCATTATGGAAGTCGGCATGGTCAACCGTGGCGAGTTCTCCGAGATCACGACCTTTGTAGGGCAGGCGGTCGAATCCGAACTGTCGGGCAACATGATAGACGTCTGCCCGGTCGGCGCTTTGTTGTCCAAACCATTCAAGTTCACTGCCCGTACGTGGGAACTGGCGCGCCGCCGTTCGATAAGCCCTCACGATAGCCTGGGTGCCAACCTGGTTGTGCAAGCCAAGCTAGACCGTGTGCTGCGGGTGGTGCCATTCGAGAACGAAGACGTCAACGAATGCTGGATCAGCGATCGGGATCGTTTCTCGTACGAAGGCTTGTATACGGCAGACCGCCTTGCTCACCCCATGCTTAAGGGCGAAGACGGGCAGTGGCGCGAAGCGTCCTGGAGCGATGCGTTGGAGGCCGTTGTCCAAGGTTTCAATACGGTGCGCGATCAGTTCGGCGCGGAGCAGATCGGCGGCGTTGGCAGTCCTACTGCGACCACTGAAGAGCTGGCGCTGCTTGCACGCCTGGTGCGCGCCCTGGGGTCCGAAAACATCGATTTCCGTTTACGCAATAACGATCCGACATTTGATAAGGCTGTGGAAGGCATCCCATGGCTCGGAATGCCCATCGCCGATTTGGGTAAGCTCGACCGCGTATTGGTTGTGGGATCATTCCTACGCAAAGACCATCCGTTGATGGCTCAGCGCTTGCGTCAGGCTGCCAAGCATGGCGCCCAGATTTCATTCATCGACTCTGCAGCCGAAGATCCCTTATTCTCGGTAACTGCCCGCATGACGGTGGCGCCTAGCGTGTTGCCCAATGCTTTGGCCGAAGTCCTGGTGGCGCTGGCCAAGACAAAAGAACTGTCTGTGCCGGACGCGTTCTCCGGCCTCGAGCCCTCGATCGAAGCGCAGCAAATAGCTACGAGCCTTGCTTCGGGTCAACGCGTGGCCGTCCTGATTGGGAATATGGTCGTCAGCTCTAACCAAGCCAGCTTGATTTCAGCCAATGCAGCGGCGTTGGCCAAGGCAGCCAATGCCAAATTCGGCTTCCTGACTCCTGGTGGTAACACGGTGGGTGGCTACCTGGCTGGTGCAATACCCGGTCAAGGTGGTCTTACTGCCGAACAGATGCTCAGTCAGCCGCTAAAAGCTTATCTTGTGCTTCATGCCGAGCCCACCCTCGACAGCGACAATGGCGCGCGCGCGCTTGAAGTGCTGAAGGCAGCTGGTTTTACCGTAGCGCTTACATCGTTTAAATCGGCCGCCCAGGAATGGGCCGATGTCATGTTGCCGGTTTCACCCTTCACCGAAACGTCGGGGACCTTTGTCAACGCCGAAGGGCGCGCGCAAAGTTTCAAGGGCGCAGCATCGCCGTTTGCCGACACACGTCCTGCCTGGAAGGTCTTGCGCGTTCTGGGCAACCTGTTCCAACTGCAGGGTTTCGACGATGAAACCTCTGAGTCCGTGCGCGAAACGGTGATGGTTGGTGGTACGGATGGACGTTTGTCCAACCACATCGTCTCCGGTATTGGTCTGGCCAAGCCGCAGGAGGGTTACGAACGCATCACCGACGTTCCGATTTATCGTAGCGATGCGCTGCTGCGTCGTTCGCAACCTCTACAAGAAACGGCTGCATCGCAGGCGCCGCGGGCTCATGTGGCGGCTAGCACTCTGGCCGGCCTGGGCGCGGTATCAGGCGATACCTTGCGCATCAGCTCGGCTCAAGGGCATATCAGCTTGCCCGCCTTGCAAGACGATGGCGTTGCGCCGGGTTGCGTACGGATCGCAACAGCGTTCAATGAAACGTTGCCGCTGGGTAGCAGCTTCGGCCAACTTACGGTGGAGCGTGCCTAATGGAGTGGCTAACTTTTATTAATACATACGGTACGGATTTGATTGGGCCTACTGCCTGGCTGGTGGTGTGGTCGCTTATCAAGATTGTGGTCATCGCTGTACCGATTATCTTGTCTGTGGCGTACCTGACATATTGGGAACGCAAAATGATCGGCGCCATGCACGTGCGCAAGGGTCCTAACCGGGTCGGTTACCGTGGGCTATTGCAGCCATTTGCAGACGTGTTCAAGCTTCTTACCAAAGAAGTTATCCTGCCGTCCAAGTCGAACAAGGTGCTTTATATATTGGCGCCTGTGGTCACCCTGATGCCCGCACTGGCAGCGTGGGCGGTCATACCGTTTGGCCCCGAAGTCGTGCTGGCCAATGTCAACGCTGGTTTGCTGTATGTAATGGCAATTACCTCGATAGGCGTGTACGGCGTCATCGTGGCCGGGTGGGCGTCAAACTCCAAGTACGCTTTTCTCGGTGCGCTGCGGGCGGCAGCGCAAATGGTTTCCTACGAACTGGCTATCGGTTTTGTCTTCATCACCGTTTTGCTGGTATCGGGAACGCTTAATCTAAGCGGCATTGTGAACGGACAGGGAGCAGGCTGGTTTGCCGACAAGGGCATTAACTTCATGTCGTGGAACTGGCTGCCGCTCTTGCCTCTGTTTGTCATTTACGTGATCTCGGCGGTAGCGGAAACCAACCGCCACCCATTCGACGTGGTCGAAGGTGAGTCGGAAATCGTTGCCGGCCATATGGTCGAGTATTCCGGTATGGGTTTTGCGCTGTTTTTCCTTGGCGAATACGCCAATATGATCCTGCTTTCAGCGATAGCGTCGATTATGTTCCTGGGTGGCTGGATGCCGCCATTGGAAATCGCGCCGCTAACCTGGATACCGGGCTGGCTATGGCTGGGGCTGAAAACGTTTGTTGTGGTTTCGATGTTTGTGTGGTTCCGTGCGACATTCCCTCGTTATCGTTACGACCAAATTATGCGTCTGGGCTGGAAAGTATTCATTCCGTTCACCGGCATCTGGCTGCTGGTTGTAGCGATCTGGATGCAGACGCCCTGGAATATATGGCAATAGGACACAGGGGCTAGAAAATGGAAGCTATTAAAGATTTCTTCGGCAGCTTGATGCTGTCCGAGATGTTGAAGGGTATGCGCCTGACCGGCAAATACTTCTTTAAGCGCAAGGTCACTTTGCGCTATCCCCAGGAAAAGACGCCGGCTTCGCCGCGCTTTCGTGGTCTTCATGCCTTGCGGCGCTACCCCAACGGGGAAGAGCGGTGCATCGCCTGCAAACTATGCGAAGCGGTGTGTCCGGCCCTTGCAATCTCGATCGAATCGGAAGAGCGCGACGACGGTACCCGACGCACTACTCGCTATGACATTGATCTGACCAAATGCATATTTTGCGGTTTCTGCGAGGAAAGCTGTCCGGTGGATTCGATCGTCGAAACGCACGTCTCGGAATACCATGGCGAAAAACGCGGCGACCTGTACTACACCAAAGACATGTTGCTGGCGATTGGCGATCGATACGAACCTGAAATTGCACGTCGTCGTTCCGAAGACGCCCCTTATCGTTGATGCCCGGACCCGACACTTATGATTTTTACCACTGTACTGTTTTATCTGTTGGCCTTCGTGCTGGTGGTGGCTGCGTTTCGCGTCATCACAGCGACTAGTCCAGTTACCGGTGTCCTTCACCTTATTCTGACATTCTTCACTGCCTCCATGATATGGATGCTGCTCGGCGCCGAATTCCTGGCTCTGTTGCTGGTGGTGGTTTATGTCGGCGCCGTCATGGTGCTATTCCTGTTCGTCGTCATGATGCTTGATGTGCGGATGGAAAGCCTGCGATCCGGCATGAAGACCTATCTGCCTTTGGGCATGCTCATCGGACTGATCATGGTGCTGGAAATGGCTTTCGTCTTGGCCAAGACATGGTTCGAGGCTGGTCCTCAGGCTCCGGTGGCCGATGACTACAACAACACGCATGCCTTGGGTGTGGCCATGTACACGGACTACGTCTTTGCGGTGCAGGTGGGCGGGGTCATCCTGCTCGTCGGCATGATCTCCGCCATTGCACTTACCTTACGCCGCCGTACTGACGTCAAGCGCAATCGCCCGTCGGACCAAGTGAAGGTCAAGTCAAAAGATCGTTTGCGCATGGTCAACATTCCTTCGCAAACCGAAGCGCCTGCAGCGGCGAACGCCAGCCAGGTTCAAGGGGATAACTAATGACACTAACTCTTGCCCATTACCTGATACTTGGCGCTATTTTGTTTGCCATCGGGATTTTCGGGTTTTTCCTGAACCGGCGAAATCTCATCATTCTGTTGATGTCTATCGAACTCATGCTGCTTGCGGTGAATATGAACTTTATCGCGTTTTCGACATGGTTCGGTGACACCGCTGGTCAGGTGTTCGTCTTTTTTATTCTTACGGTGGCTGCCGCCGAAGCCGCGATCGGCCTGGCGATTCTTGTGTTGCTGTTCCGCAACCTGAATACGATCAACGTTGAAGAACTTGACCAGCTGAAGGGTTGATGGGATTGCAAACACTATGAATTCACCAAATCTCTACCTATTAATTGCATTAGCCCCGTTGGCGGGCGCCATTATCGCCGGTTTATTTGGCACCGGATTTCTCGGTAACTTTGTTAGCCGACGCGGTTCCCATGTCATTACGATTCTAAGCGTACTGATCTCCTTCATTGGGTCTGTCATTGTGCTTTTTCAGGTGATGGATGGTCACACCTACGATGGCACCTTGTACACGTGGAGCGTTATCGGAACGACCAAGCTCGAGCTCGGTTTCCTGATTGATTCCCTGTCCGCGTTGATGATGGTTGTTGTCACGTCCGTGTCGCTCATGGTGCATATTTACACTATCGGGTACATGGCCGACGATCCGGGCTATCAGCGTTTCTTTTCCTATATCTCGCTGTTTACCTTCTCGATGCTGATGTTGGTCATGTCCAACAACATGGTTCAGCTGTTCTTCGGCTGGGAAGCAGTAGGCCTGGTGTCGTACCTGTTGATCGGTTTTTGGTATACGCGTCCGACGGCGATTTTTGCCAATATGAAGGCTTTTCTGATCAACCGCGTGGGTGACTTCGGATTTCTGCTTGGCATAGGTTTGCTGTTCGCCTACACCGGCAGCATGCATTACGGCGAAATATTCGCGCAGTCCGAGAAGCTATCAGGACTTGCCTTTCCAGGTACTGACTGGCAACTGCTGACGGTGGCGTGTATTTCGTTGTTCGTAGGCGCGATGGGTAAATCGGCACAGGTGCCGTTGCATACCTGGCTGCCCGATTCTATGGAAGGCCCAACACCAATTTCAGCTCTGATTCATGCGGCAACAATGGTCACTGCTGGCATCTTTATGGTGGCGCGCTTCTCGCCCGTGTTCGAACTTTCCTCGACAGCGTTGTCGGTAATGATCGTCATTGGTGCAATCGGTGCGTTGTTCCTGGGTATTCTCGGTATCGTGCAAACTGACATCAAGCGGGTTATTGCTTATTCGACCTTGTCTCAGTTGGGCTACATGACGGTTGCGCTGGGCGCGTCGGCATACTCAGCTGCCATCTTTCACTTGATGACCCACGCTTTCTTCAAAGCCCTGTTGTTCTTGGGCGCAGGCTCGGTCATCATTGGTATGCATCACGATCAAGATATCCGGAATATGGGCGGTTTGCGCAAGTACATGCCTCTTACCTGGATCACCTTCCTGATCGGCACGCTGGCATTGGTGGGTACTCCGTTCTTCTCCGGCTTTTATTCCAAGGAACACATTATTGAAGCGGCCGGTGCCGCGACGGTATGGGGCGCCAATTTCGCTTATTACGCAACCCTGACCGGTGTATTTGTCACCTCGCTGTACTCATTCCGCGTGTACTTCCTGGTATTTCACGGTAAAGAGCGATTCAATACATCCGCCAACGGTGTCCAGGCCCACGGCCATGATGACCACGGCCATCACGGCGGTACACCGCATGAGTCGCCTTGGGTCGTCACGCTGCCGCTGGTCCTTCTAGCCATTCCTTCGGTGATTGCCGGCGCCTGGGTTATTGATCCGATATTGTTCGGCAATTTCTTCGACGGCGTGATTGCCGTGCTGCCGGAGCATCCGGCAATGGCCGAACTTGCCAGTCATTGGCATGGCTGGGTCGCCTACGCCTTGCATGGTTTCGTTACCCTGCCGTTCTGGCTGATGATTGCTGGCCTGGTGGTCGCTTGGTATTGCTACGTGATCAATCCTAAAGTGCCTGCGGCAATCCACGCTCGTCTCAAGTTCGTGAACAACGTACTCGACAACAAGTATTACGCAGACTGGTTCAACGAGCAGGTTATTGCCCGTTGCGTTCGGGGTCTTGGCCGTGGCTTGTGGCTGGGTGGTGATCGTGGACTGATCGATGGCTTCATGATCCACGGTAGCGCCCGCGTCGTGGGTTGGCTGGCGGCGGTCAGTCGCCATCTGCAATCTGGCTATATCTATCACTACGCCTTTTCGATGATCATCGGGATCATGGCTTTATTAACCTTTTTTGTACTGACGGTTCACTGATGGCTAGCGATATGGCGTCTTCAACTCTTCCCTGGTTAACGCTTGCGATCTTCGTCCCGATCGTCGCCGGCTTGATCGTGCTGATATTGGGTCGTGATGACCGGCCCGGGTTCACCCGAGTGCTTGCCCTGATCGGTTCCATAGTGGGCTTCCTCGTCACATTGCCGCTTTACATTGGCTTCAATCCGAATACGGCAGACATGCAGTTTGTCGAGAAAAGATCGTGGATAGAAACCTTTGCGGTGAACTACCACGTAGGCATCGACGGCATCTCAATCTGGTTCGTGCTGTTGACCGCCTTCATTACGGTGATCGTGGTGCTTGCCGGCTGGCAGGTCATTACCAGTCGCGTTGCGCAGTACATGGCTTCATTCCTGATTCTGTCGGGTCTGATGGTTGGCGTATTCGTCGCTCTGGACGGCATGTTGTTCTATGTCTTCTTCGAAGCTACGTTAATACCGATGTATTTGATCATCGGGGTATGGGGCGGACCTAACCGGGTCTACGCGGCATTCAAGTTTTTCCTGTATACATTGCTGGGATCCTTGTTGACCCTGGTTGCTTTTATCTATCTCTGGCATGCCTCAGGCGGGTCATTCGACATACTCACCTGGCATCAGTTAAAGCTGGGGTACACGCCGCAGATTCTGATTTTCCTTGCTTTACTTGCCGCCTTCGCTGTCAAGGTGCCAATGTGGCCAGTGCATACCTGGTTACCGGACGCACACGTAGAAGCGCCTACGGGCGGGTCAGTGGTGTTGGCCGCAATCATGCTGAAGCTAGGTGCTTACGGTTTCCTGCGTTTTTCGCTGCCTATCGCACCCGATGCGTCGCATAGCCTTTCCGGCATGATGATTGCACTGTCGCTGATTGCTGTTATTTACATTGGCCTGGTGGCGATTGTCCAGGACGATATGAAGAAGCTCGTAGCGTATTCCTCCGTGGCGCATATGGGCTTCGTTACGCTTGGTTTTTTCATCTTCAATACCGCCGGCCTTGAAGGCGCAATCGTACAAATGATTTCGCATGGGTTTGTATCAGGCGCGATGTTCCTTTGTATTGGCGTGCTCTACGATCGCATGCACACCCGACGCATCGACGATTACGGTGGTGTTATCAATGTGATGCCCCGATTTGTGACCTTCTTTGTGCTGTTTTCCCTCGCGAACAGTGGCTTACCGGCGACCAGCGGGTTCGTCGGCGAATTCACGGTCATAATGGGTGCAGTGCAATATAACTTCTGGATCGGTCTCCTTACCGCTTTGGCATTGATTCTCGGGGCTTCCTATTCCTTGTGGATGCTCAAACGCGTGGCATTTGGCGATATCGCCAACGATAACGTTCGTGCAATGACTGACCTGAATTCACGTGAATTCTTCATCATGGGAATTATGGCCATTGCGGTGTTGTACATGGGCATTTATCCCAAACCGTTTACAGATGTCATGCACGTGTCGGTGGAAGCCTTGCTGCAGCACGTCTCTATCTCGAAACTGTAGACCCGAAATATTATGCAAAATTCTTTTGACTTCGCCTTGGCTACGCCCGAGATTCTGCTTCTGATTTTGGCTGCGGTAACGCTACTGGCCGACGCCTTTAATAAATCGGAATCGCGCCACCTGACATTCACTGCCAGTATTGTCAGTATCTTGATTTTGACGGCCGTCTCGTTCTGGCAATGGAGCGAAGGCGTTCAGGGCAGCTCGTTTGGCGGCCTCTATGTCGTTGATTCCCTGTCTCACTTCCTGAAGATTGTTTCTTATCTGGCGGTGGGCGCAACGCTGATATACGGGCGCGAATATTCCGAGGCGCGCGATATGGTCAAGAATGGCGGCGAGCTCTATTCGCTGACCTTATTCGCCTTGCTTGGCCAGATGGTAATGATCTCCGCGGGCAGTATGCTTACGGTGTACTTAGGCGTGGAGCTGATGTCATTTGCGCTCTACGCATTGGTTGCCCTGCGCCGCGACGACATCAAGGCTACTGAAGCAGCGATGAAGTATTTTGTTTTGGGAGCCTTGGCTTCAGGTGTGCTGCTGTACGGCATGTCGATGATCTATGGCGCAACCGGGCAGCTCGATCTTACCCAGATTGCACAGGTAATCGGCAGTGGCAAGGCCGAACGGCTACCTCTGGTTTTTGGCGTGGTGTTTATCGTGGCTGGTCTCGCCTTCAAGTTGGCAGCCGCTCCGTTCCATATGTGGACTCCAGACGTTTATCAAGGCGCACCAACCTCGGTGACGCTTATTCTGGGTGCCGCCCCCAAGCTTGCCGCCTTCGCAATAACCTTGCGTTTGTTGATTGAAGGTTTGCACGGCATTGCTGTGGATTGGCAGCCCATGCTGCTTATCCTGGCTGTCCTTTCATTGGCTATTGGCAATATCGCCGCGATCGCCCAGTCGAATTTCAAGCGTATGCTTGCGTACTCGACGATCTCGCATATGGGATTTGTGTTCCTGGCTTTGTTGTCGGGCGTTATCGCGAATCAACCCGTTGCCGCAGGCGAAGCCTATGGCGCGTCGCTGTATTACATGGTGATCTACGTTCTTACGACATTGGCGACCTTCGGACTGATACTTTTGCTTAGCCGCAAGGGCTTCGAATGCGAAGAGATCTCTGACCTTAAGGGGCTTAACCGGCGCAATCCAATTTTGGCTGGCATATTGCTGTTATCGATGTTCTCGCTTACCGGTATCCCTCCGATGGCGGGCTTTTACGCCAAGCTGGCGGTGCTTCAGGCCCTGGTCGGTTCAGGCCAGATTGCCATTGCCGTAGTCGCCGTGTTGTTTTCACTGATAGGTGCCTTCTATTATTTGCGCATCGTGAAAATGGCCTACTTTGACGAACCTGAAGGCGAAGTAGAGCCTATCAATAACGGCATCATTACTAATGGCCTGATGTCTGTGAACGGTCTGTTAATCATCGGTTTGGGTATCTTGCCGGGCGGTCTGATGGCTGTGTGCGTCAATGTCATTCGGGAATCCCTGAAGTTCTAGCAATACCAGGCAAGCCCTCCTGCACGACAGGAAAAGGGCTTGCCGTGCCGTGCTGGGGCGCATCAGGCCCTTGCTCGCGCGGGCATCATCGCTTGCCGGGATATCGTCACCGGCGCAGCGCCCGCAATTTTTTCTTGGCATTGCCAACGTCTTGGGAAGTACATGAACCAGTCATTTGCCGTTTGGATTCTTATCGGGCTATCTCTGGTAACGGCCAACCTTCCATTCATCATTGAACGTCCTTTTCTGGTATTGCCTTGGGCGCAAAAAGGCGAGCCCGTTGCTCCGGCATGGATGCAATGGATCTTTTCAATTGTGTTCTTGTGCTTGCTTGCTGGAATGGCCTATGTGGCGTGGCTGTTGATTGGTGGCGCATTTGTTGCGCTCTCGGATTTGGGCTCCGTAGCCTTATTCATTGCCAAGATTGTGGGCGTGTTTTTGATCCTGGCCCTGTTGCTGGCTTATCCCGGATGGCGTAACCGCGCACATATTATCGAAAAGTCATTCTTTGTGCGTTTGATTGAACTGCTCGTTTTCTATTGTCTGGTAGGCATACTTGGCTTCGCTTTCGAAGCCAATATGGGCAATCAGTTTCCCCAGACCTGGGAATTTTATGCAATAACGTTCAGCCTTTTTCTGGTGCTGGGATACCCCGGTTTTGTATACCGCTATCTGCTCCGCCACCGAAAGCGCTGATTTCCGGGGCGGCAGGGCTGGCTTGACCCGCTTCCTTCAGTACCATGGTCGGGGGATTTACCAGCGGCAGTGCAGCTTCGCGCAGTTGTTTGAGTATCTCGAACAGCAGTGCGCTGCGAACCCCATAGGCGCTGCGGGGCGAGCCCACATAGCCTGTCGCATTGAACACCAGGCCCGTGGCATCGACGCCATCAAGCATTACGTCAGGGGCCGGCTCGTCGAGCACCGCGGTGTTCTCTTGGAAGGCGCCCAACATAATATCGTGCACTTGTTCCGCGTTGGTATCGACCGGCAAAGACAATTTGATTTGCACTCGGCCCAACGGATTGGCATGCGTCACATTGCGGACCACCTTGGTAATGAATTCCGAGTTAGGGACAATCACCGTTGAACGGTCACCCATCTGTATTTCAGTCGCGCGTACGTTAATACGCCGGATATCCCCTTCGACGCCGCCCAGTGATACCCAGTCACCCACTTTGACGGGCCGCTCGGCCAGCAAAATAAGGCCTGAAACAAAATTCTGCACGACGGCCTGCAAGCCAAAGCCTATACCGACGGACAGCGCGCTGGCGATCCATGCAACGCGTTCCAGACCTATCCCAACGGCGGATAACGCCATTGCCACCGCAAGAACGTAGCCAGCGTAGCCAAATAGCGTGGAAGCGGACAACCGCATTCCGGGGTCAAGACTGGTAGTAGGAAGATATTGATTCGTCAGCCAGCGTTGCAGCAGTTTCACCGCAGCGAAACCAAGAACCAGCAGCGCTATGGCCAGCGCCACGGCAGTAGGACGAATTTGAATTTCGCCAACGGGGATGCCGGTATGCAGATTATCGAGGAGGCGCAGCCATTCTGTTGGACCGCCTCCAAAAGGCGATAGTAGCAACATCAAGGCAAGCAATATGATCATCAAGCGAGCAATGGCCGATATCAATACGATCGCTTGGCTGGGGGCCCGCGACATCGCCGGTGCCTGAACGTCGCCGGTGCTGCGCTTGACGGAAGCGAGCAGGCTGTTGCCGGTATCCTCGATCAGTCCGGTAATCAGATAGGTCGAACCTGCCAGCAGTCCCATCCAGATATACTGCTTGATGATGAAACCGCCCAGGGCTACGTAGCCGAGTAACAACGTGCTGACACTAACCGCCAGAACGATCCAGGTTGCGCTAAGCAGAATGGTCCACCAAGGCGACCTGGGTGATGCCGTCGCGACAGGAGTGCTCTCGGGTACTGGCCGCTTGGCATGGCGGATACGCCGCAAGGCCACGAATAGGGCCAGGCTCAGGACCAGCGCCACAATGCAGTCTTGCGCTACTGTGGCAACGAGACTGGCATTGACGATAGTTGCCAGCCGTTGGCTGGCCCAGCCTATGCTTGTCAGAATAGCAAGCGTTAAAGGGAACCACTGGAGTCTCAGTGCCAGTTCATCTCCGAGGTAGGACAGCCGCCAGGAAGGACGCTCGGCTGCCAGCAAGGCATTGCCCAGGCCGGCTACAAATCCCCCGAACCAAACCACACCCACCCATTGGTTGAGTAAATTTTCCAGCTCCACAGAAAGCGCGCTGTTCCAGCCGATCGCTATCCGTATTGCCAGGCCTATAAGACCCGCTGTGGTGGAAGCCATTAACACCCGAAGCACTGCATACAAGGAACGGCGCAAACGTCCTGGCGCCACGCGTGTGGTACTAATTTGGTATAGATAACGCCCGGCCAGAACTCTTATTCCCAATACAACGGCAATGGCCAGTAGCGTTGTAGTCCATACCCTTGCATTAGACGTCTCCAAGGATGTAGCAAGGTCATCTTGCAGCCGCTTGAAACGGCGCAGATCGCGCGGGTATTCCTCGCGCAGCTCTTTCCAGAACGAAGGAGCGAGGATTGACGAGGTGCGATGCCCAAGCTGGGCCTGAAATTGGGCGCGCCGTAGCTTCAGAATCTGTTCTGCAGTTTGCCCGGTTTCAACACTGATCAGGCGGGCAAGTTTTATCTGGGCATCCAGCGTACTGCTGTTTTTGGTGAGCTGGTTTCGCTGCACGGCGATGTCAGGAGCTTCCGGCGTGCCCTCGGTGGGTACGCCGAGCTCAGCAAGGCGGGCCTGTACGCTTGTCAGTTCGGGCTGTATGGCAGCGGCAGCAGTTTCTGCCTGTGCCTGTGCGTCCAGTGCCTGCGCTCGCAATTCAACAAGCTGATTGTCGTCTAGCGGAGTCTTACCTTGCGTCGCAAGTTTTTTCTGGACAGTGTCGATTCGAGTACGTGCCGTGTCCAGCATCTTTTCCACATCGAACTTATCGTCTGAGCTTGCAGAAAAGGCCGGCAGCCCAATGCCCATCAACGCTGTAAACAGGCATAGCAAGAAGATGCTGCGTAGCGTCTTGAACCAGGATTTTTTCGTTGCGGAATTCGTCGGACGTTGAAGAGTAGGTTTTGAAAGCATTCGAAAAGCAAGAAAAATGTGCAGCCCCCTCTAACGGACGTCCGGGACGACTAATTACACTGTCGCTCATCATAACGCTGAATTACACCGGGAATCCCGGCCCATTCGTAAGCAGTTAAAATGTGGCGATACATTAATTTCCTGATTCTGTGCAATGTGTTCCGCCAAGCGGTAGAAACGACGAATCACCTTTTATTGAACGGTTTATGACGCATCTCATACTTCAAGCCCCGAATCTTAACGCCGCAAATATTGAAAAGATCGCGGCCATAGCAAACGCAGACGGGGTTCAGGAACTGGGCAGTACCGCCGTCCGCTTGTTGAATGTAGAAAGCGCCGAACGTCCCGCCGTCGAACAGTGTTGCAATGACTTCGGCATGGACTACGCATTTTTTGAACAGATCGCGCGTTTGCGTGATTGCAAGATCCTTGCAATGGATATGGACTCCACGCTGGTCAATATTGAGTGCATAGACGAAATCGCCGACATGGTTGGCCGCAAAGCCGAGGTGGCCGCCATCACGGAAGCGGCTATGCGCGGCGAAATCACGGATTTTGCTCAAAGCCTGACACGCCGGGTGGCGTTGCTGGAAGGTGTGCCGGTCAGCGCATTGGAACAGGTGTATGACGAACGCTTGCGCTTGAACCCTGGTGCAGAGAAATTGATTTCAATCGCCAAGAAGCACGGAATGCAGACCTTGCTGGTATCGGGCGGTTTCACCTTCTTTACCCAACGGCTACAGGAACGCCTCGGTCTCGATGACGCGCACGCCAACGTACTTGAGACAAGTAATGGCAAACTGACCGGCCATGTTTGCGGCCCTATTGTCGACGCACAAGGCAAGGCAGATCATTTGCGGGCATTGGCCGACCGGCTGGGCGCCACACCAGACCAGATCATTGCCGTGGGCGATGGCGCCAATGACTTGACGATGATGGCGCTGGCTCAGTATTCAGTCGCCTACCGTGCTAAGCCGGTCGTACGCGCGCAAGCGAATTACGCCCTTAACGTGAGTCCGCTTGATGCGATCTTGAATTGGTTTCGCCTAAGCCACTGATACCTGAACTTATATCTAGGGTTTGCAGTGCAGCTCGGTCAGCGGCGGAAAGAGCCTCGTGATCTATTGCTGCAGCCCTGGCTTTGGGACGTTGATCCGGACCGCATGCGAATAATCTCATGCAAGAGCCCGCAGGACATTACGAACCGCATCGATACGTCCGGCGACCTGTTGCCCTTGCTTGATCTCGATTTTCAGTTTGTCCTGGCCTGACATCTTCACGCCACGCTGCTTTTGCAACAGTTCTATGATGCGCATCGGCTCGACATTGGGCTTGGCCGAAAACTGGATCATGGCCTGTGCATCGCTTGCGTCTATTTTGATTATCCCCAGCGGTTCTGCATTCAGCCGCAATCGATGTGTGGCAAGCAGTGTCTGTGCTGCTTCAGGCAGCCTTCCGTAGCGGTCGATAAGTTCTTCCTGGATCATGATGACGTCGTCTTCATGCTTTGCATGCGACAGTTTCTTGTACAAGCCCAGGCGTGCGTGTACATCGGGACAGTAGTCTGAAGGCAGCAGTGCCGAGGCGTGCAGGTTGACTTCACACAGAGCCGTAAATGGTGAATCCAGATCTGGCTCTTCACCGGACTTCAAAGCGCGTACCGCGGCATTGAGCATGTCGGAATACATTGAGAAGCCGATTTCCTGGATATTGCCGGACTGCGACTCGCCGAGCACCTCGCCGGTTCCCCGTATTTCGAGGTCGTGCATGGCCAGGAAAAACCCTGCGCCCAACTCTTCCATCGCCTGTATGGCGTCGAGCCGCTTTTTTGCGTTTGCGGTAATGGCATCTTCGCCCGGCGTCATCAGGTAAGCATATGCCTGGTGGTGAGAGCGGCCGACGCGCCCACGCAGCTGATGCAGTTGCGCGAGCCCCAGCCTGTCGGCGCGGTGAATGACAATGGTATTCGCGGTAGGGACATCGATGCCGGTTTCGATAATAGTGGTGCACAGCAGCACGTTGTAGCGCTGCTGGTAAAAGCCCTTCATTACTTCTTCCAGCTCGCGTTCGGGCATCTGCCCATGTGCGACGGCGATTCGCGCCTCGGGTACGAGCTCTTCAAGACTGGCCCGCCGGTTCTGAATGGTGTCGACTTCGTTGTGAAGAAAATAGACTTGGCCGCCGCGCTTGAGTTCGCGCAGCAGGGCTTCGCGTATCGTGCTTTTGTCCTCTCGGCGTACGAATGTCTTGATGGCCAGCCGCTTTTGAGGGGCGGTCGCTATAACGGAGAAATCCCGTATTCCTTCCAAGGACATGCCCAGAGTACGCGGTATAGGTGTTGCCGTCAGAGTCAGAACGTCAACCTCGGCGCGCAACGTCTTTAACGCTTCTTTCTGGCGCACCCCAAAACGGTGCTCTTCGTCAATGATGACCAGGCCCAATCGATTGAACAATACATCTTTCGATAATATTTTATGAGTGCCGATTACGATGTCTACACGGCCATCGTTCAGACCTTGAATGGCGGCGCTGACCTCTTTGCCAGATCGGAAACGCGATAGCTCGACGACCTTTACGGGCCAGTCGGCAAAGCGGTCGGCAAACGTCTGTGCGTGTTGCTCTGCAAGCAGCGTGGTTGGGCACAACAGGGCGACCTGCTTGCCGTTGAGAACCGCCAAGAACGCTGCTCGCAAGGCCACTTCGGTCTTGCCAAACCCTACATCGCCGCATACCAGGCGATCCATTGGCCGGCCCGAGGTCATGTCACCGATCACTGCTTCGATGGCGGCTGCCTGATCTGGAGTTTCCTCAAACCCGAAGCCTTCGGCAAATGCCTGATAATCGCTTAGGGGAAGCGTGAAGCGGAAACCTTCCCGGGCCGCGCGCTGAGCATATAAAGCCAGCAGCTCGGCCGCGGCATCGCGCACCTGCTTGGCGGCCTTGCGCCTTGCCTTATCCCATTGTCCTGAGCCCAACTGATGCAAGGGCGCTTGATCAGGATCCGACCCGCTATAGCGCGCGATGACGTGCAATTGGGCTACTGGCACATACAGCGTGCTGCCGTTGGCGTATTCCAGGTGCAGTAGCTCCATCTGACCTTCGCCGAGGTCCATGTCGATCAAACCGCGGTAACGTCCGATGCCATGCTGCGCATGAACGACGGGATCGCCTTCGCGCAGTTCGGACAGGTCTCGCACCATGGCTTCGACGTCACTGGCGTGCTCCTGGGCTCGTTTGCCGCGACGCGTGGGGCGGGCCTGGCTGGGGTACAGGTCGTTTTCCGTTAGCAGCGTCAGGGACTCTTGAACAACGCTGAAGCCATTCGACAGAGGCGCAATGACTAAGGCGAACCGGCTTGTGGAATGTAAAAAGTCCTGTAGCGTTTCGCCGGCGGAATCGGGCCTGATGCCGAACTCTTCGAGCATTTGCAGCAGCGTTTCACGCCGACCTGCTGAGTCGGCGCACAGAGCGATACGGCCCTTATCGCGGTTCAGCAACAGTCGCAGGCTGGCAACAGGGTCTTCGGCGCGGCGCGTAATCGCCACGTTGGGTGCCGCTTTGAAGTCGGAATGTTCGTCCCCATTGACAAGTGCCAGCCGCGCGAATGTCTTCAATGACGAGAACAGGTCCTCTTCGCTGAGGAATAACTGTTCAGGCGGGAGGACCGGACGTTCGCGATCGCTTTTGAGAAACGTGTATCGGCTATGGGTGTCGCTGGCGAAACGTTGTACGGCTTGATTAATGTCGCCCAGAGTGGCCGTAAAGGAGTGCTCTGGCAAGAAGTCGAACAGGGTTGCCGTGTGCGAGAAGAACAGTGGCAAATAGTATTCGACGCCCGCAAAGGCAATGCCATTGCCTATGTCTTTGTAGGGAAGGGCCCGGGACGGGTCGCCTTCGAACAGTTCACGGAAACGCGCGCGAAACTGCGTTCGCGCCGCTTCATCCATGGGAAATTCTCGCCCCGGCAAGAGCTGCACTTCTTTTACAGGATACAGACTGCGTTGAGTATCGATATCGAAACTGCGAATGGATTCAATTTCATTGTCGAATAAGTCCAGCCGATATGGCAATACTGATCCCATGGGAAACAGATCGATCAGTCCACCGCGTATGCAGAACTCACCAGGCGCCGTGACTTGTGTAACGTGGCTGTAGTTGGCCAACGTCAGTTGCTGACGCAACCCTTCCTCATCTAGCGCATCTCCTTGCCTGAATGAAAACGTATAAGCGGCAAGAAATTCTGGCGGTGCGAGGCGATAAAGGGCGGTGGTGACGGGTACGGTAAGGATGTCGACGCTTTTATGCATCAGGGCATGCAAAGTACGCAGGCGTTCCGAAATCAGATCTTGATGAGGCGAGAAACTATCGTAGGGCAGTGTTTCCCAATCGGGCAGTTGGCGCACTCGCAGTTCGGGTGCGAATAAAAGGATCTCCTCGGACAGACGCTGTGCGGTCAAGGGCTCGGCACACAAGACGACGATCGTTCGCTTTGACGTGCGCGCCAAGTCGGCCAGCAGCCACGCGTCGCCCGATCCTGGCGGGATAGGCTGTGCGTGTCGCTGCCCAGGTTTTAACGCCGCCAGCACTTGTTTGGTGGAGGAAAGAGAGGGGGGAGGGGTTGTTTCGATATCCATGTAGAGAGTCATTATAAAATGGCTTTCTTATGCATACGAAATTGATTGCAATTGTTCCCGCCGCCGGCATCGGCACAAGGGCCTTATCGGCCGAATCCGGCCGCCGCAATGGGTGGCCCACGGGCGCTACCCAGGCGTCGCCGCGTCAATCCAGTGCTCCTCCGATACCCAAGCAATATTGGCTATTAAAGGGCGAGCCCATGTTGCGTTGGGCTGTCAAGGCCTTGCTTGCCGACCCTCGTATAGCCCAAGTCAGGGTTGCGGTCGCCGCCGACGACGTCTGGATTGACCAGGCATTGGCCGGCCTTCCCCGAACGGTTTGGCGTCATTGCGGCGGCCCTACCCGGGCCGAAACCGTGATGGCCGCCCTGCAAGATGCCGGTTTGGAGGAGGATGATTGGGTGCTTATTCACGATGCGGCAAGACCGGGTCTGCCGGCCGATGCGCTCAGCCGCCTTATTGACAGCTGCCTGGCAATGAATGCGGGCGGTTTGCTGGCGCAGCGCGTGGCAGATACGGTAAAGCGGGCCGCGAGCGAACAGAACGCTGTTGTGCAAAGTACGGTCACCCGCGAGGGCTTATGGCTCGCGCAGACGCCTCAAATGTTTCCCGCTGGGCGTCTATGCACGGCCTTATCTTTGGCTGGCGTCTCTAACAAGGATATTACTGACGAGGCATCGGCCATGGAGTTGGCCGGCTATGCGCCCAAGCTGATTCCCGGCTCGGCGCGTAATTTCAAAGTGACCTGGCCGGAGGATTTTGATCTGATGGAAAAGTGGCTCTAAACCCTATAAAAAGGTGTTCGCGCTAATAATCGACGTGATTCGAGAATACCGTGCCTATCAGCGCTTTGCTTTCTTAGGCCAAATCAGTATGGAGCATCAATGAATTTTCCGTTTCGTGTTGGACAGGGGTTTGATGTACACGCCTTGGTGGAAGGCCGCCCCTTAATTATCGGTGGGGTCAGCATCCCTTTTACGCATGGCTTGCAGGGGCATTCGGATGCTGATGTATTGCTGCATGCGATTACTGATGCGATCTTGGGTGCGGCGGGCCTGGGCGATATTGGCCGTCATTTTCCTGATACAGAGGCGACTTATAAAGACGCTGATAGTCGTGTCTTGCTGCGCTCAGCAATGCGGAAAGTGTCTGCTGCTGGCTGGCAGGTGGTCAACATCGACGCAACGGTACATGCGCAAGCGCCAAAAATCGGGCCGCATGCTCCAGCGATGGTGGCTAATATTGCTCAGGACCTGGGGTTATCGCAGCAAGACATCAATATCAAGGCTAAGACCAATGAGGGACTGGGGCATTTGGGGCGCAAAGAAGGAATTGCCGCAACAGTGGTAGCCCTGTTAGCGGCTATCTGATTCCATTTCTACTTCTGGATCAAAAGTTCGCTTTGCCGACTGCGCTTGCTGTACGCCAGTAATGTGTACGCTTGGCCTTCGCGTCACGTTTGATCCGGAAACGGCATGACCGTTTTCGATGCCTATGTGGCCTCGGCGGCAATGGCAAGCGCTGCGGCGTTCACGACCGAGGCAATACGCCCTACATCGCGTAAGTTTTCTACGGTATAACCACCGTTCTTCAAATTGCTGTAGTGCGAGCCGATGCAAAAATGGCATTTGCCAACAATAGATGCGGCCAGGGCGAAGAGCTCGTAGCGGTTCTTATCAATGCCTCCGTGCGAGGCGTAACCGTTCATGCGTAATTGCGCCGGCAAGGTTTTCAGCTGGACGTCACCGGACATTTCGATGAACGGATAGTAGGTATTGTTCATGCCCATAATCGCCGCCGCGCCCAGGACGGCCGTTACGTCGGATTCGGATAATCCTGTTTTGAACGCCGTAATCAGCGGTGTGCTGTGGGCGGCATAAGCAGCAGCCAGGGCCACACCGACAGCGTCTTCTGCTTTCAGACTTGAACGGGCGATGGTTCCATCCAGATTCAGCCGAATATCTTTGGCCCAGTCTGGAATCATGGCCTTTATTGAAGAAAGAAATTCCATAGGTTCTACCTAGAGCAAATCGTTAAAAAGCCCGGATAATCCGAGCTTTAGCGGTACAACTTTACTTATGTCGGGTCAATGCGCAGCACTAGCGGCGCTGGCGCACCAACTTGCAGGCTACAGTGTTTCGCCGCCCAGGACACGATTGCATGGGCAGAGTTCGTCGGTTTGCAGACCGTCAAGCACACGCAATATTTCGTTAGGATTACGTCCGACATTCAAATTATTTACCGATACATGCTGAATGACATTGTCGGGGTCGACGATAAAGGTAGCACGCAGGGCGACTCCTTCGGCTTTCTCACGTACACCAAGTTGATCGATCAGGGCGCCCGTTGTATCGCCGAACTGATAATGAGCCAGCTTGCTGAGCTCTTGGTTTTCGCGGCGCCATGCCAATTTGACGAACTCGTTATCAACCGAGCCGCCCATTAGGACAGCGTCACGATCTTCGAAGTCTTGAGCCAAAGTATTGAAGCCTACAATTTCGGTGGGGCAGACAAAGGTAAAATCTTTAGGGTAAAAATAGATGACTTTCCACTTGCCTGGAAAAGAGCTTTCGGTGATTTCTTCGAATGCGGAAACACCGTTTTCTTCATGTTGATTAAATCCAGGTTTTACGCCGGCAACTTTAAAAGGCTCGAGTTTATCGCCTACTGTTTTCATCTGAGCTCCTGATAGTAAGTCTAGAAACGAACGGGCGTCGGCAACCCATACGCCCAGCGAGTAAATTCTACGCTATTAGGCGTCGGTGTCTAATTGAAAATTCCTAACCCGCGCCTTGGGTATTTCGATACGGGCGACGAGCCCGCCTGGAGGGTGCGAAATCAGTTCAAGTTGTCCGCCGACCTGTCCTAGCAGCCGCTCTACGATGGCGAGCCCCAAACCAGCGCCGCTCACGCCCGTACGTGCAGATTCGCCGCGCGAGAACGGGCGCAACAGCCGCTGAATGTCTGTTGGGGCGATACCGGTGCCGTGGTCTTTTACTTCAATCGCCAGAATATTGCCATGCTGTTTCGCCACCAGTTCGATGTGGGCGCGGTCGTCCGAAGGGGTTCGGCCATAGCGGCGGGCATTTTCGATAAGGTTGCTGACAATCCGCTTCAGGTCATGAGCACTGATTTTGGCGTAAAGATTAGGTTCGATCGAAGCGCTAAGGGCGCCGCCCAACGATTCCGTATGGCTGCGCTCCCGTTCATATAAGTCCCGGAGCACGGAAGAAACGTTTATGCCTTGTTCGGGAACCGCGGCCGCTGGACGCGCATATTCCATAAGCTGTCCGATACTATGGTCGATTTGGCCCAAGTCTTCATCAATGGCCTGGCGCGTTTCATCAGTGACATCACTCATTTCGATTTCAAGGCGCATGCGTGCCAAAGGGGTTCGCAAATCGTGCGAAATACCAGCCAGCATGATTTCGCGATCGGCTTCTGTCTGCCTGATATCACGTGCCATCCGATTGAAAGCAATATTCATGTCGCGGATCTCGGCAGGGCCTTTTTCGGGCAAAGGAGAGGGGGTTTCGCCTCTTGCCAATTGTTGCGCTACCTTGGCCAGCTGCGCCAGTGGCCGATTGACAAAACGTACGCTGACCGCCGCACCGATAAGTGCCAGCAATAAGGCAGTGGCCCCCCAGCCGAACCATTCGGCGCCGGCGGTAAGCCCGAGTTGCTCGCGATCGAACACCAACCAGTATTGATCGTTATTGATTTCAAAGCTTACCCAGACTCCGGGGGCCTGATTCACTGACCACATAACCTGCGTGGCGGGACCCAGTCTGTCTTTGATTTCGGCCGCTACGTGATTCCAGTAATTGGAGTTGGGAAGCGGCTCGAGCACGTCGGCCTCTTCCCTGGGCTGTACGCGAAGGCTTTCTTTGGTGGCAAGGTCCAGCAGCAAGGCAGGACGGACGCTGCGTGGCGCATACACCAACGCTGATCGCGTGATACTTACGGCGGTAGTCACGCGTTGCGCCATTTGCGTGGCCCGCGGACCTTCTTCCATGCTGAAGAAAACTTGCAGCCACGCACCGAGGCTGACCAGCATCAGTCCGGCCAGAAGCAGAAAGGAACGACTGAATAGACCAAGCCGGAATCGGGACTGGTTTTTTTTTCGCTGCTTGGGAGGGAGGGCCATAACCTATTCCTGCAAGGTCATACCCACCATGCGTTAATGACCGCCATCCGGCACAAATACGTAACCCAGACCCCATACTGTTTGAATGAAAACAGGCTTGGATGGGTTAGGTTCTACCAATTTGCGCAGTCGCGAAATTTGAACATCCAGACTGCGGTCAAATGCTTCGTACTCGCGACCGCGCGCCAATTCCATGAGTTTGTCGCGAGAGAGCGGGATTTTCGGATGCCGAGCGAACACTTTCAACACGGAAAATTCGCCTGTTGTAATGGGGACCTGTTCGTTATTGCGCGTGAGCGTGCGGGTGGACAGGTTAAGAACGTAAGGACCAAATTCGATGGACTCGTTTTCCTGGCTGGGCGCCCCCGGGTGTTCTTCAGTACCGCGGCGACGCAAGATCGCATTAACACGAGCAAGGAGTTCGCGAGGATTGAATGGCTTGGAGAGGTAATCGTCGGCTCCCATTTCCAGACCGACAATGCGATCGATTTCTTCGGCTTTTGCCGTCAGAATAATAATAGGGGTGTTATCGTGGCCACCGCGCAGGCGACGACAGATCGAAAGACCGTCTTCACCGGGGAGCATCAAATCAAGTACCAGCAGGTCAAAATGCTCGCGCTGCCACAACTTGCCCATTTCCTTGGCATCTTCGGCTACGAAAACATTAAAACCTTGTTCCGACAAATACCGTCGTAGTAAGTCGCGCAGTCGTGGATCGTCGTCGACGACGAGAATTTTGCGAGAGAGAGATTGGTTTTGTGTATTCATAGGGAAAATGTAACAGGGCTGAGTAAACCCGTATAGGCCTCGTAGCAAGATATTACACATTAAGTGTCTGGTAGAAAACAACTTTACGAGCGCTGGTAGCCATTGAATCCCCGAAATAACGTATGAAGGACTTAGTCCCGAAACGCTTCGAACCATTGCAGTGTAGGTCCTTGAAATTAAGGCGTCTTTCCGCCGAATGACTTACGCTGTCGCGCTCCGGAGCACTAATTGCTAGACCCCGTTTAAAATAAACTCATGACTCTACATATTTTAGCCCTGGAAACCTCATCGAGCGTGTGTGGCGTGGCTTTATTAAGCCAGCAAGCAGGGCACGTGAACGTGCGCACGCTTGGGCACGATGCCACGGGCGAACATGCCGAGCGCTTGCTGCCAATGGTAGACGAACTGCTCATGCAAGCAGATATCGGACGTTTTGACATCGCCGCCGTGGCCTTCGGACAAGGACCAGGAGGGTTCACCGGATTGCGTGTTGCCTGTGGCGTCGCCCAAGGTATGGCGTTCGCATTGAATATACCTGTGATTCCTGTGGTTTCACTATTGGCTGTCGCGGTGCGCGCCTACGACCCGGCAAGTGCCATTGTCCCGATCACGGTCGTAGTGCAGGACGCCAGGATGGGCGAGGTATATTTGGCCGCCTATCTGCCGGAATCTGACTCGTCTTCGGGTTGGCGCGAGCTTCAAGCCCCTATATTATTGAACGCGGAACATGTCGGGCATTGGTTGCATCAGGCCGTGCCGGGCTGGCGAACTGCTTACGGCGACACGCTTTCCGTTCGTCTGGCGGGTGATGCTTTACAGGCTTATCCCCAGTTGGGACAGCTGCCGGCGAATCTGTCCTGGGTCAGTCTCGGAGCCCCCTTAAGGCCCGATGCAGAGACCATTGCCCGACTGGCCTTGATCGGCTGGCACACAGTAGGTGGCATCGATCCGGCGTTGGCTGCGCCCTTATACGTGCGGGACAAGGTGGCTTACACCACCCACGAGCGCCAGCAGGGCTACGGAGGCAACCCCAAGGCGGTGGAACGAGTGGTATCGCTCCAAGATATGACCGTGGAACACTTGGATGATGTCGCCCATATCGAGCAATCCGTTCAGTCTTTTCCATGGACCCGTGGGAATTTTTCTGACGGCCTGCAGGCCGGTTATGGCGCATGGGTTGCCGTTCTCGGGGGACGCGTGGTCGGTTTTTGTATGGTTATGTTCGCACCCGATGTGGCTCACGTATTGGTCATTGCGGTCGTACCTGAAATGCAGAAGCAAGGTGTGGGTTCATTGCTCTTGGAACGATGTGAGCGCGAGGCGCGATCCCGAGGCTTGACGACGATCGTGCTCGAGGTTCGACCATCCAATCAGAATGCGCTTAATTTTTATCGGCACCAGGGATTTACCCAGCTTGCGATACGCAAGGATTATTATCCAGCAGGACATTTCAAGCGCGAAGATGCTTGCGTCATGGAGAAGTCGCTAAGTGCCACATGAACACGCCGACCAGGTGAAAGCGCCAATACTTAGTGCATTGCAGCTGGCCTGGCTGCAGGAAATCGGGCTCGACAAGCGCATGCTGGCGCGCTTTGAGCACGATAGTGCTCCGTTCCCAGATCCGTCCCCTGAAACTGCCGCGACCCTGGTGCATGCAGGGACTGCAGGCGGCCGACCGACGCCAACGCTCAAGACATATAACGACGTATCGTCCATGCCCGTTGTGGCGCCTATCAAGGGGCTGGTTCGGGTATCCGGAATGTTGGCGCCGTCCACGCTGCACGCAGAAACGCCGGGTTCAGCCAAGGCGACTATTGGCCTCGAGCCCATGATGCCGAACGACTTGACTGCACTGCAATCCCATATTGCAGCTTGCCAGGCTTGCGAGCTGCATGCGGGACGCAGCCAGACAGTGTTTGGTACAGGATCGACGCAGCATGTCGAGTGGTTGCTCGTCGGCGAGGCCCCTGGCGAAAATGATGACAAGGTCGGGCTACCATTTCAGGGGCGCCCAGGCGTGTTGCTGCAATCCATGCTGGCGTCGATTGCGGTAGTGCCGGAATCCGAGGTGTTTTTTACCAATCTGATGAAATGCAGACCGTTGGGCAACCGTACTCCCAAGCCCGAGGAAATTGCAGCATGTTTGCCAAAACTTCAGCGACAGATTGCGCTATTGAGGCCTATGCGCATTCTTGCATTGGGCAAGCTGGCAGCGCAGGCGTTGCTGGGTTCAGATGCCGAGCTGGAGCAATTACGCGGCAGAGTGCACCATATACGCAGCGAGACCGGCCAAGAAATTCCATTAGTGGCGACCTATCATCCAGCAACGTTGTTACTGCGTCCGCAACACAAGGCAGATGCCTGGCAAGACCTGAACCTGTTGCGCTCAGTATTGTCTTGACGCAGCGATAGTCAGTGCTTTAACGCCTGCCCATGGCCGTGTTGGCCTATGGTACTCTCGAGTTGGGGATCGGCACGATGGTTCAGCCGATTCCAGTGTATGAACAACACCATCAGTGCGGCAACCAGTAGTCCGAATATCACAATAATCGCGTTGATGGGCAAGTTCAGCCACAGCATCAGGCTATAAAGGGCGAGCATGAGCAAGATATTCAGCTGCTCGTTGAAATTCTGTACTGCGATCGAATGCCCGGCAGAAAGTAGGACGTGTCCGCGATGTTGAAGCAATGCGTTCATGGGGACAACAAAAAATCCTGATAAGCCTCCAATCAGCAATAAAACGCAGTACACGGCCCATGGTTCGCGGACGATGGGCATCAGCATGACAGCGAACCCCATGACAACGCCTACCGGCAATACCTTAAGCGCGCGCTTCAAGGGTACGCGGCCTGCGAGAATTGAGCCCGCGACAGTCCCGACCGCTGCGACGCCCATCAGTACCGAAGCTTGATCCAGTCGATAGCCCAGATGACGGGCGCCCCATTCGATCACGATGAATTGCAAGGTCGCGCCCGCGCCCCAAAATAGGGTGGTGACCGCTAATGAGATCTGTCCAATTTTGTCGCGCCACAATATTTTGACAAACCCCGCGAAGTCTCGAACCAGCTTTACAGGATGCGATTGCTGTTTAGGGTAGCGGACATTGGTGCGCGGTATCAGCAGGTTGCAGGCTGCGGCAAGAAAGTACACCATGCCAATCACCAGAATGGCGGCTTCTGTTCGCGTTTGTACAAGAGGGCTGATCCAGGGCTGTGTCAGCAAGATATCCGAGACCGCAGGATTAATCAGTACTCCGCCTAGCACCGTACCCAGGATAATAGATAAAACGGTAAGCCCCTCGATCCAGCTATTGCCCTTCACCAAAAGTTCAGGTGGAAGCATCTCTGTGACGATGCCGTATTTAGCCGGCGAATAAGCAGCGGCCCCTATTCCGACCAAGGTATAAGCGCAGAACACGAGGAATAGCTGTTGGGTGCTATCAAGGCCAAAGCTTTGACAGCCAAACATTAAAAGACAGCCCCCAACCTTGATGGCGTTGGTAATGAACATCACCCTGCCTTTTGGGAAGGCATCGGCGAACGCGCCGACGAACGCCGCCAGGACCACATACGCCAATGCGAACCACCATTTCATCATAGGCGCCATCCAGTCCGGTCCCTGTAAATCGGCGATCAACGCAATAGCAGCAATAAGCAATGCGTTATCCGCTACAGATGACAGCGCCTGGGCGATCATGACCAGATAGAAGCCTTTTTTCAATGGGAAATCTCGGGTAAATGGTTAATTGAGAGACACAGCGAATCAAATAGCAAAAAAATGTAATAAGTATAGCGTCGGAGAACTGCCGCGACGAAAAATGATAACGCGTTTTTTTGAGGCACCGAAAGCACCATCCGGTGCGTTATCATACGAGACGATTACAGGTGAAAATTGCAGGCTCTGAATTCAGGCCATTCTGATAGCCGAGTCCGCGCACACAGCGTGTCGCGCCACCCCTTTATATTGCTCGCTTATTTTGCGTCTGACCCAAATAAAACTCGCCGGTTTCAAATCTTTTGTCGAGCCGACAGTTATTCCCACGCCTAGTCAGTTAGTCGGCGTGGTGGGTCCTAACGGCTGTGGCAAATCCAATATCATCGATGCGGTTCGCTGGGTACTCGGCGAAACCAAGGCATCGGAGTTACGTGGCGAGTCCATGCAGGACGTGATTTTCAGTGGCTCGGGTCATCGTAAACCTGCTGCGAGGGCTTCCGTAGAGCTGGTGTTTGATAACTCCGAAGGCCGCGCAGTCGGCCAATGGAGCACCTACGCCGAGATCGCCGTCAGGCGAGTTCTTACCCGTGATGGCGCCAGTAGTTACTACGTTAATAGTCAGCAAGTACGCCGGCGCGATATTCACGATATTTTTCTGGGAACAGGGCTAGGCACACGCGGTTATGCAATTATCGGCCAGGGCATGATAAACCGGCTGATCGAAGCCCGCCCTGAAGAGCTCCGAGTTTTTCTCGAAGAGGCTGCAGGTGTGTCGCGCTATAAAGAACGCCGCCGTGAAACCGAGAGTCGCCTGGGCGATACCCGCGAAAACCTGAACCGGGTCGAAGATATCTTGCGCGAATTAGGTAATCAGCTTGAGAGGCTGGAAGTGCAAGCTGAAGTAGCCCAGCGATATCGCAGCCTGCAACAAGAGGGCGAACAAAAACAGCACGCATTATGGCTGTTGAAAGAAAGCAATGCCCACCAAGATCAGCAAAGCAAGTTTCTTGCTATAGAACAGGCCCAGACGGAGCTTGAGGCCGCTACCGCAAGTCTTCGTGCGGGCGAATCAGTGCTCGAATCGCGCAGACAAGCCCACTATGCGGCAGGTGACGCGGTGCACGCGGCGCAGGGTTTGCTTTTCGAGGCAGGAGCACAAGTCAGCCGGCTGGAGACCGAGATTCGACACGTGGTGGATTCACGCAATAGGTTGCAGGCCCGCCGTACGCAATTGCAGGGGCAGCTACAGGAATGGGCTGACCAACAAGCGCATTGCGCCGAACAGATTGCCCAAGCGGAGTCCGACCTGGAAGCAAGTGCAGCACGGACCGAAGAATCCCGGGCGTCGGTAGAGGATGCCCAGGCGCATTTGCCCGATATCGAAAATAAAGTCAGGCTTGCGGCAGGTTCGCGCGACGAAATGCGCAGCGTGCTCGCCAGGGTCGAGCAAGAGCTGGCGCTGGTAGCACAGACTCAACGTGAGGCTGATCGGCACGTTCAGGGATTGGATTTGCGCAAAGAGCGGCTTGATCAGGAATTGCGCGGCCTGAATGCGCCCGATCCCGAGAATATTCAGCGACTTGAGGGCGATAAAACGGCCATTGAAGAACAACTGCACGAGGCGCACGGCCAATTGATCGAGCTTGAGGACCGCTTGCCCGAACTGGACGATCACAGACGCAAGGCGCAGGCGATATCTCATGAAGAGTCGCAATCGGCGTCGCGGTTGGATGCCCGCCTGGCCGCATTGACCAAACTGCAGGATGATGTCCAAAAACGCGGCGCCCTTGAGCCCTGGCTAGCTCGCCATGAGTTGTCGGCGTTGGGCCGCCTATGGCAAAAGCTTCATATCGAGAACGGTTGGGAAACCGCACTGGAAGCTGTACTGCGGGAGCGTATGGCCGGCCTCGAAATTCGCCAATTGGAACATGCTCATGCTTTTGCCAACGATAACCCGCCCGCACGATTGGCGTTCTACCAAGTTCCGGTTGCAAGCGTCGGCAGGTCGATAGGCGCCGGCTTGAATCCTTTGAGCGCACTATTGCGTCTGCCGGATCCGGATTTGAGCACCTTGTTGAATGATTGGTTGCGCAACGTCTACATCTGTTCCGACCTTGCCACGGCATTGTCGACGCGTGGCGACTTGCCGGAAGGTGCATCGTACGTGGTCAAAGAAGGGCATGTGGTGGATGCCCATAGCGTTCGCTTCTATGCGCCCGATTCCGAACAGGCAGGGCTGCTGGCACGCCAACAAGAAATAGAAAACCTGCAAAGGGACCTTAAGGCTAGGCACTTGATTGCGGATCAGGCGCTGGCAGATCTGAGCCGTGCGGAGGCCGCTTGGCAACAGGGGTCCCAGGCCTTGGCTCCCGCGCGTCACAGGGTGGCAGAGCTGACACGGCGGTTGCACGATGTTCAGCTGGAACACTCGAGACTCCATCAACAGGCTCTGCAATCGGGCGAACGCTTGTCGCGTATCCGCGAAGATTTATCCGAAATCGCATTGCAGCGGGAAGAGTTGCTGGCTAGCAAAGAAGAGGCCGAAGCCCGTTTCGAAGTCCTGGATCTTCAACTTGCCGAGCATCAAAGTATGTTCGCCGATGCTGAGATGTCGGGGGAAGATCTTGCCTTGCAGGCAGAAAAAGCACGCCAGCGCTTGCGTGATCTTGAGCGCGCCGTTCATGAATCCGAATATGCAGAACGGGCATTGCAAACGCGTATCAGTGATCTTAAGCGTAATCTGCAGTTGGCTGCTGATCAAGGCCGTCGCGCAGCGGCCGAGCTTGACGGTTTACAAGGTGAGCTCTTCGAGCTGGATGCTTCGGCTTCGCAGGCGGGGCTACAAGATGCTCTCGAGCTTCGCGCAGAGCGCGAAGAGGCGCTTAATTTATGCAGGATACAGTTGGATAACCTGGCCGCCTTGCTTCGTGGAGCAGATGAAGAACGCGTTACGCTTGAACGATCGCTAGAACCGAGGCGAGCCCGGATCATGGAGTTGCAGTTACAAGAGCAGGCAGCGCGCCTGGCGGTTGAGCAGTTTGCAGAACAACTCGACGCTCATCAGGTCGATCGCGAAGCCCTGCGCCAGCTCTTGAAGCAGCAACCCGACGAATGGCAAAAGACCACTTGGCTCCAGTCAGCGGTGCAGCGGATTACCAAGACCATCGAAGGCCTCGGCTCGGTGAATTTGGCCGCGCTCGATGAGCTGAATACCAGCCGTGAACGTAAAGGTTTTCTTGATGCGCAGCACCTGGACCTGACGTCGGCAATCGAAACCCTGGAAGATGCCATTCGTAAAATCGACAAGGAAACACGGGATTTGCTTCAAGACACCTTTGACAAGGTCAATGGTCATTTCGGCCAACTTTTCCCGCGGCTATTCGGTGGCGGCGAGGCAAAGTTATCCATCACGGGCGACGAGATCCTCGATGCCGGTGTTCAGGTCATGGCTCAGCCCCCCGGCAAGCGTAATAGCACCATACATTTGTTGTCGGGCGGGGAAAAGGCCCTTACCGCCACCGCCCTGGTCTTTGCCTTGTTCAAGCTGAATCCAGCTCCATTCTGCCTGCTTGACGAGGTCGATGCTCCATTGGATGATGCCAATACTGAGCGTTATGCCAATCTGGTAAGCAGCATGAGCGAACAAACACAGTTTCTATTTATTTCGCACAATAAAATCGCCATGCAGATGGCTAAACAATTAGTGGGCGTCACCATGCAGGAACAAGGGGTGTCGCGCATTGTGGCAGTCGATATTGATTCGGCTCTCCAGTTGGCTGAAGTCTGAGGGTGGTATGCATAAACATTTGGTGATACGGCGGACTAACAATGAGTGACTTGCAAATCGGTTTGATACTCCTCGGAGTGGTACTGATACTGATCGTGCTTCTATTTAATTGGTGGCAGGACCGACGCATACGGCAAAAGATGCAAGAACACTTTCCCGAGCGCGAACAGGATCCCCTGATGGGCAGTACGCCAGTTGCAACAGGCAGACGCGAGCCAGGATTCGGCTTGCGCGATCCGGTTGAAGAACTCGCCGCGGATGACCCAGCCGAGGTCGATCCAACTACTGAAGTGGTCATCGATATTAGCTTTGCGCAAGCCGTTGCCTCGGCTCAGCTGCATTCGGCGATACAGTCCTTGCATAAAGCCGGCAGCAAGCCGGTGCGCATCTTTGCCGAGCGCGAAGGCGGGGGGCACCGGGCCCGACTTCGTCCCAACGAAGATTATGTATCCATGCAGTTGTCCGTTTTATTGGCCAACCGCAGCGGGCCACTCACCGATATCGAATGGTCGCATTTGTGGACCATGGCGCAACGCTTGGCGGAACGGTTTGACGGCGTTATTGAAGCGCCCGAGCAGGAAGATGTTATGCAGCGCGCAAAACAACTGGATGAATTGTGCGCCCATCTTGATGCGCAAGTTGGTCTGACCTTGCGCTTGCAAGGCACACAGCCGGTAGGCGATGTCACGCGGGCCCTCAAAGAAGTTGGATTCTTGCCCTACGGCCATCAGTTGGCCTGGATGGCGGATACGGGCGTGCCCCGCTTCACTGCATTGCTGGATGGTGTCCATGCGCAGGATGTACAGTCTGCCGGGGTCGACCGCATCGATCTTCTGCTTGATCTCCCCAATAGTCCTGCCGACGGCCAGGCCTTCAGCCGCATGGCCAGCGTGGGCCGCGACCTTGCGGCGCGCTTGCACGCTGTGCTGCTTGATGATCAGGGCCGTCCCGTTTCGGATGGCACAGATCACGCTATCGACAAGCAGCTCCTTGATTTGTATTTGCGGCTCGAGCAGGCGGGTTTCGAGGCGGCAGCCGAGCGCACCATAAGGGTATTTTCGTGACAGGCAGTTCGAAGGGAGGGTCGGTTGCCGAAAGAATTGATTTTCTGCGCTCCGAAATCTCCCGCCATAACCATCTTTATTATGTGCAGGCTGCACCTATTATTTCAGATGCCGAATTTGATCGGTTAATGAAAGAATTGGTGGCTCTGGAAGAATCCCATCCCGATCTGATCACACCTGAGTCTCCTACGCAGCGGGTCGGGGCAGCGCCGATGGCCGCTTTCAAAAGCGTTCGTCACGTGGTGCCCATGCGGTCCTTGGGCAACGCGTTTGATCGGGGCGATGTTGTGGCTTTCGACAAGCGGGTATCCGATACCTTGCGCGGTTCGGGTCTGACTTCCCATGACGGTAACGTCGAGTACGTAACCGAGCTTAAATTCGACGGTCTGGCCGTAAGCCTGCGTTACGAAGATGGGCGCCTGGTCCAGGCCGCGACACGCGGAGATGGGCAGACGGGCGAAGATATTACGAGCAATATCCGCACCCTCCGCTCCGTCCCATTAAAGCTGGTGGGCGACTTTCCCGAAGTCCTTGAAGTTCGTGGCGAAGTCTTGATGAATCGGAGCGATTTCGACCGCTTGAATCAAGCGCAGCAACGGCGAGGCGAAAAAATATTTGTTAATCCGCGTAATGCGGCGGCTGGAAGCTTGCGGCAGCTCGACCCTCGCGTCACCGCGACACGTCCCTTACGATTTTTCGCATATGGCTGGGGCGAAATTCGTATCCGTCACGATGGGCAAACCGAGGTTTTTCAGCAAGAATCCGGCGTTCCGTCGATGCCGCGTCCAACCCACGCGAAAATGCTTGACTGGTTCAAAGAGTTCGGGCTTCCTGTCAATGATTCCCGCAAGGTCGTCAAAGGTTCCGAAGGATTGCTTGATTTTTATGCAAGGACAGGCAGTACGCGTACACAACTTCCGTTCGATATTGATGGGGTCGTCTATAAGGTCAATTCTCTGGCGGCGCAAGACGTTCTTGGCTTTGTGGCGCGAGCCCCGCGCTTTGCCATTGCTCATAAATTCCCCGCCGAGGAAGAGACCACTACTCTGCTGGGAATCGAGGTGCAGGTCGGACGCACCGGCGCCATAACACCGGTCGCGCGACTAAAACCGGTATTCGTCGGCGGCGTAACGGTCACTAATGCTACCTTGCATAACGAAGACGAGATACGGCGCAAAGACGTACGAATTGGCGATACCGTAATAGTGCGTCGTGCAGGCGATGTCATTCCAGAAGTAGTAAGCCCGGTACTCGAGCTTAGGCCGGCCGGCACGTCATTGTTCCTGACCCCTTCAAATTGCCCAGTGTGTGGATCGGCGGTCGAGCGTCTTGAAGATGAGGCCATTTCACGTTGCACCGGCGGATTGTTCTGCCCCGCGCAGCGCAAGCAAAGCATCATCCATGCAGCAGGTCGCAAGGCGCTCGATATCGAGGGCTTGGGCGAAAAGCTGGTCGATCAGTTGGTTGACAGCGGCCGGATTAAATCCCTGGCGGATCTTTTTACCCTGAACGCGTTTGAACTTGCCAGTTACGAACGCATGGGGCGCAAGTCAGCTGAGAACCTGGTGGCTGCACTGGACCAAGCGCGCACGCCGGAGCTCGGCCGACTACTGTATGCCCTTGGGATTCGGCATGTCGGAGAAACGACGGCTCGCGACCTTGCGCGGCACTTCGGCTCGATAGACGCCCTTATGTCGGCCGATGAATCACAGCTTTTGGCGGTGAATGACGTCGGGCCGGTCGTAGGGGGATCTATTATTCGTTTCTTTGGCGAAACGCATAACCGTGAAATCATTGCTGCCCTGAACGATGCCGGCGTGCATCCCAAGCCCGAAGTCAAGACCGCTGGCGGCGGGCAGCGGCTTGCAGGTAAAACGCTAGTGCTGACGGGCACTATGCCAAACTGGAGTCGCGACGATGCTACCCGGCATATCTTGGCCGCAGGCGGGAAGGTAAGCGGGTCTGTATCTAAAAAGACCTCTTACGTCGTAGCGGGCGAGGACGCTGGTAGCAAGCTGGTGAAGGCGCAGGAGCTGGGCATACCGGTGCTGGACGAGGGCGGTCTGAAAGCCTTGCTCGAGGGGGCCTAGGCGTTTGTTGCAACATTCTCTACCAAACTAGCGCCGCAGGGCTCAATGCGAAAAGGGCCGCGTGCAACGGAAGCACGCGGCCCTTTAATGGCTTGGTTTTCTTACTTGATCGTGGCGCTCTTGATCAGACCTTGCTGGTACTCGGCCAGTTGCTGCTGACGTAGCATTTCTTCGATTTGCGGCTTGACTTCGCTTAGCTCAGGAAATTTTATGGCACGGCTATCTTCGACTTGGATAATATGCCAGCCAAATTGCGTCTGTACAGGTTTGGAGGTCATTTCACCCTTTTTCAGGCCTTCAACGGCTTGCGCGAATTCAGGTACATAGTTGCTGGTGGGTCCCCATCCCAGATCGCCGCCATTCTTGCCACTGCCCGGGTCAATGGAGTCTTTCTTGGCCGCAGCGTCAAAAGTAACTTTTTTGCTTTTGATCGCCGCGGTCAGATCTTCTGCTGCCTTTTGATCTTTAACGAGGATGTGGCGCAACTTATATTCTTGCTTGCCGCTCTGTTCTGCCTTTATCTTGTCGTACTCAGCCTGGATTTTGGCGTCGGTGACTGGATTCTTTTTCAGGTAGTCGGCCATCAGGGCACGGACCAGTATGCCCTGGCGCGCCAGCTCGACTTCTTGAGTGACGGCGGGCTGCTTGTCGATTCCCGCTTTTTCTGCGGCTTGAACTGCAACCAGGCGATTGACCATTTCTTGCTTGACTTGCGTGCGTAATTCGGGTGTGTCTTGCGCGCCCTGACTGACGAGCAGTGCTACGAACTGATCCAGTTTCGCTTGTGTAATGGCCTGGCCATTGACGCTGGCAATGGTCTGGGCATAGGCTGGTACTGCAATGACGCAGGCGGCTGCGAATACGGCGAGTCGTTTCATGTAATTCCTTTACGAGTTAGCTTTGGCATCGATTGCCAGGGCGTGAATGGGATAAGGCATTAAATCGTGAACGCGATCATACACAAGTCGGTGGCGAGCTAGTAACGAAAGCCCGGTAAATTGTTCGGACCGGATAACCACACGGAAGTGGCTCGCGCCATTCTTGCTGCCTTCGTGACCTGCGTGAAGATGCGACTCATCGATGATTTCGAGACGCGTAGGAGCCAGCGGGGCGAGGCGTTTTTCGAGCTCTTTCATACGTTCTGTAGACATCAGGATCCCTTCTTTTGTTCCGCGGTGCCGGGCAGGGCGCCTACCGTATCGTGGCCGTCCTTCATGTGCTTTCCCAACCATATCGATTGAACAATCACAAACAGAAGCAGCAAGGCCATTAGCCCGAACACCTTGAAGTTGACCCATTGATCTTCGGTAAACGCGCCCGAGAAAGCAACATACAGATTCAGCGCGCCTGAAGCGATGAAGAAGCAGGCCCAGCTATAGTTGAGTTTGTCCCAGATAGGTCCAGGCATCGTCACCTGTCCGCCCATGAGCTTTTGCATCAGGTTGCGACCGAAAAACCATTTTCCTCCTAACAAAATCGATGCAAATAGCCAATACAGCACGGTTGGCTTCCACTTGATGAAGATGTCGTTATGGAAGAATAGGGTAGCGCCTCCGAAGACCACAATGACCGTCAAATTGATCCAGTGCATCGCCTCTATGGCTTTGCCTCTGGCCTTGAGCCACACAAACTGGCCAATACCGGCGGCGATAGCCACAGCCGTTGCGGTAAATATATCCGAAAATTTGAAGGCCAGAAAAAATAGAATTAACGGAAACAGGTCGAAAAGGAATTTCTTCATTTAAGGGGTTCGAACTTCATTGAGAGCGAGTTGATGCAGTAGCGCAAGCCTGTAGGAGGCGGGCCGTCGGGGAAAACGTGTCCGAGGTGCGAATCACAGATATTGCACAGCACTTCTGTGCGCTTCATACCATGGCTCGTATCGGTTTCCTCGCGCACGTTATCGGGGTTTAATGCTTTAAAGTAGCTTGGCCAGCCGCAGCCTGCGTCGAACTTGGTGTCGGACGCGAACAGCGCCGTGCCGCAGCCGACGCAGCGATAAATCCCGGGCTCGTTAGTATCCCAATAGCGGCCTGTGAAAGGCCGTTCGGTGCCTTTCTCGCGTGCTACAGCATATTCCTCGGGAGTCAGCTGCTCGCGCCACTGAGCATCGGTCTTGTGGATCTTGTTCACGTGAACACCTATAAAAAAAACGATACGAATATGTTTGTCATGTTAATCGACTTTGTTCCTGCCCGGAGGCTCTCCCTATGGTACTTTTTTCTACCCTGTCTATGCAGGGAATCCCCTAAAAGACTTTGTTTCTATTTTTGTCCATAATTCCGCGGCACACATAAAATTGCTGGAACCTCAAACCACAAATGGAAAACACCTATGTTTTCTGCCGCTTTCACGTGATACGCTAAATCAAAGAACGGGCCTTTTTCTGTATAACTTTCGCCGATGCCGTTGCCGGTCCGGACAGTGCCCACCCATGGAGACAAAATAATGAATTTCAATCAGTCAGTTCGACTTTCTGTGCTGGCAGGAGCCGTCGCGTTCGCTCTGCCCTTGATCGCTTCCGCGCAGATTAAGGTGGGCATCACGGTGGCGAGTACCGGTCCAGCGGCATCGTTGGGCATTCCCGAGCGCAACACGGTTGCCTTGTTGCCCACACAGATCAATGGCCAGAAAATCGAATATATCGTGCTCGATGATGGCACTGACACGACCGTCGCAGTCAAGAATATGCGCAAACTCATCACCGACGATAAGGTAGATGTGGTGATCGGCACGTCGGTAACTCCTGGCTCGCTCGCGATGGTTGATGTGGCAGGCGAAACCAATACGCCGATGATCAGTGTTGCGGCAAATGCGAAAATTGTCGAGCCGGTCGACGGCGCGCGCAAATGGGTATTCAAGACCCCCCAAAATGATCAACTGATGGCAAGCGCGCTGGCTGATGCAATGGCTAAACAGGGCGTGAAAACTCTGGGCTTTATTGGCTACAGCGACGCTTACGGCGAAGGTTGGTTGAATGTCATGACCGAAGCTGCCAAGGCCAAGGGTATCAAGATGGTTGGTGTCGAACGCTATGGGCGTACTGATACCAGTGTCACAGGGCAGGCGCTCAAGCTTGTTGCAGCGAAACCCGATGGCATTCTGGTAGCTGGCTCGGGCACGCCCGTAGCATTGCCACAGCGCGAACTGAAAAGCCGCGGCTATAAAGGCATCATGTACCAGACACACGGGGCCGCTAATAACGATGTGCTCCGCGTCTGCGGCAAAGACTGCAACGACATGATCCTGCCGGCAGGCCCTTTATTGGTGGCCGATCAGCTGCCCGACAGCAACCCCGTCAAGAAAAGTGCTCTTGAATATAAAACCAAATACGAGGCCAAGTACGGCGCCGGTACCATCAACACGTTCGGCGGACACATGTGGGATGCGGGCTTGCTGGTTGCTGCTGCCATTCCGCAAGCACTTAAAACGGGTGCAAAGCCAGGCACACCACAATTCCGTCAGGCACTACGTGACGCCATCGAGCAGATTAAAGACTTGCCCGCGTCGCAAGGCGTCTTCAACATGTCGGCGACCAACCATGCAGGTTTCGATGAGCGCGCTCGTGTGATGGTCAAAGTCGTCGACGGCAAATGGACGTATCAGCCCGATCTCTAAACCGTACAATGGCAGGCCCGAAGCGTGTTGCGATCGGACCTGCTTGCGCGTTAGGGGCGGAACGAACAAGCTGATGCCAATACCGGCCTGACAGGCCGGTATTTATGTCTTTGACCGATGTAGGGGTGCAAATCGATCGCACCCCATTGTTATGGTGTTGTCCGGAATGGATTCAACAATATTACTGATCCTGCTGCAGGATGGCGTCATGAATGGTGCCATTTATGCCTTATTGGGTCTGGCGCTGGTACTGGTATTTCTGGTCACGCGCGTCATTTTCATTCCTCAAGGCGAGTTCGTCGCATTTGGCGCACTGACATTGGCTTTCATGGTCAACGGCCGCATCCCAGGTACTGTCAACCTGCTGCTGATTATTGGTGCCATTGTTTTCGCAGTGGAAGTCATAGCGGCCTCGCGCAGCAGGAACTGGTCGGGCATGGGCAAGACTTTCTCATGGTCTTTATTATTGCCAATGGTGTTGTACTTCCTCGCGCCATATATCGTCAGCAAAGACACCGCATTGTGGATCAACGTTCTGTTTTCCATGGTCCTGGTCGTGCCGTTGGGGCCAATGCTTTACCGCTTGGTGTATCAACCGGTGGCGGAAGCGAGTGTGCTGGTTCTATTGATTATTTCGGTTGCTGTGCACTTCGCTCTCACGGGTCTGGCCTTGGTGTTCTTCGGCGCCGAAGGGTGGCGGACACCGCCGTTTATGGAAGGCGAAGTTCAAATGGGACCGGTCAGCTGGTCGGCACAGACCTTCTTTGTACTGGGCACATGCGCACTATTGATCATTGGCCTGTGGATGTTTTTTGGCAAAACATTGTACGGTCGCGCTTTACGGGCCACTGCCGTCAATCGAAGGGGCGCCCGCCTGGTAGGCATTAGTACGAATATGTCCGGCAGCCTTACTTTTACATTGGCAGCAGCCATCGGAGCGTTGTCTGGCATGCTGATCGCGCCCGTTACAACCATTTATTACGACACAGGTTTCCTGATAGGGCTAAAAGGTTTTGTGGCCGCTATCTTTGGCGGGCTGATCAGCTATCCGATTGCTGCGGTCGGCGCCTTGTTTGTAGGTATCCTGGAAGCGTTTTCATCGTTCTGGGCTAGCGCTTATAAAGAGGTTATCGTGTTTACCTTGATTATTCCTGTGTTGTTGTGGCGTTCTTTTGGCGCTCACCATACGGACGATGAGGAATAAATCATGAACCGCTTATTGCTCGCTTTGGTTATCGTTGTTCTGGCGGCATTGCCTATGGTGTCCAGCACGCCGGAATTCTGGATCACTCACCTGAATTATGTGGGCCTGGCCAGCCTTGTGGTGCTGGGGCTCGTTCTGCTGACGGGTGTGGGCGGCCTGACGTCGTTTGGCCAGGCGGCGTTCGTTGGCATAGGCGCGTACACCACGGCATGGTTAACGACGTCCATAGGCTGGTCACCCTGGCTGGCTTTGCTGATCGGACTTGCCGTTACCTTCGTGGTGGCCTATGTCCTGGGCGCTATCACGCTGCGTTTGTCCGGTCATTACCTTCCTTTAGGTACGCTCGCCTGGAGCCTGTCCTTGTATTACCTGTTCGGCAACCTTGCGTTCCTGGGCCAATATGATGGGATTGCCGGTATCGCCCCAATCGAAATTCTTGGCGTATCGCTGGGTAACGGCCGCTATATCTATTATCTGATCTGGATCGCTGTATTGCTTTCTATGTGGGCCACGCGTAATTTGCTCGACTCTCGCCCGGGTCGCGCCATAAGGGCGCTCAAGAGCGGTGGCGGCATGGCCGAATCTTTCGGCATCAATATGGCCAGCTACAAAGTCATTATTTTTGTTTATGCCGCCTTGCTCGCCTGCTTGTCGGGCTGGCTGTACGCTCACATGCAACGCGCGGTTAGCCCCAGTCCTTTTGGGCTGAACTACGGCATCGAATATCTATTCATGGCGGTGGTCGGTGGGGCGGGCAGCGTCTGGGGCGCGGTGCTGGGCTCGGGGCTCATTCTGACCCTCAAAGACCAACTTCAGAACATGCTGCCCAAAATACTCGACACCACGGCAAATTTCGAGCTCATCGTTTTTGGCGTATTGATGATTCTGGTGCTGCAATATGCCCGGGACGGTGTGTGGCCGATTTTATCTTCATGGTGGTCGGCATTGACGGGCGCTAGCGAACGGCGGCGTATCGCTCCTCCTCCTGTAGCGCCCGCCCTCGTTAAAAGGTCTCGCCCCGAAAAAGGGTCGCTGGTGCTCGAAGTCGAAGCGATACGCAAGGAATTCGGCGGTCTGGTCGCGGTAAACGATATCAGTTTTTCGCTCAAGGCTGGCGAGATCATGGGGTTGATCGGGCCAAACGGCGCAGGTAAAAGCACGACCTTCAACCTGATTACAGGTGTACTTCCATCGACCAGCGGTAAGGTCAGTTTTATGGGGCAGCGTCTTGACGTGCTTCCGTCACGAGAGATTGCCAAGCTTGGTGTGGGCCGTACTTTCCAGCATGTACAACTTTTGCCCACCATGACGGTGCTCGAAAATGTCGCTTTAGGAGCCCACCTGCGAAGCAAGGTGGGCGTATTGGCAGCCGCCTTGCATGCCGATCGGCGTGATGAAGCCGAACTATTGCATGAAGCGGCGACGCAGCTTCAGCGCGTCGGCCTAGGCGATTATTTATATGAACAAGCTGGTAATCTGGCCTTGGGCCAGCAACGTATCCTTGAAATCGCCCGTGCTTTAGCCGCTGATCCGGTGCTGCTACTGCTCGATGAGCCAGCGGCTGGCTTACGCTACAAAGAGAAACTTGAACTGGCCAAGGTGCTTGATCAGTTGCGGCTCGAAGGCATGAGCATTCTTCTAGTCGAACACGATATGGATTTCGTGATGAACCTTACTGATCACCTTGTGGTTATGGATTTCGGTATCAAGCTGGCTGAAGGCCTGCCTGCGGATATCCAGCAGAACCCTGCTGTGCTCGAAGCCTACCTGGGCGGTATTGACGACGACCTCGATTTCCACGACGCGCCTTATGTCGATGAAGACACCGCTGTACCGACTACCTCGGGGCCAATATCAGCTACTGCAGTGGGGGGCAAAGCATGAACGCGGCAAGTAAACCCAAGCATCCCATTCTTAAGGTCACCGATCTGTCCGCCAAATATGGCAAGGTCAATGCGGTCACCGGCGCCAACATTCTGGTGAGCCGCGGCAGTATTGTGACCGTTATTGGCGGGAATGGTGCAGGGAAATCCACCTTGTTGAATTCAATCATGGGATCTTTACCTGCCTCGGGTCACAGCTTGGGATCGGTACAGTATTTGGGTTCCGAAATTGGTTCATGGCAGGTCGAACGCAGGGTCTCTGACGGTATCTCGCTGGTTCCCGAAAAACGTGAATTGTTTAGCAGCATGTCGGTTGAAGACAATCTGCTGCTGGGCGGCTTCAGGCTGTATCGTGCCGGCAAGCATGGCTGGAAAGAAACCATTCATGAAGTCTATGATTTATTCCCGCGCTTGCGCGAGCGCCGCACCCAAGAGGCAGGAACGCTCTCGGGCGGCGAGCGGCAAATGCTTGCTGTTGGCAGGGCGCTTATGGCCCAGCCCCAATTATTGATGCTTGACGAACCCAGCCTGGGTCTGGCCCCGAAAATAGTGCGTGAAATCTTCCAGATCATTTCCCGTCTGCGCAGTACCGGTGTTGCTATCTTGCTGGTCGAGCAAAATGCCAGGGCCGCTCTACAGGTTGCCGACTATGGCTATGTCCTCGAGACCGGCGAAATTGTTCTCGAAGGTCGCGCCAAAGAACTCAGCGGAAATCCGCGCGTTATTGAAAGCTATCTAGGTTTAGGCAACGCCAAAAAAGCAGTGCTTCCCGTGTAGGTAATAGCGGTGCTGGCGGCGTGACGTCGCTTATGCGTTGGCTTAATGGGTTATCGGTTCGGTTTTCGGTTTTATTAAATGCAGAATGGGCACCCGAAGGTGCCCATTCTTTTTGCTGTGCACCCGAAGGTCAGGCTTTTTTGGCTTTAAAGCGATAGATCAGCTCGCCAACAATACCGCGGCGGAAGGCCATTACGCAAATAATGAAGATTAATCCGATAACGATGGTTACGGACTCGCCGAGAATCTGGAACCACTGTAAGCCGGTAGCCTGGGTAAGAAAACGCCCGAATTCGCCGACCTTGTTCTCGAGCATGACAACGATGAACGCCCCGACAACAGGACCGGTGAACGTACCGAGCCCGCCGATAAGGGTCATAAGGATGACCATGCCCGACATCTGCCATGTGGCATCGGACAAGGTGGCAGAGACGAATACCAGAGCTTTGGTGGCGCCGGCCAGCCCAGCCAGAGCCGCGGACAGAACAAAAACGAGCAGCTTGAAGTTGTCGACGTTATAGCCCAACGAGATCGCACGGGGTTCATTTTCACGTATGGCTTTCAGTACCTGGCCAAACGGAGAATTGATGGTGCGCCAGCAAATAGCATAGCCAACGATGAAAATAACCATGACCACGTAGTACAGATTCAGGTCTTTGCTGAGATCCAGACCGAATAAATCGCCACGCGGGATTCCCTGCAGGCCGTCTTCACCGTGGGTGAAGGGAGCTTGAAGAAAATAAAAGAACACCATTTGAGCCATGGCCAAAGTAATCATGGCAAAGTAAATGCCACTTCGGCGAATGGCCAGTGCCCCCATAACCAGACCCAGCAATGCGGCAACCCCGGTACCAAATAGCAGCCCCGCGGGGGTGGGGACCCCCCATACTGCTAGCGCGTGGCCGGTGGCATAAGCGGCACCCCCAAGGAATGCGGCGTGGCCGAATGACAGAAGTCCCGTATAACCCAACAACAAGTTGAAGGCGCAGGCAAATAATGCATAGCACATGACCTTCATGACAAAAATTGGGTAAGCCCCTATTGCCGGAAGAAAGGCAATAATGATCGCAACCAGTAAGTAGCCTATTAATTGACGATTCATTTTTCTTTCCCAAAAAGGCCGGCGGGGCGTAACAGTAGAACAATTACCATGATGATAAATACGACCGTATTGGACGCTTCTGGCCAGAATACCTTGGTGAGACCTTCAATTACTCCGAGGCCCAGTCCTGTAACGATAGACCCCATGATGGAGCCCATTCCGCCAATGACGACTACAGCGAACACTACGATGATCAGGTTCGAACCCATAAGGGGTGAAACCTGCATTACCGGGGCAGCCAGGACGCCGGCAAAGCCAGCGAGCGCCACGCCAAAGCCGTAGGTAAGGGTGACAACCAACGGTACGTTTACGCCGAAAGCTTCGACCAGTCGCGGGTTTTCGGTACCGGCGCGCAGCAATGCACCCAGGCGGGTTTTTTCGATGACGAACCAAGTGGCAAAGCACACCACCAGCGAGGCAAGCACTACCCAGGCCCGGTAAATGGGCAGGTACATGAATCCAAGGTTGACACCACCCTGGAGAAGTGCAGGCGTCGCATAGGGCTGGCCCGATACGCCGTAAACGCTGCGAAATATACCTTCGAGCAGCAGTGTTATACCGAAAGTCAGGAGCAGACCATATAAATGGTCAAGCTTATATAAGTGTCGAATCAGGGTGCGTTCGATAAGTATTCCGAACAGGCCCACGATTACCGGTGTTACCGCCAACATGACCCAGTAATTCAGGCCTAGGTACGCCAGCCCCATCCATGCCAGAAACGCGCCCAGCATATAAAGTGCGCCGTGTGCGAAATTGATGATATTAAGAAGACCAAATATCACAGCAAGGCCGAGAGACAGTACTGCGTAAAACGATCCATTTACCAAGCCCAGCAATAGCTGACCCAGTAACGCTTGGATAGGTATGCCGAATATTTCAGTCATATGTGCAGGAAATCCATGACGACGCGAGTATGTGCAGTGCAATAACGGCAATGCTCCGGCGCGTTGCCTGGAGCATTGCCTTTTATAGCGAACAGGAAGTTATTTCTTGATGAACTTACAGGTGGATTCTGCCAAAGAAGCGTATACCTTATCGCCGGGCAGAGTCTCTACTATGTTGTAGTAGTCCCATGGGCGTTTGGATTCGGACGGCTTCTTAACTTGCATCAGATACATGTCGTGAACCATACGGCCGTCTTCGCGTACATAGCCATTGGGGGCGAAGAAGTCGTTGACCTTATTGGACTTCATCCATTTCATGATGGTATCGGCGTCGTCTGTACCGCTAGCCTTGACCCCGCGCAGGTAGAAGCCCACGGCAGAGTAGTCGCCCGCTTGCAAAAAGGACGGCATGCGTTTGTGTTTCTCAAAGAAACGCTCGCCCCATTTGCGTGACTCGTCGTCCTTGTCCCAGTACCAGCCGCTGGTCAAATACATGCCTTGAGTCGCCTCGAGTCCCAGCGCATGCACGTCGTTGATGAATACCAGCAAACCAGCCAGGTTCATGGTGTTGGTGACGCCGAATTCTTTGGCGGCCTTGACCGAGTTGATGAAGTCGCCGCCAGCGTTGGCGAGGCCAAGAATCTTGGCGCCCGATGATTGGGCCTGCAGCATGAACGAGGAAAAGTCTGATGTGCTGAGCGGTGCGCGGACCGTGCCTACCACCGTACCGCCGGCGCTTTTAACAACATTGGCCGTATCGCGCTCAAGTGCGTGACCGAATGCGTAGTCGGCGGTCAGGAAATACCATGACTTGCCACCGTTCTTTACGACCGCAGAGCCGGTGCCGCGCGCCAGCGCGATGGTGTCATACGCGTAGTGAACCGTGTACGGCGAGCATTGCGAGTTGGTCAGTTCGGATGCCGCTGCACCCACTGAAATGAAAGGTTTCTTCTTTTCGGCCGCTACACCGGCCATTGCCAGCGCAGTACCCGAGCTGGTGCCGCCGATCAGGACGTCGATTTTCTTTTCGTCAAACCATTCGCGGGCTCGCGCCGATGCGATGTCAGCTTTGTTTTGGTGGTCGGCTACGAGCAGTTCGATTTTTTTACCGTTGACTTCGCCGCCTGCATCGGCGATTGCCATGCGGATTGCTTCCGCGCCTGCCGGACCGTCGATATCGGAATACAGACCCGACATATCGGTGATGAAGCCGATACGAATCACGTCATCGGAAATTCCGGCCGCATGCCCTGGAGCGGTCATTGAGAGGCCGGCGAGAGCAAGTGCGGCGGATAATAAGCGCAGTTTCATGGAAGAGTCTCCTGATTTTGTTATACCGGTTCCCCGGATTGTTACGTGTTCACACGCCGAGCAGCGTATTAAGCACATCTTGTTTTGCTGGTAGTTCAGCGGCATTGAATTGTTCGACGATCTGGCCGTGTTCCATGACATAGAATCGATCGGCCAAGGGCGCAGCGAACCGGAAGTTCTGTTCGACCATGACAATGGTGTAACCCTTGGTCTTCAACGCTTTGATCATGCGCGCGAGCGCTTGCACAATGACAGGCGCTAGGCCCTCGGATATTTCGTCAAGGAGCAATAAATTCGCGCCGGTGCGAAGAATGCGCGCCACGGCCAACATCTGTTGTTCGCCGCCCGACAGTCGAGTGCCGGGAGAGTCTTTGCGTTCTTCCAGATTGGGAAACATGTCGTAGATTTCTGCCAGGGACATCCCACCGCCCAACGTGTCACCGACAGTTGGCGGCAACAGCAAGTTTTCTTCGCAGGTAAGCCCGGCAAAAATTCCGCGTTCCTCGGGGCAATAGCCGATGCCCAGATGGGCGATACGGTAGGTAGGCAAGTTAATGGACTCGGTGCCCTGTACGCGGATGGAGCCTTTACGGGTGCCAGTCAACCCTAGAATCGCCCGCAAGGTCGTCGTGCGACCCGCGCCATTACGGCCCAGCAAGGTTACGACTTCGCCCTGAGCAACGTTCAGGGATACCCCGTGTAATACATGAGACTCGCCGTACCAGGCGTGCAAATTAGAAATTTCAAGAGCAGCGGTGCTGTTCATCCGTGGGCTCCTTCGAGTTCGCCGGTAGTGGTGCCCATATAGGCCTCCATGACCTTGGCATTGCTTGATACTTCTTGATAGGTGCCTTCGGCAAGGACGGCACCACGGGCCAGGACGGTGATCTTGTCGGCTATTTGCGCGACTACGCCCATGTTATGTTCAACCATGAGTATCGTGCGTCCTGCGCCGACCTTTTTAATTAGTTGGGTAACACGGCTGACGTCTTCGTGGCCCATGCCCTGAGTGGGTTCGTCGAGCAGCATGAGCTCAGGATCCATCGCCAGCGTCGTGGCGATCTCCAGGGCACGCTTGCGTCCGTAGGGAAGATTGACGGTCAGTTCGTTTGCGTACTCCGCCAGATCGACTTGATTCAGGAGTTCAAGGGCGGCATCGTTCAGGCTGTTCAGGATGCGGTCGCTGCGCCAGAAGTGAAACGAAACCCCTGTTTTACGCTGCAAGCCGATACGTACGTTTTCAAGCACGGTAAGTTGTGGAAAGACAGCGGAGATCTGGAATGAACGGATGATGCCGCGCCGCGCTATTTGCGCAGGCTTTTCGTCGGTAATTTCATGGTCTGCGAAAAAAATTCTTCCTGAGGTCGGTGTAAGAAATTTGGTGAGCAGATTAAAACAAGTGGTCTTGCCCGCACCATTAGGCCCGATCAGCGCATGGATAGTGCCACGTTTCACCTGGAGGCTGACGTCATTAACCGCGACGAAGCCGCGGAACTCTTTCACCAGATGTTTGGTTTCTAAGATGTATTCGCTCATTACCAACCAGTTGGATGTAAAAACTGTTGAAGATAGGAGCGAAGTATGGGGTGTTGCAGCGCAGAAAACTATGCGGGTTTTTCATAGGTACGGAAAACCCTAGCCGTGCGGAGTTTTGTCTTTATATTCGCATAGATCTGAAATTCCGCACTGGGGGCATTTTGGCTTTCGCGCGATACAAATGTAGCGTCCGTGCAGTATGAGCCAGTGGTGCGCATCTTGCAAAAAAGCGGCGGGTATAACCTTTTCCAGTTTCCTTTCGACTTCCAGCACCGATTTCCCAGGGGCGATGCGTGTACGGTTGGCCACTCTGAAAATATGCGTATCAACTGCTATGGTTGGATGCCCGAATGCTGTATTAAGTACCACGTTTGCTGTCTTGCGCCCCACACCCGGCAATGATTCCAATGCATCTCGGTCGTCGGGCACCTGGCTGCCGTATCGGTCAACAAGAATCTGACATGTCTTTATAACGTTACTGGCTTTGGTTTTATATAGGCCTATTGTCTTGATGTAGTCGGCCAGACCTTCTACGCCCAAAGTCAACATGCTTTCTGGAGTTCCATGCTCTGGAAAAAACTTGCGCGTTGCAATATTTACGGAACGGTCCGTCGCCTGAGCCGAAAGAATTACTGCGATAAGCAGCTGGAAGGTGGTTTCATACTCCAGTTCGGTGGTGGGGTTGGGATTCGCTGCCTGAAAGTGTGTAAAAATTTCAATACGTTTTGCGTTGTTCATTCTTTTCGACGGCGGGCACGCGCGCGGGCCAGAGCATCGGCTACAGTTTGTTGACGAGTTGCCACGTCACTCTTGGCAGCCAGGGACAGCGGGGCTTTGTTGGCCAGCGTACTGGCAGCCAGGCGGGAAGACTCGTGGTGCGCTGCATTTAGACGTTGCTGTCGCTGCTGATGATGAAGGCGAGCGGTGTTGGCCCGATCTTCCGTCCATTCGACCGTTGCGGGAACCATGGTAATGCAGTCCACGGGGCACGGCGCCACGCATAAATCGCAGCCGGTACACCGGTCGGGTAATACCGTATGCATCAGTTTGTTGGCGCCAATAATAGCGTCGACCGGACAGGCCTGTATACAGAGGGTGCATCCGATGCAATGCGGTTCATCGATGACGGCGACCGTCAGCGGGTGATGTTGGCCGCAGCCGATATCCAGCGGAATTTCGGCACGGTCCAAGAGGGCCGCCAATTCTTTTATACCGGCCTGTCCCCCTGGCGGGCACCGATTTATCTCTTCGTGATCGTATGCAATGGCTTCAGCATACGGACGGCAGCCGTCATAGCCACATTTAGTGCATTGGGTTTGGGGAAGCACCGCATCGATGCGGTCGCTAAGGGACAATAAAGGCATAGAAAAAAATCGGGGCCGCTAGGGCCCCTGATTTCCATAGTAGAGCCAGCGCCTTTAAGCAGATTGGCGTATAAATGTCGCTATTTTAGGGCAAATCGTTTCGCGCCAGCGGCGCCCCGAGAATATACCGTAATGTCCACATTTGGCTGCAAGGTAATGCTCTTTCCGTTCCGGGCTTATCCCAGTGCAGAGATCTTGGGCGGCACGCGTCTGGCCTTCGCCCGAGATATCGTCGAATTCGCCTTCGATGGTAAGCAGCGCTACTGACTTGATGGCGGAAGGGTCGACCTTCTGACCGTTAATTACCCAGGTTCCCGTGGGCAATTGATGCTCCTGAAATACTACCTTGATGGTATCCAAATAGAATTCCGCCGGCATGTCGAGGACAGCATTGTATTCGTCGTAAAACTTGCGGTGCGTTTCAGCGTCTTCGTTGTCACCCTTCACCAGATCAAGGTAGAAATCGTAATGCGATCGTACATGACGGTCAGGATTCATGGCGACGAACCCTGTATGTTGGAGGAAACCCGGATAAACAGGCCTTCCAGCGCCAGGAAAACGTGATGGTACACGATGAATCAACCTGTCTTCGAACCATGAGTATGATTTCGTGATGGCCAGCTTGTTTACCTGAGTGGGTGATTCGCGGGTATCGATAGGGCCGCCCATCATGATCATGCTGCGCGGCAGGGATGGCTCGTTGTTGGTTGCCATCAAAGAGATAGCGGCCAAGACGGGAACAGTGGGCTGACATACCGATACAACGTGCACATCGGGACCGAGAAACCGGATGAATTCCTGTATGTATGCAACGTAATCGTTCAAATGGAACGGGCCGGCCGACACGGGCACCATACGGGCATCGACCCAATCGGTTACGTATACCTCGTGGTTCGGCAAAAGCGCGCGCACGGTATCGCGCAACAATGTCGAATGATGACCTGAAAGAGGAGCGGCCAAAAGAATGCGCGGATCACCTTGGGGGTTCTCGCTTCGTTCACGTTTGAAGTGAACGAGATTACAGAATGGCTTCTGAATGACCGCTTGTTCGGTGACTTCTGTTTCAACACCGTTGACTAGCGTCGTGGCCAGTCCCCAGGCGGGCTTTTGGTAGTCCTTACCAAGGCGATGTACTAATTCGTAAGCCGCCGCGATCTGACGTGAAACGGGGGTATAAGCAAACGGGCTATAAGGGTGCGAAAAAATCTGCGAGCCGGTATCGGTGAACGCGGCTAACGGTGTCAGAAATGCACGTTGAAGCTCATGTAAGTCGTACAGCATAATGTAAGCCTCGTGGAAGCGTTTGTGTGTAACGATCCGGTCGCATGTGGAGCGCGGCCAAATTGTACGCCAGGTAATTTCGTCCGCAGGGTCTAAAGTAACAGCCTGTTTTACTTCGCGATATTCCTTTGTTTTATAAGCTAATCATAAAACGTTGGGCATTACCAGTAATTTTCTACCGCCATATTACCGGGAATCCCCCTTCGACCTACCGCAAAGCCGCGTTTGGTTAGCAAGCCGCGAGCCTCATGCAGCATTTCCGGATTGCCGCATAACATAACCTTTGACGCTTTCGGGTCGAGCGCAGAATCCGCGAGCGTTTCTAGCTGGCCGCTCTCAATGAGCCTGGTTAGCCTTTCTTGCGGGGTATCGGGCAGTTTTTCGCGGGTCGCGATCGGCAAATAACGGAGCTGGGCCGCGGACTTAGGATCGACGGAGACGGGCGGTCGAGCAGCCCATTCAAGGATTTCGGCCCGGTAAGCAAGTTCCGCGGCGTGTCGGACGCCGTGGACTAAAATGATGCGTTGATACGACAGCCATGTGTTGGCATCTTGCAACAACGAAAGGTAAGCGGAGACTCCCGTCCCGGTGGCAATTAGCCATAAGACCCCGCCGGGTTCGAATCGGTCTAGCGTCAGAAAGCCGAACGCTGATCTATCGATATAAAGCGAGTCCCCTGGTACGAGCTTGGCGAGTCGAGGTGTAAATTCGCCTCCGGGGACCAGTATGGAATAAAACTCGAGCCCGGTCTGGCCAGGTCCATTGACCATGGAATACGCGCGCCATACCTGGGGCGCGCCGCCTTCACAGGTGGGCAGGCCCAGTCGGGCAAATTGCCCAGGTATAAATGAAAAATGATCAGGCCGGGTGGTTGTGAAGGAAAATAACTTATCGGACACCCACTGCCTGACGTGCGTCACGGTTTCCCGCGTGTACTTTTGATTTATCATGGCGCTGCGTGCGAGCGCGATTAGCGTTCCAGGTGCTTCAGTTTATCGTCGACGCCGTTCCAGTCGTCCGCGTCCGGCAACGGCTGTTTGGAACGATTGATCATCCCGAACTCCGGGGTAAGCTCGGCGTTCAGCGCAATAAACTGTACTTGGTCTTGCGGTACGTCTTCTTCGGCGAATATGGCATTAGCCGGGCATTCGGGCACGCAAACTGCGCAATCAATGCATTCGTCCGGGTCAATAACCAAAAAGTTAGCACCTTCGCGGAAGCAGTCCACCGGACAGACATCCACGCAGTCGGTGAATTTGCATTTAATACAGTTCTCGGTAACCACATGTGTCATTTCAAGGCTCCAGCATCAGATATAGCAATTTTACCCAATAAATGCAGGTAAGCCCGAATTGACCTTTTGTCGAAGTAGTCTTTCGATGTGGCATTTGTCAAGCTCCCGAGATTACGTGCCTGCACTGTGCTATGGTAGGAAAAACATTATTTGTAATGCGATGATAATTACTTCGTTACTCGACACCGATTTATATAAATTCACCATGATGCAGGTGGTGCTGCATCATTTTCCGGCCGCGCACGTCGAGTACCGCTATAAATGCCGTACTCCCAAAGTGAATCTGGTGCCATACCTCGATGAAATTCGAGAAGAGATCCACAAGTTGTGCAAGCTTCAATTCACCGAGCCCGAGCTTCAGTATCTGCGTGGCTTGCGTTTCATGAAGAGCGACTTCGTGGATTTTCTAGGCCTGTTCCACATGCCAGAGAAATGCATCACCGTGTCCGCCGGCGCGGCTGCTGGCGAGATTGACATCATTGTCAAAGGGCCCTGGCTGCATACCATTCTGTTCGAGATTCCGGTGTTGGCCATCGTCAACGAAGTGTACTTCCGCAACGTGTGCCGAGACCCAGCCTGGGAAGAAGGGCGAAATCGCCTACAGTCGAAAATGCAGCTCGTTACCGACGATCCTGCCCTGTTGGACTTTCGGGTGGCCGAGTATGGCACTCGTCGGCGCTTCTCCAAGAAGTGGCATGAAGAAGTCGTTGTGACGATGAAAGCTCAAATGGGCTCCAATTTCGCCGGCACCAGCAATGTAAAGCTGGCAATGAAGCACCGGGTTACGCCACTTGGCACCATGGGACACGAGTATTTGCAGGCTTGCCAGGCTCTGGGGCCACGTTTGCGCGACTCGCAGGTGTTCGCACTTGAGGTCTGGGCCAAGGAATATCGTGGCGATCTCGGAATTGCTCTATCCGACGTCTATGGTATGGATGCTTTCCTGCGCGATTTCGACATGTACTTTTGCAAATTATTCGATGGCGCGCGCCACGATTCGGGGGATCCCTTTGCATGGGGTGAACGTTTGCTTGCCCACTATCTGGCAAACCGCGCCGACCCGCGTACGAAAACATTAGTGTTTTCCGATGCGTTGACGATTCCTAAGGCTATCGAGCTGGCAAAACACTTTGCAGGTCGCTGCAAAATCTCTTTTGGCATCGGAACGAATCTTACCAACGACTTGGGTCACGAACCCCTGCAGATCGTCATGAAAATGGTACGTTGCAATGGGCAGCCGGTCGCCAAGGTTTCCGACGCACCTGAGAAAACCATGTGCGATGACCCCGCTTATCTTGCCTATTTGCGTCAGGTTTTTCAATTGCCGCCGCCCTGAGCGACTTGTAGAAGGTGGCAAACCCAAAATTTCATGAAATGAGCCGCGATCTTATAATCCGGCTGATTTGCCCTTTACCTTTACAACTCAGGAGCGCAGTATGAGCGAAGTCGAACGCATCAACGTTGAGAAACGGTTATCAGACATGGCCGTTTACAACGGCATAGCCTATCTGGCCGGGCAGGTTCCCCAGGACAGTACTCTGGATATCCAGGGGCAAACCGCAGAGGTCTTGGCTACGATCGATCGTTTGCTGACGACAGCAGGCACTGATAAATCGCGTATCCTGATGGCTCAAATATTCCTGACCAATATGAAGGAATTCGACGGCATGAACAAGGCATGGGATGCATGGGTCGCGCCCGGTAATGCGCCCCCACGTGCTACGGTCGAAGCTCGTCTGGCCAACCCCGATTTCAAGGTCGAGATCGTAGTCACCGCAGCAGTGGCATAACGCGTTCTGCCTACAACAACAGGGCGGCCAACGTGCCGCCCAGCGTTTCACACGAAGTTCGGTTATTTTCCGTGATGGTTTTGGGCGCCAGAATGGCCTCGGGAGTCTGGGCGTCGGTATTAACGATTAGCGCAGGGGCGATCAGGTGCAAACGCCAGCCGGTACAGATTCGCTCCACTTGCCGTGCTGCCGAACTGCCGTCTGATCCGGCGCTTATCATGATGGCGTAAGGCCTACCGTTCAGTTGGTCCAGGGCGCCGTAATAACTCCGATCAAAAAATTCCTTCATCGCTCCGCTCAAAGCGGCCAAATTCTCGGGTGCGCAGAACAAAAATGCGTCAGCATTCAACAAATCGGCGGCGTCGGCGTCGACAGCTGGTTTTGATACGATTTGGAAGCGCTCGGTGGCCTGCAGCTCTGCTGCGATGGATGTGGCACCCTTTGCGGCGGCTTGCGCCATTTGTCGCGCGGCGCCGGTTCGCGAATGCCAGACAATAAGCAGCGTTTTCTGGTCGATAGTATTCATATATCTGATTCGCGGTTGCTTTGCAGACACGTTAGTATAGAGTCGCCTGACTACGTTTCGTATTTCTTTGCATCAGTCTTTGTTATCTATGCCCACGAATGCATTTTCGGTTTCCCGCGCTTCGCCATTTAATGTCGAATGGTTTGCCCATGCCAGCAAGGGCCTGAATCCGGCAGGCAAGGATCTGCTCGCGCTTGCCGTGGAATGGGTGCGCGAACCCTTAGCAGGCGTCCTGGCCGATACGGGTGAACCGCTCGCGGAGCACAGCGCCGCGGTGGTTGGAATTCTGGCCGAGCTCGGGACCGACGCCGTAACGCGTGCAAGTGCGCTTATCACCGTGCTTCGAGACGATACCGCAGTGGCTGGAACCGATGCCGTACGTAAAGCGTTCGGGCCGGAGGTTCTGTCGTTGGTGCAGGGAACGCGAGCGCTCTTACGTCTAGGTAATCTGGCGGGAAGGTCGAGCGACAGCGCTGCCCACGGTAGCGACCAAAAAGAGATGCAACGCAAGATGCTATTGGCGATGGCGGCGGATCTTCGGATTGTGCTGATGCGTCTGGCGTCTCGATTGCAATCCTTGCGCTGGCATGCCAGTTCCAAGACGCCTTATCCCCAAAGCCTTGCGCGGGAAACAATGGAGCTCTATACGCCTTTGGCAAACCGTTTGGGGATCTGGCAACTCAAGTGGGAAATGGAAGATTTGGCGTTCAGATTCCAGGATCCTGAAACCTATAAGACAATTGCGCGGCAACTGGAAGAAAAGCGCGTCGAGCGCGAAGCGTTTATTGAGGCCGTCGTGAATGGTTTGAAAGATGCGTTGGCAGACGCGCATATTTCGGCGGAGGTGACCGGACGGCCCAAGCACATATTCAGCATTTGGAACAAGATGCGCATCAAGCATCTCGAGTTCAGTCAACTTTTTGACCTTCGTGCCTTGCGCGTCATCGTGGATGATGAACGCGCTTGTTATGCGGTCCTGGCATTGGCGCATTCCTTGTGGACACCTGTGTCCGATGAATTCGATGATTATATTTCGCGTCCCAAGCCTAACGGTTATCGATCATTGCATACTGTCGTGGCCGATGCGGAAGGGCGCACTTTCGAAATACAGATCCGTACCCAAGAAATGCATCAGTTCGCAGAGTATGGCATGGCAGCACATTGGCTATATAAAGAGTCGGGCTCCAAGGGCGGCGAGGTCGCTGCAAGTACCGGATATGACCAGAAGCTCGCCTGGATGCGCCAGCTGTTAGCGTGGGAGAAGGACGGCAGCAGCCGTGGGTCAGTGCACGACCATAGTGTCCCAGAGGGAATAGAAAAGTCGGTGGCGGACAAATCGGGTGAGCATATTTACGTCATGACCCCCCAAGCGCGGGTTATCGAGTTGCCTGCCGGAGCCACGCCCGTGGATTTCGCCTATTACCTGCATACCGATTTGGGACATCGTTGCCGCGGGGCACGGGTCGATGGCCAGATGGTGCCACTCCTTACCCAGCTGTCTACGGGCCAAACGGTAGAGATCATTGCGGCAAAATCTGGCGGACCATCGCGCGATTGGCTGAATCCACAACTCGGTTTTCTTGCCAGTCCGCGTTCTCGTGCGAAAGTGCGTGCCTGGTTCAATGCGATTGAACTGCAGCAGCGAATTTCTCAAGGCCAGGCCATGGTCGAAAAAGAATTGCAGCGTTTGGGGAAGACTGCTGTCAATCTCGATCAACTTGCACATCAGCTGGATTTCGCTCGGGCCGATGACCTGTACGTGGCCGTGGCCAAGGAAGAGTTCAGTCTACGCCAGATTGATTATTTATTGTCCCCGCAAAAAGCCCGGTCAGGGTCCGATTCCACTGCAAGCGCAGGTTCAGTGCTGGAGGCCAAGGTATATCAACGCGGTGTGGGAAGCGTCGACAAGACTGGCAAGAGCGGGGTATTGGTTGTAGGGGTAGATTCCCTTATGACCCAGCTGGCAAGGTGCTGCCGTCCGGCACCGCCCGACCAGATTGTTGGTTTTGTAACTCGGGGCAGAGGGGTTTCGATACATCGTCACGATTGTCCCTCATACACGGCACTGGCGGCACAACAGCCTGAAAGGCTTATCGATGTAGATTGGGGCGATACGGGCGACACGCTATACCCGGTCGATATCAGCATTCATGCCCAAGACCGGGACAACCTCCTGAGGGACGTGTCGGAAGTATTCGCCAAGCTACGACTGAACGTCGTGAGCGTAAATACGCAAAGTCGTCGCTCGCTGGCGCATATGGTGTTTACGATAGAGGTAAAAAGCGGCGAGCAAATCAACAAGGCGCTTGCCGCCTTGAACGAACTTTCCGGCATTACGGCGGGTCGTCATTAACGTGTGCCGGTGTTTATATGCACCACACTGGTAAAATGTCGTATTACGTGTCAACCGGTCCCCGGCGGATCGCTGCAATGATATTGCGTAACCTGTGAGTATAAATTTGAAATCCTATACATTACCTGACCTTGAAGGCCATTTCGGTCAGTACGGTGGCTCGTTTGTTGCCGAAACACTGGTGCATGCGCTCGACGAGCTGCGCGATGCGTACGCGAAATATCGCGACGATCCGGAATTCCTGCGCGAGTATGCTTACGAGCTCAAGCACTTTGTAGGGCGTCCTAGCCCGGTGTACCACGCCAAGCGTTGGTCCGAACAATTAGGAGGCGCGCAGATATGGTTCAAGCGCGAAGACCTCAATCACACTGGCGCCCATAAAATTAACAATTGCATCGGCCAAATTTTGCTGGCCCGACGCATGGGTAAACCACGCATTATTGCGGAAACTGGGGCGGGTCAGCATGGAGTCGCAACAGCCACCGTGGCAGCACGCTATGGCCTCGAGTGCGTTATATACATGGGTAGCGAAGATGTGCGTCGTCAGGCCTCGAATGTGTATCGTATGAAACTGCTGGGCGCAACGGTCGTACCCGTCGATTCAGGCTCTCGCACTCTTAAAGATGCCCTGAACGAGGCGATGCGCGACTGGGTTACCAACGTGGAAAATACTTTCTACATCATTGGGACAGTGGCGGGGCCCCATCCTTACCCGATGATGGTTCGCGACTTCCAGTCGATCATAGGCACCGAATGCCTGGAACAAATGCCGCAAGACGCCGGCCGGCAACCTGATTACATCGTGGCCTCCGTAGGCGGCGGTTCAAACGCCATGGGGATCTTTTATCCGTATATTGATCATGCCGATGTGCAATTGATAGGCGTCGAAGCGGCGGGCGAAGGCCTTGAAACGGGGCGACACGCCGCCTCCCTGAATGCAGGCGCGGTCGGTGTGTTGCACGGGAATCGAACCTATGTCATGCAGGACGAGGACGGCCAAGTTCAGGAAACCCATTCTATTTCAGCCGGACTCGACTACCCCGGAGTTGGCCCGGAACATGCATGGCTAAAAGACAGTAATCGGGCTCAGTACGTGTGCATCGACGACCATGAAGCACTTGAGGCCTTTCACGGATGCTGCCGGACTGAAGGCATCATGCCGGCGCTGGAATCCTCGCATGCTATTGCGTATGCGCTTAAGTTGGCGCCTACCCTTTCGAAAGACAAGGTTATCCTGGTGAATTTGTCAGGCCGAGGTGATAAAGATATGCACACCGTGGCCGATTTCAGTGGCATCAGCCTGTAAGAATAAAAAGGGTAGTTAATATCATGACTTCGTCGAATCAACGACTCAAGGCGGCTTTTGCCAAAACTGCAGGGCGCAGCGCTTTAATTCCCTATGTCACCGCGGGTGACCCTTCGGTGTCGGCTACGCCTTTGCTGATGCATGCTTTGGTAGAAGCGGGGGCTGACATCCTCGAGCTGGGGATTCCCTTCTCGGATCCCATGGCAGATGGGCCAGTAATTCAACGTGCTGCCGAACGTGCTATTCAGCGCGGCGTTGGCTTGCGAAAAGTTCTTGAAATGGTGGCTGAGTTCCGTCAGAAGGACAGTTCTACCCCGGTAGTGCTAATGGGATACGCCAACCCAATCGAACGCATGGGGCAGGAGACTTTTGTTCGCGCCGCCGAAAAGGCGGGTGTGGACGGAGTGTTGGTCGTCGACTACCCACCCGAGGAAATCGTAGACTTTGCCGCCTGCTTGAGTGGTGCACAGATAGATCCCATTTTCCTACTTGCTCCGACCTCTACCGAAGAACGCATCAAAAAGGTGGCGAAGGTCGCGCGTGGCTATGTTTACTATGTGTCGCTGAAAGGTGTGACTGGCTCTGGCAATATAGATACGGTCGACGTGGCCGAACGCTTGGCACAGATCCGCAAGCATGTATCGGTTCCCGTGGGCGTGGGCTTCGGCATTCGCGACGCGGATAGCGCCCGACGCCTCGGCGAACACGCTGACGCAGTAGTGATAGGCAGCAAACTTATCGAGACGATGGAACAGGCAGTATTGTCCGCCCAACAGGCGGGTGTCCGGGCTGACGAAGTTGATGCGCTGGCTATCAAGGCGGCGTCGGATTGGCTTGGAAACGTTCATTTGGCACTGCAGCAGTAGTACCTGACCAACTCCTTCATATTAAGAACGGGTCTGCGATAATGGCGGCCGCGTTTAAAAGAACAACAGGCTCGATACGAAATCGAGCCTCATTCAGGAATAACCATGAGCTGGATCGAGAAAATTTTGCCTCCGCGCATCAATCGCAACAGCGATGTGACCGCGCGCCGAGTGCCAGAGGGGATATGGGTTAAGTGCCCGGCCTGTGAAACGGTGCTTTACAAAGAAGATTTGCGTGCGACGCTTAATGTATGCCCCAAATGCAGTCACCATATGCGTATTGGGGCACGAGCGCGAATCGAAGCACTACTCGACGCCGAGAACCGGGTGGAAATAGGTCAGAATACACGGCCCATGGATCCCTTGAAGTTCAAAGACACCCGAAAATATACCGAACGGGTAATGGAAGCTGTCAAGCAAACGGGTGAAAGCGAGGCCATGGTTGTCATGAGCGGATCGATTTTATCGGTACCGGTTGTTTTGGCATGCTTTGAGTTTGAATTCATGGGTGGATCCATGGGGTCAGTTGTCGGAGAGCGCTTTGCGCGCGGCGTGCAGGACGCAATAACGAATCGGACACCGTTTATTTGTGTTGCGGCGTCGGGCGGTGCTCGGATGCAAGAGAGCCTGTTTTCCTTGATGCAGATGGCGAAAACCAATGCAATGTTGACTCGGCTTGCCGCAGCAGGACTACCGTTCATCAGTATCCTGACCGATCCCACCATGGGTGGAGTGTCGGCAAGTTTCGCGTTCATGGGTGATGTCGTCATCGCAGAGCCAAAGGCACTCATTGGTTTCGCAGGCCCTCGGGTAATCGAGCAGACGGTGCGCGAAAAGTTACCCGAAGGCTTCCAGCGTTCGGAATTTTTGCTTGAGAAAGGCGCTATCGATATGGTGGTGGACCGCAGGCAGATGCGCGTGGAACTGGCCAACCTGATTGCGCTATTGACGCGTCAGCCGGCTGACGTAGTGGCCAAGGCCTAAGAACTTTCATGGGGCGCCAACAGCGTCCGACCTTTTTGAGGGTCACCGGTTAACGAGGATGTTAGCCGGCTTAAAAGAATAAGGGCCTCGTTGCTTAATGCAGCGAGGCCCTTATTTTTTTATTGAAACTACGTTGAACAAAAACTGCGAGCCTGGCCCCATTTCACATAAGGCCAGGCTTCGCAGATAATTGCTTAGTGAGTCTCTACCTGCTGCAACGAATCCTTTGCGACGGTCGCGGCGGGCTTGCGTGCACGTCCCAGGCGTACAGGAGCAACTGGCATCTCGGCTGCGGCGGCTTTGGTTTCTATCAGTTCCATTCCAGCCGGTAACACGATGTTTTCCAAAGTCGTAGCAGTGCTTGAGGCTTCCGCTTGTTCCACTGGTGCTGCCGGGATCGACGGCGCTGTGGTAGCTTCAGGGCTCACCTGAGCAGCAGCCTGTTCAGTCGCCTTTTCAGGTGTCACAGGAGCGGCGGAGACCGTTTCAGGGATTTGCGGCGCTGATTGTGCTGAAGTAGTCTCTACTGAAGTGGCAGTGTCCACTTGAACGGGAACTGCGGCTTGCGTCGGAGCAGCAGCCTCGATTGGAGCAGCAGCCTGGACGGGAGCAGCAGCCTGGACGGGAGCAGCAGCCTGGACGGGAGCAGCAGCCTGGACGGGAGCGGCAGCCTGAACGGGAGCAGCGGCCTCGACGGGAGCAGCGGCCTCGACGGGAGCAGCGGCCTCGACGGGAGCAGCAGCCTGGATGGGAGCAGCAGCTTGGACTGGAGCAGCAGCCTCGACAGGAGCAGCAGCCTTGACCGGAGCAGCAGCCTCGACAGGAGCAGCAGCCTGAGCGGGAGCAGCGGCCTCGACGGGAGCGGCAGCCTGGATGGGAGCAGCAGCCTGGATAGGAGCAGTAGCCTGGACTGGAGCAGGGGCCGCTTCCGTCGGCGCTTGTTCAGCGTCGGCGAATCCGCCCTGTGCGGTTGCAATAGCCGGCAAGACCTGCGGATTGAACGCGGGAGTCGCATGAGATACGAATGCCTGCGATTCGTCAACGATATCGCTTTCGCTGTCTTGCGAATCAGACGTTTCGGCACCGGTTTCCGTGCCGCGACGGCCACGACGGCTGCGGCGACGACGGCGTTTGCGTTCTGGATCAAGCTGATCGTTATCAGTCGACTGTTCGCCGGTGCTTTCGCTATCTGTCACTACCACTGGCTGATCTCCGGCTTCTGTGGCAGCGATCGCGGATTGCGAGGCTTCAGCAGCTGCTGTCAGAGGCAGGTCGGTATTGTCGATTTCAACGCCTTCGCCTTGAGTTTCTTCGCGGCGATTGCGTCCACGTCCACGGCGATTGCGACCGCCGCGGCTAGAGGTCCCTGTCTCAGCGTTATCAGAAGTGGGGGCGGGCGATACGGTAACGCCCGAGGCGCGAACCTCTTGTACAGGCGCGCTGGCGTCTTGTGCGGCGACCTGACGGCGTGGCCGGGATGCAGGCGCCACCGCGTCGTCTACTTTGGCTTCAACGGCGTCAGGCCGTCGTTCGCCCCGGCGCTGGCGATTTCGATCCCCACCGTGACCGCGTTCGCGGCGTTCATTATGGCGAGCGTTCTTGTTGCGGTTCGCCTGTTGTGTTTTTTCGGCTGCAACCACAGGCTCAGGAGTAGCAACCGTTGCAGTACCGGTTAACCAATTGATCAGTCGCTTGATCAGGCTAGGTGCTTGGGTAGCGGTTACGGCAGGCTTGCGCTGCACCGGAGCCGATGGGGCGGGCGCTGGTTCCGAAGGAGTAATGCCCTTAACCAGGGCTTCGGGCCGGGTTTTAGCCTCTTGTGCCTTGTTAGGTGCCCAGGTTAGTTGGGGTTCGGGTTGTGTCACGAGATCGAAGCTGGTGGCAATTTCTTCCAATCGCGGATCATCGTGGCGCAAGCGCTCGATATGGTGGTGTGGTGTTTCGAGGTTCTTGTTGGGAATGAGAACCAGGTTCACCTTAAGGCGCGATTCAATCTTGGTAATGTCGCCGCGCTTTTCGTTCAGAAGGAAAGTGGCAACGTCCACAGGCACCTGAGCGTGCAGGGCAGCGGTGCCTTCTTTCATGGCCTCTTCTTGCAACAGGCGCAGGACGTGCAATGCGCTGGACTCGGCGTCGCGAACCACCCCGGTGCCATTGCAGCGAGGGCAGGTGATATGCGAACCTTCGTTAAGGGCAGGGCGCAGACGTTGCCGCGAGAGTTCCATAAGCCCGAAACGCGAAATCTTGCCCATTTGCACGCGTGCCCGGTCGAAGTGCAGAGCGTCGCGCAGACGTTGTTCGACGGCTCGCTGGTTTTTGCCTTCCTCCATGTCGATGAAGTCGATGACGATCAGGCCACCAAGGTCGCGCAGGCGCAATTGCCGGGCGACCTCTTCAGCGGCCTCAAGGTTGGTACGCATGGCGGTTTCTTCAATGTCGGAACCGCGCGTGGAACGCGCCGAGTTAACGTCGACCGCTACCAGAGCTTCGGTGTGGTCGATAACGACAGAGCCGCCGGACGGTAGTTGCACCGTGCGCGAATAAGCGGTTTCGATCTGGTGTTCGATCTGGAAGCGGGAAAATAGCGGCACGTCGTCACGATACATTTTGACTCGTTGGACGTTGTCGGGCATGACGACGCTCATGAACGCTGTGGCCTGTTCGTAGATGTCGTCGGTATCGATAAGAATTTCGCCGATTTCCGGGGAGTAATAGTCCCGAATCGCGCGAATGACCAGGCTTGATTCCAAGTAAATCAGGATAGGAGCCTTGTTCTCGCGGGCAGCCGCGTCGATGGCGTTCCAGAGCTGCATCAAATAGGACAGATCCCATTGCAGTTCTTCGACGTTGCGGCCGATGCCCGCGGTGCGCGCGATGATGCTCATGCCAGCCGGTATATTGAGCTGATCCATCGTTTCGCGCAGTTCTTGGCGGTCTTCGCCTTCGACTCGGCGTGAAACGCCACCGCCGCGCGGGTTATTCGGCATGAGTACCAGGTAACGGCCTGCAAGCGAGATAAACGTGGTCAGGGCTGCGCCCTTATTACCGCGTTCTTCCTTTTCGACCTGGATGATGAGTTCCTGACCTTCGGCAAGCGCATCTTGTATCCGCGCAGTGCGTACGTCGACGCCTTCTTTAAAGTAGGTGCGGGCAATTTCTTTGAAGGGAAGAAAGCCGTGGCGATCTTCACCATAGCTAACAAAGCATGCTTCGAGGCCTGGCTCGATGCGGGTTATAACGCCTTTGTAAATATTGCCTTTGCGCTGTTCGCGGCCGGCCGTTTCGATATCGAGATCAATAAGCTTCTGACCGTCGACGATCGCAACGCGTAGTTCTTCTTGGTGCGTTGCATTAAACAACATTCGTTTCATGAGTGTATTTCTCCGTAGTCATGGCGCACCGATAATCGGCGCACGACCGCGGGTCACTCGGTGTGTGGCGCTAAATCTGCAGCGGGGGCGTGCTGACTGCGTCGGCAGTGCCCACCTTGTGTCAGGATGGCACGGCGGACCGGTAGGTACGCTGTTCAGTCAGCAGGAAGGTCAGGTTCACTATAGTGGTTGACAAAAAGTTGCTGGGAACGGCAGTCGCGTGTGTGAATTCGCGGCTGGTGCATAAAACGATGACAAACTTCGCAAAAAGATTCAGTGCCGCACGCGGATGGCAGGAGATCTGAGCAAACAGCGGGCACCGTGCCACACCACTATTTCCAGATCGTGCTTGCCCCGTCGACCAAATGACCCAGAAGCTGAAAGGCAGGCAGTACAATATGGCCCTTGTTCGTCCGACGGAGACGCACCCTTGCATCTCTACGTTTGGCGGTTTTTTTCAGCTTCTATAGGCTGACGCGATTATATGCCGCTTTTCCCTATGCGCAAAACAGTTATTACCGAAAACCCCGCTCCGAGCGTACGTTTCGTACAGATTGGCGCAGAACAGGCAGGTCAGCGCATCGACAATTACTTGCTGCGCCTTTGTAAAGGTGTACCCAAGAGCCACTTGTATAAAGCCATCCGCGGAGGCGAAGTTCGGGTCAATAAAGGACGCATCTCGGCGGATTACCGGCTTGAGGAGGGTGATACAGTGCGCGTGCCCCCCTTGCGTCTTCCAAGGGTGGATGAAGCACGGACGGTGCCGCCGGCCGTATTTCCCGTCGTTTTCGAAGACGACGCGCTAATAGTGATAAATAAACCGGCCGGTGTCGCCGTGCACGGAGGCAGCGGAGTATCGTTCGGCGTTATCGAGCAGATGAGGGCGGCCAGGCCGGATGCTCCCTTTCTGGAGCTCGCTCACCGCCTGGACCGCGAAACCTCGGGCTTGCTGCTAATTGCCAAGAAGCGCAAGGCTTTGGTTGCGCTGCACGACATGATGCGCGAAGGCGGCGGACGCAAACATTATCAAGCGCTCGTTGTCGGCGATTGGGTCAATGACAAACAGCATATGCGTCAGCCATTGCTGAAGTGGCTGACGGCCTCGGGCGAACGGCGCGTCAAGGTCGACCCGGAAGGCAAATTGGCGCACACCATCATTACTTTGCAGAAACGCTATGGCCGCTACACGCTGGTAGGGGCTGAACTGCGTACAGGCCGAACTCATCAAATTCGTGTCCATCTTGCAGCGGCGGGCTATCCTATTGTGGGCGATGATAAATACGGTTCAGACGACGTACGGGCAAGATTTGCCCGGCTCGGGTTCAACCGTATGTTTCTGCACGCTTGCCGCCTCGAAATACCTCATCCCTTGACTGGCGAACCCATGGCGTTTATTGCAGATCTTCCGACCGCCTGTACGCAAATTATTGACTATCTGGAGAAAAATTCGTGAAACGCTATGAGGCAGTTGTTTTTGATTGGGACGGTACGGTCATGGACTCGACGCATTCGATCGTGGCGGCTATCCAATCAGCATGCGAAGACGTCGAATTGCCGGTGCCGGAAGCGAGCCAGGCCAGTTGGGTCATTGGCCTCTCGCTGGAAAGCGCCCTGTACCACTGCGTTCCAACGTTGACAGCCGACAAGCTGCCCCTGTTCCTTGAGCGCTACCGTTTTCATTTTCTGCGCCGTGATCCGGAGATCAAGTTATTCGATGGCATAGTGAATTTGCTTGAGCTTTTGCGTGCGCGCCAGATAATACTGGGTGTGGCCACCGGAAAAAGTCGTGTAGGCCTTGACAGAGTCCTGGGTAACATGAAGTTGCAGGCTCACTTTGATGCAACTCGCTGTGCCGACGAATCCATGAGCAAACCGCATCCTGCAATGTTGCTCGAAATTATGGATGAACTTGGTTTGTCGCCCGAGCAAGTGCTAATGGTGGGTGACACGTCGCATGATATCCAGATGGCTACAAGCGCAGGTGTGGATAGTATGGCAGTAACCTATGGTGCCCATGACCAGCGCACCTTATTGGAATCACGCCCCACGGTAATGGTATCCAGTGTGGCCGAGATGCAGGCCTGGTTGTTGGATCGCGTTACGATTCCCTCGGTCTGAACGGCTCGTCTTTCGGCGCGATGGTATGTCGATATCGCGGACTTGGCTTGCCCAGGAACTTTTTCTTGTGCAATATCGTCTTATGACCATGTGGCAGAACGAGGATCGACATGTCCAAAATCAGAATACCCAGCATTCCAGCGTCGGAGATCACTTCGGAAGCGGTCTGGCTCTCGCGCCGCAAGTGGTTGCAGCAAGCGGGTGCTGGGGCTTTGGCCCTTGGCGCTGGTGGACTACTTTCATCCCCTCGATCTACGTTAGCCGCAGCCTCTCAGTCTGTGTTGCCCGCCACGCCGAATCCCGATTATTGGTTAAGCAATAAGCTGACCTCCGAGAAGGACGTTAGTTCTTACAATAATTACTATGAGTTCGGTACGGGCAAGTCGGATCCCTTCGAATATGCCCACAAAATGGAAACCCGCCCCTGGACCGTAAGTGTCGAGGGCGAGGTAGCCAAGCCGCGAACGTTTGATATTGACGACCTGCTCAAGCTCGCTCCTATCGAGGAGCGCATTTACCGCTTGCGTTGTGTCGAAGCCTGGTCAATGGTGATTCCCTGGAGTGGTTACTCCCTTTCTACACTGTTAAAGCAGGTCGAGCCCACCAGCAAGGCGAAGTACATTGAATTCGTCACTGCGGTTCAACCCAAGAACATGCCGGGCCTGGATGATAGGATTATTAACTGGCCTTACCGCGAAGGTTTGCGTATCGACGAGGCAATGCATCCCCTGACAATGCTGGTGTTTGGCGTTTACGGCAAAACCTTGCCCAATCAGAACGGGGCGCCCATGCGGGTTGCCATTCCGTGGAAATATGGCTTTAAATCGGGTAAATCAATCGTAAAAATCCGCTTGGTCGAGAAAATGCCTGCCACCAGTTGGGTCGAAACCGCGCCTCAAGAATACGGGTTTTACGCCAACGTAAACCCGCAGGTGGCACATCCGCGCTGGAGCCAGGCTACAGAACGGCGCATAGGTGACGGTTTTTTCGCGCCACGGGTTGAAACCCTGATGTTCAATGGCTATGCCGAGCAGGTCTCATCGCTTTATGCCGGCATGGACCTTAGGAAGAATTATTGAACGCTCGTATGCCAGCTTCCACACCGGGGCGCGTCAACTGGACGTCGAAAAACGTTGCGCAGATCAAGCCACTGGTTTTCATTCTCGCCTTGTATCCAGTATTCCGCTGGGTGTGGCTTGGTTTCACTGATGGTTTGAGTGCGAATCCGGCAGAGTTCCTGATTCGCTCGTCGGGCATCTGGGCCCTTGTCGCATTACTATTGACGTTGACCATTACGCCCTTGCGCCGCATCTTTCAGCAGCCGGCCCTGGTCCGTCTGCGCCGCATGTTGGGGCTTTTTGCTTTTTTTTATACCTGCCTGCATTTGCTGGGATGGGCATTCTGGGAGCGGGACTGGTCTTTGGCGTCGATGTGGGATGATATCGTGCAGCGCACATTCATCTTGATCGGCATGATCGCTTTTGTGCCCATGGTGGCACTGGCCTGCACGTCAACACGTGGATGGATGCACCGTATGGGCCACCATTGGCAATCCTTGCACCGTTCAATTTATTTGATTGCTGCCTTATCGGTGTGGCATTTCTGGCTGGTGCGGGCCGGCAAAAATGATTTTTTCGACCCATACGTATATGGAGTTGTCCTGGCCGTATTGTTATTGGTTCGCGTGTGGTTTTTCGTCAGGCGGCGAACGTCCTGAGGTACGCGGAGCACGCTTTGGCTTGGGCTACGGCAGCGCTCTAAGAATGGCCAGTGTCTCGGCGTCAGGCTGGCCGTCGTAACGGGCAGGGCGATAATGCATTTGGAAGGCAGCCACTACATTGGTTGTGGCTTTATCCAGCACCCCAGTTCTTGGTGTCTTATATCCAGCACGGCTCAATTCTTGTTGTAACCAAGGTACATCCGGCAAGCCGTCGCGCAGAAATTCTTGTTCGTATGTTTTTGCCTGAGCTTCGTTATACCAGCGACCTATTCCTTTTAGGGCCAGTTCTTTCCATGGAAACAAGGGTCCCGGATCGATCTTGCGTTGAGGTGCAATGTCGCTGTGGCCGACAACATTGAAAGGCTTGATCTGGTGGCGTTTGATGATGTCAAGAAATAAAGTCGCTGCGATTTCAATTTGTGCGGGGGAGTAAGGTTCCCATGTGTCGCCATCCCGACCATGGTTCGCGATTTCGACGCCGATAGACCCCGCATTCATATCGCTGCGGCCGAACCATTCGCTTTCACCCGCATGCCAGGCGCGGCGGCTTTCGTCGACCAGCTGGTACACGCGGGGCGCCGGGTCGTTCGTAATAAGGTAATGGGTGCTGACATTATTCTGGGATAGAACCTTCAATGAAGCCTCGTTGTTCAAAGAGGTGTAGTGCACCACCAGGAATTCAACCCGGCTGTTCTGGCTTTTTGCTACGATGCTGCGATCAATATCCAGCCCGGCAGGGCCGCGTGCACCGCAGGCGGCAAGCAGCATCGCGGCGCAGGCTATCAATAGGCCCCTGGCGTACATCGTGGTTTTGCGCAACATCAAAGTGACGGTGGTTTTTTTCCGGCCAACGGCAAAAAAAATTGGGGGCATCGAATCAACGTCCGGCCAAGAACAGGAAGATAGTGGGCTTTTTTGAAAGATCTGGAACGGGTAGCGCTTTCCATTCGGAGACAGTACGGGTCTGCACAAGCTCGTCATGTGTCGTTAACGATCGTGCAATGCAAAGACGGGTGTTCCCCTTGAGTGCTTGCTTGAGGGTGTCGAACATAGCGTCATTGCGGTAAGGGGTTTCGATCAGGATTTGAGTTTGTTCATTTCGCAGCGAATCGATCTCCCAGGTCTTGAGTTGTTTAGCTCGTGCTGACGGTTCAACGGGCGCGTAACCATGAAAAGCAAAGCGTTGGCCATCAAGACCGCTGGCCATCAAGCTTAATAATATGGAAGAGGGTCCCACCCATGGTATGACCCGTATTCCCATAGTGTGGGCTACAGCCACCACCTTGGCGCCAGGGTCTGCGACTGCCGGGCAACCCGCCTCGGAGACAAGTCCGATCTCGCCGCCTGCGAGCAATGGCTTAAGCCAGGATTGCATTTGCTTGACATCTGCTTTGTTATCAAGGGTGTGAATGGTTATATCTTGCAAGGGGGTGGTCGTACCGATCAGCTTCAAGAATGTGCGTGCCGTTTTGGCGTTTTCGGCGATGTACGTCGTAAGGCGTCCGGCAAGTTCCTGTACGGCTTGCGGTAGCCATATGGCAGGGGCCGCTTCGCCCATGCCGACAGGTATCAAATGTAGGGTTCCGGCTGATTTCACTGCTTCTCCAGATGGATGGTGGCATAAATTGCCGAGGCTTTGCTTATTTTCCATACGTTAACGGATTGATTCCGAAAGAACGCAGCATGTGGCTTAGCGCAATCAGGGGCAGACCGATAATCGCCGTGGGGTCATCCGATTGCATGCTGTCCATTAACGCTATACCCAGACTTTCCGCTTTGGCGCTGCCCGCCGTATCGTAGGGTTGTTCATATCGCAAATAATGGTCGATCTCGTCGTCGTTGAGATTGCGGAACCGGCAAACCGTGACGATGTCGTTGATTTCGTGACGTTGGCCGTCGGTGACGCATAGGGCGCTATGAAATTCTACCGTCTGGCCGCTGAGCTGTTTGAGCTGGGCACGCGCGCGGTCAAAATCCCCGGGTTTGCCTATGGGCGAGCCGTCAATTGTCGCGACCTGGTCGGATCCGATGACGAGCGCGTCGGGATGGGCGGGTATCACTGCCATCGCTTTGGCAAGCGATAAGCGTAAGGCCAGTGCGGTCGGGCTTTCACCGGGTAGCGGAGTCTCGTCGATAGCAGGTGCTACGGTCGTAAAGGGGATGGCAAGACGTTCTAGCATTTCTTTACGATAGGGGGAGCTTGAGGCGAGGATGAGACGCATAGTGCTGTATTTGGTGTTTCGGTTTGACGAAGATCGGCTGCGCACGCTATTATCTAATGTTTTCCTATTTCGCGCAGGCCAAGGCATGGCTTTACTTGCGCCGCTATGCGGCAGAAAGTACGCAGTACTAGAAAACAGTACTAGGAAAACAGTATTAAGGGCAGTCCAAAGGGTTCATTTGTGGGTGCGGGTTCGCGTCCACAACCTTGGCAATAGGTTACCGTGGTTTTTGCGCCGGGTCTTTATTGTTAAAGACGAAGGCGTCAAATAACCGGGCCGGGCTACAATAGCCGGTTGAATTATGATTGAATTTCGGGATGGGGACTTAACGTGGATATACAGTATGTTGACACGTACGAGCTTACCCGTGCGGGCCAGGAAGTGCACGGCCAGGCTCCGATTGATCTATTCGAGCGTCTGGTTGAAGATTTGCCTGATCAGGAAAGTACTTCGGTGTCCTGGACTATCAGGGGCGAAATGGACTCGTATGGTCAGCGTTTCTTGCACGTGCATGTAAAAGCTGGGCCAATGCTCGAGTGTCAACGCTGCTTGAAGCCGTTCGAATGGCTGGTTGATAGCCATAATCGCCTGCAAGTGGTCAATTCCGAGGCTGATCTTGAGGTCGACGATGCCCTCGTTGCAGATCCCGATGAAGCCATCGAGCGGATTCTCGGATCGCAGCGCCTGGACGTTCTGGCTTTGGTTGAAGATGAGATCATCCTTAACCTGCCCTACGTGCCCAAGCACGATGTTTGTGTGTCGTTGTCGGAGCCTCTTGAAGAAGAATCCGGCAGCGACTCGGTTCGTCCTTCGCCGTTTGCGGTGTTGGGCCAACTAAAAAAAGATTGAATTTACCGAAACTAACTAGCGGGAACTTTCGCGTACAATAGCGACCCGTTTACAGGAGTCATCATGGCCGTTCAGCAAAACAAAAAGAGTCCGTCTAAACGCGGTATGCACCGTTCGCACGATTTCCTCGTCGCGCCTTCGACGGCAATTGAGCCCACTACGGGCGAACTGCATCTGCGTCACCACATCAGCCCCAACGGCATCTATCGCGGCCGCAAAGTACTCAAATCCAAGAACGACGAATAATCAGTTGTCTGCGATCTTGCTATAAGCGCTACAGATTGCACATTTGATGTCGAAAACTGAGATTCGAATCGCCATAGACTGTATGGGCGGTGATATCGGCTTGCCGGTCACTATCCCTGCAGCCTGTCAATTTGCGAAGCAGAACCCCGATACGCGCTTGCTGCTCGCGGGGGACACTGCGGGCATCGAAGACGGTCTGCGTGCCCAGAACAGTTTAGGCGCCGGATGGTACGAAATTCTTCCCGCCTCGGAGGTCGTCCTTATGGGCGATTCAATCGAGGTTGCATTGCGGCGCAAGAAGGATTCGTCGATGCGCGTAGCGGCCCAGGCTGTCAAGGATGGCCGTGCCGATGCCTGCATTTCGGCCGGGAACACCGGCGCCTGGATGGCTATTACGCGTTATGTTCTGAAGACGCTTGACGGCATAGACAGGCCGGCGATCGCTACGTCGATCCCCAACCAGAAGGGCACTGCCACCACCATGCTCGATCTGGGGGCCAATGTCGATTGCTCCGCCGAGCACTTGCTGCAGTTCGCCATCATGGGGTCTGCGCTGTCAACGGCTATCGATCATCGTGAGCGTCCGACCATCGGTCTGCTTAATATTGGCGAAGAAGTCATCAAGGGCAACGAGATCGTAAAGCGAGCGGCCGAGCTGCTACGCAGCAGCGGGTTGAATTTCTACGGTAACGTTGAAGGCGATGATATCTGCAAAGGTACGGTAGACGTCATCGTATGCGATGGCTTCGTGGGCAATGTTGTGCTCAAATCAATGGAAGGCCTGGCTAAAATGGTGGCCACCATGATGCGTGCAGAGTTTACCCGCAATCCGCTTTCGATGACGGCAGGAATGCTTGCCAAACCGGTCCTCAATCGGTTTCGGGATCGCGTCGATAATCGTCGCTACAATGGCGCAGCGTTGCTAGGCCTGCGGGGCATAGTCATCAAAAGTCACGGTTCTGCCGATAGTTATGCGTTTGGCTGTGCATTACAGCGCGCCCGTGAAGCAGTGCACAATGGCTTGCTTGCTGGTACAACAGGCGCTATTGCCAGCCTTCGTCAAAGTCTACAAGCCGCCGCGGCCGAATCGACGAAGATCCCCAACGAATTTTCTGATCCTGCGCTATAGCTCAGGTGTGTGGAAGCTACTATGCCTTATGCCAAAATAATAGGGTCCGGAGGGTATTTGCCTCCGCGTGTCGTATCCAACGACGAACTAGCCGCCGATCTGGCTACACGACAGATCGAAACATCCGACACCTGGATTGTCGAGCGTACAGGGATTCGCCAACGGCATATCGCCGATGCGGGCATGACAACCAGCCAGCTTGCCACCCGCGCCGCTCAAATTGCGATGGACGACGCTGGCGTCACTGCAGACGACATTGATCTGATCATTGTGGCGACCTCTACGCCTGATTTCGTCTTTCCAAGTACGGCATGTCTGGTTCAGGCCAATCTCGGCGCCAAGGGCGGTGCCGCTTTTGATATCCAGGCCGTGTGTAGCGGCTTTGTCTATGCGCTGACGACTGCTGACGCATTCATTCAGGCGGGTAGGGCTAAGACTGCCCTGGTCATTGGCGCTGAAGTGTTCTCAAGTATTCTCGACTGGAACGATCGCGGAACCTGCGTGCTGTTTGGCGATGGGGCAGGTGCGGTTGTGTTGAAAGCGTCCAATGAGCCTGGTGTAATCGCTGCGCAGTTGAATGCCGACGGCAGTCAAATGAAGATTCTGTGTGCCGCAGGCAATGTCTCTTTTGGCAAGGTAACGGGCGACCCTTTCTTGCGTATGGATGGTCAGGCGGTATTCAAGCTCGCCGTGAACTGTCTGGCCAAGTCGGCGCATGAAGTCTGCAAGCAAGCGGGAATCGCGCTGTCCGAGATTGACTGGATGGTTCCACATCAGGCGAACGTGCGCATTATTAATTTTCTGGGCCGCAAGCTGGGTATACCCGACGACAAGGTGGTAGTCACCGTCGACAAGCATGCCAACACGTCGGCCGCCAGTGTGCCTCTGGCCTTCGATGCGGCCCGGCGGGACGGCCGGATAAAGACCGGTGATCTGGTGATGATGCAAGGGGTTGGCGGCGGTTTTACCTGGGGTTCAGTGCTGGTAAGAATGTAAAGGCTGGCTGGCCGGATGCCAGCGCCTTGCTATCAATTCCTTTCACTATTTATCCACATCTATGAAAATTGCTTTCGTCTTCCCTGGGCAGGGCTCGCAGTCGGTCGGTATGCTCGACGCATGGTCCGACAATGCTGCCGTCAAGAACACCCTTACCCAGGCCTCTGACGCGCTCGGGCAGGATCTCGCCGATCTTATCGCCAACGGGCCCACCGAAGAACTTAATCTTACGACCAATACCCAGCCTGTTATGTTGACGGCCGCAGTGGCTATTTATCGCGCTTGGCAGGAGGCCGGCGGATTGCCACCGCTAGTTATGGCGGGCCATAGTTTGGGCGAGTATTCCGCCCTGACGGCCGCCGGCGCTTTGAGCCTGCATGATGCCGTGCGCATCGTTCGAGTCCGCGCCGACGCAATGCAGGCAGCCGTGCCAGTCGGGACCGGCGGTATGGCGGCCATTTTGGGCCTGGACGACGATATTGTTCGCTCGATTTGCGCGGAAGCGAGTCTCGAAGACATCGTTGAAGCGGTAAATTTCAATGCGCCGGCGCAGGTCGTTATTGCGGGGCACAAGGTCGCTGTCGAACGCGCCTGTGAACTCGCCAAGGCGGCGGGTGCGAAGCGTGCGCTCATGCTGCCCGTTTCCGCTCCGTTTCACTCCAGCTTACTGAAACCTGCCGCTGCCGTGCTCGAACAGACCCTGGCAAATGTTTCCCTGGGTAGCCCCAGTATTCCGCTGATCAATAATGTCGATGTCAGTAGCCCTGGCGAACCCGCGGCCATCAAAGATGCTTTGGTGCGCCAAGCGTGGCACGCGGTGCGATGGGTGGAAACAATACAGGCAATGAAGGCGCAAGGCATCACACATGTGGTCGAATGCGGGCCCGGCAAGGTGCTTAATGGGTTGACCAAACGAATTGATCGCGATCTGGTCGGTCTGGCTATTACCGATCCGGCTTCATTACAGCTCGCGCTGGATACTCTACAGGGATAAAGCTATGCAGGATAAACAACTCGAAGGCAAGCTTGCGCTCGTCACCGGAGCGACCCGCGGAATAGGTAAGGCCATTGCGCTGGAGCTTGCCGCACGTGGCGCCAGCGTAGTGGGCACCTCGACCTCCGAGACGGGCGCTCAGCAAATTACTGATATGTTGGCCTCCGCGGGGGGACGCGGTGTGGTCCTGAATGTCGACGATGCTGCTGCTTGCGAAAGCCTGGTGGCTGAATTGGCCAAGGAAGGTGGTGGTCCGCATATATTGGTTAACAATGCTGGCATCACCCGCGACAATCTCGCGATGCGCATGAAAGACGATGACTGGGATGCTGTCATCGACACGAATTTGACCGCCGTTTTTCGTCTGTCGCGCGCCGTCACCCGGCACATGATGAAGGCCCGTTGGGGTCGCATCATCAACATAACGTCGGTGATTGGCTCCAGTGGCAATCCGGGTCAGGCTAACTATGCGGCGGCCAAGGCCGGTGTGGCCGGCATGGCACGCGCCCTGGCACGGGAACTCGGCAGCCGCAATATCACCGTAAATTGCGTCGCGCCGGGTTTTGTCGATACCGACATGACGAGGGCCCTTAACGAGGCCCAGACCGCTGCCATTCTTACGCAAATTCCGCTGGGCCGTTTGGGGGAGGCATCCGATATCGCTAACGCTGTATCGTTTCTTGCAAGTCCACAGGCAGGCTACATCACAGGTACAACCCTGCATGTGAACGGCGGCATGTACATGTAATATACGAACAGACGAAACTCTCGTAGGGTAAAATCTGTTTATCTCAGAGGTGTTCCGTATAGACATTTCGATCCGACGAACAAAATGTCATTTATATCCGGCAATGCCGTTTTTTTTATCATAGCCAGCACCTATTTTTTTTTGTTTGGCTATAATTCGCGGGAATTTTCCCAACTTGGAGATCTGCATGGAAAGCATCGAACAGCGCGTCAAGAAGATCGTCGCTGAACAACTTGGCGTTAACGAAGCCGAGATTAAAAACGAATCTTCCTTCCTTGACGACCTCGGTGCCGATTCGCTCGATATGGTCGAGCTCGTGATGGCACTCGAAGACGAATTCGAAACCGAAATTCCGGACGAAGAAGCCGAGAAAATCACGACGGTTCAGCAAGCTGTTGACTATATCTCGTCGCACAGCAAACAGTAATTTCAACATTCAGGGTGTGTTTCGGTTTTGCCCGAACTACACCTCAAGGCGGTTTCTAGGGGGTAGTCCCGCTGTGTGTCCGAATCGTTTCATGGTTTGGCATTTCAGCGTGACTGTCCACTTTAAGCCGCTTTTCTATTTTTAGGAGTCATCCGTGAAACGACGTGTCGTCATTACCGGTCTTGGTATTGTTTCGCCAGTGGGCAACGATATCGATAGCGCATGGGACAATATCGTTAATGGGCGGTCGGGAATAGGGCGCATTTCGCGCTTTGACCCGTCGACGTTTAACGCCCAGATAGCGGGTGAGGTCAAGGATTTCGACGTCACGCAGTACATGACATCGAAGGAATCCAAGCAAATGGATACGTTTATCCATTACGGTGTTGCTGCCGGTGCCCAGGCATGGCGCGATTCAGGTCTTGAAGTCACCGAAGCGAACGCCGAGCGTATTGGCACCATTATTGGGTCGGGTATAGGCGGATTGCCTCGTATCGAAGAACAGCAAATTGAATATCTTGAACGCGGTGCGCGTCGAATATCTCCGTTTTTTGTGCCGGCCTCGCTAATTAATTTGATCTCAGGGCAACTCTCGATCATGTTGGGACTCAAGGGTCCTAGCTATGCGGTCGTTTCTGCCTGCACTACCGGTTTGCATTCCATAGGCGACGCCGCGCGTCTGATCGAGTATGGCGACGCCGATGTAATGGTCGCCGGAGGCGCCGAATCGACGGTCTCGCCACTGGGCATCGGCGGGTTCGCCGCAATGCGTGCCTTATCGACTCGCAACGATGATCCCACGACGGCTTCACGCCCTTGGGATCGCGACCGCGACGGTTTTGTGCTGGGCGAAGGTGCTGGGGCATTGGTGCTCGAAGAATACGAGCACGCCCGCAGCCGAGGCGCTCGCATCTATGGCGAATTTGCCGGTTACGGCATGAGCTCCGATGCGTACCACATTACATCGCCCGATCGTGATGGCCCACGACGCGGAGTTGTCAATGCATTGCGCAACGGGGGGATCAACGCGGATGAAATCAGTTACGTCAACGCTCACGGCACCTCGACACCGTTAGGTGACAAGAATGAAACCGAAGCGCTCAAGCTGGCTTTTGGCGATCATGCCAAGAAACTGGTTGTAAATTCCACCAAATCGATGACCGGCCACCTTCTTGGGGCGGCGGGTGGCATAGAGGCGGTATTTACGACTCTGGCGGTCTATCACCAGATCTCTCCACCGACCATAAACATCTTCAATCAGGATCCCGAGTGCGATCTCGACTATTGCGCCAACCAGGCGCGTGATTTGAAGATCGATGTTGCCTTATCGAATTCTTTCGGTTTCGGCGGCACCAATGGGTCCATGATAGTGCGGAGGCTCTAAGCTGGGGCGCCCCTCGGCACTGATCGGGCAATGGACAGTCCGGCGTCCTCGCTGGGCTACTGTGCTGGGCATGGTGTTGTGTTGCGGTGGCGTGTTCAGCATGCTTTATGCAGCGCTGTTGTTGGTGTCAGGGGGCTTTGAATTAACCGGCGGAGCCTGTCTGATTGCCGTCCTTGCGGCATGGTGGGTCGTCTACCGGATGACCCATTTTCGTTCTCTTGCGGGTACACTGTCTCTGCGCGATAGCGGCTTATGGGAGGTCGCGCTATCAGGGACCAAAAAAACTATGCGTCTTACTCATGCCTGGCCTGCGTTCGCATGGATAACGCTTCAATTCGACGATGTCGATTCCAGCCACTCAAGTGCGCCGCTTGAGCTTGTCGTCTGGAGAGCCAGCATGTCGCGGTCGCAATGGTGTGCACTCTGCGTGCATGTCGCAGGCCAGATAGTCATACCCGGACGTATCCTCCAGAAGGGAACAGCATGAGCGAACGCGATGTCGACGCCGAACTGGTCGCCCGCGTTCAGCGGGGCGATAAACGCGCTTTCGATCTGCTGGTTTTGAAATATCAGCGCAAGATCATGCGTCTGTTATCCCGCATGGTGCGTGATCCATCTGAAGTCGAAGACGTTGCACAAGAGGCTTTTATCAAGGCTTACCGGGCACTCCCGCAATTTCGCGGGGAGAGCGCATTTTATACCTGGCTTTATCGTATCGCCATCAATACAGCACGTAACTGGCAAGTGGCGAACGGACGTCGTCCCAGCACTCCCAATGCAATTGAAACGGAAGATGGTGAAACTTTTAGCCCGATTGATAACCTAACAGACATTAGTACCCCAGAATCGCTATTGGCCAGCCGGCAGATCGTCGAAACCGTAAACGCCGCTATCCATACGTTGCCCGAGGATCTGCGCACCGCCATCGTCCTGCGTGAAATCGAAGGTATGAGCTACGAAGATATCGCCCAGAGCATGGGGTGTCCGATTGGCACCGTCCGCTCGCGTATTTTCCGTGCCCGTGAAGCGATTGCGGCACAGTTGCGGCCTGTACTGGGAAATGATCCCGAACGTCGCTGGTAAGGAGTTTTGAAAATGCAAGCTGCCAATCAAGCCAGGCATGCCCACGAAGAGGCTTCGTGGGAAGCCTCCGTATCCACTTGGATAGACGGAGAAGGCGAGATTCGTCCTGAAGACTTGGACAACCCGTATGGTCGACAGGTGTGGGACAGTTATCATCTTATCGGTGACGTGCTGCGAAACCCCGAACTGGCCATTAAGCCGTCCGACTTCTTTTATGCACGGATTTCCAAGGCAATCGATGCCGAGCCATCGATTGTGGCACCGCGAAATTTGCATAACCACAGTGCCATGCGAGTCGGGCTGTCCGGTCTGGTAATCGCTGCGGCCGTGGTAACGGTGGTTTGGATTGCTCTGCCTTATTTTGCCGGTCAGGACGCGACGGGTCGCGCATCGGTACAAGTTCTGGCTACGGCTAACGACGATCCAGCGCTGCGCGACTACCTGGACGCGCACCGCGAAATATCTGGGTCAAGCGCAGTGCGCCAAGTGTCATTTGATTCGGGGGTGTCCAGGTAATGGCAGTGGCTAGTCAGGCAACAGCTTTTCATCGCCGCTCAAAACGAGTCGACTTGACCTGGATGCATCGCATACTGCTGATCACTGCGTTTTGCGCGGTCGCGAATCCCGTCTTGGCCGCTTCAGCGTCGCCTGCGGGCACCGACCCCGGTGTGGTTCTACTGCGTAAAGTCCAGGAAGCAGCACGGGGACTTGATTACTCGGGTGTCTATACCTACCAGCAAGGCGCAACAATGGTCTCGTCGCGTGTAGTACATATCGTCGATGGTACAGGCGAGCGCGAGCGCATCGAAATGCTCGACGGCCCTCCGCGCGAATATATCAGGCACAACGACGTTACCCATTGCCTTATTCCGCAAAAGAAACTTATTATCCTCGAGCGCAGGCGCGGCGACCGGTTTCCCGCCATGCTGATCGGAGACGCAAAGAATATCCCCTCGAATTACACTATTAAGACGGGCGGCTCGACCAGCCGAATTGCCGGGCGTGAGTGTACGATTATTGAATTGATACCTAAAGATGGCCAGCGATATGGGTACCGAATCTGTACTGACACGAAGACCAATTTACTGCTTAAAGCACAGACGCTGGACAGCGCACAGGCGGTGATCGATCAAATTGCTTTCAATAGTCTGCAGGTAGGTTCCAAGGTGGCGCCGGACGAGCTCGCATCCAGTTGGAATACGCAAGGCTGGAAGGTTCTGGAAACGTCCATGACCTCCGTAGATTTGCCCAAAGAGGGGTGGCGAATCCCTTTCCCCACCGGGTTTCAGGCGCTTACCCAGGTATCCCGCCCCATGGCAACGGGCAAAAAAGTCAATCAGCTAGTGATGTCCGATGGAATGGCGGCTATATCCGTATTCATCGAACCCTTCGACGGTGCCACTGATAGCCCGCTAGCAAAAGGGGCCATCCGCAACGGCGCCATGAACGTTTTCCGGACGCGTATCGGCAACTATTGGTTAACGGCACTGGGCGAGGTTCCCGCAGAAACCTTGCGTGATATCGCCGAACGTACCGAATACGTGCCCATGGCCGTGCATAAATAATAGTTTTAATTTCAACCTAGGAGTTTCATGATGCTTTCGACTCAGGCAGGCAATAGCAAAATTAAACGGATGGTAGTGTGTGCATCGGCGAGCCTGATGCTCGCTTTTTCCACGCTAGGTGGTGTAGTAAGCGCGCAGACGGCTGCTGTACCGACGTTGACAGTGCCCGACTTTACGGCAGCCGTGGCTAAGGCCGAAGGATCGGTCGTTAATATTAGAACAACCGAATCTGTGCCAGTGCGCAACCCGTCCCTGGGCCCCGGCGGAAACGACCCTTACGATATGTTCCGATGGTTTTTCGGGCCTGATTTTGTGCCGCCCGGCGTGCCGGGACCCCGGCAGCGCAATACCCCTACGCCGCAAGATAAAGAGCGGACCGTGCCCCGGGGAGTCGGCTCTGGTTTCATTATCTCGAAAGACGGCTACATCCTGACGAATAATCACGTTGTCGCAAAGTCTAACGGCATCTTCGTCACTATGACCTCGGGCAAAGAATACAAAGCCAAGATTATCGGATCCGATGCTCGCACCGATGTGGCTCTCCTGAAGGTCGACGCCACGGATTTACCTCCTTTGCCCATCGGTGATTCCAACAAACTCAAGAAAGGGCAGTGGGTACTGGCGATTGGCTCGCCTTTCGGTCTGGATTCGACCGTAACCTCGGGTATCGTCAGCGCCATCAACAGGGATACCGGCGACTACCTGCCTTTCATTCAGACGGACGTGGCGGTTAATCCCGGTAATTCAGGCGGTCCGCTCATTGATCTTGCAGGGCAGGTTGTCGGAGTCAATTCTCAGATCATTTCGCAAAGTGGCGGGTTCATGGGTATTTCCCTGGCCATTCCTATCGATGAAGTGATGCGCGTGGTAGAGCAGTTAAAAGCGCACGGCAAGGTGACTCGTGGCCGAGTCGGTGTACAGATCGGGCCTGTGTCTGATGAAGTGGGCAAAGCGATCGGTCTGTCTAAAGCCGAAGGCGCCATGGTCAGTAATGTCGAGCAGGGCGGTCCCGCGGACGAAGCAGGAATACGTTCAGGCGACGTCATCACCAAGTTCGACGGCAAGACGATTACCCACATGACGGATCTTCCTCGTATCGTTGGCTCTACCAAGCCGGGTAAACGGGTGCCCATGGAAGTCTGGCGTAAAGGCAAGACCGTAACACTGCAGGTGAAGGTCGGCGAAATGCCTGCTGCCGAGAACGAAACTGGAACTCCTCAACCTGAAGCGCCTGCGGCATCGCCTGCCGATGCTCTTGGCTTAAGGGTCATCGAAGTTCCTGCTGCAGTTCGCAGCAAGCTGAAAATCAGTGGCGGCGTGCAGGTCGCTGAAGTCGAGGATCCAGCAGCGACAGCAGGACTGGCTCCAGGGGACATTATCCTTACTGTTAACGATACGGACGTGACCGGTCCCAGCCACTATGCGAAGCTTGTTGCGGGGCTGGACAAATCGCGTGCGGCCGCTCTTCTGGTAATGCGTGGCGATCAATCTCAGTGGGTAACCGTGACTCCCGGAAAATAATCCGTAGAAACAGCTAAAATGTCTGGATAGCAAAAGGGGCGCGCCCTCGGCGCGTCCCTTTCTCTTGCTCCCTTTAATATCCGCTCATGTAGTTTGATGGGCTTCTTCTTTCCGGCTTATGGATCACATCCGCAACTTTTCCATCATTGCTCATATCGACCATGGCAAGTCCACTCTTGCCGATCGCCTGATTCATCGTTGCGGAGGATTAGCCGATCGTGAAATGTCTTCGCAGGTCCTGGACTCGATGGACATCGAACGCGAACGCGGCATTACCATCAAGGCCCAGACTGCAGCGCTAAGCTATAAGGCCAAAGACGGCAAGGTCTATGCTTTCAATCTAATCGACACACCGGGGCACGTCGACTTTTCCTACGAGGTAAGTCGTTCGCTGTCCGCGTGCGAAGGTGCGCTGCTGGTCGTTGACGCAACTCAGGGTGTCGAGGCACAGACCGTCGCTAACTGCTATACCGCCATTGAGCTTGGTGTTGAAGTCGTGCCGGTCCTCAACAAAATGGACTTGCCATCTGCCGATCCTGAAGGCGCGCGTCAGGAAATTGAAGACGTTATCGGGATTGACGCCACAGACGCCATCTTGTGCAGCGCCAAAACCGGTGTCGGCATAGACGATATCCTCGAAACCATCGTAGCCAAGATCCCGCCTCCGGTTGGTGACCCCGCTAAGCCTCTGCAAGCATTGATCATCGATTCGTGGTTCGATAATTACGTGGGCGTCGTCATGCTGGTCCGCATCGTTAATGGTGTGCTTAAACCCAAAGACAAGATGCTGTTGATGGCCGCCGGGAAAACTCACCTTTGTGAGCATCTGGGTGTATTTACCCCCAAATCCGAGCCACGCAAAGAACTATCAGCCGGTGAAGTGGGTTTTGTCATTGCCGGGATTAAAGAACTCGAACATGCCAAAGTGGGCGATACGATCACTCTGGCCGGTAAACCGGCTTCGTCGGCCTTGCCCGGCTTCAAAGAAGTCAAGCCTCAGGTTTTTGCCGGCTTGTATCCGGTGGAAAGCAGCGAATATGATCAGTTACGCGATTCACTCGAGAAACTGAAATTGAACGATTCGTCGCTAATGTTCGAGCCTGAAGTCTCGCAGGCCCTGGGGTTCGGATTTCGCTGTGGATTCCTTGGCCTTCTGCATATGGAAATCGTGCAGGAACGCCTCGAGCGCGAATTCGATATGGACATCATCACTACGGCGCCTACCGTGGTGTACGAAGTCCAGACTCGTGACGGCTCAATGCTCTCGATTGAAAGCCCGTCGCGCATGCCGGAAGTCGGCGACATTATCGAGATTCGGGAACCCGTCGTTACGGTAACGTTGTTTATGCCCCAGGAATATGTCGGGCCGGTCATGTCCTTGTGCATGGTCAAGCGCGGGGTGCAGCTCAACATGACCTACCATGGCCGCCAGGTCCACCTGATGTACGAAATGCCTCTGGCCGAGATCGTGCTCGACTTCTTCGATAAGCTCAAATCGGTCTCACGCGGTTATGCGTCAATGGACTACGAGTTCAAAGAGTATCGCCCCGCCGACGTGGTGCGCGTCGATTTGGTGATCAATAGCGATCGGGTCGATGCCCTGTCAATGATGGTTCATCGTTCCAATGCCCGCTACCGCGGCCGTGAAGTCGTTTCGAAAATGCGTTCGCTGATTCCGCGGCAGATGTTCGACATCGCCATTCAGGCGGCTATCGGTGCCGAAGTCATTGCCCGTGAAAACGTCAAGGCCTTGCGCAAAAACGTATTGGCAAAATGCTATGGCGGCGACATTTCTCGCAAAAAGAAATTGCTCGAGAAGCAAAAAGCCGGCAAGAAGCGGATGAAACAGGTCGGTAACGTCGAGATTCCTCAAGAGGCATTCCTGGCAATATTGCAGGTCGAGGATAAATAACTTGGTATATAACAAGGTGTGTCTGGTATGAGTTGGGATTTTGCCCTGGTCTTGTTTTCGTTGCTGGTCGTAACTGGTATTGTCTGGTGTCTCGATTTTTTTTATCTGCGCGCACGGCGGCGAGCCGGGGCGGTTGCCGCCATGTCGGCTACTGCGCCTTCCGTAGCCGGGCTGGATAAGGCCGAAGCACTGCGAATTCGTCAGGACGCCTACGATAAAGCCAATAGACCACCCTGGTGGGTGGAATACTGCGTCAGTTTCTTTCCCGTAATTCTGTTCGTATTTGCCTTGCGGGCGTTTGTCGTCGAACCCTTTCGCATTCCTTCCGGATCCATGCTGCCAACCTTAAAGGATGGCGATCTAATCCTGGTGAATAAATTTGAGTACGGGATTCGTCTGCCGGTTATCGACAAAAAGATTATCGATCTCGGCGTTCCCGAGCGTGGCGATGTGATGGTTTTTCGCTATCCCGTGGATCCTGACGTAGACTATATTAAGCGCGTGGTTGGCGTTCCCGGCGATGTGGTGGACTACCAAAACAAGGTATTGTCGATAAACGGCCAAGAAGTCCCTACCATGCGCGACGGTGATTTTTTTGAACCTGATCGATCGCAGTATGTAGGGCGCTATACCGAGCAGTTAGGTCCCGCGAAGCACAAAATCCTGCTTAACAAGCAGGCAGGCCAAGATCTGATGGCGATCTCCGATTTTCCCTATCGCGATAACTGCGAATATTTGGGTAACGGGGTTCGTTGCACCGTACCGGCTGGCCATTACTTCATGATGGGCGATAATCGCGACAATAGCCTGGATAGCCGTTACTGGGGGTTTGTTCCCGACAAATACATCGTCGGCCGCGCTTTTTTCATCTGGATGAATTTTAACGAGCCAAGCCGTATAGGCCGGTTTCAATAATGCCGAGTGTCACTTCGCTGGAACAGGCGCTGGACTATCATTTTGCTGATGCGACTCTGCTCGATCAAGCGTTGACCCATCGCAGCCACAGCTCGCACCATAACGAACGTCTTGAATTCCTGGGCGATTCGGTGCTTAATTTCGTGGTTGCAGCCCTGTTGTTCAAACGGTTTCCCCGGATCGACGAAGGAGATCTATCGCGCTTGCGCGCCAATCTCGTCAAACAGGCCTCGCTGGCCGATATCGCTACGCGTTTGACGCTGTCGCAGTATTTGCGCCTTGGCGAGGGCGAACTTAAAAGCGGTGGATTTCGGCGCCCCTCGATTTTGGCAGACGCCTTGGAAGCCGTTTTCGGCGCCGTCTTTCTGGATGGTGGCTTCGACGCCGCACAGAAAGTGATTGCGCGTCAGTACGAGCCGGTGTTGGTTCATGTCGATCCCAAAACACTGGGCAAAGACCCCAAGACGTTACTGCAGGAATTATTGCAGGCGCGCAAGCTCGATTTGCCGGCGTACACAGTTGTCGCCACGCACGGTGCGGCGCATAATCAGTTATTTGAAGTAGAGTGCCAGATTCCCAAGCTGGATATCAAAGTCAGCGCGCCTGGAGCCAGCCGTCGTGCGGCAGAGCAGTCGGCTGCCGAGCTCGCCATTGCGGCAATCGCCGCATTGCCACCCGCCAAAGGGGCTCGTACAGCACGCGCCCGTAAGTCAACACAGTTGTCATTGCCTGTGGCAGTGTCCCAGGAGAACAAATGACCGATGCATTTCGTTGTGGTTTCGTGGCAATCGTGGGGCGTCCCAACGTGGGCAAGTCCACACTTGCCAATGCGCTGATAGGCAGCAAAATATCAATCGTTTCGCGTAAAGCGCAAACGACCCGGCACCGGATTCACGGCGTATTGACTCGGGAACATGAACAATTTGTGTTTGTCGATACTCCCGGGTTTCAAACGCGCCATGGCGGAGCCATGAACCGCATGATGAACCGCGTTGTCACGCAGGCATTGAGCGACGTCGACGTCGTAGTGCACGTGGTCGAAGCGGGAAAGTGGTCGCCCGGGGATGCGCAATTGTTGCCTATGCTGCCAAAGTCGGGTCAAAAGACGATTCTGGTGGTAAACAAGGTCGACGCCCTGACCAGCAAGAACGACATGTTTGCCTTCGTTAGCAAGATCATGGCCTTGCATCCGTATTCCGCCGTGGTTCCCGTCAGCGCCTTGCGCGGTACGCAACTCGAGAATCTGTTAACCGAGATTGCCGCCGGTCTACCTGAAGGCGAACCTATGTTCGAGGCCGATACCCTTACTGACCGTCCCATGCGTTTTATAGTCGCCGAGCTTATCCGCGAAAAGATCTTCCGTTTGGTGGGCGACGAGCTGCCTTATGGCTGCACTGTCGTTATCGAGGAATGGGAAGAAAACGATCAGGGTGTGCGGGTCGCGGCGTGTATTGTGGTCGAGCGCGACAGCCACCGTCCGATACTGTTGGGTGCCGGCGGCGCACACATGAAGCGCATGGCGTCGGAAGCTCGACAAGACATGGTCAAGTTGCTGGAAAAAACCGTGCATCTCGAGGTCTATATCAAGGTGCGCAAAGGCTGGTCCGATCGCGAAAGTGCCTTGCGCGAATTAGGATATGAGTAGACGAACGCAACGCGTTCAGGATGCAGTCGGCTATTTGTTGCACTCGGCCGCCTGGCGAGAAACCTCGCTGATCATACAAGTGTTCACCCGAGCCTACGGTAACGTGGCGTTGGTGGCTAAAGGCGCTAAGCGTCCCTATTCCGTGCTGCGTCCTGTGTTGTCCACCTTCCAGCCGCTGGGGCTGTCATGGAGCGGTGCGGGTGAGGTGAAGACTTTGACGCGAGCAGAGTGTGCCGGCATCCGACCGCTACACGGGCGCGCATTGATGTCAGCCTGGTATATGAATGAATTATTGCTCAGGCTGTTACCTCGGGAAGATCCGCACCCTGTCCTTTACGACGCCTACGACGCCGCCTTACAAGAGCTCTCAGCAGTGTATTCTGCCAGTGGGACTGCGCTGGCAACTGAGGATTCATCCGGGGGTGGTGACGACCCCGCTTCTCAGTCGGCAGGGGTACGCCCGCAACGATCGGCGGCAAGTGCCTTGCGGCGATTCGAGTGGGTTCTGCTGAACGAGACGGGTTACGGTTCAGGTGAAGATCCGCCTGACTTCCAGGATACGTCGCTCGAGCCCCAATTGCGCATATCCTTGCGTACAAGGCTTAATGAGCAATTGGGCCGACCCTTGTTGACGCGTAAAGTCTTGATGGAGCTCCAGCGATACTGATGGAAAAGCGCGATCTCCCCGAGGTCCTGGTTCTTGACACCTGCGTACTGATATCGAATGTTTTGCGCCAGCTGCTATTACGCTTGGCAGAGCATTCCTGTTTTCGGCCCGCCTGGAGCGGTGTAATAGGCGACGAGTGGCGCCGCAACGCTTCCCGACTGTGGGGAGTGCCCGCGCCGGAAATTCAGGCGCAGTGGCTTGCTCTGCAGGACCATTTTCCGCATGCTGACCAAGGTGTGATCGAAGGATTCAAGTCCGGCTTGCATCGTAGCGATCCGAAAGACTGGCACGTAATCGCTGCCGCCAGAGCCGCCAAGGCACATAATGCCGGAATTCGCGCCGGTATCATCACGCGCAACATCAGGGATTTCAACCGTACTGAACTCCGCGGCTATGGGATTGAACTATTCGATCCCGACGATTTTTTAGTTCGCTGCTGGCAGCAGTTTCCTTTACCTGCGGCCAGCGTATTCGCCGAGATACCGGCATTTGCACTGGCACCCGGCAGGGAACTTGAACCTGTGCAGACCATACTCAAGCGTGAGCGTCTGTTCCGCCTGAACAGGCTATATCCGTGTCCGCAATGAAGCAGGGCGTTGCACTGTCGGTCTTGTCGTCGATACTGTTTGCCGTCCTCTATTACTACGCGACTGTTCTGCACCCTTTAGATGGGGCCGCTATTTTCGCATGGCGTATTGTGCTGGGTTTGCCGGCAGTGGCGCTCTTGATATCGCGCGCGCGGGGCTGGGGGGAAATCTATCAGACGATGGGTCGGCTGCGCCGCAGCGCCCACCTGTGCTTCATGCTTGTGCTCAGCGCAAGCCTGATCGGGGTTCAACTATTTCTGTTCGTATGGGCACCTTTGCATCAGCGTGCGCTGGACGTCTCTTTAGGCTATTTTCTGCTGCCTCTGATGATGGTAGTCGTTGGCCGGGTGTTTTATCGAGAACGCCTGACGCGAACACAAACGGTGGCTGTGTTGATCGCCTTTATAGGCGTGCTCCATGAGCTTTTCAGGGCCGACTCCTTTTCCTGGGTAACCGCCGTCGTGATGTTGGGATATCCTCCCTATTTCATGTTGCGGCGGGTATTGCGCACGGGAAGCCTAAGCGCCCTATGGTTCGATATGTTGATTATGCTGCCCGCGGCCCTCTTCTTGTTGCAAGGGCAGGAAGTCAGCGTGTGGGACCAATTCTCACGTTATCCTGCACTGTTTGCATTGGTACCTTTGCTTGGGCTAATTAGCTCGGCTGCTCTTATTTCGTATATTTCGGCTAGCCGGCTCCTTCCCTTGGGACTTTTTGGGCTTCTAGGTTATGTCGAACCCGTGCTCCTGTTTTGGGTTGCCTTTTTGTTCTTGAACGAAGATTTACCGGAAAAAGCCTGGTTGACCTACATTCCTATATGGATTGCCGTGTTGTTGATGGTCGGGGAAGGGTTTATCAAATGGATCAGCGAGAGTCGTCTGGCACAAAAAAACCCGACCAAGGCGTCAGCCACCGGCCGGGTATGACGCCCGTGCGAACACGGGCGTATAGGGTGTTTACTCGCGGTCGCCGCCCACGATGCCAAGCAACATCAACAAATTAGCGAAGATGTTGTAGACGTCCAGATAGATGGCAAGGGTGGCCGACACATAGTTCGTTTCACCGCCATTGACGACTCGCTGCAGGTCGACCAGCAAAAGGGCCGAAAAAATGCCAATAGCCATTACGGAAATGGTTAGCATTAGGGCCGGCAACTGAAGAAATATGTTCGCCAGCGAAGCGACGATCAGAATGACAACCCCGATTAGCAAGAATTTTTGCATGTTCGAGAAGTCGCGCTTACTGGTACTGGCCACTGCGGCCATGGTGCCAAAGACTGCAGCCGTACCACCAAACGCCATCATGATCAATTGTGAGCCGTTGGCGAAGCCCATCACGAAGCCGAGAAGCCGGGACAGCATGATGCCCATGAAAAAGGTGAAGGCAAGCAGCAGGGCGACACCTAACGAACTATCTTTGTTGCGCTCGATCAGGTACATAAGCCCGAACGCCCCGATCAGGAACACGATAACGCTGGTTCCCGGGCTGGCGCCCATCACTTGGTTGAGCCCGGTATTAAGCCCCACCAAAGCGCCCAAGACAGTGGGGATCATCGACAGGGCGAGCAGCCAATAAGTATTGCGCATGACGCGGTTGCGCACTACCTCGGACGAGGCCGTGGGATAGCCACGGTCAGGCAGACTGGGTTGACGAAAGTCGGTCATGGTAAATCCTTTAGTGTGTAATCTTTCAAAAAGGGAACGCCCTTCATAGTAGGATTAGATTAACTGACAAGCAGCTGAATTTGCAAGAGGTGATTAGGGTAGCATTGCTCACGTTTTCCCCGACAGGTCATGGGCGTGCAGAGCATGACCGGCTTCTTTATATTCCCGCCAGCGTTCGCGCGCGGCCTGCTTGTCGTCATCGTGGTTGCTGACGATTTCGAGGATTCGTTCGAACTTCTCCGCACCCGGCGGGCATTGCAGGTCGAGGTTGAGCAACCATGGCTGTAACTGCCCGCTTTCGACGGCAGGCGGTGTCGGTTCGGCCGAGGTCAACCATACCGCGGTTTGACCGGCTAGCGGATCGTCGGCGAGTACATGCGGCACGAAAGAGGTCGCTTCGAAGCCCCATAACAGGCGGTCAAAGCGAACCAGTCTTTGGGTATCTTTAGTATAGATGACCAAAGGGCGACCGGCGAGATAGTGTTTGCGAACGACCTCGCATGCCATACGTAAACGATCGGTGGCGCCGAAAGCGAAATCAATGCGCGCCATCAGGCAGTCCATTCATGTCAGGGACTGTTGCGGCACGCGACAATCGGGGTGCTGGCATAGTCCGGTTCAGGAGGCTTGGCTGAGCAGATACTGAACCAATAGTGGCACTGGTCGACCTGATGCTCCTTTATCGTTGCCACTGCGCCATGCCGTTCCGGCGATATCGAGATGCGCCCACGGATATGCGCGAGTGAAGCGCGACAGAAAGCAGGCGGCCGTAATAGAGCCGGCTGGCGGGCCCCCAATATTTGCCATATCGGCGAAGTTCGACCGGAGCTGTTCTTGATAGGCCTCGTCAAGAGGCATGCGCCAGGCGGTATCCTGAGTTTCGCGTCCGGCTTGCAGCAGGCTCTCGGCCAGCGCGTCGTTGGTGCTGAAGAGACCGGTGTTAATGTGTCCCAATGCCACCACACATGCACCGGTAAGGGTAGCGATATCAATCACTGCTGCCGGTTTGAAGCGTTCTGCGTAAGTCAGTGCATCGCACAGGACGAGTCGGCCTTCGGCGTCTGTGTTGAGGATTTCGATGGTTTTTCCCGACATGCTGGTGACCACGTCACCAGGCTTGTTGGCCCGGCCGCTAGGCAGGTTTTCACAAGACGGGATCAGGCCGATGACTTCACGCCCGAGCTCGAGTTCGGCGACGGCACGCAAGGTGCCGAGCACACTGGCCGCACCGCACATGTCGTATTTCATTTCGTCCATATGGGCGGCGGGTTTGATGGAAATTCCGCCGGCATCAAAGGTGATGCCTTTACCCACCAGCACAATGGGAGCCTTGCGGTTTTTCGCTGCAGGTTTGGCCCCGGTTGGTGTATACCTAAGGACGATGAAAGCGGGCGGCTCGTACGAGCCGCGTGCCACGGATAAGAAAGATCCCATCTTGAGGGCTTCGATCTCTTTCGTTCCCAGCACCTCGGCTTTCAGTGTCTTGAATTCCTTGGCAAGTTTTTTTGCGGTATTGCCGAGGTAGGTCGGTGTACAAATATTTGGCGGCAAATCGCCAAGCAAACGCGTCAGGTTCATGCCGTTAGCGATGGCCTGGCCTTCACGCAAGCCGATTTGCGCCTCGGTTGCCTGGGTGCGGTTGATCCATACCGAGATCTTTTTTAACTTGGGGGCTGGCTCGTGATCTACCTTGCTTAACGTAGCATTGTATTGGTAGGTGGCACGTCCGGTTACCATTGCAGTGGCGCGAGTGCGTGCGCGCAGCGTAGAATTGCCGCATTCGATCGAAGCAAGCGTGGACACGGCTTCCGGGACGCTGGCTTTAACGCAATAATTGGCGAATGTCAGCTCGCCAGCAATGTGAGCGGCGGCGTTATACCGATCTTGCTTGCCCAAGCCGACTAGAATGATGCGTGTGGCACTTACACCTGGCAAGTTTCTTAGTACCAGATGCGTATTGGCCTTGGCCTTGAATTCAGTTTTCAGAACATCGCGCAGGGCTCCGTTACTGGCGCGGTCTAGGGTATCGGCCGACGGACTTAAGATTCCGTCGGCGAACACGCCCACCGCCAGTGCGGCGGTTTTGATTTGATGCAAAGAGGCTGTAGTCTGTGTGCTAAATTCCATTCGAATTTCCCGAAAGTGTCCATAGGATGCTGACGATTATCCCGCATATTCTCTCATGTCACTATTCAAACGTTCTGTAGTCTCCGAAATCCTCAGTCACGCCGGTGTCGTATTCTCTACATTGCTTGTCGTTTGGCTTAGTGTCCTGCTGGTGCGGCTTCTTGGCGAGGCCGCCAACGGCGCCATCGGCTCAGATGTGGTGTTCGGTCTGGCGACCTTTTCCAGCATTACAGCGCTACCTGTGATTTTGGCGGTTTCAGTGTTCATCGCGGTACTAACCACCATCACCCGCAACTTTCGGGAATCGGAAATGGTAGTGTGGTTCGCCAGCGGTTTATCGCTCAAGGACTGGGTCGGCCCGGTGTTGCGGTGCGCCGTACCCGTGGCGGTGTTGATTGCCATGCTGACTCTTGTGGCGTCTCCGTGGGCCTATCGTCAAATCAGCGAATACCGGCAGCGCTACGAGCAACGCTCCGACCTTTCTAAAGTCACCGCTGGGCAGTTTATCGAAACCGAAGATGGCGCGAGGGTGTTTTTTGCCGAAGAACCAACCGAACCGGGGCAGGAGATGGGCAACGTTGTTGCGCGCGTGGTCGACCCGGAATGGCTAAGTGTTATCACGGCCCAGAGCGCCAGCATTCAGAACGAAACGAACGGTGATCGGTTTCTCGTGCTGAGCGATGGCCATCGCTACGACCTTAAGCCCGGCAAGCCGGACTTCCGTCTGTTTGATTTTGACCGCTATGGCTTCCGTCTGGAGAGCAAAGCGGGCGCAAATTCAGCCGCCATGGTGCGCGAGCAGGCCGAGAGGCAGATCAAAGCCCGGCCAACTATGCAGTTATTTTCAGACAATACCGACAACGCACGGTCGCAGATCATGTGGCGCATTGCTTTGCCGCTCGCGGCCCTTAACTTGGCGCTCTTGGCCATACCCTTGGGTGCCGTCAATCCGCGCCTGGGGCGTTCAGGGGACTTGCTCATTGCAGGTTTGGTAGGCCTTCTGTATATGAACCTGATCAACCTTTCTCGTGGCTGGATAGGTAATGGGCAAGTGCCTTTCGGTGTGGGGGTATGGCTCGTGCATGCAGTGTTTACGGGGTTGATGGCCTATATGATGTGGCGCAAGCTTCGGGTCAAGGCGCCCAAGACGCCCAAAAGCGCTGCTTGACGCGCTGCAGTCCATTTGCGGTGTGGCCCAATCAGGCAAGATACTGCAATACCGAGCCATCTCCTTTTAAAAGAGGTTCATTTAGCTGGACGGATCTTTTCAAGAAATCCCACAGCGCCATGACGCGTCTGGATTGGCGAAGGTCTTCATGGCAATACATCCAGAAACTTCGTGTCAAGGTAATGTCTTGTTCCAGTATCGCGATAAGACGAGGGTCCTGGGACGCCATGAAGCAGGGCAAGATGGCCAGGGACTGACCCTGAAGTGCCGCGTGGCACTGAGCAATCACGCTGGTGCTTTTAAAGATAACCCGATTAGCGGCGACGATGTCTTCAAGATAGCGAAGCCGGTCGCTAAATAGCAGTTCTTCAACGTAACCTATAAAGGTATGGTCGGCGAGATCCGCCTTGCTTTGTATGGGCGGATGGTTATCCAGGTAATCTGCTGTCCCGTACAGCTTGAGCGAATAGTCGATTAACTTCGTACAAAGATAGGGTCCCCTCTGCGGACGCTCCAACGATATAACGATATCCGCCTCTCGTTTCGACAAACTGATAAATCGTGGCACCGGCATGATATCTAGCGTAATCGCAGGAAAGCGGCGCTGAAAGTCCGTCATCAGGGGGGCAAGCACATAATTGCCAAACCCTTCGGTCGATCCGACGCGCAAATGTCCCGACAGGGTCTGCGACTGACCCGAGACATCTTCGCGAGCGGAGAGCAGAGTGCTTTCGATTTGTTCCGCGTAGACGAAAAAGCGCGTGCCTTCTTCGGTAAGGGTGAACCCCGTGGACTTGGACTTATTGAACAGAACCGCTTCAAGTTCCTCTTCCAACGCATGGATGCGTCGAGAGACGGTGGTGTGCTGAACCCCCAGGCGCAATGCGGCTGCACTGACGCGTTGAGTGCGAGCGACTTCAAGGAAATAGCGTATTCCGTCCCAATCAAGCATAGGCTATTGTGCATTTATTAGCATCCAATGTGCAAATATTTTGATGGAATTAAGTTTTTTACACAACTACACTCGTTAGAGTCGTGTGGCCGATACCATGTAGCGGTGGCACATGTTTTGCGCCCATGCCTATAGTGCCTTGCTGCATAAAAATTATAAATACATCGGAGACAATTAATGAACAAATTCACGTTGTCACTTATGGCCGGCCTTTGTGCCGCCATTGCGGGAGCTGCCCAGGCCAAGGGTCCGCCGGTAAAAATAGGCGTACTTACCGATATGTCGGGAACGTATGCATCGATGGGCGGACCAGGATCGGTTGCGGCGGCTCAGCTTGCTATTAATGACTGCCTCGCTGCAGAGTGCAAGGGCATGGATATTTCACTCTTGTCGGCCGACAACCAAAACAAGGCGGATGTGGGTGCGGCCAAAGCGCGTGAATGGTTCGATCGTGACGGTGTAAGCGCCATTGCCGACCTTACAAACTCCGCAGTGGCGCTGGCGGTGCAAGGCATAGCCAAAGAGAAAAACAAAGTGGTGTTGTTCTCCGGGCCTGCAACCACCGGCCTGACCAATGATAACTGCTCACCCGTTGGCTTTCACTGGATGTTCGACGTGTATTCGCAGTCCGTCGGCGGCGTCAAAGCCATGGTCGATAAGGGCGGCAAGTCGTGGTTTTTTGTGACGGTCGACTATGCGTTCGGGCACTCTCTCCAAAAGGGTGCTCAAGACATGGTCAAGGAACTTGGTGGGTCGGTGGTGGGCTCTGTACTGCACCCGCTCAATGTTGCCGACTTCGCCTCGTATCTTCTACAGGCCCAGAGCTCCAAGGCCCAAGTGGTCGCGTTGGCCAACGGCGGAGCCGATGTCGTCAACGCCATCAAGCAGGCTCGTGAATTCGGCATTGTTTCGGGAGGCCAACGTTTGGCCTCTTTGCTGATATTCCTGTCCGACCTGCGAGCCTTGGGGCTCGAGAACGCGCAAGGGTTGACCTATGTTGATGGCTTTTACTGGGATTTCGACGAAGGCACACGTGCATGGTCGAGGCAATTCGCAGGAGCTTTCAAGGGTCAGAAGCCCACAATGACGCACGCGGGTGTGTACTCCAGTGTCAGGCACTATTTAAAAGCGGTGGCGGCCTCACAGTCAGTGCAAGGTGATGTAGTGGCGGCCAAAATGCGCGAAATTCCTATCCAGGATCCCATCATGCATAACGCCTCCATACGCCCTGACGGACGGGTTATTCACGATATGTATTTGTACGAGGTGAAAACGCCGGCCGAGTCCAAGAACGAATGGGATTTGTCTAAGCTGGTGGCCACGATTCCCGCCGCGGAAGCGTTTCAACCGTTGGCCACGTCCACGTGCCCCTTAGTCAAGAAAAGTTGATTTATTTCGCATCATGAATGCGCCAAGGAGACCTTGATGAGTGCAGTTCCTCGTACCAGTGCAGCGCCACGTATCCCGCTACTTATCGGCGGTAAGTTAATGCAATCCCAAACCACTGAATGGCGGGATGTGATCAATCCCGCGACTCAGGAAATTATTGCGCAAGTCCCCTTCGCAACCAAAGAAGAACTGGATCTGGCAGTAGCTAACTCAAAAGAGGCCTTCAAAACCTGGAGGGAAGCCAGCCAAGGTACACGTATGCGCGTCATGCTGAACCTGCAGAAATTGGTGCGTGACAACACTGCTGCCCTTGCGAAGTCAATATCTCTGGAGCACGGAAAGACCTTGCCCGACGCCGAAGGCGAAGTAGGGCGCGGCCTGGAGGTTATCGAGCACGCGTGCTCCATTGCCTCTTTGCAGCTCGGAGAATATGCTGAAAATGCAGCGAGCGGTATCGACGTCTATACGCTGATCCAGCCTTTAGGTGTAGTGGCGGGCATCACGGCCTTCAATTTTCCCATCATGTTGCCGTGCTTCATGTTTCCCTTGGCTATCGCCACCGGCAATACCTTTATCCTGAAGCCTTCCGAGCAAGATCCAAGCTCATCGCTTATGTTGGCGAAGCTGGCTCTTGAGGCCGGTTTTCCCCCAGGTGTCTTAAACGTTGTACATGGCGGTCCAGATATCGCCAACGCACTGTGCGATCACCCCGATATCAAGGCAATTTCTTTTATCGGTTCTACCCACGTCGGTACCCAGATTTACCATCGTGCGTCCAAGGCCGGCAAGCGGTGCCAGGCCATGATGGGCGCCAAGAACCATTGCGTCATATTGCCTGACGCAGATCGTGAGGTCGCATTGAATCAATTGGTAGGCGCCGCCTTCGGTGCTGCAGGCCAACGTTGTATGGCAACCTCGGTGGCGGTACTGGTGGGCGAGGCGCGCAACTGGCTTCCGGATTTTGTAGAACGTGCCAAGAAACTCAAGGTCAATGTTGGTTCGGATCGTCAGGCCGACTTAGGTCCCCTGGTTTCAACGAACGCCAAGAAACGTGTTGAGGGCTTGATTGCAAAGGGCATCGAAGAGGGTGCCGAGTTACTGCTGGACGGTCGGGACTTGACGGTATCAGGGTACGAAAAAGGCAATTTTGTGGGCCCCACCGTTTTCAGTGGGGTGAAGGCCAACATGACCGTCTACACCGAGGAAATATTCGGACCGGTGCTCTGTGTCGTCGGCGTGGATACACTGGAAGACGCCGTAGAGTTCATCAATGCAAATCCCAATGGCAACGGTGTGGCGCTATTTACGCAGGATGGGGGCGCAGCGCGATATTTTCAACATAATGTTGATGTCGGCCAAGTGGGCATCAATATTCCTATTCCGGTTCCCGTAGCGTGGTTCAGCTTCACCGGTTCTCGCGGTTCCAAGTTGGGAGACTCCGGGCCTAACGGGAAACAGGCGGTCAACTTCTGGACCCAGACGAAAACGATCACGGCGCGCTGGTCGGCCCACGCTTCAGGGGTGAACACCACGATCTCGATGAAGTAAGCTTATAACCAAAAAGAATATGTTTTAATTTCTTTATTCCATATAATAGCCCTTCCTATAGGGCTATTTTTTTATGAATCTGCAGCAATTTCGCTTCGTGCGCGAAACCATCCGTCGCAATTTCAACCTGACAGAAGCTGCCCGGACCTTATATACCTCGCAACCGGGTGTCTCCAAGGCGATTATTGAATTCGAGGACGAACTAGGCCTCAAAATTTTCGAACGTCATGGAAAACGAATAAAGGGTCTGACCAAGCCTGGCCACGTTGTCGCGCAGGTTATCGATCGCATCATGCGAGAAGTCGATAACCTGAAGAAAGTCAGCGACGAGTTTGCGCGCCGCGACGAGGGTGGCCTGGTGATTGCCTGCACGCACGCACAAGCGCGATACATTTTGCCGAAAGTCATACCGGCCTTTAGGGAACGCTTCCCAAAAGTCAGGGTTTCGTTGGCAGAGGGTAGTCCCCCGCACCTCGCCCAAATGGTATTGCACGAGCAAGCAGATGTGGCGATCGCCACCGAAACTCTCGCCTATACACCGGGTTTGGCGGCCTTGCCGGTGTATTCATGGGAGCACATCATTGTCGTTCGTCCGGATCATCCTTTGGCGGAGCTCACTTCCAGTGCAGCCAAAGTGATATCGCTGGAACAATTAGCGGAGTACCCCATTGTCACCTACGACCATGCGTTTTCTGGGCGCAGCACCATTGACGACGTCTTTGCCAAAAACAATATTCGCCCAGACATCGTTCTTGAGGCTATTGACGCTGATGTGATCAAGACATATGTCGACGTCGGTCTGGGTATTGGGATCATCGCCGGTATGGCCTTTGACCCTCGCCGCGACAAAGGATTGGTCGGCCTTCCGGCAGGCCATCTGTTTGGTACCCACGTCACTCGCGTAGCGGTGAAGTCGGGCGTGTTTCTGCGCGATTATGTCTTCGTCCTGCTGGAGATGCTTTCAGCTGCGTTGACGCGCGACGTCGTCCTGGCAGCCATTGAGAAGAGTCCCAAAATAGACTGATCAAATAAGGAACAACGACAACGTTGCCTTGCCGTAGATGTCCGCTTACCGTTGCTCGCGAAATATAAGGTGGCCATCATTGACATCGATAATAAGAATGATTATCGTTACGGTACAGAAAACATTGGAGCCGTCATGTCTGAACTTGTCAGTGCCGTCGTCGTAGGGGCCGACCGTCTCGGTAATATTCCCGATCTGCTGAAAGGCCACAATATTGCCATCAGGCAGCATATCAGCGGTCGCGATCCTTCACACCAAAAAAAGACGTTGCAGCTGCCATCTGGCACAGAGCTGCTCATTCTACTAACCGATTTCTTAGGTCACAACGTAATGAAGACGTTCCGTGCGGCAGCGCAACGGTCCGGTATACGAGTATTGGCATGCCGCCGCTCGATATGCAGCATGAAGCAAGCATTGAATCAATGCGGCTACTGTGAAGCCTGCCCTGTTGAACAAAAGGATAATGCGCATCCGCTGCGGTTTATTGCAAATGGTGGCAAGGGATACCCAAATGACAGGCGAGAGCCCAACTAACGAAAAGGGGCGCCTGCTTTTTCAGACGCCCAATGTCATTCAGACTAGTTGATGGCGAGCATATCGGATGTATTATTGGTGGCGAGACGGCGAGCGCCGTTATAACGCTTTTTCCAGTACGCAATATCCATACTTTCCACACGCACTACGGCACCAGCGCGCGGTGCGTGCACAAACTTTTTATTACCAAGATAAATGCCTACGTGCGAGTTCCGGTGACCGCGGGTATTGAAAAATACCAAGTCGCCTCGGCGTAGTTCGGTGGTTTTTACCGATTCACCTTCACGAGCCATTTCAGCGGAACTGCGAGGCAATTTCAAGCCCAGAGATTTCTCGGCAGCGTAACTGACAAGTCCGCTGCAGTCGAAGCCCGTATTGGGCGTTTCGCCACCAAACCTATACTTGATACCCAATAAGTTAAGCGCGGTAGTGGCCAAGGCTTTGGTTGTTTTGGGAGGGGTGTTCTGGGGATAGTCTTTTGTCGCCAGGTAGGCGCCCAGAGGATCGGCTTGTGTATAGGAAAGGTACTGATCGCGTGCAGAGCGCTTCGTGTCGGCCTGAGCCTGTTGATTTGTCGCGTTGCTGGCACACCCGGCAAGAGCCAGAGTAGCAAGAAGGACAAAACATTTGGCGCCGCGCCAGAGATTTGAAGGATGACAGTACGGGAAGGAGCGGGGTAGTCGATGGGGCGGCATAGTCGGTTTTCGTTTTCGCTTGCACTGGGTCCAAGGCGAATGTTCCGGTTTTTGCGTCAAATTTCAGCTAAATCGGTAACATTGCGCGGTATTCTGCTTTTAAAAAAAGTGGGCCGTTGCGCGTATTTCAGAAGAATAAGGGCTCGAGTTTACCCAAGGTTCATCGAGAGGTAAAGAAGTATTTCCCCGATTTTCGACTTTACTCCGGCGTTGGACCAAGCTAGTCTATAGGGCGATCGCACTAGCTGGCCATCCGGCCCAAGCATGATGTTTCAAACAAAAAAATGAGGATACTAAATGAAGACCAAACCTGTATTATGTAACGCCGACGTAAAAGCAATTCTGGATGCTGCCCAAATCTTTGCTCTACAGCAAAAATGGGCCGTCACAATTTCAGTAGTAGACGATGGCGGTCACTTACTAGGTTTGGTACGGCTGGATGATGCCGCGCCGATTTCCGCACAGATATCTCCCGCCAAAGCGCGTACGGCGGCACTCGGGCGCCGCGAATCAAAAATCTACGAAGATACGATCAATGGTGGCCGTTATTCCTTCTTGTCCGCTCCGGGGCTCGAGGGAATGCTTGAAGGGGGCGTCCCTATCATCGTCGACGCAACAGTGGTCGGGGCAGTAGGGGTATCAGGCGTAAAATCCAATGAGGACGTGGAAATTGCGCTCGCCGGGATTGCAGCACTGAATCTATGAAGCTTGACACCAATACGGAATCAGAAGGCCGCCAAGCCGGCAACGGACTCACATTCGCCTTCCATGACGCCGTAAACCCGGGTGTCACACGCCGAGAGGTGTGGGCCTGGGCTATGTACGATTTCGCCAATTCCGGCTACACCACCGTTGTGCTCACTACAGTATTTAGCGCGTACTTTGTTGGCGTTGTGGCAGACGGCAGATCGTGGGGTACGCTGGCGTTCACCGCTGCCTTGTCTTTTTCCTACCTATTGGTAATGCTAAGCATGCCGTCTTTGGGCGCACGGGCAGATGCCACGGCAAGCAAGCGGCGATTGCTATTTGCCAGTAGCATAGGCTGCATTAGTGCCACGCTGCTATTGGCCTTTACAGGTCCAGGCGATATCGTGTGGGGACTGTTCATTATCGCGATATCCAATTATTGCTATTGTGTGGGTGAATCCATCGTGGCGGCTTTCTTGCCGGAAATTGCCCGGCCACATGCTTTGGGCCGCGTCTCGGGTTGGGGCTGGAGCTTCGGGTATTTTGGCGGCATGCTTACATTGGGGCTATCGCTTGCGGTCGTCGCTTGGGCTAGCGGCCATAAACTAGAAGCCAGCCAGTACGTCCCGTACGTAATGGTGCTTACCGCGGTGGTCTTTGCGGTATCGGCCGTCCCGTCGTTCTTGTTCTTGCGTGAACGGTCACCTGCTACCGGAAAACCTGTAGAAGGCATGCTCCAGCGGCTACAAACCGCATGGGGCGACACCCGCGCCCATTTCCCCGATTTCCGGCTTCTTTTACTCTGCGGGGCATGCTATCACGCAGGCATTGCCGTGGTCATAACCCTTTCAGCGGTATATGCGATCGAAGCCATCGGTTTTACCATGGCACAAACGATGATGCTGGTATTCACTGTCAATATCTCCGCAGCAGTCGGCGCCTTTCTATTTGGCTATGCCCAAGATCGTATAGGTCATAAGCTGGCGCTCTCCATCACGCTGATAGGCTGGATCATCATGGTGCTGCTTGCCTACGCGGCCGTGCAAATATGGGTTTTTTGGCTGGCTGCTACCGTTGCGGGTCTGTGCATGGGCACCAGTCAAAGCGCAGGTCGCGCCATGGTAGGTGCACTATCCCCGCCGAAAAGGCTGGCGGAGTTTTATTCGCTATGGACATTTTCCACGCAACTGGCGGCCGTTATCGGCCCCTTATCTTATGGCTTAGTCACCTGGCTGACCGGCGGTAATCATCGGCTTGCGCTATTGTGCACGGGTTTGTTTTTCGTGGCGGCTATTACCGTACTGCAGCGTCTTGACTTCGCACGAGGGGCATTAGCACGTGCTGGCCAACCTGACAACATGATATCGGCATGAGTCATGCTCTGTCAGCGCTCAGTAAGCCTGATCGGTTACGGTAGTCAGATAACTCGAATAGCACATTATCGAATAAAGGAGTCACAAAATGTCTGAAGGAATTGAGTCAATACTGACCGAAACTCGGGTGTTCCCGCCGTTTCCGAATCTGGTGCCAGACGCTGCGATATCGGGTATGGACGCTTACCACGTTTTATGTCAGGAAGCCGAACGTTCTCCGGATGATTTCTGGGCCCGTATGGCCCGCGAAAACCTGAACTGGACTACGCCTTTTGCACAGGTTTTGGACGAATCCAAAGCGCCGTTCTACCGTTGGTTTGCTGACGGAGAGATGAATGTGTCGGCGAATTGCCTGGATAAGCATCTCAACACCCCGACGGCTGACAAAACTGCGATTATTTTCGAGTCGGACGACGGTCAAGTCAGCACGATAACTTATAAGCAGCTATACCAGCGAGTATGCCAGTTCGCCAACGGTCTCAAATCATTGGGACATAAGGCAGGCGATCGTGCGATTATTTATTTGCCGATGTCGATCGAGGCGGTGGTTGCGATGCAGGCGTGCGCACGGCTGGGCATCATTCATTCGGTGGTCTTTGGCGGCTTTTCGTCAAAAAGTTTGCACGAGCGTGCGGTTGACGTCGGGGCGACACTTGTCATCACCGCCGATGAACAGGTGCGCAGCGGAAAGAGTATCCCGCTTAAAAGCGCAGTTGATGAAGCGCTCGCCATGGGCGGGTGCGAAGCAGTCAGGCACGTCATTGTGTACAACCGCACAGGCGGTCCAGTGGAGTGGAACGAGCGGCTCGATCTTTGGATGCACGACGTCTCGGCGAACCAGCCTGAAGAATGCGCTCCGGTTCCCCTTAACGCCGAGCATCCACTTTTCATTCTGTATACATCTGGTTCTACCGGAAAACCTAAGGGCGTACAGCACGCCACGGCAGGCTTTTTGTTGTGGGCGTTGTTGACGGTAAAGTGGACCTTTGACTCCAAGGATACGGATGTCTTTTGGTGCACAGCCGACGTGGGTTGGGTCACGGGGCATACGTATATTGCTTATGGTCCATTGGCAGCAGGGCTGACGCAAGTTGTATTCGAGGGTGTGCCGACCTATCCCAATGTGGGTCGCTTCTGGGAAATGATTCAGCGTCACAAGGTGACGGTGTTCTACACTGCCCCGACGGCCATACGCTCGCTATCAAAGGCCGCCGACAGTTCGCTTGAGTTTCATCCCCGTGAGTACGACTTGAGCAGCCTGCGCATTATCGGTTCAGTCGGCGAACCCATTAACCCGGATGCATGGATGTGGTATTACACCAATGTGGGGCGGGAACGGTGCCCAGTGCTGGATACCTGGTGGCAGACTGAAACCGGGGGACATATGATTACGCCACTGCCCGGCGTGACGCCACTAAAGCCTGGGTCTTGCACCTTGCCTTTACCCGGCATTACTGCTGCCGTAGTAGACGAAGCGGGCGACGTGGTTGGGCCCGGCAAGGGTGGTTTTCTTGTCATACAACGCCCATGGCCGGCCATGATTCGCACGATTTGGGGCGATCCCGACCGTTTCGTGAAAAGTTATTTTCCGCCCGAGCTCAAAGGTGCCTACCTTGCCGGCGATGGCGCACAACGCGATGCCGACGGATATTTCTGGATCATGGGGCGTATCGATGACGTGTTGAATGTATCCGGGCATCGACTAGGCACTATGGAAGTCGAATCCGCACTGGTCGCGCATGCGCTTGTCGCCGAGGCTGCCGTGGTAGGCCGTCCAGACGCCACGACCGGCGAAGCTGTTGTCGCATTCGTGGTGCTTAAAAGGTCGCTGCCAGAAGGAGAGGAAGCCGTCATGATCGCTCGGCAATTGCGGGACTGGGTCGCCAAAGAGATCGGACCAATCGCCAAGCCTAAAGAAATACGCTTCGGCGAAAATCTACCCAAGACCCGTTCGGGCAAAATCATGCGACGCTTGCTACGTGTGGTTGCCAAGGGGGAAGCCATCACACAAGATGTGTCGACCCTTGAGAATCCCGCAATACTGGACCAGATGTCGCAATCCCATTAGGTCTTCGGCCTACGCTGCGGCATGGCCTGGAAGCGCTATGCTGCACAATGATATTCTTGCCGGCTATTGTGGGCGGCGGCGCCGCCCAGATTCAATCAGGCTTCGGCCTGATTTTTTTATATATAGATTTCAGACGACGTCCATCTTGAAAACAATCCAGTCCGATCGCGGCGCCTTGGTCCTCATGAGCTTCACCGTCCTGCTTTGGGGTTTCAGCTGGATCGTCATGAAGCACATGTCGAATTTTATTGGTCCTTTCGACCTGGTAATGGCTCGCTATGGACTCGCCTTTTTGGTTTTGCTTTGCATTTTGCTGGTCACCCGCCATTCCCTCAAGTTTCCGCCATTTTGGCTCACCGTCGGTATTGCGGTTTTTCAGACCACGGCGTTCCAATGTCTTTGCCAGCTAGCCTTGGTCAGCGGTGGTGCGGGACATGTCGCAATGTTGGCATACACCATGCCATTCTGGGTCGTCCTGTTCGCGTGGCTTATGCTGGGCGAGCGTCCCGCCCGTCGGCATGTAATCGCTTTCGTTTTGGCAGGGGCAGGGTTGGTCGCGATTATTGCACCATGGCAGGGCTTGGGGAGTGTCCGGGGCTCCTTACTTGCGTTGGGCGGGGGCATGAGCTGGGGTTTAGGCGTGGTCTTCAGCAAGATAGCCTTTCAGCGACGCCAGGCGGATGTGCTCAACATGACAATGTGGCAAATGTTTTTGGGTTCCGTGCTTACCGTTCCGGTGGCACTGTTGCTGCCGCAACGTGCCGTCGTGTGGAACGCGGATTTATTCTGGGGACTGGCATATATGGCCGTTTTTGCCTCGGCGTTGGGTTGGTGGTTATGGCTAACGGTAGTGCAACGTGTCAGCGCTACGGTGGCCGGCATGTCGAGCCTGGGGGTTCCTGTGCTAACAGTAATACTGGCATGGTTATTACTTGCAGAACGACCCACGGTCATGGAACTTATCGGCATAGCATTCATTATGGCGGGGTTAATCATCATCAACCTGGCAGGTGGCCGCAGAGCAGGGGTCGAAAAAAAACCGCATCGTAGTGATGCGGCTTCGTGAAGCGAACTACATACCGATATACACCGGCCCCTCGCCGCCTTGAGGTGCCACCCATACAATGTTCTGGGTGGGGTCCTTGATGTCGCAGGTTTTGCAATGCACACAATTTTGTGCGTTGATCTGCAAACGGTCGGCGCCGTCCTCGGTCTTTACGAACTCGTACACGCCAGCGGGGCAATACCGCGCTTCGGGTCCGGCGTACTTGGCCAGGTTGACTGATACCGGAATCGTCGGATCTTTAAGCGTCAAATGTATGGGTTCATTTTCGTCGTGATTAGTGTTCGATATGAATACCGAACTTAGGCGATCAAACGTCAGCTTGCCATCTGGTTTCGGATAATCGATACGAGCGCATTCGGAGGCGGGCTGCAAACAGGCATGGTCTGGCTTGCTATGGTGCAGAGTCCAGGGCATTTTCCCTTTTAGAAGCCATTGCTCGATACCGGTCATTAAGGTGGCAATGCCGCGGCCTTTTTTGAACCATTGTTTGAAGTTACGCGACTTATTGAGCTCCGCGTGCAGCCATGAGCTTTCAAAGGCTGCTGGGTAAGCGGTTAGTTCATCGTGGCGGCGGTCGGCGACAATGGCGTCGAACGCTGCTTCTGCAGCCAACGCGCCCGTCTTGATTGCCGAATGGCTTCCCTTGATGCGCGAAGCATTCAGCACGCCGGCTTCACAGCCAACCATGACGCCGCCCGGAAAACAAAGTTTTGGCAATGAGAGCAAGCCCCCAGCGGTCAGCGAGCGCGCGCCGTAAGCGATGCGCTTGGCGCCTTCGAACGTGGGACGAATGGCGGGATGGGTTTTATAGCGCTGGAATTCGTCGAAAGGCGAGAGCCAGGGATTGGCATAATCGAGCCCCACGACCAACCCAACCACCACAATATTATCCGCCAGGTGATACAGAAACGATCCGCCATAGGTATCGGAATCCAGCGGCCAGCCAGCCGTATGCATGACCAGTCCGGGCTGTGACTGCGACGGATCGACCTCCCACATTTCCTTGATGCCTATGCCATAGCTCTGTGGGTCGCGGCCTTCGTCCAGCTTGTAACGGCTGATCAGTTCGCGTCCTAACTGGCCACGCGAGCCTTCGGCGAAGACGGTGTAGCGGGCGTGAAGTTCCATGCCAGGTTGATAATGAGGTGTGTGCGATCCATCGCGAGCGACGCCCATGTCGCCTGTGGCAACTCCCTTTACCGCTCCGGTTTCTGTGTAAAGAATCTCGCCGGCGGCAAATCCTGGAAACAGGTCGACACCCAGGGCTTCGGCTTGCTCGCCCATCCATTTGACGACATTGCCGAGGCGAACAATGTAATTGCCCTCGTTGTGGAAACAGTTCGGCAATAGCCAGTTTGGCGTCGCACGCGAGCCCTTTTCGGTAAGGAACAAAAACTTGTCTTCAGTTACCACGGTGTCCAGTGGCGCGCCTTTTTCTTTCCAGTCGGGTATCAGTTCATTCAGGGCTCGAGGGTCCATGACGGCACCGGACAAGATGTGAGCGCCGACTTCGGAACCTTTTTCAAGCACGCAAACGCTGATCTCGTGGTTTCGCTCGGCCGCGAGCTGCTTTAGTCGTATGGCGGTCGCAAGGCCTGCCGGCCCGGCACCCACCACTACAACGTCGTATTCCATTGATTCGCGTTCAGCCATTTTTTGAAGATCTCCCGTATGTCTGCTCTGTTGTGGCGATTGGACCATGGGCCCGGTGTTTTATGACCTCATTGTATTGTAGTCTGGGGCTCGTCTTGAAGCGGCGCTCGCGACGCAAAAGTTGATTGGTTTTATCGGGTATCTTGGGCGGAAACTACGTTATCAAACTGGCACTGGCTTGCCGTTATACTTATTGGTCTGCAGCAATCAAGCAAAGGGCGTTTCTTTATGCAGCTAACCGATCCGTCTCCGGTCCCCGCAACAGGCGGAGCTTTTCGCTACGCAATGCCGATACGCTGGGGCGACCAGGATGCCCAGAATCACGTCAACAATACGCTTTATTTCCGTTATTTTGAAGAGGCTCGCGTACAGCTTTTTCACCGAGCGGGCATCTATCTGCCTTCGACCCGAGCAGGCAGTCTGGCTCATGCGTCATGCGATTTCCTTAAGCCTCTTACTTATCCCGCAACCATCGTGGTTACGCAGGTGCTGACCCGGGTCGGCCGATCGAGCATGGCTGTTGATACGCGGATCGAGCGTGACGACGAGCCGGGCGTGGCATATGCCACCGGTAAATACGTAGTTGTTGGTGTCGATATGCAGACGGGAAAGTCCTCACCATGGACAGCCGCCGAACTTGCTGGGTTTGCGAAAGTTTTCTTGTAGTTTTCGTGGCTTCGATACGGTGTCGGGAGTGCATTGAGCTCACGCCGGTACACCGCGCATTGATAAAGGCCAACGAAGTTGTGGTTAGCTGTTTTTTGGGTTCATTCATAGCGCGGACCATGTGGCCTGTGCTTCAGTATGACGTACTAAAACTAAGGATGGAGTGATGGATAAAGTCTATGCAAGTGCCGCAGAAGCACTTAAGGGCATCGTCGCCAATGATCAGACCATTGCCGTGGGAGGCTTCGGTCTATGTGGCATTCCCGAGGCCCTGATCGAGGCGTTGCGCGAATCAGGCGTGCAGAATCTTACGTGCATCAGCAACAATGCTGGCGTCGACGGGTTTGGCTTGGGCAAGTTGCTTAATACGCGCCAGATCAAAAAAATGATTGCATCATACGTTGGCGAAAACAAAGAGTTCGAACGTCAGTATCTGGCGGGCGAGCTCGAGCTTGAATTCACGCCGCAGGGCACGCTGGCCGAGAAGCTGCGGGCGGGCGGGGCCGGGATTCCTGCGTTCTTCACTCGCACCGGTGTAGGAACCATTGTTGCCGACGGTAAAGAAGTACGCGAGTTCGACGGCGAGCAATACGTCATGGAACGTTCTCTTGTGCCGGATGTGTCTCTGGTCAAGGCCTACAAAGCCGACCGCAGCGGCAATCTGCTGTTTCGCAAAACGGCCCGCAATTTCAATCCTAATGTGGCGATGGCAGGAAAGATCACAATTGTCGAGGTCGAGCAGATTGTCGACACTGGCACCTTCGATCCCGATGAAGTCCATCTCGCTGGTATTTTCGTGCATCGCATCGTGTTGAACGCCCATCCCGAAAAACGTATTGAACAACGCACTGTACGCAGCGTAAAAGGAGCCTGATAATGGCCTGGAGTCGTGAAGAAATGGCAGCACGCGCGGCCCGCGAGCTGCAAGACGGTTTTTATGTCAATCTTGGCATCGGCTTGCCGACTTTAGTCGCTAATCATGTGCCTGAAGGAGTCGAGGTCTGGCTGCAGTCCGAGAACGGACTACTAGGTATTGGCCCATTTCCGGCCGAAGAAGAAATCGACCCCGACTTGATCAATGCCGGCAAGCAAACGATCACCACCTTGCCTGGGTCATCCATTTTTTCGTCGGCAGATTCATTCGGCATGATTCGTGGCGGCAAGATCAATCTGGCAATTTTAGGCGCCATGCAGGTCTCCGAACGAGGCGATCTGGCGAACTGGATGATTCCTGGAAAAATGATCAAAGGCATGGGCGGTGCAATGGATCTGGTCGCCGGCGTCAAAAGGGTCGTGGTCCTGATGGAGCATGTCGCCCGCAACAAAGACGGTTCCCAGGACTTGAAGTTGTTGCCCCAATGCAGCTTGCCTTTAACCGGTGTGGGCGTCGTCGACTTGATTGTCACTGACCTGGGTGTGATTGAAGTCACCGAACATGGCTTCAAGTTGATCGAACTGGCTCCGGGTGTTTCGACTGAAGAAATCCAGTCCAAGACAGGTGCCAAGCTGGATGTCTCTGCAGTCGCCTGAGCCTGTCAATAATTAGTAGTACGCAAGGCGTATGCCCTGGTACTCCTGCGTGCCGATTGGCAAACAGGGCGGTCTGGGGCAAAGGGGCCGGATGGACATCTTTATTGGCCATCCGGCCTTTGGCCTTGCTTGGACAACGAAAGGAATAGTGTGAATCAATCAATCTTTGCCCGGCGTATCGAGGCGTTGCGCGCTGCGATGCGCGATCATAAGGTAGCCGCGTGCGTGGTGCTATCAGCCGATCCCCATTTATCTGAATATTTGCCGGAACACTGGGAGAGCAGGCAATGGTTGAGCGGATTTGACGGGTCGGCAGGTACCTTGGTCGTCACGGCCGAGTTCGCAGGCTTATGGACAGACAGTCGCTATTGGGAACAGGCCGATCATGACTTGGCCGGGACGGGTATACAGACAATGCGCGCCGGTGCCCCCGATGTGCCCGGGCCAGCGGAATGGCTGGCCGCTCAGTTGCCCAAGAGGGCGCGCGTAAGTATCGACGGTCAGGTGCTGGCTCTGCAAGCACAAAGGCAATGGATTGCCACCCTTGCGGCCCAAGGCGTCAACCTGCTGACGGATCTGGACCTTGTCGGAACGATCTGGCCAGAGCGTCCCGATTTGCCGAAGGGCTCGGTTTACGAGCATCTGCCACCTTTTGCATGCCGTAGCAGGGCCGAGAATCTCGCCGCCGTGCGTGCGGAAATGGCGCGGCATAAGGCCGCCTGGCATTGGTTGTCGTCGCTTGACGATATCGCGTGGCTCCTTAACCTGCGCGGAAACGACGTTTCTTACAATCCGGTTTTTCTCGCCCATGCGCTAATTGGATGCGAAAGCGTCCGCCTTTTCGTTGCGCCCGATAAAATCGATGCCGGCCTTGCGGCTACCTTGCTGGCCGATGGCGTGAGTGTGGAACCCTACGAGGATGCGGCAGGCGCTTTGGCTTGTTTACCAGAGAAAGATACGCTGCTGCTGGATCCCGCCCGCAGCACCGTGGGCATGCTGGCTGCGGCCGCGTTCGTCGGTAAAGTCGAAGCGATCAATCCATCACAATTGCTGAAATCCCGCAAAAACGCGGCCGAGGCTGATCACGTTCGTCGCACGATGGAGCAGGATGGCGCTGCCTTGTGCGAATTTTTTGCGTGGTTTGAGTCTCGACAGGGCATGCAGACCATTACGGAACTGACCGTAGACGAGGAAATCACCAAAGCCCGCAGCCGTCGTGCCAACTTTGTAACGCCCAGCTTTGGCACGATTGCCGCCTTTAATGCCAATGGCGCCATGCCACACTATCATGCCACCGAGCAGGCTCATGCCGAGATCACCGGTAACGGTTTGCTTTTGATTGATTCGGGCGGGCAGTATCTGGGCGGTACGACCGACATTACCCGCGTGGTGCCGGTGGGCGAAGTCAGCCCTGAACAGAAACGCGACTATACGGCGGTGTTGAAGGGCATGATCGCTTTGTCGCTGGCGGTCTTTCCGCGCGGCACGATGTCGCCGCTGTTGGATACCGTTGCCCGTATGCCAATCTGGCAAACCGGTGCCGACTATGGCCACGGTACAGGGCACGGTGTGGGTTATTTCATGAATGTGCACGAAGGCCCGCAATCGATCGCTTATCGGGCTAATGTCAATCCGAATATGGCGATGCAGGCGGGCATGATCACATCGAACGAGCCTGGGCTGTACCGGCCAGGATTGTGGGGCATCCGCATAGAGAACCTGGTGCTTGCCATCCCGGCCGTCGAGACCGAGTTCGGTGAGTTTCTGAAATTTGAAACGCTTACTCTATGCCCGATCGATACTCGTTGCATCGAACTCGGATTGCTGTCAGAAGCCGAGCGAACATGGTTGAATGACTATCATGCTCAGGTTCGCCGCCGCCTTATGCCTTTGGTCGATGGTCAGGCCAAAGACTGGCTATCGTTGCGCACCGAGCAGATCTAACCCGAAAGGCAATATTCACCTCGATTCTCCAACAAGGTCGTCAGGGCGGCTATAATCCAAATTTCCCGCTCCTGCTCGGCTACACCGAGCATGTATTACGATGACCAAATACGTATTTGTCACGGGTGGAGTCGTCTCCTCCCTCGGTAAGGGCATTGCTGCCGCCTCTCTGGCAGCGATCCTTGAATCACGAGGCTTGCGCGTCACTATGCTCAAGCTCGACCCTTATATCAACGTCGACCCCGGCACCATGAGCCCCTTTCAGCACGGCGAAGTCTTCGTTACCGAAGACGGCGCCGAGACTGATCTCGACCTGGGCCACTACGAACGATTCATCTCCACCCGCATGCGCAAGGTCAACAACTTTACGACCGGGCAGATCTACGAGTCCGTACTGCGCAAAGAACGGCGCGGCGATTATCTGGGCAAGACTGTCCAGGTAATCCCGCACATTACCAACGAGATCCAGGATTTCATCGCGCGTGGCGCCAAGGCTGCCTGGGATGGCGCAACCGATGTCGCGATTGTTGAAATCGGTGGCACCGTAGGTGATATCGAATCCCTGCCTTTTCTGGAAGCCGTGCGGCAAATGAGTCTGCGATTGGGGCGTAATAACGCCGCATTCATTCACTTGACGCTCGTTCCGTTTATCGCCTCGGCGGGTGAACTCAAGACCAAGCCCACACAGCACTCTGTGCAAAAACTGCGCGAGATCGGCATTTACCCAAATGCCTTGCTGTGTCGCGCCGACCGTCCGGTGCCTGATGACGAGCGCGCCAAGATCTCACTGTTCTCAAACGTGCCTCTGGATGCCGTGATCTCGGTCTGGGATGCGGATTCCATTTATAAGATTCCGGCCATGTTGCATAAACAAGGACTGGATAACTTGATATGCGATGCGTTGGCCCTTACGCCACCGCCTGCAGATCTGACGATATGGGATCGCTTGGTCGACGCGATAGAGAACCCCCGTGACGAAGTCCGTATCGGCATGGTGGGCAAGTATGTAGACCTCACTGAATCGTACAAGTCGCTAAGCGAAGCCTTGGTGCACGCCGGCATTCACACGCATTCGCGAGTGCAGATCGAATACCTTGATTCTGAAGACATCGAAAAAGATGGTGTTGACAGTCTGAAAGGGCTGGACGCCATTCTGGTTCCCGGCGGTTTCGGCAAGCGGGGCACCGAAGGCAAAATCAAGGCAATTCGCTATGCCCGTGAAAATGGCATTCCCTATCTGGGCATATGCCTGGGCATGCAGTTGGCCGTGGTGGAGTTTGCTCGTGATGTCGCGGGTTTTGGGGGCGCCAATAGCACTGAGTTCGATCCGTCCGCGCCGCATCCGGTGGTGGCTTTGATCACCGAGTGGCAAGATCGTGAAGGCAAGATTGAGAAGCGTGATACCGCGTCTGATCTGGGCGGCACAATGCGCAAGGGCGCCCAGCGTTGTCCTGTGAAGCCAGGTACGCTGGCCCACCGGATCTACGGCAGCGAGGTCAACGAGCGTCATCGGCACCGTTTTGAAGTGAACAATGTGTATGTCCCGCGTCTTGAAGAGGCCGGAATGGTTATTAGCGCGCGTACGCCCACAGAAAGTCTTCCCGAAATCATGGAATTGCCGGATCATCCCTGGTTTGTAGGTGTTCAGTTCCATCCGGAATTCACATCGACGCCGCGCGATGGTCATCCTTTGTTCTCTAGTTATATTCAAGCAGCAATTGATTACCAGGCACGCCGCAAAGCCGACACGGTGGACGCTGCGGTGCCTGACGGCAGCATGCAGGTCTAGATCCCTATTGTGAAGCAGGCCGGACAGCACATGCACTGTGATGATCCGGCCGGCGCCCAGGTATCCGATATAAAGGAATAATGTGAAACTATGTGGCTTCGAAGCGGGTCTGGATCAGCCCTTTTTTCTGATCGCGGGTCCTTGCGTAATCGAATCGCGCCAGATGGCATTTGACACGGCGGCTGCGTTGAAAGAAATTACGCAGAAACTCGGCATTCCATTCATTTATAAAAGCTCTTTTGATAAGGCGAACCGAAGTTCCGACCGGTCTTATCGAGGTCCCGGCCAGGACGAGGGTCTGCAAATACTATCGGATGTACGCGCTGAGCTTGGCGTGCCCATACTTACCGATGTGCACACCATCGAACAGGTCGCCGCCGTTTCTTCTGTGGTCGACGTGCTCCAGACACCGGCCTTTTTATGTCGCCAAACAGACTTCATTCATGCTTGTGCCGCGTCGCTCAAACCCGTCAATATCAAAAAGGGCCAATTTCTGGCGCCGCACGATATGGCGCAGGTTGTTGCCAAGGCGCGTAGTGCCGCCATCGAGGCTGGTGGCGATGGTCAAAACATCATGGTGTGCGAACGGGGCGCCTCGTTTGGCTATAACAATCTCGTCTCCGACATGAGGTCTTTAGCCATCATGCGGGAAACCAATTGTCCGGTGGTGTTCGATGCGACGCATTCGGTGCAGTTGCCGGGTGGCCAAGGAACAACCTCTGGGGGGCAGCGCGAGTTCGTGCCCATTCTGGCACGCGCTGCTGTTGCGGTGGGGGTTGCAGGTATCTTCATGGAAACGCACCCCAATCCTGATCAGGCCCTGTCCGATGGTCCGAATGCAGTGCACTTGGATCAGATGGCTGCGTTACTCGAATCGCTTGTTAATATCGACGGCTACGTTAAGCGCAGCGGCGTATTGGCCTGATAGCGTGTGTTTTGCTTCGCCGCGGGCTGGCGCATCCATGCGCCATGTTCCCGCTGGCTTACGTGTAGCGTATTCGACATGTGCAGCAAATAGGTAACACACCGGCTGTAAACTTTCTCGATTTTCTTGTGGACTGCCGGTTCGTTCCCTAGAATAGTTGACTTATCAATCATTGATCGATCAAAGGCTGGTAATGTCTTCTGAGTCTGCTGCACAGTCCGCCGACACCGGACGTGTCTTATCCGTGCGCCGGTCATTTCTGGCCATGATGGGACTATGTTTCGTCACGATGATGGTTGCTGTCGATCAAACCGTCGTGGGCACTGCCTTGCCGACGATTGTTGCGGAACTGAACGGTTTCGAGCTCTACGCCTGGGTGGCGACTGCCTACCTGCTTACGTCGGTTATCACCATTCCCATCTTCGGACGCCTTGGCGATTACTACGGCCGTAAGCCCTTTGTTGTTACGTCCATAGTGCTATTCATTTTCTCATCGGCCTTATGCGGCATGGCGGACACGATGCAGCAGCTGGTGCTTGCGCGTGCATTGCAAGGAATCGGCGGCGGCATGCTTGTGGGTACAGCATTTGCCTGTGTTCCGGATTTGTTCACCGATACACACGTGCGTTTGCGCTGGCAGGTCTTGCTAAGCGCGGCGTTCGGGATCGCCAACGCATTTGGGCCGTCTTTAGGCGGGTTTCTGACTCAATTCCTGGGTTGGCGTTCTGTATTCTATGTCAACCTGCCTATCGGGATCCTTAGCCTTTATTTTGTCTGGCGCTTCCTTCCACATATGCGTCAAGTCCAACGCCAAAAAATTCGTCTTGACTGGCAGGGGGCGGTACTGATTGCCTTAGGGCTGGGAAGCGTTCAGGTGTTTGTCGAGTTTCTGCCGGTCTATGGCGCAAGCGGATATATGGTCTTGCTCGGCGTGCTGGCAGTGGCTTCATTTGTCGCGCTGATCTATTGGGAGAAGCATTGCCCCGAACCGTTGCTGCCTATGGAGATGTTCAGGAATAAAAGTCTTGCTGCCTTGTTCTGTCTTTCCCTGTTCACCGGTTTCATTATGTTCGCCTTGCTGTTCTATCTGCCTTTGCTTTTACAGGGTGGATTCGGCCTTACGCCTCAGGAAGTCGGGTTGATGATCACACCTTTGGTTGTGTTTATAACAATAGGCAGCATTGCGAATAGCCGCATCGTTGTCCGTCTTTCCGTTCCGAATCGCATTCTGTATTTAGGATTCGGATTATTGGCGATGGCGTGCCTGGGTTTGGTGTTTTCTCATAAAGCCACTTCGCCATTGCTTGTAGTGCTATATATGATGATGGCGGGTTTGGGCCTGGGTTTCATTATGTCGAACCTTACCGTCTTTGCTCAGGAAAGCGCCGGACGCGCTTTTCTTGGAATTTCTACTGCATTGCTGCAGTCGGTGCGCTTGATCGGCGGAATGATAGGTCTTGCGGTGGTCGGAACACTCGTAGGGCACCATTACGCGGGGTCGGTACGGCAGTCGGTTCCTGAAGGAAAAAATACGTCATGGCGAGCGTTGCTGGAAGATCCCCAAGTACTGGTCAGCCAGTCAGTGCATAACGATTTTCTGAATAATATGCGTGCTTTGGGATTGCAAGGGGAAGCATTTATCGAAACGGCTCGACTGTCGCTCGTCTCGGCGGTTCATTTGGGCCTTCTTGTCACGATGGCGATTGCGTTGCTCGCTCTAGTGTGGGTATACCGGGTACCTGTCATACGGTTTTCGCGTTCGGCTACGCTGGTCAAGGTGTCAACTGCACAATCCCCTGACAGAGGTGAGTCGTGAACGAGCTTCCGCAATTGCAGGTTATGCAACAGTTGGGACGCACCTATCGCGTCCTGTTGTCGTCCTTCGAGGCGAACATTGGCCATTCCATGCCGCGCTGGCGCATTCTGCTGCACTTGCATCAGTTTGGTGAAGCTTCGCAAAAGAAACTTGCACTGGCTCTGCGAATTGACCCGGCGGCACTGACACGTCAGATCAAAGCCATTGAAGCGAAGGGTTGGGTAGAGCGTCACACCGATGTCACCGATAATCGCCTGACCAATGTGGCATTGACGACTAAGGGCAAAGAAGTCGTTCAGCGGACCATGCCTAGGCGTACTGAGTTCATCGAGAAGGCGCTTAGCGACTTGTCGCCCCAAGATATGAAGGACCTTGGAAGGATGTTGGCTGTCCTTGAGCGGCGCCTTCGCGAGGAAGCGGCCAAGGCTTCAGGCGTCGATTCCTGATGGCGTGTTGCAGCCTAAGCGATGAAAGACCTCGTTATGAACGGTGACAGATCATAAAAATTCTAATCTTTTGAACTCTGGCGGGCTGCGCGGCGTCGAGCCCGGGTACAATCGGTCGTTTGCGCTTGTCATCGCCCTCTATAGGCTGGCAAGCGCTACTCCTTACGCAAAACCCTACATTCAGGCAGGACAGTCAATATTATGAGTGCAATCGTAGATATCATTGGACGCGAGATTCTCGACTCGCGCGGCAACCCAACCGTCGAATGCGATGTGTTGCTTGAGTCAGGTGCAATGGGTCGTGCGGCTGTACCTTCAGGCGCGTCCACCGGATCGCGCGAAGCGATCGAATTGCGCGACGGCGATGCTGGCCGCTACCTTGGTAAAGGGGTCCTGCGGGCTGTCGAAAACCTGAACACCGAAATCTCTGAAGCGATCATGGGCCTGGATGCCCAGGAACAAACATTTGTCGATCGTACCCTCATTGATCTTGATGGTACGGAATCAAAAAGTCGCCTGGGTGCAAACGCTATTCTGGCAGCCAGCATGGCCGTTGCACGCGCCGCGGCCGACGATTGCGGCTTGTCGCTGTACCGCTACTTTGGTGGCAGTGGCCCGATGTCGATGCCGGTGCCCATGATGAACGTCATCAATGGTGGTGCGCACGCCAACAATACACTCGATCTGCAGGAATTCATGATTCTGCCGATCGGGGCCAGCAGTTTCCGCGAATCGTTGCGCATGGGCACTGAAGTCTTTCATGCGCTCAAGGGCCTATTGCATAAGCAAGGGATGTCTACTGCCGTAGGCGATGAAGGTGGCTTTGCCCCGAACGTAGCCAATCATGAAGCAGCCATTCAGCTTATTCTTCAGGCCATCGAACTAGCAGGATACGAAGCTGGTTCGCAGATTGCGCTTGGGCTAGACTGCGCAAGTTCCGAATTCTATCGCGACGGCAAGTATCATTTGGCGGGCGAGGGCGGCATTGCCCTTACGTCACAGGATTTTGCCAATCTACTCGCCACCTGGTGCGACAAATACCCCATCATTTCTATCGAAGACGGCATGGCCGAGAACGATTGGGAAGGCTGGAAGGTGCTGTCTGATCAGTTGGGCAAACGAGTCCAGTTGGTGGGCGACGATTTATTCGTTACCAACACCAAGATCCTCAAGCAAGGTATCGACCAGGGTATCGCGAATTCCATCCTTATCAAGATCAATCAAATCGGCACCCTGACCGAAACCTTCGCCGCCATCGAAATGGCCAAGCGCGCAGGCTATACCGCTGTTATTTCCCATCGCTCGGGCGAGACCGAAGATACTACGATTGCTGACATTGCGGTGGCCACGAATGCCATGCAGATCAAGACCGGTTCTTTGTCGAGATCCGACCGTATGGCTAAATACAATCAGCTATTGCGCATCGAAGAAGAACTCGCCGAGGTAGCGTCCTACCCTGGTCGCGACGCTTTTTACAACCTGCGCTAAGTTAAAGCCAAACGACCCGGTTCTATAACCGGGTCGTTTGGCGCTCGACATGCGATTGTTATTGATTGTTCTGGTGCTGCTGACCGCCATTACCCAATATCCACTTTGGTGGGGAAAGGGCGGTTGGCTGCGCGTTCAGGAACTGGAAAGAAAATCCGCCAGTCAGCAAGAAACCAACGAAGCACTGATTGCGCGCAACAATGCGCTACAAGCCGAAGTGCAGGATCTTAAGTCCGGTAAGGCCGCCATCGAAGAGCGGGCGCGGGGCGAACTGGGAATGCTGAAGGACGATGAAGTCTTCGTTCAAATATTGGCGCCGAACGAACACGAGCCCGAGATAAAACCGCAGGCGTCCAAGCAAAAGGGCAAACGGCCTTAACCGCAACATAGAATGACGCCGCAAGCCGGGTCATCGGGCGCGGTCGTCAGGCCGCCAACATTATTTCCATGGCCCCAGGGGGGCGATTCAACACGTTGAGCTGTCACGCTTGGGGTAGAAGGGCGGGCAGAAGCCGTTGGGGCTTCAGCGCCTGCAGATGGCGAAGGTGAGGCCGTGTGAACGGCTGCCTGCGGGTGATTAAGACACCACAGGCCGTGACACGATGGCGCCGGCGCAGCCGCCGTGTGGGGTTGGGCCTGCTGACCGACAATTTTACCGTTGCGGGAAGGCAGCGGCCAATTGACGGGATGTGACTGCATGACCAAGGCCACGTCTTGCACAATGGGCAAATATCCGCCGAGGGCCATGGCGTGTGTGGCATAACTTTTATTTGGTGTGCCGAGCTTGCGTATCAAGCCCTTCATGCCGGGGAGCACCGGTTCGTGCAAATAGGTAAGTCGCAGCACCAGCGTGTTGGCCTGCAGAATGGTCATACCGGATTCAGGCCCACGGCCGTCGGGCCATCCTTGGGATCGCTTTCGTTGATCTTGTTCGGCAATATAGTTGTTGTTGATAGCGGGGAGGCCGGTCTGCTGCATGATCGACAAGGACGGATCGTGAAAATCGGTAAAGGCACTGGCGGGCGGGGAGATCACTTCGATGCGCCAGGGTGCCGCGCCGGTTGCCTGGCGACGCTGGTTTAACGCAGCGTCCAGGCGTTGCCTGGCAGTATTGGCTTTGGTCGCGGGTACGAGCGGCAACAAACCGTGCTCGAAGGCTGCTTCAATCGTCGCAGGATTGGCATGCTGCGTGATCGCTGCACGACCGGCCTCTAGAAGAGCGAGGCTTACCGCTTGCTTATGAAAAAACCATTGCGTTATTTCGATGCTGCCCAGTCCAAGCAGCAAGATCGGCACCGATACGACAGAAAATTCAATGAGACTTGCCCCGGATTGCCGTGCAGGCTTGCATGCTGCCCGAGCTGGGCAGGCACTGGCGCGTGCCTTGTGCCGACGAGTATGGCGCTTGACGGTTGGCGGGAGGCGGCCACGGGGCGGGGAGGCATGGGCCAGAAAGGCTCGAGATCGGAACATTGAGCCAGTGTGCTCATGTTCCGATGCGGCGTCGAGTGTGGCAAATGCTTATGGCAGGAATGGTCCCGAGCGCGAGGCGGCGCCTTAATGAACCGACTTGCGATCGTTGTGAGAGGTATCCAGATTTTCGACAAACAAGCCAGCGCAATCGATGGCATCAAACTGGTAAGGCTTGCCGCAGAAGCTGCAGGAAATATCGATCTGGTCGCGCTCGCTCAGGATGTCTTCAATTTCATCGCGGCCCAGCATACGCAGCATGTTTGCAACTCGCTCGCGCGTGCAAGGGCAATGCCAACGCACTTCTTGGGGTTCGAAGGCAATCAAGTCTTCTTCCCAGAATAAACGATGAATAAGTGTATCGGTATCCAACGACAAGAGCTCGTCTGATTTTACGGTGCTAGCCAGATGGCAGACTCTGGTCCAGGTTTCGTCGCGTGACTCGTGGTCGTCATTTGCCGTTCCGCCGTGATTGGGCAGCCGCTGTAGAAGCAGGCCCGCTGAATTCATTGGGTCTGACGCCAGCCACATTCGGGTGTCAAGCTGTTCCGAGTTGCGCATATACCATTCCAGCACTTCAGCGACCGACTCGCCTTCAAGCGGAACAACGCCCTGATATGGCTCAAGATCAGTCGTGTCGCGGTTGGGGTCGAGGACCACAACAAATCGACCTTTCCCATTTGCATTCAATAAAGACTGCAAAGTGCCATCTGTCGGGATATCGTGGCCCTCGCGCAGGGTTACGGTGGCGCGGATGGAAAGGTCGGCGGTGCATTCCACCACAATCAGCGCAATGGGGCCATCGCCCTGCAATTGCAGAACCAGCGATCCGTCGAACTTGATATTCGTGGCCAGGAGCACGGCCGCCGACACCAGTTCACCCAGCAAGCGCTGTACGCAATCGGGATAGCGCTGGTGTTCAAGGCCGGCTTGCCAGGCGGAGGTAAGCTTCACGGCCTGCACCCGAGTGCTGTGATCCGGCAATAAGTACTTTTTGAATTTATCTGTCATGGGGAAATTTTAGCCCATAAGCAAATGTTGTCTTGCCACCGGCTGCGACAGCCTTGGACTACGGCTTACTTGGTAACTTTTCCGGAAGGTTGCTGCGCTGCCGTTCTCGAGCTCGCAACACATGTCGGCGAATTTTACCGGTGCTCGTCAATGGAAGGCTGTCGACAAACTCGATCTCGCGTGGCATTTGATAAGGGGCCAATCGGCTTTTGACGTGCTCTTGGAGCTCTTTTTGAAGGTCCTGCGTGTCGCGACCTTGGGCGGTGTTACTTAGCACCACATAAGCTTTGATGAGTGTACCGCGGGTGTGGTCCGGTTTTGGTACGATGGCCGCATTGGCGACCGCCGAATGAGCCAGCAGGCAATCTTCGATTTCGCCCGGGCCGATTCGATAGCCCGAGCTTTTGAAGACATCGTCGCTGCGCCCTGCGTACCAGTAGTATCCATCTTGATCTACCGACGCCAGGTCGCCGGACAAACACCAATCGCCGATGAACTTGCCTTGCGTGGCGGCTTCGTTGCGCCAGTATCCCAGGAATAGCACCGGATCGGGATGTCCGTGTATGTCGTAACGGTTCAGTGCTATTTCGCCAATGGTGCCCGGTGGGCATGGCTCGCCATCGGGATCCAGGACGGCAACTTGGTGCCCCGGGTAGGGCCGTCCGATGCTGCCCGGTTTTGCTGGCCATTTGTGGCAGCTGTTGCCAACCAGATAATTCATTTCGGTTTGCCCGAACATCTCGTTAGGAGTGACTCCCAGCGCTGACTCACACCAGTCGAATACGACTTCGCCCACGCTTTCGCCGGCGGCCATAATGGCGCGCAAGACCAGCTGATAGCGTTCTCGCGGCTTGGGAATTTCTTGCATCATTAGCTTAAGCGCCGTAGGGAACAAAAAAGTATTGCTTACCCGATAGCGTTCCATGATTTCCAGCGAACGAGTCACCGAAAAACGCCCTAGCGTGCCAACGATAGCGTGCCCAAAGTACAAGGTGGGAAGCAGAGCGTCCATTAGGCCGCCCGTCCAGGTCCAGTCTGCCGGGCTCCAGAAAACGTCTGCCTTTTTGGGGAACCAGTTCTGCGAGGCGACAAAGCCAGGCAGATTGCCGATAAGCGCGCGATGCGCAAGCAGGGCGCCCTTGGGGGCGCCCGTGGTTCCGGAGGTATATAGCAGCAAGGCCGGGCTGTTTGCCTGCGTTGCCACGGGCCTGAAGGTTATGGGTTGGCGTGCTAGCAGCGTGCGCCACGGAATAACCGTTTCGTGTTGAAAATCAAGTGCAACGACTTGGGTGAGTAAAGGACATTGCGATTGGGCTTGAAGCAGGTCGTGTCCCGTAATGTCGTCTACGATGGCGACCCGGGCCTCGGCATCGCGCAATCGGATCGCCAGCCCGTCGGCACCGAACAGAGACGACAAAGGCAATGCAACGGCGCCGACGCTGAAGATCGCCATATACGACGCGACGGCTTCAGGACGCTGTCCCATTACCATTGCGACTCGATCGCCGGGCTTGACGCCCATTTTGATCAAGCCATTGGCCAACTGGTTCGTGGTTTCGGAGAGTCGCGAATAGGTCCAGACTTCGCGCTGGCCGACTTCATCTTCGTGGAAGATTGCTATTCGTCGCCCTTCGACCGGGCTTTCCGCCCAGCGGTGCACACACGCCTGTGCGATGTTGAATTGTGAAGGGACAAACCACTGGTAAGTCGGGTAAAGCTCCGAATATTGGTCGTTCATTGTCTTTTCAACTAAGCATACAGAAGGCGCAAGCTCCTTTATCTGCAAGCATGAACGACAAGCAGGATCTGTGCAATGCTTATGGCCTACAAACCTGAAGACACTAGGGTTTATACGGGGGGGCGAAACGCTTTCTGTACGTTGACCAATCGCGTTCCCAGCAGGCGGTCGTGCAGGAATTGCTGGTCGCGGTCGAACCAGCTATAGATGAAGATGGTGAACGGCGCAAAAACAATAAGAAGGTCGGTTGAGCTATAGCCGGTAAGACGCGAAGCGCCCATTACCAGCAACGCCGCCAGCAATGGTATGGGCCATAGCAGCACGTAGCGGATAATGAGCGTGCCCATACCTGGCGTCCTGCCATCACGGTCTACTAGCCGTATATTCCAGGTTTTCATAGGCAGGGTTTGTCCGCCTTTGTGCCAGCACGTAATGAAGTACACGCCGATGATGGCGAATACGATTGCCTGACGTGCATGCCGGAACATCAATGCATGGCGGCTTTGCGTCAAGGTGTCGAAAAGATAACTGGCTAGGAATATGACCCCGAACAGCAACACGGCTTCGTACATCATGCATGCGAAGCGGCGCAGACGACTGGGACTTGCGGAAAGCGGGGTAAGGGGATCAAGAGGCATTGCTAAGATTATATGGCTGAGGGAAGCCCGCTATTATCCCGCAATTACGCGACGGACAAGAAAAAAGCCGCAATAGCGGCTTTTACGAACGAATGATCGCTTTACTGCTGAAATTTCGCGGCGAACTTAGCGCGCGGATTGAGCCTTCGCGGCAGATACGGCTTTGTTACCTGAAAACAACGAAGCCACTTTAGCCGACAAGTTTTTGACAGCAGCAATGGGCTTGAAGCGGAATTGCTCTTCGATGGCTTGCATCATCAGCTGACGTTCGAGTTCGTCGGTTAAACGGGTTTCTTTGTCTACCTTGATCATGACTTACCTTTGTACTTGGATAAAGAACGAAATGTTCGGGTTTTCCCCATTATAGGGTTTACCCTAGTACAAGGCAAGGTTAGATTTCTTTACTTATTACGGTAACCGGCCTCTACCATCTCAAAGCTGAACAGGCGGCAATCCAGTGAACCGTTATACAAGGGGTAGCGCCGCAACGGTTTCAGACGTAAAGCGCGTGGCAGGTCCATGTCGCTGGAAATGATGCTTACGTTCCAGCCACTGTAGTTTTGTTTGAGGTTTTGGGCCCATGCGCGCCAAAGTCCGGTGTCTTCCTCGCTGGGTAAACGCTCGCCATATGGCGGGTTCGTGACCAGCCAGCCGATATCCGCCGCAGGTGGCACCAGCTTGGCATCACCGACTTCGAAACGAATCGAATCTGGAGTCAACCAAGACCGTTCCAGGTTCGCCTTTGCGGCATCGATCGCGGCGGGGTCGAGGTCGTATCCCACAATCGGGCTTTCAAGTCGCGTGGCGATGTGTGAGCGGGCCTCGTCCTTGATGTCGCGCCAATGGCGCGCATCATGGTTGCGCAGCCTTTCAAAACCGAAAGGACGCCAAATGCCCGGAGGAACACCCAATGCTATCCAAGCCGCTTCTATCAGTATTGTTCCGCTTCCGCAGAAGGGATCCATCAGCGCTTCAGCCGGATCCCAGCCTGAGAGCGCAAGAATACCCGCGGCTAGATTTTCGCGCAGTGGCGCCTCGCCCTTTGCGAGCCGCCAGCCCCGCTTGAACAGCGATTCGCCGGACGTGTCCAGATAGAGCGTAGCGCTGTCTTCGTCCAGAAATAGATGCACTCTGGCGTCGGGCCGGACGGTATCGATATCAGGGCGGGCTCCCTCGTGCTCGCGAAGGCGGTCGCAAATGCCGTCTTTGACGCGCAGATTGCAATATTGCAGGCTCTGCATGGGGCTGCGTATTGCCGAAGTGTCGACCCGTAAGGTTTGCTCGGCACCGAACCAGCGTTCCCAAGGGGTATCCATAGCGAGGTCGAGAATGTCGTCTTCATGGTATGCAGGACCATGTGCAACCTGTACCAAGACTCGCGTGGCGAGCCTGGAGTACAAGTTGGCGCGTAAGATCCCTGTCCAGTCGGTATGAAATCGGCAGCCTGCTCGTGCGGGTTCGGCATCGTCGAAGCCCAAGGCCTGCAGTTCGGCGACGAGTGCCTCTTCCAGCCCTTGCGGACATGGGGTGAACACGGGAAAAATCTCGGCACGAGCCGACCCGTGCGAACGCGAAAGGCCCCGACGCGGTTTTTCCCGAGCGTGTTCTTGCGTAGGCTGCGGCTGCGGTGTGCCAGCCTCGGGAATGGACTCGGTGGGATGACGCTTGCGCGACGGGGCCGGCTTTTCCATGTTCGCTCGGCTAGTCACCACCGCTGCCGGCGCCTGTACATTACGCTGCTGTTCCCGCTGGCGTTCGATCTGCGCGACTTGTCGCGCTCGTCCGCCTGCGCGCTTTCGGCGTTCGCCATCGGCAGGGGTAGATGGATCGACTTTTTTCTTCAGAGTGAGCGTCTTGCCCGTTTTGGCGTCGTTCATGGTTCTATAGGGTTTAAAAGGGTTTTGCTACGACTAAGGCAATAACGATCAGCAGCAAAATAACCGGTATTTCGTTGAACCATCGGTAGAACCGGTGGCTGTGGGTATTGGTATCGTGCTCAAATTTCTTCAGCATGCGTCCGCAGGCCAGGTGGTAAATGATCAGCAATATCACCGCTGTCAGTTTGGCGTGCATCCAACCTGACCCCATGCCTATCCCGTAGCCCAAGAACAGCCACAATCCAAATATCAAAGCCAGTATCGCCAGAGGCAGCATGAAGCGATACAGTCGGCGCGCCATGCCAATCAGGCACGTTTTAGTGGAAGCGTCGTGCACTTGAGCAAGGTTGACGTAAATTCTGGGCAGATAGAACAAGCCTGCGAACCACGAGGTAACGAACAGGATATGGAGGGTTTTAATCCAAAGCATAGGGCTATCCGCGCAATTGGCCGTCGCCGGCGAGGACCCATTTCATTGTTGTCAGGCCTTCAAGCCCGACTGGCCCGCGCGCGTGCAGGCGGTTAGTTGAAATTCCGATCTCGGCGCCGAGCCCATATTCGAAGCCGTCGGCGAAGCAGGTAGGCAGGTTCACGTATACGGAGCTGGAATCCACTTCGCGCTGGAAGCGGGTGGCTGCCTGCAAATTTTCGGTAACGATGGATTCAGTATGTTCCGAACTGTAAAGTGCAATATGGTCCATTGCTGCGTCAAGGCTATCAACCACGCGTATTGCCAGTATCGGCGCCAGGTATTCGGTTTTCCAGTCTTCTTCGGTGGCGCAAAGCGCCTGGGGCAATATGCTTCGGGTTCTATCGCATCCTCGCAGTTCAACGCCTTTTTCGGTAAGTGTTTGGGCCAGGCGCGGCAATAATTGAGCGGCAATGCTGGCATGAACCAACAGCGTTTCCATGGCACCGCAAATGCCGTAGCGATACGTTTTGGCGTTTACCGCTATGTCGTGAGCCTTATCCAGATCGGCGGCCTCGTCGACATAGATATGGCAGTTTCCATCCAGATGCTTGATTAAAGGTACTTTGGCTTCGGCGCTTAGCCGGGCGATAAGGCCTTTTCCGCCGCGAGGCACAATGACATCGATGAACTCGGTCATGGTAATAAGTTGGCCCACGGCGGCTCGATCGGTGGTGCCCACGACTTGCACGGCATGAGGCGGGAGGCCGGCATCGGCCAGGCCCTGCTGGATAATCGCGCCCAATGCAATATTCGAGTGAAAAGCTTCGCTGCCGCCGCGCAAAATGGTGGCATTGCCCGATTTGAGGCACAGTGCAGCGGCATCGATCGTGACGTTGGGTCGAGATTCGTAAATAATGCCAATGACGCCCAACGGTACACGCATCTGGGACACACGCATGCCGTTAGGCCGTATCGTTATTCCGTTCTGGCTTCCGATCGGATCGGGCATATCGGCGATTTGCAATAATCCGGTTGCCATGATGTCGATGGACTTATCGGTCAGTGTCAGCCGGTCAAGCAGAGCAGGGGCCAACTGATTGATCTGGGCTTGCGCGAGATCGCGTGCATTCTCTGCTTTTAGTTGTTCTTTTTGGTCGTGCAGACGACTGGCCATGGCCCTCAGCGCTTGCGCCTTGGCTTGACCAGAAGCGATCCGCATTTGTCTTGCGGCTAAGCGCGCCTGCTTTCCGAGAAGGTTCATATCGGAGGCATCTGGAGCGTTTTCGGCAATGGTATTGCCTGAATAATTTTGTAGTGTCATGGTAATGATGCAGAGTTTTGGCTTATACAGGAATTATCCCAGTATTCCGGGATTCCGTGGCAAGGGTTGGTGTAACGCTAACGGGAGGTACTTTTCGAGATGGCGATACGCAGCGCTAGCCGTCCGAGTTCTTCCCATGGGTCGGTCAGCCTACCCGGGACCTTCAGCCCTTTGATCAGCCGGTCGATATCGTGTGCATGTTGTACGGCGGCAGGCCACGTTTTTGCGGGGATGCGACTCAATGTCTGTCGCACCAAATGTTCGCGAGGCCCGAAAATTCGCTGGCGCCGCATTTCCGCCTGCAAATCCTGCCCTGCGGCCTGCGTCGCCGAAAGGCGGGCCAATACGCGGACCTCTTCGCCAATGGCCCATAGTACAAGAGGCAGTGCCTCACCCTCGGCGCGCAGGCCCGCAAGTACGGTGAGTGCCTTGGCGGCGTTGCCCGAGAGCATGGCATCGCGCAAGCCGAATACATCGTAACGAGCCACGTTGAGCACGGCTCTTTCTACATCGTTGGCGCTGATCTTGCCTTTCGGATACAGCAGCGCCAGCTTTTGCACTTCCTGGAATGCAGCGAGAAGATTCCCTTCCACTTTGTCGGCCATCCATTCCAGCGTGCCGGTGTCCAGCTGTTGTTCCTGGCGTGCCAGGCGCTGGCCAATCCACCGGGGCAGCTGTGCCCTGTCTACACTGCTTATTTCTACCCAGGTTCCCGCTTGTTCGAGACCCTGACACCACTTCGTGTTTCGCGTGGTCTTATCCAGACGGGGCAGGGTGATGATCATCATGGTATCGGCCAGCGTTCCGTGCTGGACCATACCGGAGAGCTTAAGCAGCGTATCACCACCGAGCTTGCCGGGCTTGCCTGTAGGCACCGCCACATCGACTAGCCTGCGATCGCCAAAAAGTGAAACGTTTTGAGTCGCAGCAATGACGGCAGACCAATCGCTGCGTGCATCCAGTATCAAGCTGATGCGCTCGCCATAGCCAGCTCGTACGGCGCCAGCACGAAGGGCGTCGACCGTCTCGATGACCAAGAGCGGTTCGTCGCCCGAAACGATGTAAAGACTGTCGAGCTGCGGCGGTGTCTTGGTTAACTGCTGTGCAAGACTGTCGGAATCCAGGCGGCGTCCCATAGCCCTATCGCGTGCCAGCGCCCGGGTCGATCTGCGGGATGCTCCATGGAGTTGGAACCGCGGTAGGATCAATTGGAGGCAGCGGCGCCGTACTGGCCGGAGTCTCTTCTACAGGCTGCGACCCGGCATCGGCGAAGGCATTGGCGACATCGGGCGAAGCCAGATGCCGAACTACACGATCAATCATGGATTGTTGCATTGCCTGGAAAATAGTGGCGATTTCACCCTGCTTGGCTTGAACAATGGAGTCGTCGTATGGAATCTCCCGGACTGACCGCAAGGTCGTCGGCGGCAAGATAATGTGACCCTTGGCATCGGTAAGCTGAAATACGAATTCAAGGTTCAACTCGTATTCTTCGACGCGACCTTGTGCGTCGATGGAAAGTTCTCGCAAGAATTGATTATTGGCCAACTGGATAAGCTTGGCCTGTGCATCGGCGGCCTCTTCCACGAATCGTGTGCGGGGCGAACTAGCGATAATGGCGCGACGCATGCCCGCCCCGAAGGCGGAGTTCTGGCCGATGTTGGTGTACAGAGTGGTAAAAGGCAGGGGTGAGACGCCTTTCATTTTGAAGCCACAAGCCGCCAATAGCAAGAAAATCGCTATGCAGGCGAGCCCGCGTAAGCAATGTTGCGTGGACAAGGTAAGCGAGGGCTTCAACGTTGGGCTTTGCATGCCTGAATTATCCGACAATGTTAACGAGTTTACCGGGCACGACAATAACCCGTTTGGGCTGACGGCCCTCAAGATACTTATGTGTAGCGTCGTGAGCCGCCGCGAGTTGTTCGATTTGTTCTTTCGTCGCGCCATTGGCGACCTTGATGGCACCGCGTAACTTGCCGTTGATTTGCAGAACCAGTTCGATTTCGTCAGCAATCAATGCCGCCTCATCAACGACAGGCCACGGGGCGTCGAGCAGGTCGCCGTAGGTTCGATCAAAACCGAGATCTTGCCAGAGCTGCCAGGTAATATGAGGAACCACGGGGTAGAGAACCCGCAACAGGATGGAAATTGTCTCGGACAATGCCCGCTTGGCAACAGCAGTGTCTGGCAGTGCAGCGGATTCCAGCGTGTTAAGCATTTTCATGCTGGTGGAAACGACCGTGTTGTACTGGATGCGCTGATAATCGTAGTCGGCCAGTTTAAGCAGGTTATAGATCTCGCGGCGCAGTGTCTTGGATGCCGCGTCGGCATCCGACCAGGCGCCGTCGCCACCGGTGACGCTTTCTATGGCGCCGCGACTGTTGTAGCAAAAAGACCATAGGCGCCGCAAATAACGATGGGCGCCGTCGACACCGGAATCCGACCATTCAAGCGTCTGTTCTGGCGGACTGGCAAACATGACAAAGAGTCGGGCGGTGTCGGCGCCCATGGAATCAATCAGCGATTGCGGATCGACGCCATTGTTCTTGGACTTCGACATGGTACCCATGCCGCCGTATTCCACAGAACTGCCGTCCGAAAGGAGCCGCGCGGTGGTGATGACCCCTTTGGCGTCGTAAATATTCTCGACCTCTTCAGGCCAAAAGTATTCGACTGCACCCTGTTCGGTTTTGCGCGAATAGATGTGATTCAGCACCATGCCCTGGCAAAGGAGGCGAGTGAAGGGTTCGTCGAACTTGACAAGGCCCATGTCACGCATGACCCGCGTCCAGAATCGCGCATACAGCAAATGCAAAACAGCATGCTCGATGCCGCCGATGTACTGGTCCATAGGCATCCAGTAGTCGTTGCGTTCATCGACCATGGCAGCGTCGTTACCGGCCGACGTATAGCGCATGAAGTACCAGGACGAATCGACGAAAGTGTCCATGGTGTCTGTTTCGCGCCGAGCCGCTATGCCACATTTGGGGCAATGACATGACAGAAACGCCTCGTTCTTGGTCAGCGGATTGCCGCTGCCATCGGGAATTAGATTGTCGGGAAGTACGACAGGCAAATCTTTCTCGGGTACCGGGACGGGACCGCAATCGGGACAGTGAATAATGGGGATCGGTGTACCCCAGTAGCGCTGTCTTGATATGCCCCAGTCGCGCAGGCGCCAGGTCGTTTTTTTCTCGCCCAGGTCTTTGGCTGCCAGGTCGGCAGCTACCGCGTCAACGGCGGCCGATGGCGTCAGGCCGTCGTACTTGCCTGAGTTGATCGTGCGACCTTGTTGTTTGTCGCCATACCAATCTTGCCACTGCCGGGTGGAGTAGGTCTTTCCTTCGACGGCAATGACGTCCTGAATGGGCAGACTGTATTTAATGGCAAAGGCAAAATCACGCTCATCGTGGCCCGGCACACCCATGACGGCACCATCGCCGTAGCTCATGAGCACATAGTTCCCGACCCAGACCGGGACAGGTTTGCCCGTGAGGGGATGTGCGACGGACAGGCCCGTAGGCATGCCCTCTTTTTCGCGCGTAGCCAGTTCGACTTCGGTGGTTCCGCCTTGCTTGCACGACTCAATAAACGACGCCAGTGCAGGATTGCTTGCTGCCGCGTGCATGGCCAGCGGATGTTCGGGGGCAACGGCACAGAAAGTGACGCCCATGATAGTGTCGGCGCGTGTCGTAAATACGTACATGCGGCCGTCTTGTATCAGTTTTCCGTTCTCGTCTTTGATGTCGTGGGGAAAAGCGAAGCGCACGCCTTCGCTTTTTCCGATCCAGTTTTCCTGCATCAGGCGGACCCGCTCGGGCCAGCCAGGCAAGCCGGATTTCACGTTTTCGAGCAGCTCTTCGGCGTAGTCAGTGATGCGCAAATAATAGCCGGGGATTTCCCGCTTTTCGACTGGCGCGCCCGATCGCCAACCCCGGCCATCGATAACCTGCTCGTTGGCCAATACCGTCTGGTCGACCGGATCCCAATTGACAACTTGAGTCTTGCGGTAAGCAATGCCTTTGTCCAGCATCTTAAGAAAAAGCCATTGGTTCCACTTGTAATACTTTGGATCGCACGCGCACATTTCCCGCGACCAGTCGACTGCCAGACCCATCGCCTTCATTTGTTTTTTCATGTAGGCGATGTTGTCGTACGTCCATTTGGCGGGAGGTACGCGGGACTTGATGGCGGCGTTTTCCGCCGGCATGCCAAAGGCATCCCACCCCATGGGCATCAGCACGTTATAACCGCGCATCCGCAATTGGCGCGTCATCATGTCATTGATGGTGTAGTTGCGGACATGACCCATGTGCAGCTTGCCACTTGGGTAGGGCAACATCGAACAAGCGTAGAACTTTGGCTTGGGCGAGCCATCGGCTGCCAAGGCGTTTTCTGTGACACGGTATGCGTCGCGTTCCTGCCAATTTTGATGGGAAGCTTGCTCGACGGCGTTGGGGTTATAACGTTCCTGCATAAGATCCGGTATCTGTGATTGGTTGCGCAAACCGTACATTATAGAATGCCTGATACAAAGACACTTTTTTGTGCGGAAAGTAGGGGGAAATAAAAAAACCCTGCCGGAGCAGGGTTTTCACAAGGAGCTAAATAAAATCAGCGCTTGCCAGAGATTCCGGCCGGGCCAGGCCGGTTCCGAGCACAGCGCGTGCGCGCTCTGGCCGCTTTATTTAAGCTTCATTTCCTTGTAGTCAACGTGCTTGCGAGCTACTGGATCAAATTTTTTGATCAGCATCTTTTCAGGCATGTTGCGTTTGTTCTTGGTGGTCGTGTAGAAGTGACCCGTGCCGGCGGTGGATTCGAGTTTGATCTTCTCGCGTATACCTTTTGCCATGTTTAGCTCCTTAAGATTAAATCGCGAGCGGCTTACGCACGCACGCCGCGGGCACGCAGGTCGGCCAGAACGGAGTCGATACCGTTCTTGTCGATAGTGCGCAGTGCGTGAGCCGAAATACGCAGGCGAACCCAGCGGTTTTCGCTCTCGACCCAGAAGCGGCGAGATTGCAGGTTAGGTAAAAAGCGACGCTTGGTTTTATTGTTCGCGTGCGAAACATTGTTGCCCACCATCGGGCCTTTGCCGGTAACTTGGCATACACGTGCCATGGTAATACCCCTTGATAATTTGCTTGATTCGGCCCCGCAACATAAAAAAGCGGTAAAGACAATGACCGTGGATCTGTAAAGCCTGACATTCTAATACGAAATAGACACCTAAATCAAGTCGCTTTCAAGGCTATGCGGCCGAATAACCACGACAAACAGGCGCATATTGCCAGGATGCCTGTGAGAGGTAAAGGCGAGGCGGTTTGCCAGATGCTGACTGTTAAACCAGCGCTTGCACCGCATAGCATTTGTAAAGTGCCCATAAGTGCCGAGGCGACGCCTAAGCGCTTGCCTTGTTCGGTCAGGGCCAATGCTGCTGCGTTCGGATTGACGAAGCCTTGGCTGGCCATAAAGCCCACCAAGCACAGCATTAAGGATAGTAACGTAATTACGCCGAGAATGGTCAGGAGCAACGCCGTCATGGTCATGGCGACCAGCGAAATCTGCGCTCTTCTAAGCAGCGTTTCAGGACTAAGGCGATTCAATAAGCGAGCGCTGACTTGAGCGGCCACGATAAGGGCTGCAGCATTGATGCCGAATAACAGGCCGAAATATTGCGGCGCCACGTTGAAGACTTCAATAAAGACACGAGGTGATCCAGCGATATAGGCGAACATTCCTGCGGAGCCGAAACCGCCGGCCAGAGTGAAGCACATGAATTGTCTGTGGCGCAGCAAAGCCCGGTAGTTGCGCGCAATGATCTTCATACCCAAAGGAATGACGCGATCCGGGTTAAGGGTCTCCTTCATGGTCATGACTACGCTGATCAGTAGTAAGGTAGCGCAGGCGGTCATGATGCCGAAAATGCCGCGCCAACTGCCGAAGGTAAGAATCTGTCCTCCCAGGATGGGCGCCAAAATAGGTGTTACCCCCATAACCAGCATCAAGATAGAGAGCGCCTTCGAAGCGTCGCGGGTGTCGAAATTATCGCGAATGACGGCACGCGGTATGACGAGCCCCGCGGCTCCGCCGAAAGCTTGGGCAATCCGCCATAAGGTCAGGTGTTCGATATCGCTGGTAAATGCGCAACCCATGGACGCCACGATAAAGATGAGCAGTCCTGCAATAAGAGGTTTTTTGCGGCCATAACGGTCGGCGATGGGGCCATAGAACAGCTGTGCCATGGCCAGGCCGAATAAATAGCTGGCCAATGTGCGTTCGACCCGACCGGGAGTCGTTCCCAGCCCTTGTGCGATGGCCGGAAAGGCCGGGAGATACATGTCGATGGCAAGTGGGCCTAATGCGGTCAATAGGCCCATCAGAATGAGCCAGCGCGGTATGACGGTCAGAGAGCTCGAAGCAGTCGGCATGTATCGAAACATTCGTAATCGAGTCTGATCTTAGCACGGCCGAAACTGGCGTTTCTTTCTCGGCCAATATGTGGCACTATTTTAGCTAACGATGGTTTCAATATAGGGAGTCCACCTTGAGCGCGGTCTTATCTGTTGTTGAAAGCAAGCTGTTTTCGTTACCACTTCCCGTACAGGTGATCATGCCTGACGGTCAGCATCTTGGTGCGAGCAACGCCAATATCCGGCTGACGATTAAAGATCGTTCTACCTTGGCCAATCTGGCGACTGGACAGGTCGGCGTACTTGGCGAGGACTATGTCGAAGGCAAATTCGATGTCCAGGGCTCCATGCGCGACCTTATGCGCCTGGCCGCAGCGATTTTGCCCGGTTCACCGATTGACGCCGCACGAGTTGGCCGCTTCACCGAGCTGATCCGGCGCCTGGTATCGGTGTGGCGCCACTCCATCGAACGCGATGAACGCCAAATTCAATTTCACTATGATCTTTCCGACGATTTCTACGCCTTGTGGCTGGATCCGCGCCGTGTGTACTCATGCGCCTATTTTCGAACTCCTGGTATGTCGATCGCTCAGGCACAAGAGGCCAAGCTCGATCACATTTGCCGTAAGCTCCGCTTGACTGAAGGCGAGCGTTTTCTTGATGTAGGCGCCGGCTGGGGCGGCTTGTTGCTTTGGGCCGCCGAGAACTATGGTGTCGATGCGACGGGTATCACGCTTTCCAGAAATCAGCATGCCTATGTAAACAAGCTTATCGCCGAAAAAGGCCTTGGTGGGCGAGTCCGCATGGATCTCCTCGATTACCGCAAGCTTGACGACAGCCGGCCCTACGACAAGATTGCGTCGGTGGGAATGTTCGAGCACGTAGGGCGCGCACAGCTGGCCGACTATTTTTCTAAGTTGCGGCGACTCGTTCGGCCCGGCGGGCTGGTGCTCAATCACGGGATCACGGCCGGTGGCATTGATAACGCCGAGCTGGGCGCAGGCATGGGCGAATTCATCGATAAGTATATTTTTCCCGGCGGCGAACTGACCCATATCAGTAGTGTCATCGAACGCCTTACCGAGGGCGGGCTGGAAGACCTCGATATCGAGAACCTGCGTCCTCATTATGCACGCACGCTATGGGCCTGGAGCGATGCTCTCGAGGCGCGGTTGCCGGAAGCACGGGCAACGTTGCAGGGTGCGCAGGGCGAACGCTCGTTGCGCGCATACCGCATGTATCTGGCGGGCTGCGCCATGGGCTTCGAGCATGGCTGGATAGCGCTACACCAAGTATTGGCTCAGCCGCGCGCACAGGGAGGTTCTGATGAACTCGACTGCCCTGCAGGTCAGGTCTATCCGTGGCGACGCGATTATATGTACGTCAGGTAAGCGCGCCGGTAAGAGCCGCGCTGCGCACTTAAAAGGGGACTACGTATCGAGAGGCATTCGCGTCGGATCTCCGTACCTTACGCAGGCGTCATTTGTAACTGGGTGATAACCCGGTTTTAATATCGGCTAATTTCTCGTAAACTGCTGCAAACCTCGCAGTTGATCAATCTGGCGTATGGTGGGTCTTAAGGCCCCATTACCTGTCAAACGAGTACTTCGTACTCTTCACGCTAGTGTCGGTATGTATCGGCGGTCATCCGTCTTCCGCACACCCCCTTAGCCCTGGCGCATCGTAGTGGTATTTCAGATGCGTCCATGTAACTCAAGGAGGCAAAACAGCCATGTCTATCCATGTGAGCTCTTCACATTTTACGTTCTCCGCGAACGTCCCTTCGCCATTCACGCGAATTGCCCTCGGCCTAGCAATGGCCACCGCATTGTTCGGTATCAGCTCTACAGGCAATACTGCGCAAGCAGCCGAAACGCCTAAGTGCGAAATCGATCGTCCGGTTAAATTTGGCGGCATGAACTGGGAGTCGAACCTGGTTTTGGTCGAAGTCGAACGTTTCATCGCTGAAAAAGGCTATGGATGCAAGACCGAAGTCCTTTCCGTTGAAACCCTACCCGCCCTCGCAGCGCTTGAGCGCGGCGACCTAGATATTAATACTGAAGTCTGGCTAAACAGCGTCGCCGAACCCTGGGCCAAAGCTGAGGCCAGTGGCAAGGTAAAGCGCATTGGCGATCTATACATGGGTGGCGAGGCGTGGTTTATCCCACGCTACACGGCCGAGCGCTTGCCCGAGCTGAAGTCGGCAGCCGACCTGCCTAAATTCAAAGATGAATTCAAAGATCCTGAAGAACCGTCCAAGGGCAGACTCTATGGCTGTCCGGCAGGTTGGGGATGCGAGGTTGTGAGCGGCAATTTGTTCAAGGCCTTGAATTTGGATGATACGTTCACCTTATTCTCGCCCGGCACGGGGGCTACACAGAAAGCAGCTCTTACATCAGCGTATCAGCGCAAGGAAAACATGGTTTTCTACTACTGGTACCCCACGCCTCTGGCGGGTTCCATGGATCTCGTGAAGCTTGATTTTCCCCCTTACGACAAAACGAAATTTGATTGCCTGACTGATCCGGACTGCGAGAATCCGGTGCCGTCCGCCTATCCCGATAATCCGGTTTTTACCGCTGTTTCCACCAAGTTTACGCAAGAGGCGCCCAAGCTGACCGAGTTCCTGTCCAAAGTTGCCGTACCTTTGCCGGTCATGGATAAGGTTATGGCGCATATGGAGGAAACCGAGGACGAGCCGAATGACGTCGCCAAGTGGTTTATGGAAAATAACGACCAGATTTGGAGCCAGTGGTTGCCGGCCGATGTGGCGTCGCGGGTAAAAGCAGCTCTATAGCACTCGTACGTCTTGCCACTCAGGTGGCAAGCCGGCCTTGCGCCGGAATCTTCATGTGACGATCGCTGCGGTCGTCACCTTTTACGAGTTTTACGGAGTTGATTTTATGTTTCCCGAAATTATTGCGCCTCGCGAGCTACGTGCGCCCATCGACGATTTTGTCGGCGGTATCGTGTCCAACTATTCGGACGTACTACGGGCATTTACTCAGCCCTTGCTCGATTTGTTGATCTGGATGGACCAGATCTTGCGGTCTGCACCATGGTGGGCCATTGTTCTGGCTGTCATGGGGCTCGCCTGGCTGGCCAGTCGCCGCATCGGTTTTTCGTTGGTGATCGGTGGCATGCTGTCATTGATCGGCGTCATCGGCCTGTGGGATGCAGCGATGCAGACTCTGTCTCTCATGATCGTGGCCGTGCTGATGTCCGTGGCCATTGGCATACCCATCGGGATCATGATGGCCAGCTTTAAATGGTTGCGCAGTATCCTGCTGCCAGTGCTGGACGTCATGCAGACCATGCCCAGCTTCGTCTATCTAATTCCCGTGGTGATGTTGTTCAACCTGGGCAAGATCGCTGCGATTATCGCGACCATCATTTATGCGGTGCCGCCAGTCATCAGACTTACCGATTTGGGCATACGCATGGTAGACAGCGAAGTACTAGAGGCCTCGCGCGCCTTTGGCGCCAATCGCACAAAGCAGTTGTTTGGCGTTCAGTTGCCGCTCGCCATGCCAAATATCATGGCTGGAATAAACCAGACCACCATGATGGCGCTGGCCATGGTCGTCATCGCGTCCATGATCGGGGTGCGCGGACTGGGTTATGAGGTTTTGCAGGGAATTAATCGACTGCAGGTAGGTCGTGGCGTCCTCGCTGGCCTCGCTATTGTCATTCTCGCGATTATTTTCGACCGGATCACCCAGGCGTTCGGGCAACGTCAGCATAAAGGAGCCTGATATGGCCAAGATCGAAGTACGTAATATTTTCAAGATTTTCGGGCCTCGTCCCCAGCGCTATCTGGAACAAGCCCGGGCAGGCATCAGCAAGGAAGAACTGCTGGCCAATAGTGACCATACCCTGGGCTTGCGCGATATTAGTTTGTCTATCGAAGAAGGCAGCATCTATGTGATCATGGGCTTGTCCGGTTCGGGAAAATCTACGCTCATTCGGCACTTCAATCGGCTAATTGAACCGACTGCCGGACAGATACTCGTCGATGATATTGACGTCATGACCCTGGGAAAAACGGCGCTGGAAAAATTCCGTCAGGAAAAAATGAGCATGGTGTTTCAGCGCTTCGGCTTGTTTCCCCATCGCACCGTAATCGAGAACGTCGCGTACGGCCTGAAGGTACAGGGTCTGGGCAAAGAACAACGCCGTGAACGCGCCCAGCACTGGCTTGAACAAGTGGGGCTGGCCGGTTTTGAAAACCAGTATCCTCATCAATTGTCGGGCGGCATGCAGCAGCGGGTGGGTCTGGCCCGTGCCTTGGCGACCGACGCGGAAATACTGTTGATGGATGAAGCATTTTCGGCGCTGGATCCATTGATACGCCGAGAAATGCAAGACCAGTTACTGCAATTACAGGCTCAACTCAACAAGACTATTGTCTTTATTACGCATGATCTTGACGAGGCCTTGCGCTTGGGCAACCGTATCGCCATTCTCAAGGGCGGCGAACTGGTGCAAGAAGGTACGCCTGAAGACATACTTCTTGCCCCGGCCGATGACTATGTTCAGTCGTTCTTGCAGGACGTCAATCGCAGCAAGGTCCTGAATGCTGCCCACGCATGCAACGAACCTTCACTTACCCTGACCATGCGTTCGCGACCTATCCATGCGGTAGAGCGTATGGCCGTGCGCAGTTTTGATTACACCGCTGTTCTTGACGGCAAGCGCCTGGCGGGTGTTTTGACCAGATCGGCGGCCGAGCGTGCCGCTCGCGATGGCGCGCGTGATATCGCCCGTTATGTTGAAGAGATGGCTTCGGTGCCATCGACGGCAGGGCTCGATGAGGTGTTGGGGCGCATGTTGCGCAGCACTGAGCCGCTTGCCGTAACGGGCGATAACGACGAGTTTTTAGGCATGCTTTCTCGGACCAAAGTTGTTGAGTTGGTTACGCCGGTTGTCGAGGGGACAGCCGGCGACGAAAGCGAATCGGTTACCGGGGACGCCTCGGCATCGCAACCAGAGGAAGCCGCGCAACAGCAGCATCGCGCTGCTGCCTAAATCGATCTTCCCGGGCGTGTTGTTCTTGCGTGGTGCCTGACAATATGCCCGTACCAACCAAAAAGCAGCATCGCCGACATACCAAGCCCTGCAAGCGCCATCAGCCACATGCTGGCGGCGCCTACAGGGCCGCCGGGCATGATTCGATCAATGATCGGTTGTAGTGCTCCGGCCGCGGGCCCGAAGCCCAGCCACCAGCCCCCGATCAGGCCCACTCCGGTCAGCGCAACGATCTGAAGCAACAAAGGGACGATGGCGACTTTGTAGGCGCGCAGCAAATAAGACCCAATGCATTGCATGGCGTCGCACAAATGAAACCAGGGAAGCACTTGCATTAAAGCGGCCGCTACCGTTGCGACTTGGATCTCGTTTGTGTAGGTGCGCAGTATGGTGGCTTTTCCGAAAATAAGAACGATCGCAGTCAGGCCTGCACCGGTGGCAACAATCGTTATGCCGGCCATCCCGGTTCTTCTGGCGCGTGGCATATCATTGGCGCCAATGGCCTGAGCCGTCAACGATGCGGTCGCTATACCTACCGCCATCGGCATCATGTAGCAAAGAGCGGCTAAATTTGCCATGATCTGGTGCCCTCCGGTGACATACATACCTTCCCGAGCCACTAGCAATGCCATGAAACTGAACGCGCAGATCTCGATAAGATACGAAGCGCCCATCGGGATGCCCAAGCGCAAAAGTTCTTTTTGACTGGCCCATTCGGGCTTTCCGAGATGAGGTTTGAAACGGCGAAAAAATGGATCATGGTAAATAACCCAAAGGCCGGCTCCTAGCATAAGCCATCCAACCACAGCCGAGGAAAGACCTGCGCCTGCCGCACCCATGGCCGGCAGCCCCAATTTGCCAAACATGAATATCCAGTTGAACAGCAGTTTGAAAAGTATGCTGACCAGATTTATCGCCATTACCGCTTTTGGGCGTGACACCGCTGTACACAGGGCATAAATGGCCCTGAAGATCAGAGTCGCGGGCAAGGCAAGAATCAGTGCCCGCAGGTACCAGGTGATTCCATTGCGAACAATCGGATCGACCTCTCCTGAAAAGGTAAGCCATATATTCGGGAACAGGAAAGTCAGTGCCCCTATGGCTGACAGCCCGAGGGCCAGCCATACCCCTTGGCCCCAGGCGCGTCCCACCTCAAGATATCGCTTGCCACCGAAGTGCTGAGCAATGATGGGTATCAAGGCATGAACCACACCCATCAGCCCAACGAACACGGTCAGATAGATGGAAACGCTAAGCGCCATGGCCTGAAGATCGGCAGCGCTGGCGTGTCCCGCCATGGCCGTATCGATGACGCCAAAAGCGATGCCTGCCCACGAGCTGATCAAAACCGGCCATGCCTGATGCAGGATTTCTTTCAGGTGAGGTCCGAAGCGCCCGCCTTTGGGACCCTGTGTCTTCATTACTTTTCTAAGCGCAGTAAACGGAATAGCTCATGGCGGTCGGCGCCGCGCGTGCCTTGCCAGACCACCGTGGCGGAGTCCGAGAACGCGGCGGTATCATCGGCTACGCTTTGGGGAGATGTTTGTTGCAAAATCAATGGGCAGCCCGAGTCATAACTGAAATTGATGGAGTTAAACACCAAAAACGACGACCTCTGACCGATGCCTACTGACAACGCGCGCACGCATTCGTTGGGTTTTTTGTTGATCTGCAATGCAGTTGCGAGCTGAGCCGATACCGCACGATAGCTGCGCACATAATCGAGTACGGGCATCCATAGGGTGACGAGCATCAGCCATGTCACGATAAGGCCACCGGCCGACAATACGGTGCCGCGCCACAGTGCCACTGGTTTGCTGTGCAGACGCCAGCGGACCAGCGCTATCCACGCCAGGGTGCCAAGGGCCGCAATGAACAGCGCGGGCCACGATATGAAGGCTTCGTAACCGCGGGTCTGGCGGGCGATATTGTGGGCGATCTGCCGTGGCCACCCTGTTTGCAGAGCAATCCAGCCTAGCCATACGGTGGCCGTAGTCAGCGAAAAGCACATTACGGCGAACCAGTCTAGGGAATTCACCACTCCGCGTCGCAAGGTGGGAAGTGCAAAAGCAGCAAGCACGGCAGCCGGCACTGCAAGCAGGCTGTACTCGGGCTCGAACACATCGGCCATGAATAGCATGGTGATAATCGGCCACACTGCAAACATCAGGGGTATCCAGATGTGGGGTGCCGCCAGCCACAAGCGCCAACGCCACAAGGCCAACAGTGCGAATGGCCACGTTGGCCACAGAAACCATGGCAAGTCGCGAAGCAAACTGACGACGACTTCATAGCGTGGCCAGGTGAACGAATGGATATTCCAAAGCCACCAATTGCGTGTCCAGTACTCGCTAAGCCGGTTGGCCGGGATCCACCATAGCAACATCATCGTAACGGCGATTGCCACGGTGATGACCAGCCATTTCTTTTGTTCCCATAAGGCGCTGCGGGGCCTGAAGCAAAAGGATACGGCCAGCATGATGGGAAGGGCGCCTATCCAACCCCGCGTCAGAAACGCAGCCCCGAGCGCCAACCCCAGGGTAAGGGCTCCGGACGCTGGTTGGTCCAGCATGCGCGCCACGGCGTAAAAGGCCAGTGCCTGGAACGCGATCAGTGCCGGCACCTCGGACGTTTCATGCATCCGCCATAGAATGCCGACTGTCGCGACAATGAGTAGCAAGGCGGCATCGGCGATCATGCGTCCGTAATCGCGCACGGTGGGTTCGCCGCCAAAGGGCAGGGCAAGAGGTTGCGGTTCGGGCCGGCGGCCCAGAAGGTAACTGCCGTACCACACGGAAGCGGTAAGTAATCCGAACCAAAGAAGGTTAGGTAAGCGCGACGCAATAATGGCCGCGTTGAGTGGCGTGGTGAAATGTTCGAATAATGGTCCGAACAGCCAGATGCTGAATGCCCCCACCCACATGGTCAGCGGGCCGTCCTGGGCGTGCGCCAGCACGCCGATTTGCGGCAGCAGCATGGCAGCGCCCGTGTCCTGCAAAGCCGTCATCATGGTGGCTAGGCCGACCACGTCATCGGTTTTCCAAGGGTCTCGAAAGAACAGCCCAGCCAAGATATAAATTACACCTACCACTACCAAGAATAGCCTGGGCAGTTTGACCGTTGCCGTTGCGGTTAAGCGGGCAGGAGTAGAAAGGGGGTCGCTCGAAGACACAGGGGTGCGCCCTTAAAGGATGGAGGGAACTATCTTAAATTAAAAAGGCAGCCCGGAGGCTGCCTTTCGCGAACACGGACGGATACCCTGTCGGCTTACGACGCCTTGGGAGTAACTGTACCTGTAGTGCGGGCAAAACGGGCACGGAATTTTTCGACGCGGCCAGTTTCGACAATACGCGTTTGTGCGCCAGTGTAAAACGGATGCGATTCCGAGGTAACTTCGCACTTGAACAAGGGGTAAGTCTTGCCGTCAAGTTCGACGGTTTCGCGGCTGTGTAGAGTAGAGCGCGAAATAAATTTAGTGCCTGTTTGCTGATCCAGAAACACCACTTCGCGGTATTCGGGGTGGATGCCTTCTTTCATGATGTATTCCTGTCGTATCTCGATAAGGGCGGGTCGCCAGCTAGTGAATTTACTAACCACGTATCCAAAGTAACGCAGCATTCTAACATGGCGTCCCCCCAGCTTCCAAGCCAAATTTGGGAGCGTATCCGTTGTAGTTGTTCGCAGGCCTCATGTCGCAGGTGGCCAGGTTATCAGGCACCGGTACCATTCATTGTAAGGGCAACTTCCCGAATCGGCGTCTATGCGGCTCGGTGTTCGGGGCATTGTTCCTGTATCAGGCCATCTCGGATTCGGTCGATTGGGGCATTCATCATTTCGGCAAGAATGCATGCACTACTTTCTATAAAGGTTTGCCAGGAGCCGGCGCAGGCGATGACGCGATCGGGCCGGACGAGTAACCATTGGCCCCGGTAGGATTCAAACAAGGGATCATAATGGCTATCAAGCACCGTGGCCGCACGTATTGTCTCGCCAGCGGCGCCCTGGGTCCACGTTTCGTTGGCGCCCTTTTCGTTGACGATTACGATCGTAGCGTCGAAGCGGCGTGCCTGAGATACGATCTGTTCCACGCCATGCTTGCTGCTTGCCACCCCTATCAGTGCAAAACCTGTGCCGGTCAGTTCGTCAAGCAGATGCTCTTCACCGTTGACCGACACCTTGGGGTTCGGATTGATACGACCGATGATGTCCTTTTTCTTGCCTTGCTCGGCGCCAGGTTGAACCAGAGAGGAGCGTAAAAACGGTCTGGGAATGTATTTCATTTCCCGGATGTAGCTGGTAGCGGCGGGAATCAGACGAAGCAAGCCAAAGAACGCATCGCGCATGAGCGACATCGGAATGGATTGAACCATTTGTAGCTTGCCATTCATGGTCGCCATCTTGATGGTCTTCAAGACGGCCTCCCAGCGCTCGGTGTTGTAGGTGTCGAGCAAGGCCTGTGGTGCGCCGTTATTAATAACGCGGGCGAGTTTCCAGCCGAGATTGTTGGCATCGCGAGCGCCACTGTTCATACCCTGAGATCCGAAGACTGGCATCAGGTGGGCGGCATCGCCAATAAGAAAAATTCGTCCGTGATGTAGTTTGGGGGCGATACGGGCACGGAAAGTGTGCACCACCTTGCGGATGATGTTGAGCTCATCGTAGTTACGCCAAGGCTTGAATAGATGACGAAGCGTGTCGTCATCAAGCAGGTCCTCGGCAGTCTCATCGTTTCGTAGTGAAAATTCGAATCGACGGCCATTCGGGGCGGGCATGCTGAAGAAGTTGCGCCGCCACCCCATTTTGGTCAGTGCCATGGGACTGGGGTCAATATCGTCAAGAACGTCGATGACGACGTGGCGCACACCGAACTTATCGACCTCGTCGAATGAGAGGTTCAAATGCTTGCGGCAAACACTATGCGCTCCATCGGCTCCCACCAGAAATTGACCATGAAAAGTTGATTCATTGCCATTCGCCTGTCTGGCAACGACTTGAACGCCAGTCTGCGCGTCGTCGTCAATACGGACTACTTCTTGATCAAACTTGACCGTGACGTAATCGGTCTCGACGGCGGCATTGAACAGAATTTTTTCGAAGTCGGGTTGATAGATCGCAGCCCGATTAGGGAAGCCGTGTTCAGTGATACGGCCGCGGACGAAACCCAAACGCAGTCCAAGCGGGGATACATAGTCGTAGGAAATCGGGTATTTGGCATGATGTTTCATTGCCATGCCCATGCCCATGGCGTGCAGCAACCTGAAAAACTCATCATCGATATTCAGCGCTTTCGGAAAAGGCGAAAGCGCCGGGTCACGTTCCAGGACGAGCGTCCTGACGTGATAACTGCCCAAAATGTTGGCCAGGGTCAGTCCGGATGGTCCTGTTCCCACAATGATGACGTCGTATTGTCCTTTCACTTCAGTTTGCCTTTAGTCAGTCGTCGTTGTTTCAAGCGGGAAGCCGTCGCGATGTGCCCATTCTGACAACGAGGCGTCGTAGAGCTTTACGTTCTCTTGTCCTGCAAGTGTCAAGGCGAATACGACCAGGCTGGCCGAAATTCCTCCGCCGCAGTAGGCAACAACATTGCGTCCGGGATTCAGCAACTGTTTGTCGCTCAGTATGGCGGTCATCGCGGGTACAGATATGAACAGCCCGGTTTCAGGGTCGACCAGACTTGCCGCCGGCACATTGACGCTGCCGGGGATATGCCCTGGACGTCCCCCGTGAACGCGGCTCTTGCCGGAAAATTTGTCAGGCGGCAGGGCATTGACCAAGGCGAGTTGCGGCTCGCCCAGACGCGACCGCAAGGTGTCGCCGTCAATGGCAAGATTACGCTCGGATGCGGCTTGCGCGTTGCCCGTCGGCCGTGGCGTGGCTTCGCCGCTCTCGGTGGGAAAGCCAGAATGCTGCCAATAACGGAAACCACCGTTGAGTACGTAGGCGTTATTCAGACCAAATTGACGGAACATCCACCAGATGCGGGTGGCCCACCATGGGTTTCCTGTGCTGTAAACGACGACAATGCTGTCGTGGTTGACACCGAATTTGCGCAACGCCGTTTCGAACTCGCCAGCTGTCGGAAGCATGAAGTTATAGGGGCTGTCCGCATCTGAGAGCTCGGCTTGCAGGTCAATAAACTGCGCTGAGGGAATATGGCCTTGCCGAAAGGCATCGCGTTCGGCGACCACTTTTTCCACGCCGTTTTCATCAGCCACAATATTGGCCGTGCAATCGAACACCAGCACATCGCTGCGGTGAAGGTTGGCGGCGAGCCAATCGGCCTGTGCCAGCCCATTGGCCGGATGGAGAGAATTTTGAGTCATAACAGATGCTTCTATCTAAACGGGTCGGAGGTCAATTCAGGAAAAACTTGTTCAGCTGTTCTGCGGAGGGCTGTTCGCGAATCAGGCCGAGCTTTTTCATATTTCCTGCCAGAACGTCGGCTTCGGTGGGATAAAGCGCCGAATCCAGCACCACGCGCTCTACGCCAATCTTGACGATGTCTTGCGGAAAATCCTGCGACTTGGTCATGAATTCAATCCATTGCTGGGTCTGCTCGTTGAACTGCTTGGTGGTCTCGCTGGCAGCGGTGACGATGTCTTTGATTGCTGTGCCATTAGCTTCGATGAACTTGCTATTGGCAGCAACCGCATTGTTCACGCCTTTGAATGAGTTCTCGGCGATATTTACGGGAGGGTAGTACGCATAGCCTCCGCTTACCGCTGTAGCGCCAAATGGTTCGAAGACAGCCGAGCAGTCGACCGTTTTATCTTTCAATACTTGCAATACTGGCGGACCCGCCACTGCAAAGTTGACCTTCTTCACGTCCGCTGCACTTTGGCCGTGGGTGCGCAAGGCGTCATCCAGAAAAATCTCTGGGAAGCCCGCGACGACGCCTATGGTCTTTCCCTTTAGGTCGGACCAGTCGTTGATTTTGATATCGTTGTTGCACACCAGGTTGATGGCGCCGCGTGCCAGGCCCGTAATGAATTTGAACTTCGGTTCATTGTTCTTGGCTGATTCGGTGATCAGGTTGGCGTACCCTAACGAGGAAATGTCCAGATCGCCTCGGCTCAAGGCGATAGCGGCATCGGCATACCGTTGGAACTTTATGTATTCGAACGAATATTGGCTCCCAAGTTGCTGCTGTAGATTCAGTACTGCTGCGTCATGCAGCTGCGAGAAATACCCCACACGTACCTTGGTTTTTTCCTGGGCGTGCACCGCCGAGGTAGACAGCCCCAGCCCTAAGGCAACCGTGGCTGCGATGGCAAGTTTGTTAAATTTCATTAAAGAATCCTTAAATCAAAAGCCAAGATGGGTAAGCGCGATCAGTTTGAGTCGGTTAAATTCGGAATCCGTTACGCTGCGCGGATGCGGAAGGTCTACCGGAATCTCGACCGCAATTCGCGCAGGTCGTTGAGTGAAGACCAAGGTCCGATTGCCCAGGTAGATGGCTTCATCAACACTGTGCGTAATCAGCAAGATGGTGATGTTCGTGGCTTGCCAGATTTCAATGAGCTTCTGTTGCATTTTTTGTCGCGTCATCGCGTCCAGGGCGGCAAATGGTTCGTCCATGAGCAGAACCCGGCTATCGGTCACCAAGACTCGAGCGATCGAGGCCAGTTGGCGCATGCCGCCCGATAGTTGATGCGGCCATTTTTCGCCGAAGTCTTGCAGGCCAACAAGCTTGAGAGTGGACTGTATTTTGGCGACCTTCTGAGCTTTCGAGAGCTTGACGTTCTTTAGCCCGAAAGCCACGTTCTCGTATACAGTCAGCCAGGGAAACAACGCCGCCGTATCTTGAAACACAACACCTTGCAAACGTGAAGGACCGTCGATTGGCTCGCCATTCAAGGTGGCAGTGCCGCTCGAAGGGGCCTCAAAGCCCGCGAGGATATTCAAGAGCGAGCTTTTTCCGCAACCCGAAGGGCCCAGGATGCAAAGGAACTCTCCGGCACGTATTTGCAGATCGAGTCCGTCGATTGCGACAACGTCACCCGTACTGTCTCGATAGACCTTTCGCAGGTCGTTCACGGCGATTTCGGCCGCGACGTGTGCCGCTGTCGTAGAAATAAATGTTGTTTGCATGCTTATTTTGCCGTGTCCACGTTCCAGAATAAATATCTCCTGACGATCATCAGCAGTGCGCGATCCGACAAAAATCCGAATAGTCCTACCGTTGCCATGGCAGCCGCGACGACGTCCATGCGGTTGTAGTAGTAGGCGTCCCATAGGTCATATCCCAGCCCCGACTTGACTGCAACCATTTCTGATATCACCACCAGCATCCATGACAAGCCCATGGCGATGCGCGCACCGACAAGTAGTGAAGGCAAGGCGGCGGGAAGAACGATGCGCCATAGAATTTGTGCTGGTGTGGCGTCGAGCATGCGCGCGCTGCGCAAATGCAGCGTCGATATATGGCGCGCACCGGCCGTCGCGTTAAGCACAATAGGAAAGAATGCACCGATGGCAACCAACGCTACCGCCGCCGAACTTCCTATGCCAAAAAAGATCAGGCAAAACGGAATCCAGGACGCGGTGGGAATAGGGCGTAAGAGTTGCAGGACCGGGTCAAGCAAATCGGAGGCAAGTTTGGAGCGCCCGATAATAATTCCTAACGGTGCACCAATAAGCAAAGCGGCCAGAAAGCCCGCGGCGACTCGGGAACCGCTGTCCCGTAAGGAAGTAAGCCAAGTACCCGAGTAACGACCGGGTTCTCCGAATATCCATGTATCCAGGGCGGTGGCCACTTCGGTGGGGGCGGGAATAAACCCATCGCCGAGGCCATATTGTTTAACTAAAAACTGCCAGAGGATGAGAGCTAATAGGGGGGGAATCAAACGCCGGACAAACCTTGGCGTGTTTTGTATTGTTGACACGTAAACGTTGGTATTAGGGAAAACCATATTATAGGAAGCGATCCCCCACTACCTTAGCCAGATTGCTGGTTTGCTTATAGCCTATATGTATATAAAACAGCCTTTGATACTGGTTTTTTGTGTTAAAGGATGGGCGCGGTGAGTACACGAGCTTGAAAGAGTGACGCATTCAACTCGTTTATATCCGCCCCAGCTCGGCCAGCGATATCGCACCCGAGGCTGTGACGATAAGATGGTCCAGCAGGCGAATGTCTACCAAAGCCAAAGCATGTTTCAGGTGACGCGTAAGCGCCAAATCAGCTTCGCTGGGCTCCGCGATTCCGGACGGGTGGTTGTGGGCCAGAATTAGTGCGGCGGCATGGTGCCTGAGCCCGGCTTTAATGACTTCTCTTGGATATACCGACGCCTGTGTCAGTGTGCCGCGCGATACTTCTTCGGCGGTGATCAAGCGAAACTGGCTATCAAGGTAAAGCGCCATGCAGTGTTCGACCGCCAGGTGACCCAGTTTCGCTGTGCAGTAATGCTTGACACGTTGTGGCTGATCCAGGGCTTGTCCAGCCTTCAGGTCTTCTTCAAGAGCTCGTCGGTTTAACTCGTTAATGGCTAATAGTTCGCAGGTTTTCGCCGTGCCAAGGCCTGTGATGCCCAACAGGATTTCAGCATCGGCCGATAGCAGGCCCCGAAGACCGTTGAACCGTTCAATAAGCCGGTGTCCCAGACTGATTGCGTCGCATCCCTTGATACCGGTACGCAGAATAATAGCCAGTAGTTCGGCGGATGTCAGGACATGGGCACCATGGGCGATCAGGCGCTCTCGTGGGCGCTCAGCGTTGGTGTGCGGAGTTTGAAGTGTCATAAAAGAGCTCAGAAAATAGGGAGACTGCAACGATCCTCTACAGTGACAGATCGTTATCCCTATTTCAGGCCCAGTGCTAGTTTTTGTCCGTAAGGGCTCTTACGTAAAGCTCTGCTAGTTCAAGGCAGGGCAGGGCTTGTGGCCCAATCAGGCTCACGCCACACGGCATCGTCATCGATCGGCCATACAGGCCGTGGCAGCCTTTCGAAACGGATCTGCCGCAGATTCGGTGTCGTCAGGCCTGGACTATCGACATCATAAATGCGGTCATCCGCGAAAAACTCATCAAAACCGGCCCGGTAATGGCCCCGGCTTTTTACGACAACGCAGTTCGCTTTCGATATATCGATACCGTGCATTTCCAGCATTGCAGGTTCTGCTAACTGTCGCCTTAAGCTACCAACAACCACTTGCATTCCGGAGCCTGTCAATTCCAGCAGTGCGCTGGGTCCGAGCGAAAATTTCCGCCCCTGCAGTATTCCGCGCCGGCCCACGCCTGCCCCGTCGCTAATGTATAAGACCCTTGCTCGCGAGACGTAGCGGTGTGAGTATGTGCTTTCTTCACTGTTGAACACGGCGTCGAATTCTGCGCCTACGCCCAGTTCGTGAGCCTGTGCGGCAAGGTCTGGAGCAATGAATATCCCGAGTACCACGCCAGGCACGCGGGCTTGGTCAAGCGCCTTTAACAGCCAACTGGTGTTACCGCGCCCACCGCCACCGGGATTGTCGGCAACGTCTGCTAATAATATGGGATGGGCGATGGTTTGTGCCAGTTGTACTGCTTGCTCGACATTGACCGTGTCGGCTACGTAGCGGCCCTTGTCGGCCCAGGCAGCACGAGCCACGGTCAAGGCCGCCTGGCGCGCCGCAGCCAGATCGCCGCGGGCGGTGACGGTTATCGTCATGCCACACTTGGGCAGGTCTGAAAATACGAAGCCAGCCGCGACGGATACGTTGGCAATGGGTCCCTCTTCGGGCCTTTGCATCAGCGATGTTCCCAACGTGATCAAGTCGGCGTAGGGGCCTTTCGCCGATGACAAGGTGACCGATGGGGGGGTAAGCGGCAATCGTAGATAAGCCGTGACCAGTTTCGTTCCCGACTGAGTCTCGTGCAGCAGGTCGGCCGCTTCCGCCGCCCGTTCACGTTGGTCAATATGCGGATTTGTCCGGTACGAAATTACGGCGTCAAGCGCGTCGACGGTTTCAGGCGACACGTTGCAGTGCAAGTCGTAAGTGGCAACGACGGGGATGTCAGGTCCTAGAATGGATCGGATTTTCTCCATCAGGACTTTTTCGGTGTCGTCGACATGTTCCGCGGACGAGGCTCCGTGATTGGCAATGTACACAGCATCGACCGGCAGGGCATCAAGCAAGCGCTGTTCGACCTGGATAAGGAAGTCGTTCCAGACTTCAGCGCTGGCAGGCCCCCCCGGGGGCGCTGCAACGACGATGAGTGGTGCCGGAGTCCAATCGCCCAATGTGTCCATGCGTTGATAAAATCCTGGCACCTCGCTGGGCAGATGGCTCAGGCCTCGAGCCAGCGTCGTGATGTGATCGCCTTCCTCCCAGCATTGAGCCAGGAAATCTTCTTTCGAAGATACCGGGGCGAAGGCGTTGGACTCCAGGTGAAATCCTAATATGGCCACTTTGGGGCAGGTTTTACTCATGCAGTTCTCCGCAGGCCTTATGCTTTCTTTACCGTGTAAAAGAGCGACATCTGAGGCTGGAAGTGTTCCCATTCTTTGCGCAGTGCAGTCACCGGGTAGGTGGCACCCAGTGGAATATAGGGAACATCTTCAAAGACTTGAAGCTGGATTTCGCGGCAGATTGCTTTCTGTGCGGCCAGGTCGGGGGCGGCAAACCAATCCAGACGCAGCTGTTCCAGCTTTTCGCTGGTCGGCCAGCCAAACCATGCCTTCTTGCCGTTTCCGCGCATGGGCAGATGGCCCGCAGGGTCCAGATTGTTGGGACCCGTGTTTCCGGTGAACGCAACGTTCCAGCCGCCATTGGACGGAGCTTCCTGATTGTTTCGGCGCTGAACAGCAGTTCCCCAGTCGATCGCCTGGACGTCGACATTCATGCCCAATCGCTTGAACAAATCGGCCGTCACTAAGGCCGCAGCATGCCACGTGGGGAAGTCGACCGGGTCAAGTATTACGACGACCTCACCTTTATATCCGGCGGCAATGATGTCTCTTTTCGCCTTGGCCAGGTCTCGTTTTCCAGTCAGCTTTTCCATGCCAGCGTCGCTCGCCATCGGGGAGTCGGGCACGAATACACCACAGCGATCGTTCCAGAATTCGGGAAAGTCGGCGCCGTTCATTGCCGTCATGTATTCAGTCTGGTTAACCGACGCCAAGATGGCTCGACGGATGGCCGGATTATCAAATGGTGCATGCAGATGGTTGAAACGCATGACGCCAATCGTGGGCAGACTGCGCTTTACCAGCTTGATCGCTGGATCGGCTCGCAACGTGGGCAGGAAGTCGCTGTCGATCATTTCGACCCCGTCTACCTCGTTGGCCTGCAGCGCCGCGATGGCTGTTGCACGATCAGGAATGATCTGCCAGCGTACCTGATCCACGTGAGCAATCTTGGGTCCGGCAGTGAAGTCCGGAACAATGGCGTCTTTGCGGGGCTTGTAACCATCAAATTTTTCGTAGACGACTTTCGAGCCTGAAACCCATTGGTCGGCAACGAACTTGAAAGGACCGCTTCCGTTCATTTGCTTAAGGGCTACGGTCTCGGGGGTATTGGCCAAAGCTTCCGGCATGATGCAAGCCATGTTTCCCGATTGGCGAGCCAGAGCATTAAGAATCAACGGAAAGGGCTTGGTCAATTTGAACTGGACGGTTCTATCGTCCAGAGCGCTTAGTTCTTCAGTTACCAGAAACAGCGAGCGGCCCATCAGATCGCGCTTGGCCCAGCGCTTGAGGCTGGCGACGACGTCGTTGGCGCGCACCGGCGAGCCATCATGGAATGTCAAGCCCTCGCGAAGCTTGATGGACCACAGAAGGCCATTGTTTTCGCTTGTGTGGCTCTCTGCCATTTGTGGATGAGGCAAATACTGGGCGTCGAGTCCGTACAGCGTGTCGAATACGAGCTGGGCGTGAACCTGTGTGACCGCTGTTGTGGTGAACATGGGATCAAGAAGGGCCAGGTCGGCCTGAGGCACCCATCTGAAAACCGTTTTGGGCGACTGCGCCCATAAAACGTTGGGCATTGCGAAAGCAGCCGTTGCTGCCGACGAGGTAATCAAGAATTTTCTGCGATCCATCTTAGACTCCAGGATTAATTGATAGAGAGTGGCTGTCATACGACTCTTAGTACATGCCGCCGATCGGGTGTTGTGCTACATAATGGTTGTGGCCGACTTCTACCAGCGCGTGGACGGCGGGCTCGTCGCCCCCGACATCACGGACTGGGCTTGGAATATCACTGACTTCCAGGGTGCCTCGGCGGCGCTTGGCAGGATCCGCGATAGGCACCGCCTGCAGAAGCTTTTTGGTGTACGCATGTTGAGGATTTTCGAATATCGCCTGGCGCGATCCGATCTCGACGATCTGCCCCAGGTACATCACCGCTACGCGATGGCTTATGCGTTCGACAACCGCCATATCGTGAGAGATAAACAAATAGGCAACGCCGAGATCACGCTGTAAGTCGATGAGTAGATTCACAATCTGTGCCTGGATCGAGACATCCAGGGCAGAAACCGATTCATCGGCGATCAATACGCGGGGTTGGACCGACAAAGCTCGTGCGATACAGATACGTTGTCGTTGTCCGCCTGAAAACTCATGAGGCCAGCGGCTCATCATGGAGGCATCCAGGCCTACACGTTCAAACAGTTCCGCGACACGCCTATTCGCCTGGTCGCCATTATGCAGGCCATGAATCAACATGGGCTCCTTCACGCATTCGCCGACCCGCATCCGCGGGTTGAGCGAAGCAAAAGGATCTTGAAAAATAAACTGCATATCGCGTCGCAGAGCGAGCAATGAGGCAGGGCTATCCTGCCGCACTGTCTTGCCATCAAACTCGATGGTGCCGCCCGATGTCTTGGTAAGCCCCAGTAGCGAGCGACCGGTCGTGGTTTTACCGCAGCCGGATTCGCCGACCAGCGACAAGGTTTCACCGGCATGCAGGTCGAAACTGACCTTTTCAACGGCGTGCACCCGTTTCTTCACGCGAGAGAAAAACCCTCCACGCAGATCAAAACGCGTTACAAGATTGCGTACGCGCAAGATGGGTTTGTCAGACGCTTCATGTGGCGGCAACGCTGCCGGTACATCGCTGGCGTTGTCGCCAGTGCTCACCGAATCCGTTGTGGGTGAGAGCAGCTCGAAGCGTGCAGGCAACGAGGTCCCGCGCATTGCGCCGAGCTTCGGTACCGCCGCCATCAGGGCTTGCGTATACGGATGCGCCGGAGCATTGAAAAGCGCATTCACTTCGTTTTCTTCGACCACTTCGCCCCTGCGCATCACCATTACGCGATCGGCGACTTCCGCGACGACTCCCATATCGTGGGTGATGAATATGACCCCCATGTCCATGTCCCGCTGCAATTCCCGGATCAGCTGCAGGGTTTGCGCCTGGATGGTCACGTCGAGGGCGGTCGTGGGTTCGTCTGCAATCAACAGTGCCGGCTCGCATGACAGCGCGATGGCGATCATTACGCGTTGGCGCATGCCGCCCGACAATTCGTGCGGATAACGGTTCATTGCTGCCGCCGAATCCGGGATACGCACCTGATCAAGGATTCTGCGGCTTATCGCCGCGGCTGCGCGGGCGTCGCAATGTTGGTGCAGCTGGATGGCCTCTGTGATTTGCGCACCAATGGTGAACACCGGGTTCAATGAGGTCATCGGCTCTTGGAAGATCATGCCGAGGTCGGCACCGCGCATTGCCCGCATGGTGTCTTCAGGCGCCGACACCAGGTCAATGACCGATCCATCGGCGCGGTGAAAATTGATCTCGCCTCGGCTGATAACGCCGCCGCCAAACTCGACCAACCGCATTATCGTCAGCGAGGTAACGGATTTGCCAGACCCTGATTCGCCGACGATCGCGAGAGTCTCGCCCCGGTCTACGTGAAGGTTAAGAGACTTTACGGCCTGGAAACGTCCGGCGCCGCGTCCAAATTCCACGGACACGTTTTTAACATCCAGGACACGGCGGCTAAGGCTTGAAGACGCTGGATTCATGGGTTAGATCCTCTTGGCCATGCGAGGATCCACTGCATCGCGCAAACCGTCGCCGAGCATGTTGATGGCCAGAATAGTGATAGATAGGAAAATTGCGGGAAAGGTTATCAGGTGCGGCTTGATTTGCCACAGCGCCCGGCCTTCTGCCATGATGTTGCCCCATGAAGGAATGGATGGCGGGACGCCTGCACCGATGAACGACAGGCTTGCTTCGGCCAGAATTGCCACACCGCAAATATAGGTGGCCTGTACAGTCAGCGCGGCGATGGTATTCGGGAAAATGTGCCGAACAATAATGCGGGTACGGCTGGCGCCTGCTGCGACTGCAGCTTCGACGTATGGCTGTTCGCGCAAGGTAAGCACCAGACTACGAACCAGGCGGACAACTCGCGGTATTTCGGCAATCGTAATGGCGAGAATCACATTCTGCAACGACGCTCGTGTAAGCGAGATAAGGGCGATGGCAAGCAAGATACTGGGAATGGACATGAAGCCATCCATGATTCGCATTGCTACCGCATCGATCCATCGGACGAAGCCAGCCAGCAGGCCAATGGTCAAGCCGATTGCGGTCGACAGCAGCGCCACTGAAAACCCGACGGTGAGCGAAACTCTTGTGCCGTAGATCACTCGGGAATACACGTCGCGGCCCAGCAAGTCGGTTCCAAACCAAAACGTATCGCTGGGCGCTCGGGTGCGATGAATTGGCGAGAGCGCGGTCGGGTCGTTCGTGCCCAGCCATGGAGCAAAAATGGCAATCAGCACGAGCGCCAGTACGAGCAGGCCCCCAATGGCTACCGTTGGATGCTGCTTGATAAAGTGAGTATGGGTGCGCATCAGTATTTGATCCTGGGGTCAAAAACCCTATAGAGAAGGTCGACCGCTAAATTCACCAGCACGTATAACAGGCTGAAAAGCAGAATGACGCCTTGGATGATCGGATAGTCGCGCCGTAGAATCGCATCTACCGTAAGTCGGCCCAGTCCGGGAATGGAAAATACCGTTTCCGTAACGACAGTTCCACTGATGAGCAGCGCTACCCCGCTACCGATAATGGTAATAATAGGCACCGCTGCATTTTTCAAGGCATGCTTGAATAGGATGTCACGGTTGCCGACTCCTTTTGCCCGCGCCGTACGCACATAGTCTTGCGACAAGGTCTCTAGCAGGGTGGCTCGCGTAATTCGTGTGATTAACGCGACGTACACGCTTCCTAATGCCAGGGCGGGCAGCACCAATGTGTGGACCGATGCCCAAAACCCGCTGGTAAACGGCACATATCCCTGCACGGGGAACCAGCGTAATTGCAGCCCAAATGTCCATGCCAGCAGATAGCCAACGGCAAAGGACGGAACCGAAAAGCTGAACACGGCAAGGACCATGATTCCGCGATCATGCCACCGGTTATGTTTCCAGGCCGCGAAGGCGCCCAAAGGAATGGCCAGCGACACCGAGACGATCAAGGTCAGGACCATCAAGGAAAATGTCGGGGCCAGACGCTGGGCGATCATCTGGCTTACAGGCAGACCGGTGAACAGTGAAGTACCGAGGTCTCCGTGCAATACGGCCCAGGCCCAGTTTCCAAATCGAAACAGAAAAGGCTCATCCAGGCCCAAGGTCATGCGGATACGGGCTATGTCCTCCCGTGTAGCGTCTTCGCCGGCCAACAAGGCAGCCGGATCGCCGGGCGCTAAGTCGAGCAGGGCAAACACGAAAAGCGCAACGAACAACATGACGGGGATCGTCATGTACAAGCGCCGCAATGTGTAAGAAAGCATTGAATCCCTTTTGTAAACGCGAGTTGACGAATCGACTTTGCAAGCATGGCGGGCGCCGGATGCCCGGAGCTCGTGTTCGTTCAATCTGTATAGGTACCTAGCAAGCCCGACGATTCTAGAGAGTCGCCATTCTTCTAACAATGTCAATATTTATAAAAAAGCGTTGCGTTAATTAGATGGCTTGCGGAGAGCCGCGCCACTGTTGACGGTCCTGTAATGGGAGGCATCGAGCTTCTGGGGAATACCCCTAGCTGCGAAGCAATCTTTTTTCTGCGGAATAATGGCGATACGCCGTGCTACGCGTAGAAGTTGTCGATATGGCGAATCAGTAATTGCATGAAACGTGCAGCGCTTGATGGCAGTTCGCGCCGCTGCAGCGTTTGGATGTGCAAGTTCCGCTGATGCAGTTCACCATTCGAAAGCGGAATGGCAACCAGTTCGCCGCGTTCGGTCGATGCGAGCACCGTCAGATGGCTGGCAAAGCTGATGGCACCCCAGTCCCGGCAGAAATTCTGGATTGCGCCTTGATTGTTACTGGTAAGTGCAATGTCCAGCGAGATCTTTTCATGCATGCAACACAAATCTATGATGAAACGGATAGTGCTGCCCGGGCCCATGAGCGCTACCGGCCAGGGGACGATTTCATTCAGGGACAGCAGTTTGCGGTCGGCGAGTGGATGATTCGCCGCCATGACGGCATAAGCCGGTATGCGCCGCGCATACTGCACATGCACGCCCTCAGGCGGCGAAAGGTTATAGCTCAAGCCGATGTCGTCCTGGCCTTTTCGAACTCTTGCATTGATCTCTGCAGACTGCAAGATGGCTAGCTCGAACTGCACCGTAGGCTCTGTTTTGCGAAACTCGCCCATGACGCGGGGAAGCAGTTCGCGCCCGAATGCCTGATTGGCCGATAGCTTGATCAGCCTTTGTCCCACATGGCGTAAGTCGCGAATTTCGCTGTGAGCCCTTTCCGACTCCAGATGAGCCCGACGTGCGTAGGCAGCGAGCAGTTCGCCTGATTCGGTCAGCACCATTCCCCGTGCGTGTCGATCAAACAGTCTTGTTTGATATTCATCTTCAAGTTTCTGAACCATGCGGCTTATTGCCGACGGCGCGACATGCAGCTTTTGCGCGGCCACGGTTAACGAGCCTGCATTCACGACTTCCAGAAAGTAGATAAGGGCAGTATTTAACATAGGGACTGACTCAAAAAGAGAACGTAATCGTGCCTATTAGAGCAGGCATGCCTAAGACGCTCTAAAATAGCGGGAACAGCAACGATTATCTACGGTGAAAGATTTGACCTCTACCTCCGACGCGGCGAAAGCTTCTGTCCGTCCCGACTCTTACCTGACTTTGCACTATCGGATCGATTTAGTGACTGGCCCCGCCGCGGGGTCGGTATTCGCCAATACCTTTGATGGCCGGCCGGCCACGCTGCAAATGGGCATGGGCCAGTGGGCTCCCGGCATGGAGAACGCTCTTCTGGGTCGCCACGAGGGTGAACGTTTCGCCTTCGATTTGCCTGCGTCGCAGGCCTATGGCGACCGCAATCCTGACCTCTTGCAGCGGGTTACACGGGCCATGATGGCGGCCAATGCCGACCCCGAATCGCAGTTCGTACCGGGTGATATGGTGGAATTTTCCGCTCCTAACGGTGGGCGCTATTCCGGGATCCTAAAAGAATTGGATGACGCCACGGCCCTGTTTGATTTCAATCATCCTCTGGCTGGAGCCGACCTGCGTATTGAAGTGTCCTTGTTAGGAGTCCTGTAATGTCAGACCATAGTCCAGCTCAACCCGATCTCGAGGTTGTGCTTGCGCAACCACGAGGGTTTTGCGCGGGCGTTGATCGCGCCATCGATATCGTCGAGCGTGCCATCGAACTGCATGGTGCGCCCATTTATGTGCGTCACGAAATTGTCCATAATCGTTATGTGGTTCAAGACCTAAAACAGAAAGGTGCGATCTTTATCGACGAGCTTGACGAAGCGCCGCCGGGATCCATCGTTGTGTTTTCGGCGCATGGCGTCGCCAAGTCAGTTCGGACCGAAGCCGAGCAAATGGGCCTCAAGGTATTCGATGCTACCTGCCCCCTTGTTACGAAGGTGCACATCGAGGTCGCCAAAATGAGGGCCGCGGGACGCGAAATCATCATGATCGGCCACCCCGGCCATCCCGAGGTCGAAGGCACCCTGGGTCAGGCGGATGGCGGGATGTACCTGGTCGAAACGGCTGACGATGTTGCAGCGCTGCAGGTTAATGACCCCGAGAATCTTGCGTTTGTCACGCAGACCACATTATCGGTCGATGACGCCGCGACAGTGGCGCAGGCATTGCGCACCCGTTTTCCGTCGATTATCGAGCCCAAGAAAAGCGATATTTGCTACGCAACCCAGAACCGACAGGACGCAGTGAAAATCATGGCGCCGGACTGCGACTTGGTATTGGTGGTGGGCAGTCCAAATAGTTCCAACTCCAACCGGTTGCGCGAAGTGGCAGAGCGCAAGGGGGCTGCTGCATACTTGATCGACGGGCCGGAAATGATAGACCCGGCTTGGCTGGCGACCACTCGGCGGGTTGGTGTGACTGCAGGCGCTTCTGCGCCGGAAGTGTTGGTGAATCAGGTTATCGTGCGCCTGAAGGAACTTGGTGCGGCCTCGGTGCGTACCTTGGCCGGGACGCCCGAGAATGTGTCCTTTCCTTTGCCTAAGGAACTCTCCCGTAAAGTAAAGGAATCCTGATGAAATTGTATAGTTACTTTCGTAGCTCGGCGGCCTACCGGGTTCGAATCGCCTTGAACCTTAAAGGTATCGCTTACGAGACCATACCTGTCCACTTGCTTAAAGATGGTGGACAGCAGCTGTCAAGCGATTATCGTGATTTGAATCCTACTGGCTTGGTACCGACCCTCGCTGACGAGGATTGGTCTGTAGGCCAGTCAATGGCGATTCTCGAGTACCTCGAAGAAACCCATCCGGAGCCGGCTTTGCTGCCCGCGGATGCAAAAGAGCGTGCGCGAGTACGGGCGATTGCACAGTTCATTGCATGCGACATTCATCCATTGAATAATCTTCGCGTCCTGAAATACCTGAAACACGAACTGGGTGTCGACGAAGACGCCAAGAATGCATGGTACCGACATTGGGTCGAAGACGGCATGGCCGCACTTGAAGCCATGTTGGGTCATCACCCCGCCACCGGCCGGTACTGCCATGGCGATCAACCCACTTTTGCGGATTTATGCCTGGTGCCCCAGGTCGCCAATGCACGCCGAATGAACTGCAGCCTGGATGCGATGCCGATCATAGTGCGCATTGATGCTGCCTGCGCCGAACTGGATGCCTTCCAGCAGGCGGCACCCGCCAGCCAACCCGATTACGAAGGTTGATCGGATAATTTCGCGGTTTTTCTTAGCCATTTTCGGATGTAGTCGAAGCGGTCGAATCCCCAGAAGGGTTCGTCGTCTACAAAAATGAATGGCGACCCAAAGACGCCGCGGGCCATGGCGGCGTCGACTTCTGCTTTGAGCAAGGCTTTAATGTCTTCGCGAACCATGCCCGCCGCCAGTTCAGCGGTATCGATTCCGGTTTGCTCGGCCAGTTCCAGCACGATGCCTGCCTCGCCAATATTTTTCTGTTCGACAAAATAAGCGCGGAAAGTTCGGTGGGCAAATTTAACCGCGAGGCGCTCGTCGATTTGCAGCATATACAGCAGCGCCCGTGCCGCGTGTACGGTTCCGATAGGAAATGGATCAGGTTGCTGGTACGGGATATCGAACAGGTCTGCCGTACGCTGGAAGTCGTGTCGAGAATAGTCGCCCTTAAGTGGAACTTCCGTAAGCGGGGCAGACCCTGCAGCCTTGAACATGGGGCCCAATAAAATGGGTTTCCATTTCACTTTGCGATTGAATTCGGCGGCAAGGGCTTCGATTTTCGTGCTCGCGAAGTAGCCATACGGCGAGGAAAAATCGAAATAGAAATCCATATGATCAGTCATGTTTTATTACCGCCTCGCTGTAATGGGTGCAGGACACTTTCGCTGCATGGTATGCAGGTTTTGGCATTCGTGCAATCTCAGCGATAATTCTCGTCTGTGCGTGCTATTTGGCAGGTCTCTACAACGGGAAGACAATGAAAAAAAGTTCAGGCGTAATCGGTGCAGTAGTGATTCTGGGTGTCGCGTACCTGGGAACCACTTGGTATGTGGGTAAAGAGGCTCAAACAACGATAGAGCGCGTTGTCACGCAGGCCAATGGGCGTCTGGTGAAACTGTTGGGTCCAGACCTTAGCGGCAGTGGCTTAAAAGTAGAAATCACCAACTATCAGCGCCATTTTTTCTCGTCTGACGTGACCTATACCGTTCACATGAAAGACGAGGACGACAAGCCCATCGATCTTAAGCTGCAAGATCGCTTGCAACACGGTCCATTTCCTTTGGCCGCTTTGCGTTCCGGCGATTTCAGGCCCATGCTGGCATATAGCCGTGCCCAGTTGCTCGCTTCGCCAGCCAGCCAGAAATGGTTTGATAGCCAGCAAGGCGAGTCGCCGTTGATCGTGGAAACGGAAGTCGGCTTTGGCGGTTCGGGTAGTTCAGTCTGGACGTTCGCGCCGACCGAACTGGTGGAAGGAAACGAAAAACTGAGTTTCAGTGGCGGTGCGATCAATGTAAATTTCAGCAATGATTTCAACGACAATACAGCCTCCGGCCAGTTTGACGCATTGTCCCTGATCAACCCAGAGCGCGGGCAGAATCTTGCGCTGAAAAATATCAAGGGCAATAGCCAAACCACCGGCAGCAATAACGAAGTCACGACCCAAAGCACCGCAACCGTCGATGCACTGACGATCGGCGACGCCACCGAAGGGGCCGTCACGATCGAGAAACTGTCCATCAACCTTGATAGCCATCAAAAAGATAAATTGCTTGATGGCTCGCTACGCTATGATTTCGGCCGCTTGATGGTGGGCAACATAGACCTTGGCAGTGTATCGGTAGGAGGCAAGACACGGCAGCTGGACGTTGCAGCATTGGCTGCCCTTGCGACCGAATACGATGCCATTCAGGCGAAACATGGTGGTGCTGTAGACGAGGAATTGATACTAACCGCCGAGGAAGAGGCGCAGCTGCACAAAAGGGGCATGGCGGTCCTGGCATCAAACCCGAGTCTGTCGATTGATCCGCTGGTCTGGAAAAACGACAAGGGCGAAAGCAGGGCGCTGTTGCAAATCGATTTTGTCAGCCCCGCCAACACCCAATCCCAACCGACAGATGTGCTGCTGGCCGAAATTCTGAAACGAGTCAAGTTGGACTTCTCAGTGTCCAGACCCATGTTTCTGCAGGCTTTTGCGCAGGCCCAGGGCGACACCCAGCAGAAGCAGCAAATGGAAATGCTTGGCGCCCTTATTTATGATCAATACGTCGCCCGTTTCCGTGATGCGGGACTGGTTAAGGTTGATGGAGACGCAGCAGCCGCTAAGATCTTATACGAGAAAGATAGCGTCGAGGTAAACGGCCAGCTTATGCCGGTATCCGAGTTCATGCAGCGTGCCATGAGCGTACTGATGTAAACCATAAAAATGTGGTCCAGGGCAATCCTGGACCACGCGCTACATACTGCCTTATCTTCTGGATAAAAGTTACTCTTTCACCACGTGCCATACATTGCGAAAATTATCGCCTGTACGGTCGCCGGGCTTTGCATCCGATTTATACCGATACAGCGGTTTGCCGTCGTGGGCCCACTGCTTCGTACCGTCGTCTCGGGTAATAATCGTGAACTTTCCCTGAGGGCTAGCCCCTGCTGCCGCCGTAACAGGCAGCCAGTTTTCGGCACAGCCCCCCGTGCATGCGCTTTTTCCGCTATTCGCCGCATCCTTGTCAAATGTATATAGAGTCATTCCGGACTGATCTACCAGGATATTGCCGCTTTTCTTGATGGGTACATCTGCCGCCATCGCGCTGGTTCCGGCCATCAGCGCGAATGTCAATACTGCCAGTATCTTCTTCATTGTCGGCTCCTAAATGGGTAACGCACCTAGCAGACTACTCCTGCTCGAACGCAGGCCAAACGGGGGAAATCCCCTAGGTCGAAAGAGGTAAAGAGGGAAATAAGACAGCCGTTAATCCATATACGAGAAATGCGCTTTCATGCAAGAGCCATCAAGGAGACGGTCGTGAATAACACGAGAACACATAATGCTGGTCGGGAGAACAGTTGGTTGGCGAGGCGGTCACTAGCGGTAAGGCTATTCTTGGCGACGTCGATCGTGACCGTAGCAGTAATGGTCGCCGTGACCGGTATCATGGCGTGGCAAAGCCGGGCCGCTGCCATACAGACCGTACACCGTGAAATGACCTCCGCCCTGACAGGGGTGGATCAATCGCTACAGCTGGTATTTAGCAGCGCCAGTGCTCGGGCCAAAGAGCTGATTCCCGTGATGGAGCGCGAGCTGGGCGGGATCCCGGTGCTGGACGGCGGCGTGACCGATACCACTGAGGGTGGCGAAGTCCCTTTGCTGGTCGTCGGCGATCGCATCATCAATGGCGACATGGACACCTTGCTACGTATAAATGAAAATACGGGTGCGGATGCGGCAGTTATCGTTCGTTCTGGAAATAAATGGGTACGCGTCGCTACCTTGCTGCGTGATGCGCAGGGCAATATACGGCTGGGCAGTACGGTCGAACCCACCGACTTGCTGGCACAAACTCTCGATCACGGGGAACCCTACAGCGGCCTCGTGCAGCGTAACGGTACGTGGTTTGCGATGAGCATCCAGCCCTTGAAGGATGCCGCGGGAACGGTATATGGTGGACTGTCCGTGCGTTTGGATGTCCACGCTCAGGTCGATGCCTTGCTGCAGTGGATTTCCACTGCGGTTGTCTCCGGCCACGGCTCCTTGGGCATACTACAAAGGTCTGCCGACGGTAAAGACTGGATACGAATTGCCGGCGCCGACGGCAAAGCCGGCGAACGCTTAAGCGCCTCAATGTCAGCCCGAGACATCGAAGCGCTTTCCTTGTTGTACCAGCAAGCTAGTGGAGCCTCGCAGGTTAATTTAGGTGATGCGGCCACTTCAAAATTTATCGCCTGGCAGGCAGTAAAAAACTGGAATTGGCTGATGTACGGAATCGGCAATCAGAGCGACTTTTTACAGGAAAGCTACGATCACCTGCTTACCCAGCTTGCCTTGATGCTGGTGGGCACTCTGCTGATTTCACTGCTGGTAGGATGGCTGGCCTCGCGCACCTTGCGTCCTGTCGGGCAGGTTATCAGCGGTATGGAGCGGCTGGGCCAGGGTGACCTGACGGCGCACATACCCGACGTGCCGTCCGATAGCAAAAATGAAGTGCATGCTCTATTGGACAATCTCAGGAAAACACGACGTAGCCTCGAACGTACGATCGCTAGCGTTCGTGCAGGGGTGGACGAAATTAATGTCGGAGCCAGCGAAATCGCCGCTGGTAACATGGATTTGTCCAGCCGCACCGAGCAACAGGCTGCGTCGCTGCAAGAGACGGCAGCAAGCATGGACCAATTGGCGGCAACCGTAAAACAGAATACCGATCATGCGCGCCAGGCCAACAGCCTGGCAAATGACGCTTCCACAGTAGCCGAGCGCGGCGGCGCGGCGGTATCCGGTGTCGTGCAGACTATGCAGCGTATTTCCACGAGCTCAGGAAGGATCAGCGAAATTGTAGGAGTTATCGACAGCATTGCATTCCAGACCAATATTCTGGCTTTGAACGCGGCAGTCGAGGCAGCCCGTGCCGGCGAGCAGGGACGTGGTTTTGCTGTTGTGGCTTCTGAGGTGCGTTCACTGGCTCAGCGCAGTGCTGAAGCAGCTAAAGAAATCAAGAACCTTATCGAAGATTCCCTCACCGAGGTCAACGCCGGGGGCAGGCAGGTTGAAGCTGCAGGCGAGACGATGCACGAGCTATTGATATCGGTGCAGCGGGTGACCAAAATCATGCAGGAAATCGCAGCTGCGTCGGAAGAGCAGTCTGCTGGCATCGAACAGGTCAACCGTGCAGTCTCGCAGATGGACGAAGTTACACAACAAAATGCGGCACTGGTTGAGCAAGCCGCGACTGCGGCAGGCTCGCTGCAGGATCAAGCGAAATACCTGGCAGACTCGGTGGCTGTTTTCAAGATTTCACCCGATTCAATTATCGAGATGGAGGACGGTTTCCGTCATAGGGAACTGCCCAGCCGTGGCTTGAACCAGCCGCTAGCCGTGCAGTTCGTTTGATCTCTATGTCGGAACCATGGCCGCTCTAGCCGACCTCGCCTAGCCGGCCAACCCTGCTCGGCCGCAGCTACTTGACCATTTTTTGAACGCGTTGTACCAACTCAGGGTTTTGTTGCAATGCCTGATTCATGCCGTTGAATTGGTCAACGGTCATGCCCTCGTCGTGAACGGCCCTGACCATTTTCTCGTCGGCTTGTTCCAACACCTTGTTCCTGGCGGATTCATCATTAGACGCCATAACCTTGGGTCTAAACTCTTCCGAAATCACCGCGACTTTCTGCGAGGCAGCTACGAATTTTTGAAGCTGCGCGTCGGTAAAGTTGGGTGCCGCTGCGGTTATAGCGGCCTTGCCAGCGCCCGTGGCAGACTGTTGCGCCATGGCGGCGCCGCTAGAAAGCCCAATTGCGATCAGGCTGGCGGACAGGGTGGTGGTAATCCATTTTTGCATGCAATCTCCTTCAACTGCAGTGAATGACGCTCTATCATGACAGCAATTAAGTAGAGTTCAAGGGGAAGCCGGTAGAGATTCTTATCGAAGAGAAACGGTGAGTAACGCATCGGTCCAATGTGACCGCTCGCATTTTTCGAATCAAAACGGATGACTTTCGAGTCAGCTTGCGGCACTGAATTCCGCTCGCAACACCGGTATAGGGCGCCGCTATCTATAATAGGTATCTCCATTTACCCACGGTCTGTCAATTCCGCGTATGCTAATGGGGCCATATGGCATACAAATCAGTCGTTCAAGGAGTATTACCATGGCAAAAGGTCAATTACGCGGAAACAAAGAAGCAAAAAAGCCCAAGCAACCCCCAAAACCAGCGGTGCCTGCATCGCCATTTGGCTCGACGGCCGGTAAGGGTGGATCGCAGGGTTCGGACGCTAAAAAGAAGTAAGCAGGCTGTTTCCGTATCGGTACCCAGTCAGGGCGCTTCGGCGCCCGTTTTCTATGGAAAGCGCAGGAGCGCCATATATTCGCAGAAGCGTCCCTTGCTACCCAGGTGCCGTCTATCCGTATTGTTCCGCTTGCCAAGAATCGTTTCGTTAATCCGGCCTGCAGTGCAAGAATTATCGCCCAGTATTTGATTTGAAAAGGAAGAATTCGATGCTGGATATCGCTCGTATTCGTGCCGATACACCGTCTGCTGACGATCAAATTTTTCTGATGAGTGCGGGTTCCTCGTTGATGCCGCAGCCAGTCATCAAGGCGATGCAAGCTTATCTCGACCTCGAGGAAAGGATGGGAGGCTACAAAGCCTATGAAAGTGAAGAGCAGCGCATTGCTTCAGGATACGATTCAGCCGCTGCACTGATTGGCGCCCGCCCGGACGAGATCGCGTTCATGGAAAGCGCTACGGCAGCGTGGCAGATGGCGTTCTACTCGATGCCATTCGAGGCCGGCGACATCGTGCTAACCAGCGAAGCCGAGTATGGCGCAAACTATGTAGCCTTGCTTCAACTACGCCGGCGTTTGGGTATCGAGATCCAAGTCGTACCTAGCGATGAGGCAGGAGAAATAGATCTGGACGCCTTGCGCCGCATGATTACGCCGCGCGTTCGACTGATTTCGCTTACATGGATCCCCACCAATGGCGGGTTAACCAATCCGGCCGCCGAGGTAGGACGCCTAGCCCGCGATCATGGCATTGCGTATCTGTTGGACGCGTGCCAGGCGGTGGGGCAGTTGCCCGTCGACGTGCAAACCTTGGGTTGCGATATGCTGTCGGCTACCGGGCGCAAGTTCCTGCGTGGTCCTCGCGGTACGGGATTTCTGTATGTTCGCAAAGGCTTTATTTCGCGGCTTGAACCCCATACCATTGATCATTTTTCGGCTCTCTGGGTGGATCGCGACCGCTTTGAACTGCGCGACGATGCCCGTCGTTATGAAACATGGGAATCAAACTATGTGGCGCGCGCAGGACTGATCGCTGCCATGGATTATGCATTGAACATAGGCATGGGGAACATCGCAATTCGGTGTTCTGCACTCGCGAATCGATTGCGTGACGGCCTTGCTGAACTACCTGGGGTGCAAGTTTACGATCTAGGAAGGAACCCCTCTGCCATCGTCAGCTTTACGGTGGGAGCCAGGCCCGCGGAAGAAATCGTGACGCTTGCCGGAGAGGCGCGGATTGTGATTGGCACTACGCCACCGTCCAGCACACGGCTGGATGCTGAGCGACGCCATCTGCCCGCCCTGATCCGCGCGTCGCCACATTATTTCAACACCCAGGAAGAGATCGATAAAACGCTGGATTTTTTTCGGGCGTTATAGATTCAAGGCGTCCCGCCTTGGTGCAACGAATCCGGGCGTGGCAAGCCCGGATCGTCGCTCAAGATCACGCGAACAATTTATCGTACGCGGCAAGCAAAGTCTGGTGCATGGCGCTGCCCTGCATGTCAGTGCCCAATGTATCAAGGCCAAAGAAACGCTCGCTGCGATCTATTAATGCTCGAGCTTGACGTACCGTATCAGCGCCATACAGCAACGTCATCGAACGCTCGTAGTGTTGCGGTTTGTCGGTATTCATCAGGCTTTCGATGCATCGATACACCAGTCGGCGTGAGGGATCCAGATCGTTAAAGTGATGGATCCAGTCGCAGCCCTCGCGTATTGCTTCCTCGTCGCCCACCGCCAGCGCCAGCAATGTTTTCAGTTCGCCGATACGCAGCTGTTTCCAAGGCGTGCCCAATGGAATGGCTAGACCCAGGATCTCCCACAACGGGCGCTCGTTATTAACGTTCATGGTCTGCAGCTCGGCCAGTAGCGCGGCGGCTTCGGCTTCGCCTAGATCTGGCAAGCGCATGAGAGCGGGACGTATGGCATTGCCGACACTATTGTTTTCCCATTCCAGATCTTCCACAGGATAAATTTCAGACATTCCGGGAACCAGGATGCGACAACTGTATGCACCCTGTTCGCTAAAGTCTGAAACATAAATTTCCTTGCCTTCACCATGAATGCAATTGACCAACCAGTTGTAGTCTTCTTCTGTGGTGTTGCTGAAGTTCCATTCCGTGAAAGCGAAGTCCGGCGTGCCGCTCAGGAAGTTCCAGCTGATAACGCCGCTGGAATCGACGAAGTGAATTTCCAGGTTCGAGACTGAATTGATCTCGCTCATGTCGAAGCCCGGCTCTGGGAAGCCTTCCAGTGAGTCGAGCGCCCGTCCTTGCAGCAGTTCGGTCATGGCGCGCTCGAGCGCAATTTCGAATCGAGGGTGCGCTCCGTAGCTGGAAAATACGCCCTGATCCTTGGGATGCAACAGTGTTACGTTCATGACCGGGTACCGTCCACCCAACGATGCGTCCTTGACCAGAATGCCAAAGCCCGCTTTGCGCAGTCCAGCGATGCCAGCGGCAATATTCGGATAGCGTGCAATGACCTCGTCTGGTACTTCCGGCAGGCACATGCCCTGACTGATAATGCGGTATTTGATACTGCGTTCAAAAATCTCGGACAAGGCCTGCGTGCGTGCTTCCATCAAGGTATTGCCCGCTGCCATGCCATTGCTGACATACAGATTGCCGATGATATTTACCGGGATAAAAGCCTGGGTGCCATCGCGCAGCCGGGTGTAGGGCAGGGCGCAAATGCCGCGACCCACGTTGCCGGAATTCAGGTCTACCAGCACTTGGCTATCGATCTCGCCTTCGGGGTTGTAGAACGCATGCAGGTCCGAATTAAGCATTTCTGCTGGCCAGCTGCCATCTTGAGCGTGGGGAAACCATCGCTCCTGAGGGTAGTGCACAAACGGACGGTTGGCACGCGTCTCGCCCAGATAAAAATGGGTCCAGAAATAGTGAGTGCCCAGGCGCTCGAAAAACTCGCCGTAAGCGCTGGCTCGCGCCGCCAATTCGGTGGCGCCTTTGCCGTTGGAAAACAGCATGGGGCAATCGCTGTCTTTCATATGGGTGGACCAAATGCCGTCCACCTCGTGCAACAAAGAGGATTCCTTGAGGCGGAATCCGCGTGCTGCCAGCTTCTCCCGCATGGTTTCTATCGTCGATTCGAGGGAGGCGTCTTTGCCGGGAATAAAGCTTTCGATGAGCATGCGGGAGATCTCGGTGGGGGCAATAAGACGAAATGCAGACAGTGGTGAGTTGCCTGCACAGAAAGCTAAAAATGCAGTGCAATGATCTCCTCGAAAGCGGCCTCGGCCGACTTGCCGGTTCGCATCAAGTCGCTAATGACGGCAGAGTACTTTTGAATGCCTTCAGGCAAGGTTTCACGATTTGCCTTGAAGTACGCATATTTTTCATGCTCTACGGTATCAACGACCGGTGCAGGTGCGGTATAGCTGCTGCGAGTGCTGCCGCCACTGACACTGGCTGCGCCGGTACTAGGACGGCTAACACGTGCGCGAGCGGCGGTTTTGGCGCCGCCGCCTTTCATGACGGTTTTGACCGCTTCAAGGCTGAAAACGGCGGATAAGGTGTCGCTGACATTGCCGTCGGAATTCAGGCTCATCAATAGATTTTTTTTGTCGAAGGCCATTTTCTTGCCGGCCTTGTTGATCACCTGGTAGTTCGGGCGCTGGGCGTTGCCCGGCATTTCGAACTGCACGTTAGGTCCGTATGATTCCATTTTTTCAATGACGTCTTTCAGGAAATCGGCGCTCAGCGAGTCTAGATTGCCATTCCAGCGTTTGCTTCTTTTCGTGTTCAAGATGGGTGCTTCCAATACTGTTAACTAAATCCGGGGTCATATTTTACGCTTTGTTAAGGGAAAACCCGCGTCGTCGGAAATAATGCACACTAACTATTCTGTAACACACTGGGTCGCAGAGCCACTTAAAGAGGGTTAGCAGGCCTGCTTGTTCAATAAAAGCGACAGTTCTGGCCATCCTGTGCACCCCGCTATCGTTCTTCATGGTGCCCATTGCGTATGGACGAGTGCCTCGGATACGTCCTAATTGGGTATAGCGATTGCTTTATAGCGGTGCAGCAACCAAGAATATGAACTGCTTTAGCGTTGGCCCGTCTTGGCATTTATGCCACGGTGGAATCCGTCGTTTTGCCAACCCTCATTGTGTTTTGTGGATAGCGGCGTATGCTGACTTTTTGGGCAAGGCGGTCTGATGTTCGGACGACCAGCGATTGCCAAGATCGTTTTTCTGAAGCAAGACCGTTGTACTTTCCTGTGAGGGGCGTGAATAATGCTGTCGGAGATTCCGCTTAAGGACAGGTTCTTTCAGTACTTATCACGTAGCCGGGCCAGAATGGGGCCATGGCATGACCGTGCTCCGGTAAGGGCGGAACTCTTTGGCATTGAGCGGCTGGAACAGCATGCGCAAAGTCTGGCCGCCGCCCAATCCATTACGGGCTCGCCGCCGCATGTTTCGTCGCTGCAGAAACGGCTAAACGAGAATGCCGCCGTACTACTGACCGTGTACCGAGGCAGTGCGAGAGAGCTCGAGAGTGGCCGCAGCATTGTTCCTGCTGCCGAGTGGCTGCTAGATAACTATCATCTGGTCGAGCAGCATGTTCGCGAAATCAGGGAAGACCTGCCTCCTGGCTTTTACCGTCAATTGCCGAAATTGGCGGGCGGGCCATTCGCGGGGTACCCTAGGGTATTCGGCCTTGCTTGGGCTTTCGTCGCTCATACTGACAGCAACTTTGATCCCGACACATTGCGGCGGTTCATTGCGTCTTATCAGCGGATACAACCATTGGCGATCGGTGAGTTATGGGCGGTGGCGATTACGCTGCGTATCGTCCTTATCGAAAATCTGCGGCGCCTGGCCGACCAGATCAGCGACGGGCAGAAAGCGCTGGCTGATGCCGAACTTCTGGTGGCTCGACTTCTCGACTCAAAGAATGTTCAGTTTGTTCTGGAAACCAAGACCGCACCTTGGGCCGCCACCCCGTTGCCTGACTCGTTTGCTGCTCATTTGGCGAAACGCCTCAGAGACCTCGATCCCCGAACGACGCCAGCTCTCGTGTGGCTGGAAGAAAGGTTGACTGCACAAAATACGTCGATCGATGATGTGGTGCTGGATTTCCAGCAGCGGCAGGGGGCATCAAATGTGAGCGTGCGAAATATCATCACGAGCATGCGGCTGATATCCGATATTGACTGGACGGAGCTGGTCGAAAAGGTTAGCCATGTCGATGAACGTCTTCGCGAAGCGAGTTCTTTTGCGCGGATGGATTTTCCCACTCGCAATCTATATCGCAATGCTGTAGAGAAACTGGCACGCGGCTCATCTTTGTCGGAACTGGAGGTTGTCGACCGTGCATTGGATGCAGCACGCATGGCTCGGGCACAAACCAGTGACGAATTGCGCGCCCAGCGCGTCGGCGATCCTGGCTATTATCTTATTGCAGAGGGGCGCCCCGACCTGGAACGGGAAATTGGCTTTAAGCCGCCGCTGCGGCTACGTCTGAGTCGCTTGAATGTACGGCTGGGGATTCGTGGCTACGTAAGTATTATCTTATTGCTTACGGCGGCGTTTCTCGGGGCAGCCCTTTCGGTCCTTTGGATTCCAGGTATGGCGATCGGCTGGCTAGCTGTATTCTTGCTCGCCGCTTTTTTTCCGGCAAGCGAGCTTGCAACAGCACTCTTGAATCGGGCCGTGTCGTGGACCTTCGACGCCGTTATATTGCCGGGACTCGAACTGAAGGGCGGCGTCCCGCACACGTTAAGAACGCTCGTTGTGATACCCACACTGCTTAGCAGTCGCGGCGATCTTCTGGAGCAAATAGAGCGGCTCGAAGTGCACTATTTGGGGGACGCAGGCGGCGACCTGTCTTTTGCCCTATTGCTTGACGGCATCGATGCAGACCGGGAAGTCGTTCCGGGCGAAGAGCAGCTTCTGGCAGTGGCGGTAGACGCGTTTAAAGAGTTAAACAGCCGCTACGGTCTAGGACCCGCCGGTGACCGCTTCGTTTTGCTTTATCGTCGCCGGATTTTTAATCCGAGCGAGAATAAATGGATGGGATGGGAACGCAAAAGGGGCAAGCTTCACGAGCTAAACCGACTGCTGCGCGGAGCCACTGACACCACCTTTATACCGGTGGGACAGCCTTCCATCGTGGTCCCGGCCGATGTGCGCTACGTGATTACGTTGGACGCCGATACGCGACTACCGCGTGACGTTGTCCTGCGATTGGTCGGCAAGATGGCGCATCCTTTGAATAGGCCCTTAATCGACGCTGCTCAACAGAGGGTTGTTAAAGGGTATGCCATTTTGCAGCCCCGCGTTACCCCAGCACTTCCTATAGGGCGCGAAGGCTCCATCTACCAAAGGGTTATCTCAAGCCCGGCCGGCATTGACCCTTACGCGGCGGCCATTTCCGATGTTTATCAGGATCTGTTTGGGGAAGGTTCCTACACTGGCAAGGGAATATATGATGTGGATGCTTTCGAAGCGGCGTTGACCGGGCGCATTCCCGAAAATGCATTGCTTAGCCACGATTTGTTCGAAGGCGTGTTCGCTCGCGCTGGGCTGGTCTCGGATGTCGAGGTCATCGAAGAAGCGCCATCGCGCTACGATGTCGCGGTTAAGCGCCAGCACCGATGGACGCGCGGCGATTGGCAGCTTGTTCCGTGGTTGTTCGACTATCGTAAGGGCGGTGCGACCATACCTTCCGTCGGACGCGGCAAAATGCTCGATAATTTGCGTCGTTCATTGATGGCACCAGCCTCAATGGTTGCGCTGGTTTGCAGCTGGTGCTTGCCCATGCCTGCGAGTGCATGGGGCACTCTGCTTATTCTTGCCTGCATTAGTGTGACGATATTCCTGCCCGCGCTTTTTTCTATAGTGCCACGGCGCAAGGGAATCGGTCTGCGAAGTCATATGCTAGTGTTGGCAAGTGATTTTCGTCTCGCCGCCATACAGACGCTCCTTGCCCTTGTGTTCCTCGCCGATCATGCGTGGCGCATGTGCGATGCCATCATCAGGACATTGATACGCCTATTCATCACTCGCCGTAACCTGCTTGAATGGACAACCGCGGCCCAGTCTTCCGGGGGGCCCTTACTGGACCTGTGGGGATTCTATAAAGAGATGGCGGGGAGCACCTTGCTCGCTTTGGTATTGACGCTGTCAGCGGTTATCTTTGTCCCAGCCTCAGGGCCGTTGGCCTTGCCGTTTATTCTCTTATGGGCTAGTGCGCCGTGGTTTGCGTTATGGGCGAGTCAGCCGCAGCTGGAACTGCGAGAAAAAGAAATATCGGGCTCGGATGTCAGGCGGTTGCGCCTGATGGCACGTCAGACCTGGCGATTTTTCGAGACCTTCGTCACGCCGGCGGATAACATGCTGCCTCCTGATAATTTCCAGGAGGAACCCCGGCCCGTTCTCGCTCATCGAACATCGCCCACGAATATCAGCCTATACCTGATGTCAGCCATTGCGGCTAGGGATTTCGGATGGGCAGGCGCAGTCCAGACCGTTGAGCGTCTTGAAGCTACGATATTGACGATGCAGAAGCTGGCGCGATTCAAGGGGCATTATTTCAATTGGTACGATACAGAAGACTTGCGACCGCTTGAACCCGCTTATGTCTCGTCCGTTGATAGCGGCAACCTTGCAGGCCACCTGATCGTGATTGCCAACGCATGCGAAGAGTGGATCAATAGCGCTCTTCTGATTAATCCGAGGCCCGGTGTTCGGGATAACCTTCAACTGGCGCGGCGGACAGTTGCCACATTGCCCGCGGCAAGCGGCGAGCACGGACGACAGATCAATGCTCTGCTTGACGAGATCGAAGTCAAATTGGACAGCGTACAAGCCGATCAAGTCGTGTTTCCTACGCTGAAGAGACCGGCTGAAAAGGCGCTCAAGGCACTCATGGATGTGCTGCCGGCAACGGAAAACGAAGATTCCGCTAATACGCTTTTCTGGTTTGAAGCGCTCAGCGCATCGATTGCCGAGTACGGTCGCGACAGACTTATGATTGAAAATCCGGATAATACGCTGCCGGCCCGACTTCAGTCCCTCGCTGATACGGCGCGTGAAATGGCGCTTATCATGGACTTTGGCTTCCTTCTTAACCACGACAGGAAGCTGTTATCCATAGGATATCGCCATGATGACAATACGCTTGATCCTAATTGCTACGATCTACTCGCCTCAGAAGCCAGACTTGCCAGTCTGTTTGCCATAGCGAAGGGCGATGTCGCGACACGTCACTGGATGCGTCTTGGCCGTATGGCGACGCCGCTGGATAACGGCGCAGCCCTGGTGTCATGGTCCGGTTCGATGTTTGAGTATTTGATGCCGTCGCTCGTCATGCGTGCACCCTATGGCAGCCTGCTTGAACAGACTAATCGTTTAGTGGTTGCACATCAGCAAGCCTACGGTAAATCACTGAATATCCCGTGGGGCATTTCAGAGTCGGCCTATAACGCACGCGATATGGAATTCACGTTGCAGTATTCTAATTTTGGCGTGCCGGGACTGGGCCTTAAACGTGGCCTTGCAGAGGATGTGGTGGTGGCACCCTATGCCACAGGACTGGCGGCAATGGTTGATGCCGCAGGCGCCAGCGAGAACTACAGACACCTTTCCAGGATAGGCGCGCGCGGTCGCTATGGCTTTTACGAGGCGCTCGATTACACGCCTTCCCGGCTTCCCGAGAATAAGGACGTAGCCATCGTGCGCAATTACATGTCCCACCATCAGGGCATGACAATTGTTGCCATTGCGAATACCTTGCTTGAAGGCCGGATGCGTACCCGCTTCCATCGGGAACCAATGATTCAGGCGTGCGAATCGCTTCTTCAAGAGCGCATGCCGCGCGATGTTATCGTGACCCATCCACGAGCAGAGGAAGTTCGTGTGGCCGCGGGGACGGTGGTAAATAATGCGGCAACCGTGCGCCGCCATCTTGGCGCCCCAACTGGCGCTCCGATAACCCACTTGTTGTCGAACGGGCGATATACAGTGATGCTGACCACCTCGGGTGGGGGCGCAAGCCGTTGGCGAGATATTGCGGTAACGCGCTGGCGTGAGGATGCCACCTGCGACGGATGCGGCTCATTCATATTCTTGCGGGATATGCGCAACGGCAAGGTGTGGTCCGCGGGCTTGCAGCCCCTGGCGGCGGAAATGGATCATGAGGAAGTCATCTTTGCCGAAGACTACGCCCAGTTTATTCGGCGTGACGGCAACTTGACCACGACAATGGATGTCCTGGTGTCCGGCGAAGACGATGGCGAGGTTCGACGGGTGTCACTGACTAATAGCGGTCATCGGCCACGAGAAATCGAAGTCACTTCGTATGCGGAAATCGTCTTGACGGCCGCATCTGCCGACATGGCACATCCTGTGTTCGCGAAGATGTTTGTTACGACCAGTCATCTTGAAGAATTTGCGTCGCTTGTGGCCACGAGGCGCAGGCGATCGCCCGATGAGCCTGAACTGTGGGCGGCGCATTTTGCTGTTGTCGAAGGCGAGGCCGTAGGCGAGCCGCAATACGAATCTGATCGGGCAAGCTTCATCGGTCGGGGTCGGTCGGTTGCGGCGGCCGGCGCAATGGAAGATGACCAACCTCTTTCGGGTACGACCGGTACGGTTCTGGACCCAATTTTTGCGCTTCGATATCGCCTGCTGATCGCCCCTGGCAAAGTGGCGCGGATTGCATTCTGGACCGTAGTGGCGTCATCTGAAGCTGAGCTCATGGACATGATCGACAAGCATCACGATCGGAGCGCTTTCGAACGGGCAAAGACACTGGCCTGGACCCAAGCTCAGGTCCAGCTTAGACACCTGGATATGGACGCAGATGAAGCGGCAGATTTCCAGCGCATGGCAGCACCCATTCTGTATGCGGATCCCCGTTACAGAGCTTCGTCTGAGGCAATCAGGCGTGGCGCAGGCCCACAGTCCGGACTCTGGCCTTATGCAATTTCTGGTGATTTACCTATCGTTCTGTTGCGCATCAACGACATCCAAGACATTGGCCGCGTGCGGCAACTGTTGCGCGCACATGAATACTGGCGCATGAAGCGGCTAGCTGTCGACCTTGTTATTGTCAATGAGCGTGCTTCATCTTACGTGCAAGACCTGCAGAACGCCATCGAGACGGCGGTTCGAAGCAGCCGGTCGCGACCCCGCTTCGGGGGAGAGCTTGCGCAGGGTGCTGTCTTTGCCTTACGGGCAGATCTAATGACCGTCGAGAGTCGCAACTTGCTGCAGTCGGTGGCGAGAATTGCTTTGCTGGCTCATCGCGGGCCGATCGCCGAACAGCTTGCCCGTATTCCGAAATTCTCCGTGCAATCCGAGACCGTCAGTCGGCTAAAAGCGGTAAACGTTGTGTCCTTGTTGCCGACGCCCAGTGGTCTGGAGTTCTTCAACGGCCTTGGAGGGTTTGATAAGGGGGGGCATGAATATGTAACCATCTTGAATGACGGCGACTGCACGCCAGCGCCATGGATCAATGTCATTGCCAACCCCGACTTTGGGTTCCAGGTTGCCACTGAGGGCAGCGCTTACACCTGGGCGCTGAATAGCCGCGAGAACCAGCTTACTCCCTGGTCGAACGATCCGGTAGAGGATCGCTCGGGCGAGGTGATTTATATTCTTGATGAGACTACCCGACAGCTCTGGACACCGACCGCGCATCCAATTCGAGACAAGGGCTCTTATATCGCCCGTCACGGCCGTGGTTATAGCCGTTTCGAGCACGAGGTCGATGGTATCGCTGCCCAACTGCTGCAATACGTACCGCTCTCCGACCCAATAAAAATTTCCCGCCTCTCCCTGCGCAACGCCTCGGGAAAATCGCGTAGCTTGACGATCACATGCTATGCGGAATGGGTACTCGGCACGTTCAGGGGTGCATCGGGCCCCTTTGTTGTCAGTTCGATCGACACTGACACAGGCGCCATGCTGGCGCGAAATCCGTGGAGCACTGCTTTTCCGGGCCTCGTGGCGTTTGCTGATCTGGCCGGCCGGCAGACAACATGGACAGCAGACCGTACCGAATTTATTGGACATAATCGGACGCTTGCCGAACCGAAAGCCTTATTGAGGCGTGATTCGTTGTCCGGTGCGACGGGTGCCGGAATGGATCCCTGCGCAGCGTTGCAAACCGTTGTGAATATTGAGCCCGGAGAGACGGTGGAAGTGGTGTGGTTTCTTGGGCAGTGCCGGTCTTTAGAGGCAACTCGCGAGTTGATTACCCGCTATCGCCAACGTGATTTAGACAGCGTTTTTATGGAGATCGCTGCACACTGGGATTCAGTGCTGGGTGCGGTCCAGGTCAAAACACCTGACAGAGCTACGGACATTCTCTTGAATGGCTGGCTGCTCTATCAGACCCTTGCCTGCCGGATATGGGCGCGTTCCGCTTTTTACCAGGCTAGCGGCGCTTATGGTTTTCGCGACCAGCTTCAAGACGGCATGGCGCTCACCTTCGCTCAACCGCAAACAGTAAGGGCGCATCTTCTACGCGCGGCGGGGCGGCAGTTTGTAGAAGGGGATGTTCAGCACTGGTGGTTGCCGCATTCGGGGCAGGGCGTGCGCACACACATTTCCGATGATCGTGTGTGGCTTGCCTATGCCACAGCTACTTATATTGCGAGGACCGGCGATCTCGCGGTTTTGGATGAGAATGTGCCTTTTCTTGAAGGGCAAATATTGAAGACTGGCGAGCATGATGCCTTCTTCCAGCCTATGGTGGCCGATGAGTCGGGGTCTTTGTTTGAGCATTGCGCGCGCGGTCTGGATCAATGCCTTGCCTTGACCGGCGAACGCGGGCTGCCGCTGATGGGCACGGGCGACTGGAACGATGGCATGAATAGGGTCGGAGAAGGGGGGAAGGGTGAAAGCGTATGGTTAGGGTGGCTGTTATGGCGCACAATCGATTTATTCTTGCCCCTGGCGAAAGAGCGAGACGCCCATCGTTCGATGCGCTGGCAAGAGCATGCGGTCAAGCTAAAAGAGTCCCTTGAGAGCAAGGCGTGGGATGGGGAGTGGTACCGCCGTGCCATTTTCGATGACGGTAGTTGGCTGGGCTCAAAGCATAACCAGGAATGTCGAATCGATTCTATTGCTCAGTCATGGGCAGTATTGTCGGGTGCTGCCGATCCGGAACGGGCCGCCGCCGCAATGGCAGCGCTTGAACAGCAGTTGGTTCGGCATGATCAACAAATCGCGTTGCTGTTTACCCCGCCTTTCGATAAGTCGGAACGGGATCCAGGCTACATCAAGGCCTATCCCCCCGGACTCAGGGAAAATGGTGGCCAATATAGCCATGCTGCCATGTGGGCCATTCTGGCCTGGACCAAGCTCGGCATGGGCGATAAAGCATTCGACTTATTCAAATTGTTGAATCCTATCAATCATGCGCGCAGCCCGGACGAAGTCGAGCGCTACAAGGTGGAACCATACGTCGTCGCGGCAGATGTTTACTCAACCGCGCCGCATGTGGGACGCGGCGGATGGACCTGGTACACCGGATCAGCGGCGTGGATGTATCGCGCAGGTGTTGAAGGTATTCTGGGAATACGTCGCGAGGGCGGGTTTCTTGTCATCGCACCATGCCTTCCTGTCGCATGGCCGGCATATGACGCTGAAGTCAAATTTGGCTCTGCCTCGTACGATATACGTGTCGAGAACGCTCGACGACTCCATCCAAGCGCGGTTTTGGACGGAATGGAAATTGGTTGTGCCAATGGCAAGGTGCGAGTCCTGATAAGCGATGGCTCGCATAGACTTTCGATATCGATCTAAAGCAGCCAGTCAATGGGTAGGAAGGACAGAAAACCGACGCTGGCGCGCCGCCACAAGCTGGCATGAGGTTCTGAGTCGTAGCGGATTTGTTTCCCCTCTTGATTCTCTAGCCAGTATAAATTCCCCGTGTCCGAAAGTTTGACTTCATAGGCGATGTCGGGAATGCGGTCCGAGAAGGCTGCACTGATGTGACGTGCCATTTCAGGGCTGTCGATCACGAACCCAAGCTCGGTATTCAATTTGGCCGAACGCGGATCAAAATTGAAGGAGCCCACGAAAATGCGCGATCCGTCCACCGAAAACGTTTTTGCATGCAGGCTGGAGCCCGAACTTCCGAATGGACCCGCGCTTCTGTTGCGGCGCGATTCAGGGGATAGACGCTTCATTTCGTATAGCTTGACGCCTGCTTCGAGCAGTGGTTTTCGTCGTTTTGCGTAGCCGGCATGGACTGCCGCTACATCCGTCGCATCGAGCGAATTGGTCAGGACTTGTATCTTGACGCCGCGGTTGGCCATGGCAACGAAACCGGCGACACCGGTCTCGGTGGGCACAAAATAGGGCGACACCAGCTCTACTACGGATCTGGGCTTGCCAATTATTCTGTCCAGGTCATGTGTTAGCAGTTGAGAGTTGGGCACCTGACCGAGGCCCTTGCGCGGGTCATCGCTGACCATATGTGTGGGTGCCCATTCCAACTCGATGGTTGCTGTCAGCAATTGACGAATCAGGGTGGATTTGCGCATTGCATTGATATACGCGGCCGCGCTGGGACTTTGCTCGAGCGTACCTGCTTCAGATCTTAGTTTTACGAGTTGTTCCGCATTAACCGCAGGCAACAGCAAACTCACCGGATAGGATGACTGACTATTCCAGTACCGGTCGAAATCATCGGATACGTCTTTGACGACCGGACCAAGCGCTACGACATCGAGATCGGCAAAAAGAATTCCATCGGTGGCGCCGAAGTACTCGTCGCCGACATTGCGCCCGCCTATGATGGTTATCTGGTTGTCCGCCGTAAATGATTTATTGTGCATGCGGCGATTCAGACGCGAAAAATCGGTGAGATAACCTATCCAGCGTGGCGCACGTATAACAAAGGGATTAAACAGTCGTACTTCAATATTTGGATGAAGATCAAGCCCAGACAACGTTGGATCGAGCCCCGCAGTGCTATTGTCGTCCAGCAATAACCGTACGCGCACGCCTCGGTTGGCAGCGGCGTGCAGCGCTTCAAACAAAAGCGTACCGGTCAAGTCTTTGTGCCAAATGTAGTATTGGACGTCTAACGTGCGCTCGGCTGCTCGCGCGATCAAGACCCTTGCTGCGAAGGCGTCCTGGGGGTCACTTAAGGCATGAATGCCCGACTTTCCTGTATGCGCGGCGGCCATGTGCGAAATTGACTTGCCCAGTGTGGTGTCTTTGGACTCATCAAGGGGGAGCGCCCGCGAGATCGTTCGATGCTCGAGCGACGGCAAGGTGGTGCATCCACTTGTTAGCATGGAGCACAGGCAAACAAATAAAATACACGTGGCGGTGCTAATCGGTGCGCGCATTGCCGGCCTCTTGTTAGTCGTCCGTGCCCAAGGAAGTTGAAAGGACATTGAGCTGGATTGTAAGCTGGCACAGTATAAGATTTAGATCAACCATTGTCCGGAAGCCGGGCATATCCATTAATTGGAATCGAACATTGAGGGATTCTTATGAACTATGTGCTTGCGCACGGATCCTGGCATGGTGGGTGGTGCTGGCGTCCAGTGGCCGATCGACTGCTTTCGGCCGGACATCGGGTGTTTACCCCCAGCTTTACCGGCATGGGAGACCGGGCGCATCTTTTGCGCGAAGGCATCACGATCGATACGTTTATCGATGATCTGGTGCAGCTAATATGCAGCGAAGAATTAAGCGATGTGACACTTGTAGGCCATAGCTTCGGAGGCATACCGATCACCGGTGTGGCAGACAGGATTCCGGAACGCATTACGCACCTTGTGTATCTTGATGCGGTCGTCCTGGAAAGCGGTAAGAGCGCATTTTCCAGCTATCCGAAAGCCGATGCCGATGCGCGCATTGCCGCGGCTTTCAGCGCTACCGGAGGATTGGCAGTTCCTGTGCCCAACCGAATCCCGGCAGTATGGGGCTTGAAACCGGGTACGGCGGAACACGATTGGGTCGCCCGCCGGCTTACTCCGCATCCGCTTGCTAGTTATACGACGAGCTTGGAGCTGAAGAATCCTATAGGCAATGATTGCCCCCGGACCTACCTGTATTGCACGGCGCCATCGCATCCTTTGCTCGAGGAATCGCGCAAATTGGTGCGATCGCTGCCGGGGTGGAAATGGCTGGATATTGACGCGCCCCACGAAGTCCACATTACGAATCCGGATTTGGTCGCGGATATTTTATTGGGAAACCTGTGAAGTTATAACGAGACAAGCATGGTGTGCCGGTTTACGACGACGCTTTAGTGGAGGCCACTGGTCGCCCAGGTGGCACCTTGCAAGATCAGTAGATCGGCAAGTTCTTTGGCCTCTTGAGCACTTAGTCCGCGTTCCATTCTGGTGAAGATGGCAAAATCGACCCCCGAGGCAGGTGTCATTTGCCAACTGCTTCCATCGCTTTCCAGTTCGAGGCCGCAGCGATGCAAGACGTTCCCGTTAGGCAATAACTGCCACGTTGTGCTGTGTTGTTGTAACTTGTTTGACACAATAATTCTCGCGTTTCGGCAAGCAGATAATTGAGTTGCTTACTACGGATTTTAAAAGCTGCCCCGTTTCAGGCATGCATCGCTTAGTTAAGCATCGTGAAGTATATGTTTGTATGTTGCAGTCTAGTAGCTGGGCGTCCTATAGATCGCTTAAGCAACGGACACATATCGGCACTATTGTTCGAATTAGGGATTAGGATTATTACAATCAGATTAAATGCATTGTAACAATAAATCGGAAGGGTTAACCCTCCCGTGCATTCCGTTGCAATATTTAAGAGATACTCATAATTTCGTCACGGAATGTCACCGCCAAAAACACGTCCCGGACGTCTGAACGGTATGATGGCTGATAGCTCTCAAGGTTAAACTAGCCTAAATCCGGCCCGGATGCCCCGACCAATGACGCTTGACATTCAATCTTCGTTTCTAAGCTGGGACTCCTCTGTTACGCCGCCGAAATTAGCGGTGCAGGGCAATTGGACTCTTGCAAATTATGTAGCGCTAAGACATGACCTGGCTCGCTTCCGCACGGCAGGCATGGACGAAGCGACCTTGCGAAAAGCCTATATTGAGTTTTCCAGTTTAAAGGCGCTAGATACCGCAGGCGCTTCACAACTACTCGAGTTACTAGGAACTACCCTAACTGCAGAGCTTTCGAAATCCAGCGCATCGCTGTCAGCCGAACGCCGGGCTTTACTCCAGACGATTTCCGATTCCAAATCGACTCCCACCGACGACACCGTCGTCGTCACATCATCTACTAAAGAAGTTTTGGCCCATATTGGCTCCTCTGTCGAGGGCATTTGGCGACAGGTGGTCGCCTTACTGGGTTTCATGGGCCTCACGCTGGAGGCCTTGGCGCGAGCGATGTTGCGCCCCACTGGCTGGCGTATCACTTCAGTGGTGGCCTTGATCCAGGAAACCGGCTTGAATGCCGTGCCTATCATTGTGTTGTTGACCTTCATGGTAGGCGCGGTCGTCGCCTTTCTAGGCGCGACGATCCTGGCGGATTTCGGCGCCAGTGTTTATACGGTTAATCTGGTCGCCTTTTCCTTTCTTCGTGAATTCGCCGTTTTGCTGACCGCCATTCTGATGGCCGGGAGAACCGCCAGCGCATTCACCGCGCAAATTGGCTCCATGAAGGCCAACGAGGAGATCGACGCTATCAGAATGATGGGGCTAAGTCCGATCGATCTGTTGGTCTTGCCACGGGTGGTGGCAATGCTTATTTCGATGCCGCTTCTGACGTTCGTAGGAATGATCTCGGGAATAGCAGGGGGGGCAATGGTGTGCGCACTGGCGCTCGATATTCCGCCCGTCATGTTTCTTACCTTGATGCACCAGGACATCGAGTTACGTCACTTTATCGTTGGCATGATCAAGGCCCCCTTATTCGCCTATGTCATCGCTATTATCGGATGCCTTGAAGGATTCAAGGTCAGTGGCAGCGCACAGTCAGTAGGTGAACACACGACCTCGGCCGTGGTGCAGTCGATTTTTATCGTGATCATGCTGGATGCTCTTGCCGCTCTTTTCTTTATGGAGATGGGCTGGTGATACAGGCCGCGCAATCCTGGGATACCGCTATCGTCAGGGTTCAGGGACTGACTAATCGCTTTGGTTCCCATACCGTACATCAGCAACTGAATCTTGATGTTTATCAAGGAGAAGTGCTCGGTGTAGTCGGCGGGTCAGGCACGGGGAAATCTGTCTTGTTGCGCTCGATTGTCGGGCTGCAAAGGCCAGTCGAGGGAACGGTACACATTTTTAACGAGAATTTGCTTACGCTTGCGCCGACGAAACGTACGCAGGTGGAAAGCCGGTTCGGTGTATTGTTCCAGCGCGGTGCGCTGTTTTCTTCATTGACGGTAACCGAAAACGTCGCCATGCCGCTAATCGAGCACGCCGGGCTTAGCAGGGCAGATGCCGAGCACTTGGCGGGGCTTAAGATAGCCTTGGCCGGTCTTCCTGCCGCCGCAGGGTCGCAATATCCGGCTTCCCTGTCCGGAGGCATGATTAAGCGTGCGGCTTTGGCTCGTGCGTTGGCGCTCGATCCTGCGATTCTGTTTCTCGATGAGCCGACAGCTGGACTTGATCCTATCGGCGCCGGTGCATTCGATCAGCTGATTATTACGCTGCGCGATGCGCTGGGTCTGACCGTATTTCTGGTCACACACGACCTTGACACGCTTTACACCATTTGCGATCGGGTGGCCGTCTTATCGGATAAACGAGTCCTGGTCGCCGACCGGCTTGGCGTCGTTGAAACGACGCAAGACCCTTGGGTACAGGACTACTTTCATGGGCCGAGGGGGCGTGCCGCTGCGTACGCCCATCAACAGGCCAAGGGGATGAAATAATGGAACCACGCGCACATCATATATTGATCGGACTATTTACGGTCCTCATTACGACGGCTGCAGTGTTGTTTGTCTTGTGGCTGGGGAAGTCCAGCAGCGACGTTGGGCAGCGTCATTACGTTGTCCTTTTCAATGAACCCGTCCGGGGCCTATCGAGAGGCGCCGCGGTCCAGTACAGTGGGATCAAGATTGGCGATGTGGTTAGCCTGTCGCTTGACCCCGCAAATCCGAACAGGGTGTTGGCGCGTATTAGCATTGACGGCAGTATTCCCATAAAAGAAGACACGCGCGCGCGTTTGGTGCTGACGGGTATTACCGGTGTATCGGAGATCGGACTTAGCGGTGGCACTCCGGAAAGTCCGCTACTGCAAGCAAAAAAAGATGAAGACCCGATAATTGTCGCAACGCCTTCGCCAATCTCCCAATTACTGGCGAATAGCGATAACCTCATGTCGAATATTACCGAGCTCGTCCTGAACGCCAATATGTTCTTGTCATCCGAGAATGCACAGCGTTTAAGCAAAACCTTGCAGAATATCGAACAGCTTACTAATTCTATTGCCGATCGGGGCGGCGACATGGAAACATTACTTCAAACCTTGACTGCCACCAGCAAGGACGCTAGCGCCGCATTCAAGCACGCAAGCAGCTTGATGGCCAATACCGATAGCCTGGTACAGAAGCAGGGCGCCGAGACCTTGAACAGCGCGCGGCGCGCCATTGCCGCATTGGAAAAATCCAGCGTCGGTCTCAACAAATTGCTTGAAGATCATAAAGGAGCATTGGGACGTGGTTTGCACGGGTTCGGAGAGCTGGGCCCTGCCTTGCAGGAACTGCGCAATACGCTCGCTTCCATGAGGGCCGTCACCCGACGTCTTCAGGATAACCCGTCCAACTATCTACTGGGCCGACAAAAGATACAGGAGTTTGAGCCATGATCCGTCCCTTATCGGCACGCACTACTATTTATCGTTGCTTACTTATTGCGGCGCTAGCCGTGATATCGGCATGTTCCATCTTACCGAAACCCGAAACACTTACCGTATATCAGCTCCAGGCGCCATCGATAGAAAGAAAGACTCAATCTCATCCTCTGGCCTGGAGCCTGCGTATTGCGACCCCCTACAGCAGCCAGGTCATTGATAGCATGCGCGTGCTGGTACTCCCCGAGGCGAATCGGGTCAGCGCATATAGCGGAGCGCGCTGGGGCGACCCGGCCCCTGTTCTGCTTAGAAACTATTTGGCTGCTGCATTTCGCGCAAGCGGCGCGCTGGCTTCTGTCAGCACAGACGTCAGTAACGGACAGGCCGACTACGAATTAGGCGGCGATCTGATCGCATTTCAGGTGGAGTACGTAAACGACGCTCCGGTGGTGCGGATTAGGCTTGATGCCACACTGACCCGTGACGTGAACAATCGTATTATTTCCGCACGTAGTTTTGAAGTTCGTCAGGCAGTCGATGGAACGGAAGTGCCTAAAGTTATTGCCGCGTTTGAAATTGCCATTGATCAGTTGTCGGTTCAGCTTATGCAGTGGGTAAGCCAACAAGGGGCGGGTTCCGCCACGACAAAGAAATAGGGTGGTGGTGTAACCTACAATGAGTAAGGATCGTCTTGGTTGGAATATCTCTGGATGACAACTGAAGAAAATTAAAATTAATTAGAAAAGGGGCGACATGACCACTGCTTTCATGCAATCCGTTGACCTGCGCAGCGCCGATGCGCGACATTCGGGGGCTCTACAACCCATCAACGCCGAGCAAACCGAAATCAGCGACGAGGGCTTGCCCTTCGTCGTGCGTTGGGTTTCATCATTATCTGCAAAAGACGGCGAAAAAGTTTCCTTGCCCGGCGGTCCGCGCGATCCCGACTTCAATCCGTTTCTTTCGCCGGATCCCGCCCTCACGATAGGTGCAGTGGGCGATCACCATGTGGCCATCCTGAACAAGTTTCCGGTATGTGATCGCCATTTGGTTTTGGCACGGCGTCTCTTTGAGGAACAGCGCGCTCCGCTTACGCTGTCAGACTTCGCGGCAATATCCTATGTCATGTCCGGTTCTGGCGGTGTCGGATTCTACAACGGCGGGGCAGAGGCCGGCGCCAGTCAACGACACAAGCATTTGCAATGGATCCCAGCGATGCAGGGAAATGCCAACCTACGATTCTTCGTGCCGGGCCTGCCCGCAGGTTTATCGGAACAGGCCATGGCGATTCACCCTCAGTTGCCTGTAAAGCATTTATTTATCCGGGTCCAGTGTGGCCTTGGCACAATGGTAAGCACTTCGGCTTCAAGTTTGCTCAAGGCTTTTACGGCGGCCTGTCAGCAACTCGATTTACTGCCCGACGACAGCGGCCTGTTGCCACCGTTTAATTTTCTTGCCGACAATGGCTGGATGCTAGTCGTTCCGCGCAGCTGCGAACATGCTTACGACGTGTCGGTTAACGCGCTTTCATATGGCGGCTCGCTGTATGTGCGAAATAGGGATCAAGTTGATATCGTACGCAAGGTAGGCCCGCTAGAGGTTCTATCCAAGGCGGCCTATGTTGCTACAACGACAACGCAGCCCGAGGCTTTGCGGCGGCGGCAGTAGAGTTTCACTAACGCATTACGGGAGACTAGATCGGATACAAAAATAGGACAATAGGTCTCGTTTCTGACTGCTTATCGCCAGAATGATTGATATTTATAATGAATTATTAATCGTTCACTGGAGTTCTCATGAAACCTTATACGACCTTTACTGCACAAGCTGAAAATGTGAATCGCTCGCGCAGCGTGGAAAGCGTGGTGAAAGGCACTGCAACTTCGGACGGTGCTGGCGTCAAATTGACACGGGTGCTGACGTCGAACTTGCAACAGCGGCTCGATCCTTTCCTGATGCTCGACAACTTCGGGACGGACAATCCCGACGACTATATTGGCGGCTTCCCCGACCATCCTCACCGCGGTTTCGAAACGGTAACCTACATGATCGCGGGGCGCATGCGCCATCGAGATAGCGCCGGTAACGAGGGTTTGTTGCAAAACGGAGGCGTGCAATGGATGACCGCTGGCCGAGGGCTTGTGCATTCAGAGCTACCCGAGCAAGAGCAGGGCCGCATGGAGGGCTTTCAGCTATGGCTGAATCTGCCCGCCAAAGACAAAATGACGAATCCTCGCTACCGCGATATTCAAAGCCAGGACATCCCGGAACTACATCTTGATAATGGCGTTGTAGCCCGTGTTATTGCGGGCAGCAGCCATGGCTTGGCGGGCGCCGTGCAGCGTGACATCACCAACCCTCTGTATATCGATATTCACTTCGAAGGGCCGGGTTCATTCGAACAACGTTTGCCCGCCTCGTCAAATGCCTTTATTTATGTGTATCGCGGAGAGGTGCAGATCGATGATCAATCGGTCGCGTCTCAACGTATGGCCATACTGGGAAATGAGACCGAAGCTGATGGGGTGGTTGTCCGTGCCCAGGGACCTGCCCGGGCATTATTGATTGCAGGCGAACCGCTAAACGAGCCTATCGCTCAGCATGGTCCCTTTGTTATGAATACCACCCAGGAGCTGTATCAGGCAGTTGCCGATTTTCAGGCCGGCAAGTTTCACCAAATCGGCTAGGCTGTATTGGAATCAAGTGGGTACGAACCCGATCTCGCGCCCGCGCTCTTGAAAACCGCGCGGGTGCCGGGAACGTTTCCTCGTTGATTACCAGGCCGTGGTATAGGCGCCAGGGAAGGTCTTTTCGATGAATTGTTTAACTTCTTCCGATTGATACGCCTTGATAAATTGGGCGATACGCGGATCGTCTTTATTATCTTGGCGAGCCGCCATCACGACTACCGCAAATTCGGCGTCCTGGCTTTCCAGCGCTAAAGAATCCTTTGCGGGAGAAAGGCCAGCTGGTATGGCGTAGGCCGAGTTCACTGCCGCCGCGTCAACGTCGCTTAGTGAGTGCGGCAGTTGGGCCGCTTCTATCTCGACAAATTTTAGTTTTTTCGGATTTTCGACAATATCAAACAAGGACGCTTTGGCGGTAACGCCATCTTTAAGTTTGATTAATTTCGCGGCTTGCAACACCAGAAGGGCGCGGGCGCCATTCGTGGGATCGTTCGGAATAGCAATGCGGCCGCCTTGAGGAAGGTCGGCAATGGCTTTGTGCTTGCGAGAGTAAATACCCATCTGCTGGACGACAGCACTTGCCACCGGCACCAGCTTGTATCCGCGTGCGCTGTTCTGAGACTCAAGGAAAGGACGGTGCTGATAGATATTCAGGTCCAGATCGCCGGCATCTAGCGCAGCGTTGGGCTGTATGAAATCGCTGAATTCGGTCAGCTTGACGGGTAATCCGGCTTTCTCCGCAACCTGTTTGGCGACGTCGCCAATCTGCGCATGGGGTCCGGCAGTGACACCGACGTGCAGCGGTTTGTCGGCGGCCAATGCCGGAGCGACGAGTAAGCCCAGGGATATCGATGCGGCGGCCAATGATTGACGCAATGGTTGAAACGGGCGGCGCGGGGATTTTTGCATATGGAATCTTCGAAGAAAAAAGCAAAGTAGAGCAGACACGATAATCGCTGCTGATGTTCGACGATAACATTTTAGGTATAAACCCTAAATTCAAAAAGTCGTTTCGCCTATATGTTTATTACAGGAAGTAATATAGATTTGGGATTAACATGGTAGGTACTAGCTTATTGCGCTAGCGTTATTACGTTTCAAAGCCTGCATAAATGTCTTCTACACCTGACCTACATCCCCACACGCTGGCCCTATTGGCAGATAACCACACCGCGATTGATCCCGACTTGCCCGCGTTGTTAAACCTGCTTTTTGAACGCAGCGCCAGCGAGGCCTGGCACAAGGCCGGCACATTCAAGCACCATTTGCTGGGGGTATACCGCAGCCTGGTTTTATGGAACCAACCTCGCGAAATTCGACTCTTGGGCTTGTTTCACAGCGTTTACGGTAATGAGTATGTCAACTTGACGTTATTCGATCGCGAAGGCGAACGCGGCACGTTGCGCAATGCCTTGGGTGAAGAAGCCGAATCGTGGGTCAGCCTGTTTTGCGCCATGCCGCGAACCCGATTTGTCCAAGCCATCCTTGATGGTCAAGGGACGGGCGCCGATGGCTTGGTGCTGGCCGACGATAAGGGACAAACGTTTCGATTGACTCCCAGGCAGGTCGCGGCGTTTATCGTGGTAACGGTTGCCGACGTGGGCGAACAATGGCATAGCTGGCAGGATGAAATCTTTGCCGGTTATCCTTATCAGCAACGCCGCGAACTGGCGCCGCATTGGGCGGCGTCATTGTGGCCTGGCCCCCTGAAGCCGCCTGCAAACATTCTGCACATGTTGTCGCGCTTGGTGCACGCCTTGCATTCGCTTCCCGGTGACACCGGGATCCCGGTTCCAACCGCTTTTGATCATGGCAAGCGCGTCATTGACGCCAAGGATGAAGCGACCGCCGCCGCCTTGTACTGGCAGGTTGTCACACGTATGCACCCACTGACCGAAGACCAGACGGCGCAACACTTGCTCGACGCTGCTATTGAGCACAACCCTTGGGTGGGCGAGCCGCGTCTCTTGCGGGCTCAATTGGCATTAACCCAAGGCGACTTTGCCACAGCGGAAAGTCAGGCTTTAGCCGGTTTGCAGGCATTGCAGGCCTGGGGCACAGGATGGGACAAGCGCATCGAATGGAGCGGATGGGTAGCATGGGCGCGCATCCTGTTGCAAAACGCACGCGCTCGTCAGTGGCCGGACAGTCTGGGCGCCTTGAATGGCCTCGGTCTGGTAGAGTAGGCGCGATGACCGAAACCATACGCTTAAGCAAATATATTGCCGCCCAGTTTTCCTGCTCACGGCGGGAAGCCGAGAACTATATTGAAGGGGGCTGGGTCAGGGTGGATGGCCAGTTAGTCGAAGAGCCCGGATATCGCATCGAGCTTCATCAGATCGTCGAACTAGCGGAAAATGCACGAGCAGAGGACCGCAAGCCTGCAACCATATTGCTGCACAAGCCTGCAGGCTATGGCGCGGCTGCGGGTGTTCGGCCTGCAATCGACCTGATCACGCCGCAGAATCAGGCGCCGGACGACCGTTCGGGGCGGCGTTTCGTGAAGGTCGACCTGCGTGGTGTAAATCTTCTCATGCCGTTAGCAGCCGACGCCAGCGGTTTGATTGTCTTTACCCAGGACCATGGCATTGAGCGCAAGCTGGTTCAGGACGCGTCCAGAATTGAACAAGAATATGTGGTTGAGGTGGCGGGCGGCATCGCGGCCGACGGGCTGAAGCTGCTGAATCATGGTTTGTCGTGGCGGGGGGCTCCGTTGCCGCCCGCCAAGGTCAGCTGGCAGAACGAGACCCATCTACGTTTCGCGTTGAAGAATCCGCCTGAAGGACTGATCAAGGACATCTGCCGGCAGGTGGGCCTCACCGTCAAGAGCATGAAGCGCTTACGTATTGGGCGCTTGCCTATGGCGGGGCTTGCACCAGGACAGTGGCGTTATCTGTTGGGATATGAGCGATTTTAGGACCGCAAAAGGGCCCGGCATTATTTAGTGTTTGTTCGCGGGTTTGTTCTCGGGTTTCTTAAGAGCCGTCGTGCCTGGGGCTGGGTGCGCTAGATTCGCCCGGCCCTGGCTTCGCCAGCGCTGCCCGCATTACCGGGCCATTGCGGGGCGTCCGCGAACTCGCGGCGCTGAC
>NZ_RYDV01000006.1 GCF_003971065.1 Candidimonas sp. SYP-B2681
CGATCGCAAGAAGTTTGAGCATTGATTCTCCTGCAATTCAAGTTCGATTCTCGACGCCAGCCGGCCAAGAATCTCGTTTGGCTATGGTAAAACAGCCATTGTTTTCCGTCATGGTCGTCAATATCCCTACTCAGGCTTACCAACTGTGGCTTACCAAGGAGGTTAGCAGGACCCTGATACCAGAAAGCTCAGTCTTCCACCGACCTGATGCCGCTTGAGCGAAGGTCAAGTGAAGGAGCCACTAAAACCGATGAAAGACGCTACGATCAGATTTACTTTACGGCCGCTATCGCCACCGCATGACGCATCAACATGCGTCCGACTTCCTCAATGCGGCCCTCGAGCCGATGCGTCGGCCCGCCTACCGAAAACGCGTAGGATTCAGTCCCTAACTTGAATCCCACGGCAATGGCGGTAGTTTCCGACTGATGCTCGCCAATCACGACGTGATACCCCTGCTCCTCGCCATCTGCGATCATCTGCTGCAGGCGATCAACATCCGTGATGGTGCGTGCAGAAAAAGCCTGCAACTTCAGAAGGTTCACCACCCGGGACCGCTCTTCAATATCAAGTAACGCGAGCAATGCGCGTCCCGAAGCTGCGCTATGCATCGACTTGATTTGACCTGCATTCGCCGAAAAGCGTAACGTGCGGTCCGGCTCCACGACATCCAGATAAAGCACCTCGTGCTCCTCCATCTTGGCGAGAATCGCTGTCTCACCCGACTCCTCACTGATGCGGTGCAAAACATCTGACATTAGTGAAAGGATGGGATCGTGGCGCGTAATAGCTTCGCCTACGTCGCGCCAGCGCCGTGTGGGATAGTAGCCCTGTCGCCTGCCTAACCAATATACATAGCCTTGCTGTCGTAGCGTTTCCATCAGAGCATGGCCACTGGACTTCGGTATACCCAGTGCCGCACATACCCTCGCAAGCGAAGCCGGTTCAGGGGTTCGCGCAAAGAACTCCAGTACCTCTAATACGCGAATCGCGCTCTTGACTCCAGCCACACGTTCCGTCATGTCCTCAGATACTCCCATATCCTCCTCGAGCTTTTAAGATCGATTTGTTTTGCGTCTACATCATCAAAAGAATCTCAAGTTTAACGTGTCCGTGTGCATTGACTCGTGCATACAAAAGCTTGACGAATAAAATCCATCAAGCCTATACTATTCACAAGCAAGAACGAGCGTTCTCATATATGAACGAAAGGGGTTTACTCAAATTGTGTGGTTGATTATGACTGAGCACATTGCTCGAAGAGACCGGCCTCACATCGAAAGTTAAATACCCTCGTCTTGAAATAACCACTCCCACCTTTAAGCCTATATCCCAGCGTGCGCACAATGAACGCATAGCCGCACGTCGAAATTTCAACTGTATCAATGGAAACAAGTATGTCTAACGGACAACCGCGCCTCGAAGATGAAGTGCACAAGATTGCGCCGAAGCAACTTAACGGGGAGTCGCCTTGGCAACATGTAGTCTCCGAGGAGGAGATGATCATTTACCAAAGGGCTGGATTCGGCAATTCATTTAAAGGGGACATCCGTCCCGCTCTGCTGGTCATCGACGTCCAGTACCGATCGATGGGGCATGCCAATCTACCAATCCTTGAGTCTATTGAAACGGAATATCCGACCAGTTGTGGACAGTATGGATGGCGTGCTGTGCCGCACATTGCTCGCTTGATCCACGCATTTCGCGAGCGCCAACTGCCGGTCTTATTCCCCCATGTCGCATTCAAAGAGAATCACGATGGGCAACGATTTGCTGATAAGGTGCCCGCTGCCATGTCGATCTCGCGCCAGGGGTACGAAATGATTAAAGAATGCGCTCCTCTTGAAGGAGATATTCTGGTGCCCAAGCACCATGCAAGTGCATTCTTCGGCACACCTCTGGTCAGCTATCTCACAACGAAGAATATCAATTGCGTAGTGATCACGGGTACTACAACCAGCGGCTGCGTTCGTGCTTCAGCGGTAGATGCGTCGTCCTATGGCTATCGCGTCATAGTGCCACACGACGCTGTGTACGACAGATCGCAGACCTCACACGCAGTGAACTTATTTGACATGAACAGTAAGTACGCCGACGTAATGTCGACGGATGATGCGCTCAAGTTAGCGCCGCTGGCTTCAATACAGCCAATTGAATAGCATTCCCTTGAAAAATTTACTCATAACGCTGAGTAGCTCAGGGAGCAGTAATTGTCTTTCTCACTAATATCGAACTCAAAAAGAATGGAAGGTAAGGAGTAAACATGAACTATCAAGACAATCCGAAGAAAACAGGTTTCAAGCGAATATTGGCTGGCATTTTAATGGCGACCGCCTTGATGGGCGCCGCGTCCGCGAGTGCGGATTGGCCAACCAAGCCGATTCAACTAGTCGTCGTATTTCCCCCGGGTGGCTCAGCTGATCAGATGGGTCGCATCCTTGCTCCTCACATCTCCAAGCACTTAGGTCAGAACGTGATCGTGGAAAATCGGGGTGGTGCAGGCGGCATGATCGGCACAGCGGCTGTGGCCAAAGGCAACGACCATATGTTCGGGGTTATTTTTGACACTCACGCGACGAATGCGCAACTCTATAAAGACAATATTTCATTCGACTCGATGAACGACGTCAACTTCGTGACGCTGTTCGGTACAGCACCGCTGGCGATCTTCGCTGGCAAAAAGTCCGAACACAAGCGAGCTAACAGCCTGTTCAAAGCCTCAAAAGAAGGCAAGCAGCTAAGTTACGGCTCCGTGGGGACAGGCGGGCTAGGCCACTTGGCGATGGTCAGCCTCGCTAATCAGGGCAACTTCGCATGGGAGCATATCGCGTATCGCGGCGGCGGCCCACTGCATATGGATGTAGCAGCCAACCACGTGGATGTCGGCATTAGCTCACTTCTGGCTATTAAAGGGCTCGTCGACGGAGGCTCCTTGGTCCCGCTTGCAGTAACCACAGACGTGCGCTCATCAGTCTTTCCTGACGTACCCACAGTTGCTGAACTGGGCTATGAAGGATTTAACGCACCCACGTGGTGGGGTATGGTAAGTCCTGGCGCCACTAACCAAAAGATCGTCGACAGAATGTATGAGGCAACGCGCTATGCGCTGCAGCAGCCAGATGTGATTGATCACCTTACACGCCAAGGTGTCACGATAGCTGGCAGCACGCCCGGTGAGTTCAAAGCGTTCGTACAAGACCAGATGACTCAATGGGGCAAGGTTATCCAGGAAAACAAGGTCGCCGCGGGCGATTAAGTGCCGGGAGGATGTGGCGTCGTAAAGGGTAGTTGCCGAGCAATACGAACCGGCATGGCGATTGAGCAAATGCGCTCGATGACTTCGGGTGACGCGGCGCTACGGGCTTCGGCTTCGGTGCCGTTCAAAACCCGAGACACGGTCGAAACGTGGATGCCGAGTTGTTCAGCGAGCGAACGCAGTGTTGTACGACCGCGACTTGGGTTTATTCAGTGGGATGTGTGCTTTTAGGTGGGCGGCGGGAAACCGTTACATGCCCAGCATGCTCTGGAACGACCCACTTTCAAGTACTATGGAAAAAATTGCGCGAGCACGGGTACGAGGGGTGAACAATGTCCCTATTCTGGCGAAGCTGGGCGCTGGTCGTCCTGCTGGTGGCTGTGGTGTTGGCGGCACTGGTCGTACTTTCCACCGTTCAGTTCAGTACGATCCTGTCGAGCCTCGTACAGGGACGGCTCGCTGTTCTTGTTCAGTCGGTGCAACTGTCATTTCGCTCCGCAACGAGCCTAGGGCTGCCACTTGCCAGCGTACGTAATGGGGCCGCCATTCTCGAGCGGTCAAGGCAGCGCGCTCCCCAAATCGACGCCATCCATGTTTTCGATCGGGATGGAAGAGTACTGCTTTCGACCGACACCATGCCTCCAGCCCGTATCGAGTCGGCAGCAATGCATGCCCATGCCTTGTCGGACGGCGAAATCTGGCGCGCTGAAACGAGCAACCAGCTCCTGAGCGGCATGCCCATTCTCGATGCCAAAAAACGTCGAGCCATCGGAGGAGTGGTCATTGTCTACCCCAAGGCCGGCCTCGAGACCCCGATCAAGGCAATGGGCGCCAGCCTTGCCCTTTACGCCGCGGCGATCACCTTGCTTATGGCTGGCCTGGCCGTCTTCATCCTACGCTACGGCCTGCGGCACCTGATCGCAGTATTCGCAGGCATCGAAGCGACCTTCACGGCGTTCGAGCAACACGAGTGGCGGCATGCGGCGGGGGGCACGAGCCCAGCGCCGCCGCCAGTCGTAGGGTTCGGGATCGACACCCGCACTTTGCTGAGCCTGTCTGAAGCCGCCGAAAAGCAGTACATCAGTGCCGGAATAGAACTCGCAGCCCTGGAGTCGTCTGGCAAGGCCGTCTGACCATGGCCGCCCCCATGTCTCCGGGAGGTTCAGCCGCGAGCCTGCTGATTCCGCTGGCTGCTTTTCTAATTATCGTTGCGGTGGCCGTACTGGGATACCTCGCAGTAATCTCATTCAATCAGGCCGTACAACCGGAACTCGACAACCGCTCGCGACTGATTGGCACTGGCGTTCGAGAAAATATCGAGCGCGCACTTGCCTTGGGGGTTCCGCTCAATCAGATGCCGGGCGCCGAAAATTATCTGCTGAGCGTCATGGACTCCTTTCCGGAGGTCGCGCGCATCACCATCCGAACCGCTGAAGGCATCCCTATTACCGAGGTCGAGCGGCGTTTGGATGGCGCCGTCGGGATCGTCCCTACAACGGCGCAAGTGGCCGCCGCCTTCGATGCGGCAAGCTTCGCCGCGGACGGCACCTTCCGCTTTGCCATTCTCTCTGGCAACTCCCTGGCGGGGGAAGTGCTCATCAACGTGGACCGCGCCTACGTCGAACAGCAGTTCGTCGACGTATTCCTCGACGTGCTGGTCGTCATCCTGGTGGTGTTACTGCTGTCGTTCGAAATCATGATCGCAGCGGTGGCGAAGTCGCTAAGCAAACCGCTCGACGGCCTGTATCAGATTCTGGAGCGTCAGGCGACTGGCGATTTCTCCCACCGGATAAGGCTTGGGACCCGGGGCGTCATCACGCAGGCGGCGACACGCTTTTCCGATCACGCCATAGATCTGCACAACCGCTACGCCGCGCTGCGCCTACGTGCCATGTCGAGCCTACACGAGAACTCGCAGCAAGATGATCGGCTCGCCGACATCGGCCGCCGATACCGGCTGACCGTCGCCCCGCCCCCCGTCGCAGAGCTGAGAGACGCCGTGGACATGAGACTGCCGCTCTTCCTGTTTGCGACCGGGGAGGAATTGAGCAAGTCCTTTCTGCCGCTGCTCGTGCGCTCCGCCGCAACGGATATAACCTGGCTTGACCAGGACGTCTTGATCAGCCTTCCGCTGATCGTCTATCTGCTCGCCCTCATCGTCCTTTCGCCTCTCGCCGGCGGGCTCGCTGAACGCCACACCGCCCGAAAGGTCTTCCTCGCGGCCCTGCTTCCGGTCGGCATCAGCCATATCGGGCTTAGCGTCAGCAGCAGCGTGGGCGAGTACGTCCTGTGGCGCGGTGTCGCTGGAGCAGGCTATGCGCTGGCCACCATCGCATGCCAGGAATACGCGCTCCGCACGAGCGCGGACGGCAGGCACTTCCGCGCCATGGGAGGATTTGTGGCGGTGGTAATCGGCGGTACGTTCTGCGGCACCGCGGTCGGAGGCGTGCTGGCGGAGCGGCTCGGCGCCAGCAACACCTTCCTTGTCGGCGCGGCGCTGGTTGCGGTCTCTGCCTTCGCCGCACTCAAAATGATGTCCGGCGATGACGCTCAACATCCGCCGCCCGACATGCCTGCCTTGGGTCGGCCCCGCTCCGCACTCACCAATCACCGCTTCCTCGGTCTTCTGGTGGGCATCGCCATTCCCGCCAATATCATGATGGCGGCCTTCATCTGGTATATCGTTCCGCTGGCCCTGTCGGATCTGGGTTCACGCCCCGCGGACATCGGACGGGTGCTGATGATCTACTACCTCATGACGATCCTCGCGGCGCCCGTGGCCGCTCGCATTGTCGACCGTTCCTCGGCCGCGTCGCTTTTGCTTGCCTGCGGTGGTGCCATATCGGGAATTGGGCTGATTTGCCTGACGCGCTGGTATGGCTTATGGCCGATTGTCGGCGCGGTCGCATTGGCGGGAATCGGGCACGCCATCATTCGTGCCACGCAGATCCCTCTGGCCATCAAGATCGCCACGAGGGGCAGGCGACGCACCACGTCAGCAAAAGCACTCGGCGCCCTGCGCATGTGGGAACGCGCGGGCAGCGCCATTGGCCTGGCGACCACGGGCGTCCTGGTCGGGCACTACGGCTATGGCGCGACCATCGGTCTGATTGGTTTCTTGACGGTGGCAGGCACCCTGGTATTCCTAGCGAGTGAATTCGTTGCAGCACGAGTTCCTGACGGATAGGGCGAACCCATGTCTCTTCTTAAAGCCCGCGTGACCATGATCTTGACGGCGCTCATGATCGCCCTCCCTGCAGCGGCGCGGACGCCGGGTAAGCCGCTCTCGATTTATATGGCGCTCTGGCGGGGGTGCGAGGCCGCCTGTCACGGGTTCAAGGACGCGATCGTGAAAAGTGGAATCCACGCCGTATTTGTCGAGCGTAACGCCAACTATGACCGATCCAAGCTGGCCGGCTTTGTGGAAGAGGCGCGCGCCATGCAACCGGATCTTGTAATTACCTGGGGAACGACCGTAACCCTGGGCATGGCGGGAACCCTGAAAGAAGCGAAAAATCCGCGTTACATCACGCAGCTTCCTCTGGTGTATATGATCGTCGCGGATGCAGTGAGCTCTGGCATTATCAAGAGCTTTGAGCAAACGGGGCGTACCAATATCACAGGTACCCACCACCGCGTGCCCGAAGAAATCAACCTGAACGCAATACGGACTTATTTCCCCGCCTTCCGCAAGCTCGGCATGCTTTACAGCAGCACCGAGACCAATTCGGTCGTGAAAGTCGAGGAAGTCCGCGCCTTGACCGGGCCAATGAATTTCGAACTTGTGGCCATCGAGTTCGACCTCGATGCGAACGGCCAGCCGAACGTCGCGTCTATCCCGGAGAAAATGCAGGCACTTCGAGAGAAAGGCGTTGACTTCGTTTATGTCGGTTCGAGTTCCTTCATTGAACGGAACGGCGCGACGTTCACGGCAGCGGCCCTGAAAGCGGGTCTGCCAGTGCTGAGTCCTTACGAAAACCTGGTCACAGAAGCCGACGGCTTGCTGGCAATTTCGGCACGCTATTACGCCGTCGGTGAACTGGCTGCCCGCCAGGCGCGACGCATACTGGTCGACGAGGTCAACCCAGGTGAGTTGCCTGTCCTCGCCATGACGCAGTTTGCATTCGTCATCAATATGAAATCGGCGCGTCAACTCAAGCTGTTTCCCGCGCTCGAGCTGTTGCAGATCGCCGAGACGGTTAATTAACTGAGCGGCAACCGGGCTGGACTGCTGCAGCCTGTCCGACGGGCTCAGAGGCTTCACCGTTTTTACTCTAAAATCTAGTCTTCGTCATTGTGGCTGACGACCATCTCTCGTGACTCTACGGCGAGTCCGCTCGCGCATTGTCCAATTGCCCATAACGCTTAATGAGAGGTCCCTTGTTTCGCTGGTTTGAAGGTCTGCTCGACCCCTTCCCTTCCGAGGAAGCATCGCTACCTCATAAGGGTCTGGCTTCATTCCTATGGTCCTGCACGCGGGGCTCGCGCCGCTACATCGCTGTCCTGGCTCTGCTGAGTGCCAGCGTGTCGATTTATGAAGCGTGGCTGTTCGCTTTTCTGGGACAGGTGGTCGATTTACTCTCAACGTGGCAGCCGGGCCAGCCTGCATCGCCCCATGAACGCGGTGTACTGTGGGGTATCGGTATTGTGGTGGGCGCTAGCGTCATGCTGGTGGCGCTGCGCACCATGGTGCAACACCAGGCGGTGGCCATTAACTTGCCGCTCAAGCTTCGCTGGGATTTTCATCGCCTCATGCTGCGGCAAAGTCTCGCCTTTTTCGCGGATGAGTTCGCCGGGCGAGTCACCGCCAAAGTCATGCAGACGGCGCTGGCCGTGCGCGAGGTAATTCTTACCTTCTGCGAGGTGGTGATCGGCGTCGGCGTGTACTTTATCACCATCGTTGCACTGGCCGGCGGATTCGACATCCGGCTGATTCTGCCCTTTATTGCCTGGGTGGTGTTATATGGCGTGGCGATGCTTTATTTCGTGCCTCGTCTGGGCAAAGTGGGCCAAGAGCAAGCCCATGCGCGTTCGTCGATGACGGGGCGCATCACCGACGCCTATGCCAACATCACGACCATAAAGCTGTTCTCACACACCAAGCGCGAGGCCCAGTTTGCCCGCGACGCGATGGAGGACTTCAAGTCCACGGGCTATCGCCAGATGCGACTGGTAAGCCAATTTGAAGTCGTTAATCAAGCACTGGTGGCGGGGCTGATCCTGGCCGCGGGAGGCTATGCCCTTTGGCTTTGGCATGGTAGCCAGGTCAGCACCGGCGCGGTCGCCGCGGTGACTGCCATGGCCTTGCGCGTCAACGGCATGTCGCACTGGATCATGTGGGAAATGACAACGCTATTCGAGAACATCGGCACAGTGCAGGACGGAATCGGTACTTTTACTCGTGCCGCTAAAGTCCAGGATGCACCGGACGCTCAAGCCCTTAAGGTTACCCGCGGCAAAGTCGAATTTGACCACGTCTGCTTTAACTACAACGATGAACGTAGGGTGCTCAATAACCTTACGCTGACGATCCGGCCTGGCGAGAAGGTTGGCCTAGTCGGCCGTTCCGGTGCGGGCAAATCTACGCTGATCAACTTGCTATTACGCTTCTACGATGTCGACAACGGACAGATACGCGTTGATGGACAGGACATCGCGCACGTAACGCAAGACAGCCTGCGCAGCATGATAGGCATGGTCACGCAAGACACCTCATTGCTGCATCGTTCGATTCGCGACAACATTGGCTATGGGCGCCCGGACGCCAGTGATGCCGAAATTCGCGCCGCAGCCGTTCGCGCCCACGCTCACGATTTCGTAAAAGAGTTAAGTGCCCAGCACGGGAACACGGGGTACGGCACGCAGGTAGGAGAACGGGGCGTGAAGCTTTCAGGCGGCCAACGTCAACGCATCGCCATTGCGCGCGTCATGCTGAAGAATGCGCCCATCCTGTTGTTGGACGAGGCCACCAGCGCGCTGGATTCGGAAGTCGAAGCGGCCATACAGGAAAGCCTTGATGAGATGATGGAAGGCAAGACCGTCATCGCCATCGCTCACCGCCTTTCGACTATTGCGGCGATGGATCGGCTCATTGTCATGGACCAGGGTCGCATCATCGAAGAAGGCACCCATGCCCAGCTTTTGAAAACGAACGGGGTTTACGCCAAGCTCTGGCGTCATCAAAGCGGTGGGTTCTTGGCCCCAGAAGCCGAAGAAATTTATTAGCGGCGGCGGGCCGAAAAGGTCGTCGCAGAAGTCTGACGTGACCTAGCCAGCCTTCTGGTCGCGATGCTGCTCATAGCAGCATGTCGCTAAGCGCCGAGGGCCCATTGATAACCTACAGCCCCCGATTTGATCAGTATTTTTTTTCTTCGCGCCGCGCGATTACATGTATCCTCAGCCTTGAACTCTGCGCCTCTGTAGGGCATTCGGGCATCTGCAGAACGCATCAAACCTCACCACGACATACGGAGTTATCAGTGGCTTTTTTCCTGGATTCAATAGATCACTGCAGAAGTCATAAACCGGACGACGAAGGGCAAGCCACCCTTCGCAGCCGGACACAGGCCCTGCGCAAGCGCAACGACACGGTCAACGCCTTCGTCCATATCGGCGACGAGCCCGCACACAATGCGATCACCGCAACGAATCCCGCAGCGTTGTTAGCGGGCGTACCGATTGCAGTCAAAGATTTGATCGACGTAGCGGGCATGCCGACGCGACTGGGCAGCCAGGCAGTGTCACACGCGCCTGAAGAACATGCCGCCGTCATTGACGCCCTGGTCAGCGAAGGTGCGATCATTGCCGGAAAAAGCCACACGACCGAGTTCGCGATGAGCGGCTGGGGCGTCAGCCCATTGGGGCGCCCGCTCAACCCCATTGATGCCGATGATCTGTTTTTTTCCGGCGGCTCCAGCAATGGCTCGGCTTCTGCCGTTGCTGCCGGACTTGTACCGGCCGCCTTAGGCACGGACACCGGTGGATCCGTGCGGATTCCCTCTTCCTGGTGCGGTATCACTGGGTTGAAAGGCTCTCCCGGCTGGGTCAGTACCGTCGGCGTAGCGCCACTCAGCCAAAGTTTCGACGTCGTCGGCCCTATGGCACGCACGGCTTCCGAAGTGGGCCAGCTCTACCGGGCCATGCTGCCGGCCCTTCGGCGCACCGCATTTGAGACGGCGCTGGAAGTGGCCACCCAACAACCGCTGCCCACCCTGATGTTCCTCGATGATGCAAGCCTGGGCGTTGTAGATAGCAACACGCTTGCTGCCTACCGCGCGAGCCAGACCCAGTGTGCAGCCCAGGGCTTTCCGATAAAGATGACGACGATCCCTCGCAGCTTTGCAGAGATGGCTGGAGTCTGGGCCGGGATCTCGGCGGTCGAAGGCTATCTAAACAATAGAGAATTGGTAGACGACCCCGCGGCACCGCTTGACGATGGCGTTCGAACCAATTTTCTGCAGGGCAGCAAGACAGACTTGCATGGATACTGGTCGCTGCTTAATAAGGCACGACATATTCGGGAAGCAATGGATAACCTGCTGACGCCGAGCCAGGTACTGGTTGTGCCGACCACTGCGACGCCTGCCACCAGGCTGACCGAGTTCGATCCGCTACGTACACTGGGCATCTACACACGGTTCGTCAATCTGATCCAGGGTTGCGCTATCGCCATCCCCAATGGAATAAGCCACGACGCCAGGCCCACCTCGATGCAATTCGTAGGATCGTACGGGCAAGATGCAGTGATCCTGCATGCGGCGACTCATTGGCAGGCGCATACGGATTGGCACGCCAAGATACGCGACCTCCATGCGGAGCAAATGCAACGTCGCACGTCGTGACCGCCCTGCTCAATAAAACAAAAATAGCGCTCGCAAGTTGACGGCGAACGCCCGCTGACATGTGGCAACGACAAAAGGCCGGAACGATGTTCCGGCCTTTTTTGGTACTACAGCGCTACCACACGTGGATATATGCGCGCATCGATATCAGTGCCGCGGCGCCTGACCTAGCGGGTCGTGAAATCCGGGTCACTGACCAGAAAATCGGTTTGATGGGTTTTCTGAAAGTCGATGAAATCTGTCTGTTGAGGTTTGGCGCCGCCAGCCAAATGACCCTCGATTTCGCTTTGCGTGTCGCGGTCTGTGATAAAGGCCAGATCAATGTAATCGGCCCCAACCGGAAACCGGGCAAGCGAATGCCAGACGTTTTTCCATAACAACACACCGTGATTGCCTTCGATGTAGAACGCCTTGACATCTTGCGGCGTGATCGACTGATCTCCGCTGTCGAGCCCCACCACCATGATGTACGGCACCCCGCCCAAGGGAAAAAAGCACTGGGTCACCTGCAAGTGCCTTTCCATTACGGAAAAGTTACGCCCCTTGTCATGGTAGCGATTGAACATAATCTCGGGCGCCGATCCGGATTCGAAAGGCAAACGCCAGGACTCAACTGCGCCGGACGCCAGGCTTGCAGCCGTATTCTCTGGGCGCCGGACAATTCGCCCGTATGGCGCAAAAGACGCGTCGTCGGCCGTTTGGCAGGGCAGTACTATCTGTTTCGCACTGATTGCATCCATCTTAGTTATCTCCAGACAATTTACGAAAGTTAATTCTCATTTCAGCGTTCACAGCGGACCGTTAGGAGCACGATCAAGAAATTGAAGAAAATAATGAGGGAAGCCACACCACCATATCCGGCACAGCTAGCATGAGCACCAGCATCAGGAGTAGTACGCCGCAGAAAGGTAGGGCTCCGTAGACCACATCAATAAACTTGCCCTCCGCTCGTATGCTCTGAACCACGAATAGATTCATTCCGAATGGCGGCGTCAGCTGCCCCATTTCGCAAAGCAGAATCAGCATCACGCCGAACCAGATAGGATCGAAACCCAACGCCACCACAATCGGTACCGTTAGCGGTGCAGTGGTTACCAGCATGGCCAGTGTGTCCATGAAGCATCCGAGCAAGATATAGAAAATGATAAGCGCAATCATCGTTCCCATCGGAGACAGGTCTAATCCGACCACGAAGTCGACCAGAGCACTCGTGAGCCCGATCGACGAAAGCACAAAATTCAGGAAGAACGCAGACAGCGTGATCAGGATGATCATTCCTGTGGTGCGCATCGTTGACTCGAACGCGCGGCGCAACGTTGCCACGTTCAGCGCGCCCTTATACCAGGCCAGCAGCAACGCAGCGATCACACCCAATGCGGCCGATTCGCTGGCCGTTGCGATGCCGCCATAGATGACACCAATGACCAGAACAAAGATGCCCAAGGGAGGTAGCAGATGTGGGAAGCTTTCAATTCTGTCGCGCCAAGTCACCGTGACACGTTCGCCAGCCAGGTCGGGGCGCACAAGGCAGATACCGACGATCAGCAAGATGAACAGACTTGTCAGCACAAGCGCGGGCAATGTGGCGGCCAAGTACAGTTTCGGGACCGACACATTGGCGATCAGCGCGAAAATGATCATGTTGATCGATGGCGGAATCAGAATGCCCAAGGTGCCGCCGGCGGCAATCGAGCCAAGAAACAGCGGCGCGTTGTAGCCCGCTTTACGCTGCTCAGGCAGCGCAAGCGTGGAGATCGTGGCGGCGGTTGCAACACTGGACCCGCTGGTGGCAGAGAACAGCGCGGATGCGCCAATATTGGCGTTCATCAGCCCGCCGGGCATCCATGACACCCATTTGGACACCGCCCCATACATGCGTCCGGCCACACCAGAAGAAACCAGCAGTTCTCCCATCAGCACGTATAACGGAATAGCAACCAGCAGGAACTCTGCACTGGAGCCCCAGGCCAGCTCGCCGAGGGCATTGGATAGCGGTAGCGGCGAATACAGCTCCGCCAGGGCAAGTCCCAGAATGCCGACACTGGCCGCGGCGGTAACGCTTAAGGCAAGCAGCCCCAATAAGACAACTACAGTAAAAGACAACATAGATTATTTCTCCTGTGCGCCCGCGTATTGAGGACCCGCGAATGACAGATCATCGATCTGGACCTCCTCCTTGATTTCTTCTTCGACGGAATTGATACCGATCAATCCGCCAACATCCCGCGACCGGCGCATGATGACTAAGTAAAGCGCACAGGCCAATAACACAACGATGGTTATCAGGAAGAAAACGTAACCGGCGAACCACATCGACTGCGGAATCCACTGGGGAACCTGTAGCGGCGTGTTCGACACCGACTTGAAGGAAATGGAATCCGTAAGTACCTGCCACGCATGGTAGGTGAGCAAAGCGATGAACACGCCTAGGCACAAAAGCGCAAACAAATCCAGGGCCACGCGAACGCCGCGCGACATGTGCGTATAGAGGACGTCTACGCGAATATGCGAACGACGCAGAAGTGTGATCGGAAACGCCCACGCACTAATTATTGCAAGCACATAGCCGGCGATTTCGTCGGCGCCGCCCATCGACCAGCCCAGAAACTTGCGCATGGCCAAATCAATCACAATAAGCATGGACGCCAGGAGCAGAAAGATCCCACCCATCCATGTGCCGAAACTGGCGACCCTGCCCAATATGCTGATGGGCACCAACGTTTGAGATTTCATGGAAGTCCTCCTCCTAGTGTCCAGCTGTTCAGTGAATGCTCATGCCCGCTGCCTTGCCGGCAGTTTCATTCCACTGTTGGACGCAGTCTGCACCGCAGCGCTTGCCCCATTGCTTGGCGATATTTTGTGTAATGCCACGCAAGGTCTCCTGTTCTTTTGCGGTAGGAGCAGCAGCCTGCATGTTCGCTTTTCCATGGATCTGGCACTCGCCCTCGCCGGTATTGCATGCCAGCGCAAAGTCGTTCTCACGCTTTGTTTCGGTCCAGAGCCGGTCCTCGAGCAGCAGCGCCTGCTCTTCCAGCAACGCCTGCACCGATGGGTCCAGTTTCTGCCAGCGCTTCAGGCCGATTCCGTAAAATCCTACGGACCAGTCTATCGGCAGGTTGTACAGGTTATTGGCTACCTCATACCATTTGGCGGCGTTGCCTGATCCTATACCCGTTACAGCGCAATCGATCACGCCGGTTTGCAAGGCGGCCACGACTTCGGCAAAGGGCAAGGTAAGCGGGTTGCCGCCCAGCGCACTCACGTAGTCCGCCATGTTCCGGCCACGTGTACGAATCTTGCGTCCTTTCAGATCAGCGAGCTCCTTGACAGGTTCGCGGCAGAAAAAAACCTGTGCCGTGTACGAGACCGTTGCCAGCATTTTGATCCCATGACGCTCACGCATACGTTGGTCCAGCACCGGGCGATAAGCCTGGGCAACCTTGCGTGCACTGTCTATGTCGGGCGCCATCCCCGGTAAATCCACGCCCTCGAACATGGCGTCGTCGCCGCTCACATAGGCAAATACCCCCATGCCAACGTCCAACGCACCGGCGCGCATCAATCGCACCACTTCCGGTCCCTTAAGCCCGCTTTCTGACAACCCGGCGAGATCCGCCGTGACACGGCCACCCGAAGCCTCGGACAGCGTTTTTTCCCAGAAGGGCTTTTCGACAGCCCCGAATGTGTAGTTGTGGCTGCCGCCGCCGACCACCTTCAACTGCGTCCTAGGCAACTCTGTCGCCGCAGCGCTCATGCTCGCCGCCGCCATGACTACCGCCGCTATTGTTTTTTTCATAATCCTCTCTCCTCACCAATGGGCAAAAAACGAACACCAACTCAAAGCACTCCAAACGTCCTAACGTGACCTTCATGCATAAACTTGTTTTTCACGCGGTTCTGGCGGCAATGTTCCGCTCTATCACCGCGCGGGATCCGACGATGTCGGGAAACTTTTCGCCGGCGCGCAACCGGGCCAGCGTATGCTTTTCCTGTTCTTGAAAGGCAATGGCTTGCTCGGCCGCGGCACGCAGATGTTCCCGTGGAAGCACCAAAATGCCGTTCTCATCCGCCAGCACCGCATCGCCCGGATGCACCGCCACCCCGCCGCAACTGATGGGGCCGCAAAACTCGCCATCCAACCCCAGCACCCGAGTCGTGACGATCGAGGGACCGCGCGACCACACAGGAACACCGTGTTCACGCAACTCCCCCAAATCGGTAACAAGGCCATCCACGACCAGTCCCGCAACACCCGCCTGGCGGGCAGCGTAAGCCATGGCGCCACCGAAGGCCGCCGTCACTGCCTCGCCGCAACGATCAATCACGAGAATGTCGCCGGGGCGCACACAGCCCATCGCGTAATGCAGAATGCCGCCGTCAGTACCTGGCATGCGGACGGTCACTGCGGTCCCTGCGATCCGCAGGTCGCGGGCATGGGCCTTTATTCCGGCATCCATAAAGCCAATCGTGCGGAAATGGCCAACCGTCGCGGGCTCGGCACGCTGCAGCAGCGCGAGGTCGGACGCAGGAATAGAATCGGGCAGCGTATGAATCAGATACATGCGGAACGTGTCACTATAATGAAAACAATAATAAAAACAGGGCACCAGCAATTCGAGGGCAGCGTATCATGCGGCCCTCGACCCGGGATAATCAATAATCCCCGTTCACTTGAAAGATTTTCCTTATCATGCGGATTACCCTAAGTCAGCTAGAAGCCTTTTATTGGGCGGCACATCTGGGCAGTATTCATGCGGCCGCTCGGCACTTGCATCTTTCGCAGCCAGCAGTATCCGCACGCATACGAGAGTTGGAAGGCACGCTAGAAGCGAAGCTATTCGAACGATCCCGCCAGCGAGTAAGCCTGACCGAAACCGGTATGTCGGCGCTGCGCTATGCAGATCAGGCGCTGCAAAGCAGCCGTCAGCTAGAGCATTTTCGTAAAAATCGCGGCCCCTCAGGCAAGCTGCGCCTTGGTGCGGATGAATGCTCGGCAACGGTGGGTCTGACGGCAGTCATTGCTCAGATCAAACAGCATTTCCCTTCCCTTGAATTGGAAATAACCGTCGACGTTGGCTCGGTGCTGAATCAGAAACTCAATGCGAAAGAGCTTGATATGGCGCTGCTGACCAATCCTTCGACGGGGCCGGAGGTCACCGACAGCTTTATTGGATGGATGCCCTTCGCCTGGGTCGCGTCACCATCAACGCCGATACACGGCAGCCCATTTCGTCCGAAGGATGCGGGCGGGATGAATATCGCCACGCACTCGGCTCCGTCCACGCTCCACGCCGTGGTCGCAAGCTGGCTTAGCACGGGCGGAGCAATAGCGCAGTCGCTCAGCACAAGCAATTCGCTTGCACTCATCGCAAAATTGGTCGCAGCAGGCCATGCCATCGCCATACTGCCTGTCCCGCTGCTGCAGGAGATGTTGGCAACCGGCGTTGTGCGGACACTGGTGTCCACGCCGCGTATTGAGCCGGCGGGTTTCTTTATTTCCTACATGACCGCGGCACAGAGCTCGAGTATCGACGCAATTGTCGAGCTAGCACGGGACACCTTGCTTCGCCTGAATTTTTTGACTCCCGATCGCGCAGCTAATCTTTCGGCTTTAGATCGAGGCGACCGCGCACTGGCCCGCGCGGCGGACTAAGTCATAGGTGAAGTCCGCTTTCGCTGTCCTGGCGCGTTGCCACTGCTTGCGACTGGCGCAAGCGCTCTCGGCTGTTCGTTAAATGTGTGCGCATGGCCGCGCGGGCGGCGTCTGGATCTTTACGCACGATAGCGCTATAGATGTCTTCGTGCTCGAGGTGGATCCGACTTAGATAATTATGGGGGTCGTCCTCGGCTAATGCCGCGGAGTCGATGCGCGTGCGCGGGATGATGGCACTACCGAGCTGCTCGAGAATATCGTGGAAATAGCGATTCCCCGTCGCTGTCGCCACCATTAAGTGGAAAGCCAGGTCGGATACGGCTGCATTGCCGGTTTTATTCTGCACATGCCGTGCAAACTCGTTCAAAATGCCCCGCAAGCGCTGAATATGATCTTCTGTGCGCCGCAAGGCAGCCAGCCCCGCCGCCTCGGTCTCCAGACTGATGCGCAGCTCGAGGATCGCCATCACGTCCAGCATCGTCAGGATGCTTTCGTTGTGGATGCGAAGTTGCCGCTCAGTTTTCGGCTCTCGCAGGAACGTTCCTATTCCGTGACGCGTCTCGACCAATCCGGCCGCCTGCAGGCGCGACATCGCTTCGCGGATTACCGTCCGGCTGACCCCGAAAGACTCCATGAATTTAGATTCGGTAGGCAGCTTTTCCCCGGCGTGATATTCACCACGCCGGATCCGTTCGGACAGGGCCGCCACCACGTTCTGGGTCAGGTTGCGCGAGCGGGGATCAGGACTAAGCGGCATGTGTCGAAGGCGTTAATGAGGTTACTGTTCATGATACCTCAGGCTTCCTGCCCAACCTCAAAATTGGCCATGAGTTCGAGCGCGCGCACCATGCCCGAGTGATCCCAGCCACTTCCGCCATGCGCGGCGCACATATTGAACAGCTCTTGGCATGTCGCGGTATTGGGCAACGCCAGTCCCAGCGCTTTGCCGGCCGACAGCGCAAGATTAAGGTCTTTCTGATGTAGCTCAATGCGGAAGCCCGGATCGAACGTACGCTTGATCATCCGTTCGCCATGCACTTCGAGGATCTTCGACGAGGCGAAACCACCCATGAGGGCTTGGCGCACACGCGCCGGATCAGCACCCGCCCGCGAGGCGAACAGCAATGCTTCTCCCACGGCCTCAATGGTGAGCGCGACAATGATTTGGTTGGCGACCTTCGCGGTTTGCCCATCACCGTTGCCACCCACCAGCGTGATGTTGGTGCCCATCGCGGCAAAGAACGGCCGAACCTTCTCGAAGGTCGCTTCAGCGCCGCCCACCATAATGGATAGCGCCGCATTTCGAGCTCCAACCTCGCCCCCGGACACGGGCGCGTCCAGATACTCACAGTCGAGCGCATTAATTCTGGAGGCGAACGCCTTGGTCTCGATGGGCGAAATGGAACTCATATCGACCACGATCTTGCCTGCTGAGAGTCCCTCGGCAATGCCTTCGGGATCGAAGAGCACGCTTGCTACATGGGGAGTGTCTGGCACCATCGTGAAGATTATGTCCGCGCCTTGTGCGACCTCTTTACCGGATTTGCACGCTTTACCACCTGCCTCGACCAGACTGGATGGGATGCTTGAGCGGCTGAACAGCAACACCTCGTGCCCCGCCTTGATCAGATTCAGGGCCATAGGCGCCCCCATGATGCCCAGCCCTACGAAACCTAACTTGCTCATTACTTCTCCCCAATAGATTCGTTGTTTGACGGAAATTTGTCCCTTAGAGCCTGGGTTGCAGTGCGAAAGGCACCAAGATCACTACCCACGGCGACAAAGGTCGCGCCCATTTCGATATAGCGGCAGGCGTCGGCCTCCACTGGAGCAAGAATCCCGCTGGGCTTGCCGGCCGCTTTGGCTCGGGCGAAAACATGGGCAATGGCAGCCTGTACCTTAGGCTGCGACGCATCGCCCAAATGACCCAGGCCCGCCGCCAGATCGGACGGACCGATGAAAAGACAATCCACACCGTCCACCGCGGCAATCGCATCAATATTGTCGACCGCGAGCTGCGTCTCGATTTGAACGCTGACGGAGATGTTGTCGTTGATCACCTTTTGGTAGTCTTTTACTGTGCCATATCGGTTACTACGATGCGCCACCGATACGCCGCGCACGCCGCTGCCCGGATAGCGCGTCGCGGCCACCGCCCGGCGCGCATCGTCTGCAGTTTCCACGAAAGGCACCAGAAAATTATAGAAGCCGATGTCAAGCAGGCGCTTGATCAGCACGGTGTCATTGCTGGCCGGACGCACGACGGGTGCGCTGACGCTATCCTTGAGCGCCATCAACTGCGGAATGAACGCCAGCACATCGTTGGGCGCATGTTCGCCGTCCAGCAAGATCCAGTCGAAACCGGCTACGCCGAGGACTTCTGCGGTAATGGGACTGCCCAATGCAGACCAGCACCCGATCAAGCGTTTGCCGGCACGGAGGTCGAGCCGGAATTGGTTCGGAAAAGCCGAATAAGGAGTGTTATTCAAAAATTGGTCCCCAACAGCCCGCCAGCTAGTAAAGCGAGACATAGTTATGTTGTGTGACAAGACACCAAGCTCGATTTACTTTACCGAGCATGGCGTAATGCCTGTGATATGACAAGGTATCTATCTAATCTTTGGCTTATAAACATAGAGTTATACAAGTTGTGTGTCATCGTACGACTAGAAAATTATAATGCAATTGCATATAAATTCAAGCGTGCAACGATTCGCTGCATGACGCCACCGTTCACCTTTCGCAAAACAGGATAGACGCCAGGACCCGGGCTGTATCATAGAGACATCGCGCACGCGCTAATTCATTGGGATTTGTGACTATGAAAGCTTACGAATTACACGCCACCAAAGACGGCCTCTCACTCGCACTGAACGACAAGCGCGCCACGCCTGAACCGGGGCACGGCGAAGTGCTGATACGTGTCCATGCCGTATCCCTGAATTACCGGGATCTACTGATCGAGGATGGCATGTACGGTAGCGGGACCAAAGCCAATGTGATTCCTTTGTCCGATGGCGCCGGCGAAATCAGTGCGGTGGGTCCAGGGGTCACAGCCCTGCAGGTCGGCGATCGGGTCACCGGCGCATTTTTTCCAAACTGGACATCCGGCGACGTCACCGAAGCGGGAGTCACGCCATCCCTTGGTGGACCGGTTGATGGCATGCTGTCGGAATACGTGGTGTTGCCGGAGCGGGCTGCATTGAAGTTTGCCCAACACCTCAGCTACGAAGAGGCCGCCACGCTGCCATGCGCCGCCCTTACTGCCTGGCATGCCCTGGTGGATCTGGGCAGAATCAACGCCGGACAGACCGTACTGCTGCAGGGCACGGGGGGTGTCTCGATATTCGCGTTGCAATTCGCCCATGCCATGGGAGCCATGGTCATTCAGACCTCCAGTAGCGACGAGAAACTCGAACGCGTGCGCCAAATGGGTGCACACCACACCATCAACTATCGCGACACGCCAGAATGGTCGCAAGAAGTACGGCGCCTTACGGACGGTCGCGGGGTCGACCTGATTGTCGAAGTTGGCGGCGCCGGGACGCTCGAGCAGTCCTTGCAGGCCGTGCGCGTCGGCGGGACCGTCGCCACAATTGGCCTGGTTTCAGGAGTCGGGCACATCAACCCCTTGCCCTTGATCACGCGGGCGATACGCTTAAATGGTGTCTACGTCGGCAGCCATGCCATGTTTGCCGCCATGAACAACGCCATCTCGACTCATCAGCTTAAACCCATCATCGACCGGACGTTCAGTTTTGAGCAGGCGGTCGACGCTTACGCCTGGCTGCGTAGCGGCTCCCATTTCGGAAAGGTGGTCATTACCGTAAATAACTGACTTCTAATGTAGAGCCCAATCGATTATCGGAGAAGACTGTCGGTATCGCCGATACCTTCGAGGGGTTCTTCAATACCTAGTGCACCTCTACCCAGAATGGCGTCGTCATTCGCGATATTGCCCTTTCCGGATTCCGTGAAGGGGAGCGCCGGGTTTATTGAGGGCGGCTTGGTCCATGCCTTGTCAGGCGTGATGGGATGGATGTCGCCCGAAACGGGTGGCGCCAAACTCGGAACACGACGGTTGGGAACGGCGGGGTCAAAATGGGAGAAAAAGTTTCCTGTGTGAGCCTGCGGGTTTACTAAGCTATGCGGCATAGCAAAAGGCGACAAGCCGTGAATTGGGTGCACCCCGTGGATTCTGTCAACCCCATGAATTCGATGAACCCCGTGAATTCCGTGAACTTCATGAATCCCATGAACCTCATGAATCCCATGGACTCCGTGGAACCCATGGACTCCTTGAAACCCATGGACTCCTTGAAATCCATGAACTCCTTGAGCCGACACGAAAGCTGGTCCCCAGAACGCACTCGCTGCAAGAATCGTCAACCAAGACTGTAGCTTCATGATTCCTCCCGGGCGTGAGCCATACGTGAAAATACTTAGAAGATACGAGGGTTTACGACCATCCTTGAACTTAGCTTACGTCTCGCCGTCAGCGTAGTGCAACCTGTATTACAGCCGCTAACACAGGAGCGATACGGCATAGACTCAGGTGGCTAATGTGCTTGCCAAAGTTCAGTCCTTAAGGTGCGAGCACACATCGCCGCTCAGCAAACATCCTGCAGAATGAACTGGCTCAGCATGCGTTCTTGGTGGGTCGATCGAAATTAAACATCCCGCCGTGAAGTGCTAGGCTATAGCCGCGCAATCGGGATCCCACTTAGCCAGTGACTATTCCGGTTAAGCATTCGGGCCTCAAAACAGCTGCCGGCTGCACCTCAACGACGACTCAACCGGTCGTAGGCCGCTGAAGCGGCCAGCGCCAGCAGCACCGGCATGAGCCATCCCAGGCCGAGATTGGTGCCGGGAATATCGGAAACGGCTTGGGGCACCAGATAAGCAAAGCCCGCGGCCGTCAACCCATCCATGATGCCAAATAGGGTGGCCACGATCAGGGTGGGAATGAACACCCGCGATGGCCGGCACCACAGCCTGAACGCCAGGCTGAGCGCGACGAGCGTGATGGCCACCGGATAGATCGCGGACAACACGGGTATCGACACAGCGATGAGCTGTTCCAACCCTTGATAGGCAATGACCGTGCTGAGCAGGCTGATGACGATAACCACACTACGGTAGGACATCGGCAAGAGTGTGCTGAAGTAGTCGCCGCAGGCAGCCACCAGGCCGACTGCTGTGGTCACGCAGGCCAGGGTAATAACGACGGCCAGCAACACGTTACCCATGGGTCCGAAGACATGGCCGACAAAAGCGGTAAGAATGGGCGCGCCGGTCATCGCGTCAGGGGCTAGCCCGCCACTGCCGGCACCCAGAAAAATCAGCGCCAGGTAAACCAACGCCAGCCCCACGGCAGCGACGATGCCAGCGACGATGGCGTACCGCGTCACTAGATGCGCATCTGAAATACCACGGCTGCGGATCGCATTGATGATGACGATGCCGAAGACCATTGCGCCAAGGGCGTCCATCGTGTGGTAGCCCTGAATAAAGCCTTGCGAAAGAGGTGCATCGACATACAGGCCGGTAGGCTGGCCGATGACGCCCGCGGGCACGATAATGGCCGCGGCGCCCAGCACGATCAGGGCGACGATGAGCACGGGGGTAATGACTTTGCCAATGGTATCGAGCAGCCTCCCCGGGAACAGGGCAAGCAGCATCACCGTCCCAAAATAGACAATGGTATATATGGCTCGTGCCGTGCCACCTGCGCCAATGAATGGCGAAAAACCCACTTCGAAGGAAACCATAGCGGTACGCGGCGTGGCAAACAGGGGCCCGATGGTCAGATACACCAGCACTCCTAACAAGATACCCGCCGCTTTACCGATGGGCGCGGTCAATGCTCTCATGCCGCCCCCCACGCGGGCAAGCGCCACGACCGTCAATAACGGCAAGCCGACACCCGTCAGGAGAAAGCCTAGCGCGGAATACCACAGCTGATTGCCGGATAACTGGCCCACCATAGGAGGAAAGATGATGTTGCCCGCACCTAAAAAAAGCGCGAATGTCATGAAACCCAAGGCGATCAAGTCTCGGATTTTGAGAGTGCTGATCATAAGAAGCCGATAGGTAGACGGTTAGAAAGCTTAGGCTATACAGCTGTAATCATAAAGGAAATACCGTCTACACCCGCAGCGCAGCAGCGTTTACTCTCCGCCCGCCAAGACTTGATAATAGTTAATTAAGAATATTATTCTCTTCGTGACTGACACTTTGAGAGACCGCAACCATGATTAGCGCAGATGTGGGCAAAGAGCTCGAAAATTTTGTAAACCGCCTCGTCGAGACCGGACGATACGGTTCCAAAAGTGAGGTGCTGCGTGAGGGCGTGCGGCTCATTCAAGACCGCGAAGCTCGACTTGCCGCATTCGATGCATCGATCGCACGAGGGCTGACCGATGCTGATGCTGGACGCATCAAGCCCGCTGACGAAGTCTTTGAGCGTCTGGAGGCCAAATACGCGGCAATGGCTAGCAAGAAGGGATGATCGTCCAAGGACCATGATCTTGAGCAGTGCGATCGAAAGCATCAAACGAAGTCTGCTTTATATTCCCATATTCGGCATGACCGCACTCAACAGGGTTATGCACCTGCGCTCTGTTCTTATGTACTTGCAGAAACCGCCTTCTAGCATCCAGAACTCATGCCGTTCCAATTGTTCGCTAATGCCAGGTTCTGCAGTCTTTGCAAAAACGACCTGTAGAACAATAGTAGCCAAACTGAAAGAACTGGGAGTGCCAGTGCCAACACAAAGCTGATTCGCAACACAGTCGAGTATGCACCAAACCGCCTTACCCCTAGGCTGGAGTAAAGCTGTTTGGCGCACGGCCACTTTCATAACTTTGGTGCGCATTCCCTAGAGAGGGGGCGCGACTCCAAAAGCTTAGAAATAGAGCCTCAGTTGATCTCCAGCTTCGCTTCCTTCACTAAGCTGGCCCACTTCTTTGTCTCCGCCTCAACGAAACGAGCGAATTCATCGGGCGTCCCCGGAGCAGGATCCGCGCCCTGGGAGATCAGTTTTTCTCGCACTGCGGGTTCGTTTAACACCTGTTGTAGAACGTCGTTGAGACGCTTCACGATTTTCTCGTCCATGCCAGCCGGACCTATGAGACCGTACCACGTCGACATATCGTAGCCTGGCACACCGGCTTCCGCCAGCGTTGCAATATCTGACGCTGCGCCTGACCGTTCCTTGGTGGTAACGCCAAACGCTTTCAGGTCTCCACGCTTAACATGCGGCAAAGCGCTAGGCAGATTTGGAAACATCACTTGGGTGGTGCCAGCAAGCAGATCTGGCATCGCTGTGCCTGTTCCCTTGTACGGTACATGAGTCAGATCCGTGCCCGACAATTGCTTAAAAAGTTCGGCGGACAGATGCACTGACGTCCCAATGCCTGAGGAGGCAACGTTTAGCTGGCCGGGGTTTGCCCGCGCGAATTCAATCAGCTCCTTGACATTATTGAAGGGCGAATTTTTGGGCACCACCATCATGTTTGGAGCAGTCAAGATGCGTCCGATTGACGTAAAGTCTTTAACCGGGTCGTACTTCACATTCCGATACATCGCAAGATTAACGGCATGCCCGATCGAGGTTACGAACAACGTGGAACCATCTGGAGCGGCGCGCGCGACGTATGCTGTGGCAATGTTCCCATTCGCCCCGGCCTTATTCTCGACGACGATACTCTGGCCCAATACCTTCCCCATCGCCTCGGCTAGGATGCGCGCAGTCGAGTCCGCTGTTCCGCCGGGCGAGAAGCCCACCACCATAGTAATTGGCCCCGACGGGTACGCGGCTTGCGCCACACCGCTCATAGCTAACAGTGAAACTGCAACGAGCATGCTCTTAATTTTCATGTGTTACTCCTCCTGGATTGTTAATCTCGAAATAGACTCAAGCTCTTGATGCGAGAGCCCGAAAACTTTGTCCACAACCTTGAAACCATTTTTTGAGACTTCAAGCGTCGCTAAATCTGTGTAGACCCTCGTTACTACCTTTGCTGCTGTTAAGGGGTAAGAACATGACTGGACCAGCTTGGACTCACCGTCCTTAGTCAGATGCTCCATCATGATGAACACCTGCTTCGCTCCGACGGCGAGGTCCATAGCGCCCCCCACGGCGGGAATCGCAGTCTTGTCCATCGTGCGCCAATTCGCCAGGTCGCCCTGCTCTGAGACTTGAAACGCGCCCAGAATGCAGATATCAATATGGCCACCCCTTATCATCGAGAAGGAGTCCGCGTGATGGAACAACGCAGCCCCGTTTCTTAACTTAATCGACTGCTTGCCAGCATTGACGTAGTCGGGGTCCGCATCGGGCCCAGTCGCAACGGCGCCCATGCCAAGAACGCCGTTCTCACTATGGAGAATGATGTCCTTGCCGGCCGGAAGATGGTTCGACACAAGCATGGGTCGGCCAATCCCGAGATTGACGTAAGCACCGTCGTGGATGTCCTCCACTACGCGCCTGGCGATCTCATCGGGCGTCCTTGGCGTATAAGTCGGTTTCGGTTTCATTAGTGTTTCCATGGAGTTAACACAACGCGATTGACATAGATCCCAGCTGTCACGACATGCTCCGGATTAATATCCCCAAGAGGCACGATGTGATTTACTTGGGCGATAGTGCACCTAGCTGCAGTCGCCATGACCGGACCAAAATTCCGTGCAGTGCCACGATAGGTAAGGTTGCCCCAACGGTCCCCTGTATTCGCTTTAATCAGCGCGAAATCGGCCACTAGCGCGTGCTCAAGCACTTGTTCTATACCGCCGATGGAACGCACTTCTTTTCCCACGGCGAGCTCGGTTCCCACTCCGGTAGGAGTAAAAAAAGCACCTATTCCTGCCCCACCGGCTCGGATTCGTTCCGCCAGCGTGCCTTGCGGGACCAGCTCCAGCTCAATCCCGCCCTTGCGGTACTGCTGGTCGAAATCATCGGATCCCGGCTGACGCGGAAATGAACAGATAACCTTTCGTACCCGGTCTTGCTTCACAAGCTTGGCGATGCCTATGCCCTTGCTACCGGCGTTGTTGCTAATGATCGTCAAGTTACGTGCTCCGCTGGCGAGCACTGCGTCCACAAGCTCAAAGGGCAGCCCCGCGCCGCCAAAGCCTGAAATCATAAGCGTGGAGCCATCTGTCACATCGGCCACTGCTTCTTCCAGCGATGCTATGGTTTTATCCATTGTTTCCTTCCTTGTTGTCTGCCGGTCGAAACACCGGGATTGCTGCGCTTTCGCCTTTCGGGTGCCGGAAGGTAACAACGACGCGCATGCCAATATAAATTCGGGTGGGATCGCAATCTACGATGTTGGTAAGCACGCTTGGGCCTTCATCCAGGGTCACGAATGCGACGATGTAAGGTTTGACTGCCCGCCTCATGACGCTGTAGGAATAGATTGCGCCTGTTCCCGAAGCCTCTTTCCAAATGGTGTTGTCCCTTAAGCAAAAGGGGCACCGTGGGCGCGGGTACCAATGCGACTTATCGCATGACGTGCAGTGCTTGATGACCAGCCGCTTCTCGCAAGCTTTCGTCCAGAATTGCTCGGAGTCCTCATCAACAATAGGCGCGGAATAGTCCTTTTCCCATGAACTCATCTTTCTATCCCCTCTCAAGAATCAAGGTGGCGCTTCCATGCCGGGTCGCCAACATGCCGCCAATGCCCTGTACAAGGGCAAGAGCGCAATTCGGCACTTGCACGGCAGGATGGGCTTCACCGCGCAACTGCCGAACCGCTTCAATGATCTTTGTCATACCGCCGCGGTTAGCGGGATGGTTATTGCACAAACCTCCACCATCCGTATTAAAAGGAAGTCGACCAACGCCTGATATCAGATTGCCATCTTCGACGAACCGGCCACCCTCGCCTTTTTCGCAGAATCCCAGATCTTCAAGGAGCATGAGCACCGTGATCGTAAAGCTGTCGTACAGTGAGACGTACTGGATATCCTGCGGTTTAACGTCAGCCTCTTCGAACGCAATGGCACCAGACCACGCCGCACCGGTATAGGTAAGGTCGATATAGCCGCCGTTCTGGTGCTTCACAGACTCACCGGCACCTATTACGCGAACAAGCGGCTTACGTAGGGTACGGGCAATTTCGGGACGAGCCAGGATGATTGCTCCGCCGCCGTCTGTAATCACACAGCAATCCAAGCGGCGCAAGGGGTCCGCAATGACAGGCGAATTCACCACATCCTCGACAGTCACGGTCCTTTGTAATTTTGCATTGGCATTGAATTGCGCATGATGTGATGCCGCCACTTTGATCATGGCCAGCTGTTCCGCAGTAGTGCCGTATTCATACATGTGCCGCATGGCACACATGGCATAGCCAGACACGTTGGCGATATCGTAGGGCTGCTCCCAAGGATAGTCCGGTTGGCTCGCATTGCGAACCTTCGGCTTGATGCCGGTGGCTACGCCTTCACTTAGTGGCCGCCCCGCCAGCGTGATGAGCGCGATATTGCATTTGTTCTCATTGATAGCGCGCACGGCATGATTCACAAGGTTCAGATACGAGGCGCCCCCGACGTCAGTGGAATCGACATATTTAGTTTTGAGATTCAGGTACTCGGCCATTGAGGTTGGCCCCATTCCCGGCGCATCACCAGAGCAGAAGTAGCCGTCGATGTCCTCCTTGTTAATGCCCGCGTCTTCGATTGCACCTAGTGCTACGTCAGCATGAAGGCGAGCCACAGTGGTGTCGGGCGCATAGCGTGTAGGGTGCTCGTAGGCACCGACAATGCAGGGCATGCGAGAGTGGCGACCACCTCCGATATATGGCGAAGTTTCTGTTAAGCTCATCTTTTTCCTGTAAAATAGAAATCAATTCTATTTTTATGATTTTCAGAAATGAATTCTAATACTATGACGAAAGAAAGTTCATTGGGGTTATCCCCTGACCGTGCTCGGAAGGGAGAAGGGGTGGCAGCGGTTAATCGCGCCCTCCAAGTGCTAAGCGCGTTCGAATCCTCGGAGGATGGACTGACGCTTTCCATGCTGGCCAGCGAAACAGGCCTTTACCAAAGTACGATCCTCAGGCTCCTGGAATCCTTAATGCTCGCGGGGTTCGTCAAGCGCCTGCCCGACAGTCGCTATGTTGTTGGGCCGCGGGTACTCATTCTCAGCGAGATGTATCGGCGTTCCTTCAATATGACCGACTACGTGGTACCACGGCTCAAGCAGCTCGTAGCTGAAGTGGGCGAATGCGCTAGTCTTTACGTGCGAGAAGGCGATCAACGGGTATGTTTGCATCACGTACAACCGCGGCGATCAGTACGAATGCACGTAGTCGAGGGAAAGCATTTCGGTCTAGACATCGGTGCGGCAGGACACGTGATCCGCGCGATCGGCGACGGAGCCGAAGGAGAACGCTATGACACTATCCGGCGTCTTGGCTTTTCGGTATCGCAAGGCGAGCGAGACCCTGAAAGCGCGGCAGTCGCCTGCCCCGTCTTCATGCACGGAACATCCCTAATGGGTGCTATTTCAGTGGCGATCCCACTATATCGCTTTGACGAAGCCATCTTGGAGAAGCTTGTTCCCGAAATGAAGCGAACAGCCTTCGAACTATCCGAAGACCTTGGCGGCATCTCACCGTATAGGCCCTAAGCTTCATCGGCATACAAGCAACAGCGCCAAAAGAGTTGCACACTGGCATGACGGTTGCTGTGGTGCAGCCCCACCCCCAGCGGACACACCATGAACCGTTCGACCGAGCGCAAAGCCCGACGCATCTTGCAAGACCAGTTCGGCATATCCCAACTGCGCCCAGGCCAGGAAGAAGTCATTCAAAGCGTACTCGCTGGCCACAACACGCTGGCGGTTATGCCGACGGGCAGCGGCAAGTCGCTTTGCTATCAGTTGCCATCACTCTGTGAGCCCGGCGTGACGGTGGTCGTGTCGCCCTTGATCGCCCTGATGCAAGACCAGAAAGAGAAGTTGAGCGACTTCGGCGTCGAGAGCGCCGTCTTCAACAGCGCGACGCCCACGCCAATATTGCAGGGCTACATGAAAGATGCCGCCCAGTATCGCAATCCCATCTTCATGACGACACCGGAGCATTTAACGAATGGCGAGTTCATCGACTGGCTGAAAACACAGAAGGTGACCCTCTTCGTGGTCGACGAAGCCCACTGCATCTCGCAGTGGGGTCATGACTTCCGACCCGCGTTCCTGGACATTCCCCAGGCCATCCGCGAACTGGGTTCGCCCACGGTGCTGGCTCTGACGGCAACCGCGACGGACGAGGTGATCCACGATATCGGCGAGCAACTTGGCTTGGCCGCCATGTGCGTGATCAAGACAGGGGTTTACCGGAACAATCTGCATTACGCCGTTCGACAAGTCAGCGGTGAGCATGAGCGGCGCGAGGCGCTATTGAGCATGCTGCGCGAGACGGAAGGCCCGGCCATCGTCTATACGGCGACCGTCAAGGAAGCGACGGCGCTGCATCAAATGTTGACCGAGGCGGATCGGTGTGCTGCGCTTTACCACGGGCAGCTGCCGCAAAAAGCACGCCACGACAATCAGGATGCCTTCATGTCGGGTCAGGTTCGTATCATGGTCGCCACTAATGCATCCGGATGGGCATCGACAAGCCCGACGTGCGACTGGTCGTGCATGCGCAGATTCCGGGTAGCCTGGATGCGTACTATCAGGAATCGGGCCGGGCGGGTCGTGACGGAGAGCCGGCACGCTGCGTATTGATACACGAGGAAAAGGACAAGCGGATTCAGCAATTCTTTTTGATCAATCGCTATCCGTCCGAGGCCATGGTGGCGCAGATCGTAGACGCCCTGTCGGCCGGAAGCGCGGCCATTACTTTCGAATCGCTGCGGGCGGCGGTCCCCGATATTCCTGTGCGCAAGCTGCAGGTCGCGCTCAAGATGCTGGACGATGCCAAGCTAATCAAGCGCAAGGGCAGCGCGATTACCCTACTCGCGGACGCTGACATACAGGCGCGCGCGGCAGAGGCGGTTCGCCAGTACGAGCTGCGTGCGGAGCGCGACCGTGAAATCTTGGGCGCCATGGTGGCATACGCGCGCAGCGGACAATGCCGCTGGCGCATGTTGCTCGACTATTTTGACGACAGTCCGACGTGGGAGCACTGCGATCATTGCGACAGCTGCGAGCTCGCCAAAGAAGCTGAAGCGCTGGCGGAACAAATGGAGCAGCATGCCGTGATTCAAACCGAGGCTGACACCCCGGCGCCTACCGCGCCGGCGTTTCGTCCCGGCGACCGTGTAGGTGTTCGGCGTTACGGTGCGGGGCTCGTCGAGGCTGTCACGCGCGAACGCGTCGACATTCGATTTCCCGATGGTTCGTTGCGGCGATTCTTGCCGAACTATGTCCGACGTCTGCAACACCAGAGAACCACGCCCCCGGAAAAGCAAGCCGCGTGATTCGTACGGCGTAGACTTCATACCGCATCCGGAACCGCGCACGCCTCCGATAGCTGCCCGCCAGATGCCCCGAGCAAGGCCGTTTCGGCCGGGACCAGCCGGCGCTCGAAGCGATCGCTCTGCCGCAGCACCTCGGCAGCCAGTTCCTCGTGCACGGGACGACGTCCTGCTTCGTCTGCAAAGCCCAACATGCCTGTGGGGCAATGCCGGTGATTGTCCCAACCGGGATAATCGGTGATGGGATAGAGGCAAATGCCGCCGACCGGAACACCGATGTCCAAGGCCCCAGCCACTTCGTCGCACACATAACGCAGCCACGAGACCCGATGCTCGCCTTCCGCGCCGGTTTCTGCAATGAAGAGCGGCCTTTGATAGCGATGGTAGGTCTCGGCCAGGATGTCGCGCAGCGGACGGTAAAGGGGTTCGCCTCTTCGAATCGTGGGGCCGTTCAGATACCACTGATTGTGCGAGTAAAAATTGACGCCGACGATATCCAACAGATCGGGCTTGCCGCCAAGCTCAGGCATCAAACGACCGGTGATCATGTCCCACGCCTGGTATTGCGCAAGACGCGCGTTTTCCGCCCTGCGCTCTTGGCGTACATTTTTAGGGACGATGTTGATGACCGGGTCCACCGAAACGAAGCGGGCCCGGGGATCGATATCCCGTATCGCCTGGATGGCAGCGACCGTCGCGCGCACCAGCTGACATTTAAGCTCCATCCCGCGCCGGCGCTGGCACGGGGCGATGTCGCCGGTGTCGCCGCCCGCCCAAGCCCAGAATGAAATTTCATTGACCGGACAGTAATACGGCACCTCCGGCCATTCGTCGCGCATCAGCGCCGCAAGCGCGGCGGCAAATCGGGCGAAGCGCGTCACGAAAGCCGGCGACCAGATATCGAGGTCGTCGGGCCAACCGTAATGACACACATCCCAGACAGGCTGCACGCCTGCTTCGCGGGCGGCACGCAGCACTGGCAGGAAACCCGACCAGTCATAAACGCCCGGCGCCGGCTCGGCCAGATGCCACCGTATTCCATCTCGTACGGTCTGAATACCCTGTTCCACCATGGCTCGATAGTCCTGTGCGGCGAACACATCGTGTTGTGTGTCGCGCAGCAGGTCCAGGCGTCGGCCGTCTCTCCGGCGATGGCTGGAGCACTCAAAGCCGCCCAGAAAATAGCTATCGAAAAGCGGTGTTATTGCGTCATTGGTTTGTCTCTGCATGGCGCCACCGCAGAGCTGAAAAAAAGGCGTGCTTTCTGGAGTCATGAATACCATCCGGATGCCAAAGACGTCCGCCGCCTTGCAAGAATCGAGCCTGCATCGGCGCTTTCCCGTTTTCAGGTTATGGCTACCTTGCAATGGGGCCATGCTCCGTTAAGGGAAGAAGAAATTTGTAATAGAAGAAGCGGCCGGGCACATCTTTTGCAGCCCAGGATGGTGATATTTACTACAACGTGAGGCTAGCCATGGAGACCAATAAGCACCCGGGCGATGAAGTGCCGCCCGAGACAGCCCAATCCGGAAAGTTGCCTTGCGGCACGTGTCAGGGCAGCGGCGTGAAGGACGGCAAACCCTGCCCAAACTGTGGCGGCACGGGGGAGATCACCGTGCTTGTCGGCGACGCGTAGCGCTAGTTACCGCGGCGCGCCGACTTCCTGTGTAGGCTCTTCATTGAAATGCGGGCCATTCTGAATCAGCGTCACACGTATATTGCATTTACCCTAATGACTGCTGATACGAAGGCCCGCCAGCGTCCGGTTGGCAACATATGCCAACATTTCCTACTTCGGCATAACAACAGAGTCGATGGCGTGGATAACACCGTTATCTGCGACGACATCCGCTTTCACGACCTTGGCTTGGTCCACGCCCACTTTTCCGCCATTGGTTGTCACAGTTAGCGAACTGCCTTCAACCGTTTTCACGGCGCCAGCCTTCACGTCTTTCGCCATGACTTTGCCCGGCACAACGTGGTAGGTGAGGACCTTGGTCAGTGCCGCCTTGTCCTTCAGGAGCGCGTCGAGCTTGTCCTCGGGGATTTTGGCAAATGCTTCATCGGTCGGAGCAAAAACAGTGAACGGGCCAGGCCCTTTTAGCGTGTCGGTCAGTCCCGCTGCCTGCACCGCAGTGACCAAGGTGGTGAATGAGCCTGCTGATTTTGCCGTGTCCACGATGTTGGCAGCTTGGACGGTACCGATGGCGCAGGCGATAGAAATTCCAGTCAGAATTCGTTTCATGGTTGACTCCTGTGGTTTGTAAGATTGAACCGCCGAAAAATCTGAGAGATCAGAAAAACTCGGGGGCGAACGGCGAACCGCGTTTTGTGTAAATCTACGCGCTTGCAGCGTATACGTCCATAGTTTGTACCGCTATAATGCAAGCATTAGCGGTTCAAATACGGGTCAACTCAGAAGGGGTCAGAAATGGAAAAGATCGAGACAACGCCGGAGGACAGCCATATCTCCTACCGCAGCGGAGTCGCGGCGCGGCTGGCCGGACTTTCTACGGAAACCCTGCGCGTGTGGGAGCGCCGCTATAACTTGTCCGATACCGAGCGTTCCGCTCGCGGGCAGCGACTGTATTCTGCCGAACAGGTTCGCAGGCTAGGCTTGCTCAAGCAGCTGGTGGATCAGGGGCATGCAATCAGCACGCTGGCCAGCTTGCCTGACGAACAGCTCCAACAGTTGATCGCAGCGCCGGTTAAGGAACAACAGGCCGCGGGGCCGCTTAGGGTGGCGGTGATTAGCGGAAGCCTTGCCAGGCGTATCGCCGCCGGTGGACGCGATGAGCAAGATATTATCGTTCAATGTAGTTGCTCAACGCTTGAACAGGCTGCTTCGCTACCGCCCGATGCGAAGGCGCAAGTCCTGTTGATCGAGCTGTCAGAACTCCACGAAAGCGCGCTCCCCCTGATTATGTCAGCCCGGGATGCCTGTGGCGGTGCTGCCGTCGTCGTCCTTTACCGTTTTGGTGCGAGCGCGACCATCCGCGCCTTGCGTGCGCAAGGATGCTTGGTCGGACGCATTCCGGCCGAACTCAGTGAATTAATGATGTTATGCCGTTCGGCGCTTGCGGGCGAGCGCCTGCCGCCCCCTCAGCAACCCGCCATACCAAAGCTGCGGTTCGACGAAGATGCGCTTTTCACGATTACGGCGGCTGGCAGCGGCCTAGCCTGCGAATGTCCGAAACATCTGGCCGACGTACTATTGATGGTCGGAAGCTTCGAGCGCTACAGTGCCCAATGCGCATCTCGCAATGCGGACGATGCGCAGTTGCATCACGACTTGGAACATGCCGCCGGGCATGCTCGCGCCATCCTGGAAGCCGCGATGGAACGGCTGGCACGCGCGGACGGTTTGCCATTGCCTTCGCCGCTATAAAAACCGTCGATCATGACGGAACGGCGTCAAATCCATCGACGGCGTCCGCCCTGCCATCACTTGCGCCGTCAGGCGTGCACTTGCGCTGGCCATTGTCCAGCCCATGGCGCCATGACCGCAATTTAGAAACAAGCCCTGGTGGGTGCCGGCACCAAGATATGGCAGTCCATCCGGCGTCATGGGGCGCTGACCAACCCATTGCTCAACCTCCATCCCTTCCACCGCTGGGCAAAGCTTGCGAGCAAAGGCCTCCAAGCTGGCAAATCGATGACTGCTAAGCGTTTTGTCGGGGTGGCCGATGTCTGCGAATCCAGTAAATCGCATCCGCCCCTCGCCGAACGGGGCCCAGGCTATCTTGTCCGAGATGGATACGCCGCCGTGAACTGGCCGCGCTCCTTGTATTCCATGATACGTGAGGGAATAGCCGCTCACGGGATGGATCTGCAACTTGTACTTCAGGGGACGCAGTAATTCTTTGGATGCATATCCCGTCGCCACCACACATGCATCGCACGGCAGAACGCCGCTTTCGGTACTGATTCCAACGACCCGACCTTCTTGCATGAGGATTTCACCCACGCGGGTTTCCCATCTGAATTGAGCGCTGCGTTCCCCGGCAATTCGAGCTGCCTCAAGCGCGTATAAACGCGCGTCGCCACAGGCGTCCAGCGGGCAGTAAGTTCCTCCGTGGAAGCTATCGGCGTTAGCTCCGTTCAGCGAAGGATCCAGAGCCCGCAGCGCGTTGCCGCGCAGCACTTCGAATGGCTCCCCCGCTTCCCGCAACAAATCGAGTTCAGCCTCGGCTGGCGCTTCCCCCGCCTTGTAAAGATAAAGCAGGCCGTTACGAGAGCCGCCATACGAACTAAGCGGAATATCGTCCGTGCTGAAATGAATCTCTCGAGAAAGTCTGGCCAGCTGCAGCGCGTGGCGAGAATTACGTTTCCAGTTACCGACCGAGGACTGTTTGGCAAACAACCTTAGCCATCCTACTAGCGCGGCATTGCGCGGTCTGCCGATGCGGGGCCTGTCCTTACCTAGGATGAAGGCCGAGAGCACCCCTTGAACAGTCCCGGGTTCTGCCCAACTGAAGCAATGACCAGGAGACAGCAAGCCGGCGTTGGCGTAACTGGCTTGGCTCGCAGCGTTAGACGCAGCGTCAACGACCGTGACCTTATGGCCCTCCCGAATCAGTTCAAGCGCGGTACAAACGCCAACAATACCGGCCCCGACTACGACGACATGCATATTATGATTGCCAAGTATGTAAGCGGGCTTCCTGCAGCTGTGTGAGCACGCGCTCAAGGCGGTCCTGATCGTCGCTGTTAATGACGCGCTCCAATTCATCCAGTGACTTTCGGAAGCCGGCCAGCGATCGGCAGATTTCCTGACGGTTCGTATGAAAGATGTCGCGCCACATGCGCGGGTTTTGACCTGCGTGGTGGGTCATGTCTTTGAAGGCATTACCCGCAAACATTTTCAGAATATCGGGCCGCATGCCGCGCTCGCGTATGTGCTTCATTAGCGTAAACGCGATGACGTGCGGCATATGGCTTAGATCGGCATACATTGCATCATGTTCCTGTACCGACATCGTCAGTATGTCGAAACCGATGCGCTTCCACATCTGGCCTACGCGCTCCAACGCACCCGGGTCGGTGTCTGGCGACGGCGTCATGATCATCGGCCGTCCCGCCATTAACGCGCGGTCGGCGTGCTCAGGCCCCGCCGTAACATGGCCGGCAATGGGGTGGCACGGTATGACCCGTTTCCTGAGCGCTTCGGGCATTGACTGGGCGCATTGCTGCGCAAAGGCTTGCTTGACACTACCGGAGTCGACAATGATCGAATGGGCCAGGGCGCCGCGAGCCAAATGCTTCACCAAATCGGCCGTACGGCCTACCGGCACGGCCAGGATAACGAGGTCAACACTGGCAATTGCGGCATCCAGCGATGTCGCAACCTCGTCGAGGAGACCACGGCTCAAGGCCTTGTCGGCGTTGGCTGCGTTGGCATCGTAGCCAATGACACGCCCGCACACGCGATGATGCACCAGGCCATGGCCGAGCGACCCTCCGATCAATCCGCAACCGATAATAAGGGCGCGGTCGAAACCGGGCGTGCTTTCGGCCACTGACGTATCCGTTGTCATTCTGGAGTCCTATTCAAGAAGATTAGCGCGCCGAAAGATCCGCCACGAAGGCACGCGCGCGAGGATGTTGAGGGCCACCAAAGAATGCATCCGGCTCGCTGTCTTCCTCGATCCGACCAGCGTCCATGAATAAGACTCGGTCCGCCACTTCCCGGGCAAAACCCATTTCGTGAGTGACGCACACCATCGTCATGCCGCCCCGCGCCAGCTCTTTCATGACCTGCAGCACTTCGCCCACCATCTCCGGATCAAGCGCGCTGGTCGGTTCATCGAAAAGCATGATTGGCGGATCCATGGCCAGAGCCCGGGCGATCGCTACCCGTTGCTGCTGGCCCCCCGATAGTTGCTGTGGGTAGGCACTCACCTTGTGTGACAGGCCGACGCGCTCCAGCAGCTGCAAGCCCCGCATGCGTGCTTCCGATTTGCTCTTGCCCGCCACCTTGATCGGTGCAATGCAGATGTTGTCCAGGACGTTCAAGTGGGGAAACAGATTGAACTGTTGGAACACGAAGCCGATTCTTCGCCTGAAACGATTGATATTGAGGCCTGGGTCATAGACGTCCGTGCCGTCGACCATGATTTGGCCCTTCTGTATGCTTTCCAGACGGTTGATGGTGCGTATGAACGTCGACTTACCGGACCCGGATGGGCCGCAGACCACCACAACCTGGCCTTGCGGAACGATGAGATCGATGTCGATCAAGGCGTGGTCATTGCCATACCACTTATTGACTTTCGTATATCTGATCACGGTGGACTCGAATGGATGGATTGGACTGACCTTCCCTGCGCCTCGCAACGCGTCGCTCGATGACGTGGGCGACAAAGGTGACGAAGGTGCATACGAGGAAGTAAGTCAGCGCCAAGATGGAAAACACTTCAAACGGCTTGGTGAGCAGCTCGCTGTTCAAGCGGTTGGCCGCTGAGGTCAACTCGTGGACGCTGATGACGTATCCCAGAGACGTTTCCTTGATCAGCGACGCGAACTGACTTACCAGGCTGGGCAGCATGTTGTATATGGCCTGCGGCAGAACAATGTAAACCATGGTCTTGGCCCGGCCAAATCCCAGCGCACGCGCTGCCTCTACTTGGCCCGGCGGCAAGGCAACGATGCCGGCCCGGACCACTTCCGAAAGATAGGCCGCCTCGTAAATCACCAACGAACACAATAGGGTGGCAAACGCGCTGACCGTATTGCCGATCAGTAATGGCAGCAGGAAATAGCTCCAGAAGATCAGCATAAGCAACGGCGTACCGCGCACGACGTAGACAATGGTGGTGGCCACATAGCGTATGGGCCCGATGGGCGACAATCGACCTAAAGCAAGCAGAATGCTTAAAGGGAAGGCAGCGATAAGACCTAATACGGAAAGAATCAGGGTCAGCGCCAGGCCGCCCAAAGGACCATTGGGAAAGGTTCCGACGAGAAGCAGCTGATAATGGTTTTGGATGATATCCAACATGCGTTACCCGCCCCTGGACTGCAGCTTGCGGGCGATGTGCTCACCGACAAGCATGATGCACAGCGAGCCACCGATATAAAATAGGGTTGCTACCGCGTACGTCGGAAATGTGAGAAAAGTGGCGTTCTCGATCTCCTTGGTGACGTACGTCAGTTCGGCCACGCCAATGGCCATGGCCATGCTGGTATTCTTGAAGAGCACAACAGTGTTATTCACCAAGGTAGGCAGCGCTGCCCTGAAGGCCTGCGGCAATATGATGTAAACCATGGAGGAAACACTGCCGAAACCCACCGAGCGCGCGGCTTCGATCTGACCGGGCGCAACGGCGCGAATGCCACTGCGTATATCTTCGGCAAAGTAGGCTGACGAACACAGCCCGATGGCGATCGCAGCAAAAATAAGTTCGCCGTTATGATCTAGGGTCCAGTCTTGCCAGGCTAGCGGCAGCAAGTTAGAGATGCCGAAGTACCAAAGCAAGACGTGAACCAACATCGGTACGTTGCGATGATATGCAACGTACACCGACACAAAGCGCTCTGACCACACACCGCCTAATTTTCGGACTGCGGCCAGCGCAACCCCCACGATCATTGCGAGCAACCAACTGGCCGATGCCAGCAACAAGGTGAACTGAACGCCCCCTAGAAACTGCTTGCCGTAAGAGCCGCCGATCAACTCGTGAAATGCCATGGAGATGCTTCTTCGGGTGCGTTATTGCGTGATGGGCCTGGTTTTGAATTCCCGGTCCATTTTGAAGATGCTGTCTTTGCCCAACCAACGCTCAAAGATTTGCGCCGATTCACCCGAGGCTTCCATTTTTGCCAAGGCGTCGTTCACCGCAACACGGAAGGCAGGTTCATTCTTGCGCAAGCCTAAGCCCCAGGCCTCTTGGCCCATGGGCGGCATGATGACATTAACCTTCTGATCGGTGGCCTTGGAGATCCAACGGCGCAACAGCGTTTCCGATTGACCGAAACCTTCAACCTTTCCTTGGACCAGCGCCATGAACGCGGCAGGTGCGTCGTCATAGCTGATTACTTTTGCAGTAGGAAGCGTTTGCTGCAGCATGCCCAGCGTACTCGATGCTTTCACCGCGCCCACCCGCTTCTCGGCCAAGTCGCCAAGCACTTTATAGCCGCTGTCGGCCCGCACACCCATCTTTTGAATACTGACAAAATAGGCGTCGGAGTAATCGATCTGCTTTGCGCGCGCTTCGGTGTAACCCAACACCGCCGCGAGAAGGTCGACGCGTCCTTGACTTAGCTCGGGGATACGCGCATCAAAAGAGATAACCTTAAGCTCGGGCTTGACGCCCAATTGATTGGCCACGGCTTTACAAAAGTCGATGTCATAGCCCATTTGCTGCTGCGTGTTGGAGTCGGTAAAGGCGAACGGATCAAGGTTCGTCATTACCCCGCAAACCAGTGTGCCCTTGGCTTTGACATCCGCCAACTGATCGGCGCTGACCGAAGTGGCCACCGCCAGGGTTGCAATCGAAACAGCCCATCGTAAAGCATGTAATTTCATGTCGGCTCCTCGCCAAAATTCAAATGCCGGTTTCTGTAGAGCCGAATGAGCTCTCGCCATGTATTGTTCGAACCGATCTGGTCCCGATTCTGGCAGGTCGCCTAAAATTAATAAAGCGATTTATTTCGATCTTGTACTATGCAAAAAAGCGATATAAATTAAGATCCCAAGGGTATCAATGGTCACGATTAAAACCATGGCGGCGATGCAGGCCGTACTGGACACGGGTAGCTTTCGCGGCGCCTCACAGCAACTGAGCCTGGCTCAGTCAGTGGTCTCCGCTCACGTGATGAACTTTGAGCAATGGTTCGACTATCCGATCTTTGAGCCGGGGCGCCGCGCGGCAATTCCAACGCTCGAAGGCGAAGCGGTGTTGCGTTGTGCACGCGAAGTCTTGCATCGTCACTCCGAGCTTCTGGCGTTTGCGTGGGGAGCAGATAATCGCTTTTCGTCGACGCAGGCTTTTGACGCCCGCAGCATCACGCTAAAGCAAATCGAGACTTTCTATTGGCTAATGAAGCTAGAGAGCGTGGTACGGGCCGGCAATAAGTTGAATATCACTCAGGCGGCGGCATCGCGGCGGCTGCAAGAGTTGACCGCCCGCTGTGTAGGCCTCGTTTTTTCAACGCCGAGACAAAAAACCGAGCTTACGGAGTTTGGATGGCGGGTGCTTGAGCTATGCGAAGCCGTACTGACCGCATTCGCAGACTTAAAGGCACGCCGTTCCAACGCCAACACGCCTGAGACCGTCCTTCATATCGGCATGACGGAGCTTGTGGCGTTGACGTGGTTTCCCAATTTCGTGCAACGATTCAAAGAGGCCTATCCCCACATCGTCCTGCATCCTGACGTCGACATCTCGACTTCCTTACAGGAAAAACTCATGTCGGGAACCATGGATATCGTCATCATTCCGCAGCCTTCGTTAACGGATGCGATGGACCGCGTTGAAGTAGGCAGCACGTTATTTTCCTGGTTCTGCGCGCCTGGCACTTTTGGTAAGCGGAAACGGATCAGCTTGTTTGCATTGGCGTCCAAGCCATTGCTCATTCAAGGAAAGGAGTCCGGCCTCACAATGATTACGCAGAGGCTGTTTGCCAGTGCAGGTCTGGCCCCGCGACAGATCTTCGGCAGCAACAGTCTGGTCGCGCTGGCCGGCCTGATCGAGTCGGGAATTGGTGTCAGTTGCCTGCCGCGATCTCTGTTTAGGGACCTGGTCAAGCAGAACCGTTTACAGGTCATTGAGTCGACCACCCCCCCGAAGGCGACGTATTTTGTGGCCTTCTTAAAGCAGCATCAGAGCGGACTCTATTACGCCGCGGCAGAAATTGCCAAGCAGACCTGCCGATTTTAGCGGCTAGAACCGGTAGGTGCGTTGGGCGAACCTCGGGCCGAGGCGCGAGTTTTAGACCAGCAAACCGCCTTCGCCAAGCAGTTTTTGAATGTGCAGCAACTTATCCGGGTTTCGAACGATATAAATCGCGGCGATCTTGCCATGCTGGATATCCAGCGAAATCGTGCGAGGCAAGCCATCCGCTTCGATGACCACGATGCTGGGCATATCGTTCAATTGCGTTATTAGCGCTCCTTGGGCGTTGCCACCTTCCTTTGCTGCGATGCCAACGAAGAAACGGGCAATTTTGGAGGCGCCCAGTATCGGTTTGAGCGTGGCAAGCTTTTTGCCGCCGCCGTCGGTTTGAAGCACCGCGTCTTCGGCAAGCAGACTGCGCAGTTCTTCCAGATGCCCTTCCCGCGACGCTTGCAGGAAAGCCTCGGCAATGCGAAGTCCTTCCTGTTCGTTTACTCGATAACGCGGCCGTGCTTCACGTACGCGCTTGCGCGCCCGCGCAGCAAGCTGTCGACACGCGGCTTCGCTGCGATGCAGCGTCTGGGCAATTTCCCGAAACGACAAATCGAATACGTCGCTTAACAAGAAAGCGGCGCGTTCCAGCGGAGACAGACGCTCAAGGGTCAGCATGAACGCCAGCGACAAATCATGAGCGAGCGCATCCGGATTAAAAGCGGCCTCGTCCCAGGATGTAGGAAGCGGCTCGGGAAGCCACGTTCCAACATACTCTTCCCGCCTGGCTCTTGCGGATTTAAACAGATCCAGGCAAAGACGAGTCACGGTTTGCGACAAGAAGGCGCGCGGTGAGTCGATCTCGTCGTGCTTCACCGCTTGCCAGCGTAACCAGGCGTCTTGCACGACATCTTCCGCATCGGACCATGAGCCAGTCATCCGGTAGGCGAGTCCCAATAGATACGGTCGTTGCGGCTCAAAGTCGGTGATGGCGACTTGTCGCTCAGCGTCGATATCGTGCATGACCGATTACTCCTGTGAGTGTTGCGACCGGAAGCCGACCGCAATACGGTTCCAGCTGTTGATGACCGTGATGGCCAGCGTCAGATGGACCTGCTCTTCCTGACTGAAGTGTTGCGAGAGCTCGTTATAGTCTGCGTCTGGCGCAGCGGTGTCGGGCAGCCTCGTCAGGGCCTCGGTCCACGCCAGGGCGGCGCGCTCGCGTGCAGAGTATAGGGGGGACTCGCGCCAGGCGGCGAGCAGATGCAGCCGCATTTCCGGTTCCCCATGCTTTCGCGCGTCTTTGACGTGCATATGGATGCAATAAGCGCAGCCATTGATTTGCGATGCGCGTATCTTGACCAGTTCGAGCAATGAGCGTTCCAAACCGCTATTTTCCACGAACTTGGACAGTTCCAGCATAGCGTTGACGGCGTTCGGGGCGGCAGAATGCGGGTTAAGTCGAGCTTGAGACATGAAGCTTACCTCTAGACAGTGAGTGGGCGAAATGCCGGGAATTAATTCCCGTCGTAGGTAAGACGAGACAGCCCCACGATTTGTGACATCGATCTTGATTTCACACCGACCTGGAATTTGCATGCCAACCTGGCGTGGCAGCCATGCGCAATTTAGGGCAACATACTTTCATAATAAGATCGACTGCCATATGGCGTTACTCATGCGTAGCTGATTACGCCTCGCAATTGTCTTAAACTCTAGTGTCCGCCACGCTCATATCACCAGTGCCACCCGTGTAAGAGCCGTCAGAGACGCCACGTCAACTCGATACGCCATCCACGCGATCTGAGTTATCGCGTTTCCCGCTGGAAACATCCCATGCGGTTCATGACCTCTCACTGCATTAGGCCTACGACGTTACGTATGCCGGCTTAACCGCCCAAGCTTTCATTATTAATGACCCATTAAAATGACTCACTAATGACCCATCGAATTAATTTACTCTCGTTGGCTGTAAAGCCATGAACCGTGTTGCATTCCCTTCTATCGAAATCCCATCTGTCTTTGCATCGACGATTCGCTCGTACGGCCGATGTTTGGCGGCTCTTAGTCTGGCGATAGTATTGGCCTCGTGTGGCACCAGCAAGCCCCTGAGCCAGGGCCAGTATCGCGTTGTAAGGGGAGACACCCTTACGCAAATTGCGCAAAAACATGGGCAAAGTGTCGATTCGCTTATACGTTCGAATAAGCTGAAAGACGGCGACAATATTCGGGTCGGGCAGGTCCTGAATGTGAAAGGTGGCTCGGCAGTAACGTCGGCCCCGACGCCATCGGTGAAGGGGCCATCAATTGCCGCGCCACGCTCCATCGACCTTGTCTGGCCTGCAGAGGGCCAGCGAAAACGAGGGACGTCGACCTCTAACACCCAGGGGGTCTATATCGCTGCCGCGGCTGGATCGCCCGTGAAGGCTGCCGCTTCGGGCAAGGTTGTCTACGCCGGCAACGGTTTGCGCGGTTACGGCAATATGCTGATCGTGAACCACGACGCTAATTTTTTAAGTGTTTACGCCCATAACCAAACCTTACTGGCCAAAGAAGGCGCGCAGGTCAAGCAAGGCCAAACGATCGCCACCATGGGCAGCACCGGAAGCAATGCGGTAAACCTGTATTTTGAGCTGCGCTACGACGGCAAGGCGGTTGATGCGCTGCGGTATTTGCCTTAGAAGTTCGTGCATTGACAAGCTGAAAAGCTGCCGACATCGTATCGGCAGCGTCGTCGCAATCATCATGGGGAACGGGTAGATCCTTGCTGAATCGATAGCGCCATCCTTGCCTTCCTCGAAAAATGCATATACAATGCATATATCTTTTCAATTCGAGCTCAGTTTTATTGAGTATTTCAGATGTCCGACAAACCCACTAAAACCAAGCTCAATAAGAAAGATAGTCAGTTGCTGATTCGTATCAGCACCGTCGAGCGCGAGCAGTTTTTGCAGCTATGTGAAAAGCTGGATACCACCGCCGCTCGTGAAATCAGGCTATTTATTCGTGAATTTATCAGTAAGCATAAATCCATTGAATAGGCCAAGTAAAAGCAAGGAAAGCACCATGTCCAAGAACGTTAAATCGATCAAGCAGAAAATTAAAGCTCGTGAAAATAAAGTAGAGAAGCACGAAAGCAAAATCAAAGCGCTGAAAAAATCGCTGAAAAAAGCCGCTTAATAGACTAAGCCCAAAAACGGGGCATTATTAAGATAGAGCTAAGGCCTGACGCCGGTATATCACCGGGCTCAGGCCTTTTATTTTGATGCGTCGATTAACGATACCTAAGTCGTCGACCGGATAGCAGGAAGATGCAAGTCGCCCTTGTCGCCCGATGGTGTCGACAGCGGTCCACAAGAAAAGCCATAAGATTTGCCTGAGCTAGTAACATACAAATAAGCAATAAACGTAGAGACAGGCAACCTTGACTGATCACAACAACCCTTCGCAGATTGAGCCCCTTATTGACGTCACGCCTTTGACGAAGGCGTTGGAGCAGTTCGCGATAGACCGTGACTGGACACAGTTTCACTCCCCTAAGAATCTGGTCATGGCGCTCACTGGCGAGGTCGGTGAACTTACCGAAATATTCCAATGGATGACCGAGGCGCAATCGCTAGCCGCCAGCACCAGTCCTGACACATCCCAAGCGGTTAAGGATGAGCTCGCCGATGTGCTGCTTTACCTGGTTCGTTTGGCCTCTGTGCTGGGGGTCGACTTAAACGACGCTGTGCAGCAAAAGCTTCAGAAAAACGCTGAAAAATACCCGGCGAACAAGGCTAAAGGCTCAAGTAAGAAATACACGGAGCTTTGAATATTGCCGGGGACCACCGTGCCAGAACGCGATCGCTATGCTGATAATGAAACTAGACTTTAGCGTTGTTTCTGCCTAGACTGCTTACTCACGATGCGTTTTCATCATACCAATTAATGATATGAATCACAGAGCTCGTTGTAAACGACGCGCGGGCCTAGCACCCCGACGAAGTCTTACCGGTCGTCCGGAATCAGGCGGAAATTGGACGAAGTAGTAGCAGTTAAAAATAACATCAAGACTGACTCATCTGGAAATAAACTTCATGAAAATTACCGATGTTACGTTGACTCTTTTCTCTTGGGATGGCATCACCGCGACAAGCTACGGAAAGCACACTGGCAGTTTTGGCGGTGAAAGCAAACTGAGCCTGTTGGAAATTTTCACCGACGAAGGGGTGGTAGGACACGCTTTCCTTGGGTCTGCCCGCAACCCTGCCGACATGGATGGCCCTGGCCTTATTTACTTCCTCAAACCAGCGCTGATCGGCAAAAATCCTCTTGATAGGGAAGCGTTAAATAAGACACTATGGCAACGAGCCAGAAATGCAAGTATTCGTGCCATCGGTGCGGTTGATATTGCCTTGTGGGATATTGCAGGAAAGATCGCAGGGCTCCCCATCCACCAACTGATCGGCTCATTCCGTGACCGCATCCCCGCCTACGCGAGTTCCGCCGTACTGCCAGACCACGAATCTTACGCAGAACAGGCACTCTCGTTCAAATCCAGGAATTGGGCCGCCTACAAGATTCATCCACCACAGAACTGGCAGGAAGATATTCGATTGTGCGAAACCGTGCGCCAAGCAGTGGGCGATGACTACACGCTAATGCTCGACTCAACATGGGGCTACGATTATCCGCAAGCGCTGCGAGTCGGCAGGGCGATACAAGAATTGAATTTCTACTGGTACGAAGACCCTCTGGCGGAATGGGACATCTACAATTACCAGAAGCTTAAACAACAACTTCACATACCCATCATGGCAACGGAATATCCCATTGCGGGACTCGATACGTATGTGGCGTGGCTCACCGCAAAAGCGACCGATTTCCTGCGCGGCGACGTAGCGGTGAAAGGCGGGATAACAACCGTATTAAAGGCTGCCCATCTTGCCGAGGCGTTCGGGATGAATTTCGAAATTCACCACGGCGGCAATTCACTGAATAACGTGGCCAATCTTCATGTCACCATGGCCATTCGCAACACGGAATTCTTCGAAGTTCTTCTGCCCGATGAGGCACAAAAATATGGTCTCGCGGAGGACATTGTCGTCAATAACGAAGGCATGGTGCTCGCACCAACCGCCCCGGGCCTCGGTGCGAATATCGATTTTGACCTTATCTCGCGTAAGAAATTGGCAGTGCTAAGTTAATTTACTTGCTCTTCCTTAATTCGGACGCCAGCCGGGTACGCGCTAGCCTGCCCGCTGCCGCACTGCTGGCGCCCTGCCAGTATTCGGGATCAACATGCTCGATGCGTCTTGCGGTATTGAGCATGTGATGAAATGCCGCCGCCCTGGCGGCCTCGATATCCTGCGCTTCAATCGCCGCGCGGATGGCCTCATGTTCGCCGCGTACGTTCTCGGCGAGCTCTGCCTGGCGTGCTTCATTTCCGCGCGTTACCCGTATGGCGTCCTTCAATGCGCGCGTCAGCATGCCCAGCAGTTCTGGGTAATGCGGATTACCCGTGGCGTGGGCAATAGCAATATGGAAGGCTAAGTCTTCCTCTACGCCGTCGCCATCCGCTTGGACGGCGTTGTCGATGTCGGCAAGCGCCCGGTTGATGCGCAGCATATCTTGCGGGGTACGCCGCTCGGCAGCCAAAGCCGCCATTTCCGCTTCCAGTCCACGGCGCAATTCAATAATTCGCAGCACACCGCGGGCCGGGTTTTCGTCAGGCCGCCCCAGGCGGAATGCGTCGCTGGATGCTGGGTCGAGCACGACAGTACCGCTACCCTGGCGGGTATCCACGAGACCAGCAGACTTAAGGCGCGAAATAACTTCCCGTACGACGGTACGGCTCACGCCATACTGTTCCGTCATAAATTTTTCAGTAGGCAGCCGCGAATTGACGGGATAGGCGCCGCTGCGTATCTCGCGGGCCAGCATATCCGTGAGACGATCTGAAAGCGTTCTTTCAGCGCCTGGCTTGTTTTCTTGCATGACGTAACCGCCGCCTTTTAATACAAATACCATCGGCTAGAGAATTGCTTGACAAATTTGTCATATGAATTGATAGTATCACAAAGGATAAAAGGAGGCATTGCAGAATATGGTCCTTAGCAGCCCGAAACCCCGGGCGTTTTTATGCCGGCGATTCACCGAAAGTGTGGAAGCAGCATTACGTAAACGCTACGATTTACGCATCAATGAAAACGATAGCATTCTGTCGCCAGACGACATCGTGAAATCTGCACAGGGTTCTCAGGTGTTATTTGCCAGCGCCACTGAGCAAATCAACGAGAGCGTCCTGCGTCAATTATCCCCCCGCTTGCGCTATGTGGCGACGCTCTCGGTGGGCTACGACCACATCAATACGGCGGTAGCTCAAGAGCTGGGTATCGGTGTGCTGCATACCCCCGATGTGTTAAGCGATGCCTGCTCGGAGATCGCAATGATGTTGATGCTCAACGCATGTCGTCGCGGGTACGAAGCGGATCGCATGGTGCGCAGCGGCAGCTGGACAGGCTGGAGCCCCACGCAGCTGTTGGGCATAGGGTTGAAAGGAAAACGCGTTGTAGTGTTTGGCATGGGACGCATCGGGCAAGAGATCGCTACGCGGGCACGTGCCTTTGGCATGGAAATCCACTATCACAATCGGCGTCGGCTTCCGCCAGAGCAGGAAGCGGGTGCCAGCTACCATGCGGATCTGGACGAAGCGATGCAAGTCGCAGATATCTTCGTGATCGCGGCACCTGGTTCCGCCCAATTGAAGGGAATCATCAACGCAGAACGCATAGCGCGTCTACCGGCGCGCGCCGTGATCGTAAATATATCGCGCGGCGAATTGGTGGACGACGATGCACTGATACACGCGCTGACAGGTGGTCGCGTGTTTGCCGCGGGCCTTGATGTCTTCGCCAACGAACCGAATGTCGACCCACGCTACCGCGAGCTCGACAATGTATTTCTTTCGCCGCACCTTGGCAGCGCTACCCAAGAAACCCGCGACGCCATGGGCATGCTGCTGGTGGACGGCCTGGACGCTCTCTATCAAGGCCGCACACCAAGCAACGTGCTCATCCCGCGCTAAAACTTCATCGTCACTCGAGGCCAGCTGCTGAACCCGAAACCATCTTCATTATTCCGTCAACAGTGGTTCATAGGCGGCACATGGGCGGCCTCTGCAGGCCATAGAAAAGAAAATCGAAACTAAACGAGGAGATCTCCATGACTGAACAAAAACCGAATATCGGCCTGATCGGCGTAGGCTTGATGGGCTCCGGTATTGCCGCCAGCCTTTTACGTAACGGCTTTCCACTGACCGTACTCGATCATCCGGGCAATCAGCCTTTGGATGCGCTGCTCGCCGCTGGAGTCAAGGTCAGTTCGCAGCCAGCGGAACTGGCCGCCAAGGTTGACATACTCATCCTCTGCGTCACAGGTTCTCCCCAGGTCGAGGCAGTCCTATTCCAGAAAGGGGGCGTAATCGAGGGTCTAAGGCCAGGCAGCACGGTCATCGACTGCTCTACCGCCATACCTTCCTCCACGCTCAAGATCGCCAAAGCGATTCAGGACGCAGGCGGGTACTTCCTGGACGCGCCAATGACCCGCACGCCGAAGGAAGCCGCCGAGGGCCGGCTGAACCTACTAGTAGGCGGCGACCGCCAGGTGTACGAAAACTGCCTGCCCGTTCTCCAGAGCTACGCCGAGAATATTGCCTACGCAGGCGGGGTCGGTTCGGGCCACCAAATGAAACTGCTGCACAACTATGTGTCGCTGGGATTTTCGGCGGTACTCGCCGAGGCAGCCGCATGCGCACGCCTGACCGGCACCGACCCGAAAACATTCTGCGATATTTTGGCCGCCGGCGGTGGCGGAGGCGTTGTGCTGAATCGGCTGCGTCCCTACATCGAATCCGACGACCCCTCGGGTTTCCGTTTTTCAGTGTCCAACGCATTGAAGGATATGGGCTACTACTGCACGATGGCCGAGGAACAAGGCGCCCATGGCACCCTCGCCCTTGCCATTAAGGCGCTATACGCCGAGGCCGCACAGGCTGGGCTTGAACATTCCCCGGTACCCACGCTGATTGACCATCTTTCAACTCCGCCGGCCCTTGAGACCGCGACCAACAAACAATAACGGTGTGATGCCTGATCTAACTATGATTAATATCGATACTCGGCCCAAAGTGGTGCTTACCGACGCCATTCATCCCAAGGCGCATGCCATCCTGGCGGATGCCGCAACAGTGGTGGTCCTGGACGCCAGTCTGGATGCAACTGCCGCCGCACGAGTACTGCGCAATGAGATCACGGAAGCACAAGGCCTCATCGTTCGCCGGCAGTTGCCCGCCGACCTCTTCGACGGTCCCAACGCATTGCGCGGAATCGTCCGCCACGGTGTCGGCCTGGACTTCATTCCGGTCGACAGTGCGACACGACACGGCCTGCCCGTCGCAAATACTCCCGAAGTCAATGCGAACGCCGTTGCTGAGTACGCCATCACCGCCATGCTGGAAAGTGCGCGCCGTTTCAGGTTCTTCGACCATCAGGTGCGTCAGGGCAATTGGAATGAAAGAAAAAGCGCTGCCTCGACAACGTTCGAACTCAGGGGAAGGGCGATAGGCATCGTAGGCTTTGGCGCTATCGGAAAGCGAATTGCCGAGATCGCCGCCAACGGTTTCGGCATGGGCGTTGCGGCCCATACACGCAGCCCTTCCCGTCTGCCTGCTGGGGTTCCCGCACTTACGCTCGACGACCTATTTGCACGAAGTGACTTCATCGTACTGGCTTGCCCGCTAACTGAACAAACGCGTGGCATGGTCAATAGTAGCGTTCTCTCGCATGCAAAACCGGGCCTGGTGCTGATCAATGTCGCCCGAGGCGCGGTGATCAATGAAACTGATCTTATCCAGGCGCTGGAAGCCGGCCAGCTTGCAGGTGCCGCGCTAGACGTATTCGCCACCCAGCCGCTACCCATGGACAGCAGGCTGCGCAACCATCCACGCGTGTTGCTCACTCCTCACCTTGCTGGAACCACTCAGGATGCGGAGCGAGCAATGGGCCTGATGGCCGTAGAGACCCAGCTGGCGCTGCTTCGAGGCGAACGGCCCGAAAATGTTGTCAACCGTGAATGCTACGCAGTAAAGGATATTCAATGAAAATAACGCGCATCACCGCCATCCCCCTTTCCTTTCGATTGCCTGAAGGCAAGACCGTCACCATGGGCGTTGGCAGCACCTTGAAGCGCGATGCCATCATCGTTCGCGTCGAGACGTCCGAAGGCATCACCGGTTACGGCGAATCGCATCCAGGCCGCAGCCCTGGCGCCATTGTCAGTCACATTCACAATACGCTCTCGCCCCTGCTGGTCGGCATGTCCGCCACCGACGTCGTCGGTGCCTGGCAACGTGTGCACCGCATGCAATTCTCAAGCCACGGCCTGGGGGCTGGCGCTGCGCTTGCCTTGTCCGGTATCGACATGGCCTTATGGGACATTCGTGGCAAAGCCGCCAACATGCCGTTGTATGAATTACTTGGCGGGTCCCGCAGACGGCTACCGGCATATGCGGGCGGCATCGCGCTTGGCTACCAGCCTGCGCAGGCTCTGGCCGAAGAAGCGCAGTCATACATCGAACGGGGCTATCGAGCCATCAAACTGCGTATCGGTGATACGGTCAAGGATGATATTGCACGTTGCTTGCACGTTCGCAAAACAGTGGGTGACGACATCGACATTCTGACCGATGCAAACACCGCTTATACGATTGCACAGGCGCGTCGCGTGCTGCCCGTGCTGGCGGACATCCAGGCTGGTTGGCTAGAGGAACCGTTTGCATGTAATGATTTCGCCTCGTATCGCGAAGCTTCCAAGATTACGCCACTGGTACCTTTGGCCGCCGGCGAGAATCACTTCATGCGCTTCGAGTTCGCCCAAATGCTTGAGGCGGGTGCCGTACAGGTTTGGCAGCCGGATTTATCGAAGACCGGAGGCATTACCGAAGCCGTACGAATCGCCGCCATGGCATCGGCCTTTCGCATCCCGATCAATGCACACAGTTCAGCGACCGGCCTGAACCATGCCGCGACACTGCACTTTTTGGCGGCAACAGAGAACGCCGGATATTTCGAAGCCTGCGTCTCGCACTTCAATCCATTCCGAGACATGTTCGGCCCCACCTTCACCATTGGCAGCGACGGCTGCGTAGAGCCGCCGTCCGGCCCTGGACTGGGCGTGGAAGTCGACGAATCCATATTCGAAGATTTTCCGGTGATCGATGGACCGGGATACGTTGTGAAGTTCTAAACACATAACAACACGGCCTCAGGGTCGAGGAGACGACGATGAACATGAAAAAGCTGACTGTCCTGCTGGGTGGCATCACCCTGGCTTTGGCATCGACAAGCATGGTTTCGGCCAATACAGCGGAATCGTATCCCAACAAACCGGTCCGGATCGTCGTACCTTATACACCAGGCGGCTTCAACGACACGCTGGCTCGCACGGCGAGTGAATACCTGACCAAAGAGTGGAAACAGTCGGTAGTCGTCGAGAACAAACCCGGGGGCAATACCCTGATCGGCAACACGATGGTCGCTCAGTCCAAGCCAGACGGCTATACCTTGCTGATTACGCCGCTGCCGTTCTCCGCTCTACCTGGGCTCTATCGGGACAAAATGCCTTATGACGCCCTCAAGGATTTTGAGCCGGTAATCTGGGCAGGCAGCACGCAGAACATTCTCACTGTACGAGCCGATTCCAGGTTCAAAAGCGTCAAGGATCTCATTGACTACGCCAAGGAGAATCCAGGAAAGGTGAACTACGGATCAACTGGCTCGGGTTCTTCGAATCACTTGTCCATGGAGCTCTTTTTGGAGCTGACAGGCACCAAGATGACACACATTCCCTACAAAGGTAGTGCACCTGCGGTCACTGCACTTCTGGCAGGAGATATCGACGTCTTGTTCGACAACCTTCCTAACGTCTATCCCAATATCACTGCCGGCAAATTAAACGCCCTGGCATCAACCGGCAATAAGCGGGCACTCCTGCTGCCCAAGATCCCGACGGTAGCCGAGGCCGGCGTGCCAGGCTATGAGGTATCCGTTTGGTTCGGCATGCAAGCGCCAGCTGGCACCCCCGCCGATATCATCAAAAAGGTGAATGCAGGCATGGTAAAAATGCTGAACGAAAAAGATGTGATCGAGAAGTTCAACAAGCAGGGAGTAGAGGTTGTGGCGAGCACGCCTGGGGAGTTCAAGACCTTGGTCAATACCGAAGTGAAGAAATGGACGGGAGTCATCGATCGTGCGGGGATCAAGATTGAGTAATTTCTAATTGTTCCTGCTCGACGCTTGCGGCAAATAGGCACCGACGTGTATGAGCGTGTTCCGCAGCGTCGAGCAACAATCGGGTTATCAACTAGCCTCCGCATGCTGCAGTTAGCTTGCCGACAATTCGCCTTGCCTGATCCAAGGCCAAGCGGGCATTCACATCCAGAGATGTCGTCCAAAAATAAGTCCCCCCTGCGAGGCTGCCGATCAGACTGATATTTTCGACAATCGCACCCTTGGCGTCGATCAGGCAACCAGAATCGAAGTCGAGCTGGAAGCCTCCGTAGGGGTTGGACACTGCCAATCCCTTTGTCAGCAAGGATTGCACAATCGGATCATCTGACGTGACGACATTGGTAGACAAGCCCGTAGCATTCACCACGTAATCGATAAGATAAGAACTGTGCGCTTGACCACTTGCGTCGCAAATCCGTACCTCAAATCCATCGGCCGCCCCTTGGCGAGCAACACATTGCTGAAACCCGGCCGAAATGTGCAGTAGGCCAGTCTCTGCATAGCGCTTGATTTTGAGCGCATTACTCATGGGGAACGTGGAGCGACGAGCCATCCAAAGTGATCGCCATTCTGCATAAAACCGCTGGCGCTCTTTTTCGGACAACAGACGCCAGACATGCTCGATGGTGTTATTGAGCGAAATGGCGACCGATTGCCAGACACGCGGCCGGCTCGCAGAAGCCGAGATCTCGCGAATGAGCACGTCGACAGGTTCTTCGCCAGGCCGAGCATAGCCGACGATATCGTCGAGATCCACGGTGGACCCCGCTTGCGCCAATCGCCCCTTAAGAAAGCCAAATACGTCCTCTAGCGTCAGCCCATCCTTGCCCGCCTTTACCAAAGGAATGATGTCTTCGACGCAAGGTGGTGAAATCGGCGTGGGCGGCGACACGGCACTTCGCACAGAAGGCAGCCGCCCATTCCGAGACGCAGCCAGCATGAAGCCGGTGTGGCCCGATTCCTTCAATGCCACGATGACGTCTACAGCGCTAAGACTTGTGCCTATCACGGCAACACTTGCATTTCGCCCGATTTGGCTGGCAAGCGTAGTGACTGGATAGGGGTTGTGAAAGTAGCCAGGGCGACCGCTTAACCCAGCAAAAGCCGTCGACGGGAGATTGCCATTGCACAGTACGACACGGTGTGCAACATAGACACCCACGTCCGTGCCCAACAGAACTGTACCTTCTTCCGTATCAAGGTCGACACTGTTGACGCGTGTGCGAACCTGATGAATTCCGATACCAATCTGCGCAGCCCGTGCGTTAAGGTCGGCCCACACATCACCCAGATACTCGCCAAACAGGGGCCGGGGTAAAAAGGCAGTGGGGTCAATTTCGGTGATGCCATACCGCTGCCAAGTGCTCGGCCCCTTTACTTTGAGCCATTTGAAGAAATGTTCACGGTCCTCAGCGTAGGCTGACATCTTGCCTGCTGGAACATTGAGCAGGTTCGTAGGAAGATCTTCTGCATACGGCTCTCCCGGGCCGACTCGCGAGAGAGGCTCGAAGACCCGCACGTGTAAAGGCGAGTTGATCCCCGCCTGCTCAAGCAGCGCGATAAGCTGTGCAATAAATGACGTGGCAGTAGACCCGCCCCCTACGATGGCCAAGTCTGAGACTATTTTCATTAGAGCTCCAGAGGGTGTGCGCCGCACTGCGGCGCACGATCGCGGATCATCTCGCAGCGCGCGCGCTTACTTGAGGTCGGCGTTGCGGACGACGTCGGCCCAGATGGTGACTTCAGCAGAAAGCGCAGCGTTGGTGCCGTCAGGCGAAGAAGGTACGGCAATCGCCCCCTGCCCTGCCATGGCCTCCTGGACAGCCGGCACCTGCGCGGCCTGCTTCATTGCGTCCGACAACTTCACGAGAATCTCTTTGGGTGTGCCCTTAGGCGCAAGCAATACGTAACGCGTATTGATGTCGAAGTCCGTCACGCCCTGTTCGTGCAGCGTGGCGACATCGGGTAAGGATTTGGCCCGCTCCTTGGTGGTGACGCCGATAAAGCGAAGCTTTTCGCTCTTTACGTTGCCCATCAGCGTCGGCATGGTCTCGAACACCATATCCACCTGTCCGCCCATCAAATCCTGGAGTGCAGGTCCGCTGCCCTTGTAGGGCACGTGCAGCAATGTAATGCCTGTCGCCAACTGAAATTTCTCGCCCACCATGTGCTGTGACGAGCCGTATCCTGCAGATGCGTACGTGAGCTGGCCTTTATTCTTTTTCGCGAGAGCGATGAGTTCTTGGACGTTGTTGACAGGAAGGCCGGTCCTGACAGCGATAGCCAACGGGGTGGACGTGGCCAACGAGATGCCTTCAAAAGCGGTAGGGAACGCGTACTGCTGCTTCTTTGATGGGAGAAGCGAGTTAATGGCCAAGCTACCCAATGCCCCAAGCAACAGGGTGTAGCCGTCTGGCTGCGCAGTGGCGACAAACTGCGCGCCGATTTCGCCTGCAGCGCCCGCCTTGTTCTCGACAACGACAGGCTGGCCCAAGATTTTGCTGAGTTCCGCCCCGTATACCCGCGCAGAAAAATCGGTTGCACCACCTGGAGGATACGGAACAATCATTCGAACTGGCGATACGGGCCAGGAACTGGCTGCTGCGATAGACGTCGTCGCGGCCAGCGCAACGCCGGCAAAAAAGCGTTGGATACCTTTTTTCATAACTATCTCCTTAGTATTTCCTAATATATAGGACGTTGTTTCTATTATTTGATTTATCATGGAGACATATATACCATGGTTTTGAACACGGCAGAGACAGGAATTTTTTCGGGCAGTCGCTTTTCATCATGCAAAGCCCGGTCCATTTCTCTATGCACGCTGAAGGGAATATTCGAATGAATCATGAGGGGCTTTACCCCACGCCACACCATCTCGGACAAAACTTGATTCAGCGGCAAGCGAAAAACATGTAAAATTAAACGATTGAAATACCAACATATAGGAAACACGTGGACAAAACCTTACTCAAAGGCCTTATGGTTCTCGAAACCATCAGCCGTCTCGATGGCGAAGCTCATACCCTTGAGCAAATCGCAGTCGAGGTTGGGTTGACACGCAGCAATACGCATCGCACCTTGCAGTCACTGGCGCACGCCGGTTATGTGCGCCGCGACGCCAGCACAGGGGCCTATGTGTGCACGCTTAAAATGTTCGAGCTTGGCGCCCGGCAATTGGCAAATATGGACGTCCGGCGCATGGCGCCGCCCTTCATGCGCGAGCTCGCGCCCAAGACGGGCGAAACCGTTCACCTATCCGTCCTCGACGGTTTGGACGTCGTCTACATCGACAAAATTGACAGTCCGCAGCCGTTATTAGCGTATTCAACGGTGGGGGGTCGGGCTCCCGCCTATGCGGTGGCTACCGGCAAGGCCCTGCTTGCCTTCCAAACCCCGGACTACATCGAGCATTACGCCGAAGCCATTCGCAAACACACCGAAGACACTCACGTGTCATTGGCGGCGCTCAAGCAAGAATTAGCTGACGTTGCCCGCATCGGCTATGCCATAAATCGGGGCGAGTGGCGCCTGGGTATTGGCGGCATTGCAGCGCCGGTGTTCAACGGTCTGGACAAAGTCGTCGCCGCCCTTGGAATCTCGGGCCCGCTCGAGCGGCTCACCACGCAAAAAATGGCGGAATACGCCCCCCTCGTACAAAACACCGCCAGGCAGCTTTCGGCCCATATGGGCTACCGCGGCGGCTACTTCGGCATCACTGTCTGAATCCAGCAGGAGAACAAATGAATCAAGAATCAACACTCAAGGGCGTACGGGTTATCGAAATCTGCAACGTAGCAGCGGGTCCGTTCTGCGGGATGCTATTGGCCGACATGGGCGCAGATGTGGTCAAGATCGAGTCACCCGATACAGGCGACACGTTGCGCAGCTGGTCGCCCATTACGGATGGTTATAGTGAAAACTTTGCGTCACTGAATCGCAATAAGCGGTCCGTGACGCTCAACCTGAAGGATGAAAACGATCGCCAGCTCGCCGTGGAATTAATATCCCAAGCCGACGTATTGATCGAAAATAACCGGCCCGGTGTGATGAACCGCCTCGGGCTGGGCTATAGCGCCATGCGAGCGCTCAATCCGCGCTTGGTTTACTGCTCGATCTCTGCGTATGGCCAAAGCGGCCCGCGTAGTCAGGAAGGCGGCTTCGATCTTACCTTGCAAGCCATGAGCGGCCTGATGAGCGTCACAGGCGAACCTGGTGGAGCACCCGTCAAATGCGGTGTGCCGGTATGCGATTTTACGGCGGGTCTATATGCCGCGTTTTCGGTGTCAACGGCGCTACGCAAGGCGGAAGCAGACGGCGAGGGTACGCATATCGACGTCTCGATGCTGGGCGCTACGCTGGGGATTGCCGCACTCCAAACCTCTCAGTTTTTTGGCACCGGTGAAGATCCGGTCAAGCTTGGCTCTGCCCATCCCCGCAACGCTCCCTACCAAGTCTTTCGCTGCAAGGATGGCTATTTTGGCATGGCAGCGGGCAACAATTCCCTTTGGAAAGCCGTGTGCGCCGTGGTCGGCCGCGAAGATCTCTTTCAGAACGAATCCTTCGTCAACACCACAGACCGCGCCGCTAACCAAGATGCCCTGCGCGATATTCTCGAGGACATCTTCATTTCGCACGATGCGGAAACTTGGCTGGCTCGCTTCCGAGCAGCGGGGGTCCCTTGCGCACCCATCAACAATTATTCTGACGTTCTGGCCGACCCCCAGGTCGATCACATGGAGTGGGTGCAACCGCTTGAGCTCCCCAATGGCGCAGTCACGCGCACCTTTTTGTCGCCGGTACGCTTCGATTCGCGGACCGCAGGCATACTGCGCCGCCCACCGGAGCTTGGCGAACACAATCAGGAAGTGCTGAGCGAATTACAGAAAGCGCGCACGACGGAGCGAGTGGACAATGAGTGAGCAACTGAAGATAGAACGCGAGCCAAACTGCTGGTCATTCATTCTGAACCGTCCCGAAAAACGCAATGCCCTGTCTGCTGATCTGGTCGAGGCATTGATCGAAGGCGTCGACAGTGCACACGCCGAAAATGTGCCATTACTCGTCTTTCGCGGAGAAGGTAAAAACCTGAGCGCCGGCTTCGACTTTACTGGCTACGAAGACCAGAGCGAGGGCGATCTCGTCCTACGAATGGTTCGCATCGAACACCTTTTGCAACTCGTTGCGGGCTCACCAGCGCTCACGGTAGCCTTGGCTCATGGGCGCAATTTCGGTGCGGGTGTGGATCTGTTCGCCGCGTGCAAACAGCGCCACTGCACGCCGGACACCAGTTTCCGGATGCCAGGACTGAAGTTCGGCCTGATATTGGGCACCAGGCGCTTTCGTACTATTGTGGGCGCCGACAATGCGCTGTCCATCCTCGGGACGGCGCGCAGCTTCGAGGCCCAAGAGGCGTTGCGCATTGGTTTTGTGCACCAAATCGCGGTTGATGCCGATTGGCAAGACCCGCTGGCCCAGGCCCGGCAAATGGCAGTCGCGCTTGATCGCGAGACACGCGCCAGCCTCTATCAAGCGCTTGATATGGGCGACGCCGACGCCGACATGGCCGCGCTCGTGCGCTCTGCATCCAGGCCGCAGTTCAAAGTACGCATCAAGGAATATCTGGGGGACTAACCCCCACACTAGGAGAAAACCATGTCGTCCGGATTCAACCAGAAAGACAAGCAGATATCGATACAGGAGCTGGCAGCACTTATCCCGAACGGCGCCTCGGTGGCCTTAGGTGGCAGCTTCCTGCATCGCGGCCCCTTCGCCCTTGTGCGAGAACTCGTGCGCCAGCAGAAGTCCGATTTAGAGATCATCAAACAATCACCTGGCTATGACATTGACCTCCTCTGCCGGGCAGGGGTGGCAAGCCGGGCCCGAACCGGCATCGTTGCCATGGAAGGGAACTTCGGCCTAGCCCCCCACTACCGCAAGGCTGTCGAGACCGGCGCCCTGAAGCTCGAGGAGCATGCTTGCGCCACGCTGACGGCGGGGCTTCGTGCCGCGGCATTTGGCATTCCATTCCAGCCTTGCGCTGGTATTCACGGCAGCCATCTCAGTGAACTGAACGGATGGAAGCAGCTCGACGACCCCTACGAAAAGGGTGACCCGGTCTGGGTGATTCCAGCAATTCAGCCGGATTTTGCCGTCATCCATGCCAACGAAGTCGACAGGCAGGGCAATGTACGCGTGCTGGGCACGTCGCATTGGGATCGTATTATGAGCCGCGCCGCCAAGAGCGTGATGATAGTGGCCGAACGTATCGTCGACACCGACGTATTCGAGAAACAGCCCGAAGTCACGCTGATTCCATACTTCATGGTGCAGGCCTACGCCGTGGTGCCGAATGGGGCATGGCCGGGTTCGTGCTCACCAGAATATCAGATCGATTATCCCGCCGTGGAAAGATACCTTGAATCCGGCCCGGAAGCGCTGCAGGCGCATCTGAACGCCGCCCCCGAAGCCTTGCAGGAGCATGTCGAATGAGCCCGAACTGGAGTCCGTTTTCCTATATTGTCACGAACTTGGCCCGCTTCATCCGGCCAAACGAAATTACATTCAGCGGCGTCAACTCAACGATGCCGATGCTAGCCTGCCTGATGGCCAAGAATGCCTACGATTGGGACTTCGTCTATATCAACGTGGCGGGCGGCGTCGACCCGCGCCCCTCAACGATACCGATCTCCAGTTCCGACCCGGCGCTAGCGGAACATACGGCATCGATTTTCGACAACGAAGACTTCTACGACTTGTGTTGCCGAGGCCGCATGGATCTCACCTTCCTTGGTGCCGCACAAATCGACGGCGAGGGCAACGCCAATAACTCCGTCATTGGCAACTGGCATCAGCCTAAGGTGCGGCTACCCGGTGGTGGAGGCGGCGCGGTAATGTTACCCACAGCGCGGCGCTCTTGTACCTGGCGCACCGAGCATTCCCCCCGAACCTTTGTCGAACAATTGCATTTCCGTACATCATGGGGCGGCTTTCATGGCGTTGTTACGCCCATCGCGGTGTTTATCAAGAAGGATAACCGCCTTGCCCTGCAATCATGGCATCCCGAATCCAGCCTTGAAGAAGTGAAGGCACGTACGGGTTTTGCGTTTGAGCACGCCGATGCCAAACCGACCGAGCTGCCAACGGAACGCGAAATTGCCGCGCTTGCAGCGCTTGACCCCGAGCGAGCCTTCGAACACGACGCCGCTGTCACCCTGCGATAGGAAATAGAGTCATGCCACACCCCTCCAACTTGTTCGCCGCCTACCCACTGCTATGGCGCTCGCCAGACTGGATCACGCGGCCCGCGCTGCATGATGCATCCGGTCAAGAGGTCGTGTCCTATGGCGCACTGTACGAACGCGTCAGCCGTATGGCCGGACATCTGCAACAAGCGGGGATTAGGCAAAGGCAGCTGGTGGCCCTGTCAATGGAACGGTCGCTTGATAGCGTGGTCGCCCTGTTGGGGATCATGGCAGTGGGCGCTTGCCCGTGCCCACTTGAACCTCGGCTGACCAAGCAAGAAATCTTTGATAGGTTGCAGTCCGTTGGCATAACCACGGTGGTGGCGGATGCTGTTAATGCTGCGCATTTCGAGCAGAATCAAGCAGGCATACAGCTGCTGACGATGAACACGCTGGCCGACGCGCCAGCGTGGTGGTATGACGAAATCCAGCCCGAGGACCCCGGGCTGCTGCTATTCACCTCTGGCAGCACTGGACGCCCAAAAGGCGTATTGCTCAGCCACAAGGGCTTGCTGAACAACGCCCGTGGTGTCGTCTCCACCACTGACCTGACCCCACACGACAAGCTGCTGCATGTGATGCCGATGTATCACACCAACGGCCTGAACAACCAGATCTTCAGCCCCTTGTTGGCAGGCGCACAGGTAGTGCTGGGCGACCGATTCAAGGCTGAAGACATGCCCGCGCTGTTGGAGCGCCACCGCCCCAGCATCATTACAGGCGTGCCCACGATGTTCTCGCGGATGCTCAACCTGGACTTTACTCCTGCCAGTCTGGCTGCGCTGCGTTTTGCGCGCTGCGGATCGGCGCCCATTACTCGCGAATTGCATGCCAAAATCGAGGCCGTACTGGGTCGGCCATTAATCGTCTCGTATGGCTTGTCCGAAGCCACCTGCACATCCACCCTCAATCCGCCCGACGCGCGCAAGGTGGGCTCAATTGGCAAGGCGCTTCCCTTTCAAAAGGTGTATCTACGCAGCAGCGATGGCAGCACCATTACGCAACCGGGAATAGATGGTGAGATTTGCATCGAAGGCGACAGCCTGATGCTGGGTTACCTTGGCACGCTGGAGGACGGCCAACTCGAACCTCTCTCGCCGGTCCTGAACAGCGGGGATCTTGGCCGGCAAGACGAAGACGGCTACTTCTACATCACGGGGCGTCTGAAAGACGTCATCATCCGCGGTGGCGAGAACATTTCACCTGCTCTGATCGAGCAAGTGATCAGTACGAGTGCTGAGGTACATAGCTGTTGCGTTGTCGGTCGGCCCGATCATGATTTGGGTGAAGTACCCGTTGCGTTCGTGGTGCCTACCGACCCCACTCGCCAGGACAAGGCCATCATCCAGGCGGTCGTCAGCGAACAGCTATCTAGAATCTATCACTTGGATGATGTAATTTTCGTTGATACGCTACCTGAGAACTCCGTTGGCAAGATCGACCGTAAAGCCCTCGTCCACTCGCTTAACCAAACTGCGTAGAACATTGTGGAGCCCCCATGGACAACCCGAAAATCGGGGACTTAGTGGCAAAAATGAATACGACACTGGCCCACGAAGGCCTGTCGGAAGCACAGATTCTGGACCAGGCCAAGTCGTTGATGCAGGATTTGATCCGTCAGGATGATTGGCTCGACGATGCTTACGCGCAGCCCCACCCTGTGCACTACCAGCAATACCCCCTCTATGTTTGCCCGCAGGGCCGGTTTTCCCTGGTCAGCTTTGTATGGGGCCCTGGACAAAGCACGCCAGTGCACGACCACACCGTATGGGGGGTAATTGGTATGCTGCGAGGCGCCGAGATCGCCGAAAGCTACGAACGGCTGGCCGATGGCGGCATCCGCCTTAGCGGCCGCACTGAGCTACGCACCGGCATGATCGATTGCGTGTCGCCCACGATTGGCGATATACACCGGGTGGCTAACCGGTACGATGATCGGGTCTCCATTAGCATCCATCTGTATGGCGCAGATATTGGCGCGGTCAAAAGACACGTGTTTAATCCCGAAACCGGAGACGCCAAACCCTTCACGTCGGGCTATGCCCAGCCGGTGCTGAGGCCCTAGGCGGGCCGCCCTCGCCTACGCCGCCTGAGCCAACTCAACGATCTTCTTCCACTTATCCGCTTCGGCCGGCATCTGTCCTGCAAGCTCCTGATACCCCACGACGTCAGGGAAAATGATCTGCTTGCTGCAGAATTCTTTGTATTCTGGCGTCATGGCGATCGCGCTGAATTCCCGCGTCAATACTTGCAGAATCGGCTCGGGCGTTCCCTTGGGTGCGACGAAGTCCAGCCAGGACGACAGCTCGAATCCAGGGACGCCGGCTTCGGCCACCGTGGGTACGTCGGGAAACCGCTCCCAACGTTTGTCACCGGTGACGGCAAGAAGGCGCAGTTTGTTGCTTTCAATCAGGCCCAGCACGGCCGGGGCGGTCTGGGTGGTGAAGGTAATGCGGCCCGCCGCGACATCGGTCGTCGCGGTGGTGGTCGACTTGTATGGGATGTGCTGCGCCTTGGTGTCGCTCATGTGGGTGAAAAGCACACAACACAGATGCGCGGTGCTGCCCACGCCTTGAGATGAGTACGTCAGCTGATTCGGGTTCTTTTTCATGGCCTGTATCAAATCATCCAAAGTCTGATACGGAGATTCCGGGCTCACCACCACACCAAGCGACACCCGCGCAACACGTGTCACCGGCGTAAAGTCAGCTTGGGCGTCGAACGTCGCCGTTCCCTTCGACAGCAAAGGCAGCAGGTACATCGGGATGCCGGCAAGCATCAGGGTATAGCCGTCGGGCTCTGTCTTGGCTGTGCTCGTGTAGGCGATCAAACCGCCGGTACCCGGTTTATTTTCGACGACGACCGGCGTATTAAGACGCTTTGATAGCGGCTCGGTAAAAAACCGGGCGGTGACATCGATGGACGTCGCCGCTGACGCCGGCACCACGATGCGAATTGGCCGGGACGGGTACTGTGCCGCAAACGAGGGCCTGCCCAACCCGATAAGCGGAAGAGCGCTGGCCGCCTTCAAGAGTGATCTTCTAGTGATTGTCATTGTAGTGTCTCCTTTTCCTGGCTTTGTCATCAAAGCCGCGAACGCGCGGGCGGATGAAGAGCTAATTCTATGGCTCGGGTCGTTGGAAACATAGTGCGCCTACGAGAAGGTGCTTTGCAAGATCCGGAAAGGCGAATCAGTTTGCGAGCCGACTGACCTTTGCACATCAAGCAATATTGTTTGCCGGCTGGATGGCTATGCCAGGCGAGTCGCGATATCTAGAATGTTGATCATGGAGTGAGACGGTAGAGGCGCCCGCTACGGGTTCGCGCAACCGTTACGCGCAAATTCTCGCACCATCGCGCGCCGTGCGTACACAGGAGCAACTATGCAAGATGTCATGACCCTTAGTCGGGATCTTATTACGGATGATGTCGGTCTGGTCAACAACTGGCTGTCACGCCTTGAGTCGCGTTTGCATACGGGCGACAGCGATGATTTAAGCGATTTATTCACCGACGATAGCCACTGGCGGGACTTGCTCGCCTTCACGTGGAATATCACGCCCCATGTCGACGTCGCAGCCATTGTCAGCGGACTGTCAAAGGCGCAACCCAACATACGGGCCCATGCGTTCGTGTTTGACAGCACGCGCACGCCGCCGCGTCGTGTGAAGCGCGCGGGGGTCCAGAGCATCGAGGCGATCTTCAAGTTTGAAACCCTTTTGGGACGCGGGCACGGCGTGCTGCGTCTACCGGTCGATAAGCCGGATCGTGCCTGGGTGCTGATGACGTCGCTGGACGAGCTGAAAGGATATGAAGAGCCGATCAACGAAAGACGGCCAAGTGGGGAAGCGTACTCCAGAGCCTTCGGCGGCATGAATTGGGCGGATAGGCGCGCACGCGAAGAGGCGTTCGAGGACCGCGAGCCGGCAGTGCTTATCATAGGCGCGGGGCAAGCCGGTTTAAGTCTGGCCGCCCGACTGCGGCTGCAAGGTGTCGATACGCTGGTGGTGGAAAAGCTGCCACGCGTGGGCGATGTGTGGCGCACTCGTTATCATTCACTGGCACTTCACAACCGTGTTCCGCTCAACCATCTTCCCTACATGCCTTTCCCGCCGAGCTGGCCGAGTTATCTTCCCAAAGATATGCTCGGGAACTGGCTCGAAACCTATGCCTGGGCCATGGAGTGCAACGTCTGGACCGGCACCCAGTTCGAGGGAGCGTCTTACGATGAAGACGCCGAGCACTGGACCGCCCGGGTGCGCCGCGAGGATGGAAGCGAACGCACCCTACGGCCACGTCATCTGGTGTTTGCCAACGGTATCGTGGGGGCACCGAAACCTGCCCGCGCACCTGGCCTGGAAGACTATAAGGGTGAAATTCTGCATACCCATGATTACCGGGAGGGGTCAGCGTGGAAAGGGAAATCGGTGCTCGTCCTGGGTGCAGGTACCAGCGGTCACGACATTGCGCAAGACCTGCACGCCCATGGCGCGAACGTAAAACTTATTCAGCGCGGGTCCATTACTGTCGTCAGCGTCGACGCCGCAAGCATCAATCACTCGCTCTATTACAACGAAGGGCTGCCCCTGGAAGACTGTGATCTGATCGCCGCATCCAGCACCTACCCTTTGCTTGTGCGCGGCTACCAGCTTGCCGTGAAACGCATGCTGCAGATCGACCAGGATCTTATCGAAGGGCTTAAGGCGCGGGGCATGAAGCTCGACATGGGAGAGGACAACACCGGACACCAGATGAAACTGCGCCGGCGTTTCGGAGGGTATTACCTGAACTGTGGGTGTTCAGAGCTCATCATTAACGGCGAAATCGGCCTGATTCAGTACGACGATATCGAACGCTTCGTGGAAGACGGGGCTCTGATGAAAGACGGCCGCATCGAGAAAGCGGATCTTCTGGTCACCGCCACGGGTTATCAGAATCAGCACGAAGTCTTGCGCGAACTGTTGGGCGAGACGATAGCCGGTAAAGTTGGGCCGATATGGGGGCTGGCCAAAGACGGCGAACTTTCCAACATGTTCCGGCCCACGCCACAACCGGGCTTGTGGTTCGTTGGAGGAGGCTTCGCCCATGCACGAATCTATTCCCACTATGTGGCTCTGCAGATAAAGGCCCGCGAAGCGGGATTGATTTCTTGAACGGGCGCACGCACATGCTTGATATGACGGGGAAGGTGGTATTCATCGCCGGCGCAGGGTCGGTCGGCAACGGCTGGGGAAACGGTAAGGCGACGGCGGTCTTGATGGCGCGCCAAGGCGCTAAGGTGTTCGGCGTCGATCGCGACAACAACGCACTGACGAGCACCAGCGCTGCCATGGCGGAAGAAGGTCACCGCGACTGGGTTCCGCGCGCTTGCGACATGACGGTCAGCGGCGACGTCGAGTCGGCCGTCAATGACTGTCTGGCACGATACGGCCGCATCGATGTCTTGGTGAATAACGTCGGAGGCAGCGCGCCTGGCGATCCGGTCTCCATGTCGGAGGAAGCCTGGGATGCGCAAATGAACCTTAATTTGAAGACGGCGTTCCTGGGATGCAAACACGTGCTTCCCATCATGGAGCGCCAGTTTTCTGAAGACGGTTACGGCGGCGCCATCGTGAATCTTTCCAGCATCGGCTGCATGAGCTTCCAGCCCGAAGGGCGCGTCAGCGTGGCCTATGCCGCGTCGAAGGCCGGCGTGCTGTCGTTCAGCCGCTCGGTGGCCATCGCCTACTGTAAGAAGGGAATACGCGTGAACACCGTCGTGCCGGGCGTCATGCACACCCCTCTTGTCGAGACCCGACTCGTGAGTCAGCTAGGCGTGACAGATACCGAGGCATTCCTGGCCAAGCGCCATGCCAGCGTCCCGATTGGACGCATGGGCGACGCGTGGGACGTCGCCAACGCAGTGGTATTCCTGGCCAGCGACGAAGCCCGTTACATCACCGCCACCCAGCTTGTGGTGGATGGGGGAATGACTGCGGCGCGCCCAACGGTATAGCGCTCCACAAAATGTTGCTGCGCTTCAAAACGCCATAACCATCGAACAGGTCGCCTGAACCGAAGGAGCCACACTATGCCGGACCGGTACACGACAGCGAGCACTCCAACCATGCGCGGCGTTAGCGCGGATCCCCAAACATTGCCATTGCCGATTCATCGAGAGGCCGTTATGGATCCGGGGCAGGTGATCATTGATGCGCATCACCACCTTTACCACCGACCCAAGATCCGTTATCTGCTTGACGAGATGTTGACCGATATCTGTAGCGGTCATGACGTGCGCGCGACGGTCTTCGTACAGGCCCAATCGATGCTTCGCGATTTCGGGCCCGAAGAGCTCAAAGCCATCGGTGAAACAGAATTTGCGCATGGCATTGCCGTGGCGTGTAAGGAAGCGCCCCCGGAAGTGCCACGTATCTGTGCCGGCATTGTCGGCCACGCCGACCTGACGCTCGGCGATGGCGTGCGCCCGGTGCTGGAAGCCCATATCGAAGCGGGCGGCGATCATTTCAAAGGCATACGCCAACCCTTGGCCTGGGATCCCGATCCAACACTGTCCAATCCTGCCTACCCCAGCCACCGGGAACTAATGGAAGATGCGGCGTTTCGACGCGGATTCGCTCACCTCGCTCCTCTGGGCCTCACCTTTGATGCCTGGCTATTCTTCCATCAGATTCCGCAGCTTACTACCTTGGCGCGTGCTTTTCCCGAAACGCGCATTGTGCTGAACCACTGCGGCGGCGTACTGGGCATCGGCGGCTACAGGAATAAGCGCGAGCAAGTGCACCGGGAATGGCTAAAAAACCTGCGCGAACTGGCGCGCTGCGACAATGTGATGGTGAAGCTGGGCGGTCTTGGCATGCCCTTGTCGGGTTTCGGCTGGGAACGAAGCGAACGAACGCCCACTTCGCAGGCGCTGGCGGACGCCTGGACACCGTGGTTCGAACCGTGCATAGCGGCTTTCGGCGCCTCGCGCTGCATGTTCGAGAGCAACTTTCCCGCGGATAGAGAGGCTTACGATTACGCGGTCGGCTGGAACGCAATGAAGCGTGTTGCTAGCCAGGCGACGCAAGACGAGAAAGACGCCCTGTTCTGGCGATCAGCGGCCCAATTTTATCGCCTGCCAGAGGTCTACGTAGAACAGCAAATGGAAGAGCAAGACCACGTGCGGCGATAGCGGCGGGGAGCCCGTCAATTACCGTTTCGGTTTGCGTCCGGCGCTGTGGGCCATCTGTATAAGACATGCAGCCGTTGGCACGTCGGTTTCATGAGATGCCTTCCATTCAGGATCAAACAATTGCACCAGGAAATCGATGAAGACACGCACTTTTAGCGGCAAACCCTGACGCTGCGGGTACACAACATACAGCGAGGTATCGGACTCGGTAGGAAAGGCTTCATAGTCCCGCAATACCGTTTGCAGTATGCCCTCCTCCTCGGATTGGCGCACCATCCAGTCCTGCAGCATGACAAGCCCCAAGCCCTGTTTCGCTCCGGCCATCAGCACCACGCTATTAGGGGTACGCAGCCTTCCAGTGACCGGAACGGTGACCGACTCATCGTCCTTACGGAAGCGCCACTCCTTCGAGTAGTTATGCTGCTGATAAATCAGGCAACTGTGATTAAGGAGGTCTTCCGGTTTGGTTGGAACGCCATATCGCCTTAAATAATCAGGGCTTCCGCATACTACGCGCCTGCTGCCGCTAAGGCTTCTGGCCACCATGCTGGAATCTTCCAGCTTGCCTAACCACACCGCAACGTCGACGCCGTTGGCAAGAAGGTCTACGCGTTCATCGGTCAGCGTGATGTCGATTTCGATGTCGGGGTAACGCTCCAGGAACGACGACAATGCCGGCACAATCACTTCGGTACCGGCTGACGTGCGAGCGTGCACGCGTATGGAACCGCTGATCGTGCGCTGATAGGAATGAGCGCTACGCCTGGCCAGCTCTAATTGACGCAGCGCCGGGTCAACGGAAACCAGATAGGTCTGCCCTGCCTCGGTCAGCACCAGGTTGCGCGTAGAACGTTTAAAGAGGCGCACACCCAACGACTCTTCCAGCGCGTTGATCTGTCGGGACACAGAACTGGTGGCCATATCCAGGCGGCGGCCGGCCTCGGAAAAACTTCCGGCCTCGGCTACCTTTACAAATACACGAATTGCGGTGAGTTCATCCATGCACGGCCTGCATCTCCATCAGTTGATCGTAGACACGGCGCTGCAGCAAAATGCCCTGTTCGCGGCGCAATTCCCGCTCGCGGCACGACCGCTCGGACGGAATGCGAATTTCGTCCACGCCATCTTGTCGCGGCAGATTCTTGATGTTTTGCAGAAGCTCGGCCAGCTGTGCCTTGAATTCCGCCGCCGGCATCATGATTTCCGGATCGAACGCAATGAATAGAAATCCGAAGTCCGACACATTGCCCGCGCGCATCTTCGCCCCTGCCAATAATCCCAGCGCTTGAACGGCCAGCGACAATCCGTAGCCCTTGTGGCCGGCGAACGGGATAACACCGCCGTTTACGATCTCCTTTGCATTCTTCGTCGGGGCGCCATTAGCGTCAACGCCCACGACTTCCGGGAAGTCTTTTTCAAGGAAGGCATGAAGTAAGACTTCACCCCACATGGTCGCACCCGTGCCCATGTCGAAAATGAAAGGGTCAACCTGACCGGGGAAAGCAAAGGCGATAGGATTGGTACCCAACGCGGGACGCTTCGCGCCTATGGGCACCACCATTGGGCTACCGCTAACGGTGTGAATACCCACATAGCCGGCCCGCGCGATTTTCTCGAGGTAGTAGGCGTTACGACCGCTGAACCAGCTATTGGCCACGCCCACCACGGCGATGCCCGACGTGGCTACTTTCTGGATGGCCAGCTCTGCAGCGGCGTTCACGGAAATGTAGCCGACGTGGTTGCCGCCATCGAGAAGCGCTGAAACCGGCGTCTCGTGAATCACCTTCACCGGGTAACGCGGCTTTTGCAATTCCGGGCTATTCGCGATGGCAAGAATCCGGGGCAAGCCCGCGAACTCGTAGCCACATAGCGAATTGTCCAGGAGATGGTGGGTAATGACGCGAGCCTCGTCCTCGGTATAGCCGATTCCTTTAAGCGCGGATTCTCCAAGCTGTACCGCATCGTCTACCGTCAGGCGTATTTTCTCCGGCGTATTGGCATCAATCAGGTTCATGCTCTTTGTCTCCCGTTTTCGTCATCATCGTATTGAATTTAGCTGCGAGACCATACCTGCAGCACCATGAACAATGACTGTATGCGCGCCCACGACCATGTGCAATGGGACCGGGTGAACATGACCTTTGCGCGCAATGCAAAGGACAACAACCTCATTCTGCTTTCCCCCATCCATGGTGGGATTTCTCTCGAAACGTGCCGACACCTGAGTCCCACCGCCTACTTCTAAGGCTTCACGCCCTCGGCATAACCATCGCGCTGCGGGTCTGCACCACCCCGAAGGACACCGTCGAACATCGTAATGCCATGTACGCCTGCGAAGGCATACGACAGATGCGAGCGGCGCACGATATAGCCTTGTTTTTCCAGCGAACGCTGAATACGTAAAGGAATACGGTTTGAGATGTCAATGGCATTGCTAGTGGACACGACGCGCGGCGCGCTCACGGCCTCTTGCATGTCCATGCCCCAATCAAGCATATTGAGAAGAACCTGCGCAACCGCCGGACCTATCCAGGAGGCCCCGGGCGCACCCACTGAACAAATCGGCGTATTGCCGTCGAACACAATGGTGGGCACCATTGACGAATAGCGGCGCTTGCCCGGTTCGATTGAATTAGGCCTGCCGGGTATAGGGTCGAACGTGCTCATTGCGCCATTAAGCATCAGCCCGGTGTCTTTCACAATGAAGCCCGATGGGTTGCCTAACGTATGCGTTAATGACACTACCATGCCATTGGCGTCCACTGCGGAAACGTGCGTGGTGTGTTGCGATTCGGCGGCACGCCTGCGCGGTACATCGGTTTTGTCGCCCCGACGGATTCGCTGGGCGCACTCGTCGATGTAAGCGTCTGAGAGCAACCAATCTATGGGATTTTCCGAGAATCGTGGGTCTCCGATAAATTGCTCTTTGTCACGCAGCGCGATTTTCATCGCTTCGGTCAGAATCCGAATATATTCGACAGAGTTAAAGCCTATCGCGATTGGGTCGAAACGCTCAAAAATCTTGAGTATCTGAGCCACCAGCGTACCACCACCTGGAGGCCCCGGCATCGCAACACGCCAACCGCGATAATCCACATTCAATGGCACCGACTTGTATATTTGAAATTCAGCTAGGTCTTGGTGCGACAGAATTCCACCGTTGCGACGTACATCTTCGATTATGCGCTTCGCAAGGGAACCGGTGTAGAAACTGTCGGCGCCCTCTTTCGCTAACGTTTCCAGCGTGCCGGCTAAATCCGGATTGCGTATGAAAGCGCCAGGCCTCTTGTAACCGCCATCGGGCTCCAGGTATATGCGCCGACCATCTTCCGTTAATCCCAATTTGTCGCCGTAATTCATGCGCCCATACTTGCTTTCGTCCTGCGTGAACACCGTATAGACGTGAGGCCGAACTATCCAACCTTCGCGCGCATACGCAATTGCTGAATCAAACAGCGCCGCCCATGGTACTGAACCCATGTCATGATGTGCGGCGGCCAGTAGTTTAAGCAAGCCGGGCGCCGTGACCGACATGGCACCGGCTTCGTTTATGAAGTCTTTAACGATGAATCCGAACCCATCTACTGTATCGCCCAGCGCAATGTCCTTCCACATATCGGCACGGCTTTCAGCCGGGCAACCGCCGAATCCTTCATAAACCGTGTTAATCCCTGTGGAGGGATCGTATATGTGGAGCAAGCCAAAACCACCTACGCCGCACATTAACGGGTCGACTACCCCTTGCGTCATGGCGCACGCTATTGCCGCGTCTAAAGCGTTGCCGCCAGCCCGCAATATGTCCGCACCGGCGAAGACTGCCTCCGGCTGCGGGGCGACTATCATGGCGCGGGACTCAGGTAGTTGGTACTGTGGCATACGTCCCATGCTCATATCCTAAAACAGTCACGAATTAAAGAAGAAAACAGCTGCGTTGGCAGACCAACGTTCCAGGCATACCAACGAAAACTTGCCTTTATTCGTCTGACATTTTGCTAAACCCTTCGCGTCTGATATATCTACAGACCTTTAAGCCTCAAAAAAAGCCGGGCTTTAAGACGTGCCCAGCTTCGTATGTCTATCTGCGCCCCACTACAGGCCGGCTTTAAATTCCTTGTTCCAGAAATCGAGGCTCGCGGCCCGTTGCGAAGCAAGCTTTTCCAGGTCATAGGGATGAATACGGGCAAGCTCTGTTTCCGAAAAGCCTACACGTCCTTGAAGGTCTGCTGGTAACGTTGCGTTCTTGACCGTAGGCGCGTAGCCCATGCTACGCGCGAAATGTACCTGCCCTTCAGGGTCGAGCAGCGCATTCATGTATTTCCATGCGTTCTCTTGGTTGCGGCTATTTTTCGGCACCGCAGCTTCGAATGTAACGGGGATTGCACCTTCCTCGGGTATGACGAATTCCAAGGGAAGACCGGCATCGCGCCATTGCAAGGCGCGCGCCTTCCACATGCACGCGATCCAGATTTCACCGGATTTAAACGCGGCTGCGACAGCCTCATTCGATGGGAACACCTTAGGCTGGTTGCCTTTAAGTTGGCGCAAAAACTTATAGCCAGGCTCGAAGCTATCACCCTTGCCGCCTTCAGACAGGCCGACGAACAACGTATTGAAGTTGAACAGAATGTCGGAAAACGCCACGCGCCCCTTGTATTTGGGGTCGAGTGTGTCTTTGAACGATATCAGTCCTCCAGGCACTTTTTCTTTGTTGTACACCAGCACCATAGCACTGAAAATGTGGGGAATTGAGTACGCCGTCTTGAAGGTGTCAATGACGTTAGCAAGATTAGGAACCAGTTTTTCAGATACGGGAATGAATACGTCGGCCGCGCTGGCGTCGTACATGTCGAGGTCGCCGAGAATAGGAACATCCATGGAACCCCGACGGGAATTACGTTCTGCCTTCAATTTTGTATTGCGTGCCGTGGCGTTGCCCGTATCGTAAACGACCTTGATGCCGTCTTTAGCCACGATAGGCTCAATGTGTTGCTGCAACAGGTTCTGATAGTCGCCCCCCCATGTACCTACGATCACCTCCGAACCAGCAGCCTGCGCCATGCCGGGAATCATCGGCAGTGCGGGAACCAAGGCTAGGCTAGAAGCTCTTTTAAGAAAACCACGTCGATTTGCATTGTGTGCATTCATGTGATGCTCCGTGAAGATGTATGTACTGCGAACGTAAACACTGCCCTTCAGCAGAAAACACAGAAGTACAGCGGGTTTATAAAATAGACTGCGTGGTGGCCTGTGCCAAAGTAATCGGTGCGCCCTGCAAGACGCTATTGATATATTCTGCATCCAAATCGCGAACAATAACCATGCAAGCGGCGGAATAATCCTTGCCTTTGCCCGCCATACGGCGCGGTGCGCTGAAGGTTGTTCCGACACTTTGAATAAGAATGGGCTCGGGGCAATCGGTAACCGGCACAAGCGCCTTAACGCGTAGCAGGCGCTCCCCACAAAGTCCTGCAAGGTCATCAAGCCACTGAGCCACATCCGACCACGATGCTTCGTGCTGCACCGTTCCCGCCAACACATGCACGCGCGGATGCGCTAGCCCTTGTCGGGCCGTATTACGCAAAGCCTGCAGCGCACGATCAACCGGATCGGACTCTGGCATCGAGCTGAATGCCTTGGCGACAGCCTTGCTGCGATCAGTCTCGGCCACGATTTGCCCAAGCGGGTTGACGCCTGCGGCGCGACGCAGGTGCTGCTCTAAGCTCCGACTATCGACTTTGTCTACTTTTGTGAAGACGATGCGCTGAGCCGCTGCCAGCTGTGCTGCGGCTTCTTCGAACGTTTCCGCATTCAATGATCCCGTTACGCAGTCGTAGGTGCTCACGACACTGACGCGCAGCTTGCGAGCACTGATCTCGGGGTCCGCCAATGAAGCGATAATGGGCCCCGGTTTAGATAGCCCACTGGTTTCAAGGATAATGCGGCGAAAAGGCGGTGCGCCCGCAGGACGCGGCGAATCGAGCAAAACACCCACTGTATGCACCAGGCTGCTGCGCAATGAGCAGCAGACGCATCCGTTCGCCAGCGTCAGCATGGGAATGCCGTCGCTGCCATCGGCGATAATTGCACCGTCGATACCGATCTCGCCGACCTCGTTGACGATGACGCCTGTGTCAGAACCGCCCTCTTGCTTCAGGAAATCGACCAGCAGCGTGGTTTTTCCGCTGCCAAGAAAGCCCGAAAGTATGATTAAGTCAACGGACATGCGGTGGACGCTCCGGATCACCCTCCCAGCTGCCGTCAACCATGTTGCGTACGTCCGCCAGTAGTTCGTCTACATCGTATACAACGCCGGATTTGATCGTATAGCGCAGCGCCCTGTTCCATTCCACCTTGCCATTGTTGTCATTCAAACGCATAGCACCCGTTCCGTACAGCAGCTTGAAGTCATCCAGAGGGTTTTGATCGAGCACCAAAAGATCGGCGCGCTTGCCCATGTCGACAGATCCGGTGTCCTCGTCGATGCCAAGCAGCTCAGCACCCAACGACGTTGCCGCGCGCAGCACCTCCAGTGGGTGGAAGCCAGATTCCTGAAGCAATTCCAGCTCGCGTATAAAACCGAAACCGTAAATCTGGAAAATGAAGCCGGAGTCGCTGCCCGCGCACACGCGGCCGCCTAAGTTCTTGTATTCGTTAATAAATTGCATCCACAAACGATAGTTTTGTTTCCACTCGATTTCGTTAGTGGTGCTCCAGCGATACCAGTAGGCGCCATGGCCGCCACGCTGCGGCTGGAAGTACTTCCATACGGCGCTCCAGGTGTACTCGTCATGCCAGTCGGCGCGACGGGCGCGCATCAGGTCGCGATTCGCATCATAAATATTGAAGGTAGGAACGAAAGTGTGTCCGACTTCAAGGAATTTTTCCATGACCTCTTTCCACTTTGCACTACCTGGCTGGGCCGCCTGCATAAAGGTCTGACCCGCCAGCGCGAAACGGAAATACTCGTCGCTGTAGTTGTAGTCTGTAGGAAAGTCCTGCACTACCTTATTTTCGAAGAGTGCTTCCGGCAAACCATAGTAATGTTCTGAACTGGTCAACCCCCATGTCGCCGACTTCAACGCATTAACACGGGTTACCGCCATTTGTGCATGATGGCACCCGGATTTCAAACCCACTTTTGCGGCCTCGTCCAGGGCGGCCTGCATAATGGTCGGAGGCGCTCCGAAGAACTTGATGCCGTCGGCGCCACGCTCTTTAAGTTTGCGTACCCACTCTCGTGCCTGGTCAGTCGTGAAAATGGTTTTCACCCTGTCGTTTACCGCAGGAAAATAGGCGTGCGACACAATGCGAGGTGCGGCAATCTCGTTTTTGGCCGACGCTTCCCTTTGCTGCAGGGTGTAGCTCAGGCCGTTGATCGCGCCCATTTCCCGCACTGTAGTGACGCCATGAGCCAGCCATAGCTTGTATATGTAATCCGCCGGCGGCACGATGCCCGACATGGAATGGTAGGGTGTACCAATATGCGCATGGGAGTCAACAAACCCAGGCGTTACGAATTTGCCATGGCAGTCGATTTCGTGATCGCCCGCAGCGGGACGCCGATCAGGATTGATGGTGTTCAGCGACGCTCCCACGCCCACTATGGCGACGATCCGTTCGTTTTCGACAACGATATCCACCGGACCCCATGGTGGCGCGCCGGTGCCATCGATTATGGTGGCGCCACGCAGAATAAGACGCTTGAAGGGGCCCGTGCCGCGGTCACGCCCGCTTGCCGCCACCGGCGGGCTCCAGCCCTTTGCTGCGTTCAAATCGCCAAGTTCTTCGCCGGGGAGTGAGTCTTTATAGGGGTTGTCAGATACGGTCATTTAAACCTCGGTACAAGTTAACCTATGGACATCAGGCTGGCGTTATCGATTGCCGCTGCCGTGTTTGCGCTTAATGAACGATCGAGCGACAGGTGCCCAAAGAATACGTGGCCATGGAGCCCTAACCTGCGAGCTCATCGAAATAAATTTCGCCAGCTTTCATCACGAGCGGAATGTGGTCGCCTTGACCGAGTAGGCAATTAATGTCTTTGTACGGGTCGCCATCGACGATAAGCACATCAGCGATGGACCCGACAGTTAACCGGCCAAGCTTGCCTTGCATATTGAGCACTTCCGCACCTATAAGCGTTGCGCTTTGTATGATTTCGAATGGCGACAACACTTCGGCCCGTATACGGAATTCGTCGCTTTGCAAACGATGTGATGGCCCAAGAAGGTCAGATCCGAAACCCATTTTTACGCCGGCACGTTTAAAGATCTCCAGCGACTGTAGCCCAGCAGTGCGTACGGTGGCGACCTTTTCAACGCTGTCTGCGGGCAGGCCGTACAAGGCGCCTTCGGTTGCCAGGGCTTCGTAAGTCACCAGCGTGGGCACAACATAGGCGCCCTTTTCTGCCATAAGCTTCGCCACGCGCTCGTCGATCAGGTTGCCGTGCTCGATAGTTCGTACGCCCATGCGAATGGCCCGTTCAATGGCTTCTGGGGTGTACGAGTGTGCCATGACGTAAGTTTGACGTCCGCGAGCTTCGTCCACGATCGCGCGTATCTCGTCCTCCGAGTACCCGAATGCAGCAATTGGATCGGTGGGAGAAGCGACCCCGCCGGAGGCCATGATCTTGATTTGATCCGCCCCCATCTGGAATTCTTCCCGGACAGCGCGCCGCAGGTTGTCCACACCATCGACCACACGACCAATATCGCCGGCCCTGAAACAACATCCGCAAAAGCTCATTGGGCGCAACTGATCGGAGCGCGGACGAGGGTCGCCGTGGCCGCCTGTCTGGCTTAGCGCGCGACCCGATATGAACAGGCGCGGCCCGACAATCGCTTTCTCTTCGACAGCACATTTCAGGCCCCATCCTGCGCCACCTGCGTCACGAAGAGTGGTAAAGCCACGGCGCAGCATCCCGCTCATGATTGGGACTGACCGCATCATGACAAGCGCGTCAGGCAATACGCCTTGCGTGCTGAGGTTCAGTTGCGTAGCCATCACGTGTCCGTGCAGGTCGATCAAACCAGGCATGATGGTCTTGCCGCCAACGTCTATAACACGCGCATTTGCAACGGAAATCGGCTTGTCGGATACCTCTTTGACTTTACCGTCTTCCACCAGTACATGGTAGCCCTGCAGCAGCTCGGATTGAGTCGGATCCAGCAGTGCCCCATTTTTAAACAGCACAACACTCATCGTATTCTCCAGCAGAGTCAGGTTTTTAGGTCACCATCGTCTTGACGTAGCGACGATGAATTAGCCAACTGGACAGCAAGGCCATGACCAGCGTGGCTGTTACCAGGACCAATGCAAGCGTTGATCCAAACGGCCAGTTCGACGCCTTGGTGATTTGGTCGTACAAGGCTGGGGCCATCATGGTGATGCCAGTTCCGCCCAATAATACGGGGGTCGCATAAGCATTCATGCACAAGATGAACACCAACATTGTCCCGGCCGCCACGCCTGGCGCTGCAATGGGCAGCACGACGCGACGGAAGGTGGTGAAAAAGCCTGCGCCCAGGTTCTGTGCAGCCTCTTCGACCGAAAAATCGATGCCTTCCAGAACGCTTTGCAAAGTAAGAATTAGGTAGGGCAGTACCACGCCCGTCGTTCCTATAATTACAGCAAGTGGCGTGTACATGATCTGTATGGGGTTATTGATTAGTCCCATCCACTGCAAGACAAAATTCACAAAACCAGCATTACCTAGAATAATCATCCAGCCCGCGGCACGAACCACGTTCCCAACCATAAGTGGGAACACAAGAAGAATAATGAACAGACTCTTGTATCGACTTTGTGTCCTAGCCAGGAAATAAGCCACTGGAAAGCCAAGAACCAAAGCCAGGACGGTACATACCAACGCTACGTATAAGGTGTCCAGAAATACATCGCGATAGTAGGGGTCCTGAAAAAACTTGATGTAGTTTTGAACGGTAAAACCTTCCACCATAATGGACGAATCAAAATAGTTGAAGCTGTACCGGAAGAGCATCAAAATAGGTACAAGCATGACCAGCAGAACCATGATGGACGCCGGGAAAGCAAGGCTGCGGCCCAGCCGCGTGCCGTCGCGTACGTTTTTATCGGGTTCAGACATGCAAAATACCCGCCTTATTCAGAGAAAACGACGCAGTCCTCGGGACTGAAACATGCGTGGATGCGGGCACCGGCCATAACTGGCCTACTTGCCGACTCCGCGGTATTGGGTAGCTGGCATCCGATAACATCACCGCCATCCAGGCGAACACGCACATTAATGACGGGGCCTAAATAGACGGCCGATTCCACAATGCCCGGCAGAGCGTTGTGTCCCACGGCCTCGGTTGACAAGGAGACTCGTTCGGGACGCACGCCAACCTTGTTGGTGGATGAGATGGCGCCGTCTACTGTCAGCGCGATGCCATTATCCGTGTTGAAGCGCGATGCTTCAGTCATGCGACCATCGAAGAAATTCATTTTGCCCAGGAAATCAGCCACGAACAAATTGGCAGGTTTCTCGTACAGGAAATTAGGCGGCCCTACTTGCTGCACCTTGCCGTCGTACATAATGGCCATACGATCCGATATGGCCAGCGCCTCTTCTTGATCATGCGTAACGAAAATAGTAGTCAGCCCAAGGTCCCGCTGAAGACTGCGAATTTCTTCACGGACATCGAGCCTGAGCTTGGCGTCCAGGTTGGATAGCGGCTCATCAAGGAGGAACACTTTCGGTTGAATGGCCAAAGCGCGCGCAATGGCAACCCGCTGTTGCTGGCCACCCGATAGCTGACGGGGATAGCGATCACGAAATTGCGTCATGCGTACCATATCGAGTGCGACGCCGATACGCTTGTCGCGCTCCGCCGCGGGAATCTTGCGCATTTGCAAGCCGAACGCCACGTTCTCCGCTACGGTCATATGAGGGAACAACGCGTAACGCTGAAACACCATGCCTGTATTGCGCTTATGCACGGGAACGTGGGTAACGTCGTCGCCGCCGATATATATAGAACCTTCGGTGGGCTCTATGAACCCGGCAATCATTCGTAAGGTGGTGGTTTTGCCACAGCCGCTAGGCCCCAGAAACGCTACCAATTCTCCATCGGCGATATCCAGCGAAAAATCCGAGACGGCCACCGACGGACCAAATTGTTTTTTTAGCCTGTCAATCGAAACTTTTGCCATCGTTAAACCACCTGACTGAGTTTTACGTAACGGTCGGTCACCAGCATGATGATGCCCAACAAGACAATCTGAATTGCAGAGACCGCCGCAATAGTCGGGTCCAGGTTAAATTCAAGGTACTGCATGATGGCGATGGGCAAAGTCGTGCGACCCGGACCCACCAGGGAAAGCGACAGTTCGAGGTTCTCGAACGACACAATGAAACTGAACAAGCACGCCGCAACAATAGCTGGGCGCAGCATAGGCAGGGTAATGCGGACAAAGGCTACGACAGAGCTCGCACCAAGATTACGTGCTGCTTCCTCGATGGAAGGATCCAGCCCTTCCATGCTCGCCGACACCAGCCGCACTGTCCACGGAATCGTCAGGCAAACGTGGGCGATTACAAGACCGCCATACGTACCCACGATGTCCATATCAAGAAAGTTCTCCAGTCGCAAATACGCCAAATAGATGGCGACGCCAGCAACGATGCCAGGAATAAGCAAGGGAGAAAGCAGCAGGGTGTTAACGGGCTTATTGCCCCGGAAGCGAAACCTGATAATGCCTAAGGCCGCCATAACGCCCAGCCCGACACCCACCACAGCAGCTAGGGTAGCAACCTGCAAGCTCGTCAGAAATCCGTTGACGAATGCCGGATGCGTGACCGCCTTCTGATACCAACCCAAGGTGTAACCAGACGGAGGAAAATAAAGAATGGCGTCCTGGAAAAAACTTAGCCACATCACAAAAAAAAGTGGGCTAAGCATGAAGAGATACATCAGCACGACGAAAATTCGGTGCGTCCATCTTCCCCATCGAATTGATGTGCGCCGGCTCACCGTGGGAACGGTGCCGCTAGGCTGTAGAGGCAGACGATTCGAGTCCAAGGTAGTCCTCTGGTGAAGTTGTCCTTATCTAGCGCAGCAAAACTTTGGAACAAAAGCTCGGTTAAGCAGAACCGCAATACTAAAGCAGCTGTACTTGTAGCTCTATGGGGAGATACCCCGAAGGTTTAAGCTGAAATCTGACCGCAGTCAACTGATGCACAATGCAAGCAAGGTCAAGCGCCTTACGCCGCTGACTTCAAGCGTTTCAGCAATACGGGCACGAACAGGAACGCGAAGGCCAGTAACAGGAAGGTTATGGAAATGGGCGTCTCGAACAGAACGGAAACTTTACCTTGCCCCGCCGCCAGTGCTGTCCTGAGCTGATTTTCAGTCAACGGTACGAGGATCATGCCTATCAGTAGCGGTGGAATGGGAAACCCGTAAACCCGCATCGCGTAGCCAACCACACCCAGTCCAGCCATCAAGCCCAGATCGAAAACCGACCCCGATACGCCCCAGATTCCCATCATTGCGAAAACTAGAATGCCAGCATACAACTGTGGCCGAGGGATTTGCAACAGCTTGACCCATATGCCGACCAAAGGCAGATTCAGCACCAACAGCATGACATTGCCGATGTACAGCGATGCGATCAAGCCCCAGACCAGTTCCGGATTGCTGGTGAACAGAAAAGGACCGGGCTGCAGACCATAGTTCTGGAAGGCCGCCAGCAGGATAGCTGCCGTGGCGGACGTCGGCAAACCCAGCGTGAGCAGCGGCACCAAAATGCCGGCGGCGGATGCGTTGTTGGCCGCTTCCGGGCCTGCGACGCCCTCGATCGCCCCTTTACCGAACTCGTCCTTGTGTCGCGACAGCTTTTTCTCGAGCGTGTAGGACAGCATGGTTGGAATTTCAGAACCGCCACCAGGAATTGTGCCGATTGGAAAACCAATGGCCGTGCCTCGTAGCCAGGGCTTCCAGGAGCGGCGCCAATCCTCGCGCGTCATAAAGGCTCGGCCCTTGATGGAAACAATATCCTCTTGCGCGTTTGAGTAGCGGCTCGCCACGTACAGGATTTCCCCCACTGCAAAAAGAGAAACCAGCACAACCGTCAATTCCACGCCCTCGAGCAGCGGCGCAAGACCGAACGTCATGCGCGGCTGCCCGGTCATGGCGTCAATGCCAATCACGCCCAGCGCCAGACCGATGAACAGCGATACAAACCCACGCAGCCGCGACGCGCCCATGACAACCGCCACCGACGTGAACGCCAGAACAGTCAGTGCAAAATAGTCGGCAGGCTTGAGCAAAAAGGCGAGCTCTGCCACCACCGGCGCCGCAAACGTTAACAATAGGGTCGCAATGGTTCCAGCCACAAAGGAACCGATGGCCGCGGTGGCCAATGCCGCTGCGCCCCGGCCCGACCTTGCCATTTTGTTGCCTTCGAGCGCGGTCATCATCGACCCCGCCTCGCCCGGCGTGTTGATCAGGATGGAGGTTGTCGACCCGCCATACATGGCGCCGTACAGCACACCGGCAAACATGATGAAGGCGGACACCGGCCCCACCGATACCGTGACTGGCAATAACAGGGCGATGGTCAGCGCAGGCCCTATACCCGGCAGAATGCCAATGGCCGTTCCCAACACCGACCCTACCAATGCCCACATCAGGTTGGTCGGTGTGAGAGCGACTTCGAAGCCGTGAAGCAACAGCAGCAGTGTATCCATTAGAAACCCGCCAAGGGAAAGAAGCCACCCAATTGCAGCCCCAGCCAGCCGAAAATAAACCAGCAAATGCTGGCCAGCACAAAGCCCACGACAAGATCAAAGACAAGGCGCTTGGAACCAAACGCCCGCGCGACCAGCATGAAGGAAAGCATCGCGGTTACGGGTAAACCGAGGGTTTCAATGGTGAGCGCGGGCACGATGGCGGCCAGCAATGCAGTGAAAAAAGCACGCTTGTCCATGGACTGGCCCGGCACCGCGTTCTCGGCCTCTTCGGGTTCGAAGACCTCGCCACGCGCGATCTGGACCAGCAGCAATACGCCCAAGCCTATCAGCGCCAGGCCAACCACGGCGACGAACATGCCGGGCCCCACGGCTGCATACTGAGCGGTTGCAGCCAGCTCGGTTGAGGCATAAAAGCAGACCGCTCCCATAAGGATTACGGCCAACCCCAACCACCAGGGACCCTTGCGCAACAACGTCATCGACACTCCTTCACGGGTGCTACGTGATTATTTGACTAGGCCGGCGTCTTTGAGCACCTTATTGATGCGGCTGCTTTCACTCTGGATGAATTGACCGAAAGCATCGCCCGGTAGGAAGTAGGCATCCCAACCCTGCTTTTCCAGTACGGCCTGCCACTCCTGGGTTGCGTTCAGTTTGGTGAAGCGCTCGACCCATTCCTTGTGATTGGCTTCAGGCATGTCGACTGAACCCAATATACCGCGCCAGTTGGCGATCTCAACATCGTACCCGGCCTCTTTGAACGTAGGTACATCTTTCAGCCCTTTTAAGCGCTCGGCAGTGGTGACGCCCAATATGCGTATACGGCCTTCCTGGGCAAACTGCTGGAATTCAGAAATACCCGAAATGCCCGCTTTCAGTGTGCCGTTGATGATGCCGATGACCGTATCTGCGCCGCCAGCTTGGGGAATATAGTTCAACGATGCCGCGGGCACACCTGCGCTTTGCGCCAGCAAGGCCAAAGCGATGTGGTCGACACCACCGGCCGAACCACCGCCGACGGCTGACGCACCAGGATTGCTTTTCAGTGCAGCGACGAAATCACCGAGATTCTTGTAGGGCGAGTCTGCTTTGACTGCAAGGACCAGATACTCAGCGGTCAGCCGTGAGACAGGCTTGAATTTGCTGAGGTCGACCGGAGAACGGTTCAGCGTGATGGCGCCCACGGTAATTGCACCGAATACCGCCAGGGCGTCTGGCTTGCCTTTTTGCGAACGCTGAAAATCGGCCAAACCGATCGTACCGCCAGCGCCCCCCTTATTGGTGAAGTTCACAGTACCCGTGTAGATACCCGCCTTGTTCATGGCCTGGAACGCTTGCCGTCCGGTGGAATCCCATCCGCCACCCGGATTGGCCGGCAGCATGACGCTGACCTGCGCATGCGCCGCGCCCGCGCATAGCGCCGTTACAACGGCCAGCGATTTCAGTAACTGACTAACTTTCATTGACGTCTCCTCGGATTCTTTCTGATTATCATCAATCTATATTGACTGTCGGCAGATTAAGCCGCGGCCTATGGACTGTCAATGCGATTTATTTTATTGTCATGTAGGAAAAGGACCGGGTCTAGTCAGCCTTTGCTTGCGTTGACCACGTATTCTGCCACCGCGTTAATTTCCTCGTCGCTTAAGGTGTCCGTGAACGATGGCATGACGCCCACTCCGTCTCGTAGCGCGCGACGCACTTGTTCGAGGTCCGGCTTGAGTTCGTCTAGATTTGGGCCTACAGCGGCGGCTGCGCCGGCATCCGCCAAGGTATGGCATATCGCACATGCAGGCGTTGCCTGCGATTGGAACAAGGCCTTGCCACGCGCCAGCATGGCGGTATCGGGACCACCGGCCATACATGGGCCTGCGACGCCCGCTACCACCAACGCTGCAATACTTACCGCGAATCTCATTACTATCCTTCTACAAAAGGGTTATACGACATCGATCGTAACCATGTGGTCACGCCAGCTGTTGTTCATGTAGCCGCGTTCGTTTTCCTTGCGCGCTTCCGGCTGGGACGTGCCGGCCGCATTGGTGACTCGGCTTGCCAGCGCATAGTTGCCTGGTTTCAGGTCGACGGCCAGCACGAAGCCACGCCATGCATACTTGCCCAAGTCCGGCCCAGTAAGCTGGGCCTGTTGCCAGTCTCTGCCGCCATTAAGGGAAACCTCGACCACCTTGGCTTCACTCATGCCGCCCATTGCAACGCCGCTGATCTGGACACGACCTGCCTTCACCGGCTTGCCAGGATCCGAAGGCAAGGTGATCCAGGATTTTGGGTCCATTTCCCAAATCGAATCGAATTCGGGCGTGGCCTTAATCCCAATGGGCGAGTTTCGGTAGCTGCTTTGCTGAATCTTGGCGGTGGACTGTTCATTGGTGAAGGCGACGTGTTTGACGTACTTGACGTTATTGACCCCAGCATATCCAGGCACAATAACTCGCAACGGGCCGCCATGGGCCAGTGGCAGCGGTTCGCCGTTAATTTCCCACGCAAGAATGGCGTCTTCAATGCCGGCCACCGGCACCGAGCGCTCTACCATGATGGTCTTGGGATCCAGTCCGGGGGGAATTTCCTCGCCGCCGGTGCTAGTCATATAGACCATGCCGTCGGCCATGCCGCCTGTGGCCTCAAGCACCGCCTTGAGGGGAACGCCAGTAAAAATGACGCAGCCGGCGGCGCCTACCGTCCATTGCGTGCCGCTGGGCTTATGCTTGAAAAAACCTCGGCCATTGCCGGAACACTGCAACACCGTCGCGATCGAAACCAGGCCGAGCGACTTCAGTTCGGCCACGGTAAAGGTGCGCGGAGATTTCACACCACTGACCTCGACCTTCCAGGCATCTGGATCCTTCATGATGTCTTCGGATGGCGGCGAAATATTGTTCCGTATATAAAGCCTGTCCAGCGGGGTGATGCCGCTTGACCCGAAGGCATTGCGGCGCGTCTCGATGGTGTTGGCGCTGTGGACGATCATGCTGTCCGCATCTTTCCATTTAGCGTACGCAGGCAAGGGCTTGGCGTTAGATACCGGGCCCGGCGACGATTTGCTTGCCGGCTCGGTCGAGTCGGCCAATGCCAGCCCACTGCCCAAGCCGGCCCAGGCCACTGCACCACTTGCAGTGATAAGCAGGCGCCGACGCGTGACGTCCGTCGTTTTTTTCATGATGGTCTCCTGATTTTGGCGGAAAGATAAGCGCTTGTTTTTATGGCTTCTCGCTATGAGCTTATAACCTACAACTATTATGTCGACAACAGGTTATAACGCCGTGTAGCAGTCTTTTTGTTAAATTATGGAGAATTCGGCGGTGCCGATAGCAGGAAATTACCATACCCAGGCTGCACGCCGGTGCTAATATTCCCGATGCCCGCAAGACGCCATCCTGCCAACGCCACGCAACGCCTGATCTCATGTCAATCCAAGCACAACCACCCTATTTGCGTACGCTGTATATCGGCGCCTTTATCGTGCTGCTATCTCTGGGGGTACGCGCCACGTTCGGTTTATTCATGCAACCAATGGGGCTGGAGCATGGCTGGGGACGCGACGTCTTTTCGTTGGCCTTTGCCATTCAGAATATCGTTTGGGGCGTAGGCGCTATTTTTATGGGTATGCTGGCGGACCGCTACGGGGCTGGTCGCACCATTGCGCTGGGCGCAGTGTTGTATGTGCTGGGCATGGTCGGGATGCGTTTATCTACCGATGAAATGTCCTTATACCTGACGGCGGGCGTCATCGTAGGGCTAGGCCAAGCTGGCACGACATTCCCAGTGATCCTGCCCGTAGTGGCGCGCGCGGTCCCACCGGCCTATCGCAGCACGGCCATGGGTATCGCCAGCGCGGGCGGCTCTTTGGGCCAGTTCGCCGTCGTGCCAACCGGTCAACTGCTGATCTCCACCATGGATTGGACTGGTGCCTTATGGGTACTTTCAATATTCGTTGCAGCCGGTTTGCCTTTGGCGGCGTTCCTGAAGGGCCGGCCCGACGCCGGCGTTGTCACACATAGCCTGGGCGGCGCGATACGGCAAGCACTTGCCCATCCCTCCTTTCATTTCCTGTTCTGGAGCTATGCTGTTTGCGGTTTCCATACCGCTTTCATTACGCTGCACCTGCCCGCCTACCTCGCCGATGGCGGCCTGACCGCTGCGCATGGCGCCACCGCTATCGCCCTGATTGGCCTCTTCAACGTTGCGGGGTGCATTTATGCGGGCAAGCTGGGCGGGCGCTACAGCAAGAAGACCCTGCTGGCGGCCGTGTACTTTTTGCGGGCATTCGGCATCATTTTTCTGCTCGCCGTTCCGCTGACGCCCATGGTCGCTTATGTGTTCGCCGCGTGGATGGGCTTGTTCTGGCTGGGTACAGTACCGCTAACCCAGGGCCTGATCGGCCAGATCTATGGCTTCCGGTACGCCGCCACCCTTTCGGGGATTGCCTTTCTGGGGCATCAAGTCGGCAGCTTTATCGGCGTTTGGATGGGTGGCTATGTCTACCAAGCCACAGGCGGTTATACAATGGTTTGGTGGACCGGTATTGTGCTGGCCGTCGTTGCGGCGCTGCTATGCCTGCCCATCAAGGAACACACGCTTACTAGTCCGGCAGCGGCCTGACGCCACCTAATCAGACGGTAACGCATATGCCCACGAGCCATTACAGCAGCAGTACCGAGACTACGGTGAAACCCATCCGCCGCTTGCGGCTGGGGCGCATCGCCGGCTGGCTGGCGCTCGCGGCGGTGTTGGCCTTGTCTTTCGTGGGATACCTTACACCGCAGATGCAAGTGCAGTGGGCCAATTTCATGTCGCTGTGCGGGTTCTAAGACCCTGCGGCTTTACCTTCCTCGACTGCCTTTTTCAAGTCCTCATCGGATAAAAGTCGCACGTCGGGATCTGCGGTGCCTCCTTGCGCAGGGGTGAAGTGCAACTTCTCCATGTAGGGCGTTGGTTTTTTCCTACGATAGTCTATGAACTCTTTCGCATAATAGTTTCGAGCTTCCGTGACGCTTTTCGCGCCCGTGGCGATGTCATGCATGAGGTTCAGTGCAAGACAGTTAGCCTGCTCATCATGGCAGCGCGCTGACACTTCACCCGTAGTGCGGTTAACCACCACACTGCCGTCAAATGCGGCGACATCATTGATTTTGTCGACGGGAAAACGGTAATCAATGACTGACTCGACGGAATCCAGATGCGTGGTGGGAAAGTTATGCTCGTGTACTCGTTTATACGCGACGATACGTTTCCACGGTCCGGGCTTATGCCAGATCACCACCGAATCCGTAACTTCATCAGGCTCCCCGTATTGGTCAACCACCAACTGTGCGGCTTCCCTGGCATCTTCCGGCCAGTTCTGTATAGATGCTGATATTTGCTTTGCAGACATAAAGTCCCTCCGAAATAGTTTGGGGAACTCGTTATGCAGCAACTTGCGGACCGGCAGAGGGAGATCCACTCTTAATACCACGGCTTGCCTTTCGGCGGCCAATGCAATACAGCGGGCGCATTGCACGCCCGCCGCCAAAACGACTTACTTCTGGATGTTGCGTTCTTTGATGATCCTGCCCCACTTGTCGAACTCTTTCTTAATGAAAGCGGCAAATTCCTGGCGCGTGGTAGGTTGTGGCGTCATGCCGAATTCGGTCAATTTCTTCTCCACTTCGGGGTCCTTCAAGACCTTAACGATTTCCTCGTTCCAGCGGTCAAGAATGGCTTCCGGCGTTTTGCCGGGAGCAACGAACGCATACCAGTTCAAGGCCTCGAATCCGGGGTAGCCTGATTCTGCGACCGTGGGTATATTCGGCAGGTAGGCAGGCCGTTTCACGCCAGTGGTGGCCAGGGGAATGAGCCTGTCAGTTTCCACGTATGGCATGGCGGTGGGCGGTGCGGAGAAGTAAGACATTACCCGTTCGCCCAACAGATCTTGCATCGCTTGCGCACCGCCCTTGTAGGGTACGTGCACCATGTTGACGTCAGCTTCCATGTTCAGTAGTTCGCCCGCCATATGCGACGCGGCTCCGAAACCGGACGAAGCAAAGTCGACTTTTTCGGGTGCCGTCTTAGCCAGATCCAGAAATTCCTTCAGCGTCTTGACGCCAGCCGCTTTGTGGACCACCAAAACGTTGGGAAAGTTTACGCCGCCAGAAATAGGTACCAGATCCTTGAAGGGGTCATAAGTCACTTCCATCAGGTGCGGAGAAATGGTCAGCGGTCCGACCGAGCCCAGCAGCAGCATGCTGCCGTCGTTGGGCCCGTTGGCGACGAATTGATGGGCAATATTGCCCCCAGCGCCGGGTTTGTTGATAACGGCCACCGAGCGGCCAGTATTGTGCGCCAGCCTCTCCGCAATCAGACGGGCAGACGTGTCGGCCGCCCCGCCTGCCACAAAGCCCACAACCAAAGAAATCGGTCTGTTAGGCAATTCCTGGGCTGCGTGAGCCACCGTTACCAATAATGCGCCTGCAGATAGCATCAGGCCGCTCATCAGCTTATTAAATTTCATGGAAGGTCTCCTCGCGTTAAAGGTACCGTCAGTCAGCGCCGGGCTGTACTGAGCCGGGTTATCTATTTGTTGGCCGTAATGTAATCGCCTTTCCATTCTCCCGCTACGGGACATTAAGCCATAGCCCTTCACAATTAGTGAACACCTGGATCGCCGACTAACGCATCAGCGTTGCGCCCGGCCAGAGGCCTTCGGCAACCAGGGAGCGCATGACATCAATAAGTACGACGCGCGCCGCCAGACCGGCTGGAGAAAGCTGGTCATCGGACAGGCTTGCCACGAGATTGCGGCGCACCATCCTGTCGTGCAGCAAGGGGATACGCAGCAACTGTTTGTCGCTGGCCCGCACCACCGCCGCCCCAGGCTGTATGGTGGCGGCCAGGCCTGCATGCACAATGTCCATCAGCATGGACAGGCCGTCGACCTCGGCGACGACATTGGGTTCGTGGCCATGATGGAAAAAGGCCGCATTCACAATGACCCTCAGGCCATGCGACCCTGTGGGCAGGACCAATGGCAGGTCTACGATGTCATTCAACGATAGATCGCCGGTGTCGGGCAGAGGGTACCGCGCAGGGTGTGCCACGACAAATAATTGTTCGGTGAGCATGGGCAACAAGGTCCAGCCCTGATGGCTTCCGGCATGAAACAGCACGGCAAGGTCCAGTTGGCGCCGGCCCAACATCTGCGACAAATTTCCCGATAGGCTTTCAACCAAGTGCAGGCGTACGTCTGGGTAACGGGATTGCATGGCCCGCAACAATGGCACCCCCAGCACAGACGCGGTGGTTGGCGCCATACCTATCGACACATGCCCTGCAAGCCTCGCCGCCTGGGCGGCCTGCACGGCATTGGCGGCATGTCGCAGCACCAGCTCCGCCTCCTGGCAAAGCGCCATGCCTGCGGCAGTGGGCACCACGCCGGTTGAGGTACGTTGCAATAGACGGGTACTGAGCTCGCTTTCCAGCCGGCTGATTTGTTGGCTGAGGGCGGACGTAACGACGCCCAGGTCCCGTGCGGCGCGGCCCATGCTGCCCAGTTCGACAACCCGCACAAAGTAACGCAACTGACGAAGTTCCATGTCGGCAGGCGCTCAACGAGAGTTTAAGGACGTAATCATGGACCGGATTGTAGCCACGGTTCGCCATGTAGTGATGCCGAGGCAGAATCCGGAGGGCACTAGGTGTTGATGACGTGGAAGAAATACTGCGGTTGACCATACGCAAACAAATTCACTCTGCTGCACGATTCCCCACCAATCCGGCAAGCGATATCTTGCAAGGTCAAATGCGCCCCTCTTCCAGCCCATGACAAGCCGCTACGCCATTGCCATACGAACGCGTGGCCGGCGCTTCGATGCGGCAACGGTCATTGGCTTGAAGGCAGCGCGGGTGGAAAGTGCAACCTGAAGGAGGGTTTAGTGGGTTGGGTACCTCCCCCCCGACCGGGACGCGGGCGCGACCTGCGCCGGTCAGGTCGGGAATGGCCCCCAACAGCATGCGCGTATAAGGATGGCGTGGGTTCGCAAACAATTCGTCTCGCGTGGCGACTTCCACCAGCCGGCCCAAGTACATCACTCCGATTCGATCGGCCACGTGATGAACGACTGCCAGGTTATGCGAAATGAATAGATAAGTCAGCCCCAGGTCGCGTTGCAAGTCCTTCATCAAATTTAGTACCTGCGCCTGTACGGACACGTCAAGGGCGGATGTGGGCTCGTCGCAAACCAGGAATTCGGGCCCCAACGCAAGCGCCCGCGCAATCGAAATACGCTGCCGCTGCCCGCCCGAAAACTGGTGGGGATAGCGGTTTTGGTCGTTGGGGTCCAGGCCTACCTGGTTTAGGAGCTCGTCTACCTTGCTGCGTTGCTGGGCGGCCGTCATGCGGGTGTGCGTGGCCAGGGGCTCGGCGATGATACGCCCGACGCGCCACCGCGGGTTCAGACTGGCATATGGGTCCTGGAAGATCATTTGCAGCCGTTTACGCATCGCATGGCGGGCTTTACGGCTCATCGTCTCGACCGCCTGGCCGTCGAACTCGATGCTGCCGCGGGTAGGCTGATACAAGCCCGCCAGCAGCCTGGCAATCGTCGACTTGCCGCATCCCGATTCGCCCACCAGCGCCAGTGTCTCGCCTCTATTGATGTGAAACGACACGCCGTCAACCGCACGCAGCGTGACGCGCGGTCGGCGGTGAATGACGCGGTCCAGCCATGGAATGGACACGTCGAACCAGCGCGCGGCATCGTTGACCTGTATCAGTGGTTGTTCGGCCAGCCTCATGGACGCTCCTGCGCATGTAGCCAACAGGCGGCGCGGCTGGCGTTCGCGGGAAAAAGCTCGGGTCGCTCCAAGGTGCAGCGCGGCGTGGTGAACGTGCACCGCGGATGGAAGGCGCAGCCCGAGGGGATGGCGTTAAGTCGCGGCATGCTGCCGTCGATCTGAACGAGTCGTTCTATATTCTTATCCAGCACGGGGATAGACCCCATCAGACCCGCAGTGTATGGGTGTTGCGGGTGGCGGATAACGCTGGCCACGGGCCCAATCTCGACGATACGCCCTGCATACATGACGGCCACACGGTCGGCTGTCTCGGCAATGACGCCCATGTCGTGCGTGATGAGCATGACCGAAGCGCCCTGCGACTTACACAGCGCCTTAAGCAAGTCGATGATCTGTGCTTGTATGGATACGTCCAGCGCCGTGGTGGGCTCGTCTGCCACGATAAGCTTGGGCTCGGCGGCAAGGGCCAGCGCAATCACAACCCGCTGGCGCATGCCGCCCGAGAACTGATGCGGGTAATGGTCGATGCGTTCGCGCGCCGCAGGGATGCCCGTGGATTCCAGCAATTCAATGGCGCGCCCGCGCGCCTGCTTTTGCGATAGCGGCAGGTGCGTGACTATTGTCTCGGTAAGCTGCTGACCTATGGAGTACAAAGGATTGAGCGAAGTCAGCGGGTCCTGGAAAATGGCCCCGATTTCGCGCCCGCGTAAACGGCGCATCTGGTCGTCAGGCAGGTTGTCGATGCGCTTGCCATTCAACCGGATTTCGCCGCCCGAGATCCGTCCTGGAGGATCAAGCAACCCGATGATAGACGCGCCGGTAAGCGACTTTCCTGCGCCCGACTCGCCCACCACGCCCAGGATTTCGCCTTGCGCAATGGAAAAGCTAACGTCTTGCAAGGCCTTGAGCGTGCCCCGTCGACTGGGAAACTCGACGTTCAGATTTCTTACTTCAAGAAGTTCGGTCATGCCCCTGCCCGTTCAATTCAGCTTGGGGTTGAGTGCATCGCGCAGCCAATCGCCCAGCAGGTTGACCGACAGCACCAGCAACACCAGCATCATGCCGGGGAAGATCGTGATCCACCACTCGCCGGAAAAGAGGAAGTCGTTGCCAATACGTATGAGTGTGCCTAAGGATGGCGAGGTCGGCGGCACCCCTACCCCAAGGAAGGAGAGCGTGGCTTCGGTAATGATAGCCGTTGCCAGATGCACGGTAGCCAGCACTAGCACTGGCCCCACGACGTTGGGCAGCACATGGCGGAAGATGATAACCAGCGGCGCGACGCCGATCACGCGCGCCGCCTGTACGTATTCGCGGCCTTTTTCGACCATGGCCAGGCCGCGAACGGTGCGCGCATACTGCGGCCAACCAGCCAGTGCGATGGCCCCCACCAACACTGGGAAGGCCAATACGTCATGCAGTTCGCGCGGCATGGCGGCGCGGGCGACGCCATCGATCAGCAGGGCAATGAGGATCGCCGGGAAAGACAACTGCACGTCGGCCACTCGCATGATGAACGCATCGATACGGCCGCCCGCATAGCCAGCCAACAAGCCCAGGCATATGCCAGCGATCAGCGCCAATGCGACAGACGCCAGGCCGATAAGCAGGGAAACCCGGGTGCCGTAGAGCAACGCGGAATAGAGGTCGCGGCCCTGGCTGTCGGTCCCCAGGCGGAACGTCCATTGCCCACTTTCCATCCATACAGGTGGCAACAAGGCATTGAGCAGCTCGACCGTGGTCAGATCGAACGGGTTGTGCGGTGCCACCCACTGCGCACCGAACGCTCCGACCAAAAGCAGGACGAAAAGCACAGTAGACAGCCAGGCAACAGGCGTATGACGCCACGACCATGCCAAATCGCTGTCAGACCAGCGTTTCAATATCGCTATCATCAATGGCCTCCAGGGCGTCCCAGACTGATACGCAGTCGGGGATCGACCACGAAGTAAAGCAGGTCGACGACGAGGTTGATGCACACAAATACCAGCGCGATCAGGCAAAGATAGGCCGCCATGACGGGCACATCAGCAAACTGCACGGCCTGGATGAAAAGCAAGCCCATGCCGGGCCACTGAAAGACAGTTTCGGTGACGATCGCAAACGCGATAATGCCACCCAACTGCAAGCCGGTAATCGTAATGACAGGAACGAGCGTGTTCTTGAGCGCATGGCCGAAATGGATGGCACGTTTGCGCAAGCCCCGGGCATGCGCGAACTTGATGTAGTCGGTGCGCAGGACCTCGAGCATTTCAGACCGTACCAGCCGCAATATCAGCGTAAGTTGAAACAGCGACAGCGTAATGGCGGGTAAGACAAGGTGCTTCCAGCCATCGACAGTAAGCAGGCCCGTGCTCCACCACCCCAGCTTTACCACCTCGCCACGTCCGTAGCTCGGCAGCCAGCCTAGCATCACGGAAAACACGAGGATCAGCAGTATGCCTATCAGGAAGGTAGGCAACGATACACCCAGCAGCGAGATCGAAAGTATGATCTGCGACCCTTTGCCTTTACGCCGCAGCGCGGTATACACCCCCAGAGGCAGCCCGATAACGAGCGCCAGCACGGCGGCCGCCACCGAAAGCTCCACGGTTGCGGGTAAGCGGTCACTTAGCAGTTCAGACACCTTCTGGCTCTGGCGCAGCGACAGCCCAAAATCGCCCCGCGCCGCGTTGGCGATAAAGTAAGCAAATTGAACGGGCGCGGAACGATCCAGCCCAAGGCCCTGGCGCAGCTCGATCCGGTCCTGATCGGTAGCGTCCTGCCCAAGCATGATGGTGACTGGGTCCCCGATATAACGGAACAGAACGAAGGCCAGCAAGGCGACTGTCAGCATGACAGCCACCGCCTGGATCATGCGACGCAAAATAAAGGGCAGCACGATGGATTAATCTATCGTCACCCAATCGGCAGTCAAGCGGTTATCGGCGCGGTGCACGACATTGACATTCTTTGCCATGGCCCAAGGGATGACCTGGTCATGGAGTGGAATATGACCGAATTCGCTGGCGTGAACTTGCAGCACTTTCTGTATGGCCGCATCACGCTTGGCTGGGTCGGTCTCGATTTTGATCTGCTTGATCAAGTTGTCGGCTTCGGGGTTGGCGTAGCCGCCGAAGTTAAACGAGCCGTCGGCCCCTTCACCTTTGCTGTGGATCAGGCTTTGCAAGGTATATAAGGCGTCGAAGGTGGGCACGCCCCAGCCAAACAGGTAGGCGCTGGTGTCGAACGATTGCACTTTGGGGAAGTAGGTGGCGCGCGGCATGGCGTTAAGCGCAGCCTTGACGCCAACCTTGGCCCACATGCCCACGACGGCTTGGCAAATGGCCTCATCGTTGATGTAGCGGTTGTTCGGGCAATCCAGGGTGAAGTCGATACTGTTCTCGTAGCCGGCTTCTTTAAGCAGCTTGCGGGCCTTTTCGACATCGTAGGAAACGCGCTCGGCAAGGTCTTTCGACCAACCATGCACTTGTGGGGCGATCATGGTGCCGGTGGGCGACGATGAGTTGCGCATCACAGCCTTCTTGATGGCCTCGACGTCAATGGCCCGGTAAAGCGCTTCACGCACGCGTACATCGGCAAAGGGGTTTTTGCCCTTGACGCTGGAATACTTCAATTCCTGGCTTTTTTGGTCCAGACCAAGGTAAATGGTGCGGTATTCATTTCCTTCGACCACTTTCGCCTGCTGCTTGATGCGGGCCAGGTCTTGTGCTGGAGGGTCGAGGATGAAATCGATCTCGCCGGACAACAAGGCCGCCGTGCGCGTTGCGTTTTGCTTGATCGGCGTATAGACGACTTCGGTCACATTGCCGACCTTATTGGCCTTGCCCCACCAGTCGACGTTCTCGGCGAATACCGTGCGTACGTCGACTTCGCGAGACTTAAGCGTGTATGCCCCGGTGCCATTGGCATTACGTGCCGAAAACGTTTCTTGCTTCTTGGAAAAGTCCTGCGGCGCTGTGGCGTTGTTTTTATCGGCCCAGGCGCGGCTCATGATGAATACATTTGTTAGCTGGCGCAACAAGACCGGGTTAGGCCCGCCTGTAATCACTTCGACGGTGCTGTCGTCCACTTGCCTAACGTCGGTAATGCCATTGACGTACGCCTTGAAATTGGACGTTGGCGACAGGGCGCGCTTGATTGAAAACACCACGTCGTCTGCTGTAAACGGGGTGCCGTCATGAAACTTGACGCCTTCCCGTAGCGTGAAGCGCCACGTGGTGGGCGCGGACTGTTCCCAGGAAAGGGCAAGGCCCGGGCTTAGCTTGAAGTCTTTGTCGTAGGCAACCAGCGTATCGTATACATAGCTTGACGCCGCGATGGTCAGGCCCTCGTTCTGCGCGTGCGGATCCAGCGTGAGGATATCGCCCTGACTCGCCCAGCGCAGGGTTTTAGCTTGGCCCATCACGGGCACGGCAAGAGCAGTGGCGAGCGCGGCGGCAAGTACGGTTTTATGCATGGAATCCACCTAAAAGGTAACTAAAATTTACCCGATAGTGCCTCTACGCTAAGGTACACGTCAAACCCTCTTTCGCCCCATTTACGGATTGCGGTTATATGACTATAGACCCGCTATAAGGCTTACTAAATCGCAGCTTCACATGCGCACAAATATTTACAGCGCGGCGCGGACGATGCCGGCCCGCCCTTTCCTACTGACCATCCGCTGAAAACCTATGCGCGATCATTGCCGGCTCCCCTTCCTTCACCGTTAGTTGCAGTCGTTTGGCAGGCAAATCGCCATTGACGATGCGTATCTCGTATGTGCCCGGCATTAACGTCAATGATCTGAGCGGCGGCGATACGCCCCGTGTAGCACCATTGACGAACACTTCGCCCCAAGGACGCACATTGACCCCTACCTTAACGGCGTTGGGCTTTGGTTCCGCTTGGCGTTTTGTGGATTTCTCGGATCGTGGAACTGCTTTCGTTCGGTCCGTCGCCGTGGCGTCGGTACGCGTTCCCGCTTGCATCCCGCCATTTACTGAAAGTCTTGGTTCGGTCAGCTTAGCGGAGGCGTTCGCGGCCGACGCCTGCGCGGGTGGCGTAGTAGCGACCGCAACCGGACCGCTTTGCGCGGAATAGGAAACCGCGCCATCCACGGAATCGGAAACGATATCGCCGAGCGCGTCGAACGTCAGATCTGGCTTGGAGTTGACCAGCGGGTCAGACGTTTTGTTGGCCGTCGAACTCACTGGAGGACTCTCCTTGGCTCCGGTACGCGGGCCGTTGGTGGCGCCTGCGATAGTCGCGAGCTTGGATTCAGAGCGGGAATCGCTTGCGCGGTTGGACGCCGTCGACGCGGCAACCTGCGCACTCTTCGGGGAGCTTACGGAGTCAGCGTCGTGCCCGCCAACGGTCTGCCACGCCACAATGCAAAACACCGCAACGATCGCCAGCGCCACGGGTACTCGCCACCGAAACGAACGGGTGTTGTCTGGCCGGTGCGTGAGCGTGTTGTGCTCGTTGCTGCAAGCCATTGGCAATACCGCAGGATTTTCGTCGCTCGCCGCAGGAGCCCCCGTCGTCGTCGCGCCGGCATCGATAACCGGTATGCCGGAGACGTCGGCCGCGCGTATTCCCAGGGCGAATTCATCAAGACTCTGTTGCCGGGCTCGCACGTCGAGCGAGAGGCCGCGCGCGATGGCGGCCTGGAACGACGTCGCGAACCGGCGGTCGACATCTTCGTCAAAGGTGATCTCTGAGCCTTCCACCATGCGTGACACGGCGTTGGGTGGAGCCTCGCCGACGGCAAGCGCGTATGCCAGGGCGCTTAAGCCATAGACATCTGTCCATGGCCCCACCGGCCAATTGGCCTCGCCCTTATACTGTTCGAACGCCACATAGCCGCCGGGCAGCACGCCGAACAGTCGGTCGTCGCTGCCAAGCGGCCCAGGCACGCTGGGATCCAGCGACAGCCTACCCTTGTGGTCCACGACGATATGCTGGGGCGACATATGTCCGAAAACCTTTCCTTCACTATGCAGGGGTCGCAAGGCTTCGCATAGTGATAGCAAAATGGCCTTCACGCGGATTTCGTCGATCGAGCCCCGCTTGCGCCAAGCGTCGGTCTCTAATAAAGTCCGCCCATCTGCAAACTCGTTTTGCATCGTCACTAATATCCCCGCATCTGTAAATGTAGCTTATCGAAACCTTCGCGGCACACCAGCATCGAGGGAAATCAGGGGCCCGAGCGGGGCGCGGCTCGTGTCACGATAAAAAAAGTCGCCGCTTGCGGAAAGTTTCCATATTAGCCTCGCCACGACTTCCCATTCATTAGAACAAAAGGCATTTTGCCCGACTAAATTAAACACAATATAGAAGTCAAATCAACGGCTGGCACGCGCGATTCCTGAAGTAACATTCCAACAACTTAGACACCCGTTGGGATATGCCTTGTCGACGCTTGAATTCGCGACATACGCGGACAGTAGGATCAGGCCCCTTTTCTTGTTACACCAACCACTAAGACCGGAATCTCCATATGAAGCTTTACGTGGCGCTTGTTGGCATTGCAACCTGCCTGAACCTTGTGAGCTGTGCTCAGCGCCCTATTGACGGTCCTGCCGTAACGCGAGCGCAAAGCCAGGCCATTGAGGAGGTTCGGCTAGCCTATGAGGCAGGACGTTACGCCGAGGTGGCGCAACGTGTAGGGCTATCAGTAGATCTGCAAACAGCTCCTCCCGCGCTTCACCTCGAAGCCCTTAAGCTGCAAGCGTTCAGCTATTGTCTGCTGAATGATACTGGGCGCTGTAAACAAAGCTTCAACCGCCTATTGAATCGCTATCCAACTTTTGATCTTGCAGCCGCCGAGCGCCAGCACCCGATGTGGGGACCCGTCTTCCAACAGGCGAAGGTTGACGCCGGGAAATAACCGACATAAGAATTATTGCGCTCAATAAGGCCGAACCCGCACAGCGGCAGCCACATCCCACCACGGCACATGACCCCTTTATAAAGCCTTCTCGATGGACCGTACGTAAACGTTAGACAGTGCGAAATTCGATATGCAGAGCGCCGAAAGCACAACCGCGGTTCTCCTACATGCGTATTGCGGAGCGCTCAGTATGCGGACATCCTGGCCGCGGATCGGCGCCGCAGCATCCTGTCGCTCCAGCGGAACATGCGCCCCATGGCCGCCAAGGTCCACCCAAGCGGGCCTAGAATAAATCGCAGCAACAACATGATGGGCGTCAGTACCAGGGTCCAGCCCACGACTTGCACCAAACCCACCGGCAGGCCGAGCTTTTCGGCCGTGTATCCGAAAAAGGAATTAATAACGCTGGGGTGGCGGATTGCGATATAGGCCAGCACAGCGGGTGCACCATACTTCACCACTCTTGCGCCGATCGCACTGCCGCGCCACAGACCTGCCCCAAGCGCTGCCGAACGCTCGGAAAAGCTAAGCGACCGGCCACCCGCGGCAGCACCTTTGCCCATTCGAAGCACCTTGAGCGCGCTGACACCGATTGCCACATCGAGCGCTGCCCAGCCTACGTCGCTAACGGCGATGGTCTCGTCGCGGCGAAACTTGCTTTCCAGCCCTCTGACTCCGCCCGCAAAGAAGCTATTGATTCCTTCGAGAACCCGTTCTGTCTGAACCCAGCCGACTTCGCCTTTAGGGCTTATCACGAACTGGCCAAGGAAATCATAGCCGTCTGCCTTAATGAACTGAATTGCATAGTTGCCGCGTTCTTCGCTCGACAGCGCCCCGTTCGCAACGGCTTGGCCGGGCTCCTTATCGTTCCACAACCCGCGGATCGCATTCAGCGCCGATTGGGATGTCTCGCTTACGCCGCGCATCACTTCCAGGGTCAAAACCTCGTGCGTCGTGAAGTAATGGATGGGTAGGGTGATGTCCTCCCCGTACGTGCGCAGCACTTCGCGAAAATTTTGATGCTCGCCATACGTCAGAAAAATAGGTCTTGCTAGATCGGGATAACGTAGAAGTGCGAGCCGCGCCTTCGCCAGCAACACGGGATCGTCGGTATACGAAAGGAAAAGGGCCTGGATTTCTGCCGTCTCGCCGGTCAGTTCGTCCGCCATTTCCGGCATCGTCTGTGCCACTTGCAGATTCAGCAATTGCGCTTCTAAAGGCTTCGGTTTGTACAGACCAGTGATCAAAAGCGCAGCGAGCAGCGCAAGCAGGATGGCCACGACTAGAGTTTTCATTGGACGAGCCCGATAGTGTGCACGCGAAGACACTCACTGTAGCAGAGGACCAAATAATTGACATCAAGAATGGCGGTCCCTAGAATGCTCGTCTAAAACAGAATAGACATTCTTTCAAACAGAACAACTATATTGGCGCTGCAAACTTCCAGCGCACCATAACACTTGTTTCAGGATTTTCACACCATGCCCATTACACCAACCATAACGGCATCGATTCGCATCGCGGATTTCATGGAGACATATTCATGGGAGGCACTTCCGACGCGGATTCAAGATGAATCACAACGCGCGCTGCTCAACTATCTGGCCTGCACGATCAGAGGCGCCATTACCCCATCCGCGGACGCTGCCGTTCGGGGCATTAAATCGCTCGACACAGCGGCAGACACGCCGATCGCCGGTCGCACAGAACACTGCGGCTTATCCAATGCCGCCTTGTTGGGAGCATTAAACGCTTCCGCGCATACTTTTGATGACACTCATCTGGCAACCATTACCCACCCGACCGCCCCCGTCGCTTCTGCGTGCCTGGCGACAGCTCATCGGCTTTCACGCACGAAACGCCCCGTAACGGGAACTCGGCTTCTGGCGGCGATCGCAGCGGGCATAGAATTGCAATGCCGCATCAGCAACGCCATCCGTTCAGACGGGACCGCCGACATGGGGTGGTACATCACCGGCCTGTCGGGCGGCATTGGAACGGCGATCGCCGTCGGGCATTTGCTCGGGCTCGATCACGAGTCTATGGTGTCAGCGGTTGGCTTGGCCGCAACCCAGGCTTGCGGGCTGCGCGCCACACACGGCAGTATGGCCATCGCTTTTGTACCGGCGGTTGCCTCACGCAACGGCGTGGATGCGGCCTTCCTGGCGGAGGCTGGCTTGACATGCTCGCCCATTGCCATTGACGGTCGCAACGGACTTCTGCAAGTTTTGTCCAGCGGGGCAGACTCGACCATGATTACGGAGGGGCTCGGTTCGCGCTTTGAGTTGTTGAACAATGCCTATAAGCCCTACCCATGCGGAATTGTGATTCATCCATCGATCGACGGTTGCCTCCAGATCGTCAATGAACACCCGATCGTTCCTGAAGAGATTGACCGCATTGCGGTCGATGTGCACCCTGACGCCATGACCCTTACCTGGCGGCGGCTACCCGAAACGGAACTCGACGCCCAGGTGAGCCTGTTTCATTGGATAGCAGCAGTCACGGTCTTCCGCGCAGCAGGTATCCCCGAGGGCAGCCTTCGAGCCATCGAGGACACGCGGGTGCGAGATCTGCAGAACCGAATCGACGTGAATATCGATCTCACGCTTGGCGATAATCAGGCCCGTGTAAGCATGATCATGAAAGACGGGCGCCGCTTCAGCACCGAGGTCGAGAACGCCACGGGCAGCATTAGCAACCCCATGACCACCGACCAACTGATCGAAAAATTCCGTACGCTCGCCGATCCTGTGCTTGGCACGGCGCGACAGCACGAAACGTTGCGCCTTTGGACGGACTTGCCGCAAGCAAGCGATGCCGCAAATCTTCTGACTAGCACAGCGCTCGCATAAAGATAGCAAACCGTAAACGATCAAACACGACTACCAGAATCCATAACAAAGACAGGAGCATCAAATGAAACGTAGCAAGCGCCAAACCGCGCGCCGGCATGCCGTCAAAGCGCTGGCCTATTTATCTTTAGGGCCGGCGCTGTACCTGGCGCCAACGCTTGTGCAAGCGGCCGAATTTCCAAGCCAGCCAATCACACTGATCGTAGGATTTTCGCCGGGCGGGTCAAACGATATCACCGCCAGAGCCATTGCAGAGCCTCTGTCCAAAAAGCTGGGTGTCCCGGTCGTTGTAGAAAACAAGGTCGGTGCTTCCGGAATGATTGCGACCAACGACGTAGCCCGTTCGAAGGCGGATGGGCACACCCTCATGGTCACCAGCGCGAGTCCTCTGGTCATCACGCCGCATACCCAGGGCAAAACGCCCTACGACTCCCTGAAAGACTTCCAACCGGTCAGTCTGATCGGGATCACACCTGAAACCATGGCGATCAACCCACGCGTTGCCGCCACCAATTTGAAAGAACTCGTCGACGCAGCCCGCAAGGGGCAAATCAGTATTGCATCGTCTGGCACGGGCGGGCTACCCCACCTTACTATCGAGCTATTCCGCAGTGCTGCGGGCGGCCAGGTGATTCATGTTCCCTATAAAGGAGCGAGCCCGGCCGTGGCGGACACCCTTGCCGGACACGTCGACGCCATCGTCGTCGATCTGCCCGCTGTCTATAAACAAATACAGGCTGGCAGCCTCAAAGGTATTGCCATGGCGAACGATAAACGATCGGAATTCCTGCCAGACCTGCCAACGAGCGGCGAACAAGGCATGCCATCGTTTGTAGGAGTGAACTGGATTGGTCTTATTGGCCCCAAGGGCATGCCAGCCAGCACGACCCAAAAACTTCATGAAGCGGTGCTTGAGGCCGTTCAAGACCCTAAGGTTAAGGCAACGCTTGCCTCTGCCGCCGTAGAAGTCGCGACGAACAAAGCGCCCAAGGAATTCGGTCAGTTCATCAACGCAGAATACGAGAAATGGGGCAAAATCGTAAAGGACGCCGGAATTAATACGGCCCAATAGGCCAGCAGTAAAAAAAAGCCGGGCATTGTCAATCGACGATGCCCGGCTTTTTTTCCAAGGGCTATGTCAAGGAAAAGCCCATGCTGCGGCAATGATAATAAAGCCCACCATCCTGAACAATCAGCAATAAGGCCTCATTATCCGTCGGGTTGTGATGGGAATGCATGGCAGCGGCTGGCGTCAGGAAGGTTGCGTATTGCGACCACTCAACCTTGCAGCCGTCGACCATCGAATAGCTTTCCGAACACTCCAATACCAATGAGATTGCTGCGGAATTATGGCGATGGGGAATCTGGAAATCGTTCGGGGGTATGGAGTTGAACGCCAGAGTGAATGCTGGCGATATCGTTCCCCGATCCGTAACGTCGGTTCCCAGCATTACCGAACGGGCCTGCTTGCCATTGCGGCGCGTGTGAGTCATTGCCTCATTCAGCGCTTCTCTCATGGCCTTGCTGGTGTAATGGGTTGGACGCAGGGGGGACTCATCGAAAGGCAAGGGTTGTAGATTCTCAAACTCTAGCAACGGCTCGTTGGTACACAGCCATAAGACCGCCCCTTCTTCGGAGATGGCCTCGTGAACCTCTTCGGCGCCGCCTGGCAATAAAAAGACATCGCCTTGCGACCACGCAATGCATTCGCCGTGAACTCGCGTAGTTCCCGCGCCTTTTATGACGTAGTAGATTTCCGTGCTGGCCCGATGTCGCACGACTAGCGGTTTGGACGCAGCAAGCCGCAAGTAGGAGGCGAGCATGAGCGGAGCCGTGGCCGGGCCCTTGCTGCCAATAAAGCCGCGTAGATCGCAAAGAATCTCTTGCGAATCCGTAGCACACTGCATGGCAGCGTCGCGCTCATCCTCAAAAATATGCGGCGGAATCTCTGACACCTTCACATTGAAGGCGTCGTCGACATTGAAAAAACGGGATCGCTCTTGATACGGAGTTATCGCAGAATTAGTCATAAGTTTCGCTTGTATTCGTCCTACTCAATTTTCACGCCAACTTCATTCACGAATCGCTTCCACCGGGGAATTTCTGCGGCAATGAACGCTTGGTAGTCTTGTGGCAATCCCCCTACTACCTGGAAGCCCGCTGTAGCAAGCTGGGCTTTAGTTTGCTCGCGGTTCAGTTCTTTATTGAATGCGGCAGAAAGCCACTCTATTACCGAATCAGGCGTATCCTTTGGCGCAAACAGACCCATGGAATACGAGAAATCCACTTCGGGATAACCAAGTTCCGCAAAAGTGGGCACCTCCGGAAGCTCGGGCAAGCGCTTCGATCCTGTGACCGCAAGGGGCTTAAGACGACCATTCTTCATATATTGAAGGCTGGAGGCGACAGTTGCCATGGTGGCTTGAGTTTCCCCGCCGACCAAGCCGACCAGCGATGGACCACCGCCCTTGTAGGCAATATGCGTAATATCCACCTTTGTCGCGTGTTTGAACTGCTCCATGGCAAAGTGAACCGGACTGCCATTCCCCGCCGAACCGTAATTGAATTGACCAGGGTTGTCTTTCAGGAGCTTGACGAATTCTTCAAGAGTATTGGCTTTAACGTCTTTGTTGACTTCCAGAATGAAGGGCATCTTGACGAGCTCAACGACCGGCTTGAAACCGTGAGTCGAATCATACGGAAGCTTGTCACCCACAAGAGCCGGATTGATAACGAATGAGTTATCGAAGAACCCCAGCGTGTAGCCGTCTGGCGCCGCTTCCGCAACGAACCGCGTCCCGATCTGCGCGCCCGCTCCTGGTTTGTTGTCGATCACAGCGGTCAGCGACGTTGTGGCTTTTATGTCTTTAGTGACCAGACGTGCGGCCACATCGGACGCGCCGCCCGGCACGTAGGGAACAATAAAACGAATCGGCTGAGTGGGATACGCCTGCGCGCCAACCAAACCCGAAACCAGCGAGAGCGCGCTCGCCACCATTCCCTTCTTTACTCTTTCGACGATGGTGCTCATGTATATCCCTTGTTTGTTACCTTGTATGCCGTTTCAACTGAGCGCTCGAGCCGCGGTATCGGCGGGCGTTTTACATCATGATGTTCTGCTTGAGAGAACAGATGTTCTATATTATAAAAGCTTCTGTGGGTTCGCGAGTGTAGGGGTTATTACTTAAACGCGACCCGGTCACAGCCCCACTAGTTTTCCTAGCATACGTATGGTAGATTTAGTCCATGAAACTTAGTTCAATAGAGGGCTTATGCGAACCGTCAATATCCACGAAGCTAAAACTCAGCTATCGCGACTAATAGAACAGGCAGTAAAGGGAGAATCTTTCGTCATCGCCAAGGCAGGAAAACCATTGGTCAAGGTGACCAGACTGGATGCCCCATTGGGCGAAGAGACCCGCCGTCTAGGCTTTCTCGCGGGGAAAATTGTCGTACCTGATGATTTTGATCGCATGGGTGAACAGGACATCGAATCACTTTTCGGTGGTCACGAATGAAGCTGCTACTGGACACTCATGTGCTGCTATGGGCGGCGGGGAATCCTGCCCGATTATCGAAGGCGGCACGCACTTTACTGGAAGATCCTCAAAACGAATTGCTTTTCAGCGTCGCCAGCTTGTGGGAAATAACCATTAAACGCAGCCTTGGGCGCTCCGATTTTCAGGTGGATGCGAGGCTGCTTCGCCGCGGGCTGCTGGACAACGGTTACCAGGAACTGGCTATTAGCAGCGCGCATGCAGTCTCGATCGATAGTTTGCCTACCATTCATAAAGATCCGTTTGACCGCATGCTTATTGCGCAAGCGACCACCGAGGGAATCACCCTGTTGACGGCGGATGATTGGGTTGCTCAGTACCCCGGCCCGATTCAGAGGATCTAGTCGCCCTACGCCAAATATTGCTTGAACCAGTCCACTGTGCGCCGCCAGGCAAGCTCAGCGGCCTCTTTGTCGTAGCGCGGCGTCGAGTCGTTGTGAAAGCCATGATTCGCGCCGGGATAGAAGTAAGCCTCATAGGTCTTACCGTGCGCTTTCAACGCCGCTTCATACTCGGGCCAGCCCTCGTTGACTCGAGCGTCGTGCTCGGCGTAGTGGATTAGCAGCGGCGCCTTGATTTTTGGCACATCTTCCGCGCGGGCCTGGCGACCATAAAACGGGACGGCAGCGGCTAGCTCGGGGTACGCCACCGCCGCGGCATTTGCAACGCCCCCGCCGTAGCAAAAGCCAGTGATTCCCACTTTCCCGCTGGCTTCGTCATACGCCATCAAGTACTCGATGGCAGCAAAAAAATCGTTCATCAGCTTCTGGGGATCAACCTGTTGTTGAAGTTCGCGACCTTTATCGTCATTTCCGGGATAGCCGCCCTTGGAGCTGAGTCCATCGGGCGCCAGCGCGATGTATCCTTCTTTTGCCAGTCGGCGCGCGACATCTTCAATATAGGGATTGAGGCCTCGGTTCTCGTGAACCACCACAACGGCCGCTAGCTTGCCCTGCACCTTGGCCGGTTTAACGAGGTAGCCGCGTACCTGACCATGGCCCTGCGGCGATGAATAGGAGATGTATTCGGCAACAATCCCTGGATCGGTAGAAGGAACTTGCTGAGCTAAGGCATAGTTCGGTCGCATCGAAGTGAAGATGGCAGAAGCCGTTAGCCCGCCCACCGCAAACTTGGCAGACTGGCTTAAAAACTGGCGCTTGGTAATTTTTCCGTGTGCATAGAAATCGTAAAGCTCGAGCAATTCAGGTGCGAAATCCTTGGCTGTCAGTCTTGTCATGACATCTCCTTTCCTCTGGCTATCGTTGGCGAACGAACGCCGATTATGCCGTGTGTCCAGAGATGTAATCCAGCATTAAATTGCCTGAGCCATATAGGTTTTTCGCCCTACCCCGCAGCGCACTGGTCCACATTGACGGTCAAAAAATGTGCTCTGTCCGAGAACTGATACACCATGCGCAGTTCTCCACCCAGCTCAATAAACGCTTGCAGCTCGGTGCGCGGGCGACAAGCAATCAATATCGCGGCTCTTCGCACCGACGTCCTGAAGGCATCCAGCGTCGTGCCTTTTCTCCTGGCCTCAGCGACGAGATGGCCTTCCGTATAGTCGAAGACGGCTGTCATACTGATTATGTTTTGTGTGGCGTCAATTTGCTGAAGCACCAAGCCTTGATTCAGACGAAGCGGGAGACCTTCTTCAATGGTTTCAGAAATGTTGGTCGCCGCGCGACATACGTCGATCTGCATATCGTTCGGTGTGCAGGGCTCTCCACCCCATGAAGCCGTTGAAATGACAAGCGAGACGAGAAAGGGTGCAGAATTCTTCATGGACATCTCCGGAGTAGGCCTACGTGATGTTGCTGAATTTCTCTGGGACCTAACCCGGCGTCTGATGCCGAGCGTCTCTTATTTTGCCATTGGGCTGCTCCCTGCAAGTTTTAATGAGTAGTAAACAGAAAATTTACATGTCTCGTGCAACTGCTATGCCGCATGCCGGAAGGCTTGGCGGCGCTTGCCGGCCTATCGCGTTTTCCACCGCGACGGCTATCGCCAACAGTGTCGCGTCGGATTTGCCGCGACCCATCAGTTGAATTCCAATAGGAAGCTCTGCCTCGTGCTGCGGCATAGGCAAGGATATGGCGCAAAGCGCAAGGTAATTTGCCGGCTGGGTATTGCGCGTCATGCCGAGCGCATGCGATAACGCAATGGCCGGGTCATCGAAATCAGAGAGCAATGGCGCGGGGCCAACCGTAGTCGGACTTACCCAGGCATCGAAGGCGTTAAAGCGCTGATCGACGACAGCAATGCTGTGTTGGCGCTTTTCTTCGAGCGCTAGATATTCGTAAGCTTTGGTCTGCAGGCCGGTTGCAACGCGTGTGCCAACGACCGGATCCATGAGGGCTTTCTGCTGATTGAAGGCATCGGCACCGAGTGTGGCGAGAATAGAAGCCGGCATGGCGACAGGAAAATAGGCCTCTCGTTCACCCGCTTCAGGTACGTTCACTTTCTTGAGGCGTGCTCCGGATTCCTGGAGCAGACGTTGCGTCAACACAATCGACTGGGCGACTTGATCGCTTAAACCATCAAAGAAGTAATTTTCCGGAACGCCTAACCTAAGGCCATCTAACTCGATGAGCGGTACGCGCTGAGCTTGGGCTGGCCCGTTCAGGCAGCTGGAGATCGCGTGAAACGCAATGGCCGCATCCACGGCGGACTTTGTCAGTAGACCAATGGAATCCACCCTCGGGTCGAGTGGAAAGCCGCCTTGGGTAGGCCAAAGGCCAGCGGTAGTCTTTAGACCCACTACGCCGTTATAAGCTGCCGGCACGCGCACCGACCCGCCCGAGTCGGTGCCGATCGCGAACGCGCAGAGCCCAGCACCCGCGGCAACGCCCGAGCCGGCGCTGGAGCCCCCCGGCACGCGATGATGGTCCAGGTCGTAAGGATTCCAGGGAGTGCCGAGCGGAGCCGAAACGCCGGTTATCCCAAGGCAAAGCTCGACCGCTTTGGTTTGACCAAGAAAGACACATCCCGCGCGGCGCAAAGCCTGGATGAATGGGCCTTCCTCTTCGCCGGTCACCTGAGGCAGCTGCATACGCGATCCGACTTTGGGCGCCGGCATGCCATGAATGGTGAAAACATCCTTGATGGCGACCGGAACCCCCATGAGAGGACCGAGATAGGTTCCAGCCGCGTACAGGGCATCGATCGCCTTCGCCGTGGCCAGAGCCGACGCGTGCGCCACGTGCTGGAAAGCGCCCAGCTTCCCGTCCCATGCGTCGATACGCGCGAGGTAAGCCTGGGTTACCGCCAAGGACGTTACCCTGCCTGCCCTGAAGTCTTCTGCAAAGCCAGCCAAACCCCGGTAAGCCAATGGGTCAGCCAGATGATCAGCCGTTTTAACCTGTGCCATGTCTTGTCTCGCCTCTTTTGTTACCGGGAACGCTTAGACCGCGTTTTCCCCTAAGCCCAGCTGTTGACGCCCTTGCTTCTAACTTGTAATTTATAAACCCTAACTATTAGAAGACTCTGGCCTCGTTCGATGCCAGCATACAGGAGACAATCATGAAAAGAAATAAGCTCGCCCGGGGCGCTTTACTCGCGCTCAGCACCTCTCTTTCCCTGGTTTGTTTCCAGGCAGCGGCTCAGGTTCAGGTCGGCGTTATTAATAGTCTATCGGGGGTTTTCTCTGCCTTTGGCAAACGGTATGACACCGGTATGCAGGTTGCGCTCGAAGAGATCAACAAGGGCGGCGGCATTAAAGGCCAGCCCGTCGAACTGGTCATCCAGGACGACCGCTCCGAAGCGCAAAGCGCACTGGCCGCGGTCGAATCCATGAAGAACAAAGGCGTTCCCCTGGTGCTCGGCTCGTACGCGTCGTCCATCACCGGCCCGATGGCGCGGCTGATGGCACGCGAAAAAATCCCGCTTATCGTGCTGGGCAGCGCCGATGACAGCATTACCCGGCCCGGATCCGACTGGGTGTTTCGGGCTAAACATAATTCCACCATCGTCGCGACGACTTATTTCAGTTACTTCGAACATCTACGTTCGCTGGATAGCAGTCTGAAGAAGATTGCCGTCTTACACGGAAACGGCGCGTGGCCCACCTCGCTGGCCGACGAGGGCGTCCGCCAAGCAAAAGCCCGCGGCTACGAGGTCGTGGAGCGTCAATCTTATGACCAGGGCACGACCGACTTCCGGCCTATCCTGAATCGCTTCCGCAATGCGCGACCCGATATTCTATTTATTGGTTCGTACGCCGACGACGGCGTAGCAATAACTCGCCAGCTTAAGGAAGTCGGATTGAATGCGAAGGCCATCGCGATCGACACCTCGTCCTCCTTGCCTAGCTTTATCGAACAGGTTGGTCCCTTGGCCGAGCAAATCGTGTCTGTTGTCAGCTGGAGCAAAGACGTCAAGCTCGAGGGCGTACAAAATCTTTACAAGCGACTCAAAGACAAGGCAAAAGGCGAGCCGTCCTTCTACGAAGCCGAGGGCTATTTGGCGCTCATGGTTGCTGCTGACGCGCTGAAGCGCGCCGACCCGAAAGACCGCGAAAGCGTTCGCAAGGCTTTAGCTGAAACGAATCTCGACACGCCGGTAACACACGTGGTCTTCAAAAACGACAATGGCTTCAAGGGCCAAAATCCCATTAAAAGCCTGGTTGTGCAGATACAGAATGGCGAGCACGTAACGGTGTTCCCGACAGACCTCGCGGCGAAGAAAATCCAGTTCCCCACCCCTCCCTGGAACGAGCGCTAAACCGCGGCGCGCAATGCATTACGGCCCGACGTGCTCGGGCCTTTTTTTCTGTAGAACAAAACCGGCGGTCGCACTGCCGGCTTGGCAGTCGTTAAAGGATGCGTTATGGGCGACCTTGTATCTTTCTTCCAGAATCTCTCCAATGGGATTCTTATCGGTACGGTCTACGCGCTGATAGGTATTGGCCTGAGCCTGGTGTTCGGCGTGATGCGCATCATTAACTTCGCACACGGCGACTTCGTGGTCATTGGCATGTATCTGGCGGTTGTGCTGAACGGCTTGCTAGGCTGGGATCCGTATTTATCGTTGGTGATCGCTATGCCGGCCGGTTACGTGCTGGGCTACCTTATTCAGCGCGTCATCCTTAACCGTATCGTCGACGCGCCGCCAGAAACCACCATGCTCGCCACGCTGGGGCTATCACTGATCATAGCCAATGTGCTGCTGCTGATTTTTGGCGGCGAGCCCAAATCTGTTCGGGTTTCCTATGCATCCGATGTGATCCCGCTGGGCCAGGTCAATATCTCGGTCATTTTGCTGTTCGCGGGCCTCGCGACCACGATCGTGACCGGCCTGCTGTATTTGATTCTGAACCGAACCGAAATCGGTCGAGCGATCAGGGCGACGTCCGAAAACCGCCTGGGGGCCGAACTGTCCGGCATCAATTCACGCAGAATTCAGGCCATCGTCTTCGGCATCGGGATGATGCTTGCCGTCACGGCCGGGGTAACACTAATCCCGCTGTTATTCGCCAGTCCGGTCACGACCGGCGGACTATTTACCCTTAAAGCGTTCGTCGTGACGGTGCTCGGCGGGCTGGGCAATATCGGCGCCGCAATCGCCGGAGGCATCGTATTGGGTCTGGTGGAAATATTCGGCGCATCGTATCTCGCCTCGGAATACCGCGACGCCTATGGCCTTGTTGCCTTCCTCATAATCTTGCTGATGAAACCGGAAGGATTGTTCGGCAAAACGGTGAAGCGCGTATGAAAAAGCATTACCTCCTGTTGGCACTACTCGCTTGCCTCGCGGCTGTCTATCCCATGATTTTTCCCGCTTACATGACCGTAGCGATTTCCGTGCTGCTGTTTGTCGGCTGGGCAACTTCCTGGGACCTGTTAGGCGGGTGGTCGGGGCAAGTAAGCCTGGGGCATGCCAGCTTCGTCGGTCTAGGCGCCTATTTCGTGTCCATCGGCTCTGCGAGCTTTGGCATCGCCCCCTGGTGGAGCATACTGGCTGCCATGGCTTGCGCAACAATCGTTGCCTATTTGTGGGGCCGGCTTACCTTCGGGCTGCGCGGGCCCTACTTCGCTCTGTCAACCATCGCGATTGCGGAAATTTTCCGGCTGGTCGCAATCAACGAGCGCTGGCTTACCGGCGGCGCCACGGGTGTATTCATCTCTGACCTGCCCCATCCCTTCGGCATCGACCTGTTTGAAAAGACGGCGCAGTACTACATGGCCTTAGGCTTCGCGCTGATTACGCTGGTAATTGTTTTTCTGATCTCGGGACGCCGACTGGGCTATCAATTGCGCGCCGTACGCGAGGACGAAGATGCCGCCATGGCAGCCGGTATCAATCCCGCCAATGTAAAGCTTAAGGCGTTCGCAATCTCCGGAGCGCTCACCTCGATTGGAGGTGGCATCTATGCCATTTTCCTGTCCTTTATCGAACCCCACGTCATCTTCAACCTGCTGCTGTCCATACAGATTGCCCTGACGGCCATTATTGGCGGCCGGGGAACCCTGTGGGGGCCAGCCATCGGAGCATTGGTTCTCGTACTGTTCGGTGAGCTTTTTCGGACCACCTTTGCGCAGGCCAATATGCTCATCTACGGTCTGCTGATACTAATGGTCGTGCTGTTTTTCCCGCGCGGCATCATGGGCGAAATGGTTCGTAACCTTGTCCGGAGACGCTATGCAAGCCGTGCTCAACGCTGAAAACGTGACCGTGCAATTTGGCGGGGTTGTGGCGGTCGACAAGGTGTCGCTGGCTTTACATACTGGCCAGATCTTGGGACTTATCGGGCCCAATGGCGCGGGCAAGACCACGCTCTTCAATGCCATCACCGGTTTCGCGCCGGTCTCCGACGGTTCGGTGCGCTACCTGGATAAGGACATTACGCACACGCCAGCCTACGAGCGAACAAGGCTAGGCATGGGCCGAACTTTCCAGACCGAAAGGCCTTATGGCGAATTGACGGTACTCGAAAATGTGCTTGTCTCGGCGTTCCTGCACGCACCAAAGCGAGACGCCGCGCAAGCGATAGCCCTTAAAGCGCTGGAAAAAGTGGCGTTGCTGGACCGTGCCGAGCAGCCGGCAAGCGACCTGAATCTTGCCCGCCTTCGGCGACTCGAACTGGCCAGGGCGCTCGCGCTTCAACCAAAGGTTATTTTTCTCGATGAAATCATGGCGGGGCTGAACCCTCCTGCCCTCAAAGAAATGATCATTCTGGTTCGCGGCCTGGTCGCCGACGGCGTTTCCATCATTATGGTTGAGCATATTATGGAAGCGATCATCGAACTGGCCGATCATGTGGTCGTTCTGGCCAGCGGCAGCCAGATCGCCGCCGGTACAGCACGCGACGTGATCAACGATGAACGTGTCATTGAAGCGTATTTAGGAACAGACTGATGTCGCACGGAAATGATCACATCATGCTTGACGTGAACGGCGTCGACCTTGGGTACGGCAAGCTGAAAGTTGTGCACGGCGTCAGCTTGCAAGTGGCCAAAGGCGAACTGGTCGGCCTGGTCGGTGGCAATGGCAGCGGAAAATCAACTATTTTGCGCGCCGTGTCGGGCATGATCCAGCCTTGGTCGGGATCAATCACCTTCAACGGCGAACTGATCGGCGGGCTCGCACCTTACCAGATGGCCGAAAAAGGGCTTGCCCACGTCCCGATGGGCCGGCAGCTTTTCCCCAACATGACGGTGGAAGAAAATCTGATCGTGGGTTCTTACCTGCCCCGGCTGCGCGCGGGGCGTAAAGCGCGGCTCGAGCATGTCTATACGCTCTTTCCAGATCTGCAAAAGTATTCGGGCTCCGCTGCAGGCGCCTTATCTGGCGGACAGCAGCAAATGGTGGCCATAGGGCGAGCGATCATGCTGGATCCGAAAATGATGATCATGGATGAACCCAGCTTAGGCCTGTCGCCGCTCTATGTAAAAGAGGTCATGAAAGGAATTCGACGCGTGGCTGAAACCGGCTTGCCCGTGCTACTGGTCGAGCAAAATATCAAGCAAGTCTTGCAGTTCAGCCATCGCGCCTATGTGCTGGAAAACGGCAAGCTCGTTCTAGAAGGCGCGTCGTCCGAACTGCAAGGGCACCCTTTGATACGCAAGGCATATCTGGGACTATAGGTAACTAAACGGCAGCAGCCATTTACCTCATCGCTTGGGGTGCATGAGCACCTCGAACGCCAGAAACTGGGTCACTTGACTGGCGTTGAAGTTATCATCCGATACCAGCACCAGACTGGCGTTGCCATTGGCAAGCCTAGGGCCCCACGCCATTCCCTCGATATTATCCAGCTTCGGCAAGGCGAGCGTATTAAGGTCTAGCACCAGTCGCTTCACGACCGGCTGAAAATCGATCGCAGCCAGCGACGTGAAGCCGCTTATATCGGTGGCGCCTGATATATCCATCTCATAGATACGGATAAAGTTGCTGTACTTGCCTGCTGCGTTTTGCACTGCCGAGCGCTCTGCGACCAGAAAACGCTCGTCATCGATGGCCAGTATCTCAGTGACGCCATTGTCGGCGAATTTTCCCCTGCCGGGTGTCGCTGGAATTGCATCGACGGGATACGCCACTTGCTTAAGCACCTGACCGCTACGACTGTATTGCGTCATTCTTACCATGGCGCCCACGGAGGTCGACGGTAAAGGCCCATCCTGCCAGAGTGGCGCCTCCATCGCCGTCCACAGCGATTGTCCATCGGGTGTGAATGTTAAGCCCTCGAATGCCAGGTTATTGCGCGGTCCTGTCTGGGAATGTTGCCGCATAGTGAACAGCGTGTGAGTTGGTAGCTCTTCAATGAATAAGCCGGCATTCGACGCTCGCCGAATGAAGGGATCGAGGCCCCGGCCACGATCGCCCTCGCTCGTGTACCAAACGCTACCATCGACGGGGTCAAAGCGGATCGCTTCTACGTCGGCGCTCTCGCCCCCAAACCACCGCCTCGGATAGGTATGGCCGTTTTCTTGTTTGAGCCGCGTCACGGCCGTCAGCGTCACTGAGTCAAACGACTGCTCGTTGTACGCCAGCGCAGCCGTGTAAAAGCGAGTCTGATCAAAGTCTGACCGGTCGTCGCTGGCAAGTATCCATCTATCTTTACTGGCATCGTAATCGATGCCCGACAGGCCGCCCACCGTCGTCTGTAGGAATTGCTCTCTGGTCGAGATCTGTTGCTCGCCAATAAAGCGCAACGCCTGCACGGACGGCCCTGTGTTTGCATAGGAAAACGGTGACAATAGCAGTGCAAACACCAATGAAGCGGCTGCGAGCAGAGACTTGAAAGGTAGGACGTGAAGGGAAGATATGCTGCTCATGAATACTGGCGCTTGCCTCAGAAAGCCTGGCCGACGATCCTAACGTAAACGTTTGACCATTTCATTAACGGCTCGAAATTTTCGTCAGCGTCACGCTTCTGGCCGTCGACCATAGCCCTATGCACAGGACGGCGCTCGCACCCATACCCAGTGCAAGCAGCAATGCACTTTCGAACAGCAGCGGCGCCACAAAGCCGGACACGACCGCAAAAATCAGCATCTGTACCGCGCTTTGCAGCGACGACGCCAGGCCCAGCATTTTGGGGAAGGTATTCAGGGTGATGACCGTCATGCCGGGCAGAGCCATCGACATCCCGAACGCATAAACGAAAATAGGTAGTACCGCCCACGGCACCGTAGCAATAAAGAGACTGTTGTACAGCACGTTCAGCAAGGCCCCTAGCGCGAGGATACTCAAACCGGCACGTATCATGATGGTGGGATGAATACGTCCGGCAAACCGCGAATTGATCATCGATCCGCACACCATGCCGCTAATGAAGGGCAAGAACAGCCACGCGAACGCCGTTTCGGGCAACTTCAGTATTCCCATGATGAAATTGGCTGCCGATGAGATATAGAGTGCGAAGCCTGCGAAGGCGAAACCGACGGCGATGACGGACATCACAAACTGGATATTGGACAAAGCCTTGAAGTAATTGCGGGCAATCACGCCTAGGTTCAAAGGCTGGCGCTTGCTGACAACGAGCGTTTCAGGCAGTTTACGCAAACTGAAAACCAGCAAGACGACACTGAACAAGCTTAGTAAGACAAAGGTAGAACGCCAACCCATATGGTTGTTCAAATACCCGCCCACCACCGGCGCGATAGCCGGCGCCAAGCTAAAGACCATAGCAATATTGGCAAAGAGGCGCTGCGCCTCAGCGCCATGGAAGAGATCACGCGCCAACGCCTGCCCTACCACCCGCCCAGCACCCGCAGAACAGCCTTGCAAGCCGCGAAAAAACAGCAGCCAGCCGAACGATGGCGCCAACGCAGAGCCAACCGAACCGATACCGAACAGCACCAGCGAAATAATGATGATTGGACGCCGACCAAAACTGTCGGACAAGGTGCCCCAGAATAAGCTCATGAACGCGAAGGCGAACAGATACACACTGAGCGTCTGCTGCACCAAAGGCTGACCAACCTGAAATTCAGCGCCAATGCTATGGAACGAAGGCAGATAGGCGTCGGTAGCGAATGGCCCCAGCATCGCTAAAGCAGCGAGCACCAGGGTCAGTGTGCGAGTATTCTTCATTAGGTAGTTCGGCTTAAACGGCCGTCAATCGTACCAGCATGTGAAGCCGGCCCTGTTCGCCCTGCATATAATTCATTGGCCGTATCGATCTTTCAACTCTTTCAATTGACGCACATGCAACCAGACAATCAGCTTCCCATTTCAATCATTCCGGACCATACGGCGGCCGACACTGCCAAGGCAAACGCCGAAACGCTTAAGTCGTACAAAAACCTCACGATGATCGTGTATGGTTTGTACGCTTTAGGTCTTTTTCTGGGCGGCGTGCCGACGGTCATCGGTCTGATCGTGGCCTACATCAAGCGAGGCGAGTACAAGAGCACGATTTACGGCGAGCATTTGCGCTTTTTGATACGCACCTTCTGGTACGGTGTGTTGTGGACTATCGTGGGCCTGATTCTGTCTTTGCTGTATGTCGGTTTCATCGTGATGTTCGCGGTCGGCATCTGGTACATCTACCGTATCGTGCGTGGCTTTCTTTGCCTTAACGACGGCAAGGGCGTTTGGTAATACAGGCTCGGGCGTCCGCCCCGACGCAAGCCGGCCCAAGCTTGCGCAGCAAGGTAAAATCGAATGCCCAGAATTCCAAGGCTCTAAATTCGTGACAACTGCTCAGATTGCACAAATGGTAATAATGGTCGTGCTGCTCGTCGGGGTCACCGCGGTCGGCACGGTATCCCTTTACAGGGCAAAGCGCCCCGCTTGGTGGCTGCCCATAGTGGGTTTGGCAGCCATATTCCTATGGCCTCTTATCAAGCGCGCATTGACCTGATGCGCGTCGCTACGTTCAGGCGCTTGCTTGTCGACAAGAAAGCCTCTGCATTAATCGTTACTTCAAGCACGGATCGATAGCCAAACGGCGTAGCCAATCCCCCTGCATGAAGGAATACGGCGGTGCCATCCACCATAACGCAAGCTTATCGCCCACACTAGTGGCAGTGTGCGTAGAGCATCGCGCATAGTTGTATTGTTATCAATACATGTATATCATTATGCCGGGCATTCGAAGTAAAAATCCAGAGGAGACTGAGACATGCATAAACAATTCTTACGCGCTGGTTTATTCAGCACCATCCTGAGCTTTTCAATGTCGGTTCCATCGGCCGTTTTCGCGGAAGAGCCACCGCTGAAACTCGTGGTGGGCGCATCGCCCGGCGGCACAACAGACCGCGTTGCGCGCGGCATCGCCAAAGAAATGACTGAAATACTGGGCCAGACTGTCATCGTAGAGAATCGTCCGGGGGCCGGCGGAAATATCGCCGCCGACCAGGTGGCCCGCGCGCCGAAGGACGGCAACACGCTGCTGGTCAGTTTCACCAGTTTCACCGTGAACGCTAGTCTTTACAAGAAGCTGCCATTCGACCCGGAAAAAGACTTCACCCCTATCAGCATGCTGGCCGAAGTGCCCAGCGTGCTAGTTGCCCGCAAAGACTTCCCCGCATCGGATGTCGCCGGCCTGATCAAGATGGCCAAGAAAGATCCGGGCAGATATTCATTCGCCATCGGTGGCGTGGGTTCTTCGCTACACATGGCGACGGCCAGTTTCGAGATGGATGCCGGCATCAAGGCATTAACCGTACCCTATAAGGGCACGGCACCGGCCCTGCAAGATCTCGTGGGCGGACAGGTTGATTTGATGTTTGCCAGCGCGGTCAACGTCATGCCCTTTTACGGCAGTGATCGCATCAAGTTTCTAGGCGTCACGAGCCCCGAACCGATGAAGCAGTTTCCCTCTGCGCCGCCGATCGGAAAAACCGTAGAAGGATTTACATCGAAGGCATGGTTCGGCATGTTTGGTCCGGCTGGCCTTTCGAAAGAGCGCGTAGAAAAGCTGAATAAAGCAGTGGCTGAAGGCGCAAAACGTGAAAGCTTCGTCAATCTGATCGCTCCAGAAGGCGGCACCGTAGTGACCTCTACGCCCGAAGAGTTCGCCAAATTCGTATCGGAAGACATCAAGCGTTATGCCAAAGTCGTAGAATTCACCGGTGTTACTGCCGACTGACCGAGCTAATGATCAACAACCCCACGCCTCGTTACTACAAAATCTACCGCCTGTTGAAGCAGGCAATAGAAACCGGGCAATATGCCCACGACGAGGCGATGCCGGGTGAAAACGTACTGGCGGAAAAATACCAAGTTTCACGCTTGACCATCCGCCGGTCGCTCGAACTGCTGCAGCGTGAAGGCCTGGTCCAGCGTCGGCAAGGTTCGGGTACCTTTCCGATCCCGCGCAACGTGGCCACCCAGCCCTTGCCGGCCGACATCAATAAACTTATGGCCCACCTGAACAAGATGGGCAGCGGCACCAAGGCGCGCTTGCTAAGTTTCAGCTACGAGACACCCAGCGAGATCATCCGGCACCAGCTGGAATTGCCAGCCAACGGCAGGGTACAAAAGGCCATACGCGTGCGCTACCACAACGATGCACCGTTTTCCTACCTGGTCACCTACGTTCCCGATGATATAGGCGAGCGCTACAGCGAAGACGATATGGCTCGTGCGCCTTTGCAGGCCCTATTGAAAGGGCTCGGTATCAAGCTGGGTTCCGCCGAACAAGCCTTTACAGCAACCGCGGCCGATGCGCATCATGCCGAAGCATTGAATGTGGAAATTTCATCGCCCTTGCTGTGCATCAAGCGCGTCACACGCGATACGCAAGGTCGCCCGGTCGAATACCTGATCGCCGTATATAACCCGGAAACGTTCGAATACCGCATGGCGCTGTCGAACAAGCCGGCCAAAGGCGTCGACGCATGGACCGTCGACGACACGTTTTAGCCGTAAACGTCAGTCGCCTTATTCGTAGCGCAAGGCAGTTTCCAAGAGCTGCGGCGTGCCGATCAAGTCATTCAGCTGATCAAAGTTAAGCATGGCGTTTGCCGAACCGGCCGTCGAGCCGTGTTGGTGCAACTGGCCATAATAGCTTTGCAAAGCGTGCCCCACCGCGCGGGCAGCGCCTCCTGGAAAGATAACGATACCGAATCCGAGGTCGCCCAATTCGCTGGCGGACAATATCGGCGTCATTCCGCCCTCGACCATATTTGCCAACAGCGGAACGCGGCCTTTGAAGCGATCACAGGCCTGGCGCATTTGCGTATCGGTTCGAAGCGCTTCAACGAACAACACATCAGCGCCACATTCCAGATAGGCCTCGGCGCGGTCCAGGGCGGCTTCCAGCCCCTCGACCGCCACAGCATCCGTACGGGCGAGAATCAAGGTCTCGTCGCTGCGGCGGGCGTCCAACGCCGCCTTGAGCTTGCCGCACATCTCGGCCACGGGTACAACGGATTTTCCGGCCAAGTGGCCGCAGCGCTTTGGAAAAGTCTGGTCCTCGAGCTGGATCATGGCGGCGCCCGCCTTTTCGAACCCGCGCACGGTCCTGATCACGTTCAGCGCATTGCCGAAGCCCGTGTCACCATCGACAATAATGGGCAGATCTACCCTATCGGTAATACGCGACAGAGTTTGTTCCACTTCTGTATACGTAGTCAGGCCGACATCCGACTTGCCCAGGCGGGTGTAAGCAATAGACGCACCAGACAAATAGGCCGCTTGGAACCCGGCCTGCCCGGCGATTAATGCCGAGAAAGAATCATAGACACCAGGGACCAGCAAGCAAGCCGAAGTTTGCAAAAGTGTTTTTAGTGGTTTCATCATTCGCCTAGGAAGGGCCCCTGCTTTAAAAAACAGGGACGACATCCCCGTTAAGTGGTGGAAAGCTTCTGTTGTAATTGGGCGAGCAGACCACCTGCCGTGGCCATCTCAACCAGAAAAGACGGGATCCTCTGACATTGCAAGATTTCTGGAGCGTGCACGGCGTCGCCATCAACATCTTGCTTGTCGTAAAGGCGCAGCAAAGAATGCTCGGTGTCGATTTCGACGTAGCTCCCTTCCGAGATTCGGTCCGCTTCGGGACACACGATCGCCAACAGCCCCAGATTGAACGCATTGCGGAAGTACAGGCCGCTGAACGACGGTGCAATAACGGCCTTGACTCCAAGCTGTACCAGAACGCCCACCGCCTGTTCGCGCGACGAACCGATTCCGAAGCTTGGGCCGGCCACGATGACGTCGCCCGATCGCAGCGCCGACGCAAGCCCAGGGTAGCGGCTTTCCAGGCAATGCCTTGCCATTTCGGGCAGCTCTAGCTTCATGTAGGCCCCAGGCGCGAGCGCATCGGTGTCGACGCCCTCGCCAACACGCCAGACACGATGCCTTTCCATTACTTGCCCTCCGCCAGGATGACACGCGGATCCGCGATACGTCCGGTCAAGGCAGACGCCGCAACGGTGTAGGGAGACGCCAGATAGACATTGGTATCGGAAGAGCCCATACGGCCCTTGAAATTTCGCGCCGTACTGGAAATGACGTTGGACGCCCCTGCGAGGGCATTCCCGTATCCGGAACAAGCACCGCAGGATGTAGCGAAAATCTGCGCGCCAGCATTGACCAAGATATCCATAATTCCTTCCTTCTGCGCATCTTGTTGGTCGCGCATGGTGGCGGGGGCGACCATGAGCCGCACGCCCGGATCGACGCGCCGCCCCTTCAATATCTTGGCTGCGGCCCTAAGGTCGTCCAGCTTGGCACCTGTGCAGGCACCAATGTATGCCACTTGCACGGCCGTTCCGGCGATATCGCCAACCGGATGCGAGTTGCCAGGACTATGGGGCGCCGCCACCATAGGGGCAAGCTGCGAAGCATCGAACCTCCGGATATCGCGTTCGGCAGCCTCGTCGGTTTTCCAGTGGTCTAGATCGACGTCAGCGCTGACCCCGGCGAGTTGCAGATAGTCCATGGTCGTTTGATCCGGCGCAATCAGCCCGACCTGGGCGCCGAGTTCTGCGCTCATATTGGACAAGGTCATGCGCTCCTGCATCGACAAGGCCGCCACCGCAGTGCCCGTATATTCCACGGCGCCGTAGTTCGCGCCATTCGTGCCATATAAGCCGATCATGTGCAGCATCATGTCCTTGGCGGTAACGCCCTCGGCCAGCGCACCGGACCACTGCATGACAATGGTCGCGGGCGTCTTGACCCAGATCTGCCCGGTTACGACGACGCCCAGCATTTCCGTGCTGCCGACGCCAAACATATAGGTACCGAAAGCACCGCCCGTCGGTGAATGCGAGTCGCCCCCGACGCAGAACATGCCGGGACGCAAATGCCCCTTCTGAGGCAACACCACGTGGCAAATACCAATGGAATCGTACACATGCGGCAATTGCTGTTCGTGGGCCCAATCGCGCGCTATCTTAAGGATTCGGCGCGAATCGTCGTCTTCTTCCGGTACGTAGTGATCCATTACCAGGACCACCTTCGATTTATCCCAGATCTGGGCACCAATCTTTTCCAGCATGGGCTTAAGACGCCGCGGGCCGCTGGAATCGTGGAACATGGCCAAGTCCACATCACACGTGACGATCTCGTCAACGGCCACCTGTTCACGGTGGCAAGCCCGGGCGATCAGTTTTTGAGCTAGCGTCTGCGCCGACATGAAAATCCCTGCTATGGTTGGATAGGATCTTTTGATTGTATATATGTACTTATATCAATACAAGTTAATTGGCGTGCTCGCCCCCAGACTGGGGCTGGCAATGTCACCCTCGTTCCGCTGAACAGCTTACTTTTCCCTACTACGCTGCGGGAAGCAGCACTGTCGCCAACATGGGGCGGAATATTCTGGAAGATAAGGACGTCGTCATTGGGAGGCCGAGATCAAGGTGAAGGTACAAGATTGTACTTCGGCACCGTAGCGATATCGCCGTGCATGGGGCTTCGGACAGCGGCACGTGTATTGCTGCATTCCGGCGCACCAAAAGGAAAACGTTCATGCCCACCAACATGCCAGCACGCGAATCGGATCGAATCCCGCCTGAAGCGGGAATCGACGATTTGCGCCATGGCGCGCAACGCTGCCGTGATTGCCCAATCGGCGAGCATGCGACCCAGGCAGTATTTGGCGAAGGCCCCGAGTCGGCAAAGCTCATGCTTGTTGGCGAGCAACCGGGCGACCAGGAAGACATACAGGGCCATCCCTTTGTGGGGCCTTCGGGACGGTTGCTGGACCGCGCGCTGGAGCATCTAGGATGGGCGCGCGATTCCATCTACGTGACAAACGCGGTAAAGCACTTCAAGTTCGAACCGCGCGGCAAGCGGCGTATTCATAAAACGCCGGCACAACAAGAAATCGAGGTCTGCATGCAGTGGCTGGAACGCGAACTCGAATTGGTTCAACCCGAAGCCGTCGTGGCCTTAGGCGCGACGGCGGCACGCGCGCTGGCCGGCCCCACCGTGAGCGTTATGCGCCAGCGCGGACAATGGGTAGTACGTCCCGACGGTCTGCGCATACTGGTGACGCTTCATCCTTCGGCGTTGCTTCGCGGACCGCCCGACGAACGTGAAGCCGCTTTCGCCAGATGGCTGGACGATCTGCGGCACGCGTCTCGTTATATCGCGCCGGGCTAGCCGATCAGGTTCGCAGGAAGCGCATCATAACGACGACAAGGAAATAGGCATGGACGACGACGTCATCATAATAGGGGGCAGCTACGCCGGCCTTTCCGCGGCCCTACAGCTGGCACGTGCGCGACGAAATGTCGTCATCATCGACGCGGGAGAACGGCGCAATCGATTTACCGACACGTCCCACGGCCTACTGAGCCGCGACGGCCATTCGGGCGCAGAAATCGCAGAGGAAGGCCTGCGCCAGATCCAGGCCTATCCCACCGTGCGCTGTGTCAGGGCCAGCGCCACCCAGGCAAAGGCAGCAGGCGACAAGTTCGTCGTCACCATTGATACCAGCGAACGTTATTCGGCACAGCGTCTGGTGCTGGCGACTGGCGTCACGGACCACCTGCCAGATATCCCAGGTTTGGCCGAACGGTGGGGCAAAAGCGTATTCCATTGTCCTTACTGCCATGGCTACGAACTGGACGAGGGGCACATTGGCGTAATAGCCACATCGGAATCGTCTATGCATCACGGCCTGATGGTCCCGGATTGGGGCAAGGTCACCTTCTTTGTCAACGAGGCATTTGATCCAGAGCCAAATCAATTGGCGCAGTTGCAAAGCCGGGGCGCCTTGGTAGAAAGGACCCCAATTGTGAGCATAGGCGGCGATCAGGCGGACGTGGAGTTGTCTGACGGCCGCCGTATTTCCCTTTGCGCCCTCTTTACGATACCGCGCACCCGCCTGGCCAACGCCATTGCCGAACAACTCGGCTGCGCGATCGAGGAAGGTTCCGCAGGCCCTTATATTCAGACGGGCTCGTCCAAGGAAACGTCAGTGTCGGGCGTGTTCGCCTGCGGCGATGCCGCAAGGCCGTCTGGCTCGGTAGCCCTGGCGATTGGCGATGGTGCCTTGGCTGGAGTTGCAGCCCATTTGTCGCTGGTGTTTGAATAAGCCGCCAAGCCTAGCAGGACAGCGCAGACCCCGGGGAACCTTGCGTCGCCGAGCCCACGCCGGAATATTCCATTTCCTGCATGACCCAATCGCGTCGCGCGTCGCCATAACGCCTGGCAATCTCGCACAGTGTCCGATCTAATTGCTGCACCGGCTTGAGGTCCGGCGAAAGCGGCAGACGAGTAAAGTCGCCGTCAGCCGGTTCGGTGATAAGTAGCAAGCCGCTGCGCAATGTGACGGGGCTTGAGTCGGACGTGGCTCGGACACCGACGCGACCGCTACGCGACCATGCATCTGCCGCCAACGCCAGAGCAATGTCATCGATGCCATCCTGTACGTCTACCCTCCAGCGCTCATCAAGCCAGAATGCCGCCTTGTTGAGTGCATACGCCCAGGCACGACCGACATTAAGGCCGAACAGCGCACTATCGTGCTCCGGGCCCCACGAGACGACACCCAGATCGTCGGCCAGATCCCTGGCCTTGTCCCGTCCACCGATGGCTTCGACCAGTGCGAGCATGGTTGGCACCGACGCGGTGATGCCGGTGCTGGTAACAACGCCGCGGTCGTAAATGTACCGTTGCTGCGGAACGTACGTCGCGCCGGGGTGGCGTCGAAGCAGCGTCCGGCGGTCATACCAGTGGCCCGTAAATTGCCGTCCATCAAGCAGCCCAGCCCGCCCAGCGACGCGCGCGCCGGAGCAAACTGCAATGATCCGCGCCCCTTGCGCTGCCTGACGCTGCAGCCAAGCCGTTATGGCCGGGACGCTATCGCTGCGCAGTGCCGGGACGATTACGTAGTCGGCGCCGTTGGGATACGATCTGTCGAAGCTGGCGAAGTCTTGTGCGCCGTCAATTTCCAGCGCGGGATACAGAACCACACGGCCGCGACGTGGGGCCACGATCTGCACATCGGTGAGGTCCGCACGCTTGAGCACGGCGTGTGGCAAAAGGAGATCGGTTAGTTCAGTACCTTCGTTCAATGCGACCACCGCGACCACTGGCCTACCCTCGCGTTGCGGCTTCAAGGCCTCGACAAAGGCCTGCTTTTGCTGTTGGATCAGGGTCACATCACCGTGGGCGGGCGAGAACCGCGCGGCGGCTGCATAGCACGTGAACCCGAATGCCATGCTGGCCCCTAACAGCACGTGCATGAACCATCTGAACATGGCGTCTTCTCCATCATTCCGATATCAATTCAGTCTAACAATGCCGATCCGGCCACGCAAGAGCAACATCCTTCACTATCGATACCCCTTTTGGTGTTCAGAGAGCACCACCAGGAGCGCTATTTTGTCGCTCTTGCAATTACGACTGGGCGTAGGTTTCGCCCGACATCAACCTTCAATTTGTTCAGAAATTTCGATGAGATTACGGTCGGGATCCCGGAGATAGATTGACCGAATTTTTCCGGTTGCACCGGTGCGTACCACTGGCCCTTCAACAATGGGCCAGCTGCGGCCCTGTAACTTGGAAATGACTTGCTCCAGGGGCAAAGAGGAAATAAAGCAAAGATCCAGGGACCCCGGCGTCGGTGCATGAGCCTTAGGCTCGAATTCACGTCCCTTTATGTGCAAATTGATTTTTTGCTTGCCGAACTTGAACGCCTTGCGTTCAACAGGTGGTGTACCACCCATGAAACTTTCCAGAGACATTCCCAATATATCCGTATAAAACGCAATACAGTCTTGTTCATGGGCGGTAGTAAGTACAAGGTGGTCCAGATGACTGATCATTTGCTTCCCTTTGAAGTGAACCTGCTTAACTGCTTGAACGTCAGGTTACAGGCGCCGGGTTGAACAAGGCCAGCGAATTATGCAGGCCCAGGGCCTCCGCCTTGCTTTGCTTGCGGCCGCTGGCAATATCCAGCATAAGATGGAATAGTTCCCAGCCCATTTCTTCTATCGTGGCGTCACCGTCGACGATGCGACCTGCGTTGACGTCCATCAAGTCGTGCCAGCGCCGGGCCAGGTCGCTGCGAGTGGCCAGCTTGATTACAGGCACTTCCTTCAGGCCATAAGGCGTTCCGCGTCCAGTCGTGAATAAATGCAGCGTCATGCCCGCAGCCAGCTGCAAGGTGCCGCACACAAAATCACTGGCGGGTGTTGCCGCAAAATTAAGGCCGGGCCGCTCGCACAGGTCGCCCGGGGATACCACACCGACGATGGGGGACGATCCGGATTTGATGATGGAACCCATCGCCTTTTCGACAATGTTGGACAGTCCCCCTTTTTTATTGCCAGGGGAGGTATTGGCGCTACGGTCGGCGAGGCCGCGCCCAAGGTAGCGGTCGTACCAGTCCATTTCGCGGATCAAAGCATCGGCGACATCTTGATTGGCCGCGCGTGCCGTCAGTTGAGCGATGCCGTCGCGAACTTCGGTTACCTCGGAGAACATGACTTTGGCGCCTGCTCGTACCAGAAGATCTGCCGCAAAACCGACCAGCGGATTCGCTGAAACGCCGGAGAACGCATCGCTGCCACCGCATTGAACTCCAACGACCAGAGCGGAGGCCGGACACGGTTCGCGCCGACGCCGGTTGAGAATCTGAAGCTTCTTGTCGGCAACGTTGACGATGGAGTCAATCATGCTCTGGAAACCGACATGCTCGTCGTCTTGCAAGCAGATGACATCAACGTCCTGCAGGTCCGCATGTTGGCGGCTATCGCGGATGGGGATGGTCGCTTTGGGAAATAGCAAGTCGGGTTGCAGTTTTTCGCATCCAAGACTGACGACCATTGCCTGGCCCCCGAAGTTGGGATTACGGGCAATATTGCGCAAGCTGCGGATGGGAATCACGGCATCGGGGGCATTGATGGCAACGCCGCAGCCATAGACGTGTTCAAGCGCAATGACATTGTCGACGTTGGGGTACTTGGGCAATAGTTGTTCACGAATCTTGCGCACGGCGTGGTCTACAACGCCAGATACGCACTGCACCGAGGTACTGATCGCCAGGATGTTACGCGTTCCGACGCTACCATCGGGGTTGCGGAAGCCATCGAACACATAGCCTTCCAGCGCTGGCTGAACCACACCTTCCGTGGCAACGGGAAGGTCGTCGAGGCCAGGCGCTTCTGGCATGTCCAGCCTATGTTCATTGACCCAGCTGCCGCGCGGCAGGTTCTGCCGGGCGTGTCCGATGATGACGTTATAGCGGTAAACCGGATCATTGATGGCCAAATCAGCCAGCGCTACCTTATGCCCCTGCGGCACGGGCTCGAGCAGAACCGTTCCGTCGGCCAATACTGCGCCTGTCGCGAGCCCGCCATGGTTGGCGATAATCGCGACGTTATCGTTGTCGTGCATCCGGATCATATGGGGCGTTTCTGGCGACATGGAGTGGGTTCCTTGGAAATAACGAATCAAAAGTGGCCGGCGGACTGCATTGCCGCTTGCCGAGCCGGCCATAAGCTGGATACATGGCGTACCAAGGTATCGTCCAGTTCTTCTAGCCGGTTTATTCCCAGCAAGGCCATGTTGCGATGGATTTCGGTTTTCAGAATCTGGATGGCGTGATCGACGCCGGCTGGCCCACCCACTGTCGCCGCGTAGTTGAACGGGCGGCCTGCAAACACACACTTTGCGCCCAGCGACACGGCCTTCAACACGTCGCTACCGCGGCGTATGCCACTGTCCATCATTACCACCAGGTCGGGCACTGCCTTCACAATCTCCGGCAGCACATGCATCGGCGAGACAGCGCCGTCGATCTGACGACCCCCGTGGTTCGATACGATGATGCCGTCGACGCCGGCATCGCGGGCCAGTACCGCATCTTGCCATCGCACCAGCCCCTTGACGACCAGCTTGCCTTTCCACGCATCCCGAATCTGCCGCACATGACTCCAGTTGAAATGGTCACGCGCCTGGAAGTCTCGTTCTACCGTGGCAGATAGTACGGGGGCGCCCCGTTCGGCGCGCCAATTTTCGAAATGCGGCATGCCATGGCGCAGCAAAGTGCGACCGAACGTACCCAATAACCAGCGTGGATGGCTAATGCCTTCCCACGCCAGACGCATCGTGGGCTTGAGCGGCGAACTGAAACCGTTGCGTTGATAATTCTCTGGGTTGACCGTTACGGGAAGGTCTACGGTAAGCACGAGAGTCTTGAAACCGGCGACGCTAATGCGCGCCAGCAACGCATCGACGCGTGCCGCATCGCCTGGCATATAGGCCTGAAACCACGTATTGGGCGCCGCCCGAGCGACCTCTTCCATCGGGATCAGCGAGGCGCCGCTCATGATGGCCGGAATATTGGCCCGCGCCGCAGCGCCGGCCAGCAGGACATCGCCCCGATATGCCCACATCGCGCTAAGGCCTACTGGCGAAATACCGAAGGGCGAATCGAAGGTTTGTCCGAATAGTTCTATTTTTTGTTCGCGCTGTGCCACACCCGCCAACATGCGGGGCATCAGCACATATTCGTTGAACGCAGCGCGATTATTCTTCATCGACACTTCATCGTCGGCCCCGTTATAGATGTAGCTGAACAGTTGGCGGGGCAGCTTCTTGCGCGCCGGACGTTCAAAATCATTAAGACTATAAATGCGCTTGAGCATAGTGCCTAGTCGGGACGGATCCCGTTGACGGTTAATCGTTTATAAAGGGCACGGCGAAACAGATCTGTAAAGGAATGCGGCTTGTTCACTGCACCGATGTTATGGTACGGAATATTCTTATGGATATATAGCGAAAATATTCCTATCATCTTGTTCGAAAAAATTCACCATTACACATCACGCCGGAATGCATGACTCTTAAGCAACTGGAAGCCTTTTTCTGGGCCGCAACCTGCGCCAGCTTCGCCGTCGCGGCGCAACGACTCCATCTGTCAGTATCTACGTTATCTAAACGAATCTCGGAGTTGGAGGCGTCGCTCGGAGAGCCGCTGTTTGATCGCGATACGTATCGAGCTACCCTGACGGCAACCGGGCATGCCATCCTTCCCCATGTCAGCGCCCTGCTCGACCAGTCTGAAGCGTTGCGACTTATTGTGAAACACGAAGCGGGGCTGCAAGGCCATCTGCGCTTCGGCGTCGGCGAATTGGCGTCGCAGACCTGGTTGCCTCGTTTCATTCGCCTGGCCGTCGAACGCTATCCGGCTCTGCAACTGGAACCCAATGTAGAAATCGGCAGCACCATGGAGCAGGCGTTGGAAAACGGTGAACTGGATTTCACGCTGGCGGCGGGGTTCTCGTCTCGCCGAAGTATCGTGTCACGTCCGTTAGGACAAGCGCAGTTTATCTGGGTGGCAGCTCCAATGCTGCTACGCGCGCATCCGGAGCACTCGACGGCACTGCTGCAAATGGCGCCCTTGATCACGATGCCATCGGGTGCAGGAACGCATCGCATGGTGGAAGAGTGGCTGTCGCGCACAGGCGTCGTGCTTGGACGCAGCCTCACTTGCAATACCTGGAGCGCCGTCTCGGCGCTACTGATCGAAGCCGTCGGTATCGGTTTCCTGCCCCAGGCCTGGGCTGCGCCTTTACTTGCACGCGGGCTTCTTCAATCGATGTCGGGATGGCCTAAGCTCAAACCGCTGCATTATTCCTTACAGATGCGACGCGACGACACGCGTCCCGTGATGCGCAGCATCCAATCTTTGCTCGAAGAGGTGGTCGACTTCGGTCTTCCAGTGAGCTTTCTAAACTGATAATGCACAGGGGCGGCAGACATCACCATGAATCCCATAGCGCTCGAATATTTTGTCAAGATCGCGGAGTCAGGCAGTATTTCACGCGGTGCCATTGAACTGGGTATCGAGCAGTCCAGCATGACCCGCCATATCGCAAAGCTCGAGGCCGAGTTGAAAGTGCGCCTTTTCCATCGAAGCGGTCGCGGCGTTGTCTTGACCGACGCCGGCGTCCTGCTGCTGAGCCGCGCCAAGGCCGTGGTCGAGGCGCTAGATGAAACGCGTAAGCTGGCGGTTACCCTGGCCGACGAGGGCCCGTCACGCTTGGTGATCGCCGCCCAGCCTACGCTGGCACAACGCAGTTTCGCCGCTATTGCTCGATCGATGCGGGCCCGCTTTCCCGATACACGCCTGCACATGGTCGAGGCGTTGGGCCACCAACTGATCAACTGGCTGGTGGAAGGAAAAATCGACGTCGCGTTGCTATATGTACCGAGTCAGGCAAGCGTGGTCGATGTCGATGTCCTGTTGCATGAGCCCCTGTACTTCGTGGCGCCGCCCGACCGTGCGCCGCTGGGCGCGACGACTTCGGTCGCCCACATGTTGAAAAGCCCGCTTATTCTGCCCAGTACTCCGCACGGGCTGCGCGAATTAGCCGAGACGTTGGCCGCGAACTGCAACACGCGCTTGCAGATCGAGGTGGAATGTGATGGTTCAAACGCCATTATCAAAAACCTGGTTCAGGCAGGCATCGCCTGCACCATACTTCCCTTGGCCACGGTCGCAGAAGAAGTTGCACAGGGCAATTTACAAGCTGCGAAACTGGTCGAACCGGTTGTAATGCGCGAAATCGCCATCGCTACGGCCCGCAATAGGCCGCCTGTTATCAGTCAGTGGGATATCCTGCAGTCGATACGTCAGGTAGTAGGCGACCAAGTCTCGCAAGGAAACTGGCCCGGCGTAACGCCTTACGTCGGGCCTTCCAAGACTTAATTCAGCTTGATGTTTGCCTTGCGTGTGACTTCAGCCCACTTCGCCACCTCGGCCTTCTGAAAAGCGCCCAGCTCGTCGGGGCCTGCACCGGAGACCGTCATGCCCAGGTTTTTCAGACGCTCTTGTACGGCTGGCTTCTGTAACGCCGCGTGCATGGACTTATACAGTTGGTCGACAATAGGTTTGGGCGTGCCGGCCGGCGCAAAGACGGCTTGCCAAGACACCACTTCGTAGTCCTTCAGGCCAAGTTCTTTCAGTGGCTTCACGCCAGGCAGCGCATCCGCAGCGGTGCTGGATGTTACTGCCAGCGCGCGCAGCTGCCCGCCCTCGATTAAAGGAACGGCAGAGGTGATGTTATCGAACAGCATGTCAATGTCGCCCGCGACCAGGGCCTGCAACGATGGACTGCTGCCCTTGTACGGCACATGAAGCATCTGTGCGCCGATGGTTCCGGCAAAGAGCGCGCCCGCCAGATGCTGGGATGACCCCACCCCTGACGAACCGTAAGTGAGACCCTCTTTCTTTGCGCGCGCTTTGGCGATCAGATCGGCCACCGACTTGATGTCGCTATCTGCGCGCACGACCAGGACATTAGGCAGAGTGCCCGTCAGGATGATGGGGCTGAACGAGGTGACGGGATCGTAGCCGATGGAAGGATAGATACTGACATTGATGGCGTGAGAACTGATGGTTCCACCAACCAGGGTGTAGCCATCCGGCTTGGCGCGCGACGCATAGGCCGATCCCAGACTGCCCCCGGTTCCCGGCTTATTTTCGACCACTACCGGGACGCCCAGTGTCTCGCTAAGGCTTTGACTGTAGGTGCGCCCGAGAATATCGGTAGCCCCGCCAGGCGCGAAAGGTACGACATAGGTAATTGGTTTGCTTGGCCACTTGTCCGCCGCAGCCGCCGGTGTCAAGGAAGCCGCCCCCAATGCGAGCGCGCCCAGCATGGAGAAAAAGAAGGTTTTTTGGGGATTTCTCATAATGTGCTGTCTCCGATTTTTTTGGTTGTAGTGCCTCATTGTGCATCATCCGCAGGCAGTAATGCGGTGATTCTATCGGTTGGCGCGAATTTGGCTCCATGTGATTTCTTCATATCAGAAATGACCCCGCCGCAATATCGGAAAGCGACGAAGTCTCTATACACTGCTTCGCCAGCCTGCCTAAGGGCACATCGAATGACTAAGGAGATTCACATGAGGGATGCCATTGCATCAGCGGACCATGCCGTCAACATGGCGCTTGCGCCGCGAAGTGGCGGCCGAGCCATCGTCGACGCTCTACGTGCGCATGGTTCAGACCGCGTGTTCTGCGTACCCGGAGAAAGCTACCTGGAAGTGCTCGATGCGCTTTACGATACGCCGGAAATTGAACTGATCGTCGCCAAACATGAAGGCGCCGCCGCCAACATGGCCGAGGCCGATGGCAAGTTGACCGGACGTCCCGGAATCTGCATGGTGACCCGCGGCCCGGGCGCGACGCAGGCAAGCATCGGCGTGCACATCGCACAGCAAGATTCCACGCCTATGATCCTGTTCGTAGGTCAGATCGCCAGGAATCACGTAGGCCGCGAAGCGTTTCAGGAAGTCGACTATCAGGCCATGTTCGGCTCGCTGGCCAAGTGGGTGGTGGAAATCAATGATGCCGATCGCATCCCCGAAATCCTGGCCCGCGCCTTTCATACCGCCGTATCCGGCCGTCCGGGACCGGTGGTGATCTCGCTTCCCGAGGACATGCTGGTCGATATCTGTCACACGCCACCGTGCATCGCGACGCCGCTGCAAACGCCAGCCTTGGCGGCAGAGACGCTGGATACGATTACCCTGGCACTTAGGCAGTCCAAACGACCGCTGGTAATGGTCGGCGGCCCCAACTGGAACGAGACCGCACGTCACGATCTGGCCACATTTCTTCAGCGCTGGAAATTGCCGGTCGCTTGCGCTTTCCGGCGCCAGGATCTCATCGACAACCGCGACCCCCATTATGCCGGCCACCTGAGCCTGGGCATGAATCCCAAGCTGGCGCAGCGGATCCGGGAAGCCGATCTGATTCTTGCCATCGGAACGCGCCTGGGCGACGTGATGACTGACGCATACGGTTTACTGGTCCCGCCGCAGATCCAGCAGAAACTGATACACATCCATGCCGACGCCGGCGAACTGGGACGCGTTTACCAGGCTGATCTGGCAGCGCATGCCGCTGTCGACCGCGCCCTTGCGGACCTTGCTCGCGCTGCAGCACCTGCTGAGCCCTCTTGGTCGGAATGGACCCGAGCCGCCCGAATCGAACACGAGTCCTTCAGCGCCGCGCCGGCATTGCCTGCCACTCACAATGGCGTAGACATGACCGCGGTTATTAAGCACTTGTCCAAGGTTTTGCCAGACAATGCCGTCCTGACCAACGGCGCAGGGAATTATTCCGTCTGGCTGCACCGCTTCTATGAATACCGCACAGGACGCACCGAGCTGGCGCCCACTTGCGGCGCAATGGGTTACGGCTTACCTGCCGCGGTCGCAGCGGCGTTACGTGACAAAACACGAACCGTTGTATGCCTCGCCGGCGATGGCTGCTTCCTGATGTACCCGCAAGAACTGGCAACCGCTGCCGAGTATGGCGCCTCGCTGATTGTGCTGGTGGTCAATAACGGCATGTACGGCACGATTCGAATGCACCAGGAACGAGAATACCCAGGCCGCATCAGCGGCACACGCCTTCAGGGCCCTGACTACGTTGCGCTCGCTCGATCGTTTGGCGCCTATGCGGAACGGGTAACAGACACAGACGATTTTGCCGCTGCTTTCCTGCGCGCCCAAGATACAGGCGGCCTGGCCTTGCTGGAACTTCGCACGGATCCGCGCCAGATAACACCAGCGATGCGCCTCGCAGACTAAGGCAATTCCTCTCTTTACAAAGGAACAATATGACAATCGGCATTTCAAATTCGTTGCGCGAGGCGTTCACCGGAATATCGGGAATACTGGTAACCCCCTTCGATGCCAATGACAAGATCGCGCCCACGAAACTGCGTCCGATTCTCGATCGGGCGATCGAGGCCAACGTCGACATCATGGTGATCAACGGCAACACCAGTGAGTTCTATGCTCTGCAAGAAGCCGAAGCTCAAGCCATGATGGAGGCCGTCACTGAAATGGCTGCCGGCCGCGTGCCTGTTGTCAACGGTGTAGGGCGCAGCGTGCATGAAGCTTGCGCCCTGGCCCGAGCCTCGAAACTGGCCGGCGTCGACGCGATCATGGTGCATCAACCGCCCGATCCCTTTGTCTCGCCGCGCGGACTTTTCGATTACGTTCAGCGCGTTGCGGACGCGGCCGATGGGCTTCCTGTCATGCTCTACTTGCGCAATGACGCAATCGGCATCGACGCGATTGTGCGCCTGACCGAGATTCCTGCTGTTGCCGGCGTGAAATGGGCAGCACCTAGCCCCATGAAACTGGCGCAAGCCATACAACGTGCCGATCCCAACATCGTCTGGGTCGGGGGCCTGGCCGAAACCTGGGCGCCCGCCCTGTGTGCGGTAGGCGCGCAAGGATTCACGTCCGGGCTCATCAATATATGGCCAACTCAATCCGTTGCTATCCTGCAAGCGTTACGTATCAACGACTATCCAGGCGCAATGCGGCTTATCCGCCAAATAGAGGAATTTGAAACGATTCGCACGGAGGAACTGAACGGCACTAATGTTACCGGCGTCAAGGCGGCGCTTCAGCTTATTGGGGAGGATTGCGGCCCAACACGGCCGCCAGCCGCCTGGCCTCTAACCGCAGAGCAACAAGAAAGGCTGCAGAAACTGGTCAGGACCTGGGGCATCAACCGGTCTCCTTCTGCATAAAAGTGTCGAGCCTGCACCTGCTATTCAGGTATAGTTTCCAATGTTGTGCAGTGCTACTAAGCGCATAAAAAATTGGCCCGCCTGACAATACATAAACGACATCGGGCATTAGAGACATCGCAGGAGACAGAAGTGGCGGCAAACCCTATGGGCAGGTGGTATTTTGGATGGAATATCGTCGCCGCGGCAACGATCTTGACGTTGCTGACTGTTGGCATGCGCATGGGTATCGGGCCTTTTTTCCTGCCGATGGCCGACGACCTGGGATTCAGTCGCAGCCTGCTCTCTGGCATCATTGCGATCGGCATGCTGTGTTATGGCCTGGGCATGCCGCTGGCCGGTTATTTGGTGGCCAGGCACGGCACCCGACCGGTCCTATTGCTGGGCAACGCTGTGGTCGTGGCGGCATGCATCTGGACCGTCAACGCCCGCGACCCGCTAAGCTTCTTGCTGTCGTTCGGCATACTGTTGTCATTGGGTCTTGCCCTGGCCAGCCCGGTTACGCTGACGCCGGTACTGACCAAGTGGTTCATCCGTCGTCGTGGCATGGCGCTGTTTTTTCTGTCCACCGGTTCGATGGCCGGGATCGCCATCATGACGCCGCTATTGAATATGGCCATTCAGACAGCAGGCTGGCAGGCGACGATCATCGGCTTTGCCGCAATATATACCGTGATCACGGTGCCCATGATCCTATTCGTGATTCGTGACGACGCACCGATGCACGGCGATCAAACGCCTGAATTCGTCGCCGCTCAATCCGGCAAGCCGCGTGTCCAGCCAGAAAGCCTGAAATTGCGCGAAGCCCTGCGTACTGCACCATTCTGGAAGATCACCCTTGGCCTGTTCGCCTGTGGATTCAGCATGAATTTATTGGGTACCCACGGCGTTCCCATGCTGATGGACCATGGCTTCGATGCCTCGACGAGTTCCATGGGCGTAGGGCTGATAGGCCTGGTGGCTATTTTCAGTACGCTGGTGCTTGGCCGCATTTCAGACATCGTGCCACGCAAAAAGCTCCTGGCGGTCATTTACTTTGTCCGTGGCCTGGGTTTTTTTGGTCTGTTGCTCGCAGGTGCCCATTGGGAACTCTACGCTACCGCTGCGCTGGGTGGCATTGTCTGGGCCGGCAGCATTGCCATGTCGTCGGCCATCCTGGCCGATATCTACGGGGTGCGGCTGGTCGGTGTGCTTTATGGCTGCGCGTACCTGGGTCATCAGGTTGGCGCCATGATCAGCTCTTGGCTGGGCGGCTGGGGTTACGAAGCGTTCGGAACCCACTGGATCGCATTCGGCAGCGCAGGTGGCCTACTGATCATTGCCGCCGCGATTGTGCTGTTTTTGCCTCCCAAAGAGTTCACCCTTACGGCACGACCATTGGCGGCTTCCCACTAGATAGTAGGCCTTACCTAACTTAGTCCCATTGCCATGGTGGCTGTCTGTGACGAAGCCACCGGGAACAGCTTGCTTTACCTGGCAGCCCAGCGCGCTCTGGGCGCCATAACCACCGCGCAGCGGTGCCATCCGCTCGTAAACCCAACTCCCGTCCGGGCTAACGCTTGATCAGCAGCGCTGATGGCTGCCCTTGCGCGTTTTCCACGTACTGACGCCTTCGTCATGCCGCCGTAATAAAGCGTGACTACCATGGTCTCTTGATTCGATTTTGTAATCGCTAAGCCAGATTGATTACAAAAAACCGCGAGAGGACCATGATCCAACTTAACAATGTTTCCGTGCAGTTTGGTGCAGTCGTCGCGCTGCATCCCACGTCAATACATTTCAGGCAAGGCGAATTTACCGTCTTGCTGGGTGCCTCTGGTGCCGGTAAATCTACGTTACTGCGCTGCCTGAACCTGATGCATCCACTTCATCAAGGAACTGTCGTCACATCGCTAGGGCCCTTGGTGAATCGGACAGTGCTTCAACAACATCGTCGCCAGACCGGCATGATCTTCCAGCAACATCAGCTTATTGCCAGGCTCAGCTCGCTGCAAAACGTGATGATGGGGCGGCTCGGGTATCACTCGGTCTGGCGCAGCATGTTTCCCTTATCGCGAGAAGAGCAAACCATCGGGCTGCAGAGCCTTGAGCGGGTTGGTTTACTGCACAAGGCCATGGCGCGCATCGACGCGCTGAGCGGCGGACAACAACAACGAGTAGGCATTGCACGGGCGTTGGCCCAACAGCCGCGGTTGATGTTGGCGGACGAGCCCGTGGCCAGTCTTGATCCGGCGACAGCCGATAAGGTCATGACCCTTTTGCACCGGATTTGCAAAGAAGATGGGATCTCCGCGGTTGTAAGCCTGCATCAGGTTGATTTGGCCAAACGCTATGCCGACCGAATTGTCGGACTTGCCCAAGGTCGGGTTGTGTTCGATGCCGCGCCCGACGCACTGACCTCGACGAATGTCGCTGAACTTTACCAAGCAAGAGATCCGAGCATCGAGCGCGACACGCGTTCTAACGGTATCCCGCTAGTCCCCGCTGTTTCCTCCTGATTTTCCCAACACCAAGGAATGAAGATGAAGAAGTTATTTACCGCATTAAGTTTCGTATCGTTGACGCTGCTGGGCGGCGCGGCGCATGCAGCGCCCAATCCGAACCCAGACACATTGAAAGTGGCTTTATTGCCTGACGAAAGTGCGTCCACCGTCATCAAGAATAACCAGCCTCTTAAGCACTATCTGGAAAAAGAGCTGGGTAAAAAAATCGATATCGTCGTCACCACGGATTATTCGTCCATGATCGAAGCGATGCGCCACGGGCGACTTGATCTGGCCTACTTTGGTCCCTTGTCGTATGTCCTGGCCAAACAGAAAAGCGAGATCGAACCGTTCGCAGCGCTCAAGCAAAAAGGCAGCACGACGTACCAGTCCGTATTGGTGGCCAACACTGCGGCAGGAATCAATGACATTTCCGACATCGCCGGAAAGAACGTCGCCTATGGCGACATCGCCTCGACCTCTAGCCATCTGATTCCCAAGTCCGTTCTAGCGGAGAAAGGTTTGAAGGCCGGAGAGAACTACAAGGAGCACTTTGTGGGCTCGCACGACGCCGTTGCCCTGTCGGTGCAGAACGGGCATGCGCAGGCCGGCGGACTAAGCAAGCCCATATTCGAGGCACTTGTGCAACGCGGCATGATTGACCCCAAAAAGGTGAAGATCCTGACCGAATCCAAACCCTTTCCGCAGTACCCATGGACCGTACGTTCCAACCTGGATCCGGCATTGAAGGACAGAATCCGTACTGCCTTCCTTGGAATGACTGATCCCGCCGTACTGAAACCCTTCAAAGCCGAAGGATTCGGAGCGGTGACAGACAAGGACTATGACGCCGTGCGCGACCTGGGCTCCATCTTGAACCTTGATCTCTCTAAATTCTGATAGTTGGGCACGCCTCCATGCAAGTTGAATTCGATCACCTATTAGTACAGCAGCGACGCAGCTGGAATCGATCTTTGGCACAAATAGCCTCGATCGCGATAGTCGTCATTGGCTGCTTGTATTACGTCGGCGTATTCGACGCCGAACGCCTGAGCGAAGGCGTGCCCAGTTTATTCAGTCTTATCGGAGAAATGTTCCCACCCGACTTCAGTCAGATCACCAGCTGGACCCGGCCTTTGCTGGACACTCTCGCAATGAGCGTGGCGGGCACCGCCATTGCCGTTGTGTTGTCGATCCCCATTGCGATCCTGGCGGCTCGAAATACCAGTCCCCATCCAGCTGTTTATCAGTTAGCGCGCGGCTTACTGAACTTGTTGCGATCGATACCGGAACTAATCATGGGGATTATTTTCGTGGCCGCCGTAGGCTTCGGCGCCCTGCCCGGGGTGCTCGCGCTGGGACTACATTCTATCGGGATGGTCGGAAAGTTTTTCGCCGAAGCCATCGAGCACGCCGATCAGGCGCCCGTGGAAGCCGCCCGAGCCGCCGGTTGCAGTCCCCTGCAAGTTATTTTGCATGGCATCTTTCCCCAAGTATTGCCCCAGATGGCCGATACGGCGATTTACCGCTGGGAGTACAACTTCCGTGCCTCAACGGTAATGGGCATGGTTGGCGCAGGGGGAATAGGGTTCGAATTAATGGGTTCGCTGCGCATTATGCAGTATCAGGAAGTATCGGCAATTCTGATCGTCATTCTGGCCATGGTCACCCTCGTAGATGCAATGAGCTCGGGCTTACGCAGTAAATTCAAGTAAAAAAAACCACTATAAAAAGGTAGGCTTTATGAAACCAAACGTTGTACTGACACACTGGGTTCACCCAGAAATCATCACGACCCTTGAGGCCGTCGCCAACGTCACGGCCAACACCACTTACGACACATTGAGTCGGGACGAGATCCTGGCCCGGTCGGCCGACGCCGATGCGTTGATGGTGTTTATGCCAGACAGCATTGACGAGCAGTTTCTGGCAGCTTGCCCGAAACTGAAAATCGTCAGTGCGGCGCTTAAAGGCTATGATAATTTTGACGTTCAAGCCTGCACGCGACGCGGCATCTGGTTCAGCATCGTCTCGGATCTGCTGACGATTCCGACGGCTGAATTAACGATCGGTTTGCTATTGGGCTTGACGCGCCACTTGGCCGAGGGCGACCGGCGCATTCGACGTGGAGGTTTCCGCGGCTGGAGGCCCGAACTTTATGGGACGGGCCTGACCGGCCGTACCGTGGGCATTATTGGGATGGGTGCTGTGGGTCGCGCCATCGCGCAACGCCTATCCAGTTTCGACATGAACATTGTGTATTGCGACAATATCCCCTTGCCAGACGACCAGAGCCAGGCATGGGGCGCCCGACAAGTAGATCTGGGCGAATTGCTGGCAACAAGCGACTTCGTAATCCCCATGTTGCCCATGACGCCGCAAACGTTTCACCTGCTGGGCGCCGACGCGATCGCAAAAATGCGTCCGGGCAGCTACATTGTCAACGCCTGCCGCGGCTCGGTTATCGACGAGCATGCTGCCCTCGATGGCTTACGCAGCGGGCAGCTGGCCGGCTATGCCGCCGATGTCTTCGAAATGGAAGAATGGTCCAGAGCCGATCGTCCCGAGGCCATCCCACAGGCTTTATTGGACAATACTCGTCAAACCTTTTTTACGCCGCACCTGGGCTCCGCCGTTCAACAAGTCCGCCTGGACATCGAACGCGAAGCGGCGCGCAACATCGTTCAGGTCTTACGCGGCGAACGGCCATCCGGGGCGATTAATGCGCCAGCTTTTCAAGAAAAGCCAGCAGGATGAACGTGGAACGTGTAACCACGTTCCTGGCCGTGGCAAAACATAATGGATTTCGTGAGGCAGCCAAGTACACAGGCTTGTCTCAGTCCTCGGTTACGCAGCATGTAAGGCGATTGGAGGAGACGCTAAACGTCATCCTAATTGAGCGCAATCACGCCGGCAGCGTGCTGACTCCGGAAGGCCGGGTGTTCCTGCCCTATGCGGAAAATCTGGTCAAGGCCCATGCGCGGGCATGCACAGTATTTGACAATAACAAGCTGATTGTCGGCGCCAGTTCGAATACCGGCATTTACTTGCTGCCGCCTTATTTAAAAGCGTTTATGGACACATTGCCGCATACCGTGGATGTGGTCATTGGCAACAATCCCAGCATGGTAGAAAAACTGCAAAATTTTGAAATTGATGTGGCCATCATGGAGTGGTGGGATCCTCAGCCGGGATTTTCCGCCGCACTCTGGCGCCGAGAGGACCTCGTCCTTATTGTTCCACCCGGACACCGGTGGGCCGGCATGCCGAGCATTACTCGTGAGTTCTTGCACGATCAGGTATTGCTTGGCGGCGAAGCCGGCAGCGGAACCGGCCGGCTTCTAGGCCAGTATTTTGGCGAATATGCCAAAAAAATCGGGACGTCGTTGCAACTGGGAAGTACCGAAGCGGTGAAGCACGCGGTACAGGCAGGACTTGGAATATCACTGGTCATGGCCGCCTGCGTTGTGAACGAGATACGTAGCGGCCTGTTATGCGCCATTCCATTCGAAGGAAAACCGCTACAAAAAGAGCTGTATGTCATTTGCCGGGAATATGCGCGGAAAAACGCAGCGACGGGAGCGTTTGTCCACTTCATGTTGTCGCACAACGTAGATTTCCGGATTCCGGAGCACTGACACACAAGACACGATTGACGTACTATTGACGAGAGACTGATACCAACTTTTGATCAGGAGCTTACGCCATGCCAGAAGAACTTCTACCCGACGGAGCGCTTGAAGTGGTGGTTGTGCCGCGCACGCATGACCTGGGCGACAACTTTGAAGTAAGGCGCGCCCTGCCATCCAAGCAGCGGCGGATGGTCGGGCCGTTTGTCTTTCTTGATCAGATGGGGCCGCACGTTTTTTCGCCCGGCCGCGGCCTGGATGTCCGGCCTCACCCCCATATCGGATTAGCTACGGTTACGTATCTGTTTGATGGCGAAATCCTGCATCGGGACAGCCTGGGCAGCGTGCAGTCCATACAGCCAGGCGACGTCAATTGGATGACAGCGGGCCGCGGCATCGTGCACTCGGAACGTACGGCCGAACACGACCGCCAACTGGAATCTTCCTTGTTTGGCTTGCAATGCTGGGTCGCCCTGCCCCAGGCGCACGAAGAAACGGAACCGGCTTTCCTTCATACCGGAAAACGCGACCTGCCGATCGAAGAAGACAAAGGGGTGTCAGCTCGTATTATTGCAGGCAGTTTTTTCGGGCGTCGCTCGCCGGTGCCGATCTTGTCGAACCTATTCCAGGTCGACGTGCTGTTGCAACCGGGCTCCCAACTGGAAATACCCCCCGAATACCGTGAACAGGCTATTTATGTGGTGCAGGGAACACTTGACCTTGGCAAGGACGGAGTTTTCGAATCCGGTCAGCTATTGGTACTGAAGCCAGGAAGGCATGTCACCCTGACTGCCGCAGGACCGACACCGGCAAGATTCATGCTGCTTGGCGGCGAACCGATGGATGGCCCGCGCTTTCTTACGTGGAATTTTGTCTCGAGTTCGGCCGAACGTATCGAACAGGCGAAGGACGATTGGCGCGATCAGCGCTTCCCCAAGGTGCCCAATGAAACCGAATTTATTCCCTTGCCCGATCTTCCTGGCAAGCCGGTCCGATATCCTTAAGCCTTAAGCGAACGATAAAGAAGGTATCCCAATGAGTAACGATATCCCCAACCCATCAACCGAAGACGCGTCAGCCAAACCGAGTAAAGAGAGCTGGATCCGGATAATGCGCGGCCTGCCCAATAACTATGAAGGCTCCATAAGTCTGTCAGACTGGTTTGAGAGCGCCAAGAAATTGGGTATCGATCAAGATCAGGCGAAGCAAATTCTTGAATGGTCCATGGACGACGGACTTATAAGCCACCATAAGGAAGCCGATCACCTTCTGCTACAAATCAAAGGCGTCACGTTATTGAAAGAGTCGACGATATAGCTGCTTTCATACCGTAAAGGGGCTGGCCTAGCGCCAGCCTAGACTCCTTTGTGGCGTAAGCTTCGGATTAATGGCCTTGAGGCTTTCATAATCCAGGCCGTACTGCTTCAGCGTGCCTACCCGGTAATTTTCCACAAGCACGTCGGCCGTACGCGCAAGCTCGACGAGCTGTGCACGATCGGTCTCAGACGTGAAGTCCAGACAGATTGATTTCTTGTTTCGATTGCAGCAGGCGAAGTAAGCCGACATGAAGTCGGATCCGTCGGCTGATTCAAAGTAAGGTGGGCCCCAGCCCCGTGTGTCGTCGCCGCCCTGCGGACGCTCGATTTTGACCACCTCCGCACCCAGGTCGGCAAGATTTTGGGTGCACCAAGGCCCCGCCAGGATGCGTGATAAATCCAGGACGAGTACGCCCTTCAATGCATTTCCAACCATCGACGCCCTCAACTAGATAGACGATCAGTCTACAAAGCGAGGACACAAGAAGCCAGTTCAAATCTTCGAAGGCGACGTTCGCCAATGACGTAAGCGCCGCTCAATCGATGCGGTTTCTGTGGCGGCAGAAATCAGGAATGAAAAATTACGAAATCTTCCAGAGGGATGCGTTCTGGTCGAAACTGATTGGCGACACAAGTGGTGTCTTCATAGCCCATGGATATTCCGCACACTACCGTTTGGTCATTGCCAATACCTAAAGTGCTTTTTACGATGTCGGGATAGTTGGCCAGGGCAGCCTGCGGGCAAGTATGCAAGCCACAGCCACGTGCTGCGATCATGATGCTCTGTAAAAACATGCCGTAATCGAGCCAGCTGCCTTGCTCCAGGTCTTTATCTATCGTGAATATCAGCACCACAGGCGCGCCAAAAAACTGATAGTTGCGTCCGTGCTGCTGTGAAGATGCCTCACGGTCGCCCTTTTTTATGCCAAGGATCTCGTACAAGCCCCACCCGGTCTCGCGCCGGCGATCAATATACGGGCTGCGCCATTGCACAGGATAGTAATCATATTCGCGCGATTCAGGCAGCTTGCGCTCGAAAGCATCGAGCAGAAGCCGCGACAGCTCGTCGCGCTTGGCGCCCGTGACTACGTGCACCTTCCAAGGCTGGATATTACTGCCGCTGGGGGCATACGAGGCAGCCGACAAAATTTTGCTGATCAGCTCGTCGCTGACAGGTTCGGGCAAGAAACCCCTCACACTACGGCGCGAGGTGATGGCCTCAAAAACGATGTCGAATTGATTCATGTATGTCCCCGGCGAATTGATGCCTAGTATTGACCCATGAAATCACGCTTACCGACTTCGACGCCATTATGGCGCAGGAGGGCGTAGGCCGTCGTGACATGGAAAAAGAACTGCGGCAGGCCGTAAGTCAATAAGTACGATTGGCCACTGAAATTCCTTTCTTTAGGCGTTCCCTGGCGTGTAACGATAACCCGATCTTCATGGCCGTCAATCTGTTCCGGAGTAACGCTATCGATAAAACCCAAAGTTTTGGCGATAAGCTCGTGAAGATCTGCAAAGGTTTTTTGATCATCTTCGAACTTGGGAACCTCGACACCGGCAAGGCGTGCCGAAACGCCGCGCGCAAAGTCCGCGGCGACCTGCACCTGGCGAATCAAGGGAAACATGTCCGGAAAAAGCCGCGCTTGCAATAAGGCGTCAGGGTCGATTTTCTTGACAATAGCGTGTTCTTCGGCTTTGGCCAGGATACCGTCCACGCTGTTTAGCATTTGTTTGAAAACAGGAACTGAAGCGGCGTAAAGCGAAATTGTCATGGTGATTCCTTGTATAGAAGTGACATGATTATAGGCATCACCGCAACTACGGTCGGAAAGTGCAAAAAAAAGCCCGCACGCTCAATATACATGCGGGCCTCAGATTCAAAAAAACTTCTTCTCCGGCGCAGCGCTGGGTGAAGTCAAAGACTCGACCTGGTTTATTTCGCTTTCAAACATATGCTCATGAAAGATTGACGGGCATCGCCTTTTAGCGCCTTGGTGGTCGCCTCGGTATTGCAGTTTTTCATCCGTAGTTGCGAGGCGCTTAGCTCTTTCGATGTCGTCACTTCGCCTTTGAGGCAACTGCTCATGAAGGCTTTGCGCTCTTCACCGCTTTTGCCTTTGGCGTTCTGATTACACGTCACCATGCGTTCTTGCTGGGGAGTTTTAGCGTTCGAAGCGCCCGATGTGGACTCAGCAGCCTGGGGCGCCGCGGCGGATGCCGAATAGGCTGGGCCCGCAGCCCAGCCGCCTAATAAAGCGGCGGTCAATAAAAGTCGCGTAAAAAGTGTCATAACGTCACCTTAAAAAAGCGGCGGGTTTGCCGTTTGTATAGTCCATCTAAATCAGTCCGGACGCAACAGTTGATTGGCGAGCTACGTAAATTTTTTCGTTCGAACAAAAAGATATTTGGCATTCCCGCTCACCAATTTTGCGAACATATAAGGGGATTTCAGGAAACATTCATAAGACATATTCAAGGGGCAATCATGTTTCAGACGACAACTCAAAAAGCTGGCACACGCACGATACTCAGCGCTTCACTGGCCATATTCATGTTGGCGGCTCCGCTGGGTACAACGGCATCCGCACAGGCCTACCCCGATAAGCCAATACGGCTCATCATCCCCTACCCTCCCGGCGGCGCAACCGACGTAATCGGGCGGATCGTTGGCAAGAATTTAAGTGACGAAATCGGCAACCAGGTCGTGATTGAAAACCGTGGCGGTGCCGGAGGAAATATCGGCGCAGCCGAAGTGGCGCGCGCCAAGCCCGATGGCTATACCTTACTGATGGGCGCACTGACATCCCACTCCGTGATGGCCACGCTGGAAAAGGGCAAATTGCAGTACGATCTCCAAAAAGACCTGACCCCCGCCGGCGTGGTGGGGTTTGTGCCATTGGTGGCGGTCGTCAACCCATCCCTGCCGGTCAAATCACTGAAAGAACTCGTCGATTATGCCAAGAAGAATCCCGGCAAGCTTAATTTCGCATCATCAGGGGCGGGTGCACCCCAGCGCATGGCAATGGAACTGTTCAAACAAATTGCGGGCGTCGATATCACGCACGTTGCCTATCGTGGCAGTGGCCCCGCCATGACGGACCTGGTCGGAGGCCAGGTTGAAACCATGACGGAAACCGTTCCTGCCGCGATCTCGTTCATAAAATCAGGTCAATTACGGCCCCTGGCAGTATTGACGCCCGAACGCGTTTCGATGCTGCCGGATATCCCGACGGCCAAAGAACAAGGGTTTACAGGGTTCAACGTCAGCTCGCTGTTTGGAGTCATGGCTCCCGCCGGCACTCCTGCACCCGTGCTAGAAAAAATCAACAAGGCTTTGACCACTGCTCTGGCCAAACCTGAAGTCAAAGAACAATTGCTGCAACAAGGCGTATATGCCGACCCATTAAATATTGAAGCGTCCAAAGTGCGGCTTACCGCCGAGATCGATCAGTGGGCGAAAGTCATCCACGACGGCAAAATTACCGTTAATTAACCGAAGAAAGATTCAGTCCATGACCAAGAAACTCCCGGCAACACTCGACCTTGACGCGCGCGGTTTGCGCAAAGGCCTGACCAGCTACGGCGACAATGGCTTCTCCCTGTTTTTAAGAAAAGCCTTTATCAAGGGCGCAGGCTATTCTGACTCGGCCCTCGATCGGCCGGTAATCGGAATAGCCAATACCGGCAGCGCTTACAACCCCTGCCACGGCAACGTGACGCAGCTAATCGAAGCGCTCAAACGGGGGATTATGCTGGCGGGTGGCTTGCCCATGGACTTTCCCACAATTTCCATACACGAAAGTTTCGCCTACCCGACCAGTATGTATCTGCGTAACCTCATGTCGATGGATACCGAGGAAATGATACGGGCGCAACCTATGGACGCCGTGGTGTTGATTGGCGGTTGCGACAAAACCGTGCCCGCGCAGCTCATGGGCGCAGCATCGGCCGGAATTCCTGCCATTCAGTTGATTACCGGTTCCATGCTGACCGGCTCCCACCGCTCTGAACGGGTGGGCGCTTGTACCGATTGCCGGCGATACTGGGGTAAGTATCGCGCCGAAGAAATAGACGATGAAGAAATTTCCGACGTTAACAATCAGCTGGTTGCCAGCGTCGGAACTTGCTCGGTCATGGGAACCGCCAGCACGATGGCCTGTATTGCCGAAGCGCTGGGCATGACGGTACCCGGCGGCGCAAGCCCGCCCGCCGTTACCGCGGACCGCATGCGTATCGCCGAACTTACCGGTGCCCAAGCCGTGGCAATTGCAAGGCAGGGCCTGACCATCGATAAAATCCTGACCGAGGATGCTTTCGAAAATGCCATGCGAGTATTGCTGGCCATTGGCGGCTCGACCAACGGCATTGTGCATCTGGCTGCCATTGCCGGACGCCTCGGCCTGGATATCGACCTGAAGAAGCTCGATCGAATGGGCAAGGACACCCCCGTATTGCTAGACCTGAAACCCTCGGGCCAGCATTACATGGAAGATTTCCACAAGGCGGGTGGAATGGCCACGCTGTTTCGCCAACTGAAACCATTGCTGAAGTTGAGTGCACTGACAGTAACTGGCCGTACGCTTGGCGAAGAAATTGAACTGGCGGGGCCGGGCTTTGCGCAGGATGTCGTCAAGACCATGGACGATCCAATCTATCCCCAGGGCGGCATGGCGGTGCTCGAAGGGAATTTGTCGCCGGGCGGCGCCATCATCAAGCAGTCCTCTGCCGACCCCGGGCTGATGGAACACGAAGGTCGCGCCGTAGTGTTTGAAAACGCCGCCGACCTGGCAAACAGAATCGATAGCGATGACCTCGACGTTACCAAGGACGACGTCCTGGTGCTCAAAAACATTGGCCCGAAAGGTGCACCAGGCATGCCCGAAGCCGGCTATATCCCGATCCCGAAAAAGCTCGCCATCCAGGGCATAAAAGATATTGTCCGGATCTCCGACGGTCGCATGAGCGGCACTGCCTTTGGCACGATAGTGTTGCACGTGACTCCGGAATCAGCCATAGGAGGCCCCCTGGCCTATGTGCAAAACGGTGACCGCATCCGATTAAGCGTCAGCAAACGGGAAATTTCCCTGCTGGTCAGCGACGCGGAATTGCAGCGGCGCCGCGAGCTATCGCCGATCACTCCTCCCACTGCCGAAAGGGGGTACAAGAAGCTATTCCTGGATACCGTCACGCAGGCAGACCAAGGCGTCGATTTCGACTTTCTGCGGGCCGTCCGCCCTGCTGACCCGGCTTCGGGCGAATGAAATCGGGCCGTCGGCGTTTGCTGCCTGACCCGTATGGCTACAGGCTCTGGGCGAACACCGCCTTGGCTTCGACATAGACCGAAGCGGCCATCCTGGCATGGTGGCCTTGTGCATTCCACACAAGGCCGTTCCTGCGCACGGGGGCTCGTCCGGGCAAGGGCACGCGGGCGATCGCCAGCGATTTCCACATCGACGACCAATCTGGGATCAACGAAACACCCAGCCCCTCATGAACCAAAGAGGCAATCGCAAAAATCCCGTCGATTTCCAAGCGTTGCTTGGGGCGTATCTGGTGATCCCGTAAATAGCGGTCCGCCAGTTGGCCCCCATACACGGCACGGTCGTATCGAATGAAAGGTTGCGTCGCCAGCAGATGATGGGCCCCTTCATGTTTCAAGGACTCCGGCGCCATGACGACCAGAGGCTCTTCCATAAAGGCCTGCCATATGCAGTTTTTCGGCACGGCGAATTGGGGTTCCACCACGATGGCAGCGTCGAGTTCGCCGCTAGCCACTTTGCGGCAAAGGTCGACCGATGCCCCCGGCGTCACAAAAATCGAGGCATTGGGATATATATCGTATATACGCTTTAGTATCGGGGGCAGGATGATATTCAATGCCGACACGAAGCACCCTATGCGTAATTCGCCGGGCTGGCCGCCGTCGATCGCCATGGCGCGAAGATCGCGGATGCTACGGATAACGGCCCGCGTGTCGTCAAGGATTCGGATACCGCTTTCGGTCGGCTTTACCGACCGGCCGGACCGCTTTACCAACGCAACGCCTAAATCGGCTTCAAGGGCCTTGATACGTGCTGCAATGGCAGCCGAGGTCAAGTCCAACTGGCGGGCAGCGCCGGCAAATGAGCCCGCTTCGACCACGGCGACAAAGCTTTGCATGTATTTTGTGTCCATGATGTCCGATCGTAAGTGATAAGGAAGCAAAAAAATCTATTGTCTAAACCAAGCGAAAACCACTTTAACTTAAAGCGCGTTCGAGCCATACTTTTACAGTTCAGTGCATGAATCAATTTGCGGAGACCATATGACGAATTCGAAAATACGCGGGGTGCTATCCCCCGTCCTGACCCCGTTCAACCCTGACTATTCTGTTTCGAAGCCGCGATTTCTTAAGCATTGCACGTCCCTGATCGAACAGGACGTTGGTCTGGCCGTATTCGGCACGAATTCTGAAGCAAACTCCCTATCTACGAACGAAAAAAGACAACTTCTGGACGTACTGGTGGAAAATGGCCTACCCACCAACAAGATGATGCCCGGCACCGGCTGCTGCTCGATTACCGACTCAATCGAATTATCCAGGCATGCGGTCGAATTGGGCTGCAGTGGCGTCTTGATGCTTCCCCCTTTCTACTACAAAGGGGTCAGCGATGAAGGTCTGTATCGCAACTACGCCAGCATCATCGACGGCGTTGCCGACACTCGCCTGAAGATCTATCTTTATCATATCCCCCCGGTGTCCCAGGTCGGCATCAGCCTGGCGCTTATCGAACGATTGTTGAAGGCGTATCCCGAAAACATCGCGGGCATCAAAGACAGTTCGGGAAATTGGGACAACACACTGGCCATGCTGCAGCAGTTCCAGCCGGAAGGCTTCGATGTCTTCGCTGGCAGCGAGGCCTTTCTGCTGCAAACCTTGCGCCACGGCGGCGCAGGTTGTATTACGGCCACCGGTAATGTCAATCCATCGGCCATCGCGCACCTTTATGCGACATGGCAACAAGACGACGCGGATGTTCAGCAGGCCGACCTGAATACGGTGCGAGGCGTATTCCAGAAGCTGCCCATGATTCCCGCCATGAAAGCGGCCATTGCCTGGCAAGCGCAAGACCCGGCCTGGGCCACAGTAAGGCCTCCCTTGGTCGAACTGAATCAGGAACAGAACAACCAGCTGATAAAAGAGTTAACTGAAATCAACTTCCAGATCAACAACTCCAAAGCACTGGCACACGCTAGCTAAAGACCGCAAGGCGCCCGGGTTTCGGGCGCCGTTTCAACGACCATGACCCTGCCTACCCGTTTCCCGCCCTTGCTCACGTTTGGCGCTTTTCCAGAATCGATCGCCCATCGGCTCGGTCAGGTTTTTCAGCTCTACGATCCGGACGATCTGAACGTCGATCCGGCACTACACGACCGCATTGAAGGCATCGTTACGCGTTCGAACTATCGCATTCCGCAGGAATTACTCGAACGACTTCCGAACTTGGGCATTATCGCCACGAATGGGGTGGGCTACGATGGGATTCCGCTGGCCTATACAAAAAGCCGTGGCATTGTGGTGACCAACACACCCGATGTACTTAACAAGGCCGTGGCCGAACTGGCCATTGGGTTGCTCTTGGCAATACTGCGCCACCTGCCGCAGGCCGACCAGTTCGTCAGGACCGGAGCATGGCAAACACGCCCGTTTCCCCTGGGCACCACGTTGGCTGGCAAGAAAATCGGTATGGTCGGCTTTGGACGAATCGGCAAGGAAATCGCTAAACGCTTTGCCCCCTTCGATGTTGACGTGGCGTATTTTGGCCGAACTCAACAGCAAGTCGAACCCGTTTATTTCAACGATCTGAAAACCCTCGCCTCGTATGCGGACGTTCTGATCGTATGCTGCCCCGGCGGCCCAGATACTTATCAGATTATCAACGCCGATATTCTGCGGGCCCTTGGGCCTGCCGGCGTATTGGTCAACATTTCGCGCGGCAGCGTGATCAACGAGGCTGATCTATGCAAGGCGCTGGGCGATGGCACTATTCTGGGTGCCGCACTCGACGTTTTCAATGAAGAGCCTCTGGCCGACAGTCCCTTACGTAGGCTTGGCAACGTCGTGCTGGCGCCGCATATGGGCAGCGCCACGCACGAAACGCGCATGGAAATGGCCGAACTGGCCATCCAAAATTTGACCCGTTATTTCACGTACGGGCAGGCAGTCACTCCGGTTACGGGATAGCCAAATCCAGAAAAGCACGCACCAGTTTCTCGCGCGGATTCGCCCTGAGCCATAACAAACCAAGGCTGCGCGTTGGAACGGGTTCCGGAAGGCTGTGGCGTGTCAGGGCTGGTTCGATCTGGTCCCCGGACGCCCAATCGGGAAGCACCGACACCCCCAAACCGCTTTTGACCAGATCGGCAATGTAGTCGATACCGTCAAGTTCAAGCCGGGCATTCGGATGCACATTATGCGAAGTCAAATAATCGTCGGCCATTTTGCCCGCAACGACTCGCCTGTCGTATCGGATAAAAGGGTTCTCGTTAATAATGGCAAACGGGTCGCGGCCCTCCATGCCCACAGGCGTCAATAACACCAGGCGTTCCGTTCTTAAAGTTCTCCAGTGCAGGGTTTTCGGCATGTCAAATAAAGGGTGCACCAAGATAGCGGCATCCAGATCGCCACGCAGCACCCCGTCATACAGCACGGTCGAGGCGGCCGGCTCGATCAGGACGTCGATGTTTTCATAGGTATCGACCCACTTCCTTAGCACCGGAGGAAGCATGCCTTTCAGTGCGGAAGGCGTGGCCCCCAAGGTGAGCGGGCCCGCGGGCAGTTCATTGTTGCTGGCAAGGGAACTAAAGTTTTTCACCTCGACCAGGATGAGCCTGGCTTGCTTGAGCACTTTGCTGCCGGCCTGTGTCGGTTTGACTGTCCTGCCCGACCTTTCAATAAGGGTGGTGCCTACCTCGGCCTCGAGCGCCTTAAGCCTTAACGATACCGCCGTCGGAGTCAGATCCAAAAACCGCGCGGCGGCAGCAATCGAGCCTAGTTCCACCACTTGTACAAAACTCTCTATGAAACGCGTGTCCACATTCCTCCCGGGGAATCGGTATCTGGCCTAGAGTTGCAAATACATGCTACCGGAGGTCAAAAGATTGTTTTTCTTACTTCTGAAGGCAGCGAAAGAACATTGTTCCTCTTACACATATCTACAAGAATAGCTGGGAGCAGTCATTAACTTAACCTAGCCAGAGAAGAGAAAAGATTCTATGCCAATTATCCAGTCCATAGAAGTTTGCGCCGTCGCGGTTCCGCTCGACATCGTGACATCATTTTCAAACAGAACCGTCAGCACCAGGCATTATGGTTTGGTCAAGGTCCGGTCGACGGACGGCGTGGAAGGCATAGGGTTTTGCTATGTCGGCAGTGCAGGCGGCGCCATTTTCAGTCAGGCGGTCAAGGAATTATTCGCTCCTGTGTTGATCAACAGCGATTCCTACGCGGTCGAAGGCCTGTGGCAGAAAATGTATCAGGAAGCGCTGCTGCAAGGACGTTCAGGCACGGTTATGCGAGCCCTTAGCGCCCTGGACATTGCTTTGTGGGATTTGAACGCGAAAACCCATCAGTTGCCGTTGCACAAATTTATGGGCGCCGTAGAGCTTGACGCGGTACCAGCCTATGCCAGCGGCGGCTACTACCTGGACGGCAAAACGCCTCAGCATCTGGGCGAGGAAATGGCCAGTTATGTCGACAAAGGCTTCAAGGCAGTAAAGATGAAATCGGGCCGGCTGTCGCCCCGCGAAGAAGAAGAACGACTGAAAGCCGCCAGGCAAGCCATAGGCCCCGACGTCGAACTGATGATGGACATGAACAACGCCTGGGTCGACACCACACAGGCCATGCAGTATGTCAGGCGCTTCGAACAATACGATCCTTATTTCTTCGAAGAACCGTTTCTGCCGGACGATATCGACAACCATGCACGGCTCGCCAAATTGACCACCGTGCCTATCGCCACGGCTGAAATCGGCTACGGCCGCTGGTACCACAAGGAACTGATGGACAAGGGTGCGGCATCGATTCTGCAGACCGATGCCGCAGTATGTGGCGGCATCACCGAATGGCGACGAATTGCCCAGACAGCCGCCAGTTATGGCTTGATCATGTGCCCGCACTGGTTCCATGACCTGCATGCGCCTTTGGTGGCCAGTACGCCTAACGCCAGGTATGTGGAATTCTTCTGGAATGACCAGGTGCTGAATTTCCGCAATCTGGTTGATCGTCAGCTTTCACACAAAGACGGCAAAGTGATACTGCATCAAGAACCTGGCCTGGGATTCGGATTCGACGAAAAATTCGTGGCTAAATTCGCTAAGTGGGAAACGGTCAAGTAAGGCAGGCTGGGGCATGGCAAGGCCAAAACCGCTGTGCCCCGTGAAGAAAAAACATTACATAAATAAAAACCGGAGAAAGACAAAATGTTCAAGTTCAAGAAAGCCCTGATCCTGTCATGCATATCGACGGCCTTGCTGGGCATTCAGCCTGTTTATGCCGCCGACGATTGGCCAACGCGTTCCATCACCTATGTTTCGCCTTTTCCGGTCGGCAGCAATACCGACACGCTGGGACGCATTATTGCCGACCAGATGGCCAAAACGCTGAACGTACCCGTGGTGGTCGAGAACCGGCCTGGCGCCACCGGCATGATCGGATCCAGCTATGTCGCTAAAGCCAAGCCCGACGGCTACACCATTATGGGCGGCAGCATTGCATCTCATGCCATCAACGCCGGCCTGTTCCCGAATATGCAGTACGACGCTGTGAAATCCTTCGAGCCCATTACTGTCATTGGCTTCAATGCCAATACGCTCGTAGTGGCAAAGAACAGTCCCTTCAAGAGCCTCAAAGACGTCATCGCCGCGGCCAAGGCCGCGCCCGAAACTGTGACCTATGCGTCGTCCGGCATCGGGACGACTCAGCATATGTCTGGCGTACTGCTTTCTTCGGAAGCAGACGTCAAGGCAGTGCACGTACCCTACGGCGGCAAGTCGGCATTGCCCGATATTATTGGCGGCCAGGTCAGCATGATGTTCGAAGGCCCCACCGTCGTACCGCACGTCCTGCAAGGCACGGTTCGCGCCCTCGCCGTTACCTCGCCAAAACGACTCGCCAGCCTGCCCGATGTACCCACCATGCAAGAAGCGGGATTGCCCAATTATGAAATGCGGGCATGGCAAGCGATTTTCGCTCCCAAAGGCACGCCCAAACCCATTATCGACAAGCTTTACGAATCGATCAGCCTGGCACTGAAAAGCCCCGAAGTTCTCAACAAGCTGAACACGATGGGGGTGGAGCCTTCAGGTATGCCGCCGGCCGAATTTGCGATTTTCCAGCAACAGGAAATCGACAAATGGCGCAAACTTATCAAGGCGGCTGACATCAAGATACAGTAAGCGCTTTACTCGGTTTAGTTACCAGGGGTCGTCAACGCGGCCCCATTATTCTTTTCAGGAGACGACATTGGCACTGAATGATTCTGTTGTAGTCATTGGCGGCGGCACCATGGGCTGCGACATTGCCGGCATTTTTTACGCCGCCGGCTGGAATGCGCAGGTGGTGGAGACCAACGAAAAAGTACGGGCGCGCCTGACTAGCGCGGTACCTGCAGCCGCGGCTGAAACCGGCATCCACAGGCAGGGCGGCACGGTTGACGCGCTGGCGTCATTGGCCAACATCGACTGGTCCCATGCACGGATCGTCATAGAATGTGTCTTGGAAGAACTCTCCGTCAAACAACAGGTCTTCCAGGAACTCGAGAAGCTCGCGCCCCCCGACATACCCCTGACCAGCAATTCGTCGGGCTTGCCCATCAGCAAAATCGCCGAACACTGCACCAGCGCCCAGCGCATGCTTAACCTGCACTTCTTTATGCCCGCCCATTTGGTGCCTGCCGTTGAAGTGGTACGCAGTGTGCATACCGACGAGGCACGCGCCCAGGAAGTCAGCGATATCATGCGCTCAGTGCGTAAAAAACCGGTACAAGTCAAACGGGACGTCGCCGGCTTTCTGGCCAATCGCATCCAGCACGCGCTTATGCGCGAAGCGATTGCGCTCGTCGATGAAGGCTTTGCTAGCGCCGAAGACGTCGACCTGGCGGTGCGTTATGGTTTTGGCTTCCGTTATATCGCCGCCGGCCCTTTGCTGCAAAAAGACCTGGCCGGCATAGACATTCATTGCGCGGCTGCCGCCTCCATCTACCCAGAGCTGCACCAAAACACCGAGCCCAGCCCACTGATGAAAAATCTGGTCTCGCAGGGGCATTACGGCGTCAAGTCGCCCAGTCGTAAAGGGTTTTATGACTGGGATGAAGACTCCATTGCACGCGCCCAGTCTCGTTATCAAACTGCGTTGAAAAAAGCCATGCAAATTTTGCGCGACGAAGACAACGACTGACCCCTTAAGGAAGGCACAACGATCGGCATGCCGCTTGCTGTCCGCGCCAATAAACGCGAACTTATGACGCACAAGGGGACAGCATGGCAAGCATCGAGAAAGTGGCAGACTTCATGAGGTCCGAATCGTTAATGCTGGTCACGGCCGAATCATGCACGGCAGGACTCATCGCCGCGACACTGGCTGATATTCCAGGCGCGGGTGAACTGCTCGACTGTGCATTTGTCGTGTACTCGCCCGACGCCAAGAAGAACTGCGTAGCGGTCAAGCAAGAAACGCTGGACGAATTCAATTTGACCAGCGAAGAGATTGCACGGGAAATGGCCGAAGGCGCTTTAGGAAAGAGCCGTGCCAATGTCGCGGTTTCCAACACCGGCGTCACCGATAATACCGATGACGCCGTTCCGGCAGGAACCCAATGCTTTGCGTGGGCGTTCCAGCCCAATGGGGCCGGAGGTCCGCCCGTCGTATTCAGCGAAACGTGTCGTTTCTCGGGCGATAGAACGTCGATCCGGCAGGCCAGCGCGGAATACGCCCTTGAGCGCATCCCGCATTACTTCTCGCAGCTACGGAAGCAGTAAGCAAGCCTTAACGGCCGCCTGAACTAGCGCGACCACAGCACATAGAAGCCCTGGGCCAGATACACCGCGCCAATCGTCATGACTATCCATTGCGTCCAGCGCCGGAACTGATGGTCGGTAAGCCGTTCGAGTACCAGTTTGCTAAGGCTGGTGCCCATGATGGCCATCACCACGGCAATGCCCATGGCCCATTCATCGGCCTGGACCTCGTCGCCCAAAATACTGGTGAAATACACCAGCTTGGCCATGTGTGAGAACGTTTGACATGCGGCTTTGGTCGCCACGATGGTTCGCCGGTCCATCTGATTGCGCACAAAGAACACATCAAGCAGTGGCCCTGAAACGCCAGCAATAAACTGCATTACGGTATTCAGGAAGCCGCACAGTTCTGCCCCGAAACGGCGGTTTACTTGCGGAACGAACTTCGCCGGCACCAGGACAGCCAAAAACGGGATGATGCCCAGGGCGATCAGCACAAAGGCCTTGTCGGGGACAAACGCCATGAACGAAAACATGGCGGCGGCCACCAGCAGGCCAGCAATATAACGGGCGAAAATCCGGAAATGCACATTACGCCGCCACATAATGGCGCGCCAGCCATTGGACGTCATCTGCGCGGTGCCATGCAGAACCATGGCAGCCGGTACGGGCAGAAAGGCAATCAGGATGCCCATTAGCACCATCCCGCCGGCCATGCCGAATACTCCGGAAAGGAATGACGTGCCCAGCACGGAAAATGCGATTAATACCAGGAATCCGATCTGCAAGGTATGTCCAATGAATCGAAAGAGGAGCTGTTGGAATTGACGGTTCGAGATTATAGTCGTCGACGCGATAGGTGCGCTGACCATATCGGAGACGACTCGAGCGCTTCAGACCTCGAACGATAGGGCGAAATAGAGGCTGTGTGTCCTGGCTTCCCTGGCGTCAACGTCGGCGGACAAGGCTATTTTCCGTTCGGCGTCATGAGGGGAAAGCGATCACCGCGTTCCTGCACACCCTGACCGGCGACCAGCCCAAAGTGGAATACTCCATTCTTCCACGCAGCACGTCGACGACACCCCGGCGGCAGAAGTAAAAAATTAAGGCGCCCGAAGGCGCCAACATGGTGTTTCGTTGCCCTGCGGTTCCGTAAAGGACCGCGGGGCGCTTTGCTATCAGCCCCGCATCAATTCAACTTGATATTGGCTTTCTTGATGATTTCGCCATACATGACTGTGTCTTTTTGAATAAGCTTGCTCAGGTCTGCCGGAGTGCTACCGACTGGCACGAAGCCGGAATCCTTGAACGTTTTCTTTACCTCTGGTTCCTGAACAATTTCAGCGATCTCTTTCGATACGCGGTCGACGATGTCTTTTGACGTGCCGGCTGGGGCCAGCAAGGCCGCCCACGAATTCATTTCGAAGCCCGGGAAGCCCGCCTCGCCCATGGTGGGAATATTGGGTTCATCATCCCAACGCTTTGCAGAAGTAATCGCCAACGCCTTCAGTTTGCCCTGCTTCACGTATTGCATTGGAACCAGAATCGGGTCAAACACCATGGACACCTGACCGCTAAGCAAGTCGGTGAGTATCGGGGCGCTGCCTTTATAGGGAATATGGGTCATGGCCAGACCCGCTTGCAAACCGAAATTGGCGCCTGTTAAGTGCGCACTGGAGCCCGCACCGCTCGACGCATAGGTGAGTGTGTCTGGATGCTTTTTCCCGTAATCCACAAGTTCAGCCACCGTTTTGACGGGCAGCTTATCGCTGACGAACAAAAACAAGGGCAGATCGGCCACATGCGAGATGGGTTCGAAGTCTTTGAAGGAATAATTCAGCTTATACAGATGCGGGTTTACGGTATAGGCGGCCAACACCATCACAAAGGTATAGCCGTCGGGCTTGGCCTTGGCGGCTGTGGCGGTGCCGATGGTGCTGTTTGCACCCGGCTTGTTGGAAATGACGACCGGCTGGCCCAGACGTTCAGAAAGGCGTTTCATCACGACACGAGACACGGTGTCGGTGGACCCGCCCGGGGTATACGGGACGATCACCTCGATAGGTTTCTCGGGCCATGCGGCAGCCTGCGCAGGCACGTTGGAAGCGGCTGCCACAATACCGCTTATCATCAGCGCAGCAAACGTGGTTTTTCGTGTCGTGTTGGCTTTGATCATTATTTTGTCTCTCCCTGATTACTTGTTAATAAACAGCTTCTGTCAGCGCCTTAGCTTAGCATTGGACACCCGGCGCGCAACTTGCGATTTTCATCCAGGCCGCTATAGCGATATGATCACGGCTGGCTGAACCAGCCCTTTTGCAACATGAGCATTCCAATGACAGACATTCCAGACGGCTATCGCGAGCGCCACCATAACAGCGAATTCACCAATCTATGCGGCCCTTTCTATGAAAAAGTAGAAAACGGCAAACAGATCGAATTGGCGCTACGTATTTCTAACAAGCACAGAAATCTTCGTGGCATCACTCACGGTGGCCTGCTGGTCACAATTGCCGACAGCGCCCTTGGTGACGCTGTCGCCGACGCCTATGGCGACGAAGTCGGTACAGTCACCGTAAGCCTGACCAGCGAGTTCTTCAAAGCCGCAAAAATAGGCGACTGGGTCGTGGCGCGGGCGTCAATACAGAAACAAGGGCGGCGAATGGCGTTCGCCGATTGTTTCCTGTACGTAAATGAAGAAAAAATCTTTCGGGCGAGTGGCGTGTTTGCCATCGTGGAACGCAAGGGCGGACGCTAGCTGGCCCCGATAGAGCCATACCCGTATCACTCGCGGTCCAGCACTAGCTTACGGACGCGCTGTAAGGGTCAAGCCGCTGAAAGAAAACGCTGCTACTCGATAAGGCTCGAATACTGTGTTTGGTAATACTATTTACGTCCGTAAGACCGAGCATTGCCGTATTGCGCCTAACCTCGGCGCAAAGCAGATCCAAAGCATGGTCCACGCCCCTTTTTCCGCCTATTGCGGCCGCGTATCCGAATGGCCGGCCGACAAATACGAACTTGGCGCCGAGGGCGAGCGATTTCAAGACGTCCGTACCGCGCCTGATTCCACTGTCCATCATGATAGGTATTGTGGGACAGGCCTCCACGATTTCTGGAAGCACACGCAAGGGAGACACGGTGCCATCCAGTTGGCGACCGCCATGATTCGACACAATGATGCCATCGACGCCGTTGGCTACAGCCAGCCTCGCATCCTCGGTCGCGATGATGCCTTTCACAATTAGTTTGCCAGCCCAAAGCTTTCTTATTAGGCGCAAATGATCCCAATTAAGATGCCCCCGGTCGGAAAAATCTCGCAATACGTTGCGCGAAATAATAGGTACACCCCGGCTAGCGTAATTATTTTCGAAGTGGGGGATCCCGCTGTTATACACAGTGCGTAGAAGAGTACCTATGGTCCATCCAGGGTGACGGATTCCATCCAACATCAGCTTCATTGTGGGTCGTAAGGGCGTTGAGAAACCGGCACGAATATTGTTTTCCCTATTCGCCGCTACCGGCGTATCAACGGTGATAACCAATTTCTCGTATCCCGCAGCGGCTACGCGTTCGATCAAGCTAATAATTTGATCATCACGGCCTGGCAAATAGGCTTGAAACCATACGTTTTTTCCGATGGTGGCGACATCTTCCAGGCGCGTCAAAGAAGAGCCGCTCATGATCATCGGTACATTCTTGCCAAGAGCGGACTCTGCCAGCACGCAGTCGCCCCGATATGCCGATATGGCGCTCAGCCCCATTGGCGCGATACCGACGGGCGACGAGTACGTGTCTCCCCATAAAGTAACTTCGGTATTCACCTTCGAGACGTCGGATAACACGCGTGGCACAAATCCCAGTTCGGCGAATACCGCACGGTTGTCGTGAAATGAGGAGTTGGTTTCGGTCGCGCCCGATACATAACCAAAAATCGACTTGGGCAAAAACTTTTGCGCCTCTACCTCGAAATCATCAAGACACAAAAGTCGCTCAAGTCTTTTCTTGGAATACATAATTGTTGGTTCATTAAAGTAGAGTATGGTTTGAAATGACGGTCGCAGGACTTCTATTCAGACCAAGGAGTCTCTTCCCAGAATTTTTTGAACAGTTTCTCATTCGCTTCGAGCTCGGCTTTGTAGTCGCTGGGAGGCAGGTAGCGTAAAGGGACGAATAGCTTTTTGGCCTGGTCACGAAATCCCGGATCGTTCACAGCCTGCTGGACTGCCCCAACAAGCTTCGCGGAAACGTCCGCAGGCAACCCTTTCGGCGCGCCGATACCGCGCAAAGACGCCATAATTATGTTGTGACCTTGCTCTTTGAATGTGGGTAAATCGGGAGCCAGGTCCGCACGTTGCTCGCCCATTACACCAAGGTCCAGCATCGGTGATCCGCCCTTTATGTAGGCAAGAACTTCGCCAATGTTCATAGCAGCGACCATGATTTCGCCGCTTGATATCGCGCTGCGCACTTCGCCTGCTCCTTTGTAGGGAACGTGGGTCATTTTCGTACCAGTCCCCTTCTGAAACAATAGCATGGCAAGATGGTCGTCGGAACCTACACCAGTCGTGCCAACGGTGACTTTGCCCGGATTGGCCTTCGCGTAGTCGACCAGATCCTTAAGCGATTTAATATTCCCCTTGCTATTAACCGCGAAGCTGTCGGGATCATCGATTAAGTTCCCGATAAGATCAAAGTCTGTCCAGTGGAACTGACTTTTTCGCTCAATAGGAATGGTAATCATGTTGGGCGTGTTCAAAAAACCTATGGTGTAACCATCTGGCTTTGCGCGTGCGACCTCGCCGAATCCAATAGCACCACCCGCGCCAGGACGATTAAGTACGACGATGCGTGCTCCATTGCCCAAATATTTTTCAATGTAGGGCGCGATAGCGCGCGCAACCAGGTCTGTGCCACCGCCTGGACCGTAGGACACCACCATATTAATGGGGCGTTCGGGATAGGCTGCCTGAGCCACGGGCAGCAGTGAGCCAATAGACAGCGCACACGCCATTACGCCAAGCGCTATCAGTTTTCGGCTAATCATTGTTTTAGAATTTTGATTCATGTATGTCTCCAGTCTTATGATGGACTACAAAATATTGAGCCGCGCTAAAAAATTCGGTAAAACCTCTTTATTAATAAGGCGAGCCGGCGCTTGCCCATGACAAACTTCCAGGATTTGTTCGGCAGCCATTCTCGCCACGTTCTTCCTCCCTTCATGAGTCACGCCCGCTGTGTGATAAGTCGAGACCACGTTGCTCAAACTCAGTAAAGGATGATCGGCGGGTGGCGGCTCTATCAGCCAAACGTCGAGGCCCGCCCCTCCTAGGTGACCCGAAGCCAAAGAATCGTATAAGGCCGACTCATCATGAATGCCCCCACGGGCTGTCGATATGAAGTAGGCGCCCCGTTTCATTTTCTTAAACACGTCCGCGCCAAACAAGCCGTTGGTCTCGTGAGTACGAGGGCAATGAAGTGAGACGATATCGCTGGATGCCAAGAGTTCTTCAAGTGAAACAGATTGCGCGCCCCGCGCTGAAATAAGCGACTCGTCTAGGTAAGGATCGTATGCCAGCACCCGCATGCCAAATGCAGCGGCAAGCTGAGCTGTCCGCGTTCCTATGTGACCCAGCCCAACAAGGCCCAGGACCTTGCCATTCAGTTCGTGGCCCATCAGGTCCTCGCGCGAGAATCCCGTATCCCTTTTGAGCCTGATATCTGACTCCACGATGCGTCGCAACACGGCGAGCATCAGCCCAATGGTATGTTCAGCGACTGAATTGGCATTGCCACCCGCTTGGTTCATCACCGCAATACCGGCTTCCGTGCATGCTCGCACATCGACGGTGTCGTACCCTGCTCCCGAGGTGGAAACACACACTAGATTGGGACAGCGTTGTATCAGCTCTTGCGTGACGAGCCAGGTAGGCGGCACCTCGTCCTTTGCTGCTGAAATATGGTAGATATCAGCCTGGCTCAAATGGGGCCAATTGATGTCCGGCGAATCACCGATATTTAAAACCTTCAGGCTGACATTCGCGCTTGCGCCCAAAATTTCGTCGAAAACAGAATCGGTCCACAGATTCAGTCTGACCACTTTTTTCAGAGTAATAGTCATATTGGCTCAATGGAAGCGAGGGCTAACGCACAAATTCACATTTAAGACGGACCAAAGATGCGTCTATCCACGATATGTCCAAGGTGTCGTTGGCAATATCTGTGAGCATTTTTTCTTCGACCTGGTTCTTGGCGTGGGCTGCAGCATAAATACTTTCCACATGATCAAATGGAATGCTCAACAAGCCGTCTTCGTCGCCAACGATCAGGTCGCCAGGCTCGATAATCATTCCGCCCAGGCTGATCGGAACGTTTATTTCGCCAGGCCCATCTTTATAGGGCCCCCGATGAGTGACGCCAGCCGCGTATACGGGGAAATCGCCTTTGCCGATAGTGCCCACGTCGCGGATGGCGCCGTTAATGACTATGCCTGCGATGCCGCGCTTCTGCGCCGTACTCGTCATGATTTCGCCGATGATCGCATTGCTGAGATCGCCTCCGGCATCAACAACAATGACATCGCCTGGCTGCGCCATCGCTAAAGCCTTATGCACCATCAAATTGTCGCCGGGACGTGTCTTTACCGTAAACGCCGGGCCCGAGAGTTTTCCTATTGCATGCATGGGGCGCAGGCTGGCCCCGCCGGCGGTTAATCGCGTCATGACGTCACTGATATTCGCTACTGGAATCTCGCGAAACTTGTTCACCCAGCGCTCGTCGACGCGACGTTTAAGCTCTAATATCCGAAAACCCAGCATAGTCGTAACCCACCCGTGAATTATTTATTGATCTATGGATTGTTCCGTTTTGAGAGGCAAGAACACGGCTTTGCTATCAACCGCCACGGAACAGAACTGGATGAATTCTAGTAGTGGAAACGGTTATCGGAGCATAATAATTCTGCTGTCTAGTGCCAAAAGAATTGCTTTTAGCAGCGGCCTTAGCCGAATACTTCTTTAGCATGCTGAACCAAAGCTTCCACCAGAGCGGTACGGGGCCCATGCTTCGCCCAGACTAAACCGATCCGTCTAATTGGCGTCCTTTCGGGCAACGGAATTTTAACGATGCCGCTCGTCTGATACCAGATTGAAAAGGAGTCGGGCACGAGAGATACTCCCACCCCACGTTCCACTAAGGAGACTATTGTCAGTAGGCTATCGATTTCCAGTCTTTGATTTGGAACGATGTTGTTATCCTTCAAATAACGATCGACCAATTTTCCGCTATGGGCCGCGCGGTCATATCTTATAAAGGGCTCAGAAAGTAACAGGTCATGCGCGTCCCGTCCACCCAAGACCGGGGGTGCGATCACTATCAAAGGCTCCTCCTGCAAGGGCTGCCATACACATGTCTTGCTTAACGCAAAGGGCGGCTCAATGACAATGGCAATATCGAGTTGGCCATCATGAACCTTCCGGTACAGTTCGGCGGATACGCCATAGGCTATATAAATGGATAGCCGTGGATAAGTCTGGCAAAATTTTTCCATTAATACGGGTAAATGCGTGGTCAATGCAGAGGGAAAAACACCGAGCTTGAATTCACCATCTAACGAGCCCGTACTCGCAATAGCGTGCAAATCCCTGGCATTTTGGATGAGCGCCTTGGCGCCTTCGTAAATGCGCATCCCTGCTTCGGTCGGCTTTACCGTTTGACCTGAGCGTAGGATTAGAGTCGACTCAAGCTCTTCTTCCAGGTTTTTTATTCTTGCAGCAACCGCCCCAGAAGTAATATTTAGGCGCCGCGCCGCCTCCGCAATCGACTTGTACTCGACCACCTTAACGAAGCTTTCCAAATAATCAGTATTCATGCGATGCCTGCGATAGCTTCTTCACCGTTTCCCGCAGCATGCCTGCTACCTCGCCCCGCAGGCGTTCTTCGGGCAATACACCGGCAGGTCCGCCACAACTCATCACAAAGAATCCTTCACCCGTAATGGTTGCAAAAGGCGCGGCCACGGCGTTGATACCTTGCTGCCAGTCGCCGATGGCGAAACAACAACCCGTTTCACTTAAGTCGCGGCCAGCCTGTTCGAGGACGTCAGGCGCAACGGCCTGCCCCTCGAAACTGGCCAGCACGACGTCACGCTCGGCCGCTGGCAAAGCCGCCATATACGCACGTCCCATCGCACTGTCAGGCCCCAGCCTATGGCCTACGGGCAAACGCAAATACAAGGCAGATGAGCCATGTATAGCCTCGACATAAGTCATCGCCTGCCCGTCGAACGCCCCCAGCGCCACGGCCGCGCCGGTCGCCTGAGCCAATTCTTCCATCAGCGGTCGTGCTAGCTGCCGCACTTCAAGATTGGCCAGCAACCCAAAGCCCAGGGCCAGTACCCCGTAGCCCGGCGAATATCGCCCGGTATCAGGGTGATAGCGCAAGTACCCCATGGCGGTCAGGGTGTAGACGATGCGGCTGATTGTGGATTTAGGCAATCCCGTTAATGTAGCCAGATCCAGATTTCCCAACGTTTTAACGCCTGGCCCGAAACAGCGCATGACGCGTAAGCCGCGCGCCAGAGCCTCGACAAAATCGGGCGATGTCTCGCTCGTCTGTAGCGCTTGCCGCTTGCGGCGGGCCGGTCGCCCATGCGCTTGCCCGGTAGCGCTGGTATCAGTAGGCATTAAGGTATTTCTGGAAAAAGGTTTGCATTCCTGGCCGACTGCTTCTATATTGGTTATTAGAGTGAAACTGAATTCCATTGTACGGGACTCAATACTCCGCTGACAAGAAAGTCTTTATCCACGAACTGCACATAAAACAGATATGGAGACAAAATGATCAAAGCCGGTGCTCGAATCTTGGCAACTGCCGTACTTGCCACTCTGGTCAACGTTGCAAGCGCTGCCCCATTTCCCGAACGTCCGATTACCGTCGTGACCCCGTTTCCCGCCGGAGGTGCCACCGACGCACTGACCAGGGTCCTCACTGAGCATATGGGGAAGACCTTGGGGCAGTCTTTGATCGTGGAAAACAGGGCGGGCGCGGCCACCACAATAGGCGCATCGTATGCCGCGCGCGAAAAGCCCGATGGCTATACCGTTTTACTCGCCACCAACTCCACATTGGTCACCAATCGCTACTTGTACAAGACGCTATCGTACGACCCCGACGCTTTCGCGCCCATCGGCATGATAGGCATCGGCCCCATGGTTCTGCTTGCCAGCAAGAAACATAAATTCAACAACGTTGCAGACGTCGTAGCATTTGCCAAGAAGAGCCCCAGCACGCTAAGCATTGCTTCCTTCGGTGCTGGCACCTCGTCGCATTTGGCCGCTGAATATTTCCAGCAAGTGGCCGACATCAAAATGCTGCACGTGCCCTTCAAGGGGTCGACCCAGGCTCTGCCACAGCTGATAGGCGGCGATATCGACCTGTTCTTTGATATGGTCGCCACCGGCATGCCTCAGGCCAAAAGCGACAAAGTCGACGTTCTGGCCATCACGAGCAAAAAGCGATTGTCGTCCCTACCCGAACTTCCCACGATCAGCGAACTGGGCTATCCCAACTTCGAAATGACAGCATGGTTCAGCCTGGTCGCCCCACAAGGCACACCCGAGGTCGTTACCGACACATTGCGCAAGGCACTGCAAGCCGCTTTGAAAGACAGCGCTGTGCGTCAACGCTTGCTTGATATGGGTATTGAACCGGGCGATGGCTCAGCCGAAGCTTTGGCCAAGCAGATTCGTACCGAAAGCCCTGTTATCGATGCGTTAGTCAAGCGCGCCAACATCACCGTTCAATAACACACGCTTTTATCCGCCTTAACTTCTACAGAGAGTCACCCTGTGTCATCCAACTTATTCTGGAATTTCCCCAACCAAAGCCAACGCATGCCTGTACTGGCGCCCAACGCCGTAAGCACGTCGCAGCCCCTGGCTGCCCAAGCTGGTTTACGTATGCTTTTGGCGGGCGGAAACGCCATCGACGCCGCCCTGGCGGCAGCCATTACGCTGACGGTCGTCGAGCCCGTCATGAACGGCATTGGTGGTGACGCCTTTGCATTGGTGTGGGATCAAGGTCAACTACATGCGCTGAATGCGTCGGGCCGTGCGCCAGCGGCCTGGACACCGGAACGTTTCGCGGGCCGCGATGCGATGCCGGAATTAGGCTGGGATACGGTCACGGTTCCGGGCCAGGTCGCCGGCTGGGCCGAGCTTTCCAAGCGCTTCGGAAATCTGCCCTTTGCCAGCTTGTTCGAACCCGCCATCGGCTACGCAACTAACGGTTTTGCCGTATCGCCGGTTATTGCACGGCAGTGGGCAACACAAGCGCCGCGTCTTAAAGACCAACCCGGTTTCGCGGAAGCGTTTCTTCCTAATGGGGCTGCGCCCACGGCCGGCGATATCTGGCGCTTTCCCGCACAGGCCCGCACCCTTCAACGCATTGCCGACACACTGGGCCGAGATTTCTACGAAGGCGAACTGGCCGACCGGATTTCCGCGTTTGCCGCGCAAACCGGCGGCACAATGGTCGCTGCCGATCTACAGAACAATTCCTGCGATTGGGTAGAACCCATCGCCATGCAGTATCGGGGCGACTACCTGCTGCATGAGTTGCCTCCGAATGGACAAGGCATTGCCGCGCTGATGGCCCTGGGCATGCTCGACACCTTCGACCCACCGCAGGCCGACGACCCCATTGGTTTATTCCACCTGCCAATCGAGGCAATGAAACTGGCCTTCGCCGATCTGCACCAGCATGTTGCCGACCCCATCGGCATGGGCGACCTGACCGCGCAAATGTTGGACCCTGCCTATTTGCGCCGTCGCGCAGCGCTGATTGACCACAAGCGCGCCGCTACACCTATTGCCGGCTTGCCGGAACAAGGAGGCACGGTCTACCTTACTGCCGCCGACAGCAGTGGCATGATGGTGTCCTTCATTCAATCGAATTATCACGGTTTCGGATCGGGCGTGGTCGTGCCCGACACCGGCATCGCGCTGCATAATCGCGGCCGCAATTTTTCATTGATTCCGGGTCACCGCAACCAGGTCGCACCGAACAAGCGCCCTATGCACACCATTATTCCCGCTTTCATCACACGCAAGGGCCAACCTTTCGCCAGCTTTGGGGTCATGGGCGGCAACATGCAGGCTCAGGGTCACGTACAGATGATGCAACAACTGGTGGACTTGCAGCGCAACCCCCAGGCGGCAATCGATGCACCAAGGTTTCGCGTAGAGCCCGGCCCGCGGGTAATGCTTGAATCGCGTGTCCCCACGTCGACACTTGAAGTCTTGCAAGCCGCCGGCCATCGTATCGAGCCGCAAAGCCCCGACAGCCTGGACTTCGGCGCCGCGCAAGTGATTCTGCGTCAAGAACATGGCGGTTATATCGCCGCATCAGATCCCCGTCGAGACGGGCAAGCAGTCGGATACTAAACCGACCCATAATGCAGCAAAAGAGGAGACAACGATGATAATGAAACACACGCCCCGAGGCGGAAACGCGCTTAAACGTTTGGCGTATGCCACACTCGCCACGCTGGCAACGGTGATGACGGCGCACGCCGCTGCCTACCCCGATAAGCCCATCACCCTGGTTGTGCCTTTCCCCCCCGCGGGCACGACTGATATCGCAGCCCGCACCATAGCCCAGGCCATGGAAGCCAAATTGGGGCAAACCATCGTTGTCGAGAATCGCGCAGGTGCGGGCGGCAACATTGGCATGGGCGTCGTTGCGCGGGCCAAGCCCGACGGCTACACCATAGGTATGGGAACGATAGGCACACAAGCCATCAATCAGTTCCTTTACAAAGACATGTCCTTCAATCCCGAAAAGGATTTTGAGCCTATTGCGCTGGTCGTGACCACACCCAATATTCTTGCGGTCAATGCAAAATCGGACATCAAGAACCTGAAGGATTTGGTCGATGCGGCAAAGGCGGCGAAAGATTCCAAGCTGACTTACGCCACGCCCGGCGTCGGCTCATCGGTTCACCTGACCGGCGCCTACCTCGAACAAGTCGCTGGTATCGAGATGCTGCACATTCCCTTCAAAGGGGTTTCGGCGTCCATGCCCGCCCTGATCGGCGGCCAGGTCTCCATACTGATAGACAATTTACCCAGCACCTTGGCGCAGGTCAAAGACGGATCCAAAATTCGTGGAATTGCGGTTACCTCGGCTAAGCGGTCCCCATCCGCCCCTGATATCCCCACGGTTGCCGAGTCCGGCTATCCAAGCGTCGACGTAACCGCCTGGTTTGCGCTTTACGCGCCTAAAGGCACACCTAAAGAAGCCGTCGACAAATTGATCGGTGCTGCAAAAGAAGCCCTGGCTTCCCCGGAACTACAGGCGAAATACATCGCCATGGGCGCACAGGCAGGCACGCTGGTCGGCGATGACCTGGCGGCTTTCGAGCGCAAAGAACGCGAGCGCTGGGGCAAGCTGGTCAAAGACCGCGACATCAAGACGCAGTAATTCCAGCTTGTCATCGATCCACTTTTAATCCATCAGAAACGAAAGGTTTTACCCATGAATGGTGCAGATAGTCTTTGCGACACGTTATTGGCGAACGATGTTGATGTATGTTTTGCGAATCCCGGTACATCGGAAATGCATTTTGTAGCGGCCCTGGACAAGAAACCCCAGATGCGCTGCATTCTGGGCCTATTCGAAGGGGTCGTCACCGGGGCCGCCGACGGTTATGCGCGCATGGCCGACAAACCCGCCGCAACGCTACTTCACCTTGGTCCCGGCCTGGCCAATGGCCTTGCCAACATTCATAATGCGCGTCGCGCCAACACCCCGATGATCAACATCGTTGGGGACCATGCGACCCATCATCTGCAATACGACGCCCCGCTGACCAGCGACATTGAAAGCCTGGCCCGGCCGATGTCCAACTGGGTACACCGCATACAGTCGTCCGACGACGTTTCCCCATCGGCTGCAGCGGCGGTTGAAGCCGCCCGCAGCGGCCCTGGTGGCATCGCAACACTGATACTGCCCGCCGATGCTGCCTGGGCGAACGCTCCGGCGGCCATACAGCGCGCTGCGGTTGCGGCACTGGCCCCAGTCGATTCAGACGCGTTGCAGGCGGCGGCCGCAGCCTTGCGCAACGGCCGCAAAACCGTCATTTTGCTATCAGGCAAAGCCTTGCGCGGCAAGGCGCTGGAAACCGCCAGCCGCATCGCTATTAAGACCGGCGCGCGCCTGATGGCTCAGCAATCCAACGCGCGAGTCGAACGCGGCGCCGGGCGTGTCATGATCGACCGCATACCTTTCAGCGTCGACCTTGCCCTTAAGGCGCTCGAAGGCACAGAGCAACTGATACTGATCGGCGCCAAGGTACCAGTGGCGTTTTTTGCCTATCCCGGCAAACCCGGTGTACTCGTGCCCGACAGTTGCCAAAACATCCCACTGACCCGCGCCGGCGACGATCTGGGCCAGGCACTGGAAGCGCTCGCCGACGCGGTAGGCGCCGACAGTACCATCGTTCCGTTCACGTCGGAGCGCACAGCAACGCAATTACCCACCGGAGCACTGAACGCCGCGGCCATTATTCAGACCATCGGCGTGCTAAGCCCTGAAAACGCCATTATTTGTGATGAATCGGTCAGTTCCGGACGTGATTCGTTCAAATCTACCTTTGGTGCAGCACCTCACGATTTTTTGCAGATTACCGGTGGTGCAATCGGTATTGGCATCCCCATGGCTACCGGCGCAGCCGTGGCCTGCCCCGACCGAAAAGTCATACTGATGCAGGCCGACGGCAGTGGCATGTATACCTTGCAAGGCCTATGGACCCAGGCCCGCGAGCAACTTGACGTCATCACCATCATTTTCGCGAACCGCAGTTATGCCATTCTGCACAACGAATTGAAAATGGTCGGCGCTGGCGAACCGGGGCGCAATGCTCGCCGGATGCTGGATCTGGATAACCCCACCTTCGATTGGGTACATATGGCCAAGGCCGCCGGCGTCGAGGCGGCCCGCGCCACCGATGCCACCGGCTTCGCCGACCTGTTGCGCTCGGCACTCGCGCGCAAGGGCCCGTTTCTGATCGAAGCGGTGATCTAGCGACCAGACCTGCAAAAAGAAAGCACGGCGGCATTTGCCGCCGTTTCAGACACTCTAGGCAGACGGAGCCACCGGCAAGGCACGCTTGTGCGCGGTATTCCGGTACGTTCGCAACACAACGTCGTACACCTTTTCCGCAACGTCTTTGCCCTCCAGGAAGTCGTCGATCTCGTCGTAGGTCATGCCGAAGGCATCTTCATCCGGCTTCAAAGGCGCCAAGGTTTCCAGATCGGCAGTCGGCACCTTGAAGACCAGTTTGTCCGGCGCCCCCATTGTTTGCGCCAGTGCCCGCACCCGGCGTTTCACCAGCCCAGCCAAAGGCGTGATGTCGGCGGCGCCGTCTCCGAATTTAGTGAAGAAGCCCATCAGGGCCTCGGCGGCGTGATCGGTACCCACCACCAATCCGCTGTGCGCGCCGGCCACGGCATACTGGGCGATCATGCGCTGTCGCGCTTTGATGTTGCCCAATAGAAAGTCCTGGTGGGCGACATCACGAAACTCCACCTCGCCTTCGAGCAGCTTCGCAAGCATGGCGTCGCTTGCCGGCTTGATGTTCACCTTAACGATCTCGTCAGGCTTAATGACATCGATACATGCCTGGGCGTCATGCTCGTCTCGCTGCTCGCCGTAAGGCAGGCGCATGGCAATAAATGTGGCCTTATGACCGCGTTGGCGTGCTGTTTGCACGGCGCGTTGCGACAGCAAGCCGCCGAGCAGGGAATCCACTCCGCCGCTGATGCCCAGAACAAGGGCATGATGCCCGGTCGATATGAGGTAATCGGCTAGAAAGTTTGTACGGCGCTCAATTTCCTGCTTGGCATCGAAAGCGCTGCTTACACGAAGTTCGGTAATGATGTCGCGCTGCGTGGCGCGTTGCTCGGGAGTTAACACGATATGTCCTTTCCGGTTGGTCTCAATACAAAAAAGAGTCGGGCGATCCGCCCTGCAGCAGAAGGTTATGATACGCGAAGTAAAGTCCGGCCACGGCATCATGACGGCATGATCCGCAACTCAATCCGAGACCTAAAACAGGATTTGCGTCATGAGCTCTACCCCCTCGGCATCCGTTGTATTGGCTGCCACCTTAACGGTCCAATCATTGGCCGCCATGGCCTTGCTGACCCTTCCCGTCGTGGCCCCCTCGGTCGCTGCGGCCCTGGGCATATCGCCCGCCTACGTCGGCTTGTACATTGCCTTGGCCTATGCAGGCGCAATGGCGGCCAGTTTGCTGGCCGGAGGAGCGGTCAGGCGGTTTGGCGCAATCCGCATGAGCCAGATTGGCCTCATGCTATGCGCCACAGGCGTCGCCATGAGCACGATTGAATCTGCGCTGGCGATGGCCATTGGGGCCGTCCTGGTCGGGCTGGGCTATGGCCCCATCACACCTTCCAGTTCCCATTTGCTGGTACGCAGCACTCCCGCACATCGCATGTCGCTCGTCTTTTCCATCAAGCAAACGGGCGTGCCGCTAGGCGGTGTGCTGGCCGGCGTAATCGTCCCCAGCTTGGCCGAACTGATTGGCTGGCAAGGCGCATTCCTGGCCGTAGCCGCTGCGACCATGCTTTGCGCTGCGCTTATCCAGCCGTTATGTGCCCCGCTCGACGCCGACAAAGACCGCAGCCAGCGATTATCTTTTGGCAACGGATTGACCGCGCCCCTGAAGCTGGTGTTCAGCCATCGTAGCCTGACCATCCTGGCAGCAGTCTCTTTCCTTTTTTCGATCACACAACTGTCCCTGACCACCTATCTGGTCACGTTTTTACACGAAGACCTGAGCATCGGGCTGATCGTGGCAGGCTTTACGTTAGCCATCGCGCAGGCGGCCGGCGTCGCGGGCCGGCTTCTGTGGGGCTATATGGCCGACCGATTTCTGGGTTCGGCGAATATGCTGGCCGTTCTTGCGGTTTTGATCGCGGTCTGCGCGGTTGCGACGGCCCTGCTGCAGTACACGGATTCGAAAGTCGTCATTATCGTAGTGCTGTCGCTGTTTGGCAGCAGTGCTGTAGGCTGGAATGGCGTGTACCTGGCTGAAGTCGCACGCCAGGCCCCCACGGGTCAGGCCAGCGTTGCCACCGGCGGTACGTTGTCCATGACCTTTCTCGGTGTCGTCGTGGGGCCGCCTCTGTTTGGGGTGATCGCCACGGTTTTCGGCAGCTACAGCTTGGCCTATGCGTCGCTGATCGTACCTGCGGGCCTGTGCCTGTGGCTACTATTACGCGACCGGGCGGCCTTCATCAAGTAGTCCGGTCGCTATGGCGAACGTGCAGTTTGTCGGCTTTGCTTGCCTTACGGCAGTAATGCCGCTGCTTCGACATGGCGTTCACGTTTGATTCCGGGACGGAAGGAATCAGTCGCCATCGCCCTGCACTGCCGTTTGAAGAATCTTGGCCAATTGCCGGGCAGCCGGGCCCATATTGGCTTCGTTTCCGAAGGTAAGGTATAGCGATACGCGTCGCAGTTGCCCTTCGTTCAAGGGTAGCGGCCATAAGCTGCCCTGTTCCAAATGCTTAGCGATCAAATGGCGCGGTAGCCACGCAAAACCCAGTCCGTCTGCAACCATGGCGGCGGAAGTTTCCATGCTGCTTACCGTCCAGCGCTGCGCCGATCCCAACCAGCCTTCGTCGCGCGGGCTAATGGTGCCCGAATCCCGCAAGACTATCTGCATTTCTCGCTTCAGGTCTTCAGAACTTAAGCTTCGCCCCAAGCGATGCAGAGCATGGTCGGGGTGCGCGACAGCAATAAAATCGACATTAAGCAGCAGATCGCCCAAGTATCCGGCGGGCACACGCGTACCGACCAGGATATCGGCGCGTTGTTCCAAAAGCGCCTCATCAGCCCCAGACAACACCACTTCGCTTAGTTGTACGCGGGTTTGCGGCGCCACCCGCGTGAACTGACTTAAGGCCTGCAATAGCACCGGAGTGGGAAACGCCACGTCGACGACTAGCCTTAGCTCGGCCTCCCAGCCTTGTTCGAGCCGTCTGGCCAGCTGCTCCAGTTGCTGCGCATCGGATAAGAGCTCGCGCGCAGCGGCGAGCAACGCTTTGCCGTTTTCAGTAAGCCGGGCTTTTCGGCCGTCGATGATCAAGAGCGATACACCCAACTGCTCCTGCAGCCGGGCTGCCGTATAGCTGATGGACGACTGGCTGCGATGCAGCGCTTCGGCCGCCTGCGCAAAGCCGCCGTACTGCACGATGGCCTGCAGTACACGCCACTGCTCCAGTGTGGTCTTCAGCCCTTGCATGGCACGTCCTTTTAGTAATTGAATGCCGTTCTGAGCCACTTAAACATCGAATTAATCGATATTTAACGCCAGTATTTTGCGCTATTTTATCAATTAAATAAATATTAAACTGGATTCATTGGAGCAGAACTTCTACAAAACTGGAGAAACTAATGATCGAAATCCGTAAAGCGGCTGACCGCGGCCATGCACGACACGGTTGGTTAAACAGCCACCACACATTTTCATTTGCCGAATACTACGACCAGCGCCATATGGGCTGGAGCAATTTGCGTGTGATCAATGACGACACCGTGCAGCCTGGCGAGGGTTTTGGCACCCATGCCCACCGCGACATGGAGATCATTTCTTATGTATTGGAAGGCGCCCTGGAACACAAAGACTCGATGGGGTCAGGTTCCGTTATCCGTCCAGGCGATGTCCAGGTCATGAGCGCGGGCACCGGTGTGCGTCATAGTGAATTCAACCACTCACACACCGAACCGGTCCACTTCCTGCAAATTTGGATCACGCCCAAATTTTCCGGCATTAAGCCGAATTATCAGGAAAAACGTTATTCACAGGAAGAAAAGCGCGGCACATTGCGCTTGGTCGCTTCGCCCGATGGCGGCGACGGATCATTGACCATCGCGCAGGATGCCAAGGTATATGCGGGCTTGCTGGATGGCGCCGAACGTATCGAACACGCCATCGCAGTCGGCCGCCACGCCTACCTGCATGTCGCCCGCGGCGAATTGACGCTTAACGGTCAAGCGCTCACCGCCGGCGATGGGGTGAAAATTTCCGACGAAACCATGCTTACGCTGTCCGACGGCAACAAGGCAGAAGTACTACTGTTCGACCTGGTTTAGAACCGGTCGAGTACCGCCCCCGTGCTCGCGGTGGACGCATTGAAGGCGAACTTCGCCTGAACGCCGCGAGTGTAACGAGGTGCCGGTGCCTTCCACTTGGCAAGGCGCGTTGCAATCTCTTCCGCTGGCACGTTAAGTTCCAGCAGTTGCTGATGCGCATCGATGGTGATTGAATCGCCCTCGTGCACAACGGCGATAACACCACCCGCAGCGGCCTCGGGGGCAACGTGGCCCACCACCATGCCCCAGGTTCCACCTGAAAAGCGGCCGTCGGTGATAAGACCAACGGAATCACCTAGACCGGCGCCGATCAGAGCCCCCGTTGGCGCCAGCATTTCGGGCATGCCGGGACCACCCTTGGGCCCGAGGTAGCGCAAGACCATGACGTCGCCGGCTTTGATCTTGCCGTCAAGAATGGCCTGCAAGGCGGACTGTTCGTCGTCGAACACCCGCGCCGGCCCTGTTATGACGGGATTCTTCAGGCCGGTGATTTTGGCGACAGCACCTTCGGGCGACAGGTTTCCTTTCAGGATGGCCAGATGGCCTTCTTTGTAAAGCGCCTTGTCGATCGGGAAAATAACATTTTGATCCGCACTCGGCGTGCTGGGAACGTCTTTCAAAAGTTCTGCGATCGTCTGTCCGGTAATGGTGATGCAATCCCCATTGATGAGGCCGGCATCCAGCAATATCTTCATGACTTGTGGAACACCGCCAGCCTTGTGGAAATCGACCGCCAGGAAATGGCCGCTAGGCTTCAAATCGCAAATAACCGGCACACGCCTGCGCACCCGTTCGAAGTCGTCGATGGTCCATTCCACCTCAGCGGCATGGGCAATGGCCAGAATATGCAGCACGGCATTGGTCGATCCACCCGTGGCCATGATCACGCTTACGGCGTTTTCAATTGATTCGCGCGTCACGATATCGCGCGGCTTCAGATCAAGCTCGATGGCTTTAAGCAGTACACGGGCCGATTCGGCGGCCGAAAGCGTTTTTTCGTCGTGCACGTTCGCCATGGTCGACGAATACGGCAGGCTCATGCCCAGCGCCTCGAACGAGGAGCTCATGGTGTTAGCGGTATACATGCCGCCACAGGAACCTGGTCCGGGAATGGCGTGCAGCTCGATTTGCTTGAGTTCTTCGTCGCTCATGCGACCCGCAGCGTTCTCGCCTACGGCTTCGAATACGCTGACAATGTTCAGGTCTTTATTGTTCAGACGGCCCGGAAGAATGGTGCCGCCATACACATAGATAGCCGGCACATTGGCGCGCAGCATTCCCATCATGCCGCCCGGCATATTCTTGTCGCAGCCACCAATTACGACGACGCCGTCCATCCATTGCCCCTGCACACAGGTTTCAACGCAGTCAGCGATAACTTCGCGAGACACCAGTGAATATTTCATCCCCTCGGTGCCCATGGCCATACCGTCAGAAATTGTGGGCGTACCGAACACTTGCGCGTTGCCACCCGACGATTCGATAGCTTCAATTGCCGCGTCGGCAAGCTTTTGCAAACCACTATTGCACGGAGTGATCGTGCTGTAGCCGTTGGCGATCCCTACCATTGGCTTCTGGAAATCTTCTTCTTTGTAGCCCAGAGCGTAGTACATGGAGCGGTTCGGTGCACGGGCGGCACCCTGAGTAATATTGGCAGACCGCAAGCGTTTAGATGTGCTCATTTCTTTCCTTTGCTGAATAAAGAACCATGCACAGCTAATGGCTAGTCATGGATCGAAAAAAGAGTTTACCCCCTGAAGTGGGCGCTCGTCGCCATCATGATAATGAACAAGCGGCATTGATGCCGAAACAGGCGCTATCCCGCATAATATGCCGGAACAAACCAAAAGAAGGGAGACGATATGCCGCCGCTTAATAATACCGTTTTGATCACCGGAGCCAGTCGCGGCATTGGTGCCGCAACCGCCATCGCCGCTGCGCGTAATGGCTTTGATGTTGCGGTTAACTATTTGAAGGACGAAGCGGCTGCACAAGCCGTCGTCGAGACCATATTGCAGCATGGCCGGAAAGCCATCGCCATACAAGGCGACGTGGGCAAGGCGGACGATATCCCTCGTATGTTCGAAATGACCGAAGAAAAACTGGGGCCCCTCAGCGCCTTGGTCAACAACACTGGCATCACTGGACCGATCGGGCCCTTTTCCAATACCACCGACGACACTATTGAACGCGTATTCCAAGTCAATGTATTCGGCACCATACAATGCTCGCGCGCCGCGCTGGCAAGCTTTGCAAGCAACGGTGCGGCCGGCGTCATCATCAACGTATCATCGGTTGCGGCGCGCACTGGCAGTCCTAATGAATACATCCATTACGCGGCCAGCAAAGCGGCCATAGATGCCTTCACCCTGGGTCTGGCCCGCGAAGTTGCTGCAGCGGGAATACGGGTTTGCGGCGTGGCGCCGGGATCGACACTGACCGAGATCCACGCCACGGCAGGCGAACCCAATCGTCCTGCGCGCGTCGCCCCCAAGATTCCCATGGGTCGCTTGGCAAGGCCGGAAGAGGTTGCCGAAACGATAGTGTGGCTATTGTCGCCAGCGGCGTCTTACATGACCGGTACCGTCGTGCAGTGTGCAGGTGGCTTGTAGACCGTGCTTCTGAATGGCGAGATTAAACGCTTACGCCAAAAAGCACCCCTACCCCGGCTGTCAACGCCATGGCCGAAGCCCCCCAGAACGTAACCCGCGCGGCCGCCCTTGTCAGGGATGCGCCGCCCGCCCATCCTGACAACGCGCCCAATGCCGCTAAAAACACCAAAGAAGCGCCAGAAACCGCCCATATCAAGTCAGAAGACGGAAACAACAGAACAATCAGTAATGGCAAAACTGCCCCAACGGAAAAGGTGGCGGCCGAGGCCAATGCCGCTTGCAGAGGTCGGGCCGCCAGGGCCGCCGATATGCCCAGTTCGTCACGTCCGTGCGCGCCCAACGCGTCGTGTTGCATCAATTGGGTCGCCACTTCTGCCGCGAGCCGGCGGTCTAATCCGCGCTGAACATAAATTTCTTTCAATTCGGCATGCTCATGCTCTGGATAGGCAGCCAGTTCTTGCCTTTCCCTATCCAAGTCGGAGCGCTCGGTATCGGCCTGCGAGCAAACCGAGACATACTCGCCGGCTGCCATTGACATCGCGCCGGCAACAAGCCCGGCGACACCGGCGACCAAAATAGTCTGGGAGCTTGTCCCGGCGGCAGCGACCCCCAGCACAAGGCTGGCCGTGGAGACAATACCGTCGTTCGCGCCGAGTACGGCGGCGCGCAGCCAGCCAACCCGTTGCGTCCTGTGTGCCTCGATATGTCTCATGATGTACGCTTTATGAGCGAGCCAGCGAGCCAGCGAGCCGGCGGCGTAGGCCGGGAATTGTTCAAGGGTGCAGTGCATTACACCAAACGGCCACCCTATTATTTCCCCCGTACCAGGTCGATTTGCCGCCGATCGCGCTTGGTTGGACGCCCCGCTGCAAAATCATGCGCCGGTTCGGGGGCAAGGCGCCTTATTTCGGCAGCGTGTTCACGTGCCGCAATACTTTCCGGCGTTTCTTCATACAAGGTGCGCGCCACGGGAGCCGGGCCACGTACGCTGCTTACCGCGACTACCCGCACATGAATCGCGGGGTCTTCCTTGCGAATACTGACGAGATCCCCCTGCGCAATCTCGCGCGCGGGCTTGATCTGCTGCCCGTTCACAGACACCCTGCCTTTGCCGATTTCAAGCGCAGCCAGGCTGCGTGTTTTGTAGAAACGCGCAGCCCAAAGCCATTTGTCGATCCGAATCTTGTCCATCACGTGGTCCTCTACGGATGCTGTCCTGAGGAGTACATGATAACTGTGGGAACGGCGCTTTCCTACTCGTCGGTAAAGATCTGCTGGGCCACATTGTCGACCACCACGGGACTTTCAAAGTAAGTGACCGTCGGGTCGGTGTCGTACTTGTCTCGGACGAACGAGCGCCAAGATTCTGTATACATCGCTTCGGCCTCTGATCGAGAGTTCCAAAGATAGACGCCACCTACCGTTCCCCCGTCTTCAGAGATAACGTAGTGCTTGCGCAATAAGCCTTTTACGCCCTGATACGTTGGCGCGGTGCTTAGAAAAATGCTGCGAGCTTGCTCACGTGTGATTGGCTTGGGCAGCGTGAAGGTAGTAAAGGCGATGATCATTTGCACCTCATGAATTGTACGAAAAGGGCTTACGGCGAAATCGCTCGCCTGTTCGTCATTAAACAGATTTGAACAAGTCAACTCAAGCGGTATTTATGCATGATTGACATTCATCCTATGAATGCGAACGGCCCAGGCCGATCCATAGGATAAAATTCATACATACCGCGCCCATTCGATGGCGGCATCCACGCCCATCCGATCTGATCACGCAGCCCCTTACATGAGAACCGCGCATGAGCAATCCCTTGTTGAAGCTTCCACCGCTGGACGCATTGCGCGGGTTTATCGCCGTTGCAAGGCGTATGAGCATTACGCAGGCGGCCAACGACCTTTGCCTGACCCAGTCGGCCGTTAGCCGACAAATATTGGCATTGGAAAAATACCTAGGGACGCCGGTTCTTGTCCGCAAGCACAGAGCAATTGCGTTGACCGAAGTGGGTGAACGCTTGATGGTACTTGCATCCCCATGGATGGACAGATTGTCCGAATTTACGGAATCTGTTCGAAACAATGGCCACGCCCGCCCCATTACCATTACGGCTTCATTTGGCGTCACGGCGTTGTGGCTGCTGCCCAAACTTGCGGCCTTTCAGGATGCCAATCCGAACATCGACGTCAGGGTCGCAGCCAATAACCGCATTTTTGACCTGAAACAAGAAGGCATCGACCTTGCGATCCGGTATGCGCGCGAAGCCGACGTTCCTTCAGGGGCGATCAAGCTATTCGGGGAACGAGTCGCTCCGATCGCAAGCAAAGCGGTCGCCGCACGGGCATTCAAGCACCCGGATGCTTTGTTGAAAGAAGTCTTGCTCGAATATGACGAGCCACATGCGCGCCCTTGGCTACGCTGGACCGAGTGGCTGGCCGCTTCCGGGATGGCCGATGCCAAGCCAAAAGCGTATCTGCACTGCAATCAATATAACCAGCTGGTTCAATTGGCGATAGATGGCCACGGCGTCGCCTTGGGACGTATTGCACTGGTCCTTCCCATGTTGGCCGATGGCCGATTAGTCGCCATGCCAATCGATAAAGCCGGCGAAAGTGACTACGCCTATTGGTTGATCGAGACCCAAGCCGACGCTCGTCCTGAAGTGGCGATATTCCGAAAATGGTTAATCTCAGAAGTTCGGCACACCATCAAGCAGATGGAAAGCGTGCAGCCCGCCAAATTAGGTGCCCGGTAACCAGAAGCCGACCCATGTCATCAAGCCCAACCGGTCGCTGTAATCGACGGCTACGACCGGAAACCGGCACACTTTTTTACTTCCAACATCCGGCTTCCGGTGCCAAACTATCTATCGGTCAACAACCAACGATGGACAACGAGTCGGTTCGGGCTTCGGCCCGATGCCCGCGGATTTTGCTCATATCAGGAGGTTTTCAACGCCATGACTACATCAGATGAAAATGGACTGAAAAACGGACAGCCGACCATGCATACACCACCTGTCGTGTCGGCACAGACGTGGGAGGAGGCGCGCCAGCAACTGCTCGTGAAGGAAAAAGCCCACACCCGGGCCCGCGACGCACTGGCCGCCGAGCGACGGCGAATGCCATGGATGGCCGTGGACGCGGCGTATGCATTCGATGGGCCTGTCGGCAAAGTCAGTTTGCTTGACCTTTTCGACGGTAGGCGTCAGCTGATCGTGTACCGCGCCTTCTTCGAACCGGGCGTGTTCGGCTGGCCTGACCACGCCTGCCGAGGCTGCTCCATGGTGGCCGACCAGGTCGCCCATGTCGCCCACCTTAACGCCCGTGACACCACCCTCGTCTTCGTCTCGCGTGCGCCCCAGGCGGACATCGCGCAGCTAAAGGCGCGGATGGGCTGGGAGATTCCCTGGTTCACGCTGACGGATACGTTCGACGCCGACTTCGGCGTAGATGAGTGGCACGGCACAAACGTGTTTTTCCGCGACAACGGCCGCGTGTTCCGCACCTACTTCCTTAACAACCGCGGCGACGAGCAGATGGGGAGCACGTGGAATTACCTGGACATCACGCCGCTGGGCCGTCAGGAGCTTTGGGAGGATTCACCAGATGGCTATCCTCAGACCCCGCCCTACAAGTGGTGGAACTGGCACGATAGCTACGTCGCAGGTGCGGCTCCCGACAAAAAATGGGTCGAAATATCGGATGCGGGAGAAGCAGCGTTCCGGAATCAACAGGCCAGCACAAAATCATGAGCCATGCCTTTGCAGGCGCGGTCACCCCAGGTTTTCCGCCTCTACCAGCTTGGCCAGCTGACTAAGCGACTCCTGCCAGCCCAGATAGCACATCTCCACAGGAAGGGCCTCGGGCAAGCCCTTCTGAACGACGGTAAGCTCGGCGCCACAAGAGACCGGCCGCAATGAAATGGTCGTGTCCATCTGACCGGGCAGATTTGGATCGTCGAACTGGTCCGAGTAGCGGATCTTCTCGGACGGCACCAGTTCAAGGTACTCACCGCCAAACGAGTGACTGTTGCCAGTGCTGAAGTTGCAAAACGACATCTTGTAAGAGCCACCGACTTGGGCGTCCATGTGGTGCACTTGGCAAGTGTATCCGTAAGGGGGAAGCCACTTTGCTATCGCATCGGGCTCCAGGAAAGCGCGATAGACAAGCTCGGGGCTTGCGCGCAAGACGCGATGAAAGTGAACCGTTCCAGTTGTCATGGTGTGTTAACCCTTCAGTTGAAAAGTTGAAATCAAGCAACGTCGTCGCTGTACGTTTCGCCAGTGAATTCGATTAGGCAAAAGCCATGACCGAAGGGGTCCGAGAAGCTTATGCATTTTGACCCTTTCCAATGAACGCATTCGCTTTCCCGCGACGCCCCGGCATCAATGGCGCGCTTCGCCGCTTGGTCTATATTGTCTACAACAAAATCAACGTGCACCGGTGTCCAGTGCCTACTGTATTGGCGCACATCGACGAGACCTTTCGCCGGACGTGAACCGGCTGACTGACGTAGAAGATAGACAACCGACGATGCACCGGTCAATTCTGCGACATCGTCATCGATAATGCGACTAAGTTTCAAGGATAAAGCGACGCTGTAAAACTCGATCGCGGGATCAAGCTCTGGAACGTCGATATTTATCAGTATCTGCATAGTGGCATCACCGCATTATGGTCGCCGCGACGCGCCTCGCGAGCCAGCAACAATACAAATGCCTTGCGCTAAACCGGCGAGCGACGTGCCGCGGTTCTTTTACGTGATGTGAATAATGACTGAGCCTTGGGATACTTGGGGCGCTGCCGCGCCCGTATTGGCGGCGTTATTCGCAATCCAGTCCCTCGCCTTTTGAACGCTTTCGTCTATGCCCGCCTTGTCCTGGCAAACCGTCACCGAAAACCCGCCTTCGGCGCTGCGTGCGAGGGTATAGCCAACAAAGCCTTGGACCGAACGCAGCAATTGTTCGACGTCAGTCTTTCGCTTCTCTAACAAATCAAACAACTCTTTTGCACCCTTTCCGGAGTATGTCCTGATAACAGTTTCCATGATTGAAGCTCCTGTCTGGTGGACCAACGAAACCAGTGGAAGCCGCACATAATATGTGCAGCCTTTCACTACTATTTCCGACAACGTTCAGTGCAACTAATAGAGAGGATCGCTTGATTGATACGAGCGTTGATACCCGCGACCCTTACCTAGTGTAGTAACAGTGTCGTCCTAAGTAAATCTGGGAAGTGATGCACAATCTTGCTAACCTCAGCCGACCGGGTTTCATTCAACCTTTGGGCCAGCAATTTGAAAAGGTAGCGATTACGATGCAAGAGAAAGGCCGCGCGCGGATGCCCGCCGATAGGCATTTTCGTCGGCCTCTTCTGTTAAATTCGCGGCTCTTAAATAAAGGATACTAATGAATCAATGGCTCATTCTTGGCGGCGCAATTGTCGCGGAAGTCATCGCAACATCCGCACTGAAGGCAAGCGAAGGCTTCTCGAAGCTCGCACCGTCCATCATCACAGCTGTCGGATACCTCATCGCCTTTTATTTATTGTCCCTCACGCTGCGGGTTATTCCAGTCGGCATCGCCTATGCAATATGGTCCGGTGTAGGCACGGTGTTGATCGCCCTAGCGGGGTGGGCGCTTTATGGGCAAAAGCTTGATATTGCCGCTGTCATCGGCATGGGATTGATCGTTTCGGGCGTGATCGTACTTAATGTTTTTTCTACGAGTTCGGCACATTGAACTGCGCCTCTCTTAAACGCCGGCACGGCGCAAATGCCAGTTGCCGGCGTTGATGAACTTCCGCTGATCAGACTTAGTCTTGACGGCTGGTCACTTCAAGCAGGTGGTAACCGAATTGCGTTTTCACCGGGCCTTGCACGACATTAATTGGCGCGCTGAATACGACGGTGTCGAATTCTTTGACCATCTGGCCAGGACCGAATGAACCCAAATTGCCGCCATCGCGGCTGGATGGGCAGCTGGAATTGTCTTTCGCAACTTGCGCGAAGTCAGCGCCTTCTTCGATAGCAGTCTTAAGTTCGTTGCACTTTTCTTCAGTGGAAACGAGGATGTGGCGGGCGGTGGCTTGGGCCATGAGTATTACTCCTTCTAAATGATAGAACAGAATAACTCAATCGACGCCATTCGTCTTTCCCGACTATTCCCCGGCTAACCCAGCTTGCTGTCGGCGATGTGATAGTGCGGATCCGCATAGACGTCGATTTCCACCATGTCTTTGGCTTTGCTAAGAAGCTCCAGACAGTCGGCGCTTAGGTGCCGCAGATGCAAGGTCTTACCTGCCTGTTGATAGCGGTTCGCCAGCGAATCAATGGCCTCGACGGCTGAATGGTCGACCACACGGGCCTCGGCAAATTCCAGTACAACGTGCGACGGGTCTTCGTTCGGCGTGAACAGGCGGGAAAAATTGGCAGCGGAGGCAAAGAACAGCACGCCACGCAGCTGGTATACCTTCATCCCGTTGTTATCGATGAACGTGTTGGCCTGAATTTGCTTGGCCTGCTGCCACGCGAATACCAGTGCCGCAAAAACAATACCTGCCAGCACGGCGACGGCTAAATCAGTAAGAACCGTAATCACGGTCACACCGATAACGATAATGGCATCCTGGCGTGGAATCTTCCGCAGGGCGCGCAAACTTCCCCATGCAAAGGTCTTCTGGGCCACGACGAACATAAGCCCGATGAGTGCAGCCAAAGGAATCAGTTCGATCCAGCTCGACAGAAACAGAATGAAGCCCAGCAGGAAAACTGCGGCCGCGATTCCTGAAATCCGGTGCCGGGCGCCGTTATTGATGTTGATCATGCTTTGACCAATCATGGCGCAGCCACCCATCGTGGCAAAGAACCCACCCACGACATTGGCCAGTCCCTGTGCCATCGACTCGCGGTTTGGCTTGCCGCGCGTATCCGTCATTTCATCGATCAGGTTCAAAGTCAGCAGCGTTTCTATCAAGCCGATCGCAGCCAGAATCAAGGCGTACGGGAAAATGATATATAGCGTTTCGAGGTTCAGTGGAACGTTGGGCACATGAAACTGAGGCAAGCCGCCAGCGATGGAACCCATGTCGCCCACCGTCTTGGTATCTATTCCGAAAGCGGCAACTAACCCGGCCACCACCAGAATTGCGGCGAGCGCAGACGGAATGGCGGTTGTCAGCTTAGGCAGCAGGTAGATGATCGCCATTGTCACCGCAATCAGCCCCAGCATAATTGCCAGGGATTCGCTTCCCACCCAGTGCATATCGCCATCTGCACCGAGGCTTTTGAAATGCCCGAACTGTGCCATGAAAATGACGATGGCCAAGCCGTTCACAAAGCCCAGCATGACTGAGTGAGGCACCATGCGTATCAGCTTGCCTAATTTACAGGCTGCGAAAAACAGTTGCAGCAAACCCATCAAGACAACGGCCGCAAAGAGGTATTCCGCACCGTGTTGTGTAACCAATGCGACCATGACGACGGCCAAAGCGCCTGCTGCGCCGGAAATCATGCCCGGCCGACCGCCGAGCGCTGCGGTGATCAGGCAGACGATAAAGGCGGCGTATAGCCCGGTCAGGGGACTGACATGGGCGACTAGCGCGAAGGCGATTGCCTCCGGAACCAGTGCAAGGGAAACGGTAAGGCCGCTCAAGACGTTAGTCTTCAGCGACGATGTATTAAAGTCGGACATACAAAACCTATCTAATAATGTGCGGCTTGCGCTGCAGCGGGTACGAGCGCTGGGGCAACGGCAATTGTGAATGAGCTGCAAAACGTAAGGCAGCAAAAGGCTTTTTTTTAATTAGATAGGCTTACATCGGTGGACCGGTTCTGCATAATTGCGGCGCGGCAATTGTCGCATACTGATCAACGAAAGGTGGCAGGCCGTTGCGGCGACATGATGGCATGCCAACATCGCCAATCAGAATTACACTACTTGATTGAATCGATAACGGCTTCGCCTCAGCAATGAACATCCCTACTACTGCCACGCTTCCTATCGTGGTTTGCCCTTCGACCGATTTGGTCGAGGGGGGCCTGGCCCACAAACTGGCGGTTACTCACGCGAATGAGCCGGCTACAGCGTTCTTCGTCCGGTATAAAGGCGAGGTGCACGGCTACCTGAACCGTTGCCCGCACATGGGTTCAGAGCTGGACTGGAATAACCGGGTCTTTACGCGGGACGGCGAGTTTTTGATGTGCGCCCGCCACGGCGCGAGCTTCAAACCCGACACCGGGGAGTGCACGGGAGGCCCCGGCCGGCCAAGCAAGCTCCTGGCGCTGGAGGTATCCGAAGAGCAGCACGGAGACCATCAAGTTGTCTTGTGGTGGCCCAAGGGGAAGACGGCGCCGCTGGAGTAGAGACAGCGTTCTCGAGGCCGCGGCTGCGGAATTCCCTCTAGTTTCTTGAGTAGGCGCTACCTGGTTTTCTCTAGTGTTTTCAAGTAGGGGCTATGGAATTTCTCCAGTGTTCTTAAGGAGGCGCAGGGGGCCAGGGCGGGGCTGGCTCAAGATCGCTGCGGTTCCGGCAGGATGCCGGAACTGTCTGTGCCGTACAACGCAATCGGGGCGGGCGTGAACTCGCCAACGCCAGTCCTGCGGCCTGTGCTTTTGTTGGCTCAGGCATGCACGCCCTTTTTCCCCCGATTGCGCTGTACAGCCCAGCGCGCTCAACCTTTCGCCAGCCCCGCCCCGGCCCCCTGTGCCTCATAAGTCAGTGTGTTGCCACGAGTTCCAACGCTTGGAAGTGATGGGTATCGTTGCTACGTACGAGCGTGACTGCCATGGCGATTTTTCGCCCGCCGTTTGGGCCACGGTGGCAGTGTCGACGTCAGTCTTTATCTCGACCCTACGCATGGATCTTGGCCACACCGATGCGACGTCCGACTTTCCAGCGCAGTCGTTCACACCCGTCACCATGACAGTAATGCCAGGCGCCTGGGGGTGGGGCTGGTCGGGCGAAGTATGCGTGCGCCGGGCGCAGGTTCCAGACCGGGGTACAAGACCGCGCTGTTTGAGCGAGACGCTTACGGGCAGCCAGTGGCTGCCCGTTTCGCGAGTTCGCGGGCGCCCGGACTGGGGCCTGTGCCCGGGGAGTCCCGGCCACGGGACCGCGAAGCATTGAGCACGGCCGGCTCCACCCCCAGGCGCCGGGTTAATAAGTGTGCGACTGGCCTAAGTGTGCAACCGGCTACAAAAACGCTAATGATAATTTTCCCGCCGCCTTTTTCCCGAATCCCCATGCTCGCGACGCGCCATTACGCCGCTCCCCGACTCAATATTCCGCTTAGAGCATCAGCCAAAAATCCAGTAAGCTGTAGCGAAGATGCTAACGGCCGCGATCAGGCGACCCATCCACAATAATGCCCATCATGGAGACAAAGTGAATCAGCCAGCAACATCCAGCTTCGAGCCATCCTCTTTACGCAGCGACATACGCCTGCTGGGAAAAACCTTGGGCGACGTCGTTAAAGAATGCGAAGGTAAGGCGATTTACGATGTGATCGAAAAGTTGAGACGTGCCGCAGTGAAGTTTCGGCGCGAAGGCAATATCGCCGACAGCAAGATTCTCGAGCAACAAATCAGCCGTCTGGGCGATGAAGAAGCGAATTCGGTTGCCAGGGCCTTCAGTTACTTCCTGCACTTATCCAACATTGCTGAAGACCGCGACCAAAATCGCCGCCAACGGCAACACGAATTGCAGTCCGGCGCCCCCGTCCGCGGTAGTCTGCAACATGCCCTTGATCTACTGAAAGAAAAAGGGGTGGGTAACCGCAAGATACTTCGTTATTTGGAAGATGCTCGAATCGTACCGGTGCTAACTGCACACCCCACCGAAGTCCAGCGCAAAAGCACGCTGGATTTGCACAGTGAAATTGCCCTCCAACTTGCCCATACCGACGCCACGCTCACGCCGTCCGAAGAGCTGTTCACCCAGCAACGTCTGGCGGGCTTGATCGCCGCGTTGTGGCAGACGCGCATGTTGCGTCAGGAAAAGCTGACTGTCCTGGATGAGATCGATAATGCCCTGAGCTACTACACCAGCACTTTTCTAACCGTTATCCCGCGGCTATACCAGGATTTGTCAACGCGGCTGCAGCGGCCAGGGCGCACGGCGTTCGACGTAAAGGCCAATACCCTTCCGCCGTTCCTTCAAATGGGCAGCTGGATAGGCGGCGATCGCGACGGCAATCCCAATGTTGATGCCTCGACGCTCGAACAAGCCCTGCTAAGGCAGTCGACGCGCGCCCTGCAACACTATCTGCAGGAAATCAAAGACCTGGGTACCGAAATTTCAATATCGCAGTCGCTTGGCAAGGTCAGCCCGGAACTGATGGCGCTTTCGCGAGCAAGTCAAGACGCTTCGCCCCACCGGCGTGATGAACCTTATCGACGCGTGTTCATTCACTTGTATGCGCGCATGGCCGCCACCTCGGTCGCGCTCACCGGCCGACAATTGGCGTTGCGACCCACTTACGACGCGCCGCCTTATGCCAGTCCTGAAGAATTCCTGCATGATTTGCAAATCGTCAGCGATTCGTTGACCAAGCACCATGGCTCGCTTATCGCCCAATTACGCTTGTCGGGTCTGCTCCAGGCTGTCAGCATCTTCGGCTTCCATCTGGCCACCGTCGATCTGCGACAAAGTTCAGATGTGCACGAACGCGTACTGAACGAACTATTCCGGTCTGCCCAGGTGCGATTCAATGACAAGCCCGTTGACTACAGCGCCTTGTCTGAAGAAGACCGCATCAGCCTTTTGCGCCAGGAGTTTACGGAAGTGCGCCCGTTGGTCTCGCCCTGGATCGCCTATTCGGCCGAAACCGAAAAAGAGCTGTCAATTTTCCGCAGCGCCGCCGCCTGCCGTCGCAGGTACGGTGAGAAAGCCATTATGCAGGTCGTGGTATCGCATACCGAAACGCTTAGCGACCTGCTTGAAGTGCTGGTGCTGCAGCAGGAAACCGGACTGATCTCACCTACGCCGCAAAATGCGTTCAACAAGCTGCATGCCGGGCTGATGGTGGTGCCACTATTTGAGACCATACCCGACCTGATGCGCGGTCCGGAAATCATGGGCAGGTGGCTAGACCTGCCTGAAGTTGCGGCCAGAGTGCGCCACGCCCAAGACGGCATCCAAGAAGTCATGCTGGGCTATTCAGACAGCAATAAAGACGGTGGTTACCTTACGTCGAACTGGGCCCTATATCGAGCTGAACGCCAGATGGTAGAGGTGTTCAAGAAGCGCAAGACGCGCCTGCGCCTGTTTCACGGACGCGGTGGTTCGGTGGGACGCGGCGGTGGTTCCAGCTTTGACGCGATCCTGGCCCAGCCCCCCGGCACCGTTAATGGGCAAATACGCTTGACCGAGCAAGGCGAGGTCATACAAGGCAAGTACAAAGACGCCGAGGTGGGGCGCTGGCACCTGGAGACCTTTGTCGCTGCCACGCTGGAAGCCAGTCTCACGCCCAACCCGTCAGCGTCACGAACCGAAGACGACAACATGGCACTTTTCGGCAATGCCCTGGACTTCATGGCCGGCGTGGCGCAACAAAGTTACCGTACCCTGGTTTACGAAACGCCAGGCTTTAATGACTACTTTTTTGCTTCGACACCCATACTCGAGATCGCAGGCCTGAACATCGGATCGCGCCCGGCAGCGCGCAAGGCGAGCCAGAAAATCGAAGATCTGCGGGCCATTCCCTGGGGGTTTTCGTGGGCCCAATGCCGGGTAATGCTGCCAGGTTGGTATGGTGTGGGCACAGCCATGCGGACGTATGTCGACGAAGGGTGTCCGGACAGTCCCGCCACCCCGGGCGAACGCATGGCTCAACTTCAGAAAATGGCTGAAATCTGGCCTTTTTTCCGCACCCTGTTATCCAACCTGGAACAGGTCCTGGCCAAAACCGATCTGGAAATTGCACGCCGCTACGCCAGCCTCGTTCCCGATCGAAAGCTGCGCGACGCCGTCTTTTCCCGTATCGAACAAGAATTCGCTTTAACGCTGAACATGTTCAAAGACGTCGCGCAGCACGACCTGCTGGCTGAAGACGAATTCCTGAAAGCGGCCCTGGGCGAGCGCTTTGCGTATATCGACCCACTGAACCACCTGCAGGTAGAGCTGCTGCGCCGACACCGTGCTGAACGCCGCAAGGCAAGTCGCAGCGACGACGGCGAAAGCCGCACTCAACGTGCCATCCACATGACGATCAACGGGGTTGCCGCCGGACTTAGAAACTCAGGGTAAAAAAACCCGCGAACGTTATCGCGGGCTTTCTGGTTAAAGCGTTGCCTAAATCATGCTGTCGCCATCTCTACGGGCGGCACGCATGTCGTTGACCAAGGCGACAATCAGTACCACAAGGACGGCGGTCGAGATGACGGGCCATACAAGGATATAGCTCGATAGTAATAGCTCTTTCATTATTTACTCCTTAAGCGTGGGCAGGAATCGAATCGCCTGCCGGACGATTGGCTGCCTTGACCGGAACGGCAGCCTCGACATGAAACGACGTAACGCGCTCGGCCAGCAGATCAAAGTCGAAACGCTCTTTGCTGCGCCAGCTCATGGCGACACATATTGCGGCGCTTACGCCATAGGCGGTCAGCGAACTTAGAAGAACCAGATAGTCGCGTAACACCCCGAACGTCACCGGGATCAGCACCAACGTTGATCAATCAATTGGCCGTTTACGTCGAACGACAATGGCCGGCATAAACCCCATAGAGCACACAGCGAGCGATTTCGTGCGAAATCGACGCGCGCAGTCATCCCCGCTTGACCCAAACAATGGTTAACTTGGATCAGGCTGGTTGAAAGAAACACAATTCAGGTGCCTCTTTGCAGCACAAGCGATAACGGAACGTGGACTACCAGAGAACCTGACAGGCGTTACCAATATCGACAAGGTGCAATGTTGACCAAATAGCGGCCAACCTAATTGTTCCGCGGCCAAACGCGCCGGGTGTTTTTGCTTCGGCTGAAAGCCGGGTCACTGCGAAGTGACCTATTGAAGAGAAAGGAGTTTTCGCGCGCTGAGAATTGAGTCCGCGAAGGACCGGTTAAGCGCGCAGAATTCATCCATTTCCGATAGTTTCTGCGTGGCTGCGCTAAACCGTCACAGCGCACCAAGGCGCAAATTGTACCCCTTGATGGGTAGCGAGTCCATCGCGCGACAGTGCGGCCGCCACTCCGGCCATGGGTCCACTAGCGCAAACATCTATGAAACCGTAGTATTCCTTAGCCGTAAAGTAATTCCTACAGGAAGCTCCAAATGAACGGTTCGTCTGCCATTTCCGCGTACTTCGAAGCCATGCAGCCACCTAGCCGCGCGATCAGCGCTGGGGCGTTAAGCGACGCCCCCACGGTGCTCGGCGCGGGAGACCTGCCTTCGGCACTTCCGGTTACGGCTTTTGCAGTGGCCTCTATTTCCACCGCGGCCCGTGCGTTGGCCACCTATGTACATCGCCGATTCGGCGTGTGCCCCGCCGTTACCGTAGACCGTCGTCTGGCGTCATTATGGTTTGGCACAACACTACGGCCGCAGGGCTGGCAGATGCCTAAGGTCAGGGACCCGATCACCGGCGATTACCAGGCCGGCGAAGGTTGGATCCGGCTGCACACCAACGCCCCGCATCACCTGGCAGCAGCGTTATCGGTGCTTGGCACCGGCGCTGCACGTGGCGATGTTGAACACGCCGTGTCCCGGTGGACTGCCGCCGAGCTTGAAGCGGCCATCGTGCAGGCAGGCGGCTGTGCAGCGGCAATGCGCTCGCGGGATGAATGGGCGCATCACCCCCAGGGCAGAGCCGTCGGGACCGAACCGCTGTTTCAAGTTGCAGACGGGAGCAAGGGCACGATCAAGGTTCCGGATGCCACGCTGGAGCGTCCGCTGGCAGGCATCAAGGTGCTGGACTTGACCCGCGTGCTGGCAGGGCCCGTCTCGACACGTTTCCTGGCCGCTTATGGCGCCGAAGTGTTGCGCATCGACCCGCCATTCTGGACGGAGCCAGGCATGATCCCCGAGGTTACCGTAGGCAAGCGCTGCGCTTTGCTGGATTTTCGCAGCGCTGAACAGCTGGACCAAATAAAACGCCTGATGGCCCAGGCCGACGTCGTCGTGCATGGCTACCGCGCCGATGCACTGGAACGCCTGGGGCTTGGAACGCAGGACCGGCAATCGATACGGCCGGGCCTGGTCGACGTTTGCCTGAATGCTTACGGTTGGAGCGGCCCCTGGAGTACCCGGCGCGGCTTTGACAGTCTGGTGCAAATGAGCAATGGTATTGCCCACCTTGGCATGGTCGCCTACGGCCGCGACAAACCCACGCCGCTACCTGTGCAGGCGCTGGATCAGGCTACAGGTTACCTTATGGCGGCGGCCGTCCTGGATGGCCTGACGCATAGCTTGGATACGGGAACGGGTTCAGTCAGCCGCCTTTCGCTGGCACGCAGCGGTGAATTGCTGATGTCACAGGCCACAGCGACAAACGGGGCGGAACTCGCGCCCGAGTCCAGCGAAGAATGGTCAGCTGAAACAGAACATACCTATTGGGGACCTGCCCGGCGCCTTAAGCCACCCTGCCATGTAGAAGGTATTCCCATGCATTGGAACACCCCCGCCACCGCGCTGGGCAGTAGCCCGGCGCGGTGGCCCACCTAAAGCGCAAAAAAAACATACTTAGGCCATGCGGGTTGCCGCCAGCTTTCTCTTCTTCATATAACGCAAGATCACCGGCATGGCCACGATAAGAATCGATACGGTCCATAAGCCTTTCGAGATATTGCTGGCATACAAAACATGCAAAGCGCCATCTGTCATGGACAGCGCCCGCCGCAAGTTTTGTTCCATCATGTCGCCCAACACCACACCCAGAACCAAGGGCGCCATCGGCACGCCACCTTTGCGCAGCAAATAGCCAATGCCGCCAATTATGGCGACCATCATCAGGTCGAACGTACCAGCGTTAATGGCGTAGACGCCGATATAGCTGATAGCCAGAATGCCGGGAACCATCAACCATCCGGGTACGGACAGCACCTTGGAGAACAATCGCACCATAGGCACGTTCATGATGAACAACATCACATTGGCGATAAACAACGACGCGATAAGACCCCACACCAGCTCAGGTTTGGTTTCGAACAGCACGGGTCCCGGAGTAATGTTGTACAACGTCAGAGCCCCCATCATTACGGCGGTCGTGCCGGATCCGGGCACACCCAGCGTAAGCATCGGCACGAAAGAGCCTATTGCTGACGACGTGGCGGCGGCCTCGGGGGCTACCAGCCCACGCAAATCGCCGCGGCCAAATTTTGCATCAGGGTCTTTTTCTTCGCAGAGGCGCTTTTCATTGGAATAGGCAACGGCCGCGGCGACGCTTGCGCCAGCGCCAGGCAAAACACCCACCCCGAAACCGAGCAAGGAACTGCGCACCACGCTCCACCAGGTGTAAGCGAGTTCTTTCAGGTTGAAAATTTTCCGCCCGCTGGATACGACTTCGACGGTGTGCCCGCCCATGACTTTTTCAAGCATCTCCAGTAGCTCGGACACGGCGAATAAGGCAATCACCACCACGACGAATTGAATGCCGTCGAAAAGATGGACCGAGTCAAAGGTGTAGCGATAAACACCTGAATTGGCATCGACGCCGACGGTGGCAATCGCCAGCCCCAGCATGGCAGCCAAAACGCCTTTAACCGGCTGGCTGCTTAAAAGACTGGTCAGGCAGCAAAAAGCAAAGATCATCAGGACGAAGTATTCAGCCGGCCCGAAGGCGAGTGCCCACTTGGCCAAGAGCGGCGCCAGCAGAATAATGCCGCACACCGACACCAGCGAGCCGAAAAAGGCGGACCATGCCGAGAGCGACAACGCCACGTTGGCCAATCCTTGCCGCGCCAATGGGTATCCATCCAGTGTGGTCATGATGGCGCTGGCTTCACCGGGCACATTGATCAGTATGGCGGTAATGCGACCGCCATACTCTGCCCCGACGTACACGGCGGCTAGCAGGATAAGCGCCGTTTCGGGCGGCAGGTTCATGGCGAAGGCAATCGGGATGAGCATGGCCACGCCATTGATCGGCCCCAAACCTGGCAACACGCCAACCAAGGTACCGATGAACGAGCCTATTGCCGCGACCAGCAGATTGGTCCAGGAAGAGGCTACGGCAAAACCTATGCCCAGATGAGCCACGATATCGTTCATAGCAGGCCTCCAAGAATACCAAGCGGCAGGACGACGTCCAACACGCGGTCAAACAGCACGAAGAACAACCCGCTCATGACCAGGCCGCCGATTGCTACCTTGAACCAGCTTCCCCCGAACAAGCGCCCGACCAGCATGGTCATGGCCGTGGTGGCCACGATGAAGCCCAGAAGCTGAAAAAAGAATGCATAAGCAATGCAGTAGGCCACCATAATGGCAATGCGCGCACTGGCTCCGGGAGGATTAGCCGCAGTCCGGTCGCTGCCCTTGAACACCAGCCAAGCCCCGCAAAGCGCGATGATGATGGCCAACAACATGGGAAAGGCGCGGGGGCCTACAGGCTCATAAGAAAATGGCGCCTGTATGCCCCACCCCGACCAGGCCATAAGCGCTGCGAACACCAGCGCGGCAATACCTAGTATGCGATCGTTCATGTTTTACTTTTTGATCAGGCCAAACGAATTGGCGAGCTCGGCGTATGCTTTGACTCGTTCTTTGACGTACGAATCAAGATCGGCTCCGGTTTTATTAAACGGGAACAGACCTTGTTTTTTCTGCAGGTCTGCGAACTCAGGGCTTTCCTGGGTTTTCTTGAAAGCATCAGACCACCATTGGTATTGCGCGTCGGAAACTTTGGGGCCCACATAGAAGCCGCGGATGATCGGCCAGTTGATGTCAAAACCCTGTTCCTTCGCAGTGGGAACGCTGGACAGTTTGCCCGGCAGGCGTTCTTCGTTGAATACGGCCAACACGCGGATAGGGGCTCCGCCTTCGAGCATGGTGAAGGCCTCGGCCGCGTCGCCCATATAGGCCTGGATATGGCCGCCACGCAAGGCGGTAATGGCCTCGCCACCTCCTTCAAAGGCCACGAAGCGCATTTTCTTGTAGTCGACATCGGCGGCTTTCGCGGTTAATGCCGCTTTCATCCAATCCTGGCTTCCCACTGTGCCGCCGGCCCCCAATACGATTTTGCTGGGATCGGCCTTGAATGCCGCCATCAGTTCTTTCAGGGTTTTGTAGGGCGAGTCATCTCGGACTACTGCCACACCGAAATCAGATCCGATAGCGGACACCCAGCGGACATCGTCGACGTTGTACTTGCCGAATTTGCCTTGGGCGAGGTTGAGCAATGAACCGCCCGAAAAAGCGATAACCGTGCTGCCATCGTCGGGTTTTTGCGCTACCACGTGGTTGTAGGCCACGGCGCCAATACCGCCTGGCATGTAAACGATGCGCATGGCTTCCTTAAGCTGGCCGGCCGCTTTCAGTCCTTCCTGCGCCAGACGACAGGTAAGATCAAAGCCGCCGCCAGGTTGAGCAGGGGCAATACACTGCGGACGGCGCGGCTCTTCAGCCACAGCGGCCGACATCGACACCATCGACACGCCACCTAGCAACAGGCCTGCCACCAGCGTGGACATAAAGGATTTTTTCATTCTTGCCTCCAAGTAAGAATAGACTTCAGTGACCGCCCGCGATTTTTATCGTATATGCGGGCCAGGCTCATACCGTATAGGACTATTGCTTTCTAAAGGCTTTCAATTCAGGCTTCTTTTGCCTTGATGCGGCCCTGATCCGGGAAATTCAGGGTAAACACCAGTGTGGCCCGACAGCCAGGGTGTAATGATTCCAGCAGAAACTGGCCGCGATGCTGCAGCATGATGGCCTGCACAATAGCCAGTCCCAGGCCGGCTCCGGGGGTATTCTTTCCCGCTTGCCCGCGGCGGAATCTGACGCCCGCTTTCTCGATGTCGTCGGCCGACATCCCTGGTCCGTTATCCTCGACGATCAAGCGAGCCTCGCGCTTATCGCTTTCGATTCTCAGCGTCATCGTCCCACCGGCGGGCGTATACCGCACCGCATTATCGACAAGATTGACGATCGCTTCACGTAGCAACCACTCCTGGCCGCACACATATACCGGCGCTTCCGGGCACTCCAGCCCGTAGTCCAGGTGTCTTGCGCGTGCAATGGCATGGATATCCTTCAACACTTCCCTTCCCAGCTCGGTCAGGTCAATGAGTTCCGGCCCCTCGCCTTTTTCAAATGGCGAATGCTCTTTTGCCCTAGCCAAAGAGAGCATCTGATTCGTGGTGCGCACACCGCGGTCAAGACCTTCACGCATGGCTTGCAAGGCCGACTGAATCTCCAGGGGATCGGTTTCGCGCAACGCATACCCCAGTTGAGCGCGCATTATGGTCAGAGGCGTACGCAACTGGTGCGAGGCGTCGTCCAGGAATTGGCGCTGCAAGCGCGCCTGTTGCTCGTAGCGCTCCATATGGACGTTAATGGCGGCGACCAGCGGCTGGACTTCAGCCGGAATGTCGGTCGCCTCGATAGGCCGCAAATCATCGTGATGACGCCGCTGCACCTCCTGGCGTAAACGCGTCAGCGGGCGTACGGCAAACAACACGCCGAACACCACAATTAATACGACCAGCACCACAGACACCAGATCGCGTCCCAGCGAACGCAACATCATCGACTTGATGAACGACTCGCGGGTATCGATATCTTCGCCCACAAGCACCACAACGCGACCGCCCTGATTGTTGTACAGAGGAGGATCCATGGCCCGCGCCAGCGCAGCAATGCGTATGGTTTCATCCAGATATTGAGCGGTGTAGAACTGCGGAACGCCGGACACCAGCTCTTGATCGGGCAAAGGAAGTTGCTGGTCGCCGATGTCGGCGAGCCCGTCTTCAGTCAGGACGCGGTAATAAACATTCTCGTTTGCCGTCAGTTCAAAAAATTCCAGCATGACGTAGGGCAACTCGATGGAGAGCCCCCCGCTTGCGGTGGATATTTGATGATCAATGGCCCGCAGCGCGCCGGAAAGCGAGCGGTCGTAGGCTATGTTGATTTGGGCGCGCAACATATGATTGGAAAACCATAGCGCAACCATCAAGAACACGACCAAAGCGGGCACCAGCGACCAGATCAAGATGGATCTGAGGCTGCCTGATCCGGCCTTGAGCTTGTTAGTCAGCACCGGCGCGTTCCAGGCAATACCCCATACCGCGTAAGGTCTCGATCTGCGTTCCGGTATTGCCCAGTTTCTTGCGCAGGCGGTGGATCAGGACTTCAACCGCTTCAAGGTTGATTTCCTTATCGTCGGAACTGATGCGATCCAGAATCAGCTGTTTGGAAATAGGCTCGCCGCTTTTTTGGATAAGCACTTTCAGCACGGCGAATTCGCGAGGCGACAAGGCCAGGCTCTGACCATTGACGGTAAAACGCTGGGCAGCGGTATCCAGACTTAGTGCCCCTAACGTCAAGCGCGGATGTTCGCGGCCACGGCTGCGCCGGATCAGGGCAATAAGGCGCGCCTCGAGCTCTTCGATGACAAAGGGTTTGCGGACAAAGTCATCGGCGCCTTCATGCAAGGTGTTGATACGTTCGGCCAGGGAGTCTCTTGCGGTAAGGACGAGTACAGGCGTTCGGTCGTCGCGTGCACGCAGCCGCGTTAAAAACGTGTGGCCGTCCATTTTGGGCAAGCCGAGATCCAGCACGATGGCGTCAAATTCTTCGACCGCCAGTCGCCGTTCCGCCAACTCGCCATCGTCGGCCCAGTCCACCACAAAGCCGCCGTGGCGCGCAAGGCTGCGTGCTAACCAGTGAGCGAGCTCACTTTCGTCCTCGACCAACAGTATGCGCATCGTATTTTCACCATCGAGCCCCGAAAATTTCGCGAAGTTCGCCAAGCTGCGGGGCGGCCAGAGGCTGCGGCGGGCTCACCATCTGCTGACACTGTAGCCACAGCTTCGCTGTTTCTTCCAGTTCTTCAAGTGTCGCCATGGCCGCCGCAGGCGAATCGTGCCAGACATTGGGCCCCAGCCTCTCGAGCATAACCGCGCGAATCGGAGTGCCCTGGTCGCCGTAGTGGTTTATAGCACTCTCGACGAGGACTGCAGCTTCGGAAGCACCCGGGCGGCGATAGGGGATGATGGGGACACGCCCCACCTTCATGACAAAGTAAGGAGTCAGGGCGGGCAGCAGTTCCTGTGCACCAGCCGACATTTCCCCACGCAGCGATAGCGCGACACATGCGGTGCTATGAGTGTGAATGACACAGCTGCTCTGGCTATCGAACCTTCGGGCAGCACGGTATATACGCTGATGCAAGACGATGGTCTTGCTGGGACGGTCGCCACTAATATGCTTGCCATCGAGATCCAGCTTGGCTAAAGCGGCAGGGTCGAGAAAACCCAGGCAGGCATCGGTCGGCGTGATCAGGAAGCCGTCGTCCAGCCGGACACTAATGTTTCCGGCCGAGGCATGTACATAGCCACGATCGAACAGACTTTTACCGACCCGGCAAATTTCTTCACGCGTCTTGCTTTCACCCATTACGCTTCCCTTGAAAATCCATGCCTTTAATGCAAGGACAAAAATACTGCACTATAGGCTGAACTCGGCAAAAGCTTTTTCAAAAAAGTCGTCGCTGCCAAAATTTCCCGACTTGAGCGCGATATGAATACCATGATGCGGAGCCATTTCAGTGGGCGCGTAACACCAGGGAACGCCAGGATCTATTTGCCCGCCTATCTGCATTTGCGTAATACCCAACGCCCCCACGCATGCGCCAGAGGTCTCACCTCCTGCCACGATCAACTGCCCTACGCCGCCTTTCACCAGGCCACATGCGATCGCGGCTATTGCAGCCTCTATCATTGCCCCTGCCTTGGCAACTCCCAGCTTCGCTTGTACAGCCTTTATGGCGTCCGCATCGGCAGTGGAATAAATCAGAACGGGCCCTGATTCCAACAAAGGTAGAACTTGTGATAAAACACGGTCGACTACGTCGCCGTCTGACACCAGTTGCATCGGATCGAGAGCAATGGCCGCATGGCCTGATTTTATAAAGCGAGCGACTTGGGCATTGGTCGCAACCGAACAACTGCCCGACACGATAGCCCGCGTGCCTTTGACAGCAGGCAATGCCGCGGACTGTTTACTTGAGGACAGGCCAAAATTCTGCGCCAAACCAATCGCCAGCCCTGACCCTGCAGTAAGCAAGGGAAGGTGTTTGAAGGCCGGCCCCATATTGATCAAATCTTGATTCGTCAGGGCATCGACGATTGCAATGCCGACTCCGTCGGCGCGCAGCGTTTCGATCCGCTCTTGAATGGCCTGCGGACCGGCCTGCACAACTGAATAATCAATCAGTCCCACTTTTCGCGAGCATTGCGACTGCAACACACGCATCAAATTCGGGTCCGTCATGGGGGTCAGCGGGTGGTTCTGCATTCCGCTTTCATGTAGGAGTACATCTCCCACGAAAAGATAAGCTTTGAAAACCGTGCGCTTATTGTCCGGAAATGCAGGAGTCGCCACCGTAAAATCGGTCGTTAAAGCGTCCATTAGCGCTTCGGTAACCGGCCCTATATTGCCATCGGACGTACTGTCGAACGTTGAGCAGTATTTGAAGTAAATCTGCTGCGCGCCTTGAGCCTGCAGCCAGCGCAGCGCCGCTAAAGAATCGCTGATGGCTTCAAGTTTAGGTGCAGTCCGCGATTTTAGTGCAATGACGACCGCATCAACGTCCGCCGACACCGGTCCCGGTGGCACCCCTATGGCCTGCAAAACCCGCATGCCCGACTGAACCAAATTATTCGCGAGGTCGGTAGCACCTGTGAAGTCGTCGGCAATACAGCCTAATTTAATGCCCATCATTACATCCGTTTTATGGTGTGAGGAGTGCCGGTTTTTTGCGGCGGAAGACTAATTTTGGAAGAAGCCCCCAACACCCAAGCACCGCAGCAAGAACCATCAACGTCGTGACCAGTCCATTGCTGAAGAAGATTGAAAAAGAGCCCTGAGACAACAACATGGATTGCCTGAATGCATCTTCCGTTTTGTCGCCCAGAACCATAGCGAGAATAAGCGGCGCAATCGGATAATCCAGCTTCTTGAAGACATATCCCACCACTCCAAAAATCAGGGCGAGATAGACGTCGAACATCCGGTTGCTTATCGTGTAGGCGCCGATCAGGCACACAACGATAATAATGGGGCCAATGATGGAAAATGGCGCCTTCAGAATGGCGGCGAAAAAGGGAATCGTCGACAAGACCAGGACGACGGCCACGATATTGGCGATATACATCGACGCAATCAAACCCCAGACGAAATCCGGTTGTTCAATAAAAAGCATAGGGCCGGGTTGCAAACCCCAAATCATCAAGCCGCCCATCATGACGGCGGCCGTGGCGGAACCCGGAATGCCCAACGACAACATAGGCAGCAAGGCAGAAACCCCGGCCGAATGGTCGGCGGCCTCGGGCGCCACAACGCCGGCCGGCTCGCCTTTCCCAAAGTTTTCGGGGTTGCGGGAGAATCTTCGGGCAATACCGTAGGACATGAAGGACGCAGCGGTGGGGCCGCCGGGGGTTATACCCATCCAACAGCCTATCAGGGTAGAACGCAGCAACACGATGGCATGCCGCGGCATGCCCAGCAATGTGCGCCATACCACCTTGAAATTCATTTTGGCTCTCAAGCCGTTGAATTCCAGCCCTTCTTCAACCGTGACCAGCAACTCGCCGATACCAAACAGGCCGATCACAGCGGCAAGGTAGGAAACGCCATTTATCAATGGCGCTGCACCGTAAGTAAGGCGCAATTCGCCCGACACGGTATCCATACCGATCGCGGTAAGAATCAACCCCAGCAGCACCGAGACGATAGTCTTTAGCGGTCGCCCGCCACTCATTCCGACGTAGCTGCAAAAAGTGAGCAGGAAGACTGCAAAGAACTCTGCAGGACTAAACTGCAGCGCAAAGTCGGCGATGACATTCGCGATTAGCGTAACAACCAGCACCCCGACAAAGGCGCCGAATCCGGCAGAAATAAATGCCGTCGATAGAGCTTCTTCGGTCCGCCCGTTCTTTGCCATGGGGTGGCCATCGAAGGTGGTTGCGACCGACGATGGCTCGCCCGGAATATTGAACAGTATGGACGTCGTGGAACCGCCGAACAAGGCGCCCCAATACATTGATGACAGAAGGATAATGGCGCTGACCGGCTCCATGGTGAAGGTTAGAGGCAGCAATAGCGTTACGCCGTTTGGTGCCCCCAAGCCTGGCAGCACTCCTACCAGAATACCCAAGAGAACGCCGCCCACCATCAAGGCCATATGATGATAAGTAAGGGCCGTCTCGAAGCCTGACCACAATAAGCTGAAATCCGTCATGAAAATTCCTTATAAACCCAGAAAGGACTCTAGCGGCCCTTTAGCCAGATCCACTTTGAACCACATTTCGAAAATCAGGTAAAAAGCAATAATGGTCAAACTGGAGACCAACAGCGATTTGCGCCAGGATGCACTACCCGGTACTTTCAACATATAAAACAAATACAGCCAGGCTGGCGCGTAACATCCTAAAAATGGCATCAGCGCGACCAAGACCGCCGTCGGGATGAAAACCGAAAGCATTAATTTGAACTGCTCTCTGGTCGCAAACACCCCGCCGGCGGAATTGCGCAAGGTATCAAGAAATACCAGGACACTGACGACACATAGGGCTATACCAAGCCGAAAAGGCATATAACCCGGCTGAGGGCCAGTTTCAGCCACCCAGCCAGTATTCAATTGAAGGCTTCCCGCGATAACCAGGCCTCCAAAGAGGCCTATCGCTGCCGCGGTGGCCAGTTCCATCGTACGTCGGTCAATCAGTGACATGGTTTCCTGCTCGCTTGCTTATTTCCTGGTGAATGCCTGATCAGTTGTTGACCAGCCAGCCATTCTTTTCGAACAAGTCCCGGTGCTCGGACACGTCTTTCTTGATGTACGCGTTCAATTGAGCGCCGTCTTGAAAGAACTCGGACTGCACACCACGTGCGAGCCAGGCCTTCCACTCTGGTTTTTCGGCCACTTTCTTCAACATGTCGACGTAGTAGGCCGTTTCTTCGGCCGTCACACCGCCCGCCATCCATACCGTGCGGGGCATGTTGAAGGCATCAATCGCTATACCGTTGTCCTTGCACAGGGGGATGTCGGACCAAGACATGTCTTTGCTGACCTTGTCCGTACCGCTGAGTGGCGAGGAGGAGAAAACGCACAGGGGGCGAACCTTGCCAGCTTTCCAATACGATGCGTTCTCGCCTGGATTATTGGTATTGCTGTCCAAATGGCCGCCAGCCAGTTGCACGGCGGCTTCACCACCTGATTTGAACGGGATATAGGTGACATTCAGGCCTGCGACCTCTTCGATCTTGCGGGTCAGAATGTGATCGGTATCTTTAGATTGCGCACCGCCCATCTTGAAGGCGCCCTTCTTTTCCTTCGCTGCGGCCAACAGCTCTTGCGTAGTCTTATAAGGGGCCGACGCAGATGTCCACAAAACGAATTCGTCTGCCGCCATCGTAGCAACCGGCGTCATGTCTTCAATTTTGTAGCCGACCTTTGTAATCATAGGCATCAACCATGCCAGATTCGTCGAGAATATCAGTTTGTGAGCATCGCCCTTGATTCCCTCGCCATAAACAAAGGCTTCGGTACCGGCACCACCGCCCTTGTTAGAGACCACAATGGATGTCGGGGTCAAATTGTATTTTTGGACGATAGATTGAACGATGCGCGCGAACTGGTCGGTACCGCCACCAGGGCCTGCCGAAGCAATAAATTCGATCGGCTTGGTGGGCGCCCATGCCGCCTGCGCCACCGTTGCGGAAAAGCTCGACAGCAGGGCAATACCCAGCGCCATTTTCTTGAATTGTATGGTCATACACTTGCTCCTATTTTTGCTTGATAAGGCGTCGCTCGCGGGGGACGCTATTGCGAATCACTAAAGAAAACATTGTCTTGATACTTCCTGAGTTCGAGCAAGACAGAAGATGCCTCGATTTCGACGTCCGCAAGGCAGATAAACTGTCCTTCTGCGACGTCTCGACGCAACCTTCTATTGGCAATCAAATAAAACGGCGCTGGCGACTCATCGGCCAAAGGCAGTGCCGGCATCAATACTGGGGCAACGTGGTCGATGGAATGGTGGTGTCCGCCCATCGTCAAGATGGCGCCCGCTGATAGAGCTTGGGTCGCCCTGCCTACAAGATCTTGGTTGGGACGAGGCTCACTACCGCCGCTGGACACGCCCAAAGCAGCCGCTTCGATGACTGAGCTCGCCGCTTCCAACCCCAGCAAGTGGCGGGGAATGTATAACAAAGCCGTTTTCTGATCGGCACTGACCACATGACCCTTTCCGGCCAGCAAATCCCACGTTGGCGCATCGTGGCAACGAACCACAATGAAAACGCCGCCGGCAAAGCTCAATTCATTCGGTTTGCGCAGGCAATGGAAAAGCTCAAGCTTGCCGCTATCGGCCAGAACGCCACCTTCAGCAGATAGCCGCAATATGCCAGGCACTTCCGGAATTCTAAGGATAGGAACATGAAATTCAGGGGTGTCAGGGGCCAGTCCAGTAGCGTTTGCGACGACCAGCATTTCGCAAAAGTCAGGTACCGCGCGCTGTGGCAGACGATGGCAAAGCTCTGACCGGGCGGCCACGACCTCAAGCGCGTTCTTCTTGTCCAGCTCCCATAACGATTCAAATTCGGGTACGTCGATCACGACGCCATTGCTGCTCATCCGGCCTGTGGCGGGATCGAACACAAAATCATATTCGCTGGCCTTTCCGGCTGCGACAATCTCGAGGCCTAGCACCTGCGCCCAGGTGATCAAGCCAATCAGCAGACTAGGCTGGTCGCCATCAACGGGCGTCACAACAAGACCTTTGCCTTTCGCCTTATGTGCGAGTCCGGGGCCGACCACGCTGTCGACCTCCTTGGACACCAGCACCAAATGCAAATCATTCTCCAGTGCAATCTTCGAGTGGCGCGCGCCCGCTTCCGGATTTCCGGTCGCCTCCAGGACGATATCCAAAGGAAGCCCTGCGACATGCGCCAAATCGGAGGTGGCAATATAGAAGCCAGCATTCCATGCAGACAATGCCGCTTCCGCATCCTCACATACCCGGATCGAGTCCCTGGCGATACCGACAGAATGCATCGCCTCGACGACGACCAGCGCATCAATATCCACTGCGACCTTGCAACTCAATAAGGGGGTCCGCAAACTTTGCGCAAGAAAACTACGGCCAAATCCGCCGCTGCCCACGACACATGATTCAACCGGGCGGCTGACATTTGAAAAATACTTATGGAAATTCATATACTTGTTGTTGTTCGTTGATGCGGAAAGTGGCGAGTATGCACGTGTAGACGCTGCGAGGAACACCTACGCAAAGTCGATACTTATACTGTACTTGGCGAATTATTGCATGCAATAATTAGAGCAGCCCAAACATTACGTACATATTAACCCTAATATAAGCGGTATTGCATGCAATTTGATAAGGCGCTCCCAGGTTCAGCTTCCATGGAAACCGGTGCAAAATCCCACGGAACACGAACGCTTTCCGCCGTGAACCGATTACGCGAGTTAATCGTTACGGGAAAGCTCAAACCGGGCCAACGGATCTCGGAACGATCCCTTCTTGAAGAAGAAAAAGAGCTGTCCCGCACTCCCCTGCGGGAGGCATTGAAGATTTTAGGGTCCGAGGGCCTGGTAGAGATCACCCCTAACCGGGGCGCTTTTGTCACCAAACTATCGATGTCGCACATTGACTCGGCGATGGAAGTCCTGATCGGCCTGGAAAATATTGCCGCTACGGCCAGCTGCGCCAGAATCACCGAGACGGAACTAGCGGAAATAGCGAGCCTGCATGCTGCCATGATCGAGTCGGCCGAAGATGGGAACTTGTTGCTGTATTTTCAGATTAATCAGCAGATTCATCAGCTGATTGTGGACGGTGCCCATAACCCCGCACTATCGCGCATTTACCGGGCGGAATCGCTACATATCAAGCGCTACCGCTACGTTGGCAACATAGAAGATACACGGTGGCGCAACGCGCTTGCCGAACATGGACAAATACTGGAAGCGCTGTTCCGTCGCGACGGCTTATTGCTGCGCGAACTTTTGCGTGCCCATCACAGCAAGGGGTGGGAAGTCACACGCGCTCTGGTGGAAGCCGAGCTTCGTTAATTTTCACCTTTCAAAAACAAAGGCCGGAATGGCCACCGTATTCATGGCAGTTCCGGCCTTGCGCGTTAAAAGCTGTGTTTACGATACGACTTTGCAGTCCTTGGCCAGAATATTGTTAACGACAACTTTTTGGCCGTTAATCACTTTCGGGGCCTCTTGGGTAAGCGTATTGCCATGAACGGTGCTGGCATTCTCGGGGGTTAACTTATCGGTGGTCCAGGTAAAGCCACTGCCGCGAAAGGTATTGCCCACCATATCGGCAGTGCTACTGTTGTCACGGGCCAGGTCCAACGATTGTTTGTTGTACACCACTTTGGCATTCAAAGCTTCAGCTCCCTGGAACGTGTACTGCACGGCAAGTCGCTGCTGGCCACTGGCCCCACAGCGATACTGGATAGTTTTCTGCGTCAGTTCCTGAGCGTCTTTAGGCGTACCGCAAGCGGCCAGGCCGGCACACAGAAATACACCGCTTAGTGCTATTAGATTACGCTTCATGGAAATTCCTTTAAGGTTCCAGGCGACCGCCTGCTCTTGGAAATTTTTATAGCACCGCCAAATGCCTGCCCCTGTAAGAGCAGGTGTCAAAATGACACGGACCACAACAAGAGTTCCAATGATTACCCTTGCAGACTATGGTTACGCCAAGGTTTCGTTACGGCCGACGTAGCATCAAGTATCAATACAGCGCTGTTTGCATAGCCGGCCTCCGGTTTGCGGATGGCTTTCTAACAACAGCGGACAGCGGAGTAGGAAAGCGGCGCCCTACATAATGCAGCCATGACAATACATTCCTTAACAAGCGAAAACGCAGTGAAACTGGCAGGCGGCGCCTATATGATGTTGTGGGCGGCACTGGCCATCCATCCTTTTAGCCGCGCCGATTGGGTCCTGGAGAACGTGCTGGTGCTTGTCTTCATAGGCGGGCTTTTCGGAATACGCCGGTGGTTTCGATTTTCCAACGCCTCCTTACTGCTCATCCTGCTTTTTCTTGCCCTTCACACGGTCGGGTCGCACTATACCTACGCACGTGTGCCCTATGACGAATGGTGGCGCGCCCTTACCGGCCACACCTTGAACAGCATATTGGGCTGGGACCGCAACCACTTTGACCGACTGGTCCACTTTTCTTACGGGCTTTTGCTGGCGTATCCCCTTCGCGAATTCTTTCTGCGCATTGTCGAAGTACGCGGCTTCTGGGCGTATTTTCTACCGCTGGACTTCACGCTGAGTACGTCGGCGTTATACGAGCTAGTGGAGTGGGGCGTGGCCGAGGTATTCGGGGGTGACCTCGGTATGGACTATCTGGGCACCCAGGGCGATATCTGGGATGCCCATAAAGACATGGCCCTGGCAACGCTAGGCGCATCGATCGCCATACTGATCACCCTGCTTCTGAATACCCGACTCAAGCGCGATTTGGCGCGCGACTGGTCACATCAACAGATGAAGCAGCCGGCCAACAGATAGTTGCGCGCGCGACCGCCCACCTCTGCCTTCCTTGCTATTCCAGTTCTACATCAAACGTGAACGGGAAGCGACGTCGACAACGTGCACGTCTGATATAGAAATTGAACTAAGCCACCTTGATCTCGATACGACGAGGCTGCGCATGCTCGGCTTTAGGGATACGAAGCTTCAGCACACCAGCTTCAAATTCGGCCGTTACCTTTTCAGCATCCAATTCCTTTGACAAGGTGAATGCGCGTTCATATCGAGGCGAATTCACCTCGGCATAAATGGCCTCCATGCCTTGCGGCGTTTCAATCGAAATGACGCCTTGTATGGTCAGCGTGTCGTCCTTAACCTGCAACGTCAACTTGTCCTTGGGGACGCCGGGCAAATCTGCACACAAGGTAATCCCGGAACTGTCCTCGAACACGTCTACCAATGGGGTCAGCGGCGCTTGGTCGCGAGTCTCAGTTTGCTGCTTATCTTCAGACTGTGGGGCGACGGCATTTGTTTCGTCCATGTCGTACTCCTTGATTTATTGCACCGTGATTTGACGTGGCTGGCTGGTGGCGCGCCGCTGTATGCAAATATGCAGGACGCCATCCCTATACCGCGCTTCAATCTGATCGGGGTCGATGTCTTCGGGCAGCGTCACAACGCGCCGGAATCGGCCCGAAAATCGCTCGTTAATATGGCTGATTTCTTTCTCGGTCTCTTGCGGCACATCTTCTTTTTTATCGCCAGCCACTACCAGCACTCCTTTCTCAACCTGCACTTCGATTGCCTGTGGGTCAATGCCGGGCAAGAATACATATATCTCTACGGAAGATGGAGTATGGCCTATGTTCATCGCTGGATATCCGCCTCGCCCCAAACCACGGATACTGGGCGATGAACTTGAAAAAGCCTGTTGCATCTCGCGCTGCAATCTGTCCAGGTCCGCAAACAGACTGCGCGGAAACTGCGCTCTGTAAATCATATGGCCTCCTATCGTTCGTTAGGGGGTCGCTTTCAGGGCGGCCCAAGGTGCATGACAAAGGGAGCAGCGCCTGGTACAAAGGCCCCGACGCCATCGCGGACATCCCGGCGCGCTATGCTTTTTTCAGCAAGAAATGGACCAGTAAAGCGGCGTTTGGTTTCTGCCGTTTCGAATGGGCCTGCTTAAGTCATGGGCCAAAGGCAGACCGCTTGATTAGGATCAAGTCTTGGCTTGGAGCGGCATGCGAGGATAGGTCTGGTCTACGACGTAATTTGGAACGTTGTGCCAATTTAGGAGATCCATATGACGCTGCCAGCTACGATGCAAGCCCTTACTTATATTGGTCCTGGACAAAAAACCTGGGGTTCTGTACCCACTCCGGCGATTTCCCAACCTACCGACGCCATCATCAAAATCGTCAAGACGACTATTTGCGGCACGGACCTGCATATCCTCAAAGGCGATGTGCCTGCTGTCACTAAGGGGCGCGTCCTGGGACATGAAGGAGTCGGTATCGTCGAAGAAGTCGGCAACGCGGTCAGCAATTTCAAGAAAGGCGACCGGGTGCTTATCTCGTGCATCACGTCTTGCGGCAAATGTGAATACTGCAAAAAACAGATGTATTCCCATTGCGAAGACGGCGGTTGGATCCTGGGACATTTAATCGATGGAACGCAGGCGGAATACGTCCGCGTCCCCCACGCGGACAACAGCCTGTATCCCATTCCCGAAGGCAGCGATGAAGAAGCACTGGTTATGCTCAGCGACATTCTGCCCACCGGCTTCGAGATCGGCGTCTTATATGGAGCAGTAAAGCCAGGCGACATTGTTGCGATTGTGGGCGCAGGCCCCATCGGTATGGCGGCGTTGCTGACGGCGCAGTTTTTCTCGCCCGCGAAGCTCATTATGATCGACGTAGATGATTCGCGCCTGGAAATGGCGAAAAAGTTCGGCGCAACAGAAGTCATCAACAGTGCGAACGAAGATGCTGTCAAATCCATATTTGAGCAAACCAAAGACGGGGTCGATGTAGCGATCGAAGCCGTTGGCATACCTCAGACCTTTGATGTCTGCCAACGTATTCTCCGACCGGGCGGCCATCTGGCCAACGTTGGCGTCCACGGCATCAGCGTTCACCTGGAACTTCAGAAACTATGGATCCAGAACATCACGATAACCACGGGCCTGGTCAACACCAATACCACCCCCATGCTGCTCAAAACGGTTAAGTCCGGCAAGCTCACACCCGCGGCACTGATTACGCACCGATTCGAGTTCGATCAGTTCCTCGAAGCCTACGACGTATTTGGCAATGCAGCAAAAGAACGCGCGCTGAAGGTTATTATCAGCAACACCTGAACAGTACCCCTCGGCGCATTGCAGGGCAATCGTCCAAGAGCAGTGATTCAAAACAACATCCCGACCGTCGCCGACCAAGCCTTGATACAGATCAAGCGCGTTTAATGACCCACATGAGAACATGGTTTAAGGCTGCTATGAAGCCTTTTACATCGCTTTTGTGGGGCGCCATGATTTCAAAAACGTCTTCCAGTGCTAATGGGGCCTTGTCCGGGCAATATGAACCGGTTCGCAGGCGAGCGGGCAACCCTACACCCAGTTCGCTTGCGGGCATCAGATCCATAGGCATCAGATCCATACGAGACACGCTTAGCGGTCGCCGGCATTCCAAGGATTTCGCCTACGCACGCGGTGACTACCTGCGCAGCCGCGTCCTGGTAGTGGGCATCATCTTCGCCGTCATGACACCGCTGTGGATCGCAATCGATGCGATGGTGCTGCCCGCATCCACTCTCGCCTACACCACTCCAGGCCGTTTTTTCCTGTTGGCGGGATTGATCGCCACCATTCTTCTGGCCCGCTTTGGCCGCGCCAGAATTACACCAATACGTATTTCCGCGGGGCTCTTAATTGCCCTACCGGCGGCCTGGTCGGATATGGATTCATCCCCTTCTTGCTGGTTGCCACACTATCCGTTTTCCCGTTCACACTTTTTGAATCGGCATTGGCGGGGGCCTGGTTGCTTGGCCTGCACATTTTTTCGCAATGTGTGGCAGGCACATGGATGACTCCCCTCGGATGGGAACAGACCTGGTTACTGGCGGCGTTGCTGGTAGCAGCTTTGGCGGCGAATTACTTTCATCTGGGATTGCTGTTGCGCCTTTATCGAGAAGCGACGCACGATTCACTGGCGGGTCTGTTGAATCGAGGGGCATTACTGCACAACTTGAACCAAATGGAACTGGCCAACCCAGACGGAGCAAAATCCTTATTAATGCAGGACCTGGATAACTTCAAGAAAATAAACGACAGCCACGGGCACTCTGTAGGCGACCAGGTGCTGCGTCAGTTTGCCTCTGTCCTGCGTCAGCAAGTGCGCAAGATAGATTTGTCGCGCGCTACGGCGGTGAGGAATTTGTTGCTGTGCTGATGGGCGCAAGCCACGGTGAAGCCATGACGGTTGCGGAACTAGACAACATCGCAACTGTGTGGTCGGGGAATAATTGATTCCCCAGCCTCCTGCTAGACGGCTTTGCGCTCAGTCCCTTAGTGCAGCGCCGCCGGAAAATTCCTGTTCGCCACGCTGGAACGCCCCCGTAAATTGCCTCGCATGGCCCAGCATCGGCCCGGTGGGTTTGGCATATAGCAGACGACGGCTGACATCCAGACATCCGGATGCGCGTGCCCGGGCGAAAAAAGCGGCATGGTGGAACAGGACCCCTAGCGCATCCATGATTACCGCGCCATCCACCGACAGCATTTTGTGGCGTACCAGAAACTCATTGAGCACGCCGTCGCCCGGAATGATGACTTCGGCTCCAAGCCATAACGCTTCCTGGCACGAGGCGATGAACCGCTGTTTGATCGAATCGATCACCGCACCACTACCTTCCAGATCGTAGAGCTTGACAGCAGGTGACATCGCTACGACTCCGGCCAGCCGCGACGTCAAACCATACTGGTTGGCCAGATCTTCAGTCAGCATTTTCTGAAAGTCGGTCAAGGAAATGACCGCAAATTTGCGGCCCAGCGAACACGCCGTGAGCATGCAGGTTTCGGTCAAACTGACCACTGGTATATCAACCAAAGATCGCGCCTCGTGCAATGCGGGGTCGAAGAAACAACCCAAGGCAAAGGCATCGTAACCGGCAGCCTGCGCCGCTACCGCCGCTTCGCAAACCTGCTGAGCGTTAAAAATCCGCAATCCGGCGCGACTATTCACGTCCATGGGCGCAGTCGCCGGCGGGTACGTTCCCGGACGTAGCCCATGCACGACGACCGAAACATCAGAACCCGCTACCGCATTTGCATGGGACTGCAGCGTCTCGCGATAAAGGGGGAATTCATTAAGATCAGTAAAGCTCTGATGCCAGATTTTCAATGTTGTCTCCTGTACGGCCGGCAGGGTTCGATAAGCCTATGCCTTTGTTGCCCGAGCATCATCATAATGGCAGCGGGCTGGCCATATATTCGAAAAATCCGAATAACGCTTTCACTCTAGGCGATTGCCGCTCAGGCGCCGCACTATAGAATTTTCGAACTCAAGCCGTATCGTCCGACCCGCGGTTGGCCACCGAATAACAATCATTCAAAGAGACAAACACATGCTTAAGACCTCGAAATCGCGTCGCGCAACCTTGCGCACGCTTGCGCTGGCGGTGCTGTCGCTGCCCACGTTCATTATTGCTACGCCAAGCCTGGCGCAGAATTTTCCAGCGCATCCCATCACGATGATTGTGGGGTATCCGCCGGGGGGATCCAACGATATCGTGGCTCGTATCGTGGCGCCCGCCATTGGCGAGGCGCTCGGAACCACCATTGTCGTCGAGAACAAAGCCGGGGCCAGCGGCATGATTGGCGCAGGCAACGTGGCCAAGGCCAAGCCCGACGGCCATACCCTGCTTCTCTCAAGCGTAAGCCCGGTCGTGCTTTCACCACAGACCATGAAAAAGCCGCCGTTTGATTCCATGACCGACTTTACGCCTATCAATACGGTGGGCTTGACGCCCGAGGCTGTCGCCGTTGGACCCCACCTTAAGGTAAAGAACCTCAAGGAACTTCTGGAGTTAACGCGCAGCAAGCAGGTAACGTTGGCGTCTTCTGGTGCTGGCGGCCTGCCCCACTTGACGATTGAACTACTTAAACAGGCGTCCAAGGGAAACATCGTCCATGTGCCCTACAAAGGAGCTGGCCCGGCCGTTACCGACACCCTTGCCGGCCATGTGGACGGCATCGTGATGGACCTTCCCCCTTTGTATACGCTGATCAAAGACAAGCGCTTGAACGCCCTTGCCGTCACCAGTGACAAACGTGTCAGCTTCCTGGCCGATGTCCCAACTGCTCAGGAAGAACTTCCTGATTTCAATGTCGTCAACTGGGTGGGCATATTCGCACCTGCCAAAACTTCGCCCGAGGTCGTCGCCAAGATAGACGCGGCCATCAAGAAAGCCATCGCGCGCCCTGACATTCAAAAGCAATTGGAAAATGTCGCGGTCGTGCCGTCGGTCATGTCCGACCCCAACGCTTTCCAGAATTTCTTCGGCACAGAGTTCACGCGCTGGGGCGGTGTTCTGAAAGCAGCCGGCGTCAGCATGTCGGAATAGGCCCCTACCCGTACTGGGCCGGGCTGAAAATCGGCAATAAACCAGCACAATGGAATGCGGACATCGAAGGCAGATGGTCCGCATAACGATGATATTTATGGAAAATAGTATGGAACTCTATGATGTCGCAGTAATCGGGGGCGGGAACGCCGCCATGTGTGCCGCTATTGCCGCCCACGAAGATGGAGCCAGCGTCATCGTGCTGGAACGGGCACCCAAGGAACACAGAGGCGGCAACTCCGCTTTCACCGGGGGGGCCTTCCGAATCGCCTATCGCGGCATAGACGATCTGCTGACACTCGTTCCAGACCTGCATCCCGATGAAATAGAAAATAGCGATTTTGGCACCTACACCGAAGATCAGTTCTTCGAAGAAGTCGTCGCGATGAGCGGATACCGGGCCGACGCCGATGTCCTCGAGACCGTCGTATCCCAAAGCCTGCCCACCATGCAGTGGATGCGCGAACATGGCGTAAGGTTCGTTCCTATTTACGGCCGCCAATCTTTCAAGGTCGATGGTAAGCAAAAGTTTTGGGGAGGCTTGACGGTCGAAGTCTCCGGCGGGGGCCTCGGCTTGATGGAAAGGCTTTATGCGCGCTCGGAACAACTTGGCATCGACGTGCGGTACGAAGCCCGGGCAACCGGTCTTGATCGCGAAGCCGACTACTGGACAATCGAATCCGAAGCCGAAAAAGTAAAGCAATCCATCCGCGCAAAATCCGTCATTCTCGCCACAGGAGGCTACCACGCCAATGTCTTGTGGCGGTCCAAATATTTAGGACCCAACTGGGATCTGGCCAAGGTGCGCGGCTCGCGCTACAACACGGGCGACGGCATCAGCCTGGCGCTGGATGCCGGCGCAACCCCTCACGGCAACTGGACGGGCTGCCATGCGGTCTTCTATGACCTGAATGCGCCCCCGTTCGGCGACATCAATCTTCTGAATCAGCAAAAAAACTACTTCACCCTTGGCGTCGTGGTAAATGCCGACGGCAAGCGCTTTGTGGACGAAGGCCTTGACTTTCGCAACTACACGTATTCGGCCATGGGTGCCCGCGTACTGGCCCAGCCCGGTGCGGTGGCCTGGCAGATTTTCGACGCCAAGAGCGTCGATTTATTGCCCGACGAATACCGCGTGAAGCATGCGACTCGTATCACTGCCGCCTCGATAGAAGAGCTGGCCGCGAAGCTTGACGGCATCAACCAGAAAGCATTCCTGCAAACCATACAGGAATACAACCGCTCCATCGACGCCAGCGTTCCCTTCAACCCGGCCGTCAAAGACGGGCGCGGCACCGCTGGCCTTTCCATCCCAAAATCCAACTGGGCCAACGCCATCGATACCGGCCCCTTTGTCGCGTATGCCGTTACCTGCGGAATTACCTGCACCTTTGCGGGCGTCAAGGTCAATACCCAGGGGCAAGTCTTGGACGACAGCGATCAAGCGCTTCCGGGCCTTTACGCCGCTGGCGAAATGGTCGGTGGTCTGTACTACGTGAAGTATGCGGGCGGCGTAGGGCTTACCGCAGGTTCCGTGTTGGGCCGAATTTCCGGTAAACATGCGGCCGCCTTGGCCGCCGGCACAGTCTAATTTCGAATTCGCAACAAGGAAGTGCACCATGGATTTACAGACAGAACTCGTAATCATCGGTGGCGGTTTGGCGGGATTCTCCGCGGCCCTGGAAGCCGCGAGCTCGGGGCATGATGTCATTCTTATCGAGAAGCAAGCCGACACCGGCGGCTCATCGGCAATGAGCGGTGGATGCCTGGCCTTTGCCGGCACCGACCTGCAACGCGAGAACCACATAGAAGATTCCAGCGAACTATTATTCAACGACCTGCGCGAGGTCGGGCAATTTGAAAATGACGAAGAGCTGGTGCGGGTGTATACGGATAACCAGCTCGACACCTACGAATGGTTGAAACAAGCTGGTGTGCAGTTTGGTCGCCATATCGAAGCGTCGTCCGGCCAGTCGGTGCCCAGAGTCCATAACGTTGACCCCGCCGATATGGTGCGCATCATCGCTGCGCAGGCCAAGGAAACGGGCAAGGTACAGGTGCTTACCTCGACGGCAGCGCAACGCCTGATACGCGATGCGGACACTGGCCGCGTCGAAGGGGTGAGCGTCCTTCGCAATGGCAAGACATTCAGTGTGGAGGGCAAGCTAGGGGTGCTTCTTGCCAGCGGCGGCTTCTGCCGCAACGCCGAACTGGTCCACAGGTATGCCCCCCAATACGATGCGGCAGTATTCATCGGTGGCGAGGGCAATGTCGGCGACGGCCTGAAGATGGCCTGGAAAATCGGCGCCGATAACCGCGACATGATCTATATAAAAGGCACCTATGGCAAGCATCCCACCGATGAAACCAATCACCATAGCTGCCTGGCGGTATACAAAGGTGCCATTGCGGTAAACCAGGACGGCAAACGGTTTGTCGATGAGTCGATTTCCTACAAGCTGCTTGGCGATGCCTGCATTCGGCAGCCCTACGGCGCGACCTATCAAATTCTTGATCGCAAGATACTCGAAAGCGGCGACAACCTGACGCGTATCCTCGACCTGGAGCGTCGTCTGGAAGAAGGCTTGATGATAGAAGCCGACACTCTCGAGCAGCTGGCGGCGCTTATCGAAGTGCCGGCCGAAACCTTGATACACACCGTCAACCACTACAACGACTACGTAAGCGCCGGGGAAGATCCCGACTTCCGTCGTCAACATCTGGTTCACCAATATGGTGACCTGGTACGTATCGAGCAAGGGCCCTTCTATGCCTATCCGTCGACCGCGGCAGTGTTTGGCACCTATTGTGGCTTGTGCATTGATAAGCACATGCGGGTGCTAGACGTCTATGGCCAGGTGCTGGAAGGACTTTATGCCGCCGGGGAGGTCGTCGGCGGTTTGCATGGCGCTGCTTACATGACCGGAACGGCACTTGGTAAGGCGGCAATTTTCGGGCGCGTCGCTGCCAGAACGGCAACCGCGGCAGCTTAGGAGCACCAATGCATATTGCCGTATTGATTGCCGGCGTGGCCGATCCTAAGCGCCCGCTTGAGCGCCCGGTATCCGGGCAGTGGACCGATATCGTCGACTCGCCCACTACGCCGTTCAAGCTCAGCCCTTTTGACGAGGCCGCGCTTGAAACGGCGCTCAAATTCCGGAATCGCGACCCAAGCACCATTATCACGGCGTTGGTTACGGATGGGTCGACCGACCTTGCATTGATGCGCTCGGTGGCCGCGTACCGGATCGAACGCGTATTCGGACTGTGCCCGCCAGCCGGCCAACGCGGTAATCCCGCATGGTTGGCGCGCCACGTCATGCAGGCGATTCAACTGCCAGACGCGCCAACCGATCTGATATTAATAGGGCGCGAACACGGCGACATGGACGACGGCATGACCGCCGCCTACCTGGCTGAACACTGCGATTGGCCATTCGTGAGCCTTGCTCTACATGCCAAGCTAAGCGACGACGGAACGTTGGTATTCGAGCGCATTGCCACCAGCCAGGACGAATCCGTCAGGGTGCCTATGCCGGCCTGCGCCAGCATCAGCAACGATAAAAACAACCGCCTGCGCCACCCCTTGATGAAGAACGTGATGCTGGCCAAGCAGCAGCAATTTCCCGTCATAAAGCCTGACACAGCAAATGCCGATACCGGCATCACGGTGCTACGTGTCGAACCGCCGGAATCGGCCTCGTCTGGGCACGCGCCCTGCCGCATGTTCGATGGCACAGTTATCGAACAGGCGAATGCCTTGGCGTCTTACCTGAAAACCTGGCAGAACCCATCTGAATCTCATGCAAGCTAATACGATTCGCAGTATTTATGCCCTTATTCATACGGGCCCGGCCATGGCGCAAGCTGACTTAGCCCCTCTGGAAGCCGCCAGTGAGCTGGCAAAGCGCTGTCAAGGAATAGCGAACGCTGTTCTTGTCGGCGCTGACCCGGATACTGCAGTTGAACGTGCGCGGGCGCTGGGCATGGAGAATGTCTGGGTGATCTCGAATCCCGCCTGGCCGCAGCCGCTGCAAACACAGCAGCTGACCGATGTGTTTGCCGCCGCCCTTGCCTCTGGAAATAGCCTTCCTTGCACACCAGACACTGTTTTTCTTTTGGCCGCTGGCGCAGTAGGCGAAGAAATCGCCGGGCGCCTGGCCGCCAGGCTAAACGGGGTGCCCTTGGGGAAGATCAAGCAATTCGAATTTGACGCTTCAGGCCATATGTCGGCGACCCGGACGGCATTCGGCGGGCGGCTAAACACTACCCTGAACTGTCAGGCCGGTCCTTTCTTTGCCGCAGTTAGAAAGCCCGACAACGCCATGGCCGCTAAGCCCATCGATGCGGGCTCAACGGCGGTCCATCACGTTTTGCACAGCGAACCGCTACGACCCGCCTATCCCGTGACCCCCATGGAACGCAGTGAGCAGCATGCCGCGCTTGAAGGAGCGCGGCTCGTGGTCGCAGGCGGCCGGGGCATGGGCAGCGAAGCGGGATTCACAGCACTTTACGACTTGGCGGCCAAACTCGGTGGCGCGGTTGGCGGCAGCCTTCCGACGATAGACGCGGGCTGGGCTCCCGTGGCGCGGCAAGTCGGTCAGTCAGGCAAATATGTATCACCAGAAATATACGTGGCGATCGGCATATCGGGCACTCCTCAACATATGGCGGGCATCGATCCTCATACCAAGGTTATTGCGATCAACAAAGATCCCGAGGCAGGCATATTCCAAGCAGCCCACATCGGCGTGGTGGCCGACTGGCAGGAATTCCTGCCCGCCTTGGTAAGCGCATGGGAGGCATTACGCCCCGCTCAGTCGAACGGGGCGTGATCCTAGTTTTGCGTGATGTTCTTGGCCTTCACCAAAACCTTCATGCGTTCAAACGACTTACTGATTTCCGCGGCATGCTCGGACGGAGTGGTTCCGCCGGGCATTGCACCCGCGGCGCGCAAGCGCTCTTGTAGAGCCGGGCTTTCGATGGCCTTGAGCACTGCACGATAAATCGTCTGGACCATTTGATCCGGAGTTCCCGCAGGCGCGACCAAGCCATACCATCCGGCTTCATTGGCTTCGTTCACGCCGACCTCCCCAAAGGTCGGAACATCGGGCACACTGGCTACGCGATTGGCTGACGCCAGCACAATGGGGCGCAACTTGCCGTCCTTTATATGCGCCGTTGCCGAAGGCAGTGCATCGATAAGGATGGGCACGTGCCCCGCCAGTACATCATTGGCCGCGGGGCCTGCACCGCGGTATGGGACGTGCATCATTGACACCCCGGTAGACAGCTTGAATTGCTCGCCCAACATGTGACCGCTGCCGCAGGTACCGGACGTTGCGTATTCGTACTTTTCGGGATGGGCCTGGATCATGGCCAGAAATTCCTGGTAGTTTTTGGCCGGGAAACCGGGGTTGACCAGAATAACGTGCGGAGAACTTGCCAGACGGGTAATAGGAGCAAAGTCCTGTATAGGGTGGTAAGAAACCTTGGGATTGCAGGCTGGGTGGATGGCAAAGCCCGATGCCGAGGACAATCCGATGGTATAGCCGTCGGGAGCCGCCTTGGCGATCGCTTCAGCGCCAATGGCGCCGCTTGCTCCACCCTTGTTTTCGACCACGACCGCCTGACCCAGCACTTTACCCATCTCATCGGCAAACGTCCGACCTATCATATCGGTGGTACCGCCGGGCGGAAACGGAATAATCAAGCGAATAGCGCGGGCTGGATAGTCCTGTGCCCATGCAGTGCCTGCAGACGACAGGGAGACAAACGCCAAGAACAATAAACTGGGTAAGGGTCGCATAGGTCTTTTCCAAGAAAAATGACGGTGTACGCGAGCCTCCCGGCCGGCGGGAGATCCGCCCGGCAAAGGGGCCGGGCGGCCGGCAAGACCGCCTCGCGAAAATTGGCTCAGGCGTTGTAGTTGAGTCTCAATCCGGGCTTTTCCCACGGCATCGAAACCAGTTGCCCGGACGACGACAAAGTGATGAACGCGGTTTTCATATCAACGCCGCCGAAACAAATGTTGGTGACATGCGTATCCGGCATCTGCACCGTGTTTACCCCTTTTCCGTCAGGCGATATAACCGTCACCAAGCCCGTAATGAGCGTACCGATGCAAACGTTGCCTTCTGCATCGATGGCCATGCTGTCCAGGCGCTGATAGCCGGGCAGGCCACATACCAGGCGCCCCCCATGAGGCGAGGGATAGCCATGCCGTCGGATCTGTCCCGGTGCCTCAATATCGAAGGCCCAGAGCCGGGATGTTTCGGTTTCTGCCACATAAAGCACGCTTCCATCCGGCGATAGCCCGACCCCATTTGCCGCAGCCACCTGATAAGCCACTTCGGTAATGCTGGATCCGTCGGGAAGCGCGTAATAAATAGCGCCATGGTCGCGAAGCCGTGCATGCTTCTTGCCAAAGTCGCTAAAGTAGAACCCACCATGCTTATCGAAGACGAGATCGTTAGGTGCCGATAGGCGATGTTCGCCGCAATGTGTATATAACGTTTCGACGTTGCCGGTTTGTAAGTCTATGCGCTGAATTGAGCCGCCCGCGTAGTCACTGGCTGGCCCGATCGCGGCAAAATGATCTGGCGGATACGTGTTGCCGCCGTTATTGCATACATAAGCCGCGCCGTCCGGGCCAATCGCCAAACCGTTAGGTCCGCCCTTGCAGTCGGCCACGGTGGTAAGCGTACCGTCCGGACTCACACGGGTCACCCGGCCCGCGCGAATCTCTGAGACCAGAACCGAACCGTCTTCCATGGCCACCGGGCCCTCAGGAAATTGCAATCCTGTTGCCATCACACTAATCGTTTGCATGCGTTTCTTCTCCTAAACCTGTATACCTGCTGCTTTAATGATCACACCCCATTTTTCGATTTCACTGACAATGAAATCCTGAAATTCGGCGGCGGTACTGCCAACGATATCGGCCCCATTGGTGGTCATGACATCTTTCACTGCTTGCACCTGAAGCGAGGCGCGGATATCGTTATTAAGCCGTTCAATAATGGCTGGATTGGTGCCGGCCGGCGCCAGAATGCCCGTCCAGGCACTGACGTCAAATGGTTTGCCAGTCACGTGTTGGACAGTGGGCAGTTCGGGCATCAAGGTCGAACGTTGCGCCGTGGTCACGGCAATCGCCCGCAGTTTTCCCGCCCGCACCAACGGCGCCGCGCCCACAATATTCGCAAACATCAGGTCGATATGCCCGCCCATCAGGTCGATCAATGCCGGACCTGTTCCTTTATAGGGAACGTGGGTCATCGAGACGCCGTAGGTGGCGCTTAGCAGTTCGGTCGAAAGGTGATCGTTGGTGCCGTTACCCGACGAACCGAATGTCAATTGCCTTTTCTTAGCTTCCTTCGCCAGGTCATCCAGTGACTTGATGGGCGAATCCGGCTTGACCACGAGCACAAAAGGCGACTTGGCAGCCAGACACACCGGTGAGAAGTCCTTTACGGTATCGAAAGGCATTTTCTTCATCAGCGACGGGTTGCTCACGTGTGGCGCACTGGTCACGAGCAAGGTGTAGCCATCGGGCTTGGACTTGGCGACATAGTCGGCGCCGATGACGGTCGAGGCGCCCGGCTTGTTTTCCACGACGACAGACTGGCCCAAGGCGCGCGCCAGCGAAGTCGATAATGCGCGGGCGAGCGTATCGGTACCGCCGCCGGGTGCAAAGGCAACAACTACCGTAACCGGCTTGGCCGGATAGGCTTCAGCGGCAGTCGCGCGCGCACCCAGCAGCATGACGCCACCGGCGCCCGCCGCGTGTAAAAAGGATCGACGATCCACGTTTTGTCTCCCTCAGGATGGCGGCTATTGAGCACGCTCATTTATGAATTTGTCGAGCAGACTTGCTCTCGATCAATATATTTCAAGCGCTTCACCACTAAAAGGCACAAAATCCGAATGGAGCTTTTGATTTAGCTAAATTTATGCGGATCGATCGCGGCGCCGCCCCGCTGCATAAATGAAAACACCCGGCGCTGTCGTGGACAGCGCCGGGTGTTTTACGAAAGCAGAACCGCTTACGGATTCGTGAAAGTCACGGTATCGGTCGTCTCGGTCTTGCAGAAGCGTGCGATGCTCTGCATCGAATTCGCATGCTCTTCGGCACTATGAGCAGCGCAAGCATCTTCCAGCACAATCACTTCGTAGTCGCGGTCATGGGCGTCGCGCACGGTAGCTTGCACCACTGCCTGGGTGGAAACGCCGGAACAATAAATGCGCTCGACGCCCAGGGCGCGCAGCTGCGCCTCGAGTGTCGTGGAATAAAATGGGCTGACCCGATGCTTGATGATATCGAGGTCAGACGACAATTTTTCGAGTTCCGGGTGAACTTCTGTGCCCCATGAATCCAGCTTGAACAAGCCATGTTGCGGTGCTGCGGAAAAAACCTGTGAACCTGCAGGACACTCTTTGTAGTCGGAAGAAAAGCCGACTCGCACAAATCCGACCAGCACACCGGCGTCGCGGGCTTTTTTGATGGCAGTCGCGGTCTTGGCAAGGATACCGCGCTGGCGGACCTGCTCACCCAAGGGCCCCTTACCGCTGGGGCCATCAACGTGAACCAAATCGTTTTCCATATCCAGAACGAGGTAGATAGAACGTGGCTGTCGCATAGTATTGATACTCACAAATAAATGTTTATAAAAAAAACTTATTCCATCGGAATTAGTCACACCAGATGCCACCGTTGACATCCAGCGTTTCGCCAGTAATGAATGAGGACTGCGGCGCCGCCAGGAAAACGACGGCCGAGGCGATCTCGTCGGCCGCCCCCATGCGCCCGACCGGAATCAAATCGCGTAAGGTTTGCGGGAAATTGGTGGTCATGGCCGACGCTACCGGACCCGGCGCCACGGCATTGACCGTTACGCCGGCGCCGGCAAGCTCTTTGGCCAGGAAAGCCGTCATGATATGTACGCCCGCTTTGGAAACACCATAGGCCACATTGCTTGCGCGGTCCTGCTCGCGCGGGTCCAGCCATGGCCGCGGATTGCCGCCGTTCTTACCGATAACGGAGCCTAGATTGACAATGCGCCCAAAGCCCTGGCGCCGCATATGGGGCATGGCCGCCTGGCAGCAAAGGAACGTTCCTTTAAGGTTGATATCCATGACCCGGTCCCATTCCTCCTCTGCCAGTTGCTCGGCGCTTCCCATGGACACCACGCCTGCCACATTGACCAGAATATCAAGGCGTCCCAGGCGCTGTATCACATCGTCGAAACAGCGCAGCACATCGCTGCGCTGGGTTACGTCCAATGTTACCCGTTCAATCGCCGGGCTGCCCGTGGGCGAGGAAGCGGTGTGCGATACGTCGGCCGCCACCACGTGGGCGCCATACTTTGCCAAGGCATCGGCTACCGCCTTGCCTATCCCTCCTGCGCCGCCCGTTACAAGGGCCACGCGGCCGGCAAGAAGTTCAGTCGCATACATATCAGCCCCTAGTCCGGCACGCCGCCGGTGTAAAGAACAGCTTTTGCAATTTGCCCGTTGATGGCAAAGTCCCAGGCCGGGGCCGCTGCCGTCGTCAGGCCCGCATACCGGAAACACTCAAGAAACTTCAATCTTACTGACTCCGTGTCCATATGCAGGTCGCCAATCGAAAATTCGTAGCGGCCAATCTGGTCGTTTTTATCCAGCAGCGTCAACACCGCAAGGGGGTGCCCGGGATTATCCGGCAGGCCTTCTTCAACCTCGACGCGACTGGCCATCGCAAGCACCTGCTTGTTGCTCATGACGTCGCCACTCAGTCCATTCAGCGTTGGGGCTCCGCGCACCAGGGCGAATGCCGTCATGAAGGGGATACTGTACTTTGCATCTTGCAGGGTGACGGGGCGCCGGCGCTGAGGTAGGGGACTGCACAGACGAGCCGCCGAGGCATTCACCGACACGTGTACGCGTGAGATGTTGTCGATATCGCAGGATTTAGCGGCAGCCAGTGCAACGGCCACATAGGGATGCGACAAGCGGCAGCAAGGCCAGGGCTTGATGTCAACATCGCAACAGTGCCATGTTGAGAAGTCCAGCAAGGCTGCGCGTTGTTCTGGCTGTAATTGAGCGCCCATATAAATACGGAACAAGCCTGCCGCCCCATCGAGCGCACCCTCGGGGCCGGTGACTCCGGCCTGGGCAAGTAGCGCTGCCTGTAATCCGCCTTGCGCCGCAAAGGCCGGATACACGGCGCGCGCCGTGGCGCCGGTACCGAATCCTGCCTGCTTGCCGCCTGCGGCCTGCATATACGCCAATCCAATACTGGAAACCAGCTCGCTGTTGGAAAGCCCCAGTGCTAATCCGGCCGCCACACTGGCGGCCACATAGCCCAATAGCTGGGTCAAAAACCATTCCGAACCCGGCCCTTCGCCTTTGGGAGAACAAATGACCCCCAGCCTGCAAATCAGCTCGGTCGCCAAGGCTACGGCATCAAGCAAGGCCTCGTCCGAGGCGCCAACCAATTCGGCCGCCGCGAGTGCCGCCGGCAACACCACTGCCGCCGGGTGCAGCCGACCGACATCATGAATGTCGTCGTAGTCCAGAATATGGATTAGCGAGGCATTGATGTAGGCTGCCGCCGCGGGGGCAGCCGTTCCTCCACCAATCAGCCGGCATTGGCCTGGCCCCGACAGCAGGGTTTGAGCCGCAGCGACTTGCCGCGCCAGATCGGTAGAACGCGCTGCGGTGCCTATACCCAACGCATCGGCAATATGCAGGCGCGTCGCGGCGCGCACTTCGGACGGCAAGCCCTGTTCGCGTGCCGTAACCAGGCTTTGCACGATGGCTGCACTGAGCGACAAGTCAGGGTTTGCTTCGTAGCCCATCGTACTCATGACGTCGAGTCCGCAATATGGTTGGCCGCCAAACGTCCGAATACCAGGCCTTTAAGCACCGATGTCGCGCCCGTATAGTTGGTGTAATACATGCCCACGGTTTCGCCCGCGGCATACAGGTTCGCCATAGGCAGCCCGTCGGCGTCCAGAACCTGGCCGTTTGCATTGATTTTCAGGCCGCCAAAAGTGAAGACATTGGCGGAGATAATCGGGTAGGCAATGAAAGGGCCTTGCGTCAATGGCCGCGCCCAGTTAGATTTGGGCGGCACCAAACCAGCCGTAGACAAACCATCGACATTAAGTGGATCGTACTTGCCGTCGGACGGGCAGCTGGCGTTGTAATTTTCCACCGTATCAGCCAGGGACCCGGCCGGCAATCCGAGCTTTTTGCCCAGGGCCTCAAGCGTGGCGCCTTCAATCGCCGGCTGATCCGTGCGGATGGCCAATCGATAGTTCGGCACTTGCTTTACACCCTCGTCCAGGATCACGTAGGCAATACCTTCATCCTGTTCGTAGATACGGCGCGTGACCCGCTCGTAGTAGGCATCCACGGTTCCGGGAGCCTCGTCCGTAAACCGCTTGCCGCTTTTGTTGACGAGGATTCCATACGGAAAGATGAACACGGCGGGTTCGGAAATGCCAGAACGCGGATCGACGGGTTCAGCGTGGTAGCTGCCAAACTCGCCGCAAGGCGCTGCGCCGGCCTCCAAGGCCATTTCTATGCCCTCGCCCCGGTTGTAATAGCCGCCTTTGCATACCGGGCGCAAATACACCGAACGCGGCCCTAGGTACTTGGCCAGCAGCTCAGGGTTGCCCTCGAAGCCGCCCGATGCCAATACCACCTGACCCATGTAGCGCACACCACCCTTCCCTTGTTGTTGTCCCAGAAGCCCTTCGACCTTACCGAAATCATCCAGGATCAGCCGACGCGCGGTGGTGTTATAAAAAAACGTTACGCCCAGTGCTTCGGCACGTGCGGCCAGAGCTTCGACCAATGCTTCGCCGCCCCCGACGGGCAAGAGCCTGGGCTGCGTGCTCGTCAAAAATGCCGTTGGCAGGAAGTCGAACTTGACGCCCAAACCCTGCAGCCAACCTATCGTGCCAGGTACCTGATCGGCAAAATTACCAATAAGACCGGAATCAGGAATCGCAAGGGAGCGGGTGATATGGGACCACGATTCGCTGTCTTGCCCCATTTCGGCGGTCATATCGGGATCGACATAGGGGCCGACATTCTCGGCAAGGTGAGTCTCGAAGTCGTCCGACACTTCATCGATTGCCTTCATTCTGAGATAGGCTTCGGTAAAGCGGCTTTGGCCACCCCGCTCTTCTCGCGAAGCGCGTTCAAGCACGGCCACTTGAAGTCCGCGTTCCGCTGCCGACACGGCCGCCGACAAGCCCGCAACGCCGCAGCCCGCCACCACTACATCAAAAGACCTTTCCATTGCTCCACCCTGTAGAATTTTTGCCGCCGTATCGCACGGTACACTTGGAGAGTTTAGGGCCTCGCGGCTAAATCATTTAGGCGTTTGCGCCTAATGATCTATTAGAAAAAAGTGAAAGGAGATGCGGTGGACAGACTATGGGGAATGGAAGTTTTTCTGCGCGTAATGGAGTGCGGTAGTTTTTCGCGTGCGGCCGAATCACTGGACTTGGCCAACGCCACGGTAACGTCCAGCCTGCGCAACCTCGAAAAACATCTGGGCGTCACGCTGATACAGCGCAATACGCGCCATCTGCACCTGACAGAAGAAGGCCGCCTATTTTTACCGCGATGCCAGGAAATACTGAAAGCAGTCGCGCAGGCCGAATCCGATGTGAAAGTCAACGCCAACGACATTGCTGGCCCGCTACGTATCGAAGCACCGTTCGCCATTGGTCAAAGCCTTATTTGCCCTGCCTTGATCGAATTCGCCAAGCGTCATCCCGATCTGTCGGTGTCGGTGACGCTCACGAATCATCCACAAAAGCTGATCGAGCGCGGCACCGATATTGCCATCCGCATGGATCGAATCGAAGACGCCGATCTGGTGGGTCGCCCCATTTACGAGGCCAAACACATCGTGTGCGGCGCGCCAGCGCTGGTTCAGCGGATGAATACCTCTCATCCGCAAGAGGTCGATACCAGACTGTGCCTGGGGCTTTTCGAAGAGGGCCAGAGCACCGCTATACCATGGGTGCTAAGGCAAAATGAAGACGAAGTCGTGATCGAACCGCGGGGGATACTAAATTTTAATAATACCCAGGCGCTGATTCAGGCGGCAAGCCAGGAAATGGGTGTGATTCATGTACTGGATATTTTTGTAGCTGACCTGATCAGCCAGGGAAAGCTGGTCGAGTTGTTTCCCGGCTGGGACACCAAAGTTCGCACCTTTCATGCGGTCACTGTGAAGTCGCGATTTACGTCGCCCAAAGTGCGCGCGTTCATCGATTACCTGCTAGAGGTTTTCGATGCCCAGCGCAGGCCCAGCATCAAGACACGGGTCGAAGTGGGTCCAGCCCGTAAAACGAAAAAATCTCATTGACCCGATCCATTTCGGGCAGCTTATGGTAATACCCCGTGCGGCAGGGCTTGGTGCCGCAAAACTTGCGCAGGTCTGCCATGGCCTCGGCCTGCTTGATCCAGCTAGCCAGCGAATCGAGCACCGGCACGCCGTCGACTTCTGACACGCCATTGCGCGCCAGCAATATATTCATCGGGGCTTCACCGGGAATGATCACCTCGGCGCCCTTGGCTATCAAGCGCCTGGCCGCGTCGCGGAAACGCTCGATCAATTCGGCCGGATCGTCGAACGCCTTGAGCACGTCGTTGAAGGTGAACCCAACCGGCATCGCGCCGGCAAAACGCGACGCCAGTCCATGACCGTGGGCGTTCTGTTCGATCAGATCATTCAGGTCGTCGATGAACACCAGTACGCCAAACTTGCGGCCCAACATGCAGGCGGTCAGCATCGCCGATTCGCCATACGCAACGACGGGAATATCGACCAGTCCGCGAATTTCGCGCAGAGCCGGTTCTGGCAGGGTGCTGATCGCATACACGTCGTACTCCTGCCGCTGCGCTTCGACGGCTGCCATCATGAACTGCAGGCCATGGATATATTGCAGCGATGCATGGCGTATATCGGAACCAGGGTAGTTAGTTCGATACGTGCCCGGATGCATTCCATGCAAGTCGATCTGCGTACCCGGACGTGCAATGCGTGCGAAGTGGGCTTTAAGCGCCTCGTGGTAAGCACCCAGATCGTCCAATACCGTAAAGCTTTGATGCCAAATTTTCATAAATACACCGAATTTGAATTAATAATGCCAGGCGCATTCGCCCTCTTAGTTGACTTCTACTTTTGCGCGGCGAACCACATCCGCCCACTTTTCAACTTCTGCCTTGAAGAAGGCTTGAAACGCTTCGACGGACGAGCCCACGGGTTCCGCCCCAACGCCACGAAGGGTCGCACTGACCTGCGGCGTCTTGACGGCTTCTGCAGCGGCTTGATTGAGTTTCGTCACAATCGGCGCCGGCGTGCCAGCGGGCAGGAAAAGGCCAAACCACGACGTCGAGTCGTAGCCCGCCACCCCTTGCTCGTCCAGTGTCGGTATGTCCGGCGCTGCGCTGGATCGCTGTTTGCTGCTGACCGCGAGCGCGCGCAATTTGCCGGCCTGTATCAACGGCAAGGTGGTAATAATGTTGTCGAACGTCAGCGGCACCTGGCCACCCAGCACATCGGCCATAGCGGGCGCGGCGCCGCGATAGGGCACGTGGGTCAGCGCAATGCCGGCGCGATTCGCCAACAACTCGGTAAATAGATGGGCGCCAGAACCGTTGCCGGCGCTGGCGTAGTAGATGGGATGAGCGCTATCGGCCTTTTTCCCTGCGGCGATAAGGTCGCCGACTGACTTGATGGGCGAAGAAGGATTGACCACCAGCATAAACGGCGCCGATGACAAGTGCGAAACGGGGATCAGGTCGCGCGAGGGATCGTAGCTTAGCTTCTTATACAGGCTGCCATTAATGGCAAGTGAGATCGTGCCGAACAAAATGGTGTACCCGTCAGGTGCCGCCTTGGCCACCGCATCGGAGGCAATATTGCTCGCCGCGCCGGGCTTGTTCTCGACAATAATGGGTTGCCCCAACTGTGCAGACATTTTTTCGGCCACAGCGCGCGCCGCGACATCTGATGCGCCACCGGCGGGAAACCCAACAACCAGGCGGATAGGCTTGTTGGGATAAGTGGATGACTGCCCGATAGCGGTGCCGGTCAGGGTTAGCAAGGCAACTGCCAGTACCGATTGAATGAATTTCATCATGCCTCCTGCACGATTTGCTTTGCTGAATTTTGCACGCTGAAGCGTTCCACGACTACTGCAGAAATCCGAAGAAGCTATTCATTTATCTTGAAAGGTGCGCAGCAAATAACATGCTGTCTGTTGGTCCTCGCAAGTTTCATTTTTTTCGAAATAGGCATTCGTTGCGGACCGCTTTCACCGTAACGATTCAACCGCTACAAATGCAGTAGGGGTCAATGATGCTAATAGTAGAAAAACGTCTATCAGGACCCAAAAAAACATATATGAAACGGAGACTTTCATGACCAAACGCTGGCTTAACACGTTCATTTCCATTGCCGCTCTATCGTTCACCGTGGGTGCATCGGCGCAGGCCCAGACAGGGCCGTATCCCAATAAACCGATAAAAATTATTGTTCCGTTTGCCGCCGGCGGCAGCACCGACATCCTGGCCCGCATGGCAGCCGAGACACTGTCGTCCTCGCTTAAAAAACCGGTGGTCGTCGAAAACAAGGCCGGGGCCAGTGGAAATATCGGCATGGAATTCGTGGCGCGAGCCGCCCCAGATGGCTACACCTTGCTATTCACCAGCACCAACCTGACTCTTAACCCGGCAGTCATCAGCAAGGTCCCCTACGATCCGGTCAAGGATTTCGCGGGCGTAACCATGCTGGCGTTTGCTCCGCTACTGCTGATCACCCGTCCCGACTTCGCTGGCGGTAACTTGTCGTCGCTGATCAACTATGGCGTCGATCATCCCGGCGAGCTGAATTTCTCGAGCAGCGGAGCCGGTGGCGCGCCGCATCTGGCAGGCGAAATGTTGAAAATACGCAAGAACATCGACATGACCCACGTTCCATACGGTGGGGCCGCTCCGGCCATCACCGACATCGTGGCGGGGCAAGTGCAGATGACGTTCACCACCTATGTATCGGCCCAGGCCATGCTTACCGCTAATCGGCTCAAGGCGCTTGCCGTCGCAAGCAAAAATCGCCTGCCCGTTCTACCGAACGTACCGACCTTCGCCGAAGAGGGGCTGGACGATTTCGAGATAGGCACAATGTTCGGCTTGCTCGCCCCCAAAGGCACCCCGCAGCCGGTCATTCAGATGCTGCACGACGCCATTAAGAATGCCTCGGCAGCGCCGGAGTTCCAGCAAAAGATTATTCAGCAAGGGGCCAGCGTGGTCGTGAATACGCCCACCGAGTACGACACCTATCTACGCGAAGACGTCAGTAAGTGGTCAAAACTGATCAAACAAATCGGCAAGGTTTCGGCGAATTAGTTTGCGTGCCGTGGGCCAAGGCTGCAGCGTGCGGTCGCGAATAGCCCGGCAACAGGAGGCAAGTATAATTTGCCCCTATGGTGACATTCTCGATCGGGCAGTGGCGGGCGTGGGCGCCGGAAATGCGGGATGGGGAAAGCTGGATGCAGTGGGCCCAGCAACCCTATTGCCCGTTAGCCGACCACGAATCACCCCAACTAGATTTTTTAACCGCCGTGCAACGACGCCGTCTTAGTCCCATGGCGCGCATGGTGTTTGACTGCGCCTGGCCGCTCGCCACCGGCCGCCAGCCAATGCCCTTGGTATTTGCTTCCCAACATGGTGAAACCACCCGCAGCTTCGCTTTATTGCAAGCGATGGGCCGTCATGAAGGGCTATCGCCGACTTCCTTCGGCTTGTCTGTACATGACGCCGTCGCTGGGCTGTGGTCAAAAGTTAGCGGAGACAAAATTCAATCCATAGCTTTGTCTGTTAATTCCGATGGACTGGAACAGGCATTCTTGGAAGCGGCTTTTTTATTGCGCCGCGGAGCACGATCAGCGCTGGTTGTATTGGCGGAAGAACGCCCTCCTCCTGCTTATATGCCGTGGATATACGATGTACCTTTCTCCTACGCCGTCGCATTTCGAGTAGAGCGCGGTATGGAGTGGGGTTTAGAACTTTGCGAAGAACCCCTTATCGCAAGCGGTCAATGGTCGAATACACTGAACTTTGTTCAGCGATTATGCCTAGGTTCTACTTCGGTGAGTAATCCGTGCGAGAAAGGCCACTGGCGCTGGACACGCAATTTCTGAGCACCACGCCAGCATAATTGCTATCGCTGCATGCGCATATGAACACGATAAAAAGCTGGCGGCGCCTGACGTGGATCCCAGCTGTTATCTACTGCGAAGCTAGCGCATCTCCAAGATTCAACCCAAATTCGCCATATTGCCAAACGCCAAACATCACAAGGAGAGCCCCATGGATGTTTTCATGCAAGCCGCAATCGAAGAAGCCAGGCTAGGCCTGGCCCAAGGTGGCATACCGATCGGATGCGTCATCGTGCACAACGAGCGCATCATCGGGCGCGGCCACAACCGGCGTGTGCAAAAAGGCAGCGCCATCCTGCACGGCGAAATGGATGCCTTCGAAAACGCTGGTCGGCAACCGGCCAAGGTATACGCCGAGTCGGTGCTATACACCACCTTGTCGCCCTGCGCCATGTGCAGCGGCGCCATCCTTCTGTATGGGATTCCCAGAATCATCGTGGGCGAGAACCGCAGCTTCGTAGGAGAGGAAGCGTTACTGCGGTCGCGCGGCGTTCAGGTAGACGTTTTGCAGAATGCCGAGTGCATTGAGCTAATGCGCGCATTCATTGCCGCACGCCCGGAAGTATGGAACGAAGACATTGGGGTATAGCGAACCTGAAGGCAACCCGCTAGCGCGAGATCCCCAGCGGCAAGGCCGTTTTATAAGAAACCTGCTTCAGTGCAAAGCTGGAACGAATCTTGTCGATGCCAGGTATTGGCGTAAGCTGATTCAGTATAAAGCGCTCCAGCGCCCCTATATCTTTCACAGCGACCCGGATTAAATAGTCGGAATCGCCGGTCATCAGATAGCACTCCATGACTTCTTCGTGCACGGTAATGCGCTGTTCGAAATTGGCCAGCGCTTGCTTGTCTTGCGACTTCAGGCTGATGGAAATAAACACATTCAGCCCCAGCCCGAGGGCCGCCGCGTCGGCCAACGCCACATAACGAACAATAATGCCCGCGGCTTCAAGGGCCTTTACCCTGGTCAGACACGGCGACGGCGATAAATGCACGCGACGGGCAAGCTCGACATTGCTTAGCGAGCCGTCGCGCTGCAGCTCGTCGAGAATCCGCAAATCGGTCGTATCTAGCTTCATTATGTTGCCCAATGTGGTTATCCGGCATTTTATGCCGGATAAGGGCCCGTTTCAATGCATCTTTAACAGCCTATTTTTTCGCAAAACGAGCAGAATATCAAGACATCCCTAGGCCAGTACACACGGAAAGATAAGCCATGAACGCAGCAACGCCCTTCCAGCATTGGTCGACCGCCCTTGGCGACGCCGACATCGATCCTCAGGAGACAAGTGAATGGCATGATGCCTTCATGTCATTGCTGGAAGCGAACGGGCCGGCGCGGGCAAGCTTCATGCTAAATGAACTGCACCGTCTTGCTTCCCGGGCCAATGTCACCTGGAGACCTCCCATTGGGACGCCTTATGTGAACACTATTCCTCTTAAGCAGCAGCCGCCCTTTCCCGGTGATCTTGCGCTAGAGGAAAATCTGGGCGCAATCATGCGCTGGAACGCCTTGGCGATGGTGGTACGCGCCAACGCCGCCTATGGTGAACTGGGCGGCCATATCGCCAGCTACGCCAGCGCGGCAGACCTGTTCGAGGTCGGCTTCAATCATTTCTTTCATGCCCGCGACAACACGGGCAGCGGGCACGCCGGCGATCTGGTTTTTTTTCAGCCCCATAGTGCACCTGGCGTCTATGCACGCGCCTTCTTGGAAGGGCGACTAAGCCAAGCCGATCTGGAACATTATCGTCAAGAGCTTCGCGGCCCGCGCCATGGCGCACGGGGGTTATCTAGCTATCCGCATCCTTATCTCATGCCCGATTTCTGGCAATTCCCGACGGGCTCCATGGGCATAGGCCCAATCAGTTCCATCTATCAAGCGCGCTTTATGCATTACCTGACAGATCGCGGCATCGTGGACTGTACCGACCGTAAAGTGTGGGGTGTATTTGGCGACGGCGAGATGGATGAACCCGAATCCATGAGCGCCCTTACCCTTGCTGCGCGAGAAGGCCTGGACAATCTGGTATGGGTCGTGAACTGCAATCTGCAACGGCTGGACGGACCCGTTCGCGGCAATAGCCGGATTATCGACGAGCTCGAAAAGCTGTTTTTGGGCGCAGGCTGGAATGTCATCAAGACCCTGTGGGGCAGCGACTGGGACGGTTTGTTCGCACGCGATCATAGTGGGGCATTAACCGACGCCCTCTCCAATACGGTCGACGGCCAAATGCAAACCTTCGCCGCCAAAGACGGCCGCTTTAATCGCGATCACTTTTTCGGCCAAAACGAACATCTGAAACAGCTGGCCGAAGGGCTAAGCGACGAACAAATCGACAAGCTCCGACGCGGTGGCCACGATCTGGTGAAAATCTATGCCGCCTACGCGGCGGCGTCCCAGCATAAGGGTCAGCCCACGGTAATACTGGCCCATACTAAAAAGGGCTATGGCATGGGCGATGCCGGCCAGGGCCGCATGACTACCCATTCCCAGAAGAAATTTGATGAAACTGACCTGATGGCATTTCGCGACCGCTTCAGGCTGCCCCTGACCGATGCCCAAGTTCTAGGTCTGGAGTTTTACAAGCCGCCCGCCGAAACTCCGGAAATGCAGTATTTGCACGGGCAACGCAATAAGCTGGGCGGTTATCTTCCCGCGCGCCAGACCCACGCTGACACCGTGCCCGTACCGGAACTAGCAAGCTATGCCCGTTTTGCCACCGAAAGCGACGGCCGCGAAATGTCGACCACCATGGCCTTTGTACGCATGCTGGGCGCATTGCTGAAGGACAAGACACTGGGGCCGCGCATCGTACCCATTGTTGCCGACGAGGCGCGCACCTTCGGTATGGCCAATCTGTTCAAGCAGGTTGGCATCTACTCTAGCGTGGGCCAGCGCTACGAGCCCGAAGACATCGGGTCAATTTTGAATTATCGCGAAGCGGTAGATGGCCAGATACTGGAAGAAGGGATCAGCGAAGCCGGCGCCATATCCAGCTGGGTCGCAGCAGCCACCAGCTATAGCGTGCATGGCACCGCCATGCTGCCTTTCTATATTTACTATTCCATGTTCGGGTTCCAGCGCATTGGCGACTTGATCTGGGCAGCCGCCGACCAGCGTCCTCGCGGCTTCCTGATCGGGGCGACGTCAGGCCGTACGACCCTGGCCGGGGAAGGCCTGCAGCATCAGGACGGCACCAGTCATCTGTGGGCAAGCACGATTCCAAACTGCAAGGCCTACGACCCCGCGTTCGCGGGCGAGCTGGCGGTAATCGTCGACCGCGGCATGCACGAGATGATGGTCGAACAGCAAGACGTTTTCTATTACATCACCGCGATGAACGAAAACTATGCCCAACCCTCTCTGACTGATGGCGCGAGCGAAGCAATTCTGCGCGGTGGCTATCGCTATGCCCAATACGAAGCCCAAGATCGCGGCACCCTTCACCCCAGAGTGACCTTGTTGGGATCGGGCGCGATTCTGACCGAGGTCATCAAGGCCGCCCAGGAATTGGTGAACAAAGGAATAGCGAGCGATGTATTCAGCATTACCAGCTGGAGCGAACTGGCCCGTGACGGCCAGTTGCATCAATCGTCCCGGCTGCAGGGCGAACCGTTACCGGGCAGGCCCTTTATCAGCGAACAGCTTGCATCATGCAGTGGCCCGGTTATCGCCGCCACCGATTATGTGCGCCTGGTGCCGGAATCGATACGTGCCTATATTCCGGTCGGGCGTGAGTATATCTGCCTGGGCACCGATGGCTTTGGGCGTAGCGATACCCGTGCCGAGCTACGCCGTTTCTTTAAGGTGGATGCCGCAGCGATCGTCGATGCCGCGCTTATTGCAATGGCACATTAGCCTGCTTCACGAGTTCAGCCCATTTTTTCCCTTCGGCTTGCACATACTTCGCGAACTCCAAGGGGCTGGATCCTACCGGTTCTGCCCCCATGGTGGCGTACTGCGCCGCTACCTTGGGATCGCGCAGCGCCAGTTGTGCGTGTTCGGCCAATTTACTGACAATGGCAGGCGGGGTGCCTTTGGGCGCCCATAATCCGTACCAGGTGCTGATATCGAAATCGGGGAAACCGGATTCGGCGACGGTCGGCACGTCAGGCAAAGCCGGCACCCGTTTCTGCGTCGTCACGGCAATGGCGCGCAATTGCCCGGACTTAATAAAGGGCATGGCGGAAGGCATGGAATCGAACATCAGGTCCAACTGCCGGCCGACCAGATCGGTCAATGCGGGCGCACTGCCTTTGTAGGGTACGTGCTGCATCGGGATGCCGGCATGTATCTTGAACGATTCCCCCGACAGATGCTGCGCCGACGACGTGCCTGCCGAGCCGAAATTCAGGCCGTTTGGGCTACGTTTGGCTTCGGCGATGACGTCAGCCACAGTCTTGATCGGCGAGTCTTTGGGAACCACTAATACTAGGGGCACCGCAGCCAACTGGGTAATCGGCACGAAATCGTTGAACGAATCGTAGGCCATCTTTTTGTAAATATGCGGATTAATTACATGCAGCGACGCATTGGCCAAAAAGGTGTAACCGTCGGGTGCGGCGCGGGCAACCTGATCCGCGCCTATCATTCCACTGGCGCCGGCCTTGTTATCGACCACAATTGGCTGACCTATGGATTCAGCCATTGCGGCAGCGACGCCGCGCGCCACCAGATCAGTGGGGCCGCCCGGCGGATACGGCACCACCATTTTGATGGCTTTGCTGGGGAAAACGTCCGCGGCTTGCGCACCGAGCCCGACGACTGCCAGCAGAAGGAAGGCGCACTGAGCCACCCAGTAAGCAAGACGGTATCCTGATTGCGTTTTCATGGTTTTGTCTCCTGTCTTATCGTTAGAGCCACTTTGCCGATGACTTGGCGGCTATGGAGTGCACCGAGCGCACTGCCTAGCTCGGTAATAGGGTAAACCTGTGTAACGGTGGGCCGAATCCGCTTGTCGCGTGCCCAACCCAGTATGGTTTGCATGGCCCGCTGCAAGGCTGGGGCATGCACAATTCGCTCATCGGCGGGAGTCCAGCCGATATATCGTCCATAAAAAAAACTGTGCAATGTCAGGTTCTTGACCAGCATGATATTGGCCGGCACCTGCGGTAGAACACCGCTGGCGAAACCTATGCTCAGCAGCCTGGCATTGGGCGCGGCGGCACGTAGCGCCCAGGAAAACAGCTCGCCACCGACCGGATCCACAACAATGTCGGCGCCGCGCCCCTCTGTCATGGCTTTCACTTCAGCGGCCAGGCTGGCATCCGGCGCCACCACACCGCGCGCACCGCGCAGCAAGGCTTCACTGCGTTTCTGCTGCGTGCTGGCGCAAGCGATGACATCGGCGCCCATTTGGGCTGCCAGCTCGACGGCAGCCAAGCCGACCCCCGCGCCTGCGCCAAGGACGAGCACGGTTTCGCCTGGCTGCATCGCACAGCGCCAAAGCAGTCCGCAGTAAGCCGTGCCATACGATATAGGCACCGGCAAGGCCTCGAGAAGAGGCAAGCCACGGGGCACGGGATAGACGGTGTATTCCGGCACCTTGATGCGCTCCGCGTAACACCCCCAGTCGGCGATCGCCACCACCGGATCTCCTGGCTTTAAGCGGGTGACCGACTCGCCAACCGAAACGATATGGCCCACCGCTTCGGTACCCGGTATAAAGGGTAGTGCCGGTTTGGTCTGATAGCGGCCCGCGATCATCAGCCCCGTGGCGTGGCTGACACTGGCATAGGCGACGTCAATGATCACTTCGTGAGGGCCGGGCGCAGACGGCTCCTCGCAATGAACAAGCCGCACATCGTCAGTGGTGCCGTAGCGGTCACATTGCAAGGCCTGCATCATGCCGGCTCCGTGACTTCTGCGGTATCAGCCTGCTTGACCACGGCAGAATTCAGCAGTTCTGATATTTCATTTGAATCAAGCCCCGCCTCGCTCAAGATGGCGATCGTATGCTGGCCGATTGCGGGCGCGGGCTGCATCGCCTGCCTTCCCTTTATGCCGGGCAATCCAGGCAGCCGCAGCGTGCCCACGCCAGGTTGTTCAATGGTTTGCAACATATCCAGATGCGCCGTTTGCGGATGGGCCGCCACCGAGGCATAGTCGCGCACGGGAGCGTGCAGCACGTCGTACTGCTGAAGCCGCGCCACCCACACTTCGCTGGGCGCCTGCGCCAGCTGCAAGGCAATTTCCTTGTGCAGGTAATCACGTGCGGCCATGCGCTTTTCATTGGTTTGGAAACGGGGGTCGCTTGGCCAATCAGGGCGGTCCAGAGCCCGGCAAAGGCGGGCAAACTGATCGTCATTCAACGCCAGCACGGAAAGTTGTCCATTGGCGGTGGGGAATACACCATTGGGCGCACTTACCGCACCCACCGGCCGCCCACTGGCCAGGGTGAATGCCGCCATATCGTTGATTTGCAGAGCGGCGCAGGCCTCGAACAAACTGATCTCGAGATGGGTTCCGCTACCCGTCGAGAGGCGCTGATATAGCGCCGCTGCCAGCTGTTGCGCGGCATACAGGGCAGTGGATATATCTGCCAACAGCAGCCCGATGCGCCGTGGGTTTCCATCCGTGTCCTGGTTAGCAAACATCAGCCCCGTATCGGCCTGCATCACCGAGTCCGATGCCGGCGCCTGGGCATAGGGTCCGTCGGCCCCGTAACCGCTTATCGACACATAGATCAGTTGCGGCTTTACTTCTGCAAGGTCGTCGTAACCCACGCCCAGTCGCTGCGCCACACCGGGACGAAAATTCTGTACGACGACGTCTGCCTGTAACGCGAGCCGGCGAAGCAAATCTTTGCCCACAACCGACCGGGCATCGAGACACAGACCTTGCTTACCCGCGTTATAACTGATCGACAGCGCACTATGCTGGCCGCGCACGACGCCAACGTTGCGCCCCCAGTCGCCTTCGGGAGGCTCGACCTTAATGACATGGGCTCCCTGCTGCCAAAGTATTTGGGTGCAATAGGGGCCGGCAATACCCTGGCTGATGTCAAGGACCCGTAAACCGGAGAATGGCAAGTTAAGGCTCATAGCGATCTTTTCTAAAAGAGTCGTTCCCATGCTAGCATCGGGCTTATTGATAAACAATGCCGCTAAATAGACCACCAATGTTGACTAAAAATGGACAATAAGCTGGACCTGAACCTGATTCAGTTATTCGTGACGATTGTTCAATCGCAAACACTCAGCGAAGCCGCCAGGCGTACCGGAATGACGCGATCCAACGCCTCGCGGCAGCTCAAGGCACTAGAGATGGAGATGGGCGCGCAACTGATGCGGCGAACCACCCGGCACATGGAAATCACGGAAGCCGGCCAGTTACTCTACGAGCATGGTTTGCGCATGTTGGAGGAGGCAGAAACCGCACGCGCCTCGATTGACAGTCTGGGTAAAACGGTGCGCGGCGATGTTCGCATCCGGCTACCTACCGGCATGGGCCATTTGTATCTCGCCCCGGTCTTGATCGAATTCGCGCGCACGTATCCCGACGTCACATTGAGGGTGTTGATCAATGATTTCATTGGTGACTTGATCTCGGCCGAGGTCGATCTGGCACTGAAAATTACGTCGGCACCATCGGAAGACCATGTCGCACGAAAAATTTGCGATATCGCCTGGTGTCTGTGCGCCAGCCCGGAATTCATTGCGCGCGCCGGCCCGCTGTCTACGTTGGAAGACCTTGCAAAATGCACCCTTATCGCGCCAGCGTCGCTGGGTCGTCGATTTGACCTGAAACTCGTATCTAAAGGCATGCGCATGCTGCTACGAGTCGCACCGCGATTGCAGTCCGGCGACTATCCTTACTTGCTGGAAGCGACGCTGTCGCACCTCGGGGTGGCGCTGCTGCCCCGCTACGCCGTCTGGAAGCAGCTCAAGGCGGGGCTTCTGCGCGAAATACTACCCGAGTACGAGCCAGAAGGCGTGGGCAACAGCGTGTACTTACTAACCGCCGCGAATCGCTTTCCAACGATGGCCACCCGTACCCTCATGAACTTCATAACGGAACAGATCCAACTGAATGAACCCGACTGGCGGCGGCCCGATGCGCAGCGTTAATTTGCTCGGTCAAACAATTGTTCAAGGCGCTGCAGATGAAAATCGGTATCGCCAAGCAAATAGTCGGTAAACGTCAAGCGTTTGAAATAGTCACCCACCTCGAGTTCGTCGGTCATGCCCATACCGCCATGAAGTTGCACCGCATTCTGACCAACGAAGCGACCGGCCTGGGCGACCGATACCTTGGCCGACGATAGCAACCCGCGCCGTTCATCGGCATTGCTCGCGCTTAAGGCAGTGGCCGCCACATAAGCCATGGACACAGCAAGTTCTTTGTGCAGCAGCATATCCGCCAGGCGATGTTGCAACACCTGGAATTCGGCCAAAGGTCGTCCGAACTGCCGGCGCGTTTTCAGGTATTCGGCAGTGATCTCGACCAGGCGTTCCATGGCACCGGCGGCATGGGCACAAAGCGCTGCAACCCCGTAATCTAGAGCGGTAGCCAGAGCGTCGTCGGCAAGCTGGCCGCGGGCGATCAATGCTTGCTGCGGAACGGAAACCGAGTTCAGGCTGATGCTGGCGCAGCGGTAGCGGTCCATTGTCGGAAAGTCCTGGATGACCACGCCCGTCGCATCGGCGGGCACAAGAAAGAGTGCCGTTTCGTTATCGAGCACGGTACTGACGATGAGTTGGTCGGCGCTTGCACCGAGCCACACCAGTTTCTTGGCGCCATCCAAGGTAAATCCGCCAGGGTTTGCCACCGCACTGGACGTCGCCGCACCTACCTCGTTACGCTGATCGAGCTCGAGATACGCCACTGCACACACCAGCGAACCCGATGCCATCAAGGGCAGAATTTCTGTCTTGAGTGGCTCGTTGGAACTGTTCAGGAGCAGAGTGGTACAGATGACGGCGCTGGGAATCACCGGCTCGGACACCAGGCCGCGTCCCAGCTCGAACTGGACCGCTACCAGGGTCGCGGGCGACTCCCCGTATCCTTCGTATTGTTCGGGTATTAGTAAACCGCACACGCCCAGGTCGGCCAGCGACTGCCACGCGGCCTGATCAAGTCCCTGCTGTTGCGCGCGTTCTCGACGCTTGGCTAAGGCCCAGTTATCGGACACGAGCCGACGCAGGCTATCGGTGAGCATGCGCTGTTCTTCGTTATACGTAAAATCCATTTTTCGCTTCCTGTGGAATAAGAGCTACCCCGTTATTGGCCGAGACCCGCGATCACAGTCCAAGAATCATCTTGGCAATGATGGTCTTTTGCACTTCGGTGGTTCCCCCATAAATCGTGGTTTTACGCATATCGAAATAGCCGGCCGATGCCGCTGCGGCGAACTCAGGGCCCGGTCCGAAGATGTCTGCGTCGGATTCCATCCAGCTGGGGTCGTACGGCCAGGCGTCGATCCCCATGACTTCCAGTTGCAGCATGGCAAGATCCTGCTGGATCTCTGAGCCGCGAATTTTCAGTATTGACGCCTGCGGCCCAGGGCCCTGGTCGCTGTTGGTTGCCACACGCAACAGCAACATTTCCAGCGCCAGGATATCGATCTCGATACGAACTATTTTTTCCTTAAGCCGCGTGTTCTGGTTTGCTGGCCTGCCATCAACCAGCGTTTCTGCCGCTATATTTTTCAGTATTTGCAATTCGCGGTGACAATGGCCTATACCGGCAATACCCGTACGTTCGTGACCCAGCAAATACTTGGCATAAGTCCAACCTTCGTTCTCTTGGCCGACCAGGTTCTCGAACGAGACCTTGACATCGTCGAGCCACACTTCGTTGACATCGACACCGCCGTCCAGCGTACGAATGGGCCGCACCGTAACGCCAGGCTGACGCAGGTCAATCAACAGCAAAGAGATGCCGCGCTGGGGCTTGGCCTCGGGATCCGTGCGCGCCAGGCAGAACATCCAATCTGCGTACTGCCCCAGTGTGGTCCAGGTTTTTTGCCCGTTGACCACGTAGCCTTCGGCGGTTCGGGTCGCGCGTGTTTTGAGCGAGGCCAGATCGGAACCCGAGCCGGGCTCGGAATAACCCTGGCACCACCAATCTTCAACCGTCAGCATCCGCGGCAGAAAGCGTTCTTGTAGTTCCTTGCTACCGTATTTAATCAGGACCGGCCCGATCATGCCTAAACCGAAAGGCAGCAATCGTGGCGCCCCGCCCTTGGAACATTCGATTTCGAAGATCAGCCGCTGCAAGGGACCCCAACCGGTGCCGCCAAACTCGACCGGCCAGGTCGGAGCGCCCCAACCCTTGCGGGCAAGGATGCGATGCCACCGAAGGTAATCGTCTTTATCCAGACGCTGATGCTTGAACACCTTTGCACGAATGTCGGCCGGCAATTCTGTCTGGACAAAATCCCGGACTTCTTCTCGGAATGCAAGTTCGTGCTCGTTCCAGGTCAAATCCATAGCAATTCTCCTTTAGCATCGAATCTAACCAGTTACGATGCACTTGAACAATACCGCATTTCGAAAGCCCGTCTTCATGTATTACAAACAGCATCCTGAAGAACAAAAGCGCAAAAGCCCCTGTTCACCAAAACGAAATTGCCAAGGAATAGAATTGCAGGGAGACTGAAGCGGCATCATGTTTGACTACTACTTTTAAAAGAACCGGAGACACTTACATGAAATTGAACGCCATGCTCTTTCTGGCCAGCAGCATTATTACTGTAGCCAATGTGCAGGCGCAGTCGACGTGGCCAGCGCAGCCCATCAAGCTAGTGGTCGGCTATTCACCTGGCGGCCCAGTTGACACCACCGCCCGCACATTTGCCAAGTACCTGGGTGATGAACTCAAGCAAAGCGTAATCGTTGAAAACCGCACTGGTGCAAGCGGCATGATTGCCGCCGAATCGACCTTTCGCGCGCAACCCGACGGCTACACGATCAACTTTGTCGCCAGCCCCACCCTGACCATTACACCGCTAATTCAAAAGAACACCAAGATTGACCTGAACGAGGACTTTACCTATATAGGCAATATCCTGAATTACACCAATGTCCTGGTCATCAACAAAGATATACCGGTAAAAAGCGTTTCCGAACTGGTTGCTTATGCCAAGAAAAATCCGAATGCGGTATCGTTTGGATCAGCCGGCGTGGGTGGATCGAACCACCTTTCGGCCGAATTGCTTAAGCAAAAAACGGGCACCGAGATGCTGCATGTGCCATACCGTGGCAATTCGCCGGCAATGATCGATGTCATTGGCGGAAAAATCACCTTTATGTTCGACATTACCAGCACCGCTATTCAATACATCGAAAGCGGCAAAGTACGCGCGCTGGCCGTGACGTCGCGTGAACGCAATGCCGGCCTGCCCGACGTGCCCACCATGATAGAAGCCGGCGTCAAAGACTACGAAGTCACAGGATGGTATGCGCTGATCGGCCCGAAGAATTTGCCGGCCAACATTCACGAACGACTCGAGACCGCCTTAAAGAATATTGCAAAGAATCCTGAATTCATCAAGTCGATGGAGGCCGGTGGTTACACCATCAATCTTACCAACGGTGCCGATCTCAAGGCCAAAGTGAAGCGCGAGTACGCCATGTGGGACGACGTCATCAAGAAAGCCAATATCCAGGCTAACTAAAGCAGTCCGCCCGCGGTTTAGCCCGGGTGTAAAAAAGCTTCCGATGCCAGATGTGAATGGCGAATCGGAAGCTTTTTTTATGGCTTGCCCTGGCTGGATTTACCAATGCGGCGCATTAATCCACCTTGATGTTGGCGTCCTTGATCACTTTCGCCCACTTGTTGATTTCGTTGTCCAGAAATTTGGCGAAGTCCTCTGGCGTTCCTGGCATGGGCTCAGCCCCGGCTGCGGCCATTGCCGGGCCCACAGCGGGATCCTTCAAGACCGTGACCAGATCCTGATTGAGCTTCTTGATGATAGCCTGAGGAGTACCTTTTGGCGCCATCAACCCCGACCACGAATACGCTTCGTAGTTGGGTACACCAGCCTCGGCAATGGTTGGAACGCCGGGGGCGAGCGGCGAGCGCTCTGGGTTGCCAACCCCCAGCGCCTTAATATGGCCCGACTTGATGAACGGCAAGGCTGACGGCGCATCGGCAAACATGACCTGGACCTGGCCGCCTACGAGATCCTGCATCGCAGGGGCGCTTCCACGATAGGGAATGTGCTGCAACTTGACGCCAGCCAGACTGTTGAACAGCTCTCCGGCCAAGTGCGTGCCGCCCCCTGTCCCGGAAGAGCTGAACGACACTTTGTTCGGGTGCTCTTTAGCGTAGCTGATCAATTCCTTGACGTTGCTTACCGGCAAGGACGGATGCACCACCAGAATGATCGGGAATCGGGCTACCGAGCCCACGGGCTCGAAATCCTTTTGTATGTCGTAACCCAGGTCTTGGCGCAGACTGGGCAATACGGAATGATGGATAGCGGGAAAGAAAAAAGAATAGCCGTCGGGCTTTTCTTTGGCCGCATGCCGCGCAGCAACGATACCGCCAGCGCCGGCCCGATTATCGACCACAGCCGGTTTACCCCACATTTCCCCCAGCGGCTTGGTGACAAAACGGGCGGCGGTATCCACCGGGCCACCCGGCGGAAACGGAACAATAAAGTTGACGGCGCGCTGCGGCCAGGCAGCGTCTGCCGCCCAAACAGTCGACATGGGCGCGGCTGCAGCAAGTGCTCCCAGCGCTATTCCTGCAAGCGCCTGGCGCCTAGTGATGGTTTTCATAAAGGTCTCCTCCAACTTCCAGTGTTGATTAAGCGGCTCAACCGCGCTAGATGCAGATCAGGACGCGCGGCCTTTGCTTGCCAGGCCCAGCTCGCTGAGGATTTCCTCGGTATGCTGGCCAAGCAATGGGGGCGCCATCCGGTATTGAATAGGCGTCTCTGAATAACGAATCGGGTTGGCCGTGGTGGGTGCCGTCCCCGCTGTCGGGTGTGGCAACGTCTTCCAGATTTCGCGCGCCTTGACTTGCGGGCTGGCGAAGACCTGCTCGATGTTATTGATGGGGCCACATGGAACCCCGGCACCCTGCAGAGCCGAAATCCACTCGTCGCGGGTTCGCGTTCGCATGATGGATTCCAGCTCTTTGATCAGAACCACTCGATTGATCAGCCGCTGGCTATTCGTCACGTAATCAGGATTCGTGGCCAGATCAGGCCTGCCGATGACCTGACAATAGGCGCGGTACTGGGAGTCATTACCCGTTGCGACAATAAGGTGCCCATCGCTCGAAGCAAACACTTGATACGGAACCACATTCTGATGCGCATTACCGGCGCGCTTGGGGGCCACCCCGGAAGTCATGTAGTTCAAATTCTGGTTCGCCAGCATCGCCACATGGCAATCCAGCAGAGCAACATCAATAAACTGCCCCAGGCCGCTGCGATTCCTTTCCTGCAAGGCACCCATGATGGCCACCGTCGCATACATACCGGTGATGAGGTCGGTGACCGCGACGCCGGCCTTTTGCGGCCCGCCGCCTGGCAAGTCATCGCGCTCGCCCGTGATGCTCATCAGGCCGCCCATGCCCTGGATCATGAAGTCGTATCCGGGCAATGACGCCATGGGGCCAGTCTGGCCAAAACCGGTAATCGAGCAATAGATCAAGCGCGGATTGATAGCTTTCAGCGTGTCGTAATCAAGTCCATATTTCTTCAGACCCCCGACCTTGAAGTTTTCGACCAGGATATCGCATTTGGCCGCCATTTCCCTGACCAGCTCAGCGCCTTCGGGACTGGCGATATCAATGGCGATTGACCGCTTGTTCCGGTTGGTGCTCAGATAATAGGCTGCCTCGCCCGTGTCGGCGCCGTTAGCATCTTTCAGATACGGCGGCCCCCAGCCGCGGGTGTCATCACCCGAACCCGGACGCTCGACCTTATAGACGTCCGCCCCTAAATCGGCAAGGTTCTGGCTGCACCATGGGCCGGCCAATACTCGAGACAGGTCCAGCACTTTTATGCCGTCCAGTGGCGCCAAACGTTCACTCATTTTTCACTCCTGCAACTCCGTTACTTAACACCACGATGTCGCGCTCGGCGACCTTGGCTTGAAACTGCACTGTACCAGCGCCGCCATCCCAGATTTCAACTATCAATGTCTCGCCTGGATAAACGGGCGCAGAAAAGCGCGTATTCAAATAAGTAAGACGAGCAGCATCGTATGCGCATAAGGTTTTGACCAGCGCATGCGCCGCAACACCATAGGTGCACAAGCCATGCAATATAGGCTTAGGGTAACCGGCCTCGCGGGCGACGCCGGGATCCACATGCAAGGGATTAGGATCGGCATTAAGGCGGTACAACAATGCAGCCTGCGGCAACGTTGGCAGCTCGCACACGTGGTCCGGACGCCTTTCAGGAACTTTGGGCAATGCTTCAGGGGCTTGGTCGCCCTTGCCGAAACCGCCATCGGCCCTGCAGAAGGTGGTCTGTTCCACCGTTGCGAGCAAGGTTTCGTCGGCAGCGTTGTACAGTTTGCGCTCTACAACGACCAGTGCGCCTTTATCGCTTCCCTTATCGATAACGTGCGACACCCGGCTGCGGCCTATCACCTCGCCCTCAACGGGAAACGGCCGGTGAAAGCTCATGCGCTGTTCGCCGTGCACCAACTTTACCCACGTGATCTTCGCCTTGGGGTCTTGCATCCAAAATCCCGGATATCCCAGTACGGCTGCCATCGTGGGGAATACCTTAAGACGAGCCTCGTAAACAAACGCCAGCTGTGCTTCGTCCAGGGGATCCTGCCCCAGGCCTATGCTTAGCGCGTACAGAATGGCATCTTTTTGTGTGTACGTTTGGCGCACATCGGCGAATTTCCACGCCTTGATCAGATCATAATCCAGTGCCATGGCCGCCCCCTTAGATAGGATCCCAGCCTATCACTTCGGGCGAACGTTCCAGCTTGTAGAAATCGTTCTTCATGGCGGGCACCGCGATCTCCGCGATCGCTTCGGGTGTCCAGCCGGTAGACATATGCACGGAGCGCACCGGGCGCGGCTGGCTGAACAGCATGATCTCGTTGGCGCGAACGGCGAAAATCTGAGCCGTGACTTCGCTGGCCGCATCGCTGCCCAGATACACCACCAGAGGAGCGATCTTGCCCGCTTCCATCTTCTGCAGCTTCAGCACGCGTGCTTTTTCATCTGGCGTTTCGGCCGGAATGGAACTGGTCATGCTGGTCCATGCAAAGGGTGCAATGCAATTGGAACGAACATGGAAACGCGACATATCAAGGGCAATCGACTTGGACAAACCCACGATGCCCATCTTGGCGGCCGAATAATTCGCCTGGCCAAAATTGCCGATCAGACCCGACGTTGAAGTCATATGTATGTAGGAACCCGATTCCTGTTCACGGAAATAAGGGGCAGCGGCACGGCTGACGTAGAACGAACCGTTCAAATGCACGTCCAGCACCTGCGACCATTCGTCCTCGCTCATCTTGTGAAACAAGCGATCGCGCAAGTTACCGGCGTTATTGACGATGATGTCTATTTTCCCATAAACATCGATAGCGGCCTGGACAATATGTTCAGCGCTTTCCCGGCCGGCGACACTGTCGGAATTGGCCAGCGCCTGTCCGCCCGCCGCCTTGATCTCATCGACCACGCCTTGAGCAGCCGCTGCGCTGATGTCGTTGACCACGACCTGCGCGCCCGAGGCGGCCAGCGCCAGGGCAATTCCTTTACCGATGCCGCCGCCTGCTCCAGTTACTACGGCTACCTTGCCCGCTACGATCTGGCTCATTTCCTGTATCTCCTGTGATGTGTCTTGCCGCTCGACGAGCACCTGGCCCTGCCGTGGCACATGAATCCGGTACGGCGCCCAGTATGGCGCATGGCTAATCACAGTAGAGGAAATCACTATTGGCTTCAACTTCATTTTTGAAAAGAGCCACTTAACGCGGCATTAAGTGAATGAGAATCCAGACCCCACTTAATATGGGCAAAACACAGACCTAACAAAAACGAGATTGCCCTTACGCCAATAGCAGGCGGACAATGGTTCGCTAACTATTGGAGGACAAACAAGCATGTCGGATGCAACATCATCGCCGGCTGTAGGCGCCGATAAGTATTATCGCGACCAGCTCGAGCTAGGCAATTTCGTGATCCAACGCTGCCAGTCGTGTGCCAGCGGAATCTTCTACCCTCGCATGATCTGCCCCCACTGCGGTTCGGACAGCCTTGAATGGTTTGCTCCATCGGGAAAAGGCACGGTGTATTCGACAACCGTTGTAAGGCGTAAAGCGGAACAAGGCGGCGACTATAACGTTGCACTCATCGACCTGGCCGAAGGCCCGCGCATGATGTCGCGCGTTGACGACCTGGCGCCCGAATCCGTCACCATCGGCATGCCCGTAACAGCCCAAGTGAAAGACGCAGACTCAGGAAAAATCGTGGTATTTGTCAAAGCGGAGACCAAATAATGATAGACAAGAAACTCCGCGGAGCCGTCGCCATCGCCGGTGTAGGACAAGCTGGCCTGGGACAGGCCCATGGCTATACCGAAATGGAAATCCTGGTTCAGGCCGCACATCGTGCCGTCGCCGACGCCGGCCTTACCATGCAGGATATCGACGGCATCGCTACGGCGAGCGTGTCAGCCACCATGTGGGCCATGCCGGTCATTGAACACCTGGGAATCAAGCCTACGTTCATCGACAGCACCATGCTGGGCGGCTCCAGTTTTGTGGCCCACCTCATGCCCGCCATTCAAGCGCTGGAATCAGGCCAGTGCAACGCGGTACTGGTTTGCTACGGCAGCACACAACGCACTTCGACGGTCGGCCGCGCCGAAATCGGCAATGCCAGGCGCAAGCTCGACCCGCAACCCTACGAGGCTCCGTACCATCCGCTGAACCCCTTAAGTTCATATGCACTGGTCGCTGCGCGTCACATGCATCAATACGGTACGCGTCGCGAACACCTGGCCGAAGTCGCCGTTGCGGCGCGCCAATGGGCGCAGTTAAATCCGGAAGCGACCCAGCGCGACCCACTGACAATCGAAGAAGTATTGTCGTCGCGCATGGTGTCGGATCCCCTCTCGGTTCGAGACTGCTGCTTGGTCACCGACGGTGCAGGCGCCTATGTACTGGTGCGAGCCGATCGCGCCAAAGACATGAAGCAAAAACCGGTATATGTATTGGGCAATTCCACTGCAGTATGGAACAGGCAGATTTCATCGATGGCCGACCTGACCATCACGGCTGCGCAACAGTCCGGGCGGCTCGCTTTCGAAATGGCTGGGCTTACCCCTAAAGACATTGACGTGGTCGAAGTCTACGATGCCTTCACCATCAATACGATTTTGTTCCTGGAAGATTTGGGCTTTTGCAAAAAAGGCGAAGGCGGCGACTTCGTCAGCAATGGCGGCATTGCCCCCGGGGGCCGACTACCAGTCAATACCAACGGTGGCGGCCTATCGTGCATACACCCGGGGATGTACGGCATTTTTATCATGATCGAAGCGGTCAGGCAGTTACGTGCCGCTTGCGGCGACCGCCAGATCGAAGGCGCCGAGATCGCCTTGGTACATGGAAACGGCGGGACATTGTCCAGCCAGTCCACCGCCATACTGGGCACACAAGCAGCACTTTAAGCTGCAATAAAACACCAAGGAGCCAACCATGAAATCCTTCCGTCTTACACAGCTTCTGGCCGCGACCGCCCTTGCCCTTCCGCTATGCGCACATGCCGCCTGGCCCGAGAAACCCATCACCATTATTGTTCCGGCCGCTCCGGGCGGTACGACCGATATGGCGGCCCGCCTGATCGGCGACAAACTCGGCCAAAGTCTGGGCACCACCGTCGTCATCGAGAACAAGGCTGGCGCGGCAGGCATTGTCGGTACGCAACAACTTGTGCGTTCGGCGCCAGATGGCTATACGTTGATCATGGGCAATATCGGGCCCAACGCCATCAACTACAGCATGTACAAGAAGCTGCCCTATACGCCGGAGGATTTCGTTCCTATTACGCTGGTCATTTCGGTACCCAACGTGCTGGTCGTCAATGCCGATTCGCCGGCCAAGAACGTCAAAGATCTCATCACAATGATCAAGGACAAACCCGACACCGGCACGTTCGGCAGTTCCGGTACGGGCCAGTCGCCACATCTGTCGGCCGAAATGTTCAAGCAGCGTGCCGGCATCGACGCCACCCACGTCGCATACAAGGGTGCTGGCCCGGCTGTCACGGCATTATTGGGTAACCAGTACACCTTCATGATCGACAACCTGCCAAGCTCCCTGTCATTTATCAAGGCGGGCAAGTTCCGTGCGCTGGCGGTAACCAGCAATGAGCGCGTCGCCGAATTGCCTGACGTCCCAACCATGGCCGAGGCTGGCGTGCCCGACATGGTGGTGACGGCCTGGTTCGGTTTGCTGGCTCCGAAGGGAACTCCACAAGACGTGATCGACAAGATTTATGCCAGCGCCAAAACGGTGCTTGCCTCTCCTGAAATCCAGACCCGTTTTCAGGGTATGGGCGGCAAGGCTGGTGGCAATAGTCCCGCAGAATTCGCTACATTTATCGACGGTGAACGTGCACGCTGGGAACAAACCGTTAAAGCGGCCAACCTATCTGCTGGAAACTAAATGATTAACAAGATCAAATCTTCGCTGGCCGAGGCCGTGCAGCTCATTCCTGATGGGGCGACGGTCCTGATCGGAGGCTTTGGCGACACAGGCATCCCCTTCGAGCTCATCGATGCCGTGCTTGATCAGGGCACGCGCGAACTGACGGTTGTCAGCAACAACGCGGGTGCAGGCGAACGCGGCATTGCGGCATTGGTGGCCGCAGGCCGAGTCCGCAAGGTCATCTGTTCACACCCCCGCCCGCCCAATGCCGAAATCTTCGCCAAGGCTTACCGGGCGGGCCAGGTCGAACTCGAATGCGTACCGCAAGGCACGTTGGCAGAGCGCATGCGCGCTGCCGGCGCCGGGCTGGGGCCCTTCTTTACCCCTACCGGATATGGAACACGCGTAGCCGAAGGCAAGGAAACCCGTATTGTCGACGGCAAAGGCTACGTGCTTGAACAGCCGCTATCGGCTGATTTCGCCCTGATCCGGGCGTATCAGGGTGATCGTCTGGGGAACCTGACCTATCGGCTGGCAGCCCGCAACTTCAACCCCGTCATGTGCATGGCAGCGCGTCACACTATCGCTCAAGTCGATTCCATCGTTCAGGCGGGCGACATACCGCCCGAACAAGTCATGACGCAGGCCATCTTTGTTCACTCCGTCGTATTGGCAGGCAAGCAATCATGAATGAATCCGTATCGCTAAACCGCAAGCAAATTGCGCAACTCGTGGCACAAGACATTCCGGATGGTTCGATTGTCAATCTGGGCATCGGCATGCCCACCCTGGTGGCCGACTACTTGCCCGCCGATCGCGAGATTCTGCTGCATAGTGAAAATGGCATTCTCGGCATGGGCAAGGCCGCCATCGACGAGGAAATAGATCTGGACCTGATCAATGCCAGCCGCATTCCGGTCACATTGCTGCCAGGCGCATCGATCACCGAGCACACCATATCGTTTGCCATGATGCGCGGCGGCCATCTGGATTTCTCCATCTTGGGTGGCTTCCAGGTAGCCCCCAACGGCGACCTGGCCAACTGGATCACCGACGCCGAAGACGCCATCCCCGCCATCGGCGGGGCCATGGATCTTGCCGTGGGCGCCAAACGCGTACTGATCATGATGGATTACACCACCAAGCTCGGCGAACCCAAATTATTGGCCAGTTGCTCTTACCCATTGACTGGCGTAGGGGTGGTCAACTCTGTATATACCGATATTGCCATTGTCGATGTAAAAGACGGCAAGTTCATTGTTCGTGCCATCGCCCAAGGTCTGAGCCTGGACGAACTCCAAAAGAAAACCGGCGCGCCGCTGTATGCATCGCCCGAAATGAAGACCATTTCGCTGAACAGCAACGGGGAACCCGAACTCGTGTAAATCGTCAACCGTACAGGCGGGCACCAGACCCGCTTTGCATCCCAGGAGAGACAAGACCATGAACACAACCAGATTCATTCGTCGATTTGCGGCCGTTACGGCCTTGCTGGTGGGTGGCGCACTGCACGCGCAAGACTTCCCCAGTCAACCCATCAAGCTGCTGATCCCTTATCCTCCTGGTGGCAGCGCCGACATGCTGGCCCGCCCCCTGACGGCGCAATTACAGAAAGAGCTGGGCCAGCCGGTTGTGCTGGAATACAAGGCCGGCGCAGGCGGCACGATCGCAACGTCACAACTGGCCCGGTCCAAGCCCGACGGGCACACCATACTGATGGTGTTGGCGGCGCATGCCATCAATCCCAATCTGTATCCCGATCTGCCCTACGACACGCGCAAGGATTTCGCCCCCGTGTCGCTGGTTGCTACCTTGCCCCTGCTGGTCGCGGCGCCATTTGCCACACCAGCCAACACTATTCAGGAGCTGGTCGCCTATGCAAAAAAGAACCCCGACAAGCTGACTTTCGCGTCGGCGGGCAACGGCAACACCAGCCACCTGGCCGCTGAGATGTTCAAGGCGACAGCGGGCATCAAAATGCTGCACATTCCCTATAAAGGAAGCGGCCCGGCTGTCGTGGCACTGCTTGCAGGCGACGTATCGCTGATGTTCGACAGCATCTCCACCTCGCTGCCCCAAGTAAAAGCCAACAAACTAAAACCATTGGCCGTTACCGGCGCCAATCGCTCGCCCTTACTACCCGACGTTCCGACCGTGAAAGAGTCGGGCTTCCCTGACTTTGTCGTCAATGGCTGGTACGGCATCCTGGCCCCGGCCGGTACACCCAGACCCGTGATCGATAAGCTGAACAAGGCCTTCGCCAACGCTGCACGCGTACCCGCGACCACCCAGCAACTCAACGGTTTCGGCTATGACGTGGTCGCGTCCACCCCGGAAGAATTTGGCCAGCATATGGAAAAAGAGCTTGGCCTGTGGGAAAAAACAATTAAAGATGCCGGCGTGAAAATGTAGCCTTGGGGCGCATTAGGTGTATCGTCACATGTAGTCGATTCATGTTTAATCATTATGATCTAATATGAATCGACGCATGACAAAAGACGGGCGCCCATTGCTCACCCTTCCTTCTTGCGCGCTAAATCAGTCGTTACTGCAGCCACGGAGGATTTCAAAATGCCTAAACCTGACACCCGTGTATTGACGGCACATATTCCTATACCGCTGGCAGAAAAACTGGACCATTTGGCCGCACGCCTCGAGCGATCACGAGGCTGGATCATGAAACAAGCATTGACTTCATGGATCGCTCAGGAGGAAGAACGCGACCGCCTGACACATGAAGCGCTGTCGGACGTTGATGCGGGCCAGATCATCGACCACCAGGCCGTCCAGGCGTGGGCCGATAGCCTTGGCACCGAAGAAGTGCTTCCGGCGCCACGCTGATGGAGCTAAAGTGGACCAATAAGGCACTCTCCGATTTGGTGCGACTCTACGAATTTCTGGCACTGGTGAATAAAGGCGCGGCGACGCGTGCCATGCAAGCGCTAACGAAAGCCCCAACCATTTTGCTGACCAATCCACGTATTGGTGAGCAGCTCTTTCAATTTGAACCCCGCGAAGTGCGCCGGATTCTCGTTGGACAGTATGAGATACGCTACGAAATCCAGGCCCAAACGATCTACATACTACGAGTGTGGCACACGCGAGAGACTCGCTGACTCGTAAGTTTACGAATCGGATTGCCCGACTCGTCCGCCCAGCGGCGCGAATTGAACTGCTCCCGCTTTTCTGATACCTTCTGGCGGGTTTTAAAAATATTAGGTGTAACGAAATGACGATAGAAACGCCAGCTATTGCTGCGACGCAAAACGTATCGGTCCAGCCCGGATCGACTGGTGACCAATGGCTTGTGGACAACTTCGCAGTGGGCGATTTTTTCTTTGCCTCGCCCGACAAGCAATATCGCGCCTGTGCTAAAGACGGCGTGGTATCCGCCTACCAAGCAGTCAGCCGCGACGTCGTTAAGGCGCTGTTTGAACAGGCTAGCCAGCAAGGTGTGCAGGCTCCAGTCATGTTCGGATTGGTTCCATTCGATGTTGCCAACGCTGCCAGCTTGGCGATTCCTGTAAAGCATACAAGTGCCGGCATTCCGCCCAAAGCTTCTGTCGCCGCCAGCGACTTGCCTCCTCAACAGACTCGCCCCCAAGTCGTGTCGCGCGAGCCGGTACCGGCTCCGGAACAATATGGCGACATGGTGCGCAAGGCGCTAGGCTTATTTGACCAGGGCGAGCTAAAGAAAGTCGTGCTTTCGCGGGCCATGGACGTGCAGCTGGACCGTCCCGTCGACTACACACGTCTGCTGCCGGACTTGCTCAGCCGCAACGCCCATGGCTACACCTTCGCTGTCCCGGTCTGGGCCGACGGTGCCGATGCCGCGCCAACTGGCGTCATGGTTGGCGCTAGCCCCGAGCTTCTGGTGCGCCGGGAAGGCGACCGCATCTACGTCAACCCTCTAGCCGGTTCAATTGGCAGGAATAGTGATGCCGAAACCGACCAAGCGTTAAAGGACGGCCTGGCCCGATCCGAGAAAGACTTACGCGAGCATGGCTATGTTGTCAGCGACATCGTTCGCATCCTGCGCATGCACTGCGACGAACTCGATGTGCCCGACGGCCCTTCGGTCATCGGCACCGACACGCTGTGGCACCTGTCCACCTACATTACCGGGCGCCTGAGCGACACCACCATGACGGCGCTGGACTTGTCGCTCGCCCTGCACCCCACACCCGCGATTTGTGGTCATCCTACGGCAACCGCCTTTGGCCATATCCGCGATATTGAACCATTCGACCGCGGTTACTTTGCGGGCCTGGTGGGCTGGCAATTGGCTAACGGCGACGGTGAATGGGCACTGACCTTGCGCTGCGCCCTTCACGACGGAGGCAGCAAGCTGCGTCTGTATGCGGGGGCCGGAACCGTGGCTGGCTCTGATCCTGAAAGCGAGATCAAAGAGACCGCCACCAAAATGGAAACCTTCATGCGGGCCATCAGCTAGGACGCTGACACGGCCGTTGCACCAATAGAAGAAGCCCGCTTTAAGCGGGCTTCTTTCATGAAACGGCGTATACCCTGCGCAAAAAGCGATCAGTTCACGCTAAGGTTCAAGCGTTTAATTAAGGGTTTCCAGCGCTGGAGCTCTTCGTCCATATACTGGGCGAATTCCGCAGGCTGATTGCCCACCGGTTCCATGAACTGCGTTTTCAGGCGAGCCTGGACTTCCGGATGCTTGATGGCAGTAATCAGCGCAACGCTTAACTGGCGTTTGATGTCGTCTGGCACACCCGATGGCGCTACAAAACCGATCCAGCCCGACCCTTCGATTCCGGCAAGCCCTTGCTCGGCAAGCGTCGGAACCTCAGGCAAGAAGCTTGCGCGCTGGCTGGAGACCACGGCCAGTGGACGCAAACGGCCATCCTTGATCATGGACATTACCGCAATCGGCGGCAAGGCTGCAAAATTGGTGTCGCCTGACAATAGCGAAGTGACCGCTGCCGGGGACGAAGCGTAAGGCACATGAACCGCCTTTCCGCCCACCCGCTCAAGCAGGAGCTCGACCGATAGATGTGAAACCGTACCGGCGCCAGTCGATGGGAAGTTATTGATCGCGTTCGGTGCCTGCATGGCCTTCGTCAAATCGCTGACCGATTTGATTGGCGAGTTACCCGGCACGACCAGAATATTCGGTTGGTGCACGCCCAGCGTCAAGGGCGACAGATCTTTCTTGGGATCATAAGGAAGATTGTCGTACAGCACCGTGTTGTTCACCATCGGGCCGGTAATGGAAACACCAAAAGTGTAGCCATCCGGTGCCGCTTTGGCGATAACCGAGGTACCCAGGTTACCGCTCGCGCCAGGACGGTTCTGTACGACGATAGCCTGGCCCAAGTCCTTTGCCGCTTGTTCCGCAATCACCCTGGACATCATGTCGGGGCTGGAGCCGGGCCCAAAAGGCACCACCAGCGTCAAGGGTTTGGACGGCCATTTCTCGGCTGCCAAGGCGGGTACCGAAACGCTCAAAGCCAAGGCGGCCGCCAAGCCAGCCCGAATCAATCTGTGCATATGTGTCACTCCTGTTGCTTTCTGATGTGTCGATGAAGATGTCTGCCGATTCCGTGCCTTGGCGGTTTATCCAGACGGCTTGGCCGGTCGCGCCGCCGGCAACCCCATGGGTCGCAGCGCAGTGAGTTTACCTCACGGCTTTATGCATTAGAAAACGTATCGAACAATGTGATAAGCCTGGCTTCGCCAGCGGGGCTTATTTAGAAAGGCTCAGAAATTGATGCCCAGCCACTCCCGCACCTGCGCATGCAGGTCGCCCTGGAAGTCCTCCGGCGAGCCGGATGCGGTAATTTCACCCAAACTCATCACGTAAATATGATCGGACATCGCGACCACGCGCCGCACGTTGTGGTCGACCAGCAATATACCCATGCCCGATTCCGCAAAGGCCTTTATCCACTGGAACACCTCAACCGCCACCTTGGGCGCCAAACCGATGCTGGGCTCATCGATCAGGCAGACCCGCGGCTGCACCATATAGGCCTTGGCAAACTCCAGCGACTTTTGCTGGCCGCCCGACAAGTCGCCAGCCTGCGCTTTGAGCTTTTCTCTCAAAATGGGGAAGCGAGCCAGTGTCTCGTCGAAGCGCTGTTCTATGACCGCCCCAAATTTGCCGCGCCGGCCCTCCAGTGGAAGGCGCAAGTTCTCTTCTACGCTCAGGTACGGGAACAGGCTGGATTCCTGGGGGATATACCAAAGGCCGTCATCGATCAGCGCGTGCGGCTCTTTACCTGAGATATCGGTGCCCTGCAACCGTATGGTGCCGGACTTGGGCTTTAGAAACCCGTAGATGGTCTTGAACAGCGTTGATTTACCTGCGCCATTCAGGCCGATCAGCCCGCTGATATAACCCTGCCGTATGGTAAGCGACACATTACGCAAAACGTCGATGTCGCCCATATAGCCGGAAGTGACGCCATCTAGTTCAAGCAAGACATCAGACATGGTCCTGCTCCTCGGCGGCCTCTTCACCCAGATACGCTTCGATGACCGCGGCCGACCGCAGAACGTCGTGCGTCGTACCTTCGGCCAGCACCTTGCCGGCGTTCATGCAAACACAGCGTGGGCACAGGTCGACGATCACGGGCATATCATGGCTGACCAAAATAAAGGTTTGTCCCGCCTCGTTGCGCCGGCGTATGAAACCGGACATCGTCTCCTTCATGATGGGATGAACGGCTGCAAAAGGCTCGTCAAGCAATGCGATACGAGGAGGGACCATAAAGCAGGCTCCGAACTCCAGAAGCTTGCGCTGGCCGCCGGACAACTGGCCGGCATCAAGGTACATGACGGGAGTCAGCTTCAGTTCCTCCAGCAGTTGAGTCGCCCGGGCATACGACTGGGGCTCGTTCAGACCTAATGCCAGGCCACAGACAACAAGGTTGTCGAATGCGCTCATGCGATTGAAGACGCGTGTCATCTGGAACATTCGCAATACGCCCAAGCGGGTTAATTGGGTGGGGCCCAGCCCCAAGATACTCTTGCCGTCCAGCAGCACCGACCCGCTATCTGCGGCCAGGTGCCCTGATAGCACGTTAAGTAGCGTGGTCTTACCCGAACCGTTGGGGCCGATCAAGCCCAGCAGTTCGCCTTGTCGCACCTCCATACTGGCCCCATCGACGGCACGCAGTCCACCAAAGCGCTTTTCAATATTTTGAATTTGCATCAATGCCATCAGACCCCCTTACTTGCGGCGACCGAACGGCGCAACAACGAGCGTCGAAGCAAGCCCCACAGACCTTCGCGGAAGAAGCGCGCAAATATGATCACCAGAGCGGCGAACACGATCATTTGTATGCCACCCACATCGCGCAGAAATTCCGACGCGGTATATACCAGCATGGCCCCAATCAACGGCCCCACCAACGTACCCATGCCGCCGATAACGACCATGGCAATGACCAGCCCGGTCTGTGCGATCAAGCCAAGTTCGGGGCTGACCAGGCTGGCAAACGTTCCATACAAGCCGCCGGCAAATCCGCAGATGGCGCAGCTAATAAAAAAGGCGACGGTTTTATAACGCACCACATCGACGCCGCGGCTGGCTGCGCCAATTTCATCGTCGCGAATCGCCTGCAGGAATCGCCCCATCGGCATACGCAACACGCAATACACCACCCCCACCACAGCGATCAGCGCGGCCAGGAATACATAGTAGTAGCCTAACCGGCTGTCGAATAGGGTTGGAACGTTCAGCCCCTGATCGCCGCGGGTGAAGCCGATGGAGTTGTAAATAACCAGCCGTATGATTTCGGCAAACGATAAGGTCGTCAGCGCCAAATAGGCGCCGGACAAGCGCAAGACAATGCGCCCGAGCACCAGACCAATGATGCCCGGAATTATGATGGACATAGGCAGGCCTATCCATATCGGGGCCTTGAGATGGTAAGAAAGCAATCCTGTGCTGTAACCGCCCAGCATGGCAAAAGCGGCTGGCGCCAGTGAGAACTGGCCCGCATACCCCGCCAATAGATTCCAGCCCGAAGAAAGGATGGCGAAGTACATGCTGACGATCAGCACACCTAGCCAATATGGAGAATGCACCATCAACGGCATAATGGCCAGCACGCCCAGCACGATCAAACTAAGCAGCAGCTCGTTGCGCAGTTTGCTGGAGTGCAAGTTGGGATGTTGAGCAGTCGACATGGCTAGACCTCGCGGGCACGTTCGCCGAATAATCCCTGAGGACGAAACAGCAGGATCAAAATCAACAGCACCAAGCCGTAGGTATCGCGGTAATCATAAGACAGGTATACCGCGCCAAAGCTTTCCAGTACCCCAAGCAGCAAGGCCGCCAGGATGCTCCCCGGAATGGACCCCATGCCGCCAATTACGACAATCACGTAAGACTTGATCGCCGGAAAAACTCCCACATCCGGCGCGGGATTGATGACAGGCGCCAGCAAAGCGCCCGCAATCGCCGCCAGGACGCCGGACGCTACAAAGACGATGCAGCTGGCGCGCGCCGTATCAATGCCGGCGATGGAAGCGCCCAAGCGATTCTGCGCGACCGCCTGTATCTGCCGCCCCCACAGCGATCGCTTGATGAACAAGGCAAGCGCCGTGAGCAGAACGATGGCCAAGCCAGCCGTAATAAGCTTTTGGCCGCTCATCATGAAAGGGCCTATGCTGATGCGGGTCACGTCGGATAAAGCGGGGCCGCGCATCGGGTAAGGCCCGATTACCTTGTCGAAAAGATTGATAAGCAGCAGCGACAAGCCAAACGTTACGACTACGGCATATTCATCTTTCATGAGTCCCCATGACCCATATCCGGTATATAGCGGGCGCATCAGCCAGCGTTCGGTAGCCCAGCCTATGGCGGCGCCGGCCAGGGCCGCAATCGGCAATGCGAGCCATGGGGATACGCCCAGACCCAGAGCGACCAGGGTGTAGGTGTACGCCCCTATCATGTAGAACTCGCCATGGGCGAAATTCACCACCTTCAGGATGCCGAATATCATCGCCAACCCCACGGCCATCAGGGCGTAGTACAAACCGATGATGAGTCCATTGACAAACAGATCAAGCGCCAGCACGGTGCACCTCCGCAATGCCGGGGCGTTGTTGCCGCCCCGGCGGGAACATCAACATAAAGATGACCGTTGTTACTTGGCAGGCTTGACGAGTTTGTCGGTTTGCAGGCCCTGCCCCGACGTTTGGATCAGCGTGGTCTTGCTAAGCGGCTGATTGATTTCGGTGAGCTGGTAGGTGACGTAGGGAATGTCGACCCACTGTTGATAGCTGTAGCCCGGATCTTGCGAGAAACGGAATTTTCCGCGCACGCCTTCATACTCCATGTCTTTCAGCGCCTTGATGATGGCAGCACTGTCAGTGGACTTGGCGTTTTCGATTGCCCGGGCGATTTGCAGCACGGAATCGGCCGCCTGGAAAATCAGGCGATTAGGCTCACGCTTGGCCTGCTGTTCGTAGATTTTGGCAACTTGCTGGCCTATTTCCGGCATAGGCATTTGCGGATGGTACAGGCCGAAAGCCAGCATATATTTTCCGGCTTCCTTTACGTTCTGCCAAAAATCCGGATAGTCCGCAATACCCGCCCCATCGTAGAACCAGGTTTTGGCCGTCGGTGCGACGCCCTGCTCGTACAGCTGATTCATCAGAATATAAGCGGCTGGCGGCAACATGATGTTGACCACCATCTGTGGCGGATTGGCGCGCAAAGGCAACACGGCTGGCGTGAAATCTTTACCTGCGCGATCCAGCGCGATGGACTTGTAGGCGGTATCAGGCGCAAGTTTTTTTAGAAATTCGCCCAACACTTTGGCTTGGCCCAAGCCGTAGTCGGTATTTTCAGCGAAAACCACCACGTCTTTCAACTTCATGGCAGCAATGGTCTCGGCCATGGCCGCCGACACACGCGTGTTGTAGTTGCCCGGGTTGAAAACTTCCGGATAACCTTTGGCGCGGATGTCGTCTGACCAGCAATTGGTATTGACGTAAGGCACTTTATAGCGATGGGCGACCTCGATTTCCGCCAGGCATACCGAACTTTGGTGCCCGCCGGTGACAGCCACCACTTTATCGCGCGAGATCAGCTTTTCAGTGGCTGCGCGCCCTTTCTCTGGAATTCCCTGATTATCTTCATAGACAATATTCAACTGCCGGCCAAGCACGCCGCCCTTGTCATTGATGATTTTCTTGATGATCTCGACACCTTCTTTGACCTGGGTACCTTGAACGACGGACCCGGGCGGCGACTGCGCAATACTGACGCCGATGACGATGGGACCGTCAGCCGCCTGCGTCGGCGTGATGATGCTGAACATCGCTGCGGCAGCCGCGATCATGGCAAAACGAAGTTGTCTCATGGGAACTCCTCCTGTGATGTCGAAATCCACAACGCCTAAGGAATTGCGGGCCTCGGTTCGATCAGACAGGCAGCATGCGTTATATCGCACATCAGGCCGGCCGGACTGGTTAAGGTTACTTGTATGCCATTCAATGTCAATGCGCCTTTCATATAAAACTTTCGTCGCTGCGCACCAGGCGCTCGACGCGTGCCGCCACCGCCAATACCTTCCAATCGTCGCTACGTGCGCCAGCAAGCTGAAGGCCTACCGGCAAACCGTTAACGCCCAAACCGCAGGGCATGCTCAAGGCCGGCATTCCGGTCAAATTGAATGGCAAGGTCAGGCTCGTCATGGCCGCGTGCAAGGGCATTTCTTGCTGCCCAACAATAAGAGACTTAGTGCCGGATGCTGGCGCCGTCGTTCGCAGCGTCGGTGTAATCAGCACGTCGATTCCAGCCATGGTGGACTGAAACATGGCGGCCAGCGCAGTGCGAATACCTTGGGCACGGGTATACCAAATAGCAGGGAAGAACTGTCCGATCTCGAGCCGGACCCGTACATCAGCCCCCAGCGTTTCCGGCCTATGCACCAGGCGTTGCCAGTGAACGGCCGTCGCCTCGCTGCATAGCGTGACGAACTGCAAGGCCGCGCTGTTTTCCATACCTGGCAACGTGATCGGAACGAGTTCAGCGCCATCGGCGCGCATGCGATCCATCGCGTCATTCATCGCGCGCAACACATCTGGCGCAAGCGGCTCAAAAAAATAATTCGATGGCACGCCTATGCGCATGCCCTTCAGGCTCGATAAGCGTTGAGGCACCTGAGCTGGCAGCCCGGCCATGACCGAAAACAGCAGCGCCGCGTCGTCCACCGACCGCGCAATCGGGCCAAGATGATCCAAGGTGGCGCCGAGGTCCATGGCGCCCTGGCGGGGAATCACGTCGTAGCTGGGCTTGAAACCCACCACACCGCAGCAAGCGGCTGGGATACGAATGGATCCGGCCGTATCGGTGCCCACGGCAGCGCCCACAATGCCGGCCGCAACCACTGCGGCGGACCCGCCGCTGGAGCCGCCGGCAATAAACCCCAACCCCCGTGGGTTGCCAACAAATCCGTAATGAGGATTCTCGCTGGTAATGCCATAGGCAAGCTCGTGCAGATTCGTAGTACCGATAATCAATGCGCCGGCATCACGCAGCCGCGAAACCGCCAGCGCATTTTTAGAACTGCGTTGAGCCGAGCCGCCCTTGGTGCCTCCGGTAAGGGCAAAGCCCTTGACCGCCATCAGGTCTTTAACGCCTATCGGTACCCCAAGCAGGGCCTGCGCCATGCCTGCCTTGGATGCAGACCCCGCCGCCCGGGCCTGCTCGGCAAGCTGCACATCACTGGCCAGTTGAATGAATGCGTTCAGATGGGCGTGTTGCGTTGCCGCCTGCAGGGCTTGCAGCGCCGGGTCAAGTATGTTGCTTTCTTTACGATGTGCCGCCCTCGCAATTGACGCCATACCCACGGCGTCGTCTGGCGGCCCGATGCCATCGGATTCGACCGCGTTGGCCGACGCCACATACTGGCAACTGCCGCCATCGATGAAGCCGTCTAGAAGTTCAAGCTCTGGCAGATTCACGCCGAGACGCTCTGCCCAGGCCTTCCGACGGTCAGCAAAAGGGTATCGGTTCAAGGCCGCCACCCCGTCGGCCGCCCGTTCAAAGCGCTGAAGAATATCTGGCACTGCAGACATACCGACCCACCCCCCGATATTTTGGCTACAAAATGAGGCTGCTCGCTTAACCGCTTAGACGGTCGGTATCATGATGCACAGCAGGATTTCGCCTGTCAATATATCAACCGGCTACCGCCAGCGGCCCATTCAGAAAACGAAATGCCAATTCCCGAAGATTTAACCGGCGGGACTCAAGTGCCGGACAAACAAACTGGCCAACGGTTTCGCAGCCGTGCTCAAGGGCACGCCACGCAAATGAAGTAAGCCCAAGGCCATGGGTGGCGGCATGGGCAGGCCGGCTATCTGCTTCATGCCCAGGCTGAACTTGGCGTCTTGAAGGAGCGGCTCCGGCGCGAAACCAAGCAGGTCGGTTCGCCGCATCATTTCGGTCATCATCATCGGCGAATTGCAGTTGACCACGTGAGCGGGAGCGCCGTGGCCGGCCTGCACCAGCCACTCAACCAGGTTCTGGGCATGGCTGCCTGCGGAAATATTCATCACCCACCGCGCTTGCGCCAGATCTTCCCAGCTGCGCGCCGAAATGAGAGGATGGCCCACACGTCCGGCGACAGCGCCATTCACCTCCGCAATTTGCTGAAAACTGATTTCGTGCGGTAAGTCGTTGGGGTCGGCAATCGCGATGGCAAAATCTATTTGCCCTTCAACCAGCGCCGGAATAATGTGCGTAAGAAATCCTTCGGTTAGCCTTAGCTCGGCGTCAGGGTAGCTCGCCTGGTAAGTCTCGAGCACCTGCGGCAGCGCCACCACCGCCACCATGGGGGTTATCGCCACGGCAACGCAAGCGCCCACTCCACCCTGCAATAAATGAATTTCGTTTCGCGCTCTTGACAGCGCCGACAGGGCGTAACGCGCCTGAGTCAATAGAACACGGCCTGCCGGAGTGAACTCAATTCCCTTGTAGCTGCGCAACAGCAACTCGGCGCCCACATCCTCTTCCAATTCGCGCAACGCCTTGGTCAGCGCGCTCTGGCTCAGATTCATGAGGCGGGCGGCGGCCCGTATGGAGCCGCTTTCTGATACTTGAACAAGCGCCTTTAGCTGATGGTCCTTCATCTAGGTGAATCCTTTTGGTTGTCACCCCGGAAAATATACCATCTTCTCATACCGCATTAAGGTTTCTATGATGGAAACCGAATGTGTACAAGAGGCAGCAATCCGTTTTTTAACCTTGAAGGATTAACGATGAAATCGATATGCAAGCTTCTTGTTGCATCGCTTATGTTCGGCACAGGCTTTACGGCTTCCGCGGCATCGGCTTATCCGAACAAACCGGTCACCTTGATGGTCCCCTATCCCGCCGGAGGCGTGTCTGACGCGATCGCGCGAGCGATTAGTGGGCCCTTGGGCCAATCGCTGGGGCAAACCGTCCTGGTTGAAAACCTGGGCGGCGCCAGCGGCACGATAGGCGCGCAGAAGGTATTGAATGCGCCCGCCGACGGCTATATGGTGTTCCTTGGGTCGCCCAATGAAATCATTCTGGCGCCTTTGGCCAATAAGGCTATCAAGGTTCGTGCCGAAGATTTCACCATGCTCACTCAACTTACACTGAATCCATTGGTGCTTATTGCCAGCAAAGACCTCCCAGCCAATTCACTCGACGAGCTGCTGGCCTATGCCAAAAGCGCTGGGCGGCCTTTAAACTACGGCAGTGTCGGCATTGGTTCGGCTTACCACCTCATCACCGAGAGCATGGCGCAAAAGACGGATATCAAGGTAATGCATGTGCCGTACAAGGGCATTGCACCACTGCTCCAGGATTTGGGCGGTTCCGTTGTCGATTTTGCGATGTTGCCCTATGGCACCAGCTATCGAGGACTGGCCGATCAGAAGCGGATAAAACTATTGGGCTGGGTAGGCCGCGAACGACGGGAACTCGACTCTGCCATTCCCGCGTTCGGCGAAGGCAAGAACCTGCAAGACTTCAATCAACAGATTTGGGCGGGCCTTATGGTCAAGAAAGGCACGCCCGCCGACATTCAGGATCGCCTTCATAAGGCGATTGGCGACACGATGAAAGATCCTGCCGTACGCAAAGCGTTGTCCGCGGTCGGCTCGGAAGTGGCGCCGCTTAACACGCTGGTCGAAGCCGAAAAGCTATTGGCGGCTGAGACAAACAAGTATCGCGTCCTGGCCAAGGAAATCAAGCTGCAGCCAGAGTAAACCGGAAAACTGAACTGGCTACGGTCAGCTCTTGTCTTACGTCGCTTCTACCAGTCAGACAAGAGCTGGCATTCAGTCAATCAGCACACCGTCCTCGTGAAAGGGATAAGGTCCTTCGAAATTTCCCGTAGGCATGCTGTGCGTCACAAGCCGTCCAGAAGCGTCGTCCCAAGCGTGGACACGAAACGCCGGGGGTTCAAGAGTCCAGGTCGACGCCGCGGCGTCATCAAGGTCCAATGACACCTGATGCGCGGGCGACGGCGCCGTCGAGGCGATGGTCCTTCCAAAACGCACCTCGATCGGCCGATGCAGATGGCCGCAAATCAGGCGTTCGACATTGGGGTATCGCGCTACGATCGCTTCAAGCTCAGCTGCACCGGTAAGCAAGCCGATGTCGTCCATGTGGCCAATCAGCGTGCGAAAGGGCGGATGATGCATCGCGATAACCACTGGCTTATCGGTACTGTCTGCCAACACGTCTTCCAGCCAGTCCAACCGTTCACTGCAAAGCCCGCCTTCGCTGCGTCCGGTAGTGCTCGTGTCGAGCACAACAAGCCGTATCTCATCGATATCTGCCGTATATTGAATGTAGCTACCTACGCCAAGATAGCTGTGTTCAGGAAAGATTTTGCGCAGTTGGTCACGATCGTCATGGTTGCCTGGAAGCAGGTACACCGGCATGGTCAGTGGTGCCAGCAACTGCCGCAGATAGCGGTACTCGGCGGCGCGACCAAAATCGGTCAAATCGCCAGTAATGACCACTGCGCTTGGGCGTTGACGCAATGCATTCACGGAGTCGACAGCTGTGCTTAGGTAGGGCGCCGTATCCAGGCGTCCATAGGCCAAACGTCCCGGTTCGCGTATATGCAGATCAGTAAGCTGCACGATGGACGTCGTCATGATGATATCTCCACAGTAGGTAAGAGTCGGTCGGGATCTATCGAAATTCCAACAGTGTTGCCGACCTGGTAAGGGCTATGGCCGTGCATCTCGACGAGCAACGGTTCCTGACCTTCCGTCGAAACCCGGAATTGGACGCGGTCACCAAGAAACACGCGTTGTTCCACGCGCGCCAGGGCGCACCCTTCCTGCATCGGTCCCAGCTGCACGTCCTCTGGACGCAGCATCACCGAATGATGTGCGCGCAAGGCTTCGGGGCATGGCACGCTATTGCCACCCAGACGCAGAACACCGTTTGCAAGCGCATCGGCATCTCGTTTCAGGGTGTTGACACGGCCAAGGAACTGCGCCACGAAGGGATGGGTGGGCTTGCGATAAATGGATTCGCCGTCGCCTATCTGGACGATGGTGCCGGCGTGCATGACAGCAAGTCGATCCGCGATCGCCAGCGCCTCTTGCTGGTCGTGCGTAACATGGACCGCTGTCGTACCCAAGCGGCGCAGTAGCTCGGCAAGCTCGACGCGCAGTGATTCTTTCAACTTCGCATCGAGGGCGGCCAAAGGCTCATCCAGAAGCAATATGCGCGGACGCACCGCCACAGCTCGGGCAAGGGCCACACGCTGCCGCTGTCCGCCGGAGAGTTCTGCCGGCCTTTTCTTTTCCAGTCCGTTTAAGCGGACCAGGTCAATGAGCTCGCCCACGGCCTTCTGCCGTTCATGGGCCGGCACCCCACGGATCGTGAGCCCGTAGCCAATATTGGCCTCAACGCTCATTTGCGGGAACAAGGCGTAGTTCTGAAACACCATGCCCACACCCCGTTTTTCGACGGGACGGCGAGTGACATCCTGGTCGCCAAAAACGATGCGACTTCCCTCATCGGCCGATTCCAGTCCTGCCAGCAGGCGCAGCAACGTCGTTTTCCCACAGCCTGAGGGCCCAAGAAGCGCAATCACTTCGCCCGGTTCTATTGTCAGGTTGGTGGGTAATAGTCCTCGTGTGCCATCGGGAAAAGTTTTGGCACAATTAACGACTTCTACCCTGATTTTTTCAAGTTTCATAAACGTTCTTTAGCTCGCATATCGTTTCTGCACAAAATTCGACACTGCCTGCAGCAGCCACAGAATAGGCAAAATAACCATGAAGAACACCAGCGTGTAAGCCGACCCAATCTCGATCCGCATCGACGCGTAGCTATCGGCCAATCCAACCGGCAAAGTTCTTGTTAATGGGGTGTGCAACATCCAGGTCAGGTTGAATTCCCCTATCGACAGCGTAAACACCATCAGCGTGCCTGCCACGATTGATGGCAGCACCGCAGGCACCAGGACCCCGAGAAAACGTTGCGGAAAACTTGCCCCTAGCGTGCGCGCCGCTTCTTCGATCGCGAGCAGCTCATTGCGCTGAAAGGCCGACGTAACGGTCCTGACCATGAACGGCAACGTGAACACCACGTGTCCCACCAGGATGAAGGCAAAACTTTGCCGAAACGTCGTCGTTCCGCCGTACGTCAATATCAGGGCCAGCGCGGTTGCCAGTCCTGGCACGGCCACCGGCAGCGTAAGAAGTTCTTCAAAGGCGCGCGCGGCACGGGATTGACTACGGGCCAAAGCATAAGCACACGGCACGCCCAGGATCACGGTGCAGAAGACACAAGCCAACGCCAGGCCAATGGACGCATTCACCGTACTGCCATAGATGGACCACACTTCCTGGAGCCATCGCAAAGTAAAGCCGCTGCCTATCCCCCCGCTGTAGTTTTGCACCAGCCCCGCCAGGATCGAAATCAACATCGGGCCGATCATGAAGAAGGTGACGAAGACAGTGATCGCAAATAAGATCGGTGCGCGGTCAGTTCGAGAGAGCTTCATGGGTTTCCCTTAACGCGCCGGCGATAGGCCGCAGAGTAGGCGCGCGGCAAACAACACAGCCCCGGTGATCAAGCCCAAGGCAATCGACAAGGCTGCCGCGGTTGCGAAGTTGGCGTAGTTGGTAAATTCGTTATAAATAGTGATCGGTAATACCTCCACCTTGCTAGCAAGCGTGAATGCCGTTCCGAAGGCGCCCATGGCCGTCGCGAATACAATGGCCCCGCAGGCTACCGTGGTCGGTGCGAGCTGCGGAATCCACACATCGCGAGTGATGTGCCAGCGCGACGCGCCCAGCATGCGTGCCGCCTCTTCAAGTTGCACGTCGATGGCCTCGGCAGCGGCTGTGTAGGAAGCGACTGCACGTGGCAGGGAGAAATACAAATAGGCCAGAAACAAGCCCGTTAAGCCATATGCGAAGGTCACGCGGCTCAGTCCCAACGAATGTGTAAAATCGGCCACCAACCCTTGACGGCCCCCAAGCAAAATTACGAAGAATCCAACAATGACGCCAGGAAACGCCAGGGGCAGTGTCAGAAGCGCCAACAAGGTCTGGCGCCCGCGAAAGGATCGGCGCGCCAGGTAAATGCCGGTAGCCGCTCCGATCACCAGGGTGGCAATGGTCACCACCAAAGAAAGCAATACGGTATTGAGTATGCTTTCAAGATAACGGGAATCCGTCAGTATTTCAAAATAGGCCGACCAGCCTTTCTCTGCGGGAACGGTAATCAGGCGTGCAGTGGGCAGTAACCAAAAGGCAAAGAAAAAAGCGGCTGCCGGTGCCATACACGCCAACATTACCCCCCGCCGTCCGTCCAAGGTAAACATCGTGGATTTCATGGCGCGGGGTACCGTCATTTACCGCACTTCTTTCAAGTAGCGATCCGAGAAGCCGCGCTGAACCTGGGCCATGCGGGCGTAATCAATTGCCTTGACGCGTGCATATTCGGTCGCGGGCAAGAATAGCGCCTCGACATCTTTCGGCATGGCATCGGCACGGACGGGGCGCAGGAAGGCGCGAGCCCAGATTGCCTGACCTTCATCGGAAAGCACGAAATTCAGCGCCTTTTTCGCGTCATCGGCATGGGGTGCGTTGGCCACGAGGCTCATGACGTAGGGAACCGCAACGGTGCCTTCGGCAGGAATGACGAATTCAACGTTCGCCTTGTCCTTGTATTTTGCACGGTAGGCGTTGAAGTCGTAATCAAGAAGAATCGCAATTTCACCCGACAGCAAGCGTGCATAGGAAGTTTGCTTGGGCACGATAGGCTCATTGGCCTGCATGGTCTTGAAGTAGTTGATGACCGGATCGAAGTTGTCTAACGAACCGCCCAACGCTTCATTGGCCGCAACGGCACCCACATAGCCTACGAATGCCGACGACGGATCAAGGAAACCGACCAGGCCTTTGTATTCTGGCTTGACCAGATCCGCCCATGATTTTGGAATGGGTTTGCCGTCAAGCGCGTCCACATTCACCATGAATCCCATCGTGCCGGAATGGATGGAAAACCATTTCCCGTCAGGATCTTTAAGATCGGCGGGAATATCTTCCCATCCCGCTGGCTTGTAGGAGGCGACTACGCCCTCCTTGTCGGCCTGAGCGGCAAACGAGATCCCCATATACACCATATCGGCGACAGGATTGGCCTTTTCTGCCACCAACTGAGCCAGTGATTGGCCGGAGTTCTTATTGTCGGGAGGTATTGCAACTCCCGTCTTGTCCTTAATCGCGCGTAACTGCGTGCCCCAGTCTGCCCATTCGGTAGGACAGTTATAGCAGATGGCCGTTTGCGCCATGGCGCTACCTGCGGTCAGGCCAAGCACCAGAAAGCCGGCTTGGGCAAATCGTTTTATGAAAGACATTGAAATCTCCGAGAAACTAGAAACGAACAAGGGAAAACAAGAACGCGCGCCCGATAGGAAGCATGCGCTCAGGAAGATGGACACACGTCGATAGGGGCAGGTCCACAGGATTCGCCCCAATGAAGGGTGTAGGGCAGGGTTATGCTGCTTGCCGCAGCGGGCGGGTTTTCTTGCTCCAGTCCCTGCACCAGCAAGGCCACACTGCGCTGTCCCATCTCTGCATTGGGCTGCGCCACAGTGCTTAGTGCGGGCGTCATATCGGCACCTAGCTGTATGCCGTCAAAACCTGAAATACTAATGTCGTCCGGCACCCTCAAGCCGCACAATTTGGCGGCACGAATCGCGCGAATCGCAATCAGGTCGTTAGAGCAGACAAGTGCCGTGGGGCGATTCCCAGCTTGCAGGACGGCGGAAATTTCGTCGATTGCCGTTTCAATAAAGGGCACTTCGATCAGCGCTGAAGGCGTCAGGTTTGCCTGCTCCATGGCGGAGACAAAACCGTCGTAGCGCTGCTGGGCACGGTCCGACGCTGCCAGGCGCCCGCACACCATGGTGATCCGCCGGTGACCCAGGCGGACCAAGGCGTGTGTCAGCTCCAGCATCGCATCGTCGCCCGCAACCGATATGCAGGGATGTTTAGAATGTCGGTTGTAGACGAGCACGTAAGGCGTGCCTGCCGCCTGAATCTGCTGGATGGCCTTGGACTTGGCCGCGTCGGATACCACCAGCACCATGCCGTCCACGCCACTGGCTTGCAGGTTGGCGACGGCGCCTTCTTCCTGGTCTAATTGATAGCCGGTGGTCTGCAGCATGATGGCGTAATTCGCCATGGCGGCGGCCCAGGCAATACCTTGCAAACATTCGGCAAACACGGGGTTAGTGAGGGTAGGCAATACGACGCCAATGGCCCGGCTGCGGCGGGTGCGTAGTGTTCGAGCGCTCGCGTTGGGTCGATATTGCGATTGTTTCGCAACGCCCATCACCAGGTTGCGGGTTGCGTCGCTGACAATATGCGGCGAATTGAATACCCGCGACACCGTGGCCGGGGACACTCCTGCGCGTTCCGCAATATCCAATATGGAGGTCCGGCCGGATTGCTGTTTGTCCTTCACGTAGTTCGCCCGCTCAATTAGCCTGCTATGAAAACGATTTCATAGTAGGTGGCCAATGTTGCGTCCGTATGACATCGCCAGCTCGATTGAGAGGTCAGATTGGGGGGGGTGGGGAGGGGAAGAAGTACCACGATGCACAGTCGTCTTGCAGTGCTGGACTGCCGCGCGACAATCCGCAGCAGTGGGGCCGGATCGCTCCGGCCCCGGTTTAATGCCTTAAGCTAGAAAATACTCATTCATATAAGAAGGATTTGCTCCCGCAGGTGCTACTTCCGTTGCTCCCTCGCCAACCAGTATGAAGGAATCGATTTCCATAGAGTCGGAGTCCATATTGGCGAGCAGCATGTTTTTGCCGTTGATGGTCAAAAACATGTCGTCGCCAGCTGTAGTCATGCGCACCAAGGAACTGAAATTAGCGACAGTGACTCCAAGATCGCGCAGGTCGATTTTATCTTCGCCTAAAGCAAAATCGGTGATCACGTCTTTGTCGCCGAAAACGAAGATATCGTCGCCCGAGCCGCCGATCAGGATGTCGGCCCCCGTCCCTCCATCCAGCAAGTCGTTGCCTGATCCTCCATCAAGTACATCATTGCCGGATCCGCCTAGCAATACGTCGTCGCCCGAACCGCCGAACAACAAGTCATCGCCCGATCCTCCGTCAAGAACATCGTCGCCACCGCGACCGTTCAGAATGTCATCGCCTGAGCTGCCATTCAGTTTGTCCTTGCCCGCGCCACCATTGATCATCACCGCTTTGTTGCCAATACTGACTGTCGTCACTTCATCGGCGCTGCCAAATGCGCTGACCTGTTGACCCGTCCCTTCGGGCAGGATGATGGCATCCTCCCCTCGCAGAGCGCCGACGATCGTGTTTTCGGCCGCGCCGCCATTAATGGCGAAGGTATTGAAACTCAGGCTTGTACCGGTGAAATCTCCCACCACCTGAATTACGTCGCCGTTGCTCGTTCCACCCCCCATGCCTCCAGGAGTGGTGACGTGCAAACTATTGACAAAGATCTCTTCGATGTTGTCCAGTTCGGCGATCACGGTGCCATTTCGTGCGACCACGACCTCGGTGTTGGCATTAAGGAGCAGGCCAGCAAATGTTGTCACTGCCGCGGCGCGACTGTATATCGTGAACGTCTCCGTGCCGGTGGAGCCATTGAGCCGGTAAGTGTCAACACCGGTTCCGCCGTCGACGAAATCGCGACCGCCCGAGCTGCCGGTTTGCGTGATCGTGTCATTGCCGGTGCCACCGTAAATAATGTCGTCGCCGGTACCCCCATTTATCGTATCATTTCCACCCATACCAAAGACGATTTGCGATCCACTCGCGCCCATACTGCCGCCGTTCAGGTTTGTGTTGTTTGCATCGGTGCCGTCGACGACGCTGTAATTCGTTCCGGCAAACCGAATGGTTTCGATTGTGCTCAGCAAGTCGCTTCCTTCGGCGCCGGTATTGTCGGTAACCCTGATGGTGGTACCTGAGCGGTCTAGCGTGAAGTTCTGGGCGCGGCCGCTATAAACAGCGGTATCGGTGCCGCTGCCCCCGATCAATGTGTCATTGCCGGCCCCGCCGTCGAGTGTATCGTTGCCAAGCCCGCCGTCGAGTAAATCGTTGCCCCCGCGACCGTTCAAGGTATCGTTGCCGGAGTTTCCATTTAGGACGTCATCGCCGTCGGTGCCGCTATAGGTTTCGCTACCCGAACCTCCGTTAAACAAATCGCCGACTATGCCCGTGGGGGACGAAATCAGCGTCTCGACATCGCCTTTGCCGTCGGTGAATGTAACCGATACGCGCAGGGTGCCGCCAACCTGGCCCGCAGTCCCCCCCACGGTATCCCTTGGTATAAATGTCCTGCCTGTGGCGCCAGCGATATTGGTCCAGGTCGTGCCGTTGTCGCGGGACAGCTGCCACTGATAACTAAATGCGCCCAAGCCGTCCGGATCCGCAATACTCGAGGTGTCAGCGGTTAACGTCTGCCCCTCTAATGGGGTCAGGTCGCTGATGACGGGCGCCCCTGTTGCCGGAGTATTGAGCAGGGCTTCCAAGTCGTAGTCCACGGTGCCGCCTGCGCCATCGGAAAAGCGCAACTTCTCGATATTGAACAGCCGGTCGGTTCCGTCGAAAGTGGGGCCGGTAACGACAGCATCGGGCTCATTGCCTTCGTCAGGATTCTGAGGTTTGACAAAGCCCGTGTGGGCGACAGTAGCGCTGCCATCGCTATTGCGAGTGAAGGTGTAGTTTTGCACCACATCGGTATAGACGGCAGTGTCGACATCTCCTGCGACATTCCCATCGAGAATCTCGCGCACTATATATAGATTGCCGGGATTGATGCTGCGATCGAACACCAAGGCGTCCAGGGTGCGGCCGCCAAAAATTGTGGCGCCCGTCGCATCGTATACCTTTCCGTTCATGCTGTCGGCCGAACCGATTTCGCGGCCAGAGGCGTCTTTGATGCCGATGCGCACGTTAAGCCAACTGTCGCCGTCAATAATGTCGTCGCCAGCCAGACCTTTGATAACGTCGCTTCCGCCCCCACCCAGCAAAATATCGGAAGCGTCCGCCGTGTCCATCGCGATCGTTTCGGTGATGCCTGCAACCGTCACGGTGCTGCGTGCCTTATGCGCGACGAGTTCGGCCAGACCCGAAATCAGCGAAATGTTCTTTTCAAGAAGCGCGTTTGAATAGGACTCCAGGATACTGTCTGCCGCTGGAATGGCGGCGGTATTATCCAGTTCGGCACGAGCATTTGTGGCAAACATGCGGCCCGTCAGCGTGTCGTTGTGTTTCCAGCCTGAAAGGCCTTCCACCAGGTCGAAACGATCCCGCAAGATGAAGGCTTCTTGGGTCGCAAATAACGGTATGCCCAGGTCTGAATTCGCGGCCTTGCTATCGCCCTTGTGAATCGCCCAGTCGAACCCGGCCATGCCATTGCTGCGCTGGATGCCTTCATTTTGGAACATGATGTCATCACCTGACTCGCCATCGTAGTCGGTGTCATTGCCATTGCCATTCAGCACGTCGTGACCAATGATTGACGAATTGAAGAACAGCTCGGAATTGTCGCCGGCCAGGGTGTCGAATCGGCCGCCACCTTCGATCCAGTCATCGCCTTCGTTACCCATCAAGAAGTCGCCGCCGTCGCCGCCGAGGATGAAGTCATTGTCGCGGCCGCCCCGTACCGTTTTGCCATCGGGACCGGCCACAAGGAAGTCTTGCCCTTCATTGCCGAATATCAGGGCCATGCCGCTGCCGCCGTGTATGGCATCATTGCCTGCGTCGCCGCGCAAGAAATCGGACTCGCCGATGTCGGTGCCACTGTTGGTGATGATGTCGTCGCCGTCACCGCCGAAGATATGATCCACGCCATAGCCGGCTTCGATTGTGTCGTTGCCACCGCGCCCCCAGACGGTATCGTCGCCGGCACCGGCTATCAGGATGTCGTCTTCCTCGGTGCCGCCAAGGACGACGTGATCACTGCCGTGGTAAATAAGCACGTCCATATCGCCGTCGCCATCCAGATCGCGACGCACCACCATGGGGCTGATCGCATTCAAGAAGGGGTCGTCAAACTCAGGATCGTCGCCTATTTGACGCGACTGATCCATCTCGAGTGTATGAGCGGGTGTGGAGAAAATATCGCCCGGCAGTGCTGTGGCGTCGATGTCGCCAAGGTCCGTAGCGCGCATCATCATTTTGCCAAACGAATTGTTCTCGAGTTCGTTAAGCAGGTTCAAGCCCTGGACGCGCGACAAATAGTAGAAACGATCCGCGTCCTGCAGATTTTCCAGCTGCATTTCGAACACGAAACTGAAGGTGGATCCAAGCATGCCCCCGAAATCCATGTGCTTCTCGGCCAGACCGCCCACCCAAAGATCAACCAGATTCAGACCGGTTTCCACATTGCTCCAGGCGCCAGTGGAGTACAGAAAGTCCAAACGGTCAAAGGGGGCGTCGTCGCCACCGAGCACCAGGTCAAGTGCCGCTTCGCGCTTTTCGTTAATCGTCAACGCGTTGATTATGCTGGAGTGCTCGCCATAGGCCGCAATGAAATTTACGATCGACGCAGGGTTCTTCAAATTCAAAGCGAAATCGGCCCAGCTGGTATAAGGCTTCAACTGGGTGTCTTGCCCCGCGATTTGATAAAACTGGGCGCGCGCCTCGTTAAGCGAGGGTAGCCCCGTGTCGCGGCCGCGTGCAATATTGATGGCAGGAAGGTCCAGAGGTATGCCAAGCAACTGGTTGCGCAAAGCATTGGTGACAAATTCATCGATTTCGTTGCCAGCTTGCCGCGACATGCCGCGAACAATTGCGCCCATGGCCGTGCTGTGGCTGATGAGGTTGTTGTTTTCATCAAACTGGGCCAATTCAAGCGGATTAAGAAAAGCGTCGAACAGCTTAATGTTTTTGAACTCGCCGCCGGCGGTGATGCGATCAATATTTTCGTTCAGCATGGAATGGCCGAAGCGATACACCGCATGCGCAAATTCCGCAAAAATCGCTGGATTGATATCGGCCGACGGCTCGAATACAAACGCATCGATATCCGGCTGCATCTTGCGCGCAAATTCCTCGAACACCAGATGCTGGTACTCCATTTCAGTGGTGAACCGGCTCGCCTGGAACAAATGCTCGCCGTTCCAGACTAAAGCGTCCACATCGGCCTGTGCGGTCGGCACCGCAGTGACCTTGACCAGCAACCACTCATTCAGGAATTTCAGGTCGTTGGATTGCAGAATGACGTCTTTCGTATGCTCGACCAGACGGTTGTGTTCGGCATGGAAAACGTGGTGAATCGTGCTCAGTCCGATGTTTTCATTCCCGCGTCCGTCGCCAGTGATGTAGTGGGCGTCCAGCAGTTCGTTATCGTACGATGTTTGCTGGCCCCTATTGTTGAAGCCACCACTGTAGCCGGGCGCCGTATCATCGTCGGCCTGGAGCACCCCATTAAGGCTCACAGGCGCCGCTGCGTGCGCTATGTCGTCCAGAAAGGCATTCGCGGTACGCACGGCCATTGCGGTGCTAGCGGGATTACCGGGGGTGCCGGAAATCACGACGTCGTCGGCAGTGTTGGGGATATTGTCCTGCCCCAACCCCACCACGAGTTGTGCGAAACCAGTGACCGGATCGGGAATGAAATTTCCGTAAGGATCGACACGAACCAGCGGAACCATCCCCACGTCGGCATCGGTAAGCTCGATGCCCAGCATCTCGCGCGCCTGCGTCTTGATATCAGCCCATGTCGCCAAGCCGCGCACGCCCTCGAGCAAGTGGCCCGTCGCCACCGGCTTTCCCTCGTGCATCACGTATTCGCGAAGAAACACTTGATGTGACGGATTCGACGTGTAGGTCTGGTTTTGATCTACCCACGGCGTGGTCAAGTTCGTCGTATCGGGGGTCGCCCTGCTTAGTACCATAAAGTTGGTCTGGCTGCCCGGCACGTACAACGGGTCGTCCGAGCGCAGCGGCATATATAAGGTGCCGCCGGTTTTGGGAATCAGATCGAGTCCGTGGTCAAAGAACTGACCGAACAATGTGAACAGGCCGTTAAACGGCGCCGAGGAGCCAAGGTCGGACGCCACGTTGATGAACTGATAAGTGACCACCGGATCGCCATTGGCATGCAGCACCGGAACGCCATTGTTCAACACTGGCGTTTCAGCGACCTCATAGCCAGCGTCGCGCCATTGTTGAGCGACGGCGACCGCAGCTGGATTATTGCTCGTTTGATCAACGATCAGGTTTGATATCAGGCGCGGGTCGGCGTCGACGACGTCTCCGGGCGTGCCGTAGTCGTTATTGTTGGTTATTGGGTTGAAGGTGTCATCCCCTTCGTTGCGAAAGACCGGCGTCGTAAGCGGAAGGAAGGGCTGGTTAGAAGCGCCCCAAGTTTCGCGACCCTCGATCAAATTATTGTAACTGCCGTCTACCGTGCGTAGCCCGTAGGGCAGTAAATGGGCTTGCAGTGGGCCCGTTCCTTGCGCGCCAGCGGCGGTCCCCGCTTCGGCAACGAGCTTCGCCAGATCGCCGCCATTGGCGTGCGCTTCAGCGATTTTGATTTGCTTAAGGATGAACTCCAGATCGTGCTTAACCAATGTGACCATTACCCCTCTCCTTGAGAATTTATATGTCTCTGGATGTCTACAAATGAACACCGGCAGCTGTGATATGTTGCTGGATAGTTACCCAAAGCAAGCAAGCTTGTTTAACGTGTCAAAGTATGACCCAAAGCTGGAGCGAAGCTTATGTCCGGGTGTTACGTTGCGTCGAGTCAGGGCTATGGGCTAAGCCGTATGGGTGCCGCACTTTCAGCAGTGGAATAACGTCTGCGTTCTTGGCTAACTAGAGGATCAACACGCAGCCCTTTGGCCGACAACGCTACGTTTCCGCTCCGCCGACCGGCGACAGAACGTTAAGATCACGCGGCGGATCGGGCTGAACGGCGCCGGCCAATATGCTGGCACAGGGAAGCGGGCCCATATTTGCTGATGTAAGTAAGCGGCTTAAGCCGAATTCCGTCGTATAGGTCCAAGGCAGTGCGCTGAATAAGCGCAGCCCAACGACCTACAGGCCGCTGCACCCAGATGGCGCGCAGCGGCCTGTCGTTTACCCCAATATCAGCTTCTTTGCATGCTGGATGGAATCGCCCGATAATTACACGGTGCGCACTGTCGCCAAGCTGTCTCGGGAATTGCCGTGCAGTGGTCTGCGTTCTGGATGTATAGGTTCTTACAACGCCGCATTGAAGCAGCAGTTGGATCGGCTGGCCAGATAGCGTGCAGTCGTGGGGAGTCGGAATTAACGTCGATAACGACTTAAGGCGCTTCTATGTATCATACAAAAGACACCACTCGCACACGCAATACCAGCGCAGTCCTTTGCCGCCAGGCGATCCGGGACGAGACGCATAATGGCCCCACAGCCGGGCTGGCGCCGGGGTTTGTACAAGCCAATCTGATGATCCTCCCGCAAACGCTTGCCGCCGAATTTTTGTTGTTTTGCCAGCGTAATCCTAAGCCCTGCCCCTTGTTGGCCGTCACCGAGCCAGGCGACTATATCGTACCGGCTCTGGGTCAAGACCTCGATATACGTAGCGACGTGCCGAAGTATCGGGTCTGGCGTCATGGCGAACTAAGCGCTGAACCCCGCAACCTGCGGGATGTCTGGCGCGATGACTTGGTTACCTTCGCGATCGGCTGCTCGTTTTCATTCGAAGAGGCCTTGCTGGCCGACGGCATAGACGTGCGGCACATCAGCCAGGGCACCAATGTGCCCATGTACCGCACGAACATTCCTACCAGCCCGACCCCCTCGCTGCAAGGCCCGCTAGTGGTATCGATGCGTCCGATGCAGGCCCGCGACGCGATCAGGGCTATCCAGATCACCTCACGCTTTCCTTCAGTGCATGGCGCGCCCGTCCATTTAGGCGACCCGGCCCGCATAGGCATCCACGACATCGACCAGCCCGACTACGGAGATGCGGTCGCTATCGGCGATGGTGAAATCCCGGTGTTCTGGGCCTGCGGCGTAACCCCGCAGTCGATTATCCAGACGGTGAAACCAGAATTCAGCATCACCCATGCCCCTGGTCATATGCTGATTACAGACTTGCATAACTCGCAGTTAGCCTCTTTTTAACGTCCAGCAAACCTGTCTTTTTTATCGGATGAACCCATAGCGGTACGCGACCCCGGCGCGCCAAGCAAATCAAACATATCGCCGGAAACCACCTAGGAGAATCTTCTATGAAGCGTTTAGCACTCTCGACCTTGGCCGCCAGCAGCTTGCTGCTCGGGGTGAACACCTTTGCCCAGGAAAAAGTGGCCGACCTGCCCAAAACCCAGCTTCAAGTGGTGGGCGGTTTAAGCAATCTGACCGCTTACCAGAATTTTGAGCAACCCTTCTGGACCAAAACAATCCCCGCACTCTCCAATGGGCAAGTCACGGCGACGATCAAAGGCTTTAATGAAATGGGTCTGAAGGGGCCGGAAATCCTCCGACTGATCAGCCAGGGCGTGATACCAGTGGGCACGGCCACCCTGGCCTACTTTGCCAGCGACAACCCGATTAACGAAGCCATCGATTTGGCCGGTCTGGCCCCCACCCCGGAAATAGCCCGCCAAGTCACTGATGCCTTTGAACCTGTCTACCAAAAGTTCTACGAGAAAAACGGGATCAAAGTGCTGGGACTTTCCACCTATCCGGCGCAAGTGCTGTTTTGCAACGCGCCAGTATCAAGCCTGTCTGATATTAAAGGCAAAAAGGTGCGCACCAGCAGCCGCACCACGGGTGAATTTGTGCAGGCCCTGGGCGGCAACAGCGTAACCATTCCCTTTGGCGACGTGGTTCCTGCTTTGCAAAATGGCGTTGTGGATTGCGCCATTACCGGCTCCATGTCTGGCTATTCGGCCAAGTGGTACGAAGTCAGCACCCACCTGTACGCCCTGCCTATCAACTGGAACCAGCAAATCCATGCGGCCAACCTGGCAGGTTGGAACAAACTGGACCCGAAGGTACAGGCTTTCCTGCAGAAGAACATTGACGTCATGACCGACCAGATTTGGGACGCCGCGGCAAAGGAAACCCAGCAAGGCTATGACTGCAACACAGGCGCAGCCGCCTGCACCTTGCCCATCAAAGGGAAGATGAAGCTGGTCGAACCCACGGCTGCCGACCGCGAAATGCTCAAGAAGATTCTGACCGACACCATTGTCCCAAAATGGGCTGCGCGATGCTCAGCCGAATGCGTCAAGGATTTCAATGCAACGATAGGCAAACAACTCGGCATCACAGCCTCCAAGTAGTTAACAGGGAGTTTTTCCCGGGCGGCTCTCTGGTGCTCCAGACGGCCGCCGGCCAATTAAGCGGTGACCAACATGAAATCATCAGATCGTTATGCTTTCGTCAACCAGTTGCTAAAAGTAGCCACAAGTCTTTCGCGCTTTGCGATGTGGGTCGCTGGCGGCCTGACTCTAGCGAGTGCCATTTATATTTCCGCGGACGTCATCGCGCGCAAGTTCTTGAGTTTCAGTCTTGGGGGCTCGGACGAACTTTCCGGCTACGCCTTCGCCATCAGTATTTCATGGGCGCTTTCCTTTGCCACCCTGCAGCGCGCGAACATCCGTATCGACGCCTTGTATCAATTGCTGCCGGTGCGCATCAGCGCCATGGTGGACTGGATAGCGCTGGTATGCCTGGGCGTATTCATTGTGTTTCTGACCCGCTATGCGGGCGACGTTGCGGGCCAATCATGGGCTAACAACTCAACCGCCAATACCATTCTGGCTACACCTTTGTGGATTCCTCAGTATCTGTGGGTCGCGGGCCTGGTCTGGCTATGCGTGGTATTGGCCCTGATGCTGCTGCGGTCATCCCTGGCCTTGGTAACCGGCGACCTGGATACCGTGCACAGGATCTGCGGTATCCGCAGCACGCGTGAAGAGGCTGAAGAAGAAGCAGTAACTGGCGAACGCATGGTTCGAGGAGAAGCACAATGATTACTACTACCATGGTGCTTTTACTTGTCTTCCTGGGCTTGAGTATCCCCGTGGGCGCCGCTCTGGGCTTGCTTGGCCTTATTCTGGACCCTTTATATTCCATGCTGCCCCTGACTCGGGCAATCGGCGAAGTATCCTGGAGCACAAGCAACGAATTTCTGCTGGTCGCCATTCCCCTATTCATCATGTTGGGCGAAATCTTGTTGCGCTCCGGGCTGGCAGAGAAAATGTACGGCGCAATGAGCCTATGGCTATCGTGGCTGCCTGGCGGGCTTATGCATGCCAACATTGGGGCCAGCGCCTTGTTTGCCGCCACATCTGGCTCGAGCGTGGCCACCGCGGCCACGGTCGGCACCGTCGCCATTCCTCAGATTCACAAAAAGGGCTACAACGAATCGCTTTTCCTGGGCAGCCTGGCCGCTGGTGGGACCCTCGGCATTTTGATTCCGCCGTCGATCAATCTGGTGATTTATGGCGTCCTGACCAATACCTCTGTACCCAAACTGTATCTGGCCGGCATCATTCCTGGCCTTGGCCTGGCAGCGCTGTTCATGGTGTGCATTGGCATTGCCTGCACGATCAAGCCCAAATGGGGCGGTGAAAAAATAAGAGCCACCTGGGGCGAGCGGATCGCCAGCCTGGTTCACTTGATACCGCCTATGGGGATCTTTCTGCTGGTGGTGGGTTCCATTTACGCCGGCCTTGCAACGCCTACAGAGGCCGCTGCATTAGGCGTGGTGGGGGCCCTGATACTGGCCGCGTCTGTAAAAAGGCTGACCTTCCCCATGCTGCGCGACGCCCTCGAAGGCACGATGAAAGCCACCGCCATGATCATGCTGATCGTGATTGGTGCGGCATTTTTGAACTTCATCATGTCTGCCACCGGGCTGACGACCGCGATCACCAACACCATCACTGGTCTGGGCGTGTCCCCGGGTTGGATGCTGCTTGTACTGGTTCTGTTCTACCTGGTCCTGGGCTGCTTCATGGAAACCTTGTCCATGATGATCACCACCATCCCAATCGTCGCGCCGATCATGATTGCGCTGGGCTATGACCCTATCTGGCTGGGTATTGTCATCATCGTCCTGGTTGAAGCCGCACTGATCACCCCACCCGTCGGCCTGAACCTGTTTGTCGTACAAAGCTTACGAAAAGCCGGCAGCATGAACGACGTCATGATTGGGAGCTTCCCCTTTGTCATCATGATGATGGTGCTGATCGCCCTGCTGGCCGCATTCCCTGGCATCGCCCTGTGGCTGCCCTCCGTGTTCGAATAACGGTTTTGCGCCGACACACAGAAACGGCGCCACGCCATAACTTCTTGGATAATCGCAATGAAACTTTCCTTTAATGTCGCGTCGGATTCGGGCAGCGAAGACGTCAGTGTCAACATCACGACCTGCATTGTTGCGGGCTGGGCCGGGCGCGACCAGGCCGCCATTGAGCACCATATCGAAGAGCTGGCCGAATTGGGCGTACCGCGCCCCAGCGCGGTGCCTTTGTACTACCGTATTGCCTCGAACCAGTTATCGCAAGAATCAGAAATCGAAGTGGTCGGAAACGGCTCATCCGGCGAGGCGGAAGTCTTCGTTTTCTCGCACGGAGGCGAAATGCTGGTCAGTCTTGCCTCGGACCACACCGACCGCAAGCTGGAAACGCACAGCGTTGCGCTGTCCAAGCAGCTGTGCGCCAAGCCCGTCGCTGTCGATGCCTGGCGCTATGCCGACGTCGCAGACCATTGGGATGAGCTGGTACTGCGGTCTTGGATTGAAGAAAACGGCAACAAGGTCTTGTACCAGGAGGGTACGCTGGCTACCCTGCGCCACCCGTCCGATTTGATTCAAGGCCACTTCGCACAAAGCACCATGCCGGAACACGCAGGCATGACCTGCGGCACGGTAAACGCCATTGGCGGCATCCGCCCATCGACGTCATTCGACATGGAACTTTTTGATCCCCATCGCCAGCGCAGCATCCGGCATAAATACGCCATTAAGATCTTGCCCGAAATCGCATAATAATCGGCTTACAATCCCCGGCAATGGCTGCCCTTACAGGACAGATTCTTTGCGCCAGGCAACCTGCCTCGACACCCTCTTTCAAGCTGGCTGAATCCTATGCTGCCCACACTACTCGCGTTACAACACCAACTGGATCAAGGTGAAACCACATCGGTGGCGCTTACCGAAGCCGCCCTGGCACGCATCGCTGCGCCCGAGGGCGAGGGCAGCCGAGCTTTTACCAAAACCTATCGCACACAGGCCATGGCCGCAGCTCAGGCATCCGACACGCTGCGGGCCGCAGGCCTCGCGCGCTCGCCCATCGACGGTTTGCCGGTTTCCATTAAAGACCTCTTTGATGTCGCCGGCGAAACCACGCTGGCCGGGTCTGTCGTGTTGAAACAGGCTGCGCCAGCAACCCGCAGTGCGGCCATCGTGCAGCGCCTGGTCGAGGCCGGTGCGGTCATCGTCGGGCGCACCAACATGACTGAATTCGCATTTTCGGGTCTAGGCCTGAATCCGCATTACGGCACGCCCAGCAACCCTTGGGACCGCGGCACAAGACGAATCCCAGGCGGCTCATCGTCGGGTGCGGGGGTATCGGTGGCCGACCGAATGTGCGTTGCCGCCATCGGCACCGACACTGGCGGCTCGGTCCGGATCCCTTCGGCCTTTTGCGGCCTGACCGGCTTCAAGCCAACCGCCCATCGGATTCCCGCCCAAGGTGCCTTGCCGCTGTCGACCAGCCTGGACTCCATTGGGCCCTTGGCGGCATCCGTCACCTGTTGCGCCATCCTCGATGCCATCCTGAGTGGTCAGGCGTATTCCCCGCCCGTCGCCCCAGCATTGCGTCACTTGCGCCTTGCTGTACCGACTACCCTGGTGTTGGACGGCGCCGACGAACACGTCAGCACCGTTTTTCACCGGACACTGGAAACGCTGAAGCGCCTGGGTGCACAGATTGAAGAAATCGCGGTGCCGGAATTTGAACAACTGGCCTACATCAACCGGGCGGGTGGCTTCACCTGCTCGGAAGCGTGGGCCTGGCACCAAAAATGGCTCGCCGACCACGCCGAGGCCTATGATCCGCGCGTCTCATCGCGCATCATGCGTGGCAAAAGCATCAGCGCGGCGGACTATATAGAATTGCTTCAAAGCCGCCGTGAATGGATTGACGCTATCGAAAGACGCCTGGAACCCTTTGATGCCCTTTTGATGCCCACCGTGCCGGTCATCGCGCCCGCCATCAGCGATCTACAGGCTTCCGACGATGCCTACTATGGCGCCAATGGCCTGATCCTGCGCAATTCAACATTCATCAACTTCCTGGATGGTTGCGCCCTTTCCATTCCTTGCCATCCGGCCGGCACAGCGCCTGTGGGATTAATGATTGCCGGAGTGGCGGATCAAGACAGTCACATTTTGAACGTGGGATTGGCGTTGGAAAAAGCGCTGAGTAATCAATAGCGCCCTGCATTGCGCTTGTTGAAAAAAGCCTCTGAAACGTTGACTCGCGACTCCATCATTTGATAGTATATAAACATTCATATGATGGATTTCAAAATGAGTACATATACGGTGGGGGGTAGCAGCCGCGGGAAAACCAATCGTGAACGTGGGTCGGCCACGTTCTGGGATTTGGCGCATGAACGCAGCGAAATGACTGAGAGTCAACGCGTATCCTCCATCAAGGCCGGTCTTCAAACCATTTGGGCTGATGCGATAAAAAACGCTTTTGAAGTCTCGTCCCCCAACATGCTAGTGTTGATGAATCTGTCGTCCTCGACGTTAGAACGCCGACGCAAGTCTGCACAACCACTGGACCTTGTCGCTTCTGAGCGCTTGGATCGCATCGCCAGTGTTGCGTTGATGGCCGAAGGCGTATTCGAGGACCAAGAGGCCGCCGCTCGCTGGATGTCCTCCTCCAATGTTGCGTTGGGTGGGGATGCCCCCGTAATGCTCTGCGAAACTGAACTTGGCGCAAGGCAGGTTCGGCGCGTCCTCAACGCACTGGAATGGGGCGGCGTGGTCTGATGTTGGCCTGGAGAGTAGCAAAGACCAAACGCGCTTCTGACTTGTCAGGCCAGGGTGCGGCACTTGAAGGCGGTCGCTGGAACGACGTAGACGTTTCAGCCGTATACATGGGACTGTCGCCGGCAATTTGTTGCCTCGAAACCTTCGTGCATGCGACGTCAAAGCCAAGGTTTCAACTGAAGATCGCTTGCTTCGAATTGCCGGACGACCCATCGTTGTATTTGGAGCCTGATCCGCAAGGGTTACCAGCAGGATGGAATAGTCTGCCACCCGATCGCGCAAGCATGGATTTTGGTACTTCATGGCTAAAGTCCGGAAGGCAGCTCGGGCTTATCATTCCTTCCGCTGTGCTGCCTCTGGAACGAAATATCGTGATAAATCCGGATCATCCCGCACGAACTCAGATCAAACTGCGATACGTTTACGATTTTATCTACGACGAGCGCATGTTCGCCTATCGTCGCTCGAATAGCTCGTGATCGAATCGATCGTTTAGGGTTAACAGACTTTTGCAAATTCCGGCAAGGTGCTTACTGCCCGACATTATTGCTCGACCACTGCACTGCACGTAAGCTCAAGGAAATGCTTGCCGATCTGGCAAGCTAATTCTTATACATAGGGCTTCATGACCATGCTGGATCTACGGGGTAAGGTAGCATTTGTCGCGGGCGCCGGGTCGGTCGGCGAAGGTTGGGGAAATGGTAGAGCCACGGCCACACTCTTGGCACGCCAAGGGGCAAAAGTCTTCGGCACGGATTACAGTGACGAAGCTTTGGCCGGAACAGCCAAAATCATGGAGGAAGAAGGCCACTCGCACTGGGCTGGCACGCAGGCCGACATGACCGACAGTGATCAGGTCGAACAAGCCGTCCAAGAGTGCGTGCGCCGATACGGACGTATCGATATCCTCGTCAATAACGTAGGCGGCAGTGCACCGGGTAGTCCAGTATCCATGTCAGTCGAAGACTGGGATGGCCAGATGAACCGGAATTTGAAGTCCGCGTTCCTGGGATGCAAACACGTTCTACCTGTCATGGAACAGCAATTCGAGACCGAAGGCAAAGGTGGCGCCATCGTTAACGTCTCCAGTATTGCGAGCATGAGTTTTCAGGTTCAAGGCCGCGTACATGTGGCCTATGCCGCATCCAAAGCTGGCCTGGAAGCATTCAGCCGTGCCACGGCGGTTGCATACGTTCAAAAGGGAATCCGAGTCAATACCGTCGTCGTCGGCATGATGGACACGCCTTTGGTGACGGAACGCCTCACTAAACAGCTCGGAATAACGCGCGACGAGCTGGCCGCAAAACGCGGCGCACTTGTACCGATGGGCCGCATGGGAGACGCCTGGGACATTGCGCATGCGGTTCTGTTCCTGGCAAGCGATGAAGCGGGTTACATCACGGCGACGCAGCTAGTGGTAGACGGCGGCGTAACGGCAGCCCGCCCCGGAGCCATCGAAGCTTCGCCCCGCTGAAGGCTTTGGACTGCTGCACTATTCCATGACGAGTTCTCCTTTGCACATTCCTATTCGCCCCGAATGGCTGGACAGCCAGAAGGAAGCTCCGCTAGATGCGGCGATTCCGGTTATCGATTCGCATCATCACCTATATGATCGGCCCGGCGTCCGCTATTTGCTTGAAGAGTATCTGAAAGACATAAACGGTGGCCACCATGTTCGGGCCACCGTGTTCGTGCAGGCGCGCGCCATGCTGCGCTCCGACGTGGCAGTGCACTTGCAACCGCTGGGCGAGACGGAGTTCGCCAACGGCGTTGCCGCGATGAGCGCCAGTGGCCTGTACGGCAACGCGCGGGTATGCGCCGGCATCGTGGGCCAGGCGGATTTGACGCTGGGCGATGCGATCCGACCGGTGTTAGAGAAGCACATCGCCATCGCCGGAGGCCCAGTAGCCGAGGGCGGCCGGTTCCGAGGAATTCGGCAAACCCTGGCCTGGGATGCCGACGCATCCTTGACGAATTCAGCCTACCCGACCTCCCAATTCATGATGGAATCGCCCGAGTTTCGGGCAGGCTTCGCACATCTGGCCCCCTTGAATTTGAGCTTCGAAGGCTGGCTCTTCTTTCATCAACTTCCACAGTTGGCGGCGCTTGCGCGCGCCTTTCCATCGACACCCATTGTGCTGAATCACTGCGGGGGCATTGTCCGGATCGCGGGGTACGCCGGGCGTGATGACGAGGTCTTTCGTCAATGGAAAGACGGTCTGATGCAACTGGCACGCTGTCCGAATGTCATGATCAAGCTCAGCGGGCTGGGAATGCGACTGGGCGGGTTTGGCTTCGAGGAACAATCCCAGGCTCCGACATCACAGCAGTTGGCAACCGCATGGCGGCCCTGGATCGAAACCTGCATCGAAGCCTTCGGATCCGACCGCTGCATGTATGGAAGCAATTTCCCGGTCGATAAAGGAAGTTATGACTACGGCGTTGGGTTGAATGCACTGAAACGATTGACAGAACAAGCCAGTCAGGCGGAAAAGAATGACATTTTTTGGCGTACCGCCATGAGGTTTTATCGCCTGCCAGCGTTTGATCTTAGCGGTTCGAATCACCTCTGATTATCCTAGCAACATAAGGACGTCATTTCCACATACTGCAGGACAGGAGACTATATGATCAATACCAGAAGACTGATGCTCAAAGCGGCTTTCGCCGCTCCTATCGCGGTCATGGGCCGTAGCGCTTTCGCACAGGGCTACCCTGCCCGACCCGTAAAGATTATCGTTCCTGCTGGGGCTGGTACTGGTATCGACGCCGCTACGCGATTTTTTGCCGACCCGCTTGCCAGTCAGCTTGGCCGGCCATTCGTTCCTGAAAACCGTCCTGGCGCGGGTGGGCTGCTAGGCTATTCGCAAGCGGCGAGATCGGCTCCCGACGGATACACGCTAATTCTTACCGGCATCCCCTTATACCTGCTACCGCTGTTCTCCGAAGCGCCAAAGCCACCCTTTGACCCGCTGACCGATTTCGTCCCGGTCGCAAGAGTCATGCGTGTGCCCTCCGCGATCGTCGTGGCGCCCGAGTCGCCCTACCAAACTCTGGATGATCTGCTTAAGGCAATGCAGAACAATCCCAACGAAATTACCTATTCATCGCAGGGTGTCGGCAGTACCGCCCACTTGTGTACTGTCGTCCTGAACGATATGAGCGGAACCAAGGCCAAACATATTCCGTATAAGGAAACAAGTATGGCGCTGACCGATGTCGTGGGGGGACGCATCGCTTTCACGTGCCAGAGTTCTGCCGGGATGTTGCCGTTGGTTCAGGGCGGCAGGCTGCGAGCCTTGGCCGTAACGAATTCCAGTCGCTGGAAATCGCTGCCAGATGTCCCGACCGTTGCAGAGTCTGGTGTGGCGAACTTTGAGGTCTCTTCCCAACTGGACTTTATGGCGCCAGCGGGTACACCGGAAACGGTATTGAAACTGCTATCTGACAATATTCGTCTGGTTACGCAAACCTCGCAGTTCGAGCAGTTTTGTCTCAAACAAGCCATTGAGCCAGAATTCAAGGACTACAAGACGCTAGTGCCAGAGATCCAGCAAGAAGCTGCACGCTGGAAGCGGATCGTGGATCTGGCCCGCGCCTAGACTGATGATGCACTTGGCGGCCTGCGGCGATCACATGGCTGGCCGCTTGGTAACCTGAACGTACAGACGGGCGAATGAAAGCAACGCATCTCCCGTCTATTGCTCATTCCTGCCTCAGGACGCTAAAGCCTGATCATTCGATGTCTGATCCAGCAGTTCAGGTGCCAAACTGCCGGGCAGCCCAAGCTCGAACGCGTTGAGGGTCAAGGACACCCAGCAGTAGTAACCCAGGACACTGACCAGCTCGACCATGCCCCGTTCGCCTAAATGCTCGATACCGTATTGGTAAGCGTCATCGGGCACTTTGCCCGTTGCCAATAGTAAAGACGAAACATCGTACACGGCCCGGTAGCGGCTATCAGGCAACTTCGGAACCCGACGTGCAGCAATCGCGGCGATCATATCCGGGTCAAGTCCCGCCTTCAAACCCAATGCCTTGTGAGCCTTCCATTCATGGTGCGAGGTCCAGTGGCGAGCACACACCAAGATCGCAAGCTCGGTAAGATGGGCTTCCAGGGTCGTATCGAAACGCAATAATTCGCCCAGTTTTTGCCCTCGACGTGAGAGCTCCGGATTGCGCACCCATGCGATCATTGGGGCCGGCACTTTTCCACGAGGACCCGCGACGACTTCGGCGCAGACCGCAGCCTGTTCGGGAGTCATATCCGCCTCTGGCGGCATCTCAAGACGTGACATAATTATTTTCACTTAATTCAGTTATTGTGGCGCCGACTTCGGCCTTGCGTCGCGAACCCACCGTGTGCTCATCGACGGATTTACGAGCGGGTCTTATCCGGTGTGGCCCCCAGGATCCCCGCATTTACCCTGCTATTGAACAATTCCGACTTCCCTGGCTTTGATCTGCAGGGCGACATAGTGGGACCAAACCCGTCCTTGAGCGAATCCGCCCCCAGAAAACCACAGGCCTTTCTGTGGCGTGGGTTTATACATATTGCTCATTTCACCGCCTGAATCAAGCCCCCAAATCGGGCCGACCTTTTCTGCTATCTGTTGCCCCAATAACTGGCGCACTACCTCTGCCGGTGCTTGGTATCCGGTCGCAGCGACTATCAGATCGGCTTGTTCCAGGCTTCCGTCTTTCATTAATGCTCCCTCGGCGACAAAACGTTCTACTTCGCCATAGTGCAGTATGTCGATATCACCATTGGCGATAAGATCCGAGCATCCCACGTTAAGGTAGTACCCACCGTGGTTCCTACGGATTTTCATTTGGTGGCCGCCCCCTTCCGGACCAATGTCTAGCTTCATGCCACGCGCTTTAAGGGCTGCGAGCAGATCTTTGTCGATTTCCAGCATGCGTTGTGTTGCAAGCTGGTAGCCGCGAAGTTGAACCTGGAAGGTGCCGCTGGTTGCAATCAGGTCGCAGTCCTCCACCGACAATCCGTCTTTGTAGTAAATAGCGTGATTGATGCTGGCCGCTTTGACGCTGAACACGGTGATTGAGCTGCGCTGAATCATCTTCACGTTCGCGCCGTGGCCGTGAAGATCCTGCGCGATATCGTGAGCGCTATTGCCAACACCCAGAACCAATACATTCCTCCCACGCCATGGGGCGCCGCTATCAAAGCCCTGCGCATGCATGACCTCACCTTTGAAGTTGCTTAACGTCGGGATATCCGGCATGTTGGGCTCGCCCACGACGCCATTGGCAAACACCAGATGACGTGGATGCAGAATGCGTTCGGATCCATCGTCGCGTCGAACCCGCGCCGTCCATCGGTCGTGCTCTTCATCATAGCGGCCCTCCAGGAACTCCGTGCCTGTCCAGACATTGCACTCCATGGCAGTGGCATAGGTTTCGAGCCAGTCACCTAACATATCCTTAGGCAGGTACTTGGGCCAAGTGGTCGGGAACGGCATGTACGGCATGTGATTGAGTTCGATTTCGTTATGCAGTGCCAAGGCGCTGTAGCGCCGACGCCATACATCTCCGACCTTGGGCAATCGTTCGACGACCAACGCGTCCACCCCTAGCACGCGCAGGCGCGCCGCCAGCATCAGGCCATTCTGTCCTCCACCTACGATCAACACGCTAGGCTCGCGATCGTCGTAGCGTCGCTCCTTCGAGCGCTGCTTGGCCCAGGCCTCTCCGCCGAAGATGCGCGTGCTGGCGCCATCGGGGCGGGTGCCTGCCACCTTTTCTTCGTACCCTTTTAATTCGCGCAGCGAGGTGCTCATCACCCACGCCCGCTCGGGATCTTCGCAGAGCAGACGCAAGACTCCCAGACAGCGGCCGGCAGCCGTTTCGAACTGAAAGATGGCTTCAATGACCTCCTTGCCGGTACGGATCACGCGGCGCGGCGCTTGGTGGCCTTTAGCGATCTTGAAGTGGCGAGCCTGCACACCCTGCTGATGATCCAGCAGCGTAGACACGATCGCATCGCGTGAGTCAGACGGCGTCACATCCCAGGTAAATGCCACCAGATCGCGCCAATGCGAATCGTCAACGAATAGCTCCTCCAACATCGTGCGATCGCGTGCATCCAGCGCGTCTTCAAAGTTCGTCAGCCAGTTTTCCACATACTCGGCGTCGCTTAGCACGTCGGTTCGCACCTCATGCCTGTCCATCATTAATTCTTGCATATCTGTCCCTTCGTCTCGCTTGAGTTTCACGGTGGGACTTCCGCCTTCTACAGCGTTCACCCAATGTTGAAAATTCTAGCGGTAAGGTCTTCCCAGAAACAGGCTCTACAATGGCAAGCATTATTGCGACAGGCGCAAAACTGGATAGAAATCCAAGATAGAGAGCTCTGCTAAAGAGTACACACGGGGAAGACAGACGATGGATGAATTCAAGCACATCAGGACCTTTATCAAGGTGGTGGAAGCAGGCAGCTTCTCTGCCGCGGCTCGTGATGTGTCGTCCGTGAGTTCAGTAGCGCGACAAGTGAAAGGGCTGGAAGAACAGCTCGGCGTTCGGCTGCTTAATCGCAATACCCGTAACCTTTCGCTGACGGATGCCGGCCGCCGCTTCTACGAACGTGTGGTGATGATCGCCCGTGATCTTGATAATGCAACAGCAGAGGTAACGTCGCTACAGGACGACGTCAAGGGACTTTTGCGGGTATCGCTACGCGTTGCCGTCGGCACGACCATCGTTGTACCGGCTCTACCGAAGTTCCTTGCGCAGTATCCCGAACTTCACTTAGAGGTCCTCCTGACTGATGAACGCCGCGACCTGATCGCGAACAAGATCAACGTCGCGATGTGGTTAGGCCATATCCCGGACGTCGATATCGTTGCCCGGCGACTGAGCCCCAGCCGCCGTATCGTGTGCGCTTCGCCCGCATACCTTGAGAAGCACGGGGTTCCCACAGCCCCCGCCGACTTACGCCATCACAGCTGTCTATTATTCACGGCGCCGTCCTATCGCGGACAATGGAGTTTCACCCGGGAGGGAGTCGTAGAGGAGGTACAGGTGAGCGGAAGTATAAGTTCTGACAATGGTCTGGTCCTGCGGTCTGCAGGACTGGCCGGGCTCGGGCTAAATGTTTTCCATGAATGGATGGTGCGCGATCTACTTGCCGACGGCCGCATGGTGCGAGTGCTCAGCGATTACACCGTCAACCCTCGGCCGGGCGAGGCAGAGCTGAGCGCCGTCTACGCATCAAGCCGTGGATTATCGCGCTCAGTCAGATTGTTTGTTGATTTTCTAGTGGAAACGTTTGCTGCCGGGTCAGAAGTGCAGAGGCCCTGAACCTGGGGCGGAGTGTTTCGCGCACTCAAGGCACGCCTTGCATCGGGCACGCCACACCATCCTACGTTTGTTGATAGACGCTTGCTGCCACGTCGCAAAAATTGCGGATGGCGGCAGTTTCAGTCAGGGAATTCCAGGCCAACGAAATACCGATGGATGCGCTCGCAGGAAAATCAGAGAGCGATTTATAAACCAGCTGCTTACTTGTAAAGCGGCGGCTGACCGATGGCACCAGTGCCACACCCAACCCCGCCTCGACAAGACCGAGTACGGTCTGGACCTGCACCGCTTCTTGAGATACGCGTGGTGTGAATCCGGACAACTGGCAGGCGTGAATCGCAGCCATGCGCAAGCCCGCAGCATCAGACGCCGCATATAAAATGAAATCCTCTTCGGACAAATCCTTGAGCTTTAGCACCGAGCGCGTAGTCAAAGGGTGTGATTTCGGCATAGCGAGAACGAAATCTTCGGTTTGCAAGGCCAATAAACGAATGCGCGAAATCGAGGAAACAGGGACGCGCACCACGCCAACGTCCAAACTCTCGTCTTCCAACTTCTGCATGATCTGAATGGAAGTCGCTTCCCGTAGTACCAGCTGCACTGCCTGATAGCGCTGCCGAAACTGCGACAAGATAGAGGGCAGAATGGCATGTGTGGCAGAACCCACGAAGCCCACCCGCAATACTCCGCCCTCGCCCGTCGACGCGGCAACTGCTGCCTGTTTGAATTGCCCCGCATGGAATAGCGCCCGCCGGGCATCAGCCAGGGCCGCCTCGCCGCTTTCTGTCAACTTCACGCCGTCCTTTCCGCGTGAGAACAGCGCTACTCCCAATTCTGACTCGAGCTTACGTATTGAGACCGACAGCGGTGGCTGAGACATGTGCAGCTTTTCCGCCGCCCGACGAAAGTTCAGGGTTTCAGCAAGAACGACGAATTGCTGTAGATGTCGAAAATCCATAAGGCTTGGCACCTAGACGCAATAGTAATATTGAAATGATATCAAAATGATCAATAACAATATTGAGTCCGTACCAGCCCATACGATGACAATGGAGTGCCGCTTTCAGCCCTTCCAGCGCTTTAGCCGCATTTATTGCCGAACTGACGAGAGCTCTTCGCAAATGAACGACAGCGCGGTGTGTTGCGTTTTCTGCAACAACTGCGTGCCTATCTGGTTATACCAATAGGTCTCGGTACCGGCCGCAAGCCGCCATTCCCGAAGCCGCCGTGTATATAGCTGCAGGTCGTACTCTTCGGTAATGCCGATCGCGCCATGCACGGCGTGACCGATATCGGCGATAGGCACCGCCGCTTCACTACAGCGGCTTTTACCAATCGCGGCTCGCATGAGCGTCGGTGCCCATCCACGCCCGCTACATGCCAATTGGGCCGCCATGCGTGCCGCCCAAGTACGTTCGGCCATGATACTGATCTGGTTCTGAATCGCCTGAAAACGCCCGATATTCTTGCCAAACTGCATTCGTTGATTAGCGTAGTCCAAGGTGAGCTGCAGCACACGATTGGCCGCGCCTGCCAGTAAAGGGGCATAGCTCGCGGCAGCCAACCCAGCCAGACTGATGGCGGGCGAATAGTCAGGGACAAGCGTAATCCCCCCCGTCGGCCAACCGGGCCAACGCAAGCTTGCATTCGAACTGCCATAGCCGGATTCCAAGCGAACCTCAGCAGCGCTGGCTGGCAATAAGACTGTCTTTCCGTCAGTCTGCGTAAGCACCCAAGCCGCCACACGTCCGAACGATACCGCATCGGCTTCGATAGCGTCGCCCACCTTTTGCACGCCAAAGCCGGCTATTGCGATGGGCCCCGATGGCGCCCTGATGCCACCCGCGTTCAACCAGGCACGTGCGAGCATGGTCTGCACAAAAGGAACTGGAACCGCATGCTGGCCCGCCGACAGGAACAGCGGGAAAGCCTGGTCAAGCGACAGGCCTGCCCCATCGGACTCCTCGGGCAGCAAGGCATCAAGAAAGCCGGAGTCCTCAAGGGCTTGCCAGAGCGAATCGGCACTCCCCCCTTCTTCTATGTCGCGTATGACCTGCGGGGTAGCAACCTGGGCAAACAGGCGTTCGACCGAATCTGTGAATAAAGTATCCATGACAACTCCTAACGCAATCCCAGACCGCGCGCAATGATGCCGCGTAAAATTTCACGAGTACCGCCACGCAACGAAAACGAGGGGGCCAGCTGCTCTAGATAAACCAGTGTTCTGCGCAACGATGCTGGAATCGGGGTCTCGGGCGAAGCGCCCAGCACATCGCCGATAATCCTCGGAATCGCCTGTTCGATTTCTGTACCCAAATCTTTGACCAAGGTGGCTTCAAGGGCCGGATTTTCGCCACGAACGAGTTTCGCCGTCAACGAAATCGACATCGACCGAAGTACAGCAAGCCATGAAACAATCGCGCCAAGCGCCGCAACGGTATGCGCGTCAGAAATGCCTACATGCCGGCAATGCAAAAGCCAGCTTTCAAGCAACACCATGCTGGAGTACAGCCTTTCTGGGCCGCTACGCTCGAAGGCCAGTTCGGCATTGACCTGCGCCCAGCCATCGCCTTCGGTGCCAATCAGGGCATCGGCAGGGCATTGAACATTATCAAAGAACACCTCCGAAAAATGTGCATCGCCTGCCATGTCCTTGATGGGACGAACGGTCACACCCGGCAGCTTCAAATCGATAATGATTTGCGAAAGACCCTTGTATCGATCGGCGGTATCGCCTGACGTGCGGACCAGAGCGATCATGTAATGCGAATGCTGTGCATTGGTCGTCCAGATCTTGCTGCCATTCAGCGTCCAACCGTGTTCGGTTCGCGTCGCCCGGGTTCTGATGCTGGCAAGATCCGAGCCGGAGTCAGGTTCACTCATGCCTATACAGAAAAAGGCTTCTGCGTTACTGATGCGGGGCAGATAAAACTGCTTCTGCGCTTCGGTACCATATTTAAGAATTAACGGTCCACTTTGCCGATCGGCAATCCAGTGCGCCGAAACCGGTGCGCCTGCTGCAAGAAGCTCTTCCGACAGGACGAAACGCGCGAAGGGACCGTTACCCGCACCACCATACTGAGTGGGCAAAGTCAGACCCAGCCATCCGCGTTCTGCCAGGCGGCGGCTGAAGTCTGCATCGAACCCCATCCAGGACCGTGCGCGGACATCGGGGTCTAAATGGCCTATCGTGTCGTTGAGAAAAATGCGAATTTCAGCGCGCAGCGCTTCATCCTCCGCAGGAATGTCACTGAGCTCAAGCGTATCGATCATCATGGCAAGGTATTCTCGTATCAGCGGACCCGGCGCGCGCGAGAATTGCGCCACCCGGATCGGTGGGACTTCAGGCTTTGGCCCCTACTATCAACGCTTTATCGTCTACCTGTCTAATATTATTTGTTGAGAAGTCGATACGCATTCAGTATCAACACCCCGCGCACCAGCGATATCGTTTAGGTATCGCCCATGAAAAAAATAATATTGGAGCAATATGCACCGAACCCTTACACTCGGCCACATTGAATAAGGCGATATCGCCGGCGGCATTCCCTTCGATGAAGACAGGCACTTACCGAAGGGCCGGCCATGCACACTAAAAATTCAGAAACTGACGAAGAGCTACCTATGAATTCAATACTGCATTTCGAACAGGACGACCATGGCATCGTCACGCTGACCATGGACTACCCACCTACCCGAAACGCCCTGACCGGCAACACGATGGTAGACGCCTATCTGGCAGCATTTCAACGTATTCAGACCGAGCACACCGCTCGCGCCGTAATCATTACCGCTGCAGGCAGTGTGTTTTCTTCGGGCGGCAGTATCGACGAAATGGAACGCCAGCTTCGGCCGGAATTTGAAAGCATGGCATTGCGCCATGAGTACCGCGAGGGCATACAGCGACTACCTCTCGCTTTGTACAACCTTGAAGTGCCGACCATCGCCGCCGTCAACGGCCCGGCGATCGGCGCAGGATTCGATCTAAGCTGTATGTGCGATATCCGCATAGCATCTGAACACGCCAGCTTTGCCGAGAGCTTTGTAAAGCTCGGCATCGTTCCGGGCGATGGCGGGGCCTGGTTCCTGCCTCGTCTGATTGGCATGTCGCGCGCGGCTGAAATGACCTTGACCGGCGACGCCATCGACGCCCAACAGGCCCTTGCGTGGGGCTTGGTCTCTAAAGTCGTACCCGCCGATGAATTGCTGAACGAAAGCCGCAAGTTGGCGCGACGCATCGCGGCAAATCCCCCCGAGGCGGTGCGCATGAGCAAACGACTGCTGCGCGAAGGACAGCACAGCCGCCTTGATTCCTTACTAGAGCTATCTGCTGCGTTCCAGGCCATGGCTCATAAATCCAGGGACCACGAGCTTGCGGTGCAAGCGTTCATGGAAAAGCGGTCTAAACCAAAGGCTTGATGCAGTCACGCCCATACCGCTTCACCAGCCGCTGTGGATCCAGTGGCTATGAAGCGTCTGGGCCACACCATCACGCTCCGGCAGCGGCAATGCGAGCTTACGGCTCAGGCAGTAAAATGCGGGTTTACCCGTAGCCAGATCGATTCCCTGCCCTTGCAGAACTCGCATCAAAGGCCTTAACTGCAACCGTTGCCCAAACCATGTCTCAGCTCACACCCAAAGCCAAGCCACCTTCCGTCGGCTTGGTCATATTCGCACTGGCGATAGGCGCATTCGCCATCGGAACCACCGAATTCGCCACGATGAGCTTGCTGCCGTACTTCGCCAAGGATCTGCAAATTGATGCGCCGACGGCAGGTCACGTGATCAGCGCCTACGCATTAGGCGTGGTCGTGGGGGCCCCGATCTTGACCGTACTGACAGCACGCATCCCACGCCGTACGCTATTGCTCTGGCTAATGGCGATGTTCGCCCTGTTCAACGGTTTGTCTGCCTTTGCGCCGACTTACGAATGGCTGCTGGTCCTGCGCTTTTTAAGCGGGCTGCCGCACGGCGCCTACTTTGGCATTGCATCGCTGCTCGCCGTGTCGCTGGTACCTCTCAATAAACGCAATCAGGCGGTCGGGCGAATGTTTCTGGGCTTGACCGTCGCCACCATTATTGGTGTCCCGTTCGCTAACTGGCTGGGGCATGCAATCGGCTGGCGCTGGGGATTTGGACTGGTGGCCGCGACAGGTTTGCTGACCGTGGCGCTGATCGCCAGACTGGCCCCCAACACCCCGGCCTCTCCCGGTGCCAGTCCGCTGCGTGAACTGGGAGCGCTCAAGCATGGGCAAGTGTGGCTGACGCTCGCGGTTGGCGCGATTGGCTTTGGTGGTCTGTTTGCTGTCTATACGTACCTGGCCGACACCTTATTGCTGGTCACGCGCGTGTCTCCTGGCTTGGTCCCACTGGTGCTCGGCATTTTTGGTGTGGGTATGACCCTCGGCAACATTGTCGTGCCCTGGTTTGCCGATCGTGCCCTCATGCCTACGGCTGCGGGCTTATTGCTCTGGAGCGCTGCCGCCTCGGCCCTCTTTACCGTGACGGCCGGGAATATATGGGGAATCTCGATCACCGTCTTTTTGATCGGAATAGGTGGCGCACTGGGTACCGTGCTGCAAACCCGGCTGATGGACGTCGCAAAAAACGCACAAGGCCTGGCTGCGGCGTTGAATCACTCGGCATTCAATTTCGCCAACGCGCTCGGGCCGCTACTGGGCGGTATGGCCATCGCCCGCGGCTACGGATGGACATCACCTGGCTGGGTGGGCGCCCTTTTGGCCCTGGGCGGTTTTGTATTGCTCCTGCTATCAGTCTGGCTCGATCGCGCGCATCGAGCAACGTCAAGGGTGATACCCGGGATGGCCCTGCCCGCCATGGAAGTAAAGGAGCGCTAGGCGCGCTGATCTGGCAGAGTCAGGCATAAAGTTCTTGAATGACGGCATCGGAGACTTCTATGCCACCCGCAGCCGAGCAAGCGGCAAGCTGCAAGCGGCGAGCACCCGGGATCCGCACCTGTTCATCCGCAAGCATCGCCTCGATAAGCGCTTCCACCCGTTCAAAATAGACGTCGGTGCCGGCCAGGGCCGACGGGTCGATAACCAGGAATACGTGGCCCAAGTTAGGCCGGTTTCCTTCAGGACTGAAAAAGGAATCGGCTTCATAAGAAAACGCCGCGCCAGTCAGGGACACACACAGCAGCTCCACCATCAGCGCGAGCATTGCCCCCTTCACCCCGCCGACCGGGCACATCATGCCGTCCATCCCAGCTTTAGGGTCCGTGGTCGGATTGCCATCTTTGTCCAACGCCCACCCCAGCGGAATCGAACGGCCTTCGCGCGCAGCCACCATTAGCTTGCCGCGCGCGACCTCGGATAAAGAAAGGTCTATGCTGACCGCATCGCCATCGCGGCGAGGAAACGCAGCGGCAACAGGATTGGTGCCGAACAGGGCACGCGTGCCGCCTGGCGCGGGCATGGCCGCAGGCGAGTTGCTGAATGCGAATCCCACCATGCCGGCTTGCGCCGCAGCCTGCAGATGCATCGCGGCCACGCCAAAGTGATGACTGCGTGTCACCCCGGCAAAACCGACAGCGTATTGACGCGCGCGGCTGATGGCCTCGTGCATGGCCAGCTCGCAAGCCGGGAAGGCCAGGCCATCATCGCCGTCAATCAAGACACCCGCTCCGCGCTGGGCACGGATAATAGGAACGGCATCACCTTTGACTCGTCCGCTGCGCAGGTGCGCCGCATACTGACCGGCCCGCGCCAAGCCGTGCGAACTCATTCCCTGGGCCTCTGCCGCGACCAGCGCCCGAGCAGTGCTAAGGGCCATTTTCGGTGAAGCGCCGGCTCGTTCCAACGCCTTGGCTACCTGCGAAACGAGTGAATCGATTGTGTGCAACGCCATTCTGCCTTCCTCTTTATCTATTTGAAACGGGCCTGACCCCGAAGATTTAGTTGTTTAAGGATTTAGCGACTTCGTCGGCGATCATCTGGCTGACGCGCTGGTTGGATTCGGCCGTAACACCGGCAATATGCGGCGTCAGGATCAAATTGGGTACGTCAGCAAAATGATTCTCGGCCGTGAGAGGTTCGTCGCTAAAGACGTCCAGCGCGGCCCCCGCCAGCCTGCCTTCTTTCAGCGCCATGGCCAGCGCGGCCTCGTCTACGATGCCGCCCCGCGCGGTATTGATGAGTACGGCATCGGGTCTCATCCTGGCAATGGTTTCAGCATCGAACAGATTGCGCGTACTGTCGACGAGCGGAACGTGAAGGCTCACGACGTGCGCCTGATCCAGCAATTGGCTCAAGTCGACGGGTTGCACGCCGGCTTCGTCCCACACAGGCGAAGCTGCGGAAACGCCGGGATCGTGGGCAATGACCGTAAAGCCCAAGCCCTGCGCCAGACTGGCCGTGAGTCGCCCGATACCGCCGAAACCCACCAAACCCAATACCTTACCGCCAGACTCATGCCCTTCGGAGAACTGGTTGCGTGGCCATGACCCCTGTGCCATTTGTGAGCTTGAAAGGAAACTCCGGCGCAGCAGCATCATTGCCGACACAATGACATATTCGGCCACGGCTCGTGCATTCGCCCCAGTGGCGGGTATTACCTTGATGTTTCGGCTGGCGCAGGCCTGCACATCGATATTGTCCAAGCCTACCCCCAGGCGCCCCACCACCTTGATACGGGGTGCCTCGGCCAGCAAGCTGGAATGAACCTGAGTGCGATTGCGCACAATCAAGCCATGCGCGTCTGTCAAAGCCCTGCGCAACGCATCGGGCTGATCGACCAATGCAGGATCGTAAACCACATCAAAATTGCGCTGCAATTGCGCCACTGCCGCCGCACCCATGAACTCGGAAATAATAATTTTCATGTTGTCTCCCTGTTATGGAGCAGATCGTATCCGGCCCCTCCACACCATGTCAACTAAATGATATATATGATGTGAAATACGGAAGAGACATTCAACGATCAGGTCACAATATGTTCCTGGCCGATATATTCATAATGCTGTGTATTGACCTTGGACACACGCCATTCCACTGGCGTCTGATGAAAGGAATAGGCCACGCGCCGAAGCTCCAGTAAGGCGGTTCCCTGCTCTACCGACAGTAGATCGGCGTGGTCGGCGTCCGCCAGCGACACTCGCACACGTTCATCGGTGGCGATGACATTAATACCGAACATCTGCTGGTAAAAACTGTAGAGCGTACTGGGGCGGTCGCGCAGCTGCTGCTTTGTCAGCCCGCTGAACATGACGTCCCACACCGAGATCGTATCGACGATTACCTTCTGACCATGCAGCGTCAGCACGTTAATGAATTCGAACACATGCGCTCCGGCGCGCAGTTGCAGCTTCTCGCACACTTCGGCGCTGGCCTTTACGTGGCGGAAACGTTGAAGCGTCGTGGTGGGATAAGACTTTTCGCCGTCCTGTCGAACCACCCTGAAAAACTTGAAGAAATGCTGATTCTGAGAATGAATGGCCACAAAAGTGCCTCGCCCCTGATGACGGACGAGGATATTTTCCATAACCAGTTCGTCAATGGCTTTGCGCAACGTGCCGATAGACACTCCGAAGCGCTCGGAAAGCAGTTTTTCCGGGGGAATGGCATCGCCCTGCTTCCACTCGCCTGACGACAGCGCCGCGAGCACGGCGCGCTTGACCTGCTGGTAGAGCGGGACGCCTGAAGGACTTAACTGAGATAGCGTAGGACCCATGGCTTATTCCAAATTGGTGAGGCGCGGCATCCGTGAACACACGCATTGACACTGCATGTACGGCTCGCCGCATAAGCCGGAATCATACCTTATATTAATCATCTAGATGATATGCTTGACATAGATGTTGTCCACGAATAAGATTCTTCGCACGCGATGCCGCACGGCCATCCAATGCGTCATGCCGGCGGTTCTTTTTTTAAACGAGAGGAATAAAAATGATTCATGCCGTATTGCACGATTCCAAAGACACGGTCGCCGTTGCGGTTGTGGAAGGGATACAGGCCGGTACAGAACTGACCGCCTGGATCATGGACGAAGACAAGCTCACACACGTCAAGGCGCAACAAGACATCCCTATCGGCCATAAGGTCGCACTAAAAGACATGAATGTTGGCGACACCGTATATAAGTACGGCGTCGATATCGGCAAGGTGGTGGCCCCCATCAAGGCCGGCGATCATGCCCACGTACAAAACATAAAGACGAAGCGCTGGTAAGCCTCTACCCCATTCATCCAACGGTAACAAAGGAGCTCAATATGGCTGTCATTTCCGCCAACACCACATTCATGGGGTATCGCCGCGATAACGGACGCGTCGGCGTGCGCAACCACGTCATCGTCCTGCCGGTCGACGATATCTCCAACGCCGCCGCCGAAGCCGTCGCCAACAATATCAAGGGCACACTGGCGCTGCCCCACCCCTATGGCCGCCTGCAGTTCGGCGAAGACCTCGACCTGCACTTTCGTACACTGATCGGTACAGGCAGCAATCCCAACGTTGCGGCCGTGATCGTGATCGGCATTGAAGAAGGCTGGACCAAACGCATCGTGGACGGCATTGCTGCTACCGGAAAACCCACCGCTGGCTTCAGCATCGAACTGAACGGCGACCATGAAACCATCATGCGCGCATCGCGTAAGGCCAAGGAATTCGTGCACTACGCGACGGGCCTAAGCCGGCAGGAATGTCCCATTAGCGACCTGTGGGTGTCCACCAAATGCGGCGAATCGGACACCACATCGGGCTGTGGCGCTAACCCGACCGTAGGCAATGCATTCGACAAGCTATATGCCTTGGGCAGCACATTGGTATTCGGCGAAACATCTGAAATTACTGGCGGCGAGCATATCGTTGCCGACCGCTGTTCAAACGACGAAGTACGCGAGCGCTTCATGTTCATGTTTAACCGCTACCAAGACATGATCAATCGGTGGAAGACCAGCGACCTGTCGGAATCGCAACCCACCAAGGGAAACATTGCCGGCGGCCTGACCACCATCGAAGAAAAAGCGATGGGCAATATTCAGAAAATCGGCAAGAAATGCATCGTGGACGGCGTGCTGGACAAGGCCGAAATACCTACCGACAAGGGCCTGTGGTTCATGGACTCTTCCTCGGCCGCTGCGGAAATGGTCACGCTGTGCGCCGCATCGGGCTATGCCGTGCACTTTTTCCCCACAGGGCAAGGCAACGTCATCGGAAATCCGATTCTGCCTGTGATCAAAATCTGCGCCAACCCCCGCACGGTACGCACTATGTCGGAACACATTGACGTGGACACCTGCGGCCTATTGCAGCGCGAGATCGACCTGGACCAGGCCGGCGACAAGTTGCTGGAATGCATGTTGGCAACGGCCAATGGCCGCTGGACGGCAGCCGAAGCGCTGGGCCATCGCGAATTCGTATTAACCCGCTTGTTTGAAAGTGCCTGACCCCGGATCATAATGCACGCCCGTTCTTACGCCCACGATTGTGCAAAGTAAGGACGGACTCAGTTCATCATTCCAATAAAAAATGTAATACAACAAAGGAGGTTGAGACATGAAAGACATTACTTCCCGGCCCTGTGCCGATCCCGTTCGCCGCCGGCTGCTACAGGTCGCCGGTGCAGCAGGCCTTACCAGCTTGGTGCCAGCCGCAGCGCTGGCTGCGACGCCTGACACCTGGCCTGGCCGCCCGATCAACTATGTTGTACCTTTTGCACCGGGCGGCTTGACCGATGTTGCGGCCCGAACCGTGGCGAAAACCTTGAGCGACGCTCACGGCTGGAATATCGTCATCGAAAACAAGTCAGGCGGCAGCGCCAACATTGGGGCCGCTTACGTCGCCAGAGCCGTGCCCGATGGCCACACCTGGTTGGCCATTACGCTCACCCATGCATCCAACGCAACATTATTCGCGGGCCGGGCGGGCTACGACCTACTCAAAGACCTGGTTCCCGTAGCAGGCCTGGCCGCATCCTCAATGATGGTCGTCGTTAATGCCAAGAGTCCTATTCGCAGCATTGCCGATCTGAACAAAATTGCAAAAGAGCGAAGCTTGAACGCTGGTTCCAGCGGCAACGGCACGCCGCCGCATCTCACCTTGGCCCTGTACCAAAAACTGACCGGCAATACGTTGATACATATCCCGTATAAAGGCGGCACACCTTCGATGACCGACCTCATGGGCGGCCATCTTGATGTTATTTTTTCCAACTATCCCGAGTCCTTGCCCCATGTGAAAAGTGGTGCTCTGCGAGCACTGGCGGTCACCACCACGAAACGCAGTCCCGATTTGCCAGACGTTCCCACGGTGGCGGAAGCAGGATTACCAGAGCTGATCGTCGAGAACATGACTGGCGTACTGGCTACAGCCGGCACGCCCGATGCCATTGTGCAAAAGATCGGCAAGGCGATCGTAGCGCAGGTAGGTACGCCCGCCATGCGCCAGTCCATGATCAATATGGGCTTCATCCCGCAACCCCGCGGCCCGGCTGAATTCAAGCAGCATCTGGAAAGCGAGGTTAAACGCTGGCATGACATCATCAAGAGTGCGGGCATCACCGTTACCTGAGGCATCGTGAACCAACGTTCGACCCTGACGCCTGATCCCAAGCACCTTTGCGGCAACATCCTTAGATCAACTTGGTGGAAAGCAGCAGGAGTCGAACCTACTTGGCAACGTCTTGAAAAAGCCCTTGATCTACAAGGGCTTGATATGGAATGCGTTCGAAAGCGTCCGAACGTCAAACTTCAATTAACGCTGATCTTCGCTTTTGTAATGACGTCGCCCCAGAGTTTGATTTCAGCCTCGACAAAATCGGCGAATTGCTTGGGTCCATCTGGATACGCGTCTATACCCCGTTGGCGCAAATCCTGCTTGACATCGGGCCGCGCAAAGACTCGGCGCAAGGCGTCGCTCACTTTACTGCTGACTTCAGCCGGTACACCAACGGGTGCGAATAGGCCAAACCATAGCGTTGCTTCGTAGTCGGTAATTCCCTGTTCGTGGAAGGTTTTCACGTCCGGCAACACCGCCGATCGCTGCAGCGTCGTTACACCTAAGGCTTTCACGCGCCCAGACTGCACAAACGGAAGTGCTGTCGGCAAGGGCTCCAATAGCAAGTCTATTTGCTTACCCATCAGGTCGGTCATCGCGGGCGCGCCACCGCGGTACGGTACATGCATCCATTGCGAGCCAGTGCGCAGCTTCAATAGTTCGGTTTGGATATGATGGCTGGTGCCAGCCCCGGCGGACCCGTAATTGATCGCAGCGGGATCTTTTTTGTCGGCGGCTACCAATGCGCCCAGGTCACTCCAGGGGGAATCTGCCGCGGTGACCGCAATACTCGGAGCAGACGCAATACCCCCCAGGGCCACCAAATCCTTGCTCGGCGAATAGCCGACATTCTTATACAGATGCGGTGCTACAGCGATTGTGCTGGTAGCACCCAATAATAGGGTGTAGCCGTCGGCTTGACTGTTCACCGCGCTCATGGTTCCTATGGTTCCACCCGCGCCAGCACGGTTTTCAACGATGACACTCGTCTTGAGCTCTTCACCCAGATAGGTGGCGGTAAGGCGCGCCACGGTGTCATTGATGCCGCCAGCCGGAAACGGGACGATCATTTTTATCGCCCTGTCCGGCCAAGCGTGCGCCGTGCTCATCACACCACAAGCCAGTGCAAACATTGTCGTTTTTATAACCTTGCGCAATAGTGCGCCGGAACTGTTTTTCATGTTCATTGCCTCCTCCATACGAGTTCACTTCATTCACACCGCCGCGTTGGCATATATTTGCCAATCGCGACGGCGAGGTATGCGGTTTACTGACGCTTAAACGTGGCCATACTTATCCAGCGCTTCTGCCAAAGACATGCCCTGGCTCAAGCTTGCACGGATATCAATTTCTTGCTGCGTCAGCTGCTCGGACTTTTGCAGCACTTCGTCCACAACGGCCTGTGGGATCACCAGAGCGCCATCATCGTCACCGAGAATGAAGTCACCGGGAGCGACCGCGACCCGGCGACCCGTGGCGCCTTCCATGAAGACCGGCACGTTGCACGCGGTGACCTTCCAGCGGCTGATCGACTGCACGGGAGTGCGGAAGCGACCAAACACAGTGAAGCCCAGAGCGTTGATCCAGCGCGTATCGCGCAGCCCGCCGTCTACAATGGCGCCGACGCTACCCTTTTCTTTCATGCCAATGGCGATAAGCTCACCGAAATAGCAGATGCCATCGCCGTCGCCCGACCAGACCGATACGTCGCCGTCTGACAAGCCGGCACACGCCTTCATCTTGTCGGCATCGCCACCGAAGCCATACGGTGTCATCTGACCGCGTATGGTGTAGGCCCATCCAGCCAGGCGCTCACCCCCGGTTTGGTGCTGAAACCCAGCCGCGAGACCTTGGTCCGGATAACCCATTTCGTCTAATACGTCTGCGACGTTCGATGTATCCACCTTCAAAAAGCGTTCACGAACGGATTTTTTATATTCCTGATTTACCATCACCTGCTCCTTCCTATATAAAACGCCGAGCGCGGCATCGGCCAGCGGTGGCGACCGCGGCATATTTTTATGTTAGAGGTGCACCCATTGCAGGACAAACGATTTAAAGTGTACGAAGCTATTAGCGCAGCTAATAGCGGCTATTTACCTTACTTTTCCCCGCTTTTGATGGATACACATGACTAGACGTCTTCCGCCTTTACTGGCCACGCGACACTTCGAAGCCGCCGCCCGGCATCTATCTTTCACCTTGGCCGCGGAAGAACTCTTCGTTACGCAAGGGGCCATCAGCCTACAGGTCCGCAAGCTGGAGGAATTCCTGGGAACGCCTCTGTTCATTCGCCACGCCCGCACTGTCGAACTCACGAACCAGGGCAAGCAATACTACGAGGCATGCCGCATTCTGCTCGAGGGTCTTGAACTTGCCACTCGCAATCTGACGAACCCGACTCATCACGAGACGCTTACCGTCAGCACGATTCCGACGATAGGCACACTATGGCTGATGCCGCGCCTTGCGTCGTTTGCATCCGAGAACCCGGACATCGAAGTACGCGTCGTATCAGACATCCGGCCGGTCGATATGCAGTCCCACAATATCGACGTGGCGTTGCGAGTGGGAAAGCTGCCGGGCCAACGCTATCCGTCGCACTTCCCCACCGTGAATCTGGTGATGTTGCAATCGTGGACCGATATCGAGGCAGATTTGCTTTTCCATGATGTCATGGTTCCCATTGCATCGAAGCAGTGGTATGCGACCCAGCCTCCCATCGAAGAAATCACTGACTTTAAAACGGCATCGCTGGTCCATACGGCAAGCCGCCCCCATGCGTGGCGTGACTGGCTAAAAGCCTATGGTGTCGACTATTCGCCGACCGGTAATGAGCCGGAATACGGCCATTTTTATATTGCGCTGGGCGCAGCACAGGATCACAAAGGCATTGCATTGATTCCCGATGTTTTGCTGCAGGGCTATCCCGGGCGCAACGAGTTCGACGTGCTGATGCCCGAGATACACCGAGTTCGAAGCGCTGGCGACTACTATTTGCTTACTCGCACGTCTTCGCGAAAACATTCCGCCATTCAGAAATTTCGCAATTGGATATTGGAACAGGCGCGCCTAACCGTTGAAAATAGCGCAATCCAGTCCAGCATTAGCCTGTAGCGCGAGCGCGCATTTTTCACAAGCTATTAGCCAGGCTAATCGCTGGACTGATAACAAATCGTTTGTTCGTGCAATATCTCTTTCTTAGAATGAAGTCGGTCGCCTTCAAGGCCGAATAACTTTGTAGAACAGGGATGAACAGATGGAAAATATACGCGTAGGCCTGGCCGGCTTCGGTGCGATCGGCCGCTCGATCGCACGCCAGATTAACCAGGGTATAGATGGTGTCACGCTAGCAGCCGTAGGCGTTAGAGACCCTGCCGCCCCGCCCGACTTTGACTGGGGTGGCCAAGGCAGCCCAACGTTCACGCGACTAGAAGACCTGGAGCCCCACTGTGACATCGTCATCGAATGCGCTCCGGCCCAATACCTGTCAGCCATTGCGACGCCAGTTCTGCGGGCGGGCAAAAAGCTCATCTCGCTCAGCAGCGGTGCGCTGCTTGCCAGCCCGGAACTCGTTGATCTGGCACGAGAGCACGGCGGTCAAATCCTGGTGCCATCGGGTGCCATCCTAGGTCTTGACGCCATTCTGGGAGCAGCCGAAGGGAAGATTGAGTCGGTCAAGATGACGTCCCGCAAACCCACCAAGGGTTTCATCGGAGCGCCCTTCCTGGAACAACAAAACATTGATGTTTTGAACTTGAAAGAGCCGACTTTGATTTTTTCTGGCACGGCGCGCGAAGCGGCCGCAGGTTTCCCGGCCAACCTGAACGTGGCGGTCAGTGTATCGCTGGCAGGTGTGGGTCCCGACAAGACACTCCTGGAAGTCTGGGCCGATCCCACACTCGAGCACAACACGCACCGTATCGAAGTCATTTCCGACTCGGCATTGCTGTCAATGGAAATCCAGAACATCCCGTCGGAAAATCCGAAAACCGGCCGCATCACCGCGCAAAGCGTCATCGCCATGCTGCGTAAATTGCGTGCACCGCTAAGCGTCGGCACTTGATGCCTCGCGATCACGCATCCCATAATTAATTCATTCGAAGGGAATCCGATCATGGATCTTGGTTTAAACAAAAAAGTCGCTCTGGTACATGGCGCAGGAGGTGGCTTGGGGAGCGCGGTAGCGCAAGCCCTTGCCTCTGAAGGGGCGACCGTCGTTGTCAGCGACATTAATGCAGACATGTTGCAGCGAACGTGCGAAGCCATAGAAAAGGCCGGCGGCAAAGCCATTGGCAAAGTCTGGGACCTGGCGCAATTGGGGCTTTTTAAACAGTGGCATAGGGAAATCGTCGACACCGTCGGCGCCATCGATATTCTGTTTAACAACACCGGCGGCCCACCTCCAAGCCTGGTACAGAATGTCGAACGAGGCATCTGGGAGCAGCACTTTTCCGAGATGGTGCTTTCGGTAGTAACAATGACCGACCTCGTCCTGCCCCACATGAAGACGCAGGGCTGGGGGCGAATTATCACCAGCGCCTCGTCGGGGGTGGTCGCACCCATTGCAAACCTGGGCCTGTCGAATTCCTTGCGTAGCGCTTTGGTCGGTTGGTCCAAGACGCTGGCGCGCGAAGTCGGCGCCGACGGAATCACCAGCAACGTCATCATCCCGGGCCGCATCGCCACCGCGCGTATCGTTTCCCTGGATGAAGCCAAAGCCGCACGCGAAAGCCGCAGCTATGACAGCGTAGTCAGCGAAAGCACGGGCTCCATCCCGGTAAAACGCTATGGAAAACCGGAAGAGTATGGCGCTGCAGCGACTTTCTTGGCGAGCGAACAGGCGTCGTACATTACGGGGTCGATCATTCGCGTAGATGGCGGGCTGATCGCGAGTATCTAGCACCGCATAGCTGGTGAACCTCAGAAAAAGGGTTCAAACAGTCAAAGCCTGAGGTTCACCTAGACTCGTCGAGGCGATCGGTTTTCTGGGGGTGTGGTGACTTCCTCGCAACGGCACACTACAAGCTCTGTACGCAAACGCTAAATCGCCGTGAGGTTTGAGGCATGTACGACCATCCGCTTAACCCTTTGCCCCTTGAATATACCGTTCGAGCTGGTCGATAATGAATTGCTGCTCGGAAATAATGTCCTTCACCAGATCGCCGATAGAAATAATGCCGACCAGCTCGCCTTTGTCGAGGACGGGCAAGTGGCGCAAGCGATTTTCGGTCATCAAGGCCATGCACTCCTCGTTGCTTTGGTCCAGGCTGACGTACATAACAGGGGCGCTCATGATGTCTTTTACCCAGGTGGTTTCTGGGGAGCGCCCCAACACTTCCACCTTTCTGACATAATCGCGCTCGGTAAAAATTCCGACGATTTGCTCGTCCTGGGTTACCAATAACGCCCCGATGCCTTTTTCAGCCAAAAGCCTGATCGCGTCCATTACGAGCGCCCCGGGGGAAATGCTGTGGACCGCCCGAGTCTGTTTGGCTTTTAGAATTTGTGCGACTGTGTGCATGACGGATCACCTTTTACGAGAATCAAGGTTGGAATTACATATTCGGCGAATTATAGGACCCTGACAAGGGCTTTTTGGCACAAGGCGTCAGACTTTTATTTTGTCGAACAGGATGTGGGCATGGAGGTTATACCCAGCAAAGGGTCCATCATCGGGCAGGACAAAGGCGAGCCGATACGCACTTTATTTGATAACGCCGTGCTGATCATGCCAACATTGCCTCGCTTTGCAGCCGATACCATCGTTCGCTTCGGACAATACGAGTCGTAGTCCAGGAAGCTTCAGATGTCTATTAGTTGAATCCGGCATTCAGGCACAACCTCCTGAATACCTGCCTGCATGACCTGACCCTACCGTCAGGTCAGCAAAGACAGCACTTGCCGGGGATGCTGGTTTGCTTGCGCCAACACGGCCGCACCAGCTTGCTGAAGAATTTTGCTGCGCGTCATGCGGGAAACTTCCTGGGCGTAATCAGCGTCTTCAATGCGGGACCGGGCCTGCGTAAGACTGATATTGGCATTTTGGTGACCGATAACGATGGACTCCAGCCGGTTCTGCGCTGAACCTAAATAGCTACGGTAGGCGCTAAGCTCGGCGATGGCGGCATCGATCTTCATCAACGGTTCCGCGGTTGATGGAGTCTGTCTAACGATAGCGATATCGTTAGCGCGTGGGCCGCTTAAGACGAACGGCCCACCGTTGCGCGCAAAAGCCTTGCCTTGGAAATCATAGTAAAGCACCACCTTACCGTCGGGTGTCATACCGCTTTTAGCGATAATGGTCGCCTCGGTAGCGCGCTGCGGCACAGACACCCCATTGTCCGGATCGATGAAGGTTCGCCCTTTATGGGAGGTAATAACCAGCGTTGCCGTTCCCTTGGCGAAATCCAGCTGAAGTGATTTGTCCTCCTCTATCATGTAGTGGTCGCCGAGTTTGGCGATGAAGTACCCCTGTACTTCAGCACCGCTAAGCGGGTCGATCACCCGATGAATCGTGACTTCCGCCGGAGTCGTCCCGTAATAAGCAGCAGCTTGTTCCAGGTTGAGTACCGTATCCCAGTGCGTGACACCGTTCACCTGCAGTTTATAGCTGCCTGCGTTCACGCCGGTACCCGCGTGGGTTGTCTGTATTGGTGGGCTTAAAGGCAAAGGGTTGCCGCCCTCGACGATGCGGAAAGGAAAAAGGCCATTCTCCAGGCCCAACGCCGTCAAGTCCAAGGCACGCAGGTTGAAAGGAAAGACATCGGCTTCAGTATTGTTTGGGCCGACCTGCATGCAAAGCGACCCCGTGTTGCGTAGCAGTTCAATGCCATTAAAGCTCGTGTTCTGAGATATATCTTGAATTTGGGCTAGCCGCTGGTCTACCTCGTGTTGGATGGTGTGCCGGTCCGATGCGCTAAGGGTGCCATTTCCGGCTTGTACGACAAGCTCCCGGACCCGCTGCAGGGCTGCATTCATCTCGTTTACCCCCGCCTCTGCTGTTTGCGCCATGCCTATGGCGTCCATTGCATTGCGCTGAGCTTGATCGCGGCCGCGTACTTGGCTGGTTATGCGATTGGCAATGGCCAGCCCCGCCGCATCGTCTTTCGCCGAGTTAATGCGCAAGCCAGAGGATAATCGTTCAATCGCTTCAGACAACGACTTACCCGACCCGCGCAGGGCCTGCTGCGAGAGTAAAGCGGTTAGGTTGGTCTGGATCTTCATGGCGTAAACAAGCCGCGGCCCAAGGCCGCCTTTTCGGGGAGCTAAACTTCGGATAGTGGCAAGCGGGATGGCGTCTATTGACGCGGCTGCCTCCCTGTTTACGACCATCGACCCCACTTTCTTTACCGCTACTCGGCCTTTAAATTGTAAATGTCCCCTGACTAATCAGGACCTTACTCAATTCGCTTGGACCGGGCGACATGATCCGACATGTGACTCCTATGTCCCGACGAATTGCGTCGCTATTCACAAAGCCCTTCATACCAATTATGTATGAAGGCAAAAATCTAATGATTCGCCTTCGCGGAACAACGCCAGTAAAGTGAACGTCATGGGCTCTTTGCCCACTGGCATACCGGCATGCATGAACACGAATAGGCTTGGGAAAGTGGAACAAAAAACGTTCGACGTGGTGATTATTGGTGGTGGCATTCATGGCTGCGCCAGCGCATTTTTTCTTGCGCGTCGAGGGCTACGCGTTGCCGTCCTCGAAGCAGATTATTGTGGCCGCCATGCGTCAGGCGTGAACGCGGGGGGCGTACGCACCCTGGGGCGCCCTTTGGCCGAAACACACCTTACGCTGGCCTCTTGCGATTTGTGGCACGACTTGAAAGACCTCATTGGCGACGATGCGGGGTTTGTTGCACAGGGGCAGATCAAGGTCTCCGAGACGGATGACGAAGTACAGATTTTGCGCGATCGCGTCAGCATGCTGCAGTCTCATGGCTTTACTCACGAGGTATTGGTCGACAAAGAGACGGTTCGTGAACTGGTACCGGCGATTTCAGACCACGTGACGGGCGCAATCTGGGTCGAGCGCGACGGCTTCGCCCTGCCCTATCGTGCGGTGACCGCCTTTCGGCGGGCCGCCGAAGCGCATGGCGCAGTCATTCACGAAAACTGCCGCGTCGAGAACATTACGCAGGGTGCATCCAAATGGCGAGCGACAACCAACAAGGGCATATTCGAGGCCGAGTACCTGGTGGTGGCGGCCGGCGCCTGGTCGGGTTATGTCGCGCAAACCCTGGGCGAAACCGTGCCCGTCACCCCGGGCGGCCTGATGCTGATGGTCACGCAACGCTTACCTCACTTTATTGAACCCGTGGTCGGCGCCACCAGCCGCGGTTTATCGTTCAAGCAGTATGACAATGGAACGGTGGTGATTGGCGGCGAGTTGCATTGCGGCGTCGACATCGAGGCTGCCCATGCGGAACTGGACTTCTCGCGCCTGGCGAACAGCGCAAAAATCGTGACCGATCTGTTTCCCTTTCTGGAGCACGTGTCCATCAATCGCGCGTGGTCCGGGATAGAAGGCTTCACGCCCGATCACACCCCCATACTCGGGCCGAGCACAGCGGCTTCCAAGCTCATTTACGCCTGCGGCTTTTCATCCAGCGGCTTTCAATTGGGCCCGGCATCGGGGCGAGCCGTATCCGAGCTTATCCTGGATGGTGCCAGCCAGGTGCAGATCGATGGCTTGTCGCTCAGTCGGTTTTCAAAGGCGACTGCGTTGTAAGCTCGCGCATGTACTCGGCGAGAAGCTGGCGCACGACATCCAGAAACTGCTGCGCCAGTATGCTGGCTGGCCGATGGCTGGGGCTCAGCAGATAAACGGGAAACTCGACGCGGGGCTCGAGGGGTTTCAGCACCAGCCCTTGCGCGATAAAGTCCTTCGCGACCAATGGATTGACCACGCTGACGCCCACGCCGTGAATGACCATGCAACAAATGGTGGCGAAGAACTCGGTTTCGACCAACATACTTCGGCTAATGTGCAAATCCTGGAATAGGGAATCCACGCGCTCGCGCATGCCATCGTGGTGCGATAACGAAATAAACGATTCACCCCCCAGATCGCTTGCCTGAATAACAGAGCGATCGGCCAAACGATGACCGGCGGGCAGGGCGCACATGCCGCGGATATCCGCCAACTTTTCGACCTTGACCGCGTTGGAGTTGCCGCCACTGGCATAGACGGCCAGCGCGACATCGCACAATTGCGAAGCAATCAGCTGTTCCAGCGTAGCGGAGTTATTAGTGCGCACCGACACGGTGACGCCGGGACAGATTTCAGAAAAGCGTTTGACGGCGCGAGCAATGAACCCCAATCCCAGCGCGGGCGCCGTAGCGATACGCAGCCTGCCAGATCCGAAACGCTTAATATTGTTCGCGGAGTCCGCCAGGGTTTTAAGCCCCAGGTAATATCGTTCGACTTCTACTAGAAACGCGATGGCCTCATCGGTAGGAGCGAGCTTGTTCCCCGTCCGCTCGAACAACTTCATATCCAGATCGTATTCCAGATGTGAAATCAACCGGCTGACATTCGGTTGCGTCGTGTGGATGTCACGCGCCGCAATCGTCATCGAGCCGGAAAGCATCACGGCCCGGAAAGCCTCGATACTCTTGGGGTTCATTGATTCCTTCGGCTACTTATGCCTGCGATGCCGTGACGATGATTTCCACCAGCAGATCACCGCGGGCCAGCTTTGATTCGCCGGTTGCTCGTACGGGCGCAACCCCCTTGGGCAGCCAGGCATCCCATACCTCGTTCATGCCTGCGAAATCGCGCTCGATGTCCTTGAGCCAGATCTGGGCCGACAGCATGCGCGTGTTGTCGGTGCCGGCCTTGGCCAGATAGCTGTCGATCTTGTCAAGCACCTGCTTGGTTTGCCCCTTGATATCTTGCGTCGCGTCACCCGCGGTCAGTCCGCCAATGAGCACGGTGCCGTTATGAATGACGACGCGGCTCATGCGTTCGTTGGTTTCGATGCGAGTGATGTCTGACATGGATGATCTCCGTGGTGGTTGGTTGAGCTAATTATCGCGGGTAGCCGCCAATTCGGCCAGCGTGATAGGTTTGATCGGTGGGCGGATGCGGTAATACCCGACGTCCTCCGGCGAGGTTTTGCGCGCTTCGGCGATGACTTCGGTGACGGTCAAACCGCACAGGCGACCCTGGCAAGGTCCCATCCCGCATCGGCCGAACGATTTGGTTTGATTGGGACCGGTGCACCCCAGTTTCACAAAACCGCGTATTGCTCCGGCCGTGACTTCTTCACAGCGACACACCAGCACGCCGTCAGCGGGAATGCGGTTGGCATCCTTGGGACGATACAGGGCATCGAGGAACGGACGGATGCGCATATGGGCTTGCAGCTCTATGCGCGCCGCATCCATCTGCGACCGGACCTTCTCGGAACTGATCAGGCCAACATCCTGCAGCGCGGCCAGCGCGGCCAGGCGGCCCTGTATGCTCGCCGCCCCCGCCCCGCCGATGCCTCGACCGTCTCCCGCCACAAGCACCTGTTCGACCTCGGCAAGGCGTCCCAGCTCATCGGTGTCGGGGCGCCAGCACAACTGGGCCGCATCCCACGAGTGCGGGGCACGCAGTGCCCACGTGAATTGCGTGTTGGGCACCACACCCTGGTGCAACAGAATTAGCTCGGTTTCAAGACGGTGGTTTTTTCCGCCGCTGGCAAAGTGGATGGCTCTGACAGCGTCGTCGCCCTCGATCTTCAGATCGGTCGCGCCGTTGAAGAACGGGACCTTCTTCTGACGCAACACGCGCAGCAGGGAAAGCCCTTTCTTCAGGTAAGGCCAGGCTCTCAGGGCGGTGGGAAGATGCAGCATCGCGCGTCGATAGTCGCTGGAATCGGTGGTGTCTATGATGGCGGCAATGGGCACGCCTGCACGGACATATTGCCAGGCCAGCAAATATAGCAGCGGCCCACACCCCGCGAGCACCGCGGGATGCGTCGGTACAGTATCGGCGCTTTTAAGCAGAATTTGAGCCGCACCGGCCGTCATCACGCCGGGCAAGGTCCAGCCGGGTATGGGAAACGGGCGCTCCATCGCCCCACTGCATAAAATAACCCGCTTGGCGCGGATGGAACTTGACGCGCCCGCATTCAGATAATTGACGACACCCTCGCGCGTCACTTGCCACACGGTCGCACGCCGGATATGTTCTGCGCCCGACTGGGCAAAGTCCTGTGCGGGCGTGAGGCCTGCGGCGTAGTCGGGGCCCAGCGTCTGAAGCCTGGCTTGCGATGCGGCAGTGATGCTGCGCCAGATCTGCCCCCCGGGGCCATCCTGCTCGTCCAGCAGGGTCACCCGCGCGCCGCTGCGGGCCGCGAGCGTGGCGGCGGCCATGCCCGCTGGGCCCGCACCGATGACGACGATATCTGCATCGCTATTCATGATCATGTGACTCCAGTGGCTCGGCCAACTGTGCCCGGCCTTCCTGCGAGCGCACTTGCATGCCTTCCTGAACCGGAATGAGGCAACCCTGCCGGTTCGGCACCCCGTCGATTTCAACCAGGCACTCGAAGCAGACGCCCATCATGCAGTAGGGAGCGCGAGGCGCCCCGCTGACTGGTGAGGCGCGAAGACGCATTTCGCCCGAGCCCAACAAGGCGGCGGCGACGCTGACGCCAGCCGGCACCCTACGAGTCTGGCCATTGAAACTGATGTTGATGAACGTGGGCGCGGCGTCGGGCAGTATTGAGAATGCATTAGTGGTCATTGTGAAACTCGCGATGAGGGTCGAGGAATCGTGCGCCGGAAAAGACATCCATTTCTTCAGGCGGTGACTGGCCCGCCATCCATGGCGCGACCCGCAGCGCGTGAGCCGCTGCAAGCGTGACACCGCTGTGGCAGGTAGCCACAAAGGCGCCGGGACAGGTCGTCGATTCTTGATAGATCGGATAGCCGTCGGGCGACATAACGCGCAGGGCGGCCCAGCTGCGCACAATGTTCAAGTTCGCCAAACGGGGAAAACAGACGATGGCCCGCGCGGCAATCGCGGCCAGAACATCAGTGCGGGTGGTATCGTTGTATCCGCAGTCTTCCATGGAGTCGCCGATCTGAATCGTGCCCTCGTCCGTTTGGCGCACGTAAATCGTGGGATTCTTCAGAAACGGCGCTATCCTTTCCCCGATCAGCACCTGGCCCTGATTGGGTTCGACCGGCGCGTACAGGCCGACCTTGTCCGCCAGCACTTTATTGCCCAGCCCGGCCGCCAGGATCAGGCGCGGTGCACGAACCGTGTCTCCCGCAGTCGTAACGGTAAATGCGCGGTTGTCATAGCGGATGCCGTCGACCCGGCGATTGACATGCAACGCAGCGCCCCGCCCCACACAAGCTTTATGCAAGGCATGAAACAGCTTCAAGGGGTTCACATGACCATCCATAGGCGTATAGCTGGCTCCGGTCACGTCTGGCCCGACACCGGGCAGGCGATCGCGCAAGGCGACTTGCTCAAGCATTTCGAATTCGTAGTGCGGCCCGACCTCAGCCTGCAGCCATTCCAGGCGCTTGCGGCGTTCCGAGAACTCAGCGTCGCTCAAGCAGAAGTGGAATCCGCCATTCTGAATGAGCTCGACATTCACGCCGGTTTCGTCAAGCAAATCGGCCGCAAAACCCGACCACAACTTGGAAGACGCCAGGGTCCAGCGTGCATAAGCGGCGCACCCATATCCTTTACCCTGCACCCACACCAGACCGAAATTGCCGCGCGAGGCACGGAAGGCCACATCGCCTTCATCGAGCAAGGCGACGTTCAAACCTTGCCGCAGCAAGCCGTAGGCAATGGCGCTTCCAACCAGCCCAGCGCCCACCACGATCACATCGCTATCGCGTGACATCGCTATCCTTTGCCGACCAAAACACGGTCGAGGCCGACCAGGCGGTCGAGAACAAACAACGTAATCGTGGTGGCCACAATCAAGACGGCCGAAAGCGAAGCAACCAACGGATCAATGCTTTGCGAGATATAGCTGTACATCGCTACGGGCAAGGTCGTCGTACCAGGCGTCGCCACAAAGATCGTCATCGTGACTTCATCAAAGCTCTGTATGAATGCCAACATCCAGCCGCCCGCCACGCCCGGCAGAATAAGGGGCAACACGATGCGGCGGAAAACCGTATGAGGCTTAGCGCCCAGCGAACGCGCAGCCAATTCGGCGTCTCGACTCAGACCGATCGCAGAGGCGAGCGTCAGCCTGAGCGCATAGGGAAACACCACGATTACGTGCGTCATGGATAACCACCCGAAAGACCCGCTGAATCCCGCCTGATTGAAGAAGCGCAAGAAAGCGATGCCCATGACCACATGAGGGATCATCAAGGGAGACAAGAAAAAGGCGGTCAAGGCATTGCGGCCGGGAAACCGATAGTGCGCCAAGGCCAGTGCGGCGGGAATGGCAAGCGTAACCGCCACCGAAGCGCTCACCAATGCCAGCCACGTCGACATCAGGAAGGCATCAATGAACTGGCGCTCCTCCAGGATGGCATAAAACCATCGCAGCGACAGCCCCTGGGTGGGCAAGGAAATGTAGCCGAGCGAGGTGAACGATACCGCCACCACAACGAGTAAGGGTGCCGTGATGAACAGGATGAAGAAGGAGTGATACGTAAGCGCCAGCCAGCGGTTCTTTTGCATGCTACCCCCTAGCGCGCGAAGACCGCGTGATAACGGCGCTCGACCAGATAGTTGCTGCCGAGAATGATGGCGACCATGGCGATAAGCAATAATATGGCGATGGCCGCGCCCAGGGGCCAATTCAAGGTCCCCGTGAACTCGTCGTAGGCAGCCGTAGCGACCACCTTGAGACGGCGCCCCCCTAATATGGCCGGGGTGGCAAAGGCAGACGCCGCCAGAGCGAACACGATGATGCTGCCCGAAAGCACCCCGGGCATGATCTGAGGGAATATCACGCGACGCAGCACAGTCATGGGCGATGCGCCCAACGAGAGCCCAGCGTTTTCCACGGAAGTGTCCAGCCTTTGGAGGGACGCCCAGACCGAGATGATCATGAACGGAATCAGCACGTGTGTGAGCGCGATGGTGACGCCTCCCATGGTGTAGAGCATCTTGATCGGGCTGTCGATAAGACCCCACGATTGCAGCGCAGAGTTGATCAAGCCCTCATTGCCCATCAGGATTGCCCAGCCCAGCGTACGCACAATCACGGAGATCAGTAAAGGGCCCAGAATCACGACCAGGAAAATTGCCCGCCACGGGCTTCGCATGCGCGACAAAATCAAGGCTTCCGGTACGCCCAGGACGACACACAGCAGTGTCACCGCCAGCGACATACCGCCCGTGCGCAGGAATATTTCGTGATAGTAGCTATCGCTCAGGACTTCGATGTAGTTGGCGAAGGTATAGCCTTCACCGGTTCCCGTGGCGCTGTCATAGACGGAAAATGACAACACCACCGTCAAGAGCAAAGGAACCAGAAGCAGACCCACAAACAGCAACAACGCTGGACTGCAAAGCAGCCAGGGTGTCGGACTGCCAAACCATGAACGGCGCCACGCCGATCGCGCGTTGATAGACACTGAGCTAGACATGAGCAGCCTCCGCCTCGAGCATGCGCATGTCGTCGTCCTGCCAAGCCAGGTGCACGGTGTCGCCTTCAAACGCGGGCGGCCCGCCCACATTCGGTATATTGACGCGCAAGCGTCCCAGGGGGCCGTCGACCTCCATCGCCCAATGATTGCCCAGGAACATCCGCGCCCGCACGACGCTGCTTATGCGGCTGTCCGCCGACGACACCATGCGGATTTTTTCAGGCCGAATGTAAACCTGAATGTTCTCGGGAAATTGACAGCTTTCATGCGGAATACGCATATTGAGCCCGCCCATTTCCACCCGGCAACAGCCAGGCTGCCGGTCGACGATACGTGCGGGAATACAGTTGGTCTTGCCCAGGAAGCTGGACGCAAACGCCGACTCGGGACGCTCGTAAGCGTCAAAAGGCGTGGACACCTGGACGATACGCCCGCCATGCATGACAGCAATGCGGTCGCTCATGGTCATGGCCTCGATCTGGTCGTGGGTCACGAGTATGGTCGTGATACCCAGCTGCTTCTGGATAGCACGCAGCTCGACGTGCATTTCCTCGCGCAACTTTGCGTCCAGATTGGACATGGGCTCATCCAGCAAGAGCACATTGGGTCGTATGGCCAACGCCCGCGCAACGGCCACGCGCTGACGCTGCCCGCCCGAAAGGTCGCGCGGGTATCGGTGGCCCAGCCCCTCGAGACGAACGAGCTCGAGCGTTTCGGTGATGCGCTTTGATCGCTCGCTACGCCCCATGCCCTGCATTTCAAGGCCAAAACCAATATTGCCTGCCACGGACATATGCGGGAATAGCGCGTAGCTCTGAAACACAATACCCATGCCGCGCTTCTCTGGGCGAGTGTCTGTAATATCGCGCCCTTCTAGCAGGATTCGGCCCCGGGTCGGCTCGGTAAAACCGGCCACCATTTGCAGGGTGGTGGTCTTGCCGCAGCCTGAGGGCCCCAACAGGGAGAGAAACTCGCCACGTTCAATATTGAGACTAATATCTTCGACCACGGTAAGATCGCCGTATCGCTTTGCAAGTCCATCAAGAGTCAAGTAAGTCATGGCGGATCCCTCTGCCTTTTACAACGACTGAAAAATTAGCGCTCTACAGTACGATTCCAACGCGTTGTCCACTCGGCACGTTTGGGGTTGATCGCGGTCCAGTCCATGACGAGCATGTTTTCAACGGCTTTTGCACCGTAGGGCACCCTCTTGGCGACCTCGGGCGGCAGTTCCACCGTCTTGTTGGTCGGTCCCCAGCCTTCGCTGGTCGCCAGCAGGACTTGATTTTCAGGACGCACCAGGAACTGCAGGAAGGCCTGAGCCAGTTCCGGCTCTGGGCTCTTGTCTATGGCGCAACCGGCAATCTGCAGGGACACGGCGCCCTCCTTGGGGTAGACCATTTCTACCGGAAAGCCGGTATTTTTCAGCGCCTGCACCCGGCCACTTCCGTGCGCGGCGAGAATCACGCTTCCGTTCTGGAACATTTCGGCCAACTTGCCGGGCGTCGGTTCCCAGGACAGGACGTTGGGCTGAGCCTCGTCGATCATCGCTTTAAAGCCCGGATCAATGTTTTTTTCACCACCGCCGCGCAAGCGCGCAAAGACGACGAGCGTGTGCAAACCATAGGTATTGGTGATCGAAGGAATCACCACTTTCTGTTTGAATTTTGGATCGAGCAGCGCTTCCCAGGAATCGGGAGGCGGCACCCCCATCTTTTTGAAGGCCTCGGTGTTATACGCCAGTCCGGTAGCCACCAAGCCTATACCCACGGCCTTGCCGTCGATATTGGCCATCGAATACAAATCCTTGTAGGTTTCAGGCTTGACCGACGTACAGTATCCCAATTGCAGTGCCTGCCACATCGGACCATCATCGATCAAGGCAACGCCGATTTCCGGCTTGCTGCGCTGGGCCTGCAGCTTGGCCAAGGTTTCAGTCGAGGTGCCGGTCACCTGAATCACTTTAGTACCGGGATGCTCTTTCTCGAAGGCCGGAAATATCTTTTCCTTCATCAGCTTCTCGGTCGACCCGCCATTTGCGGCCACATAAAGCGTAGACGCGGCCCAGGAAGTGGAAGCGCACAAAGTCGCAATAACGGCCGCCGTGAGTTTCATACGTAAATGCATTTACATCTCCTTGAGTGTGATGGAGGATGAAGCATGGAGAAACACTGTTTGCAAGAGGATTGTGAGATCGGCGACCGCATGCAGTCAAATGAAAAGAAAGGGTGTATACATACATTTTTGATATGGAAGTATCCACCCGATTGCGCACAAGGCGACATCCGTTGAACTACCGTGTTCTCACTGATCTCGTCCTGGTGGCGCGCGTGGCGGCGGCAAAAAGCCGCTCGTTGTGCGAGCGGCTTTTGGTTTTCTCAGTACTGAGCTGACAGCCTCTAATGCAGTTAAAGGGGCCGTCTGCTTCGACGTACTACTGGCGCGAGAGAGCCTGATCCAGCAGCATCGCAGCGTGGACCACGGCGGCGTCACTGCCTCGCGCGCCTATCACGGACAACCCGACTGGAGCGCCATTAACGGTAATCCAGGGAAACGAAACCTGTGGAAGCCCCGCCAAGCCGGCGCCAGAAAGTAGCTTCTGCACACGCTGCCGCTCAGCCAAGAGCGTTTCAGGCGCGGCGGTACACAAAGGCGCTGGGCCCGGTGCCGTTGGCATGAGGATCACGGCATTGTCTGATAGCAAGGTGTCCAACGTTTGCGTCGCGGCTCTTCGGATAATTTGCCCCCGATCTACTTCCGCGACAGAGAGCTCCGATGCTGCGATGAAACGGGCCCGCACGTCCGCGGCCAAATGGTCACCACTCTCAGTGACCCAGCTCCCATGTTCGCCCCAGATTTCCGCCCCCGCCAGAACCCGATACGCATCGGCCCACTCGCCGAGTGGCAGGCTTCCAGAAGGGACGGGCTTGAGCGAGAGCTTGAGGCTCTCGAGCAAATTCGCCATGGCTGCCTTTACCGCCGGATCGCAAATGGCGAGTGCGTCGTCAGGCACTAGCCACGCCCGAGGCTCGCACACCGCTGAGTCTGGTATGAGAACACGCAAGACATCCATCAGTGCTTCACCAGACCGGGTGAACCAACCAACAGTATCGAAGCTGGGCGCCAGCGGAAAACCCGACTTTCCAGCATAGCCATGTGTGGGTCGTATCCCCCATACGCCGCAGTAGCTCGCGGGTAGCCGCGCCGAGCCGCCACAATCGGTGGCGAGCCCGATGTCGGCATGTCCTGCCGCTATCGCGACGGCGGATCCGGACGAGGAACCGCCTGGAATACGACAGGCGTCGGCCGGGTTCACAGGGGTGCCATAGTGGACATTGGCGCCGGTCAGGCTAAAAGCGAGTTCGTCAGTCACCGTTTTACCAAGCCATTCTGCGCCCGCCGCGAGCAGTGCAGACACGGCGAATGCCGAGGTACCTGCTTCGTGCTGCGCCTGCCACCAAACAGGGTTGCCCGCGCCAGTGCGTAGTCCCTCAACATCGAAGACATCTTTTACCGCCAATCGCATCCCTTCAAGCTGCGTGGAGGTTCGGGGCACCGAAGGTCCACGTGCAAAACCGTCTTTTACGAAGGCACCTTGTAAGCCAGGTTGCATCAGGTCAGGACGTTTCATTTAGCGTGCACCTCGATAGAAGACATCAGCTCTTTCCACTGCGCCTGTTCCTTGCCGATACGGGCCGCAAACGTTGCGGCATCGCTCGCAACGATCTCAAAGCCATTCTCATGGAAAACCTTGCGAAGTGCCGGGTCGTTCTCCAGAATTCTGCGGATCTCGGTTTGCAGCTGTTCCAGAATCGGCTGCGGAGTGCCCTTGGGTGCGAGAGCTCCCAGCCACACGTGCGCATCGACGCCTTCCATTCCGATTTCCGCCAAGGTCGGCACATTAGGAAGCAAAGGCGCGCGTTTATCGCCGGTGACCGCAAGCGCTCGTACGCGGCCGCCATCCGCCAATGGTTTCGTATTACTGACGCTGTTGAAATGCATCTCGATCTCGCCAGCCATCAGTGCGGTCGTCATAGGAGGCGTGCCGTTGTACGGTATATGCAAGATGTCCAAGCCGGCCTTTTTCTTAAACTGCTCGCCGGTCATATGAATCACGCTGCCCGCACCCACGCTGCCAAAGTTCAGCTGTCCGGGTCGCTTTTTCGCTAGCGAGATAAGCTCGTCCACGCTATTAGCCGGCAGGTCAGGAAATACGTTCAGCACAAGGGGGTACTGACCCAGCAAGCTAATTGGTGCGAAGTCTTCAACAGGATCGTAGGGCATCTTGGGTTGCGAAAGCGGGGCCAGGATATGGCTGCTATTACTGGCGATCAGCAAGGTGTACCCGTCAGGCTTTGCTCGCATAGCCTGCGTTTGACCTATCAGCCCTGTGGCTCCGGCCCGATTCTGGACCACGAAAGGCTGGCCAAATGAGTCGGCGAGCTTTTCGCTCAGTAAACGTGCAGCTAAATCGGTGGGGCCGCCTGCAGCAAACGGTACGATGAAGGTCACGGGCCGGTCGGGATAGACGGATGCCTGCGCCGCCGCCAACCAAGGTAATGCCAACAAACCGGCACAAAGTATCTTCGTAAGTCTCATTTACAACTCCATTCTCTCGTGTTCTAAGTGCCCAATTATCAGGAGCCTCACCCCTCATAGACAAGCGAGCATTTGCAACCCGAGCTTTTGTAAATGACAAAAGGTCGCAATGCTAAGATGTGCCGTGCGTTATGAACTTACCGATCTGAAGTTGTTTGTGGCGATCGCTGAAGAGCGAAGTGTGTCGCGTGGAGCGAAGCGTTGTCATTTGGCACCGTCTTCAGCCAGCCTACGGCTGAAAGCGCTGGAAGCAACATTCGGCACCTCCTTGTTTACGCGACAAGCTCGCGGTGTTACTCCTAACCCGGCCGGCATTGTGATGCTGGAGCATGCGCGCCGGTGCATCGCGCAATTGGGGCAGATGCACGCTGACATGACGCCATTCTCCAGCGGTGTCTTGAACCACGTCACATTGTTTGCGAATAACAATGCGATTAACTCCTGGCTCGCAGACGACTTGTTGCCATTTTTTCGGACGTTTCCGTCTGCTCGAGTCGCTCTCGAAGAGCGGCTTGGCACGGACATCGTCGCAGCTGTGGCCCAGGGACGCGCTGATCTTGGTGTGATTGCCATTGAGGCGGACCATCCAGAGCTCCATTTCTTGCCTTATCGGGAGGACAAGCTAATGGTGGTGACGGCACGCGACGGCCCTCTGGCTAGGCACGACTCGATACGTTTTGCTGCATGCCTTGACTCGCCATTTGTATGCCTGCTCAATGGCACGGCCATGCATACTTATCTTGTGAATCATGCCATGGCACTGGGCCGGCAGTTGGACGTGCGAATACAGGTCTCGGGATATCCAGCCGTACTTCGGCTGATTGCGTCTGGTGTGGGCATTGGCATTGTGCCGGCTTCAGCCCTGGGCACACAAAATCGTGACGAATTATGCGTGATTGCGCTGGATGAACCGTGGGCAGCGCGGCATCATCGCGTGTGCGTACGACCCGAAACGCTTCGGCGCAACGCCTTGGTGGTCGAACTTATTAAGACGTTGGGCGGCGCGGCCCAAAGGTAAGTCGCTGCGGGCTGTTGGCACACGATTGGAGCACAACTGGAGCACGACCTAGAGCCTAACCTGTCGATGCTGCTCAATAGCATACGTTCTTCAGCTCATGGGAGCGATTGAATTAGCGGAGGCGCGGCGGCAAGAAAGGGCGACTCGCGCCCATCCGCTTCGTTTTCCAGAATGATCCGAGCCGTCAATTTCACATGATCCGCCAGCAGCTCAACGGCACGCTCTGTGTCTCGCGTTATAGCGGCCTCGGCGATGTCGTGGTGTTCGGAATCCAGATGGGGGCGGTCAAGATGGATGGATAGCACACGGTAGCGTTCTGAATGGATGAACAGCAGCTCACGGATACGCATCAACCAAGGGCTGTCGCAGGCTTCGACCAGCGTCGCATGGAAATGCATATGCGTACTGATCCATGCTGGATTGAACTCGTTTTCAAGGCGTACGGGAGTGCGGCTGAGTTCGTGGAGGCTGGCCAGGACACGCCCTTCCCAGGCCAAGTCGCCGTTCTGGATCGAGCGCAGCAGGCACTGCCCCTCGATCGCGACTCGACGCTCGGTGAGGTCGAGCAGGTCGGCAAGCGACACCGACGCCACGCGGAAGCCGCGTCGCGGTTCAGTGACAACGAACCCGTCTGAGCTAAGGCGGGCCAACGCTTCACGCACCGCACTCAAGCTGACACCCCTATCCTTGGCCATGGAAGCGATGTTCAGCTTGGTCCCGGGCTTAAGACGGTAAGTAAGTATGTCGTCGCGTAACGACAAATACATACTCTCCGTAAGACTTTTACCGACTTTCGACAATTCCCGACCCCACGTTCTATTCCTACTTCAGACTGGTTGGCAAAGCTACCAAGGTCGCCCTCGGTTACAGTCCTTGACAAACCACCATATAAAATCGATTATTAGCACAATAATCGATTTTACCACTTTGGCGCACCAGTAATCCAAAACAACATCGCGCCAAAGACTTCGGCGTACGGCCGAACGCCCTACAAGGGAAGAGGGGAGAACTAAATGAGAGCAGCAATCATCGGCGCCGGGTCACTGGGCACCATCATCGGCGCACTGATGACCCACGGCGGCCGCCAGGTCGACCTCGTCGACACCAACGAAGAACACGTCACGGCGATGAACCGAGTGGGTGCGCGGATCACCGGGGAGATGGATCTCCTCGTCCCTGTGCACGCGCTGACGCCCAGCGAAATGTGCGGGCAATACGACCTGGTCTTTCTGCTGAACAAGCAGACTGCCAACGACACTGTGCTGCCGCAGCTGCTGCCCTTCCTGCATGACGACAGCATCGTCTGCACCCTGCAGAATGGCATTCCCGAGCCACGGGTCGCCTCGTACGTTTCTGCGAACCGGACCATCGGTGGCGCGGTCGGCTTCGGCGCGACCTGGTTGGGGCCTGGGGTCTCACAACTAACCACCCGTGAAGAAGCCGTCAGGAAGTTTGCCTTCGAGATCGGTGAGATCGATGGCGTGATACGGCCGCGTCTGGCCCTGGTGCAAGCCTACCTTTCTTGCGTGGGCACCACAGAGATTCTGCCCGACCTGATGGGAATACGCTGGTCGAAAGTGCTGATGAACGCCACGTTCAGCGGCATGTCCGCCGCCCTCGGCTGCACATTCGGAGACGTGATGGACGACTCGCGCGCCCTTCGCTGCATCGCGTTCCTGGCCGACGAGACAGTGCGTGCCGCGCAGGCTGCAGGACACCGCATGGCGCCGATGCAAGGAGAAAACTTCGAGCAGTTCCTCCTGGCATCGGCGGCCGAGGTGGACGCCAAGACTCCACTGATCGAACGGATCTGGAACCAGCATCGAAAATTGCGCGCCAGCATGCTCCAGGATCTGGAGAAAGGCCGGGATACCGAGATCAACTTCATCAACGGCGTCGTGAGCAATACGGGCCGGCAGTTCGGCATACCTACCCCCTTCAACGACCGCGTCATCGAGCTGGTGGTCGAGGCGCAGAGCCGGCGTCAAGTTCCCACATTCTCAAACATCACCCGTTTCGACGATCTACTCGCCTCCCACTCCGGTCAAGCGCAACACACCCAGGAATAAGCAATGGCTGCAAACTCATCATCCAAAGTCATCATCACCTGCGCCGTTACCGGCGCCGTCCACACGCCTTCGATGTCCGATCATCTCCCGTTGACTCCGGATCAAATCGTCCAGAACGCCGTGGACGCAGCCAATGCCGGCGCGGCCATCGTGCACTTGCATGCGCGGGATCCAAACGATGGGCGCCCCACGGCCGACCCTGCCATATTCGACATAATCGTGCCGCGTATCCGCGAACAGACGGATGCGGTGCTCAACATCACGAGCGGCGGCAGCACGCGCATGACTCTGGAAGAAAGGCTCGCCTATCCGCTTAAGCTCAAGCCCGAGATGTGCTCGCTCAACATGGGCTCGATGAATTTCTCGATCCATCCGGCGGCCCAAAAAATCAAAGAATGGAAGCACTCCTGGGAGAAGCCTTATATCGAAGGAATGGAAGACCTCATATTCCGCAATACCTTCAAGGACATAAAACACATCCTGAAAGTCCTTGGCGAAGATTGTGGAACCCGCTTCGAGTTCGAATGTTACGACCTCGGGCATCTCTACAACCTGGCGCACTTTGTCGACGCCGGGCTGATCAAGGGGCCCCTGTTCATTCAGATGATCTTCGGCATTCTTGGCGGAATGGGCGCCGATCCCGAAAATCTGACATTGATGCGCACCACCGCCGACCGTCTCTTCGGGCGCGCGAACTATCAATTCTCGGTTCTTGGCGCAGGGCGCCACCAGATGCCCCTGGTCACAATGGGCGCGATCATGGGCGGCCACGTGCGTGTCGGCCTTGAAGACAGCCTCTACCTAGAGTCAGGCAAGCTTGCCACCTCATGTGCCGAGCAAGTTCAAAAGATTAAGCGCATCCTCGATGAACTCTCACTGACGACGGCGACACCCGATGAAGCGCGCATGCTGCTCGACCTGAAAGGAAGCGCCCACATCACACTCTAAGTCGTCCAAAGCGGGGGCGCACGCGCCCCCGCTTTGGCGATCGCATTCAACTGAAGATCACGAATCAACGACAGTAAAGACAATATGAATAATGATGTGTTGGAGACATGAATGGAGTTCTTCCTAATCTCTCTTTTGAATAGCTTGAGCTATGGACTGCTTCTGTTCATGCTCTCTTCGGGGCTGACGCTAATTTTCAGCATGATGGGCGTGCTGAACTTCGCCCATGCCAGCTTTTATATGATGGGCGCCTACTTTGCCTACACCATCAGCGGCATGGCCGGATACTGGGCTGCCTTCATTCTCGCACCCTTGCTGGTAGGGATCGCGGGTATCGTCGTAGAGCGTTATGGCTTGCGTGCTGTGCATAAGCACGGCCATGTGGCCGAGCTGCTATACACCTTCGGCCTGTCGTATCTCATACTCGAAGGGGTACAGCTGATATGGGGGCGCTCCGCAGTTCCCTACGGAATTCCTGAGATCCTGCAAGGCCCCCTGTTTACCATCTACACCACTACATTCCCCAAGTACCAGGCGTTCATGATGCTGATTGCAGTACTGACGCTGCTGGCTTTGTATCTCGTTCTTACCCGCACCCGAATCGGCTTGATCATACAAGCCTCGCTTACCCATCCAGAGATGGTCGAATCACTGGGGCATAACGTGCCGCGGGTGTTCATGCTCGTCTTCGGCGGTGGTTGCGCACTGGCCGGGCTGGCGGGCGTGATCGGCGGCAATTCCCTTGTCACCGAACCGGGTATGGCTGAAACCTTGGGCACCATCATCTTTGTCGTGGTGGTGGCCGGCGGCATGGGCTCGCTGATGGGCGCACTTCTGGCATCACTGCTCATCGGCGTAATCCAAACTTTTTCCATTGCCATCGACATATCGCCACTCGACGTGCTGTCAGCCGCCGGCCTGAACGTCGGCCCTGATGCATTCGGGCATTCGGTGTTGGCGGTCAGCTTATCGGATGTGGCGCCCATGCTGCCGTATGCGCTCCTAGTGCTGATTTTGATATTCCGTCCGCGTGGGCTGCTGGGTAAACGAGAGAACTGATTCATGACCACACACTCATTGATTACCAGCAGGTCTGACGGGTTGACTACGAATCGCATGCTACTGATGTGGCTAGGCTTTGCGGCTGTGCTGCTGTTTGCACCTCATGTGTTTACGTCCTCGCTGGCTCATTCTCATCTTACACAGATGGGTACGGGTATCGTTCTGGCTTTGTCGTACAACATACTGCTTGGTCAAAGCGGCATGCTTTCCTTCGGCCATGCCGCATTTTCCGGCTTGGGCGCCTTCATGTCGGTTCATGCAATGAATCTGGCGGGAGGAGGCGTATTCTGGCTGCCCCTGCCATTGATTCCTATTGTCGGCGCACTGACCGGCCTGGCCTTCGCGGCATTGATAGGCTATGTCATTACACGAATCTCGGGTGTCGCCTTTGCGATGATTACCTTGGGAATCGGGCAAATGGCTTATGCGAGTTCCCTAATGTTTCCCGGATTCTTCGGCGGAGAGGGCGGCGTTTCTTCCAATAGGGTGTACGGCGAGCCTCTTCTCGGCTGGACTTTCGGCCCTCAGATACAGGTCTACTACCTTGTAGCGTTCTGGCTGCTCATCTGCGCGATGGCAATCTTCTATCTGACCAGGACACCCCTTGGCCGTCTGTTGAACGGTGTGCGCGACAACGAGGAACGCATCCCATTCATCGGATTCAATCCTCACATGCTTCGATACATGGCACTCATGGCCGCGGGCTTCTTCGCGGGCATTGGCGGATCACTGATGGCCATCAATTTCGAAATTGCAACGGATGAGGTGTTGAGCCTGCACGAATCCGGAGCCGTGTTGCTGTTCACCTTCATCGGGGGCACGACAAGCTTCTTCGGCCCGATGCTTGGCGCAGTGATCGGGGTGCTCCTAACCAAACTCCTGCCCGATTACACAGCCGGCTGGCAGATGTACCTGGGCATCGTTTTTATACTCGTGGTGGTCTATGCGCCCGGAGGCATCGGCAGTTTGTTGAGGCCCGGTGTGGATATGGTCAGGAAAACATTCCTTCACAGGCGATATGCACAGTTCTTCCGGCTTCTACTGAGCGTCACGGCGTTGGTAGTGAGTTCCATCCTTCTCATCGAACTGCTGTATCACCGGGCCACCGGAGCCTCGAATCCCCTGTCGCTTTGGGGCCTCAGTCTGGATCACCAAGGGTTCATCGTATGGGCAATTGCGATGGCCATCCTCCTTGCCGGCCTGTTGACCATCAAGCCCTCAGGGCGCGCGCTGCTCGGGCAGCTCGCGGAAGATACCGCGCAGCTTGAAGGAGAAGCGCCATGACGCAGCATATTCTTGAGCTGAAGGATGTAAAGAAGCAGTTCGGCAAAACTGAAATCATCAGAGGGCTGAATCTCCAGGTAAGAAAAGGCGAAAGGCTGGCAGTCATCGGACCGAATGGTGCGGGAAAGTCGACCTTGTTCCATCTTATCTCCGGACGGCTGTCCGTCAGCTCCGGCGAAATAAGGTTCGATGGTGATCGAATCAATGAGTGCAACGCGCAGCAAATTTACCAGCGCGGGTTGAGTCGCAGTTTCCAGATCACAAATCTGTTCAGTCGCCAGACCGTCTATGAAAACATCCTGTCGGCAACGATGTGGGCTAAAGGTTATCGATATACCTTCTGGAAGCGCATCAGCCAACTCAAGCCTCTGCACGATCGAGCACAGGAAGTGCTCGAACTGATCGGACTGGCCTCGCGTCGCAATGTTTCCGTGAACCTGCTTACCTACGCCGAGCAACGCGCACTTGAAATCGGGATAGCCGTGGCGGGCGGGGGTCATACCATTCTGCTCGACGAACCCACCGCTGGCATGAGCCGCGGTGAAAGCGATGCCGCGATTGAGTTGATCAAAACCGTCAGTGCAAACAAGACGCTTTTGATCGTCGAGCATGACATGGGGGTGGTGTTCGGCTTGGCCGATCGCGTGGCCGTCGTGGTTTATGGCCAGGTCATCGCGTGCGACACACCCGAGAACATTCGCGCCAATGCCGAGGTTCAAGAGGCTTATTTGGGTGTCAAAAAAAATCAGAAGAAAGGGGCGATGGATGGCATTGCTTGAAATCTCCGGGCTTCATGCCTACTACGGAAAAAGTCATGTACTGCAAGGCGTCGATCTGCGTATCGACCCCGGTGAAATCGTCAGCCTGCTGGGGCGTAACGGCGTGGGCAGATCAACGACGGTGAAAGCGGTCATGGGCCTGGTTCGTTCGACGGGATCAGTCATGTTCGATAGCAAAGAACTGAACGGCATGAGAACCCATGAAATCGTGCATCAAGGCCTGGGCTATGTGCCCGAAAGCCGAGACGTATTTCCGTCGCTGACGGTGGAACAGAACCTGTTGCTGGGGCAGCAGCGCGGAAAGCGTTCCCGGTGGTCCATGGATGACATGTATGAAATGTTTCCACGCTTGAAGGAACGCCGGCATACCGCTGCCGGGGTAATGTCGGGTGGAGAGCAGCAAATGCTGACTTTATGTCGTTCACTGATCGGCGATCCCAGGCTCATCATGATCGATGAACCTACCGAAGGGTTGGCACCGCAAATCGTCGAGCAGGTGGCCAGGTACCTCGACATCCTTCGCGAGCGCGGCGTCGCTGTTCTGCTGGTCGAGCAGAAGCTGGCCATCGCGCTCGATATATCTCAGCGGCTTTATGTCATGGGCCACGGAACCATTGTTTTTGAAGGAGCACCAGCCGATCTGCGCGACGCGCATCAGGTGCGTAAGGACTGGCTGGAAGTTTAAGGTGGATTTTTAATCAATACAAATACAGGAGACGCAATGAAATACGCAACAAAGCTCAAACAGAGCGCATTGGCTTTAACGATTGGTCTAGCCACAGGCATGGCGCACGCCGATACCGTCAAGATTGCGCTGATTGACCCCTTGTCGGGATCATTCGCCGCTCTGGGCGAGAACCAGCTTCGCACCTGGCAATACTTTAGCGACCTGGCTAACAAAGAAAAGTGGGCGGGCAAGCATACCCTTGAAATCGTCGGCTTCGACAACAAGGCTGGCGTGCAAGACAGTCTGAGCCAGCTCAAGCGCGCCATTGACCAAGGCTACCGTTACGTAGCCCAGGGCAACGGTTCGGGCGTGGCATTCGCCCTAGTCGATGCCATCAATAAACATAATGAACGCAATCCCGGGAAGGAAGTTCTGTACATCAACCACGGGGCCATCGATCCTGAACTGACGAACGGCAAGTGCAGCTTCTGGCAATTCAGCGTCGACTCCAACGTCGATATGAAAATGCAGGCGCTCGTCAACCATCTGGCCAAGAACCAGAAAGTCAAGAAGGTCTACATCGTCGGGCAGAACTATGCGTTCGGACGTTCCGTCAGTAAGGCAGCCAAGGAGATGCTGGCCAAGAAGCGCCCCGACGTCCAGATTGTAGGCGACGACCTGCACCCCATTGGCGAGGTCAAGGATTTCTCTCCTTACGTGGCGAAGATCATCGCGTCGGGTGCCGACACCATCATCACCGGGAATTGGGGCTCTGATTTGGCTCTATTGATTCGTGCCGCACGCGCTTCAGGGTTGGGGGCCAACTTCTATACCTACTATGCCGTGCTGAAGGGTGCGCCCACCGCGATGGGGGAAAGCGGACTTGACCGCGTGAAGTACGTAGGCGTCGGCAACGTCAATAATGAAGGCTACAAGGGACGCGACCTTGTCGAGGGGTTCAAGAAGAAGTACAACGACGACTTGACCTGGATGCAGGCGTATCCCGCAGTGGAACTGCTTTCGAAGGCCATCAAGGAATCGGGCTCCACCGAACCCGTCGATGTGGCACGTGCCATGGAAGGCATGGAAGCCGACAGCTTGTCCGGGGGAAAAGCGAAGATGCGCGCCAACGATCATCAGCTGCAGCAGCCCCTGTACGTTGCAACATGGTCAAAAACGAACGGCACCACGCTGCAAATTGATCAGGAAGGAACGGGGTTCGGCTGGCGTACGGACGAGGTCATTCCTGCTTCTGAAGCGGAATTGCCCACCACCTGCGCCATGAAGCGGCCCTCGCGTTGATGGAGTAGCGCATCAGCACGCCCTGGGCGGGGGTACCGCCCGGGCACGCGGCACACGAGGATCGCGCGCGTCGCACCCCTGCATCAGCGTACGTATGCTGCATTTGATAAATCTTGCGCATTGGAGCTCGATTGGAGCATAAGGCGATCCTTATGCTCCAATACCCCGCAGTAGAAAACAAAACGCCGAGAATAGTCGGGACTTTACGTGGGAAATTATGGTCGGGGCGACATGATTCGAACATGCGACTCCTGCGTCCCGAACGCAGTACTCTACCAGGCTGAGCTACGCCCCGATTTTCGTGAAGCTTGCCACCCGGGCGATTCTTGATGCTTTTTACCGAGCGACAACGGGATTTTTGATGATCGCGATCCACCGCGAAAGAACAAAATTCTAGCAAAGATTTCTAGTGATTGGAATCTGGTTAAGCGGCCAACGCCGTACGGGCGACCTCTGTTCGGCGATGGCCGCCCCAAGGATATAGTCCGGCGAGTAAGCTACTTCCGTTCTTCCCCGGCGCGTTATGGAATCTGTCGCTTTTCGAGCCGCAAACTCAACGAAATGCTGAATTTCGTTTCTTAACTTATCGCACAATGCGATTCTTCAAGCATCCGCACGTGCAATGTCGAATTTCGTAATACAACGATCACGTTTTGCCAGATACTGATAATACTAATAACAAAAAAGCCCCCAAACAAATTTGCGATTGGTTCGAGTGACAAAAGGTAGGGAGGTCTTCATGAGAACATCATCCAGCCCCGACCGCCACCATTCCAGGCGCCACCTTTTTCAGTTTGCGTTGCTGGGCCCCGCAGGCCACCCTGCGTTCGCGCCACTAACGCCAAAGATCGTCCAGCCGCGAGTGCTGCTGGCATATATGCAACACGCCTTTCGCGATTGGTCCCAGCGTTATGTCGGACTGCCCCTTGATCGGATGCTTTTCGACGTGTGGATGCGGAACAAACCTGGCGCCGATTACATCGTGGCCCGAGGCCTGCCTCGGCGCGCACTTGAAACGGCCTTGGGCAAGGAAGCCTTGACACTGGATATAAACCCACGCGAACTGATTCGTACCGATGTACGTAATGGGGGTGGAACCGAAAAACCGCCCTCCTCGTTGTTCTTTCTATGGGACGGCAATTGGGATCTACGCCGCCAAGACTTGCGGGTCGGCAGGCGCTACCGGCTTATCGCCGACATCGACGAGAACCGCGACGACCTGACCCGCACAGAACGCTACCAAGAACACTTGGCTGCTCTCAAGAGCGGGCACCCATGGCGCTCGCATCAGGCAGGTATCCTTCTAGACACACCCGACAAAATCTACCGGTACCTGCAAGTGTATCTGGCGTTCCTGGACAGCATGGCCTCTGTTGGCTACGTACCTGAACGCTGTCGTGATGAGATCGGCGTTGCGGTCTCCCGCGATGGCCGAATACTAAAGATCAATCGCGGCCTTCACAGGCTGGCAATGGCTCAACGGGTGGGGCTGCCCACCATCCCCGTCCGCGTGCGTGCGGTGCACCGACTGTGGTGGCAGCGCGTGGTCGGCGACGGCCGTGGCGAGGCCGCACTGGCTCGGGTCCGTTCAGCACTGAGGGATTGTGTTCCAGAACAGGAGCCTGGCCCACTTGATTCGCAGCCACAACCGATCTTGCCCGAAGAGTTCTGGCCGCCGGCGCGGTGGCGTTCCAGCCTGTCGCCTGCTTGACGATTTCCCTATTCCGCCTGTTGCTGCTAGCGCGCCGATCCTCAAGCTTGCTACCCGGGCGATCTTTAATGTTTTACCGAGCGGCAACAGGATGTTTAATGATCGCGATCCACCGCGAATGAACAAAATTCCAGCAACGATTCCTGGTGGATGGAAGCCGGATAAGCGGCCAATGCCGTGCGGGCGAGTTCTGCTTCGGCGATGGCCGCTCGACGGGTAAAGTCCAGCGCATCGGTGTCGTGAATCGCGCGCGCCACTGCCTCGAAATCGGCCTCACCGGTACGAATGGCGTCTTGTATCAGCTGCTTCTGCGCGCTGCTGCCCACTTCCATGACACGTATGAGCGGCATGGTCGGTTTGCCTTCGCGCAGGTCATCGCCTACGTTTTTCCCCAACGCTTCAACGTCACCGTTGTAGTCCAACACGTCGTCGATCAGCTGAAAAGCGGTGCCGATGTGGCGTCCGTAAGAGGCGGCAGCCGTTTCCTGCTCGGGTGTGGCCCCGCCGATTATTGCGCCGACCTGAGCCGCTGCCTCGAATAACTTGGCCGTTTTGTAGCGCACGACCTGCAAGTAGCGTGGCAAGGAGACATCGGGATCATGCACGTTCAAAAGCTGCAAGACCTCGCCTTCGGCGATGACCGTGGTGGCCGCCGACAGCACCGACATCGCCGGCATGGAATTGGATTCGACCATCATCTCGAATGATCGCGAATACAGGTAATCGCCCACTAGAACGCTTGCAGCGTTGCCAAATACGGCGTTGGCAGTGCTGCGGCCACGACGCATGTCGGATTCGTCGACGACATCGTCGTGCAACAGCGTAGCCGTGTGAATAAATTCCACCACGGCGGCCAATAAATGGTGGGTCGTGCCTTCGTAGCCCAGCGCCTTAGCCACCATAAGCACCATTGCGGGACGCATGCGCTTGCCGCCGGCCCCGACAATATAGTCGCCTATCGTACGGATCAAAACGACATCGGAATCGAGGCGGGCGCGTATGACCGCATCGACGGCTTTCATGTCGTTTGCGATTGGGGCAATTAACTGTGGAAGGTTCAAAGCGAGGTCCGGCTTAAAAATGGATGAGTAGGTGGGCGGAACAAGGATACGATTATACGTGACGCTAAATATCTAAATGCCGTGAACACCCGACGCAAATTAGCGATAATGCCGCTTTGTTAGCGATTTCGTCCTAGGAGACCCATCTGTGACAGCCATCGACCTCACCACGCTGATCGGTCGCGCCGAACGAGTTTTGGCGCAACTGGAAGCGTGGCTTCCTCCGGCCCCACCCGAAATAGACTGGTCGGCGTACGCCTTTCGATGGCGAAAACGCGGCGCGCGCGGCTGGCTCGACGCCGTGGCCCACGTCTCGACGATCAACCTCGATGATCTGCAGCATATCGAGCGCCAAAAAGCGATTATCGACCGGAATACGCAACATTTCCTGCACAAGAAGCCCGCCAATAACGTATTGATGACGGGCGCGCGGGGCACAGGCAAGAGTTCACTGGTCAAGGCCATGCTGGCAACCTACGGCGGCCAAGGCCTGCGGCTTATCGAGGTCGACAAAGCCGATATGGGCGACCTGGGCGACATCGTTGACTTGGTCAGTGTACGCCCCGAGCGCTTCATTATATTTTGCGATGACCTATCTTTTGAAGAAGGCGAAGCGGGCTACAAGGCACTCAAATCGGTTCTTGACGGTTCCATCAGTGCATCGGGCGATAACGTGCTTATTTACGCCACGTCGAACCGCCGCCACCTCATGCCCGAATACATGAGCGAAAACCTGGGCGCCAAGCACCAGAGCGATGGCGAGATCCATCCCGGGGAAACGGTAGAAGAAAAAATATCGCTTTCCGAGCGCTTCGGCCTTTGGCTGTCGTTTTACCCGTTCAAACAAGACGACTACCTGGATATCGTCTACTACTGGCTCAAAGAGCACGGTTGCTCTACCGCCGATATCGAAAGCTCGCGCACCGAAGCCTTGCAGTGGGCGCTTGAGCGCGGCTCACGTTCCGGCCGTGTCGCACGTCAGTTTGCCCGCGACTGGGCTGCGCGTCATGTCTAAACCTTTTGTCAATGTTGCCGCCGGCATGATTCTACGGGCAGATGGCTCGTTGCTGCTGGCTGAGCGCCCCGCCGACAAAGCGTGGGCGGGCTGGTGGGAGCTGCCAGGCGGCAAGATTGAAGCAGGGGAAAGTGTGCTCGAGGCGTTGGCGCGGGAACTGAAAGAAGAGCTCGGCATCGAGGTTACCGATGCCACGCCGTGGGTGACCTATACCCATGAATACGAAGTCAACATCGTTCGCCTGGCCTTCTGCCGCGTCACGGGCTGGCTCGGAGTGCCTGTCGGAATCGAAGGGCAACGGCTAGCCTGGATAGACCCGCAACAAGCCCCCACCGTGGGTCCGGTGCTGCCGGCCACCAAACCGCCCTTGCGCTGGTTGCAGTTGCCCGACCGTTATTTGCTGACGTCCATAGGAAGCAGCAGCGGAGTTGGCGCTTTTCTGGACAGGCTCACGATCGCCTTAAAAAACGGCATCAAGCTTGTGCAGTTTCGTGAACCGGAATGGGCTGCAAAGGCAGCATCTGCCGAGGTTTATGCGGCATTTCAGCAAGTTGTAAAACGTTGCCACGAATTCGGCGCGCGCTGCCTGATAAACAGCGTACACCCCGTTGACTGGTGGCCCAAGGCCGACGGCGTACATTTCCGGGCAGCCGATGCGGTCTCGCGCCAACACGCGGCGCAGGCAAATCGCCCACACATTGGCCTGATCGGAGTTTCGGCCCACACTGCTGATGATCTGGCGGCGGCGCGCGGACTGAATGCCGATTTTGTCGTGCTGGGCCACGTGTTGGATACTCCTTCCCACCCTGATGTATCAGGCATGGGCTGGGACCGGTTCGCCGCACTGGCAAGCCAGGCGAGCCTACCGGTCTTTGCCATAGGCGGGCAATCGAGCGCCACCCTGGAAACGGCACGGCAACACAGCGCACATGGCATTGCCGGAATCAGGCAGCTGCTTGAATAAGACTGCGGCTGCCTGACACCACCGCAATCGCAGCGATTTCAGCGAGATTATGGCTGAGCCGGCGGCATTTCCCAGCCGCCGCCCAACGCCGCAATCAGTTGTACGCTGGCGACGAGTCGGTCAGCCGTAAGCTGGAGCGCCGTACGCTCGGTACTCAGCGCCGTGGTCTGCACTTGCACGACGCTCAGGTAATCGATTAGACCGGCTTCGTACTGGTTCTGCGTCAACTGCAAGGATTCACGCGCCGAATCCAGTGCCCGCCCTTGCGTTACCTGCTCTTGGCCAAGCACATATAGCTGCACCAGGAAATCTTCGACCTCTCGCAACGCCGTCAAGACGGTCTGACGGTAGCCAGCGGCCTGGACATCAAACGCAGCACGCGCCTGATCGACCTGTGCCTGTCGTGCTCCGCCATCGAAGATGGTTAAGGCCAAGGCAGGGCCCAGTGTCCAGAAACTGGACGGTGCGCTAAGCCATTGCGCCCACTGGCCACTGCGATAGCCTGCCTGAGCGCTTAAGGTAAGGTCGGGAAACCAGGCCGCCTGGGCAACGCCTATTTGTGCATTGGCTTCGGCCGCCCTGCGCTCGGCCGCGGCGACATCGGGACGGCGCTCGAGCAATTGCGACGGTAACCCCACCGGAACGACGGGCACCGTTCCAAGGATATCGGCGCTGTTCAAATCAAAGCCGGACGGCGGCTGGCCCAGCAATACGGCAATGGCATGCTCGAGCTGCGCCCGTTGCCAATCCAGTGCCAGCGATTGCGTACGGGTGTTTTCCAGTTGAGTGCGTGACACCGCAACATCGGCTTGGGCGGCGATGCCCGCCTGATAACGATTCGTCGTGATGGTCAGTGAACGCTCGTAGGCATCGACCGTCTGCTGCAACAAACGCTGTTCCGCATCCATGACGCGCAGTCGAAAATAAGTCTGAGCCAAGGTCGATTGCATGCTAAGCCGCATAGTGGCGACATCTGCCGCGCTGGCTTGCAGCCCGGCACGGCTGGATTCCACACTACGTCGCACGCGCCCCCACACATCGGGTTCCCAGCTGACGCTGCCGCTTAATGTGTACTGGTTATTGGAACTGACCGCCCCAAACGAACCCGATCCAATGTTATCGTTGCCGCCGATACCCGAACGTGTTGCGGCAGCCGATGTACCCACGACTGGAAAAAATCCGGATCTGGCCGATTGCAGCAGGGCCTGGGCTTGGCGGTACTGTGCTTCGGCCTGCACAATATTCAGATTTGAGGTTTGCAAGGTGTCCATCAGCCTGCTTAGGATCGGGTCGTTGAACAACTGCCACCAATCGCCACGCAATGCGGAATCGCGCGGCTGTGCGGGCACCCAACCTGGGTTTAGCGGCATGGTTTCCGAATACGCGGCGCTTGCTTGGCCAACCCTTGCGGCCTGTTTATAGGTATCGCCCACAGCGCTCGACGGGCGCTGATAATCGGGCCCAACCGCGCAGGCGCTCAACAGCAGCAAGATCCCCGACCGCACGGGCCATTTAAGGCAAACCGGTATCCAAGCGTTCAACGATGCGAAAATAGTCATGAATTACAAATGCCTTTTAAACAGCCAATGCCCGTTACGGTCAGTCGTCAGTGGCTCATGCCCGCTGCCCATGCTGGACCAGGCCTTGGCGGCGTTTGCGCCCTGCCCATAGCCGAAAACGGTCCAGATAAAGATAGACAACCGGGGTGGTATAGAGCGTAAGAATCTGACTGAGAATGAGCCCACCGGCTATGGTCAAACCTAAAGGCCGGCGCATTTCGACACCCGCACCCGAGGCAAACACCAGCGGCAGCGCGCCGAACAACGCGGAAATCGTCGTCATCATAATGGGGCGAAACCGCACCAGGCAGGCCTGATAAATCGCTTCGCGCGAAGAAAGCCCATCGCGCCGCTCGGCCATCAAGGCAAAATCCACCATCATGATGGCGTTCTTCTTGACGATGCCTATCAATAAAAAGACGCCGATCAAGGCGATCAACGTGAATTCCTCTCCCGCCATGATCAGTGCCAGCAAGGCACCGATGCCTGCCGATGGCAGTGTCGACAAAATGGTGATGGGATGCACATAGCTTTCGTACAGGATGCCCAGCACGATGTACATGGTCACCAATGCCGCCAGGATTAGCCACGGCTGTTGGGCAACCGCTTGCTGCATGGCCTGTGCCGTTCCTAGAAAGCCTGCCTGTATCTGCTGGGTAGGCAGTCCGATGCGCGCGACCGCTTCGTCTATAGCGCGCGTGGCCTGATCCAACGACACATCGGGCGCCAAACTGAAGGAAATCGAGTCGGCCGCAAAGAGTCCTTCGTGGTTGACGCTAAGCGGCGCGTTGCCGATCTCGAATCGAGTAAAGGCAGATAAGGGAACGCGGTCGCCCGCGGCCGTGACCACCTCGACCCGCTTGAGCGACTCCGCGTCCTGCGCGTATTGCTCATCGACCCCCATGACGACATGGTACTGGTTCAAGGCACCGTAAATGACGGATACCTGGCGCTGACTGAAAGAATTATTCAATACCGACGCGATTAGCGACATGCTGACCCCCAGTCGTGTCGCCGCATCCCGGTCAATCACAAGCTCTACCCGTCGGCCCTTATCTTCGATATTGGTATCGACGTCAACGAGCTCCGACAGCCCTGCGAGTGCTTTCTGCACCTGCGGCATCCAGGTCCGAAGCAGCGCCAGGTCGCTGGCCATCAGCGTGTAGTCGTAAGATCCAGCACTATTCTGGCGACCGCCGACAAAAATATCCTGCTGCGGAACCAGGGTCAGACGCGCCCCCGGCACGCCGGTGAACTTGCCGCGCAAACGGTTGACGACATCGGTGGCACTGACTTTGCGCTCTTCCAACGGTTTCAACTGTATTTGCATGAAGCTGGAGTTGCTGCCGCCGCGACCGCCCGCATAGCCGCTCACGTTTTGAATCGCAGGATCCTGCAGCAAGATCTGCCTGAAGTAATCGAGCCTGGGGAGCATCGCTTGAAAAGAGGTACCCTGATCAACCCTGAAGAAGCCCAGTAACTGACCGGTATCCTGCTGTGGGAAAAAGCCCTTGGGCACAACCGTATATAGGTAAGCGTTGAGCCCGATCGTGGCTAATAGCAGCAAAATCATCAGGCGCCCGTGCGCCAGCGCCCAACCCAGCGAACGTTTGTAGCCGCTCCATAATGTTTCGCCCATGGCCTGAAAGATGCGAGTCAGGGCACCGGATGAGCGCGGCTTGTAAACCTTGGAGCGCAAGATGTGGGCGCACATCATGGGCGTCAGCGTAACCGACAGCACCAGCGACACCAGGATAGACACGGAAAGCGTGACGGCGAATTCACGGAATAATCGCCCCGGCAAACCGCCCATCAATAGCATGGGAATGAATACGGCAACCAAAGACAAGCTCATGGCCAGCACCGTAAAACCGACCTCGCGCACCCCTCGGATCGCCGCCCGCATGGGCGCCATCCCTTTTTCAATGTGGCGCATGATGTTCTCGAGCACCACAATCGCGTCATCCACCACGAAACCCGTGGCCACGATCAGCGCCATCAACGACATGGTGTTCAAGGTATAGCCAAACCACAACATCAGGCTGAAGGTGGTGATCAGCGATGCCGGGACGGCTACCGCAGGGATCAGCGCCGCCCGCAGATCGCGCAGGAACAGCAGCACCACAAGCACCACCAGGATCACCGCGATGATCAGGGTAATCTCCGCTTCGTGTAAAGAAGTTCGAATGCTCGGCGTACGGTCTTGCGCGACGGTCAACATGACGTCCGCCGGTAGCATGGCCTCGAAGGCCGGTAGCTGGGCCCGTATGGCGTCCACCGTTTCGATGATGTTGGCGTCGGCCTGCCGCCGGATGACCAACAATACGGCGCGCTGGTCGTTCAGAAAGCCGGTATTGAACAAATCCTCCACCGAATCCTCGACCGTGGCGACATCCTGCACGCGTATCGGCGAACCGTCCCTCCAGGCGACAATCAAAGGACGATACTGCGCCGCCTTGGTCAGTTGTCCGCCGGAAGTCACCCGCCAGTGGTACATATCGTTTTCAACGACGCCGTTGGGACGCATGGTATTGGCATTGGACAAGGCCATGCGGACTTCGTCCAGCGATACCCCGGCACTGTTCAGGGCTTGCGGATTCAGGGTTACCCGAATTGCCGGCAGCGAACTGCCACCGACTTCCACCTCCCCCACTCCAGGCACTTGCGCAATCTTTTGTCCCAGCACCGTGGAGGCAAGATCGTATAAGCGGCCTTGGGTCGAGGTCTTGGACGTCAGCGCGAGAGCCATGATGGGTGACGATGACGGATTCACCTTGCGATACGTAGGATTGCTTCGCAGGCTGGACGGAAGAATGCCGCGGGCCGCATTGATAGCCGCCTGCACGTCGCGCGCGGCACCATTGATATCGCGCGCCATATCGAACATCAGGAAGATGCGGGTTGAGCCCTCGGTGCTACGGGAACTCATTTCGGTCAGCCCCGCAATCGCACCCAACGACTGCTCAAGCGGTGTCGCGACGCTTGACGCCATGGTTTCCGGACTGGCGCCGGCCAGTTTGGCCGAGACCGATATCATGGGAAAATCCATCTGCGGCAAAGGCGCGACCGGCAGGAAAAAATAGGCGAGTCCCCCTGTCAACACCAGCGCAACGCACAGCAATGTGGTTGCCACAGGGCGCATGATGAAGAGGGTGAAGAACCTCATGGGGCGATCCCGCGGGTGGCTCCGCCGGGCTGGCGATACGCCTTGACGCGCCTGCCAAGCCGGTCGAACATCAGGTAAATAACGGGCGTCGTGAACAAGGTCAGAACCTGGCTGCACAACAGGCCGCCCACCATCACCAGCCCCAAAGGCTGACGTAATTCCGACCCGGAACCGGTAGCCAACATCAAGGGGATTGCACTGAACAAGGCGGCCAGCGTTGTCATCAGAATGGGACGGAAGCGTAACAGGGCAGCTTCGTGAATGGCTGCCAACGGACTCAGGCCGCGATGCCGCTCGGCATCGAGCGCAAAATCGATCATCATGATGGCGTTCTTTTTGACGATGCCAATCAATAAAATAATGCCGATGATGCCCATCATGTCAAGCTCAGCGCCGGTAAGCAGCAAAGCCAACAGGGCGCCTATCGCGGCGGAAGGCAAAGTGGATAGAATAGTAATGGGATGAATATAGCTTTCGTAGAGTATCCCCAAGACGATATACATCGTAGCCACTGCAGCCAATAACAACCACAGTGTGCTTGATAGCGAAGCCTGAAACGCCTTGGCGGCACCCTGATACTTCAGTTCGAGCGACGCCGGCATTTGAAGATCAAGTTGCGCCTGCCTTATGGCTTCGACCGCATCCGACAGCCCGGCGCCGGGCGCGAGATTAAACGAGATAGTGGCGGCTGGAAATTGCCCCAGCCGTTCTATCGACAAGAGCGCGTTGCTTTGACTGATACTGGCCACGGTGCTGATCGGCACGGGCGTGCCCGAGGACGTAGGAACGTAGATTCCGGCCAGCGACTGTGGGTTCTGCCGGAACTGCGAGGCCACCTCCAGCACGACCCGATATTGCGTGGATTGCGTGAAAATCGTCGATATCAGGCGCTGTCCGAACGCATCGTACAGGGCATCGTCAATCGTGGCGTTACTGATCCCTAAACGGGCCGCTGCATCGCGGTCAATGGTAAGCATGGTCTGCAAGCCGCTGCCCTGCAAGTCGTCCACCACACCGCTTAACTGAGGCAGGCGCCTAAGCGCATCGACCAACTTGGGGGTCCATTTAAGAAGGACTCCGTGATCGGGCTCCGACAAGGTCATCTGGTACTGACTACGACTGACGCGATCATCGACCGTAAGGTCCTGCACCGGCTGCATGAACACCTTGATGTCGGGCAACGACTCCAGTTCCTGACCTAATCGGTCAATGATCGTCTGGGCGTTGGCGTCACGTTCCGTGACCGGCTTGAGCGCGATTTGCAGGCGACCCGTATTTAACGTGGCGTTGGTGCCGTCGATACCTATGAAGGAAGAAACAGCGGCGACGTCAGGGTCTTTCAGGATGCGATCGACCGCCTGTTGCTGGCGCTGCGCCATGGAACTGAAGGACACCGTTTGCGGACCCTGGCTTATACCTTGTATCAGGCCAGTATCCTGCTGCGGAAAAAACCCTTTAGGAACCGCAAGGTACAGCACGGCGGTGAAGACCAATGTACCCAACGCCACCCAGAGTGTCAGGCGCTGATGCGCAAGCACCCAGATAAGCCCGCGATCATAGGCGCCCGTCAGTCTATCCATCGACGCCCCGGCCCAGCGCTGGAATCGCCCGTACTTCATTTCCGATTCAGGCTTTAATAGCCGCGCGCACATCATCGGCGTAAGCGTCAGCGAAATGGCCAGCGACAGCAAAATAGCCACAGCCAGCGTGATCGCGAACTCGCGAAACAGCCGTCCAATGACATCGCTCATGAAAAGCAGTGGGATCAACACGGCAATCAGAGACAAGGTCAATGACACCAGCGTGAAGCCGATTTGCGAAGCGCCTTTCAAGGCGGCCATCATGGCGCTTTCGCCCTCCTCGATGTGGCGCGCGATGTTTTCTATCATCACGATGGCGTCATCGACGACAAAACCCGTTGCCACCGTCAGTGCCATCAGGGTCAGGTTATTGATGCTGAAACCCGCCAAATACATGATGCCGAACGTCCCCACGAGCGAGAGTGGCACCACCACACTGGGAATGAAGGTTGCCGTCCAGCTGCGCAGGAATACAAAAGTCACCAGCACCACCAGCGCGACCGCCAGCAGCATTTCCATTTGCACATGGTCGATCGAATCGCGTATGGTCTGCGTTCTGTCGGTCGCCACCGCAACGTCGACGCCGGCAGGCAAAGCGGCCCTCAGCGAGGGCAGCAACGCCGTGACCCGGTCGACGACCTCAATGACATTCGCACCCGGCTGGCGTTGAATATTCAGCAAAATGGCCGGCGTATTGCCTATCCATGCCGCCTGCCGCGTATTTTCGGCGTCCTGCTGCGCTTGCGCAACGTCGCGCAAGCGCAGCGGCGCACCATTCTCGAACGCCACGATCAATTCTTCGTAATCGCGCACGGATCTCAATTGATCGTTTGCGTTAATCGTCGTGGAGCGTTCCGGCCCGTCCAGATTTCCCTTGGGCTGATTGACGTTGGCGCCCGTAATGGCGGTACGCAAGCTGGCGAGCGTCAGATTATGGGCAGCCAGCGCCTGGGGATTGGCTTGAATGCGTACAGCCGGGCGTTGCCCCCCCGCAATGCTTACCAGACCCACACCTGATATTTGAGACAGCTTCTGCGCTACCCGAATATCGATCAGGTCACGCACTTCGTACAAAGGCAAGGTGGGAGACGTTACCGCCAGACTGATCACTGGGGTATCCGCCGGGTTCACCTTGTTGTAAATGGGCGGCGCGGGCAGGTCGTTAGGCAGCAGATTCGACGCCGCATTGATCGACGCCTGCACTTCCTGCTCGGCGACGTCCAGAGCCAAATCCAGATCGAATTGCAACGTGATGACAGAGGATCCGCCAGAACTGGATGAGGTCATTTGCGTCAGACCCGGCATTTGGCCAAACTGTCGCTCTAATGGCGAGGTTACCAGCGCCGTCATCACGTCGGGACTTGCGCCCGGGTAGAGCGTGGTCACCTGTATGGTCGGGTAATCCACTTGAGGCAGGGCCGAAACCGGCAACAGCCGGTACGCCAGGAAGCCGGCAATCAGCAATGCAAGCATCGTCAACGTCGTGGCGACCGGCCGCAGGATGAAGAGACGCGAAAGATTCACAGTCCGTCCTTAGTGTGGATTGCCCGCGCCGCCCGCGGGCGCACCCGTTGCCACCCCGCCTGCAGCGGCGGGCGGATTCGGAGCCGGCGTCGCCACCTCTCCGGAGCTAACCTGTACGGTCGCACCATCCCGCAGGCGGTCCAGGCCCTCGATGACCACCCGTTGCCCTTCCGTGAGCCCCGATGTGACGGCGACGCGCCGTTCGTCCACCCGGCCCACGACGATGGGTTGCACGTACACTTTGCTGTTGTCATCGACCCGATACACAAATGCGCCGATCGACCCTTGCTGGACCGCACGGGTAGGAAGCACTAACGATTGATCCGTAGCGACGCGCAAACGCACATTGACAAACTGATTGGGAAATAGCGATTCGTCCTCGTTCGCAAATCGCGCTTTAAGCTTGACCGTGCCTGTGGCCACGTCGATCTGATTATCAAGCGACATGAGTTCACCACTGGCAATTTTTCGCAGATCGTCACGGTCGTACAAATCGACGGCGAGCGTCTTGCCTGCACGGATTTGTTCCAGGACGGCGGGAAGTTGCGCCTGCGGGAGCGTAAACAGCACCGAAATGGGCTGCGTCTGGGTAATGACGACCAGGCCGTCGGTGTTGGAGGCATTGACCATATTGCCCTGATCGACTTTCCGTAGACCCAGGCGACCCGAAATAGGGGCGGTGATGCGTGTGAAGCTTAATTGCAGCGTTGCGCTGTCAACGGCCGCCTGGTCGCTTTTACGCGAGCCCAACAGCTGCTGCACCAGCGCTGCCTGCGCGTCGACCTGCTGCTTCGCGATTGAATTCTGCTTGAACAGCAGCCGATAACGCTGCAGATCGCGCTGCGCATTCTGCAGCTGGGCTTCATTCTGCTTCTGCTGGCCCATGGCCTGGTCCAGTTGAACCTGATAGCTGCGCGGATCAATTTGCGCCAGAAGATCACCTTCTTGCACCTTCTGACCATCAACAAAGTTGATCTTGTGCAGTTCGCCATCCACGCGGCTGCGCACTGTAACGGTATTGAAGGCCGTGACGGTTCCTATGGCCTTGAGCGTGTAATCGATAGGTCCGCGCTCGACCGTCGCCACCTTGACGGGCACAATCATGGCGGGCATGCCGTTACCCGCGCCTGGCCTGCCCTTGGTCACCAGGGAGCCGGAATCTTTCGTGAAAAACCAGTAGGCGGCCCCGACGACCAACAGTAATACAAAGGCCCACAGCCAGCGGCCGCGTCGACCACCAAAAGGCGCGGAGCTTGATTCCGACATGCACAGTTCTCCGGTTTGAATGAAACAGCCGCCATTTTCGCCGATCGCGGCCGCCGGCGACATCAAAATTGCGTATTTGAAATGGAACGCAACAACAATTTCTGATTAACTAGCCGTGTCGCGCGGTGGAGAGTGCCGCGTCTTGGCGTTTTTACCGGCACTGGATGCATGGTCAGCGCGATCGGGCCAGCGACGCAGGATTGCATCGCGCAATGGATTTCCGAGGGAAATCCCGCTACACGTTACAACGCGCCAGCTTGAAAGGAATGTCGGTGGTGACTGGCTGCGGCTTCAATTCGCTGTCTTGCGACGCAAACCGCACCCAAATCACGTATTTGTTGGCGCTCATTTCGGGGAATACATTCAACGCCGCATCGACCCATACTCGCAAAAGCTGGAACAGTTTACCCCCCAGCATTTCCTGGTACGCGCCCTGTCGGGCGACGGCATCGATGACATCGCCGGAGTCCCGCAACAGCCGCAAAATCAGCGCAAGCCCCTTATACAGAGACATAAACGGCATGATCCACCTGCGTAAATCTTTGGTGCGCGCTTCGGCCGGTTTTAGTTGCCATGAAAAATACGAAGGCATATCCACCTGGGATGAACCGCCCGGCACCGATACCCTGCCGCGCAAGCTGGCCAGCCATTCGTTATCGCGCAATTCTTGGCCAATGCGGCCTTGCGCACCCAGTTCGCTGGAAGCCGTCTGGATTTCGGCAAGCATGGTATCGAGCATTCGAGGCTCTACCCCCGGATGCTGGCGCAATGCGCTTAATGCCGTACGCTGGCGCTCGAGATCCTGCAAGACCGCGCCACGCAAGTCGGTGCGGTCGCAGATATCCAGCAGATCGAACAATGTCGCAATCGTAATATGGTGATAATGCGCGTCATCGCCCTTGGCGAAAAAAAATAACCTGTCGAACAAATGCTCGACTCTTAGCAGAGACCGAACGCGCTCATTGCAAGGATATTCATAAAGAATCACGCGACCAAAAACCTTTTTTTAATGATTAGAAACGGCTGCTTGCGAGCCGCCTTGCAGCTGCGCTTGCCTGCACCAACTAAAGTGCAATTCGCGCGCACGGCGTTCGAGTTCTTCGATACTGGTATGCATGTCGTTAAGTACCACATCGTCAGCGACGGCCAGACGGGCTTCGCGCGATGCCTGAACGGATATGATACGCCCAATAGCTTCGGACGTCAGACCGCTACGCGCCCTGACACGTGCAATCTGCGTAGCAGAATCACAATCGACGACACAGATGCGATCGACCCGATCGCGCCAGCGCCCCGATTCCACCAATAGGGGAACAACGAACACAAGATAGCACCCTTCCGCCGTGTCGGCCCTTCGCTTTGTAACCGAGCCTATCATCGGATGAATGATGGCCTCGAGCTGGTGTCTGGCTTCCGGGCTGGCGAAAACCAGATCGCGCATCGCCTCCCGATCGAGCGCCCCAGTGGGAGAGATGACGTCTGGTCCGAAATGCTGGCGTATCGGTTCAATGGCTGCACCACCAGGAGCCGTCAGTTGATGAGCGATGACGTCGGTATCGATGACAGCGGCACCCCACGAGGCAAAGAAGTCGGCAACGCGACTTTTACCCGAGCCTATACCGCCTGTCAGGCCTATTTTGAACATGCTCGCGCACCTTTGCTGTCAAAAATACAAATGTACCTCAGACCCAAGCAAAAGCGCAGCCATTCCGCCCGCCCCCAGAAACGGCCCAAACGGATACGATCCGCTGGGACGCCAGGTTCTTTGCCGCAGCACCACAAATAGAACACCTGTAGAACAAGCGGCCAACACGACCCCGGCCAAGGGCTGCCAGCCCAGCCATGCGCCAAGAGCCGCCAACAATTTGAAGTCGCCATAACCCATACCCTCGTGCCCGGTCAACGCTTTGAAGATGCAAAACAGCGACCACAAGACGCCGTAGCCCATCATGGCGCCTGCCACCGCATCGGCAAGCACGACGCCGTGACCGGACCACGCCAAAAGCAGGCCCAGCCACATCAAGGGCAAGGTCAGCGAATCGGGCAACAAGCGGCTGCGCATATCGATCAAGGCAAGAGCCAGCAACATGACACTGGCAAGCACCATGGCGATCAAGTACAGAAGATGATGGCGGTGCAAGCTGTACAGAAGGACATATAAGCAGGCCATCAACATGGCACAGGGAATGGCAAATGGATCCCTGGCCATCGGGGCCGATGCGGCTTCAGGTGCGCGGATGCCGACGCCGCGAACCGTGCTGATCCACGGCCAATAAAGCCCCTGCAAAATAGCATTGCGCATTAACGCAGCATCGGGTGCGGCGCCAGCGGCGAGCGCCCTGACATACACATTGGCGATAAACGCTACACGCACCCCCACGAAGGCACCCAGCCCTGCCATCAAGAATAGCTGAACGGCCTGCCAAAGCATCCACTGTAATTTCAGCAAAATATGGGACCTCCGGCGAGCGCAATCGACCCGAGTTTCAAGAGTGCGTCATTAAAACGGCCGCTTACCGTGTGCACGATAAATGCGTAGAATGCTTACTGACCCTTTCGTCGACGGAAAACATTATGCCAGCCCTACCTTTATTTACTCGTATTCCATACTGCAAACCCGTTGGCATTGCGATGTTCGCCATGGTGTTAAGCGGCTGTGCCCAGCAGAAGACGGCAGGCTATTACGACACCCCGCACGACAACACAATGACCGACGCGCAGGCATATGCCCAGGGCCGCACGGGAACACGGGCTCCGTCGCAGATAAGACTGGGTTTTGGCGACGAGGAGGGTAAAAAACCTAAGTCGGCCGCAGAACCCGCTACCGAAGGCAATGCCGTCAAAGCCAGGCCATTAGCCGAAGCAAAAACCTTTTTAGGAACGCTGCCATGCCTGGTTAACACCCCGGCCTGTTCGGCCACGCGGATAACACTGACGATGGCGCCCGCAGGGCAATGGCGTGCGCGCACCGTCATGCTTGATAATCCTGGGGCCGAGAACGACATTATTCAGCAAGGCTGCTGGGCCGTAATTGGTACCAAGCCCTTGCGTGTAGTACTGCAACTGAAAAACGAGGCGACCAAAGCCAACTTGTCGTTCATTAACGATAACGTCTTGCGTGTCAACATGATCAACGACACCAAGCCGACGCTCGACTACCATTTGACCCGCCAGCAAGACATTGACCCTATCGACGAACTTGCCAGCGAACCCGCGCCGCAGTGCGACTGAGTCGAGCCAGGCCATCAAGCAAGTGCAGGGGGCATGGCAAGCCGGCCCTCCACTACGACGCTATGCGCTGCGACAATATGCAGCGCGCCAGTTCCACCGCATTCCTGACCTGCATCTTCTGAAAAATTCGCGCGCGATGGGCTTCGATGGTGCGTTGCGATACGCCTAATTCTGCCGCGATGATTTTATTTGGCTTGCCGAGTACCACGTAGTCCATAACGTCGCGTTCGCGGGGCGTTAGCACCGAGAACGGCGAACTTTCTGCATTTTGTACCTCATGCATACCAGTCTCCTTATCATTATCGATGAGGCATTCTGGCATAGCGAGCTGGGTAGGTCTGCTGTCAGTTCTTACAGATTGTCTGCCTGGATTTCCAGGTTATCGATCAGGCGCGTATTGCCCAGCTTCGCGGCAGCCAGAACGACCATCGGCTCGTGAGCGGCAATTTCATTAGCGGTAGGCGTTAGCAAGTCGCGTTGGCGGCGCAACGATACGTAGTCAACCTTCCAGCCGCGGCCACGCAGGTGCTCGATCGCTTGGCGCTCTAGCAGGTCTACATCGGTTTGGCCTTCTACCACCCGCTGTTGTAATGCCTTCAGGGTCGCAAACAATTGCGGTGCTTCGGCCCGCTGTTCTGACTCCAGATACATATTGCGCGACGAAAGGGCCAAGCCGTCCGTATCGCGCACCGTTTCGTGGGCCAGAATATTCACGGGCAGCTGAAACTGGCGACACATATTGCGCACCACCATCAATTGTTGATAGTCTTTCTTGCCAAAAACCGCCACGCTGGGCTGAACACACGAGAACAGTTTCAATACGACGGTGCTGACGCCGGCAAAAAAACCCGGGCGGAATTCGCCTTCCAGAATGCCGCCCAAATCCGGCGGCGGCAGAATGCGGAAGTTCTGCGGTTCTGGGTACATTTCGCGTTCATTAGGCGCGAACAACACATACACGTTGCGCTCGCGTTCAAGCTTTTCGATGTCCGAGGCAAGGGTGCGCGGGTACTGATCGAAGTCCTCGTTGGGGCCGAACTGCAAGCGATTCACAAAAATGCTCGCGACCACCGGATCTCCATGCTGTCTTGCCAGCTTCATCAAGGCCAAATGACCCTGGTGAAGGTTGCCCATGGTCGGCACAAACGCGACGCGTAACTGGCCCCGCAACTGGTCACGCAGCTCTTCAATAGTGTGAACGACTTTCAAAAAAATCTCCGCTGGGAATTGGCTTGCACCGTCGCTCAGGCGACGGCGCGTATATATGATAAGCGCACATAGATAGGCGCATAGGGCTCTGCCTGCGTAATATCGAGCAGGGACTCGCGAGCAAGCTCCAGCATAGCCAGGAAGTGTACGACCAGAATCGCCGTCGCATCGCCTTGATTGACACGCTCGGAAAAAAGTTCCGTGAACTCCATGAAGCGTACGTCGCTAAGGCGACGCAGTATTTGACTCATGTGGTCGCGTACCGATAACTGTTCTCGCGTGATGCGATGATGCTGATTAAGTTTCGCGCGTCGCATGATGTCGAGCCAGGCATTACGCAAATCGTCCGGACTAACGTCGGGCAGCATCTGCTCGAACTCCAGGTCCATGAAAGCGTGGGGGCGCTGGAAGTCGCGGCCCAATTGGGGCAGCGTGTCCAGCTTGCGGGCAGCCAGCTTCATTTGCTCGTACTCGAGCAGGCGCCGGACCAGTTCGGCACGCGGATCATCGATTTCTTCACCGGTGTCGGCTTTTTTCACTGGCAGCAACATGCGCGACTTGATTTCAATAAGAAGCGCCGCCATCAACAGGTACTCACCGGCGAGCTCAAGATTGTGCTTGCGGATTTGGTCTACGTAAGATAAATACTGCTTGGTGACCTCGGCCATCGGAATATCAAGGACATTGAAATTCTGCTTGCGGATCAAATACAACAACAGATCCAGCGGCCCTTGAAAGGTTTCAAGGAAAACTTCCAGGGCATCAGGCGGGATATACAGGTCTTGTGGCATGGCGAACAAAGGCTCGCCATAGAGGCGAGCCAAGGCCACACTGTCAACCACATCGGGTGTGCTGTCTACTGCCGGTTCGACCAGAGCGTCGAGCTCTCGGGCCCGAACCTTAGACAAAGACATGAAAACGCTTAATTGGTTTGATAAACGTACGGCTTTTGCGGAAGCCGGCCAGCGCGGAAGCCTTCCTGCGATTCTGGATCGATCTGCTTGTCCCACAACCGTGCGCGACCCTCGCGCTGCCGCGCTTCAGTGTCGGGATGCTCGGTTTTGTATTTTTTTAGGAATTCCGTGAATTCCGATTCATAATTCTTTGCCATAATGCTTGCTTACCAAATCTGGTTAACCGACGAGACTAAAGTTTACTTCACTCGAGCTGAACTGAGTGCCTGATGCCACCTTATACTGCAGCACAGACTTCCATTTCGCCCAGTTCGCCGTTGTCCGCGCGTGAACGACGCGCCATCCGCATGATACCGTTTATTGTCGGATGCGCCCTGTTCATGCAAATGCTGGACTCAACAGTGGTGGCGACCGCCTTGCCCGCCATGGCCCTGTCGTTCGATACCTCTGTTGTACGTATGAACGTTGCCATTACCAGCTACTTGCTGGCCGTAGCCGTGTTTGTGCCGGTAAGCGGCTGGGCGGCTGACCGTTTCGGTGCAAGACGAGTTTTTATTGCCGCTATTCTGCTGTTCACGGCAAGCTCCATTGCCTGCGCGGTCTCGCAAACCATCACACAGCTGGTGATCGCCCGAGTCGTTCAGGGACTAGCAGGCGCAATGATGGTTCCCGTCGGCCGTATTATTCTATTACGCAAAATACCCAAGACCGAACTGCTCAAGGCCATGGCATTTTTGTCGCTGCCGGCGCTGCTGGGGCCTATTATTGGGCCGCCGCTAGGTGGTTTCCTGGTCACCTATGCCTCGTGGCACTGGATTTTCCTGATCAATATTCCAGTGGGTGTACTGGGCATCGCGCTGGTGTTGTATTACATACGCGACGATTACCCTGTTAGCGCAAATCGGCTCGATTGGGTCGGCTTCATTCTTAGTGGGGTAAGCCTGGCCACGCTGGTTTTCTCGTTCGAAGCCTTGGGTCATCAGTCTATGCCCTTATTGCAAATGCTGGCCCTGGCTGGCACGGGCCTGGTTTGCGGGGTGCTGTATATATGGCACGCCAAGCGCACGCCACACCCGATCATCGATTTATCCCTGCTGCGTATTCCGAGCTTCGCGATTGCGACGCTGGGCGGTAACCTGTGCCGCTTTGCCATCGGAGCAAGTCCTTTTCTGCTGGCGATATTGTTGCAGGTGGGCTTTGGTTTATCGCCTTTTTCGGCGGGCATGATCACGTTTACTGCCGCGGTTGGGGCCATGCTGATGAAGCTAGTGGCAACGCCGATTATTCAGCGTTTCGGCTTCAAGCGCGTATTGATCATTAATGCGATATTGACGGGCATTTTTATTGCTCTGTGCGCGCTTTTCCGCGCCGATACGCCGATCTGGATCATGGCGCTTATCCTGATTATCGGTGGCTTCTTCCGTTCGCTGCAGTTCACGGCGGTGAATACGTTAACTTACGCTGATTTAAACTCCCAGGATATGAGTCGGGCCAGCAGTTTCGCGGCGATGGCGCAGCAGTTAGGGATTAGTCTAGGTGTAGCGTGCGCGGCGGTGACATTAAATGTAAGTATGAATTGGCGCGGGGGTTCAGAGCTGGAGCTGATCGACATTATCTGGGGCTTTATCGTGATCGGTCTGATTACGGCTGCGTCGGCGATTTCGTTCTATCGGCTGCCTTCTGATGCTGGGGATCATTTGCATCAGAATAAACGGACGAAAGTTGCTGTCTGATTTTGGCCGGTTGGGGTTCGTTCTTAACTGATGTCTGTGGCTTATGCTTTTTGCGCTCTTAAACTATGCCTGTGACTTGTGCGGATGCTCTTTGGGTTCTTAACCGGTGCTCGCAGCTGACGCGAGTGCTTTTTCGTTCTTTACCGGTGTCTGCGCTTGGCGCCGGGGCTGGCTCAATGCGTTTGCGGTCCCGTTTCCGGGACTTCCCGGGCAAGCAGTTCAGGTCGGGCGCCCGCGAACTCGCGAAACGGATAGCCACTGGCTATCCGTAAGCGTCTCGCTCACACAGCGCGGTCTTGTCTCCCAACCTGACCCGCCTGCCCGGCGCACGCTTACTTCGCCTACCCCGGCGCCAAGCGCAGACACCTCGCCTTACGAGTCAAGTCACGGCCTAAACCCGTTCTTGCGTCACGGCCTAGACGCCGAAACCTCAACTCACGGGCCATGCCAAGACCTGGACCCGACCCCAGGTCAATTACCCAATTCGCACGATCATCATTGCCACAAGGTGCAGAGGGTTCGCGGGGGCTGGGCGAAAGTTTGAGCAAGCCGGCCGGGCCGCTGGCGTCGGGGAAGAAAGGGCGAAGCTGTTTGAGTGGGGCGCTTGTCAAGGGAGTGTCAGAATTTTTGTGTTTGGGCGGTTTTGATAAATCATTGATCCGCCTGTTTTCCGTACAACTGAGAGTCTAGCTGGCCATAGCCTTGCGTGAATCGATCCTCGTATAGGATA
>NZ_RYDV01000007.1 GCF_003971065.1 Candidimonas sp. SYP-B2681
CTGCCCACACAACCGGCCAGCCGGATCAGCGAACTGCTGCCGCATAACTGGAAACCCTCTTGTTGAGTTAACAGTGTTAACTCCATCGATCCATCGAGACGGGTTGCCCGAACGCTTACTTCAAAGATTTTTAGAGAGACACTTGTTCGCACTGAACGACTGAACGACTGAACGACTGAACGACTGGGCGCACTGCGCTGGCAGTGTCGTGCTTTAATGTGGCGGCTTAAGAAGGCTGATGGCTTGCGAGATACGTGGTGGATGTAGTCGTGTCCAGCGCGGTTTGGAGGAGCCGCCAGGTTTCAAACACGGGCAATCCCATGACGCCGGTATAGCTTCCCGATATGTGCTCAATGAACACGGCTGCCTTGCCTTGTATTCCGTAAGACCCTGCCTTACCGAAGGGTTCCCCCGTCGCGCAATAGTCGTCGATCTCTTCGTCCGTCAGAGTTTTAAAACGGACTTCCGTGATCGATACATCTTCAATAAGAAAATCTTTGTGTGCGAGCACGACGGCCGTGTGAACAGCATGGCTACGGCTGGATAAACGAGCGAGCATGGCACGTGCATCGTCAAGATCCGCTGGTTTACCCAGGATATCTTGATCCAGTATCACCGTGGTATCGGCTGACAAAAGCGGGCGCTGAGCATCTGCCGAATTTAGCAAGCCTGCTTCATTTTGACTGGTCAGCCAATGCCTTGCACGAATGGCCTTTTCTTTCGCCGTACGCAGGACATAGTCCTGGGGCGTTTCATTGAGCAGTTGCGGTTCGTCTTCTCCTTCAGGAGACGGCACGTGAAGAATCTCGTGCTCGACCCCCATCTGGAGAAGAATTTCATGCCGACGTGGGCTGGCGGAAGCCAGATAAATAACGGGAAATGTCATCAATAAACTTGGCGCGCGGCTAGGAAGGCTAGATGGCTATATTGGAAGAGGCAAGCCTGCTAGCTTACCTTCAATATTTTCATGCCGTTCGTCGCGCCACTATAGTTGAAGTCGCCCTGAGTCAGGATAATCCAGTCGCCTTCCTGCAAAAGCGACTGCTCTTTGAGAATCGCTATGGCTGCTTCACTGACGGACAACCCATCACCACCGGTTGTATCAAACGCTACGGGGTACACACCGCGAAACATGGCCGCGCGACGTAGCGTTCCAGGGTGGCGCGTGTAGCAATAGATAGGCACGCCGGATCGAATTCGGGACATGATCAGTGGCGTATGACCACTTTCAGTCAGGGCGATAATAGCTTTGACGCCCGGGAAATGATTAGCCGCATACATGGTAGACAGGGCGATGGTCTCGTCACAGCGCCTGAAGGTCTCACCAAGGCGATGTTGCGAGCGCGTGGTTACAGGCTCTTGTTCGGCTCCAAGGCACACGCGGGCCATGGCCGCCACCGCCTCGACAGGGTAGTGTCCCGAGGCGCTTTCGGCAGACAGCATGACCGCATCGGTATAGTCCAGAACCGCGTTGGCGACATCGGACACTTCAGCCCTGGTCGGCAATGGGCTGTTGATCATGGATTCCATCATCTGCGTTGCGGTGATGACCAGCTTATTATGCGTGCGAGCATGTTGGATTATCCGTTTCTGTATACCGACCAGACGGGCATCACCGACTTCTACCCCAAGATCGCCGCGCGCAACCATGACGCCATCGCTGACCAAGATAATTGCGTCTAAAGCGGCGTCATCGGCTACCGCTTCGGCTCGCTCAATCTTCGCGATGATCCAGGCCTTGCTTCCCGCGGCTTCAACCAGCCTGCGCGCTTCCTCGATATCGCTGCCGTAGCGCGGGAAAGATACCGCAACATAATCCATTTCAAGCTCGGCAGCGAGCTTGATGTCCTCCCGGTCCTTATCTGTAAGGCTGGGTGCTGAAATTCCGCCGCCGCGCCGGTTTATACCCTTGTTATTGGACAGCGGGCCGCCCACCGTGACAACGCAGTGCACGGCGTGTTCTTCCACGTTTTGGACCAGTAATACAACACGGCCGTCATCCAGTAATAATTCGTCGCCTACATGGCAATCGCGCACCAGGCTCGGGTAATCAATGCCGACGATAGTTTCGTTACCTTGATCCGAAGGGTGCGAGTTCGATAGGGTGAAAGGGTCACCGGCTTTAAGGTTTATTTTGGTGTTAGTGAACCGGGCGATGCGGATCTTTGGGCCCTGAAGGTCGCCCATGATGGCCACATGCGTGCCCAGCTTTGCCGATAGGGATCGAACCAGTTCAACGCGCTTGCGGTGATCTTCCGGTTCGCCATGCGAAAAGTTCAGGCGGGCGACGTCCATGCCGGCACGGATCAATTGTTCGACTATGTCGGGACTGGAACTGGCTGGACCTAAGGTTGCTACGATTTTACTGCGGCGTTTAATCATGACTGCGGTGGCTCCATAAGTTTGAGCACTCAGCCCGGAAACTCAGGCGCGGTGGTATGGGTGACCGGTCATGATAGCCCAGGCCCGATAGAGTTGCTCGGCCAAAATCACTCGCACCATAGGGTGAGGCAGGGTAAGCGAAGAAAGGCGCACCCTTCCGCTGCAGCTTTGTTTCAAGGCGGCATCCAAGCCATCGGGCCCGCCTATCAAGAAAGCGATATCCTGGCCGCTGCCACGCCAGTTTTCGAGTTCGTGGGCGAGGCCCATAGTGTCCATATCTTTGCCATGTTCATCAAGGGCAATTCGGGTGGCACTGGGCGGTAGGGCGGCTTCGATGCGACGGGCCTCGGCCTGCATCATTTGAGCGGCGGTCTTGCCAGAAGTACGGGGCTCCGGCTTGACCTCTTTAAGTTCGATCGCACAATCGGCAGGCATGCGTCGTGCATAATCGCGCCAGGCAGTTTCCACCCAGTCGGGCATACGCACCCCTACCGCGACTACGACGAGTTTCATTGTTTGCTGTTATTCGTCGTCGTTGTAGTCGAACGATTCAGGCATGCTTGGCTGAGTCGATTGCGGCAGCAGCTTCACATTTACGGGCCTGCCGCCCCAGATCTCTTCAAGATTGTAGTATTGGCGAATGGCCGGTGTCATGCAATGAACAACGATGTCGCCCAGGTCGACAAGCACCCATTCCCCGGTATCCTGGCCTTCGAAGGCGATGATCGGTATTTTGCTTTCCCGGGCGCTATCGGCGACGCTGGACGCAATCGCGCGCGTTTGACGATTGGAGGAACCCGAGGTAATGATTACGCGGTCGAACAAGCCGGTAATGTGTGTGGTGTTGAAGATTTTGATGTCTTGTGCTTTGACGTCTTCAAGGGCGTCTATAACAAGGCGTTGCAGTTTTTGAATATCCATGGGTGAACTATACAATGAGTCGTTAGGCAACAGGCGCTAGATAGAGCCCATTTCGTTGAATATATTGCGCCACAGCAACATCCAGCAATCCATCTGTGGAATCGCCGCGGGCGAGCCGGCGACGTATCTGGGTTGCGGAAATCGTGCTGGGCTCGAAGGGTAATTCGACAAGTTCGCGCCCCGTTTGGCGAAGATGTTGTGCCAGCGGCTGGGGCGCAATCAGTGGTGTGCCAGGACGCTTCGCAACGGCCAATGTGACTAAGTCAGCGATCTCCTGCCAACAATGCCACGAGCAAAAATTTTGCAGCTGATCGGATCCGAGTATCCAGTATCGGTCGGTACTGTCTGAAATCTGCCTAAGTGTGTCGATGGTGTAGGTCGTTCCGCCCCGGTGGATCTCGATAGGATTAACATGCAGGTGAGGATGGTTCTGCGTCGCAATTTCGAGCATCGCAAGGCGTTGCTCTCCGGTGGCAGTCAATGGATTTCGTTGCCATGGATCGGCAGCCGGAATCAGCTGAACGTTATCAAGGTCTAGCGTAAGTCTGGCTGTTTCAGCCAACGCAATATGGGCCAAATGCACAGGATCGAAGCTCCCGCCCAGCAATCCTGATTTCCTTATAGCCATTGACGTGGTTTCAGGTAGTCCGACAATGCCGCCTCGGGTGTGCCCGCTTCGGGAGTCCAGCAATAGCGCCACGCGGCCATGGGCGGCATCGAAAGCAAGATGGACTCGGTGCGTCCGCCCGACTGAAGGCCAAACAGGGTACCTCGGTCGAAGACAAGGTTGAACTCGACGTAGCGTCCGCGACGATAGGCTTGGAAGTCGCGCTGCTTTTCCGTATAGGGCATTTGCTGCCGTTTTTCCACAATAGGCATATACGCGTTCAGTAAGGAATCGCCCACCGAGCGGGTCAATGCAAAGCTGTGGTCGAATCCGTTTTCGTTCAAGTCGTCGAAGAAAAGGCCCCCAACGCCGCGGGTTTCACCACGATGCTTCAGATAAAAATACTCATCGCACCATTCTTTATAAGCGTGGTATTTACCGACGCCAAATGGTTCTACGGCATCGTGACAAACCTGATGAAAGTGTCGCACGTCGTCTTCGAAGGCATAAAACGGTGTCAAGTCGAGGCCGCCGCCGAACCAGAATACGTCTTCTTCGCTTTCTTGATTGGCCCGGGCCACAAAAAGCCGGACATTCATGTGGACGGTAGGCACATAAGGATTCCGAGGGTGCAGAACCATAGATACTCCCATGGCTTCCCACGAACGGCCGGTTAATTCACGGCGATGTGCGGTGGCAGACGGCGGTAATGTTTTGCCCTGTACATGGCTGAACAGTACGCCAGCACGCTCGAATACCGCGCCGCCCTCTAGATAGCGCGACAAGCCTCCACCGCCTTCTTCACGGGCCCATCGGTCTGATTGGAAACTGCTGCCATCGACGTTTTCCAGAGCCGCTACGATACGTGCCTGCAAATCAATAAAATAATCGTAGGCGGTTGAAATGGGAACGGTCATGGAAAAGGCTTCCTTGTGTTTCGTGCCGAAGCAGGGCGATGTGTCATGTGGAGCTAGCTGCGGCCGGTATGGCACGCCATCCGATATCTGTGCGGTATTGCTGGCCGTCGAAGTGGGTCTGGGCGATTGCTGCGTATGCCGCAGATTGTGCACGTTTTACGGAGTCGGCCAAGACGGTAACGCAGAGCACCCGGCCACCCGCTGTTTTTAGTACGCCATTATCCAGCGTCGTCCCTGCATGGAACACCATACATTCGTCGGTGTCCTGAGGCAAGCGGCTGATCGTGTCGCCGGTCCCCGGTGTACCGGGGTAGTTGTGGGCAGCCAATACCACCCCTAAGGCAGTGCGACGATCCCAGTCGATCGTGGCTTCGCTTAGCCGGCCCGTAACGGCAAGTTCGAATACCTGCGCCAAGTCGCTTTTTATGCGCATCACGATGGGCTGGGTTTCCGGGTCGCCCATGCGGCAATTGAACTCAAGCACCTTTATCGAGCGCGTTGTGTCGGTTCCGCTGCCTATCATAAGCCCCGCATACAGAAAGCCCGTGAAAGGTATGCCATCCTTGGCCATGCCGGAGATCGTTGGATGAATGACTTCACGCATGATCCGGTTATGCAGTGCCGGACTGATTACGGGCGCTGGGGAATAGGCTCCCATACCACCCGTATTAGGGCCTTCGTCATGGTCTTTAAGACGCTTGTGGTCTTGGCTGGTCGCCAATGGCAGTATGCTACTTCCGTCACACATTACGATGAAGCTCGCTTCTTCGCCCACCAGACATTCCTCGATAACGACGCGTGCTCCGGCAGCACCCAGCGATCCGTCGCCTAGCATTTGATCTATGGCTTCACATGCCTCGTCGGTGGTGTTTGCCACGACGACGCCTTTGCCCGCTGCCAGTCCGTCGGCTTTGACAACGATCGGAGCCCCTTGGGCCAAGATATAGGCCTTGGCTTGAATCGGATCGGTAAAGGTTTGGTAGTCTGCAGTAGGAATCTGATGGCGTACCAGAAACGCCTTGGCAAAGTCTTTCGAGCTTTCCAGCTGTGCCGCTGCCTGTGTGGGGCCAAAAATCTTCAGTCCAGCCAGCAAGAAAGCATCGACGATACCGGCTGCCAACGGCGCTTCGGGGCCGACCACCGTGAAGGCGATCTTCTCGTTTTTTGCGAACGCAATAAGTTCGTCGATATCGCTCAATGGAACGTTTTGCAACATAGGTGTGCGCGCTGTTCCGCCGTTTCCGGGAGCAACGTATACCGTCTCGACACGCGCAGACTTCGCCAGACCCCAGGCTAAAGCATGTTCGCGGCCACCGCCACCGATTACAAGTAATTTCATAGTAAGAGAAGAAAGATGCTGTTTAGGCGATTGGTTATAGTAAAAGCTGAAGAAGGGGACCTGTGTCCCTATTCCGACTCATTCAGAACGGCGGTGGTATAGACCTCCTGGACATCGTCCAGGCCCTCCAGCACATCTAGCATTTTTTGCATTTTGATGGCATCTTCACCGGTAAGCTCGGTTTCGCTCAAGGCCTTCATGATGATACCTTGCTCTTCAGGAACGAGCGAGGCCTGCTCGAAGGCGGTCTTGACCGCCGCATAATCGGCAGGCGAGCATATGACTTCAATAACGCCGTCTTCATCTGTCTGGACGTCTTCTGCCCCGGCTTCAAGTGCCGCTTCCATTACGAGCTCTTCCGAGGTGCCAGGTGCGAACAAAAACTGGCCACAATGCTGGAACATAAACGCGACCGATCCTTCCTGGCCCAGGTTGCCGCCGTGTTTGCTTAATGCGTGTCGAACCTCGGCCACCGTACGTATGCGGTTGTCGGTCATGCAGTCGACAATAACGGCGGCCCCGCCTATGCCATAGCCTTCATAGCGAATTTCTTCGTAGTTGGTGCCATCGACTCCGCCTGCACCGCGCTGTATCGCGCGCTGGATGTTTTCTTTCGGCATGTTGGCTGCCATGCCTTTATCCCATGCCATGCGCAAGCGCGGGTTGGTATCCGGGTCAGCACCACCGGCGCGTGCCGCGACGGTGATTTCGCGGATGATCTTTGTCCAGAGCTTGCCCCGTTTGGCATCTTGGCGACCCTTGCGGTGCTGGATATTCGCCCATTTACTGTGACCGGCCATAAAGTGTCATTACATTGAAGGTAAAGAAGGTGATTTTACCGCGTGCAGAGGAAGGAGCATCGAATTACACTTGGGCATTCCCTTTACCCCTGTTCCGGAATGGTAAATACATATGGCCGAGCCTATCGTTATTGCAAAAAATGACCACGCGGAAGCACTCCTGCTTCCTCAACTTGCCAACCGACACGGCTGTATTACGGGGGCTACCGGAACGGGAAAGACCGTTACCTTGCAAGTGTTAGCGGAAGCGTTTTCCCGTATGGGTACGCCAGTATTCCTGGCAGACGTAAAGGGTGACTTAAGCGGAATTTCACAAGCGGGCGTGGCCAGCCCCAAGCTGCAAGAACGGCTCGCCAAATTAGGGTTGCCCGAGCCGGCGTGGGGCGGCAACCCCGTCGTCCTCTGGGACATCTTTGGCGAGCAGGGGCACCCCGTACGGGCCACCGTTTCCGACATGGGGCCATTGCTGTTGGCTCGTATGTTGGAACTTAACGATACGCAGGAAGGAGTCCTTAGCCTTGTCTTCAAAGTCGCCGACGACGAAGGTCACTTGATACTGGACCTTAAAGATCTGCGAGCCATGATGCAAGACGTCGCTGACCGGGCAACAGAATTGCGTACTCGCTATGGCAATGTTTCTTCTGCCTCGATTGGGGCGATTCAGCGCAGCCTGTTGCGGCTCGAATCGCAAGGCGCCGATCAATTTTTCGGTGAGCCTATGCTGGATATTTTTGACTGGATCCGCGTCAACGAAAAAGGTCAGGGAATCATCAATATTCTGGCCGCCGACAAGCTCATGCAGTCGCCGCGTCTGTATGCCGTGTTCTTATTGTGGATGCTGGCAGACTTGTACGAAGGCCTGCCAGAAGTCGGCGATCCTGAAAAACCGAAGTTCGTGTTCTTCTTCGATGAAGCTCATCTTTTATTCAACGATGCGCCCAAGGCCTTACTCGAGAAAATCGAGCAGGTTGTGCGCCTGGTTCGTTCCAAAGGGGTAGGGATTTACTTCGTCACACAAAATCCACTGGACATCCCTGATACCGTATTGGGCCAGCTCGGAAACCGGGTACAACACGCGTTACGGGCGTTTACTCCCCGCGACCAAAAGGCGGTAAAGACAGCGGCTCAAACTATGCGTCCCAACCCGTCTCTCGATATCGAGGCGGCCATAACCGAACTGGGTGTGGGCGAGGCGTTGGTGTCAATGCTTGATCCCAAGGGTCGTCCCACCGTTACTGAACGAGTTTGGATGTTCGCCCCCGGCAGTCGTATTGGTCCGGCAGCCGATGCCGAGCGGCTGGCGATACGCAATGCCTCGCTGTTGGGCGGGAAGTACGACAGAATGGTCGATCGTGAATCGGCTTACGAAATTTTGAAAAAGCGGGCAGACGAACTCACCCTCAACGATCCCGCTAAGCCAGGCGAAGCGAAGAGTAATTCAGCTGGCAACGCCGACGCGGCGAATAGCGGTCTTATGGGCACCGTAAGCGACTTTCTTTTTGGCTCTACCGGTCCGCGTGGCGGGCGCCGCGACGGTGTCGTACAGTCAGTCGTTAAAAGCGTTGCACGCCGTACCGCGAACGAATTGATACGCGGCGTGCTGGGGTCGCTCCGGGGGCGCCGCTAACGCCTGATAATTTTGCCTTGGCGTCGCAACAGCAAATATGTCCGAATCTTTTACTTATTTAACTCAGTAATCGTTTAACTTAAAAATAAAGAGAGAACCACAGTGTCGAAAGTTCATAAAGTCGCGGTAATCGCTGGCGATGGTATTGGTAAAGAAGTGATGCCCGAAGGCTTGCGCGTCATGGAAGCCGTTGCTAGCCGGCATGGCATACAGTTTGAATGGGATGTTCTGGACTGGAGTTGCGATTATTACGCGAAACATGGCCGCATGATGCCTGAAGATTGGAAAGAGCGCCTTAGCGATCGGGAAGCGATATTCTTCGGTGCAATTGGCTGGCCCGATCTGGTACCTGACCATGTCGCCTTGTGGGAATCGCTATTCAAATTTCGTCGTGAATTCGATCAATACATCAACTTGCGTCCGGTTCGCTTGATGCCCGGGGTGAAGTCGCCGCTGGCGGACCGCAAGCCTGGTGATATCGACTTTTTCATTGTGCGCGAAAATACCGAAGGCGAATATTCCAATAGCGGCGGGCGGCTGTTCGAGGGCACCCAGCGTGAAGTCGTTATTCAGGAAAGCGTTTTTACGCGCGTGGGGGCCGAACGCGTCCTGAAATTTGCCTTTGAGCTTGCACAAAAGCGTGGCAAACATCTTACGGCGGCCACGAAATCGAATGGTATATCGATTTCCATGCCTTGGTGGGACGAACGCGTCGCTGAAATGGCGCAGCAGTATCCCGATGTGCGCTGGGATAAATACCATATCGATATTCTTTGTGCCCATTTCGTGCAGCATCCCGACTGGTTCGACGTGGTGGTTGCGTCCAACCTTTTTGGCGATATTTTGTCTGACTTGGGCCCGGCTTGCACGGGTACGATCGGTATCGCCCCATCGGCCAACCTTAATCCGGAACGCACGTTTCCATCGCTGTTCGAACCCGTGCACGGTTCGGCGCCCGACATTTACGGCAAAGGCATTGCCAACCCTATCGGCCAGATCTGGAGCGGGGCGATGATGCTCGATTTTCTGGGCTACCCGGAAGCAGCGAAGGAAGTAGTCAAGGCCATCGAAACGGTACTTGAAAACGGTCCTCGTACGCCGGATATGCGCGGAAACGCCAGCACGCAGGAAGTCGGCAAGGCGGTGGCCGACCTTATTGCGAAGGGTTAACCGCTGTAACGGTTTTCTTATCCGATTTTCTCAGACCCGACCACACGATGGCGCCGATCATCAGTACGCCGCCAAATAGTGCTCGGTTGGAAGGGTACTGGGAAAACAGTATTGCGGCGAAGAAAATGGCGTAGATGGGCTCCAGCGCGATCACAATACCCGCGCTGCGAGCCTTTAATGTCATCAGGCTGGAGACCAGTAGATAATGAGACAGGGCGGTGCAAAATACACCCAGCAACGCGATCCATAGCCAATCGATAGCAGCGAGCCCAGTAACGGCGGGAAAAGTAAAGGGCAGCGTAAGAAAAGCGACGACCAGGTTTTCCCAAAGCGCGACTTGTTGCGCCGGTATACGAGCCGCTGCACGACGATTGATTAGCGTAAAAACGGCGAATGCAAAACCGGATAATATCGCCCATGCAAGCCCTATGGTTGCCTCGTTCTGAAGATCGAAAGACGGCGTAACCAGTACTAGACCCACGCTTACCAAAGCCAATATAAGCCATTCTGAAATACTGATCTTCTCTTTAAAGAAAAGGCACTCACACACCGTGATGAACGCGGGAAAGCTGGCAAATCCAAGTGTCGCCACGGCGACACCAGCGATCTTTACCGCGATGAAGAAGGTGATCCAGTGCACCGCCAGCATGCCGCCAGCACCCGCCAGCACCCCGAAACTTCGGACACTGAGCCCTTGGGTCCACGATGCACCTTGATAACGAATGAAGGCGAATAGCGCGAGGACGGCGAAGCTCGCGCGCCCTGCGGTGATGACCATGGCATCAGCCTGGATCAGCTCGCCAAAGATGCCGGTCAGGCCAAAAAGAATTGCCGCGCTATGAATTGCAAAGAGGGCGCGTTGACGATTCATATTTTCAGCTAAATGATTGCATTAAGGATCTAAACTAGGCACTATTGTCGCGCACGTAATATTTCAGCAAGGAGTCCGTTTTGGAAAACCAGGTCAAAGCAATACGCATCGAGAAAAATGGTGGCCCCGAAGTACTGAAACTCGTTTCGGTAGCTGTGCCGGCGCCCGAAAAAAACGAGGTAACTATACGCCAGAAAGCGGTAGGCCTGAATTTCATCGACATCTACTACAGAACAGGGCTTTATACACACCCTTTGCCTCATGGGCTGGGCTTTGAAGCCGCCGGTATCGTTGAAGCGGTAGGGGATGATGTCACGCATCTTAAAGTGGGTGACCGGGTGGCCTATGGCCAAAGTCCTTTGGGCGCTTATGCCGAGGCACGCAATGTCCCGGGGAATCGTGTCGTCAAGATTCCCAAAGGCGTCTCATTCGAAGACGCGGCGGCAATCATGCTAAAAGGTCTGACAGTGCAGTACTTGTTCCGTCAGACGTATCGCTTGCAAGGGGGTGAAACGATTTTGTTCCATGCTGCTGCGGGCGGTGTCGGCTTGATTGCGTGCCAGTGGGCGAAAGCGTTGGGCGTAAAACTTATTGGCACGGCGTCTAGCCCCGAGAAAGCAGCATTGGCCAAAGCACATGGTGCGTGGGAAGTTATCGATTACTCTAAGGAAAATGTAGTAGAACGCGTCAACGAGCTCACGAATGGCAAGAAAGTGCCAGTTGTATACGACGGCGTAGGAAAAGACACATGGCTGACATCGCTCGACTGTCTTGAACCACGTGGTTTGATGGTCAGCTTCGGCAATGCTTCGGGGCCCATCGACGGCGTGAATCTGGGCATACTGGCAGCGAAAGGTTCGCTCTTTGTGACCCGTCCGACGCTGGCGACCCATGTACCCACCCTGGACAAAATGAAAGCTGCTTCTGACGAGCTGTTCGGTCTGGTTGCCAAGAAGAAGATCCAGATCACTATCGGTCAGCGTTTCGCCTTAGAAGACGCCGGCCAAGCCCAAGATGCACTGCAAGGCCGCAAGACCACAGGTGCGACCATACTTACGCTCGACTAATTCCTGCCTAAGGCCAGGCATCTGGCCTTAGTATTTCCGATGCTGGCGTCGGATTACCCATGTTATGGGTAATCCGATGTCGTTTTACAGCAGGACTTGTGCTTCCTGATGGTAGCGTTTTACCGTTTCGACTTCTTCTTTTGATCCCATTACCACGCCGATTCGTTGATGCAAGGCGGTGGGCTCCACATCCAGAATTCGCTGATTGCCGTCGATTGCGGCCCCGCCGGCTTGTTCCACGATAAAGCTCATGGGATTGGCTTCGTACATCAACCGCAATTTTCCGGCTTTCCCCGAAGGCCGCTCGTCGCGCGGGTACATAAATATGCCTCCACGCGTAAGAATGCGGTGCACGTCGGCAACCATCGAAGCGATCCACCGCATGTTGTAGTCTTTAGCCAATGGTCCCGTCTTGCCCGCCAGGCAGTCTTCGATATAGCGCTTGACCGGCGGCTCCCAGTGACGCATGTTCGACATGTTGATGGCAAACTCGGCAGTTTGCTCGGGGATCTTGATGTCTTCGTCGGTTACTACCCAAGATCCCATTTCGCGGTCAAGCGTAAAGCCCACGACTCCGGTTCCTACGGTAAGCACTAGAATGGTTTGTGGCCCATATACCGCATAGCCAGCAGCGACCTGGCGGGCGCCAGATTGCAGGAAATCGCTTTCGTCTACATCGCGCCCTGAAGCATGGTGCGGCGCTTGCAATACCGAAAAAATGGTACCTATCGATACGTTGACATCGATATTGGACGATCCGTCGAGAGGATCAAACAACAACAGATATTCGCCCTTCGGATAACGATTCGGTATAAGGTGGATCGTTTCCATCTCTTCAGAAGCCATGGCCGCGAGGTGGCCGCCCCATTCGTTGGCTTCCAGCAGGATTTCGTTGGACAGGACATCAAGTTTTTTCTGAACCTCGCCCTGGACGTTCTCCGTTTCGAGGCTGCCCAAGACCCCCCCAAGCGCGCCTTTACTGACCGCGTGACTAATCGCTTTGCAAGCGCGCGCCACGGTTTCAATCAGCAGGCGAACTTCTGCCGAGACGGCCTGTTTTTTTCTTTGCTGCTCGACCAGATACTGGGTCAATGTCTTACGTTTCATTTGTACTCCTGCTGTATGTTCAATGCTTTGGAAATGATTTCGGCTACATTCCGCGATAGATCGGGGTGTTGCTGTATACGTTGAAGGGCGCCTTGCATGGATTCCCGGTTCGGTGATGCAAACCGGGACCAATTGTCGAAGGTGCGTGCCAGTCTTGCGGCGATTTCGGGATTGAGCTGGTCCAAGGCAATGACCTGATTCGCCCAAAAATCATAGCCGGCAGGTGTGTGGATGCCTTGAAGGTTATTCATGCAGAACTGGAAAATTAGCGATCGGGCGCGATTGGGATTGCGTAAGGAAAACGCGGGATGCAGCATCAGCGCTCGCACCGTATCAATCGTGGTCGCCGGCGCTGAAGCCTGCAGGGCGAACCACTTATCGATGATAAGTGGATCTTGTTGCCACTGTTGGTAAAAGTGATCCAGCGCTTGTGAGCATTCCTCTGACGTAGAGAAATGCACTAAAACGGAAAGTCCGCCCATGCGGTCGGTCATATTTTGTGCGCCGTAATATTGGGCCAGCGCCATGGCTTCGGCTTCTGGGTGCCCGCCCGCCATAAGGTAATGCAGGCACAGATTACGTAAGGCCCGGCGCCCAGACGACAGCGGGTCCGGTCGGTAGTCGCTTTCGTTGCTGGCGCAGCTTTCATACGTAGTAAGCCATTCAGAAGCCAATTCCTTGCCCAGTTGACGGCGTAAGTACTTGCTGGCCTGCACGACTTCCAGAGGCGTCATGGGCGCCGTTTTTTCCAACAGCTCTTTTTCGGTCGGTGGGGTAAGGATCCGTGCTTTGTAGTCATTGCTAAGCTGCGCGTCATTTAGCAGGCGGCGCCAGACATCAATAAGGTTCGATGTCAGAGTGGGCGGTCTCTGAGCAGAGAAGTCGCCCACCAGTGACAATAATTGACGCGTTGCCAATTCCTGGACGGCTTCCCAACGTGCCAAGGGGTCGCTGTCGTGTTGCGCCAGTAGGGTCAGTTCGCTGTTCGGCCGGTCGTATTCGACGATGATGGGAGCCGAAAAATTACGTAGAAGCGAGGGCACAGGTCGTTCGGGAATGCTGTGAAATTCCCAGGTGTGCTGTTCGTCCAGAAGCTCCAGCAATACGGTGTCGACCGTTGCACCATTGACCTGGATGGGCAGCGCCTTACCTTGCTGGTCCAGCAGACCTATTGCAAAAGGAATATGCAGCGGCGGCTTCTTGATCGGTGGCGATAGCAGTTTTTCTATGCCGACGGGGTCGCAACGTTGGCGTAGCGTGATCGAACACATTTTCTTGTCGGCATCGTAAGTTAATTCCACGTTGACCCTCGGCGTACCGGCCTGGCTATACCAACGGCGGAAAACATCGAGCGTCTTGCCAGGATTCTGTTGAATGTAGACCGATTCCATCGCGCTGACAAAATCATCGCACGTCACGGCAGTGCCATCGTGGCGGCGGAAATACTCGTCTACGCCTGCCTGAAATCCCGCCTCGCCAAGAAGGGTGTGCTGCATGCGTATGACCTCGGCACCTTTTTCATAAACCGTTGCCGTGTAAAAGTTGCCTATTTCCTGATAACTTTCAGGCCGTATAGGATGGGCCATAGGACCTGCATCTTCAGGAAACTGCGAAATACGCAAGGTGCTGACGTCATCAATGCGTTTAACGGCCCTTGCACTCGCGGCTTCCGGTCCGGACAAGTTGAAAGCCAGCATGTCGGCAGAGAACTCCTGATCGCGAAAGACGGTAAGCCCTTCTTTCAACGATAGCTGGAACCAGTCGCGGCAGGTAACGCGATTGCCAGTCCAGTTATGGAAGTATTCATGGCCGATGACGGCCTCAATGGCGCGATAGGCTGTATCGGTGGCAGAGTCTTTATCGGCCAGCACATAGGCGGAATTGAAAATATTCAGTCCCTTGTTCTCCATGGCGCCCATATTGAAGTCGCGTGCTGCGACCACCATAAAGCGGTCCAGATCAAGTTCCAGTTGAAAGCGCTGCTCGTCCCATTCGACCGAGCGGACCAGACAGTCAAGGGCCCATTCCGTTTTTTTCTCGGAACCTTTGTCGCTGTATATTTGCAGTAGGGCCTCGCGTCCGCTGCTAGTCTGTATCGTTTGTTCGCGGCAGGCGAAATCGCCCGCGACCAGGGCAAACAGATAGCTTGGCTTGGGGTGAGGGTCTTCCCAAACGGCTTCGTGGCGACCATCGGGTAGATCGCTGATGCCTAATCGGTTGCCATTTGATAGTAGCAAGGGATAGCGCTTTTTATCGGCGCGCAGCGTCACGCGATAACGCGACATGACGTCGGGCCTATCGGGAAACCACGTTATCCGCCGAAACCCTTCAGCCTCGCACTGGGTAAAAAGTTTTTCGCCTGATACGTACAAGCCCATCAGGCTGGAGTTCTCGGCCGGGCGGCATCGGCTGACTATTTCGAGCGTGAAACGTGCTGTCGTCGGAAAAAGGGTCAGAAGTTCATCGTGCAACTGGAATTGCTGCGGCGTCAGGGTCTGGCCGTCGAGGACGACAGACTCCAGGTCCAGATCTTGCCCATTTAGCGTAAGCGGCAGGTTTTCATCGGTGAGTCGTTCAAACGAAAGACGGGAATACACCACTGTCTGGGCCGGGTCGAGGTCGAATTCCAAGTCGACCTCCGGCAAACGGTAGGGGTAGGGCTCGTATTCGTGACGGGATATGGCAGCGGTTGTATCGGTAGGCATTTCTTAGAGCTCGTGTCCAATGATGAGTCTATTGTAGTATTTGCGCAATCCCGCGGTTTTTGTGCAGTGGATGCAACCTTTGGACTCGTCCGACGGTCTTAATTATGCGGTAATGACAAAAATTTTGCGGTAGGCCTTAACACCGATATACGGGCCCGCGTGGCGTGAAGCAGGGGGACATATGTGGCACCAAGAGAATCGTTCAAGTAGCGCATTTTTCCGTTTCGGAATGGTTTTGGCGAGCCTCTTCCTGATCGTAGGCTGCGCTTCCACCTTATCGGCGCGCGTGACGAGTTATCAGCAGTGGCCCGCGAATGTAGAGGGCCAGACCTACCGTATCGTTCCTTCGGCGAATCAAGCCAATAACTTGGAATTCGAGTCATTCGCCGATATGTTGCGGGCGTCCATCGGCCCGACAGGACTCGTCGAAGCACGGGGGGGAGAGCCGGCGCGGTTTGACGTGTTGATCAGTTACGGTAACCCCGTCAGCCAGACTTGGGTTCAGCGCTATGATGATCCGTATCTTTATGACGGTTGGGGTTTCGGCCCGGCCTTTGGTGGGTACTATGGCGGCCATGGAGGTTGGTGGGGCGGAATGTATGTAACGCCCTCAGTGCAGAATATACCCGTGGAGGTGTATAAAAACACGCTGACGGTGATTATGAAGGATAACCAAAATCATGGCACGGAAGTATATAGATCGAGTGCCGAGAATGTCAGTACATACGATAGCCTGGCGCAAGTCATGCCTTACCTCGCTCAGGCTGTATTCGATGGATTTCCCGGAAATAACGGAGAGGTGCGCGAAATAAACTACACGCGCAATCATTGATCTTTACTACGTCTACGTTTTAATTAAGAAGTCGTTTCTATCCCGGCCTTCTGATTCTGCAGCGGCGATCCAACGCGGGGCTTTACCCCTTCCTGTCCAGGTGGCTCCGCTACTGGGGTCGCGATACTTAGGTGCAACGGGGCGCTTGGGTGCCGCCACAGAGACGTCACCTGAACGTGGGCTCGAATTGGTTGTTCTTGCGGTATAGGCTTCGTTGATTTCCTGTGGGCTGATATCGTATTCCCGCATGGAACGAATAATGGAATTTATTACCGGACGTCGTTGTTTGATCTGCAACGCTTGAGCTTGCTTTTGCAACCTAAGTATTTCTTTTTCAATTTTTTGTTTGAGTGCTGAATACGATTCTCGCGTCATGGCTGTTCCAGGTCAGGATATTCATATAGCAGCCGAAGCCACTGGATGACTAAAAGGTGGCACTTATTTTATCGTATTGGGTTTATATAAAGCACATTGATTATCCTTGTATATTTATATTTAGCTGTATCGCTTCAATTTCTAGGCATTCATTAATGGTTATGGCAACAATCAAGGAAAGTTTTCGCGTCGCAGCGATTCAAACAATTTCATCAACGCAGCTTCAGGCCAATTTACAGGACGCTGGGGATTTGATCGCCCGCGCGGTAGAACGCGGTGCCGAGCTCGTGGTGCTTCCCGAGTATTTTTGCTTTATGGGGCGAAACGATGCTGACAAACTGGGCATCAAAGAGCAAGCCGGTAGCGGCCCCATCCAAGAGTTTTTGTCTGGCCAGGCTAAACACCACGGTATTTGGCTGGTCGGTGGAACATTACCCCTTGATAACGAGGACCCTGGCCGCATCTATAACTCAACCCTGGTATACGGGCCGAGTGGCGATCGGGTTGGCCGGTATGACAAAATTCATTTGTTCGGATTCAAAAAGGGCCAGGAATCCTACGATGAATCCGTTTCCATACGAGCAGGCGAAAATGGTCCCCAAACATTTATGGCGCCATGCGGTCGGGTGGGTCTTTCCATTTGCTACGATTTACGTTTTCCGGAGTTTTTCCGCGCCATGGGCGAGGTCAACCTTATTGTGCTGCCGGCTGCCTTTACTTACACGACGGGCTCGGCGCACTGGGAAGTGCTCTTGCGCGCCCGGGCCATTGAGAATCAATGCTATGTTCTAGCCTCAGCTCAAGGCGGAAAACATGAAAATGGTCGCCGCACATGGGGGCATTCTGTTCTAATTGATCCATGGGGCGACGTCGTTGACAGCGTTGCAGAAGGTCCTGGAGTCGCCATTGGCGACGTCAACCTTCAGCGTTTGTCCGACGTGCGCGAATCCTTGCCCGCCCTTAAACATCGCACGATGTAATTGTCGTTGTAACGGTACTTTTTTATGAAACTTGCTGATCCCGCTATTAACGCTCTCGCCACCGCCAAATCGGTCCTGCTCGACCCGTGGGGTCTGAGCGAATCCGATATGGCGCGCGCCTTAGGCGAAATATTCACACACAAGGTCGACTACGCCGATCTGTACTTTCAATATACCCGCAGCGAAGGCTGGAGCCTGGAAGAGGGCATCGTCAAAACGGGGAGCTTCTCGATCGAGCAAGGCGTTGGTGTACGCGCAATAAGTGGCGAAAAAACCGCCTTTGCTTACTCAGACACGCTTTCGCCCGATGCTTTGCTGTCATCCGCCCGCGTTGTACGCACTATTGCACGACAAGGAGCGGGTCGGCAGAAAGTGATAAGCGGGCACCCTCCCGCGGGGCACAACCTTTATGCCGCCATTGATCCGGTCAACACGCTTTCCGCGCCTGAAAAGGTGGCCTTGCTCGAGCGTTTCGAAGCGATGGCACGCGCTGCCGACCCGCGCATTATTCAGGTAATGGCCGGACTCGGCGCCGAGTACGATGTCATTTTGGTAGCGGGTAGCGACGGGCGTCTGGCAGCTGATGTTCGCCCACTCGTGCGCCTTTCGCTGACAGTTATCGCCGAGCGCGATGGTCGTCGCGAAATGGGTCATGGGGGCGGCGGCGGACGCACGGGCCTGGCCTACTTCACCGACGATATTTTACGTTCGTACGTGCAACGAGCCACCCACGAGGCGTTAACCAACCTCGACGCCAGGCCTGCCCCTGCGGGCGAAATGACGGTCGTACTGGGCTCGGGCTGGCCAGGCATTTTGCTACATGAAGCCGTGGGCCATGGGCTTGAAGGCGATTTCAACCGCAAGGGGTCCAGTATTTTTTCGGGCCGTATCGGTGAACGCGTAGCATCGAAGGGCGTAACGGTTATTGATGACGGTACCATCGCCGACAGGCGCGGGTCCCTGAATATCGACGACGAAGGCAACGCTACGCAGCGTAACGTCTTGATCGAAGACGGCATCTTGAAGGGCTATATGCAAGATTCCATGAACGCACGTCTGATGAAAATGCCCGTTACGGGTAATGGGCGGCGCGAGTCATACGCCCACTTGCCTATGCCCCGCATGACTAATACCTTCATGCTTCCCGGCCACGTGCCACCGCCGGAAATCATTGCTTCTGTCAAAAAGGGCATCTATGCCGTAAATTTTGGCGGCGGCCAGGTCGATATCACCAGCGGAAAATTTGTGTTTTCCACTTCTGAAGCCTACATGATAGAAAACGGCAAGGTCACCTACCCGGTGAAGGGCGCGACGCTTATCGGCAACGGCCCCGATGCCATGAATCGAGTCAGTCTAATCGGCAACGATTTGCAGTTGGATTCAGGTGTGGGAACTTGCGGTAAAGAGGGTCAAAGCGTTCCTGTCGGGGTCGGTATGCCAACGGTCCGAATGGATGGCCTCACGGTTGGCGGCACCGCGTAGCTAGAGTCCACAGGGCTAAATGCATGGTTGCAACACAAGGCCCCAGATTTTTGTTGGCACATGGGCCGCTACGTGCTAGGATTAGTCCATGACTTGCGTAACGTCCTTCGCTTCCTTTTATTTTTTTACTTTTCCTAAGCCGCTGGTGGAGGAAGGGAAGCGTAGTACGCAGTAGCAAGAAACAAATTCCCAAAAAGCCGCCAGCGACGCTAGGCGGCTTTTTTTGTACCGCTTGCTAAGTTGACAATTACTCTGGAGTTAAGCTGTGTCGCACAATACTGATGATTTAAGAATCCGGGAAATTAAAGAACTTAGCCCGCCAGCTCATGTGATGCGGGAATTCGCCTGCACCACCGAGATTTCGGCAACGGTATATGAGACCCGGCGCGCGGTGCATGATATCTTGCACGGTTCGGACGATCGCCTGACCGTCGTGATAGGGCCGTGTTCCATTCATAACCCCTCAGCGGCGCTAGATTACGCCAAGCGCCTGATAGGGCAACGTGAACGTTTCAAGGGCGAACTCGAGATCATCATGCGGGTTTACTTCGAAAAACCACGCACCACCGTCGGCTGGAAAGGCTTGATCAACGATCCCGGTCTCGACGGCAGCTTCAACATCAATCAGGGTCTGCGCATTGCCCGCGAGCTGTTGATCGACGTAAACCAATTGGGCATGCCTGCTGGATGCGAATTTCTTGACATGATTACGCCTCAGTACATTGCGGATCTGGTGTCATGGGGCGCCATTGGAGCTCGTACCACTGAAAGCCAGGTACACAGGGAACTGGCATCTGGCTTGTCGTGTCCGGTGGGCTTCAAGAATGGAACCGACGGCAATGTGAAAATCGCCATCGACGCCATCAATGCCGCATCCCAGCCGCACCATTTCCTTTCTGTCACCAAGGGCGGTCACTCGGCCATTGTGTCCACCTTGGGCAACAGCGATTGTCACCTTATTTTGCGTGGTGGGAAGGCCCCCAATTACGACGCCGCCAACATTGAGGCGGCGTGCCAGACGTTAGGCAAGGCAGCTTTGCGACCGCGCCTGATGGTTGATGCAAGCCACGCGAACAGTAATAAGGACTATAAAAATCAGCCCGGAGTCATTAACGATGTCGCGGCTCAAATGGAAGCCGGCGACGATCGGATTTTCGGTGTCATGATCGAGAGCAATCTGGTGGGAGGCCGCCAAGACATGGTTCCAGGCCAGCCTTTGGTTTATGGGCAGAGCATTACCGACGGCTGTATCGATTGGGACTCCTCGGTAAAGGTGCTCGAGCGTCTATCTGAAGCCGTGAAAGTTCGTCGTCAGGTCCGTACACAATCAGCAAATGCCCTGATCGGCACGGCCGCCTAAAAGTCGTAGTATTAAGCATGCCGATATTCCGGCTCGCTACAAGGAGTTTCTGCATGAATGCCCCCGTTTTTACGCAAGACCTTCGCCGTACAATTCCGGCGGGTTTTCTTGACGCGCTAAAGGTACAGTTTGGCGAACGTTTCTCGACGGCTCACGCGGTGTGCGAGCATCACGGCCGAGACGAATCCCCGTACCCGCCCATGTTACCGGACGGTGTTGTGTTCGCCCTTAGCACGGAAGACGTTGCCTGGGTTGCGCGGCATTGCAACGAACATAAGGTCCCGCTGATACCGTTTGGGGCAGGCTCCTCACTCGAGGGACACTTGCTGGCGATACACGGGGGCATTAGCCTTGACCTGTCGGGTATGAACAAAATGGTGTCCGTCCATGCCGAGGATTTCACCGCGACCGTGCAAGCAGGGGTTACGCGTAAGCAGCTTAACGAAGAGATCCGCGATACCGGCTTGTTTTTTCCGATCGACCCAGGCGCGGATGCGAGCTTGGGCGGCATGGCAGCCACGCGCGCGTCAGGCACGAATGCTGTGCGTTACGGCACAATGCGCGAAAACGTGATGTCGTTAAAGGTGGTCACGGCCGAGGGCCGTATTATTGAAACGGCGAACCGCGCTAGAAAGTCGGCGGCGGGCTACGACCTTACCCGCGTATTCGTGGGTAGCGAAGGCACTTTGGGAATCATCACAGAAGTGACGATCCGCTTGTATCCGCAGCCGGAAGCGATTTCGGCCGCCATTTGTAATTTTGAAACATTGCGCGATGCGGTGCAAAGCGTTATCGAGATCATACAAATGGGGGTCCCGGTTGCGCGCGTCGAGTTCATGGATACCGCAGCAGTAAAAGCGACGAATGCCTACAGCAAGTTAAGCCTGAAAGAATCGCCATTGTTGCTTTTTGAATTCCACGGTAGCCCCGCGGGAGTCAAAGAGCAGGCTGAAATCGTTCAAGGCATTACCCATGACAATGGCGGTCTGGATTTTGAATGGGCTGAACAAGCTGAAGACCGTAGCCGCCTATGGACCGCTCGACATAACGCCTATTTTGCGGGTCTGCAGCTCCGTCCGGGCAGCCGCGCCAGCACGACCGATGTATGTGTCCCCATTTCGCGTTTGGCCGAATGCGTATCGGAAACGGCAGCACAGCTTGATCTTGCAAGCTTTCCGTACACCATTGTGGGCCACGTCGGGGATGGAAACTTCCATGTCCTGATGCTGCTCGATCCTGACAATCCCAGCGAGTGGGAGGAGTCGGAACGTCTTAATCGTCAACTCGTCGAGCGGGCCATCCAGATGGACGGCACCTGCACAGGCGAACATGGTGTAGGCTTGCATAAAAAGGAGTTCATGCTGGCCGAGCATGGGCGCGACGCGCTTGACCTTATGGCCAGCCTGAAAAGGGCATTTGACCCGAACAATATACTGAATCCGGGAAAAATCATTCCCGAATCATAAAATAAACGGGGCACCGCAAGCCGGTGTAAAAAGATAATAAAGAGAGACAATGAACCATCCCACGATAAGTCCGGTGCCGACCTTGGCGCCGGATTTTGCAGGTTTGCTGGCGCGATTGTCACCTGACATTCCGCAGCATTGCATCCTTTCTCAGGTCGAAGATACCCGTCCCTACGAATGCGACGGCTTGTCTTTGTACCGCTGCTTGCCGCCAGTGGTCGTGTTGCCCGAGAACGAAGAGCAGGTGATTGCCGTATTGCGCGCCTGTAAGGCATTCAACATTCCTATCGTCGCACGCGGCGCCGGCACAGGACTGTCGGGCGGCGCAATGCCGCATGCGCAGGGAATCTTGCTTGGGCTGGCAAAGCTCAATCGCATTAAGAAGATCGACCCCGAATCGGCTACCGCTATCGTCGAGCCGGGCGTTCGTAACCTCGCAATATCCGAGGCCGCAGAGCCTTATGGTCTGTATTACGCTCCAGATCCGTCCAGTCAGATCGCCTGCTCGATAGGCGGCAATATTGCTGAGAACTCGGGTGGAGTGCATTGTTTGAAATATGGGTTAACAGTCCATAACGTCTTACGTGTGCGCATGATCACTATCGATGGGGACGTGGTTGAACTGGGCTCGGAAGCACCCGACAGCCCAGGTTTGGACCTGCTTGCGGTGTTCATCGGGTCCGAGGGTATGCTCGGCATCGTCACAGAAGTCACTGTGCGTTTAATACCGAAGCCGGCGCGCGCGCAGGTCATCATGGCAAGCTTCGCCAGCGTCGAGGCAGCCAGCCTGGCGGTCACCAACATTATTGCGGGCGGCATCATCCCGGCCGGCCTTGAAATGATGGACAAGCGTGCCGTGCATATGGTCGAACCGTTCGTCAAGGCAGGCTACGACCTCGATGCCGCTGCGATCCTGTTGTGCGAGTCCGATGGCGCCTCCGAAGAGGTTACCGACGAAATCAGACGCATGGAAGAAGTGTTCCGCCATGCGGGGGCAACGCGTTTACAGGTTTCACATTCCGAAGCAGAACGTTTGCTTTTCTGGGCCGGCCGCAAAAACGCCTTTCCCGCAGCGGGTCGAGTCTCGCCTGACTACTACTGCATGGATGGAACCATACCGCGCCGGCATTTAGGACGCGTCCTAGGCGCCATCGAACAAATGGAAGACGAATACGGCTTGCGTTGCGCTAACGTTTTTCACGCGGGTGATGGCAATCTGCACCCTTTGATCATGTTCGATTCCAATCAACCTAACGAGGTCGAGCGAGCTGAAAAATTTGGCGCTGCCATACTCGAGCTATGCGTCGAAGTAGGTGGCACCGTAACGGGCGAGCACGGAGTCGGCATAGAGAAAATCAACCAGATGTGCATACAGTTCACGCGGGAAGAGCTCAACTTTTTCAGCGCCTTGAAGAAGGGTTTCGATCCGTACGGCTTGCTGAATCCCGAGAAGGTCATTCCCCTTCTGGCGCGTTGTGCCGAGTACGGCAAAATGCACGTCCACGGCGGCGAAGTCCGCTTTTCTGAATTGCCTCGCTTTTAAGAATCAGCCATGGAATTTGTACTATCTGATATTTGTCAGCAGGTGATGACCGCCAGGGCTGGCGAGCGCCCATTGTGCATACGCGGTGGAGGCACTAAAGCCTTTTACGGCGAGCCGGGTGACCGCGAATCGCTCCACGAGATCGCGGTTCTTGACCTCTCGCCATATCGCGGCGTTGTCAATTACCAGCCCTCTGAGCTGGTCATTACCGCACGCGCAGGAACCTTGCTCAGCGACATCGAAACCATGCTTGATGAGCAGAATCAAATGCTGGCATTCGAGCCGCCGCGCTTCGGTCCGGAATCGACCATCGGGGGGTGTATCGCAAGTGGCTTGTCTGGGCCGCGGCGCATGGCGGCTGGCAGTGCGCGAGACTTCATGCTGGGTGCCAAGCTGCTTAGTTCCGCCGGCAGTATCTTGTCTTTTGGCGGCGAGGTCATGAAGAATGTGGCGGGCTTCGATGTGTCCCGATTGCTTACGGGTTCAATGGGAATTTTCGGCGCCCTGACTGAAGTATCCATTAAGGTGGCTCCCAAGCCTTTTCAAGAGAAGACATTAGTTTTCGAACTCGGTCAGGCTGAAGCGCTTGCTTTTTTTACACAGTGGCGAAGCCGACCTTTACCCATTTCTGCAACCGCATGGTGCGCGAGCGAAGGAGCAGAGGCGGGACGTTTATACGTCCGGTTATCGGGCAGCGAACCGGCGGTGCGAATCGCGTCGGAAAAGCTAGGGGGGCAGAATTTGGATGCCTCCGCTGCGCGAGCCTTTTGGGATAGCATTCGGGACCAGACCCACTCTTTTTTTCAAACCCCCACTGTGTGGCGGGTGGCGGTACCTCCGCAGTCGCCCATGTTAAACGCCGGTCCAACGTTGATCGAGTGGGGTGGCGGCTTGCGCTGGCTGCCCGAGGTAAGCTCCGGCCCGGACTTGCGCCGCAAGGTAGCGCAACTGGGTGGGCATGCCACCTTGTATCGCTACGGTTCCAAGCCCGCCGATCTGTCAGTCTTCCAGCCCCTGCAACCTGCGCTCAGGAACATCAGCCTGCGCCTGAAGCAAGAGCTCGACCCCGTCGGCGTTTTTAATCCTAAACGCTTGTTTCCCGACTTCTGAGATCTCAATCATGCAAACAAATCTGGCATCATGGGTGCGTGATACCGACGAAGGGCAGGATGCGGATGCAGTCCTGCGCCGCTGTGTCCATTGTGGATTCTGCTTGGCGACTTGTCCTACGTATCAAATTCTGGGAGACGAGCTCGACAGTCCGCGCGGGCGCATATATTTAATGAAGCAGGTGCTCGAAGGCGTAGAGCCAAGCCGGGCAACTCAGGAACACCTAGATCGCTGTTTGACCTGTCGCAACTGCGAAACTACCTGTCCCTCGGGAGTCGAATACGGCGTCCTGGTGGATATTGGGCGCAAACTGGTCGACCAAAAGGTCGAGCGACCTTTTTCCCAGCGGCTTACCCGCACACTGCTGCGGAGGGCGCTGAATTCATCCTTGTTTGCCCCAGCCATGAAGCTGGGTAAATTCATGAGGCCAGTGCTGCCTCAAGTCTTGAAAGCCAAGGTTCCAAAGGCGAGGGCTGTGGGCACATTGCCCAGCGGCGGCCATCGGCATACACGGCAGGTGCTCATGATGGTGGGCTGTGTTCAACCGGCTATGATGCCCACTATTGATGCTGCCACCATACGGGTACTGGACGCGCTGGGTATCGGCACCCAGTTGGCGGGCGGAGCTAGTTGCTGCGGCGCCATTAATTTCCACCTTGATGCCCAAGAGACCGCACTGGACCAAATGCGAGCCAATATCGATGCGTGGCTACCCGTGCTGGATCAAGGCAAGGTTGAAGCAATCATTATGAACGCATCGGGTTGCGGCGCCATGGTCAAAGAGTATGCCCATCATTTACGCCACGATCGCGACTATGTCGAGAAGGCGTTGCGGTTGGTGGATAAGGTGCGCGACGTAGCCGAGATCGTGGCGCCCCATGCGCCCGCACTCAGGGCGCTGATGAAGTCGGCACCAGCACCAGTGGCATTTCATCCACCCTGTACATTGCAGCATTGGCAGGGCCTGCGCGGCGTGAGCGAGCGCATGCTGGCCGAGCTCGGCTTTACCTTGCAACCGTTTACAGAGTCGCATTTATGCTGTGGTTCCGCAGGAACGTATTCCGTCACGCAGCCAGAGCTCTCGCGATCATTACGCGATCGTAAGCTCGCAGCGATTCAGGCAACTGCGCCCAAAACGATTATTTCATCGAATATAGGCTGCATCACCCATTTGCAAAGTGGCACGGCGACGCCCGTTCGCCACTGGATCGAAGTGGTTGACGAAGCGCTAAAGCCGGGGCCGGGTGACTCGCTCTCGTGATCGGCGGAACCGTCTAAAATACCCGCATGGTTAAAATATCTGCATCAAAAGGGCGCGTCGTGGTGGGTATGTCGGGCGGGGTGGATTCCTCGGTGACAGCCTGGTTGTTGAAAGAGCAGGGCTATGAAGTCGTAGGCTTGTTCATGAAAAACTGGGAAGACGATGACGATTCTGAATACTGTTCTTCGCGTCAAGACTGGCTGGATGCCGCCAGTGTCGCTGATCTTATCGGCGTCGAAATCGAGGCCGTCAATTTTGCTGCCGAGTACAAGGACCGGGTATTTGCCGACTTCCTGCGTGAGTATTCGGCGGGTCGCACCCCCAATCCCGATGTCTTGTGTAACGCCGAAATCAAATTCAAAGCGTTTCTCGACCACGCCATGTCGCTGGGTGCAGAGCGCATTGCAACGGGCCACTATGCACGGGTGCGTACGGTTCAAACTGAAGAGGGCGAGCTACACCAGTTGTTGAAGGCCGTAGATCACACCAAGGACCAGAGTTATTTCTTGCATAGGTTGAATCAGGCCCAGTTGTCGAGAACGCTTTTTCCCTTGGGTGAAATACCCAAGACAGAAGTCAGGCGTATGGCGCAGGCTTTGCAACTGCCGAATGCGGCCAAAAAAGACTCCACGGGAATCTGCTTTATTGGCGAACGTCCTTTCCGCGAGTTTCTTAACCGTTATCTCCCGACTAAACCGGGGCCGGTCAAGACACCTGAAGGCGTGGTGCTGGGCGAACATCAAGGCTTATCGTTTTATACGCTGGGCCAGCGCAAGGGTCTCGGAATTGGTGGCATAAAAGGCCGGCAGCGCGAAGATGGCACCGCCGACGCTTGGTACACGGCACGTAAAGACATAGAACACAACACCCTATATGTGGTGCAAGGCCATGATCATCCATGGTTGTTGGCCCAAGAGTTGCACGCCCAGGATGTCAGCTGGGTCTCTGGTTATGCGCCTCTTGCGGGAAGCTACGCGGCCAAAACACGTTATCGGCAAGCTGACGCGGCGTGTGAACTGCAGGACGGCACAGCCGATAATTTCCGCTTGTCGTTTGAACAAAGCCAATGGGCGGTGACGCCCGGCCAATCTGCGGTCCTGTATGCGGGCGATGTATGCCTGGGCGGTGGCATCATAGTATAAACACATCAGCGTCTGATTTTCAGGCAACATCCTTTCTACTCTTCTTTCAAGGTCTTTATGGATCCGGTTTTTATTGTCAGTTTGGCATGCATAGGTGCCATGGTTGGTTTCGCGGCCGGTTTGTTGGGCATTGGGGGAGGGATGATATTGGTGCCATTTCTGACCATGCTGTTTCCCTTGTACGGCGTGCCGGATCAGTTCATTGTGCATGCAGCCATCGCGACGTCCATGACAACCATTATTTTTACGTCGGTCTCCAGTATGCGTGCGCATCACGCAAAAGGGGCCATCAGGTGGGATATCGTTTCAGTGATGGCGCCGGGCATGATCATTGGCGGCCTGCTTTCCGGCGGCGCCGTGTTCTCGTACTTAAGTGGCGGGTGGTTAGCGCTGATATTCGCCGCTTTCGTTGCCTATTCGGGCGCCAAAATGCTAAGTGGCAAGCCGCCTAAAGCAGGCAGAACCATGCCCGGTAAAGCGGTTACGGCCGGTGTCGGGGCAGGTATCGGCTTCGCCTCAGGGTTATTGGGGGCGGGCGGAGGCTTCTTATCGGTACCCTTCATGGCGCGCAGCAATGTATCGATGCATAACGCCGTAGCGACCTCCGCCGCATTGGGCTTCTTCATCGCAATAGCCAATAGTGCCGGCTATATATATTCCGGCTTTCACGAAGTTGCGGGCCACGACGGAATGCTGGGCTATATATATTGGCCGGCGCTCATCGTGCTTTCAGCGATGAGCGTACTAACGGCTCCTTTCGGAGCGCGATGTGCCCACCGCTTGCCCGTAAAGACGTTGAAGCGGGTGTTTGCATGCTTGTTGTTTGTGCTGGCTGCCTACATGCTGTATGAAGCCTATAAGGCTTTTCAGCCATAAACGCTATGTCGGATCAGCCTTGCAGAAGGCTTGATCCGACTGCCCCGGCAAGGGCATTCAGCCCTTGGGCGGCAGCGTTGCAGTGAACGATGGACGGCTTTGCAGTTTTTCGTCAAGGCGCTGCAGGTTACTGTATTGCGAACGCCAGTTAAGTTCGGCAAAACGCAGATCGAGATAGCCCAGCGCACATCCAACGGCAACATCGGCCAGGCTGAAGTTGATGCCCATGCAGAACGGGTGATCAGCCAGGTTGTTGTCCATGTAATCGAGTGCGGCAGTTATCTTCTTGTGCTGGCGCTCGATCCAGGCATCGCTACGCAGCTCTGGGGCTCGCCGATTGATTTCGATATTGATCGCTACAGCGGCGTCGAGTACGCCGTCGGCGGCGGCCTCCCAGCACTTGGTTGCGGCGCGGTCGCGGCCGGGGGCGGGAATTAGCCGGCCGACTGGCGAAAGCGTATCGAGGTATTCGACTATGACACGGGAATCGAACAGGCTCCCGTTATCGTCCATGATAAGACAGGGCACTTTACCCAGCGGATTAGACGTCTGGATCTGTGTATCTTCGGCCCACACATTTTCGAGGATAAACTCGTAATCAAGTTTTTTCTCGGCCATAACGACGCGCACTTTGCGTACGTAAGGACTAGTTAGCGAACCGATTAGTTTCATGGCAAAGTTTGTGAGTTAAAGGCAAAAAAAGTATAGCAGGATACCGTTGCTTATTTGCCAAAAACCCGGACAAAACGAGTGCCACCGCCAGCCCGCTTCGAATGTGTCGTTTATATGCGGATTCTCTTTATGACGGTTGACATATTGCCGCCAAACGATGCATCTATTAGCCAGGCTTTGGGGGCAGCGCACTGCGGATGTTAGAATGCGGGCTAATTTTCCTTTCCGTGAACTGCCATGTTAATAGCTCCGCAACTAAGCCATTTGAACGCCTTGTCCCCCCTCGACGGCCGATACGCCGCGAAAGGTCAAGTGTTACGTGCAACCCTGTCCGAAGCAGCTTTCATGGCTCACCGGGTTGAAGTCGAGATTGCATGGCTGATTGGCCTTTCCGAGGCTGGCCTACCTGAATTACCGTCGTTCTCGCAGTCCGCCAAAGCGGCGTTGAACAAGCTCGTCGATGAGTTTTCCGAAGCCGATGCCGAACGCATCAAAGAAATCGAAAAGACGACCAATCATGACGTCAAAGCGGTGGAGTACTGGCTGAAAGAGCGTGTTGCCGATAACACCGAGCTCGCAGCTGCTGCAGAATTCATTCATTTCGCCTGCACCTCGGAAGACATCAACAATACCTCGCACGCTCTGATGCTCACGCGTGCACGATCGCAGTTCATCGTGCCCAAGCTGAACGAACTGTGCCAGCACCTGAAAACCATGGCCCGGCAGTTCGCCGATCAACCCATGCTCGCGCGCACCCACGGACAACCCGCCAGCCCTACAACGCTGGGCAAAGAGTTCGCCAACGTAGCTGCCCGCCTTGAGCGCGCCATCGTTGCCATCGAAGCCGTCGAGCCTCTGGCAAAATTGAATGGCGCCACTGGCAATTACAACGCCCATACGTCGGCTTACCCCGAGATTGACTGGCCTGCCTTCAGTGCTGGTGTCCTGGCAAAGTTGGGCCTGGTGCAAAACCCGTATTCGATCCAAATCGAGCCCCACGATTGGATGGCCGCGTTATTCGATGCAGTGGGGCGCGCTAATACCATTATCCTGGATCTTGATCGCGACATATGGGGCTACGTGGCGCTTGGTTTTTTCAAACAGCGCCTGAAAGAGGGGGAAGTGGGCTCGTCGACCATGCCGCATAAAGTCAATCCGATCGATTTCGAGAACTCCGAAGGAAACCTTGGCTTGGCCAACGCGGTCCTGCGCCATTTATCTGAAAAATTGCCCGTGTCGCGCTGGCAACGTGACCTGACTGATTCCACGGTGTTGCGTAACTTGGGCGTGGCCTTTGGTTATTGTGCGGTGGCTTACGATTCTTGCTTGCGTGGCCTGCATAAATTAGAACTCAATGCTGCTGCCATCGATGAGGATATCGATTCTTGCTGGGAAGTACTGGCAGAACCCGTGCAGACCGTGATGCGCCGTTACGGCCTGCCTCACCCATACGAACAGCTAAAAGCGCTTACGCGCGGGAAGGGAATCAACCAAATTGGGCTGACCGAATTCATTAACGGCCTTGATTTGCCCGCCGAACCCAAGGCGCGCCTGCTTGCTCTTACGCCGCGGACCTACATTGGCCTGGCAGCCGATTTAGCCAAGAAAATTTAAGACCCATTTTTACCAGCCCGTGTTGCTTGTTCCCGCATTGCGCGAACCTGCCGCGGGTTTTTGTTTGTGCTTGCGTTTCACCAGTGTGTTTACCCTTTTTTTACTGCTTTAACTACCGTCTTAATTCAGGAGCATCTATGAAAAAGAAAATTGGTTTGTTTGCGGTTGCCGGTTTGATTGCATTGGTATCGACGCCTTCCATGGCGCAATTTGCCAAAGCTGAAGACGCCGCCAAATATCGCGGGGCCGCCATGGCCCTGATAGGATCGCACTTTGGCCGCATGGCTCCCGTCGCCAAGAAGGAAGCACCTTACGATAAGCAGAAAATCCAGGAAAATATTGCAGTACTTAATGTGTTGGCTGACCTGCCGTGGACGGCATATGGTCCAGGCAAGGAAGGCGGAGAATCCCGGCCCGAAGTCTGGAGTGATTCCGAAGGATTCAAGCAGGCACAGGACAAATTCAAGACGGGTATGACGAAGCTCACGGCAGCCTCAGATACCGGAGACTTCGACGCATTTCGGGTAGCCTTTGGCGAAGTCGGCAAGAGCTGTAAATCCTGTCACGACTCATACCGTAAAAAGAAATAAGCGCGAGACGGGAGGTTATGCGCGGTTTGCATGGTGTTCCAAACTTTCGGGCGCTTTTTGCGAAAAAAATCGGTCTTTTCGTGGCGCGAGGACTCTTTTCGCGGTAGAATCTTTTTCTTTGCAGCACAAGGGCTGTTAGCTCAGTTGGTAGAGCAGCGGACTCTTAATCCGTAGGTCGGGCGTTCGAGCCGCCCACAGCCCACCAGTAATATCAAGCATTCAGGCCAATTCTTCGGAGTTGGCCTTTTTGTTGTCTGGGGTTTTTCTGACATGGTCCTTTATGCTGCCCTGCGGCCTATCTTGCCAAGCCCGGTCTTCAACGAATCTATGGCAAGGTAGCTGTGACGCTTGGTGCTGGTAGTCGACTTACGTCCGAGCACCGCGCCAACAGTGTAAAGGTCTACTCCCGATTGATCATTTCCGATGCCGCAGCGTGGCCCGGGCTGTTAACTATTCTGGTATCGTAGAGCCTTGACCCCATACTTATTGCGGGGTTATTTTTCAGTTCTCCTTAGGATTTGTATTGAAAACAGAATTTGGTATCGTGAAATGGTTCAACAACGACAAGGGTTTCGGCTTCATCTCGCCTGAATCCGGTAGCAAGGACCATTTCGCACATTACAGCGACATCCAAGGCGATGGTCATAAAAGCCTTGAAGAAAACCAGCGCGTGTCGTATGTCTCAACAGCCGGGCAGAAAGGCCCTCAAGCGACGATGATTCAAGTGGTTTAATCGCTCCGCTTGCCAGAATTGGTGAGCGGACAGAGCTGTTGAATGACTGGTCGAGCCCTATTAAGCATTGGGTTCGGCCTTCTTGCTTTGGGATGCTGGTTACGTCTCCAGCGACCCTCTTTTTGGATTATAAAAAAGGCCCCAATGAAGGGGCCAGTATGGCGTTGTGGAGCTGTTACTGATCGTCGCGCGGCCCGTCGGTTTTCTCCAATTTCATCGGCGTATCATCCTTAGGCCCGAAAGTCGACGAAGGAGCTCCCTGTGGATTCGGGTTGCCATCGAACTGTGTGGCTTTTTTCCCTTCCGCCTCTTGCGCGTCATGCTTCGCATTGCCTTCTTTGCGCCGGACGGTGTCCACAGCCTCTTCGCTGGCTTTTGCCTGTTCCTCGTCCATAGTGCTATCTTGCTGAAGATCGTGCGTTTTGGGTCCCTTGATGCCAGGATAGCTCTGTGTCTGACCTTGGCCGGACTGCCCTAAATCTTGCTGGTTTGGCTGATCTTGGCGCATGTGGCTAGGGGTGTTATGAGCGGGGTTGGTTTGACCGGGATTTTTCTTAGTTGGCACGCCGGGGCCGTCTATACCTGCTCGATCCCCTCCAGGGCCATAGGACTCCTTCACGCGGGGGTCCATCTCGTTGCCTTGTTCCAGGTCCGGTTGCGGGCGCTTCCCGGTTCTCTTATTTTGTTCCATGGCGTTTCTCCGTAAGCAGAAGCAGGGCAGCTCGGTCGAACAGCCTAAAAGCCTTGCTTGCTTAATACGGCAAGCGACGTGCCTGACCGGAGTGGGCGCAAAAAAGCCCTCTACAGACGGCCTACCTGATTAGAGTGCTACGTGCATGCCATTAACGACTTGTCGGCTCATCGCCTCCCGGCTGGACGTTATCTTGTCGGTTACCTTTTGAGTCCGGAGTTTCTTCTTCCGGCTTACCGGCCGGGCGTCCGCCGCCGCCAACGTCGTTATTGGGAACCTTGCTAATTTCCCCAGGAGGTTCGCGCTTCACGGGATCGGTGTCTGGCATTGGCTTCGTCATGATCGCCTCCTCGTGGACTGATAAGAAACAGCGGCAATACGCGTGCCTGAGGACGCAGAAGACGCTCATTCGGTAGAGGAGGGAACTACGGATTAGAGAGTCTTCAGCCAGCGAACGAGGGCAATGCGAAGACAGGATCCGCCGTTTCGCTACAACGACGTTGTACGCCGTGCTGAGTCGCCAGTTCGGCGGCACGGAATAGGGCACTGAAACTGAACCGAACCGCATCGCCCGACCCTTCATGAAGACGGTTCTCAAAACGTGACAGCAAGAAACGGATAGCTCTGAGCTGCGGGCTTCATTACGCTGATTATCCAAAGTTAAATCAGCGTAAGGATTAAAAAATGAATCAGTTGTCCGGAAAAGTGGCGATTGTAACGGGCGCAAGTTCAGGCATTGGCTACGAGACCGCGAAGTTGTTCGCGAAAGAGGGAGCGAAAGTCGTCGTAACGGCACGCCGTCGAGTCGAGTTAGACTTGCTTGTCGCCCAGATTAAAGATAGTGGGGGCGAAGCGATTGCTGTCGCCGGAGATATCAAAGAAGAGAAACTTGCCAAAACATTGGTGAATATAGCCGTCGGTCGCTTTGGGGGATTGGATATTGCCTTCAACAATGCCGGCTCGACAGGGGAGAGTGCATCGGTTCCCGATATTTCAGCTGATGCATGGAATGTAATTCTCGATACAAACCTGACCAGCGCGTTCTTTGGTGCGAAATATCAAATTCCAGCGATGGTAACGCGGGGCGGTGGCTCAATTATATTCACATCATCCTTTGTTGGTCACGCCGTGGGCTTCCCGGGAATGGGGGCCTATGCGGCAAGCAAGGCCGGGTTGATCGGCCTCATGCAAGTGATCGTTGTTGAGTATGGTTCGCATGGAATCCGAGCCAATGCTCTTCTACCGGGAGGCACAGATACTCCGATGGGGCGGGCCGCGACTAATACGCCAGAAGCCCGTGCCTTCGTCGAAGGGCTGCACGCGCTAAAGCGTTTGGCACTGCCGCAGGAGATTGCACGATCGGCGCTTTACCTCGCATCCGATGCATCGAGTTTCACGACGGGGTCAAACTTGATGGCCGATGGCGGAATTTCCATTAATCGGACGTAGACAGGCGAAACTCCCCGGTCATGTCGGGAACGCTGCGTTTTAATGCGCGGGTGGAAGGCCCAAGTGGTCGCTGCTTACGACACTACCGCGGGTTGGCCGTCAACTGCGGCTCCGCCATAGCCGCGACTATTCGCAAACTTTCCTTTTCTGGCCACAGGACGACGGGCAAGGCGCTGAACATTCTGCAGAAGGATCCCAATCATCTTTTGGATTTCCTCGATGTTTGCCTTCATTTCCGCATATATAAAAGAGGATTGATATTGCGACGCCTTAGGGCCGTATTCGTTCGATGCAAATTCCGGAGCGTCGCGCGTCGCATCTAAGATGTTGTCTATGTCTTCGAGAATCTTCTTTATTATTTCTTCGTTACGAAAGAATCCGACGCGGTTTTCAAGGCGGACCATGGCCAAAAGTCTCAGTTTTTGAGGTGCGCCTACGAGGCCATGCTTGGATAATGCTTCGCTAGCGCGCGGCAGATGATCCACCGCGTCGATTATTCTTTTGAAGTCGCGGTCGCGGTCATAGATCAGGCCCTCGGCTTGCCCCCTCGTCTCTGCATCAAAAAGGTCTAAGTCGTGAACTCGTCCAAAGCCCACAAGCCTATTTCGAATGACATCGGACAGGAAGTTTCTTGACTGCTGCAGAAACCTTATGAGATGTTGCTTTGATGGCTCGGTAACACCATCAAACTCGCCGAAGTAGGACATAAAGCTCCCCTTTGATGCATTAGTAAGTAAAGGTATCCGATTCTATCGAGGAAGGCGTGTAAGGACATTTGCCCGTACGGCGTAGGCCGAGCTTCGTATCGGGCTGTTCGTAGTGGGCCGTTTCTTTCGACGCTTACCCGCCCTTTGCGACAATTTGCACGGCTGCGCCGAAGCTCCGCCACATGGCTACGCTCGCCGCCGTTAGCGGTGTCCTATCAAGAATCCTAACTTGTGTAGCAAATGGTTACTGCTCGCAAGGTGGGAACGCGGGCATCGCCGTTAGAATCGACATGGTTACAAAATCAAAGAGTCGGAATGAAGATAATGTTGATGGCAGTAGTGTTGTCTGTGATGTCGGGATGCGTGGGATATATTCATAGTGGGCACCCGCATGACAACCGAAATGGTGATTTTTGCCCACCAGGGCAAGCGAAGAAAGGAAATTGCTAAGCAGGATGCGGAAACGGTACAACTCCACTTCCGTTTAGGCGCAACTGCAACGAATACAAATCCGTTTGATCGCTTTCGTTACTTGTCACGCATACGTCGTTGGAGACGGCAAGCATGCACATACATGTAAAAGCGCGACTTCGATTGGATTTCTCGACAATGGCTGGAGTGTTTTCGTTGGCGGTTTATGCGCAGTGCTCATGCCCTTCAGCCATTGGCAAGAGTGCCGTAGCGGCGATACTCGTAAGACAATAAGAATTGAAGTCAAGCCGGCCTTACCGTTCCCGCAGCCTGCCAAATAGTGCAATGAATTCTGCAGTCCAGGTACACCGATTGGGACCATTGCGCTACCGGTTCCCTTGCTGTCTACTTGCGCTATGATGATATTTCCTAGGTAGGAGTGGACCATGTGGACTTGCCGGCACTGTGGGCTCATTGTTATGTCGCACACAGTCGAACCTGAAATCGACGACGAAGGGTGTTATTTCATTTGCCCCGGCTGCGAGGGTAGAAATAGACTCGTGAGCGCGGGCGATGAAGGGGACGAAGGGCATGTCGAACTGACACAGCCCGACGTTTAGTACGCTTTTAACTCTCGGCTTGTACGGTATCTGTCGGATAAACTATCCAGGGTCTACGTGCCGAAGCCAAACTTTAGTTGCGCTGTAACCCATCCAAACACGCGGAAGGCTGCTATGGCATACGATTTGGTCGATTGGTCGCAGGCACCCGAACTCGCAAGATGGTGGGCCATGGATGCTAATGGAAAGGCTTACTGGCATTGCGAGCCGGATATAGCTCCATTCACTGATTTTTGGATGCCGGGTCAAATTGAAGCACCGCATTTTGGGTTCGCGGGCAACTGGAAACAATCGCTAACGGAGCGACCGCAAGGTTAGCCCCCCAGATCTATGCCAGGATCCAGCGGACTCGCCGTCTGTTCTTTGTTGCGACGCTTTGTAGTTTGCTTTATTCCCGATTTGCGCGGCGGATCGCTCTCTTTTTTGGTATCGGATTCCGCGCGGTCGGATTCGCGCTTGCCTGCCAATGAAATGCGTGGTTCGCCGGGCTCGAGTTTGGCTTGTGTCATATCGGTCTCCCAGGGTGGGTGGTATTCCCTGTAGTGCAAAATTCATGCCTGGCCCCGCAATATTAACGGCCCTGCAGGAATTGCGAGCGTATTCAGGCAAACCCTTCGATCTGGCCTTTTGAGCGCACTCATTAAGACGAACAAGATCAACGCCGTTTGGTTACCGCTTTACGGGTCCGTAACCGTGAATCGGCAGGCACGGGTAAAGGGCTCCCCGCGTGTGAGGTAAGCCAGTTCTTGATTTGGGTTTGGTCGCCGGCGTACCAGTCACTGCCGACCTCTGTCACGACGACGTCTTTGATATTTGAGAATTCCCCCATGACGCCCTCGAACGCCGCAGATCTTATGTCGATTGCGACAAGATCCGTGGTCATGAAAACGCCTATTCCTTTCGAATCAATCCAGAGCGGAATAGCATTTTTATCTACCGTCGCTTTTAGATTGCTTACCACCTTCTGGATTGCCTTTAGGTTGTCTTGAGACGTGGATACGAGCAACAGATAGTTCCGGGTGCCGCCGGTGGAGGTCGTGTCGTCTCCAAATGGGTTTTCCATAGTTATCCTGACTCTTAGAATTCGCTTGCTTGAAGTATCGAGCATAGTCGACGACAAGCATGAACGTTGATGGGATATCCATCCGCCCGACCATTCAATGTGGAAAACGATTCTTTGCCGGTATTAAGGCAACCAGCCTATGGAAGTAGGCGGAACCCGGCATCGACACCCCACTTATCGGTGCGTCGAAGCCAAATCGTATTGCATACCGTGCAATTATATTGCCGCTCCAGAACACCTTCGTAAGCGTTCGGGGGCCGCGCCGACATAAGCTTCATGGCGGCATGGGGTTCAGTTCCGCCGCTGCCAAGCGAGAGTGCGTAACAAGCTGTGCATATCGAAGCTGTGTTTGTGTATTGCATGAATAAAGGGTATCGCAGTTTGCATAGAATTGAAAGGTTTGGTCACATCAAGCGCCAGCGGTGTGTGGGCCGCGAGCACCGAAACGCTTCCATGATGCCGGGTAGGCTATTTATGTCATTACGCAAGTTGAGGCTCTGCAAGTAGGCTTCAAACCTTGCTTAGCGAGATATCAGGATAACGTAAGGGTCGCCTCTGCCTTTATTCAAATGTCCTTCAATGAATAATTTCGCCTTTAGCGTGTCGTATATAAAACGCGTACCCGGGACAGGACTGTACGACCGGTAAAACGGAGTACCAATGCCCGGTATCGACACTTCGGCGCCTTCTTCGTCGAAACGGAGGCCGACAGGCAGACTGACTCGATTCAAACGCCACTTGTCGCCGGCTTTCGCCGATACGATAAGCTGTACCTGGGCGTCTTGACCAGGCGCGATCGGAAGTCTTGAGTCCCGAATGAACTCGACCACGGCCTCAGCCCCTTCAGCGCGATTCTTGCTTGCCATGTTTTACTCGAATGGATGGTTGGGCCGGTGATTTTAACCGGCTTAGGCTAGGTCTACGACGCGAGTGCCTTCTCATATTCGGTCACGTACTGTCGGGCCAAAGAAATCTTTTGCTTTTCGTTCAGAATCTTTCCTGCCATTTGGAAAAATTTGTGCTCTTCCTCTGTGAGGTGGTGATGTACTTTGTCGGATAATTTTTTGGCGGTGGCAAGCCAGCCGGGGCTAGACGGGTCGGTTTCTTCGAGGCTTTCCACTAGCTCGTCGATTTCATGGTGTTCAGCTATGGCATGTCGAGACAGGTCGATCCCGGGATCAGTATCCATTAGCGGAACATACAGGTGGCGCTCCTCGGCGAGAGCATGAGCGGCCAAAACGGTCTTCAGGTTCTCGAAAAGTGAGCTTCGTTCCTGACTGTCGCCGCTGGTTCCGAGTAGTTGCTTAGTCAAGCCACGCTGGACTTCGTGACTTTCTCTGAGTACTTCAAAAATATTCATCGGGTTCCTCTAAGAGACTGGCCATCGGCATACTGAAAGCATACCCTTTAATCGTGTCAGCTTCTTGGCGGGACCGGTATTTGCCGGTGCAAGGTCGCAACTCACCCTTCAGATAAACGAAAATTCGGCATGAGAATAAAGGTACATTATGGTCAACGCTATTTCCGGGCGACGGGCCAGGCGGCTCTCTGTCACCATTGTGGGTTTAGTCGCCTTGTGGACCCTGGCCGGATGCGCCGCTCCACGATCGGCTTCTAAAGCCGATTTGGCTACGCAGCAGAACGTGGACTTGAGCCGCTACGCTGGCGTTTGGTATGAACAGGCCCGGTTGCCCAATCGATTCCAGGCCGATTGTGCGGGCGAAGTCAAGGCTGAATATACCCTACAGGAAAATGACCGCATCAACGTCGTGAACCAATGTGTGAAGGAAGACGGCAGTCGGGAAGAAGCAAAGGCAGAGGGGCGTTTGTCCAGACGCTTTGCGCCGCCCGACACAGCTAGACTCGAGGTTCGATTTGCGCCCTCATGGCTCTCATGGATTCCTGCAGTGTGGGGAGATTACTGGATAATAAGACTGGAAGGGGATTACGAGTATTCCCTGGTCGGCACGCCTGACCGAAAATATCTGTGGGTTTTATCCCGCGCGAAGAACGCCGATGAAACCACTGTAAATAGACTGCTTGACTATGCCGGTACGCAGGGCTTTCCAGTCCAACAAGTTATTAAAACCAACCAATAAATTTCAGGACCTGAGCAAATTATGAAGCTATTACGTTATGGCCCGGCCGGTGGCGAAAAGCCCGGATGTCTTGATGCACAAGGTCGCGTTCGCGATTTGTCGGGCACCTTGACTGATATCGATGCACGGACATTAAGCCCGGCACAATTGAAATCCCTACAAGCCTTGAACATAGATGATTTGCCGGTCGTCGAAAAGCCTGGTCGCCTTGGCACCCCCTATTCGGGGATAGGAAAATTCATTTGTGTGGGTCTCAACTATAGCGATCACGCGGCTGAAACCGGCGCTGAAATACCTAAAGAACCCATTTTGTTTAATAAGTGGTCTGTGCCCACAGGGCCAGACGATCCAGTCGTTATTCCGAAGGGATCAGTAAAAACCGACTGGGAAGTCGAGCTCGGCGTCGTTATCGGCACCAAGGCGCGCTATGTCAGTCTGGATGACGCTTTACGCTACGTGGCCGGCTATTGCATTGTGAACGATGTGTCCGAACGTGAGTATCAGATGGAACGCGGTGGCACGTGGGACAAAGGCAAAGGTTGCGACACGTTCGGCCCGGTAGGCCCCTGGCTGGTCACTGCTGACGACGTCCCTGACCCGCAGGACCTGGCAATGTGGCTCGAAGTAAATGGAAAGCGCTACCAAAGTGGCAGCACGCAGACCATGATTTTCAACGTGGCATATCTAGTCCATTACATCAGTCAGTTTACGACGCTGTATCCGGGTGACCTTATATCGACCGGAACTCCGCCTGGTGTGGGACTCGGTCAAAAACCGCCGGTTTACCTCAAAGCCGGAGACGTTATGCATCTTGGCATCGAGGGTTTAGGTGAGCAACGACAAACGTTGCATGCATGGGATTCGGTCTTGCTGGACGGATTAAGCAGGACTCCCGTTGGCAATTAGGAGTACTATTTTAAGCACCAATACGAAGCTTTCCCGCTGTCCTGCCGATCGGGCAGCGTTTCATCAAAGGGGAATGTATGGACGTAGACGCATTGTTGCTGGCACGAATACAGTTCGGCTTCACAATCTCGTTTCATATCATATTTCCCGCTATCACCATAGGCTTGGCTAGCTACCTGGTGGTTCTCGAGGGCTGCTGGCTCAAGACCGGCAATCCGGTATTCCGAGACCTCTACCATTTCTGGAGCAAGATTTTCGCGGTCAACTTCGGGATGGGTGTCGTCTCCGGTTTGGTCATGGCGTATCAGTTCGGGACCAACTGGAGCTTTTTTTCGGACTTTGCCGGCGGTGTAACGGGGCCCTTGTTGGCATACGAGGTGTTGACCGCCTTTTTCCTGGAAGCGGGCTTTCTGGGTGTAATGCTCTTTGGATGGACACGCGTCGGCCCAGGACTGCATTTATTCTCGACGATTATGGTCGCCCTAGGCACGCTGGTGTCCGCGACCTGGATTCTCGCGTCCAATAGCTGGATGCAGACGCCGGCAGGCTACGAGATTATCGGGGGGCGCGTGGTGCCGGTCGATTGGCTGGCCGTCATATTCAACCCTTCGTTTCCTTATCGCCTGGCACATATGGGGGTGGCCGCTTTTCTGGCTACCGCATTGATTGTCGCAGCTTCTGCCGCCTGGCATCTCTTGCGTAACAACGATAACCCGGCTATACGAACAATGATGTCGATGGCCATGTGGATGCTGCTTGTTGTCGCGCCATTGCAGGCGGTCATTGGGGACTTTCACGGCCTTAATACCCTTCAGCATCAACCCGCCAAGCTAGCCGCTATCGAGGGTCACTGGGAAAGTAAGCTCAACGAAGGGGTTCCATTAACGCTATTTGGCTGGCCCGACATGGAGGAAGAAAAAAACCATTTTGCCCTTGAAATCCCTCGTATGGGCAGCCTTATCCTGATGCATAGCTGGGACGGGCAGTTCGCGGGCCTGAAAGAGTTTTCTCGGGACGACCGTCCCAATGTCACGATTGTCTTCTGGACCTTCCGCATAATGGTGGGGCTGGGCATTTTGATGATAGCGCTTGGTGTTTGGGCAGCGTGGGCTCGCTGGCGCGGTCGCCTTTTTCAATCCCCCAAATTGTGGCGCTTTGCGCTGTACATGGGACCTACCGGGCTTGTCGCCATTTTGGCCGGCTGGTTCACTACAGAAGTGGGGCGTCAGCCGTGGGTCGTCTATAACGTGATGCGCACGGCCGACGCGGTGACGCCACATGGAGCCTTCGAAGTTGGCCTTACCTTGGCGCTTTTCGTTATTGTGTACTTTATCCTGTTCGGAGCGGGCACCGTGTATATATTAAGATTGATTCGCAAGGGGCCGATGTTGCACGAGGACCGGACAGCACCCGAAGGCGGCCCCGGCGAACAGCACACACCCAGCCGTCCTCTTTCCGCAGCGCCTGATAACGATGGTGCCTCAACCGAGGCGTACGCAACCAGGGGATAAGGCTATGGGCATCGATCTGGCCCTGTTATGGGCGATTATTATTCTGTTCGGCATCTTGATGTATGTCGTAATGGACGGTTTTGATCTCGGCATCGGAATACTCTACCTTTTCATTCAAGGGAAAGAAGACCGTGATGTCATGATGAATACCGTGGCGCCCGTATGGGATGGCAACGAAACCTGGCTGGTGCTGGGCGGGGCGGGCCTGCTTGCGGCATTTCCACTGGCTTACTCGGTTATTCTCAGTGCCTTCATGCTGCCGCTGATTTTCATGTTGTTGGGCCTTATCTTTCGCGGCGTCGCATTCGAATTTCGATTCAAAGCGGATGCGCGGCGCCGGCATTTCTGGGATAAAGCCTTCATTGGCGGATCCCTCACCGCGACCTTCTTCCAAGGCGTGACGCTTGGCGCCTATATCGATGGCATCGATGTGGTGAATCGCGCGTATGCGGGCGGGCCGCTCGACTGGTTGGAGCCATTTGCCATCTTCACCGGCCTGGGGCTCATCGCGGCATACGCCTTGTTGGGATGCACCTGGCTCATCTTCAAGACAGAGGGACTTTTGCAGAGCCGCATGCGGCAGCTGGCGCGTCCACTGACGTTGATATTGCTGGCGGTTATTGTCATTCTTAGTGTGTGGACACCTTTCGCCCATAGTGAAATCGCGGAGCGGTGGTTCACCTTGCCCAATCTGTTCTGGTTCGCTCCGGTGCCCGTACTGGTGTTGCTCGTTACGTGGTTTTTGCTGCGCTCGCTGAATAACGATCCCCATGCGGGCCCGTTCTTGCTCACGCTTGCACTCGTGTTTTTGGGCTATAGTGGTCTAGGAATCAGTGTGTGGCCTAATATTATTCCGCCAGATATCAGCATCTGGGATGCCTCCGGGCCGCCACAAAGTCAGGGCTTCACGCTAGTGGGCGCCCTGCTAATTATTCCGCTCATTCTCATGTACACGGCATGGTCGTATTATGTATTTCGTGGCAAAGTCAGAGCAGAAGATGGCTACCACTGATGCCCCAACAGCCCCTTAAACCTTCCAGGCTCTGGGGCCGACGTATTGCGTGGCTCGTCGGTATTTGGGCGGCCAGCATCGCTGTGCTGGCCATCGCGGCATATTTGCTGAAACTACTGATGAATTTAGCAGGCATGACCACCGGTCATTCTTGATCGACATCATTAGCAAGCGGCCGTCTGCATGATACCGTTTCAGGTATCTGAACTAACATTTTTCGACGCCAGCCGTTTATCGATAACATTCTGGCGTACGCATAAGGACTAAACGATGCAACAACTGGAGAGCACGGCGATTGCGCTGGCTGAACCTCAAGATATTTCTACCGAAGTACTCATCGAGAAATACGCCAAGGGTGGCGAAACCAGCATAGCCGAGGTTCGCGCACGCGTGGCCAATGCGCTGGCGCAGGTTGAGGAACCGAAGCAAAGAAAGAAGTATGCAGAGGACTTCTTCTGGGCGATGCAGCACGGTTTTATTCCCGCCGGTCGTGTTAATAGTGCGGCAGGTACCGATCTGCAGAGCACCCTAATTAATTGCTTCGTGCAGCCGGTAGGCGATTCCATTACCGAACAGGTCGGCGGCAAGCCTGGGATTTATACGGCACTGGCTCAAGCGGCGGAAACGATGCGCCGAGGCGGCGGTGTTGGCTACAATTTTTCGGCCATCCGTCCGCGGGGCGCCATCGTCAAAGGCACCGGCAGCAGCGCGTCGGGGCCAATTTCCTACATGAGGGTGTTTGACCGCTCGTGCGAAACGGTGGAATCCGCTGGCGCCCGACGGGGGGCACAAATGGCCGTTATTAACGTGGCCCATCCCGACGTAATGGAGTTCATTACCGCAAAGCAAGAGCGTGGTCAGCTGAATAACTTTAATGTTTCCGTCGGAGTCACCGATGACTTCATGCGGGCCGTTGAAGCCGGCGCGCCGTTCGAACTTACTCATCCAACAGAACCCAACGACGACCTGAAAAGCAAAGGTGCTTACCTGCGCGACGACGGTCAATGGGTGTACCGCACAGTGCAGGCCGGCGAGATTTGGGACCTGATTATGCAAAGTACATACGCTGCCGCAGAGCCCGGCGTTTTGTATCTGGACCGCATCAACGAGGAGAATAATCTCTCGTATTGTGAAACGATCGAAGCCACTAATCCCTGCGGCGAGCAGCCTTTGCCAGATTATGGTTGTTGCTGTCTGGGAAGCTTGAACTTCACCGCTTATGTCACGGCCCCGTTCACGGCCGACGCCGCATTTGACTTCGCCCAAATGCGCAAGGCCACCAAGCTCGCGGTGCGCATGCTGGACAACGTGCTTATTGCCACCAAGTGGCCGCTGGACGAGCAGAAGCGTGAAGCCGATGCGAAACGCCGCCTTGGTCTAGGTTTCACCGGCTTAGGCGACACATTGATCATGATGGGCGTTCGTTACGATACTCAACAAGGGCGCGATCTTGCTGCCGACATGGCGCGCGAGATGCGCGATGCCGCTTATGAAGCGTCAGTGGATTTGGCCAAGGAACGCGGCGCCTTTCCCTTGCTAGATGTCGAGAAATATTTGCAAGGTGGATTTGCGGCGCGTTTGCCCGAAAAACTGAAAAATGCAATTCGCGAGCATGGCATTCGCAATTCGCACCTGACTTCCATTGCACCGACTGGCACGATTTCTCTGGCGTTCGCCGACAATGCCTCGAATGGCATCGAGCCGGCATTTTCCTGGTTCTACAATCGCATGAAGCGCATGGGGGATGGCAGCAAAAAGGACTACACCGTCGAAGATCACGCCTATCGCGTTTATCGCGCCATGGGGGGCGATGTCGATAATCTGCCAGAGGCCTTTGTTTCGGCGCTGGATATTTCCGCCATTGATCATATGTTGATGGTCGCGGCGGTGGCTCCACATGTGGATGCCGCCATTTCAAAGACGGTAAACGTGCCGGCCGATTATCCTTACGACGAGTTCAAGAACCTGTACATGGAGGCATGGCATCGCGGTTTGAAAGGCATTACGACCTATCGCCCCAATAGTATTTTAGGTGCTGTGCTGTCCGTTACCCCGGCAGTCGAGGGCAGCACACCTCAGCCCATCACTCTGTCGGAGCAGGACAAACGGCTTGTCTTGACTGAAGTCGCCATGTCGCCTCCTTTGGCTTCCCTGCGTTGGCCCTCCCGTCCGGGTTTGCCAGCAGGCGCCTCGGGTTGGGTAAGTGAAACCATACATACCCCACAAGGTGAATTCGCAGTGGTTGTGGCGGATCAGTCGAATGTTCCTTTCGAGGTGTGGGTCTTGGGCGGGCAGCCTCCACGGGGGCTGGACGCTATTGCTAAAACCTTATCCACCGATATGCGTGCCAACGATCGGGGCTGGCTGCGCAAAAAACTCTCGGTGCTGGCGAATGCTTATGGCGATGGTTTTCAGATGCCTATGCCGCCCAATGGCGAACTCGTGCAGGTCCCCAGCGCTACCGCCGCGTTGGCCAAGCTGGTTGAATGGCGCTATAACGACCTTGGCGCGCTTGCTTCCCAAGCCAGCGACCCCACACCTGTTTTGAATGCGCTTTTCGCACCGCACGAGCCTAAAACCGGTACCGACGGCACTCTGGCCTGGGTCGCTGATGTACGCAATCCATCTACCGAAGATGATTTCGTTCTGATGCTCAAAGAGCTACAGATGCCCGACGGCAGCCGCCGGCCGTATAGCATGTGGCTTACGGGTGCCCATCCGCGAGCACTGGACGGGCTTTGCAAGCTGTTGAGTCTGGACATGCGGGTCGTTGACCCGGCCTGGATCGGCATGAAGCTGCGCAAGTTGCTTAATTATGCCGAACCGCGCGGTGACTTCCTGGCGCGGGTGCCTGGTAGCGAGAAACAGGCTAATTATCCTTCGACGGTAGCGTATGTGGCCCAGTTGGTGATTCATCGCTATGCAATGCTGGGCATTCTGACCGAAGAAGGGATGCCAGTGAACGCGATGGGCGTTGTGGCCGACGAGCCGAAACAACATACTACGGTCAGCGTCACGATGCTCGGCAAACCGTGCAACGAATGTGGCAATCATGCCGTTATCAAGAAGGATGGTTGTGATTTTTGTACCGCATGTGGTGCGATAGGCAGCTGCGGCTGAGTCTCAACGGCGTTAGTTAGCAGCTCATGTCTTGGTGGCGTTGTAATAGCGGCATGTTTCATCACCGCGAAGAAATGGATTTCTTTAGCAAGGTGAACATGCCCCAAATTGCTTTCTGTATTGGTGGTCGCAGCCGCCATGTGCGGGAACCGGACAGGCTTCTGGCAAAGCCATGAGCCTGTCCTAGAGCCGCTTTATTCCTTCAGCGTTCGTCCGGGGAGAGGTTGATCGTGGTCTCGGTATTGGCTTGCACTGCGTCCATGGAATACACCAAGGGGAAATATTGCCCACCGACCCATAATGGCGCCAAGTCGCGGTAGTGCTTGCTGTTGACGTTCCCCGATTGCCCCGGGGTGTTTATGACTTGCGACGCATCCCAATTCCCAACATCCAGGATCATTCGGTAAGAAGCGCCCGACTGCAACTGGAAGTTCTCGTTGTAGCTGGCCGCGAGCGGCGTGTATGCAGATCCGGCCAACGGCCATTTTCCGACATTGAATCTTTCTTTATCCGCCTTATCCAGTATGGGGTTCAAAGGATGGGTAAATACCGCCTGGTGCAGATTGCCCCATTGCCAATCTTTGGGATCTTGGCCCAGCTTTTCTTTGGTCTGTGCAACGGCCTGTTTCAACGAGCTGGTCAATACCGTATCGCGCGCTTCTGTGGATAGCCAGCCTTCTGGTTTTTCCAGCACTTGTATGATTCTTTCTACGTCGCCCTGGCCCACCAGCTTCGCCGCGTCGGGATCTACTGCCGGCTGGACCAAGGCCTTCCTCAGATGCCTGCTTAACCATACCTCGAACAATGCCGCTTCTGGGCTCTCAACCGTTTCGTTTCCATCCCAGTTCTTGAGCAGGTTCACGCCTTGTCGGGTGTCGTCGTCGGTAGGTTCAGGAACGTTTTTCAGCAAGGCGACCAGACGTACTGCAGGCAATGAAGTGGTATCCAGCTGCCAGGCTTTGGAATCTTCTATCGAAGATTTATCGTTCTTGGCGATCAATGCCTTCAGGCGCTTGGCACGGGAATCGTTGCTCCATTCATAGCCGATGGCTTTCTTATAGGCAGGATGGTCCGGAGGTATATTGTTTTCGTTTGCCGTGACGATATAGCCCTTTTCGGGATTATGCTCGGAGGGTAATTCGTCCATGCTGCGATAGTCGGCCCACTCGTAGCGGCCATCGCCCGGTACGGGAGTCAGGCCGTCCCAATTTGGTCGGTTTACGGTCAGGCCGCCCGGCATCCACGCAATATCGCCGTTCTTGTCGGCAAACACCTGGTTTTCGCCAGGAGCGCCCCAGCGGTTCATCGCCGCGCGAAACTGGTCCCAGTTTTGGGCGCGCATATAGTCCATCGATCCAAAATACGGAGCCATGCCGAAGTCTAGCCAGGCGGCGCGCAGGGCCCACGCCTGGTTCTTGGCGTCGTCTTTGTATAGCAGCGGGCCATGCCGGGTGAAGACAATATTTTCCTTGCGCGGGGCACTTTCGCCTTTGACGTCGATGTCCTCGGTGATTACCTTGAACGGCTCCCAACGGCCTTTGTATTTGTATTCGGATTTATTGTCGGGATTAAGTTCATATCCATAAACGTCTTCCTGATCCATATAAAAGCGGGTGAGCCCGAATCCTATGGTGCCGTTATGGCCAATGGATATGCCAGGCAAGAACGGTTCGCCGGCACCAATGACGCTCAGGCCGGGGGCGTTTAGGTGGCTGATATAACGAAGGCTGGGCGCACCATGGGAGCGGTGGGGATCGTTCGCCAGGATAGGCCGCCCCGTTGTCGTCCTTTCGCCGGCGATAACCCAATTGTTCGATCCAAAGCCACGGGCGGTATCGCTGTTGAAGTCGATGACGTTATAAAGCGAAGCAATATTGGTGCTTTTTTCGGTGGTGGCCTTAATGGCTTCTTTTGAAAATTTGGGCGTCGCTGTGGCCAAGTCATAGGCTTTCTTCAACTGAGCGAAGGGTACGTCGCACGGATCCAGGCCTTCGGCGATCGTGGGGTCGATATTAGGCACGGTTTCACGGCGCAGCCAATCGACGCGGACCGGATCCTTTTTAATTTTGCAGAACACTTCTGCGCGGTCGATTTCATTTTTTGCATTGAGGGTGAGGCCATGGTGACGGATTCGGACGATATCCTCAGCCTTCCATTTGGACGGCTTGTAGCCCAGCATGCGAAACTCTTCGGGCAACAGCGATGCATCTTTTTCTGTCTGATCGATATAGGCGTTGACCCCTGCCACGAACACTTCCGCTACGCGTTTGGCGTCGGAGCCATAGGCCAGCCATTCCCTGTACATATCGCCACGGAACAGGACAGCGCGCGCCATGCGGTCGCCTTCAACGTAAGCGGGCCCAAAATCCTTGGCCATCTCGCCAAGCCCGCGTTTGCGCCAGGTATCGATCTGCCACAGGCGATCGCGCGCCGCCATGAAGCCCTGCACGTAGAAAGCGTCGTAAAACGTATTGGCATAGATATGCGAAATGCCCCATTTATCGATCAATACCTTTGCGGGTTTTTCGATGCCCGCCGTGGTATAGCTTTCGTCGTTGCCGCCTGACGTTTGTGCGTGGAGGGTGCCAGCGCACGCGGCGGTAAGCCCCAGGCTTATAGCCCACGCCAAGGCGTGTAAACGATGTGTCCTCATACATGCTCCCTTTAACAGTGGTCGATGAATTTTTCTTTGACTGTTTGATGAAGCGAAAGCGTGTCATACAACTTGACAATAGTCTATGAGCTTATGTAACCAATGATTGTTTAAGGGTCGGGTAAGTTACACAATTTCTATACACTTTGCCTACGGTTTTTTCCGTATAGGCATGTAACGGCGGGTGAGCGTGACGAGGTGGGGAGTGGCGGAAGTTATGATGAGGTGCCTGGTATCGGGTTGTCGGGAAGCATGCCGGGGCTAACGATGCATGCTGGCATCTTCATGCCTCAGGAGCGAGAAGGGTGTCAATTTCGTCCTCAATCGAATAGCCCGCATCCAACCCGGCTTCAATGCCGCCCGCAAGGGGCCGAACCCTGCCATAGCCTTTTTGCATCAGCTGCTTGGAGACGACGGCGGCCGAGGCGTCGTTTGGACAATCGCAGTAAACGATGACTTCACTTATTCGCTCTGCGTTCATTGCAATACTTCCGGCGGTTAGCGAGATCGCGCCCGGAATTCGCCCTTGCGCTTGTGCAAGCGCCGATCGCACATCGACGATGATGGGTTGGCTGCCCGATTGCAGCAGATCGTGGAGCTCTTCGACGGTGACTCGCTCCATGCACAGGGATTTGATGAAGCGTTTGCGCTGCCACCACTTGTTCGCGATGAACAGCAAGAGCCCAGCGCCCAGCAACAGCACACCCAGCAGGCCAAGGCTGACCAGTACACTCAGCAGTTCGTCAACGGCTGTGCTAAACAGCGAACCCAAGAAGATGGCGGACCCGGCCCAGAGCGCGGCGCCTATGACGTCGAACAGCAGAAAGCTTCTTTTTTTGGTTCCGACGGCGCCTGCCAGCACGCTGGCGATGGAGGCAAACCCGGGGATGAACTTGGCCACCATCAGTGACGGCGGCCCCCAGCTCAAGTAAATGGATTCCGTCTGCTTGACGCACGAGTCAGGTGACAGGGAAATGCGGCACAGCGTCGAAAGCATTTTACGGCCATAACGCCGCCCGGCCAGATACCACCCGAAGTCCGCAAGTAGGGCGCCCAAGACGGCGACCCCCAACAAGGCCAGCGCGGAATAAGCGCTGGTATCGAGCAGCGCGCCACTGATGACTAGAACGGGGTACGCCGGTATGGGCGCACCCGCCTGCTCGATAAGCACGTTAAGGAACACGACGGCAAGGCCGTGTTCCTCGATCAGTTGCAGTATGGATTGCATCATGGCGGGCTGCGATGGACCTAGGCGCGCCGCACGTGGCTTTCGTTCAGTTTGCTGATGCTATCCACGCCGCTATGCAGCACGGTATTGACCAGTTCCCGGTTCATGAACTCCATGACGGCATTGACGCCGCCTGAACCGCCCGCCGTCAGGCCGTACATTAGGGGGCGGCCGATGGCAACGGCGTCCGCGCCCAAAGCCAGTGCTTTGACGATATCGGTGCCGCGACGAATGCCACTGTCCATGATGATGGGTACGTCGCCCTGTAACGCCTGGGCGATTTGGGGCAGTACGGTAATGGCCGCGGGCGTGCCATCCAGCGCCCGTCCACCATGGTTGGAGACCTGGATTGCCGCGGCGCCTGCCTTGACGGCGGCGACGGCGTCTTCGGGCCGGGTCACGCCCTTGACGATGACCGGCAGGCCGGTGGTCGCGCCGATGAATTCCAAGTCGTCCCAGGTCAGGTTCGTTTTGAAGGCGTTGGCATTGCCGGTGGGAAAGTTGCCATAGGGCAGCCATGGGCGGGGGTTGCCTAGACGCATGTATTCATCGGAGGAGCCCTGGCCGATGGCATCGACGGTAAAGACAATGGCCTTGAAGCCGGCATGGCGTGCGCGCAGGAGCACCTCTTTGGATTGGCCGGCATCGACCGTCAAATACATCTGAAACCACTTCGGCCCGGTAGAAGCCTTGGCAATGTCTTCCATGCTGCGCGTCGATGCACTGGACACGGTCAATAAGGCGCCCGAGCGCGCTGCGCCTTCAGCGGTGGCGACTTCTCCGGCCGGGTGGTGCAGGCCGTGGCTGCCAAATGGTGTCACGATCACGGGATGGGGAAGCTTTTCGCCCAGCAGCGTGACGGAGGTGTCGATCTTTTCGCGAACAATGCCCCGCATCCGATGGGGTGTAAAGACATAGTCGCCGAATGCGCGGCGGTTCTCCCGCAAGGTCCACTGATCGCCCGAGCCATGCGACACGAACACATACGTGCCATGTCCGTATTTTTGCTTGGCCTCCTCTTCGAGAAGATCGATATTGAATACGCGAAGGTCTTTGTTGATTCCTTTGCGCTCGATCATCATCGACTCAGTACTCGCTTCTTCTTGTACCTGCGCGCGAGCCAGGCCGGAGGCGGAAAGTGCGGCGGTAGCAAAGCCTGCTCCGGCTAGCCGGAACATGTCGCGGCGCGAATGGTTGGTTGGTTCAACGGTATTGGTGGAAACGACATGGTTTGCAGTGTCGCTCATGGTACTTCTCCTTTAAACAATCGGCTGCGTTGCAGTCACCTTAGGACTAGCAGGCTCCAGATTCAGCAGGGGCCCGGCCGGAACAATACCGTTAGGGTTGATGCTGTGATGGCTACGGTAATAGTGCTGCTTGATATGCTCGAAGTTGACCGTGGCCGCGACCCCGGGCCACTGGTATAGCTCACGCGTGTAGCGCCACAGATTCTCGTAGTCAGCCAGGCGCTTCAGATTGCACTTGAAGTGGCCGTGGTAGACCGCATCAAAGCGGATCAGCGTGGTGAACAGCCGCCAGTCAGCCTCGGTGACCCGGTCGCCCAGCAGGTAGCGCTGAGTTCCAAGCCGGATTTCGAGTTCATCAAGGAAACGGAACAGCGTGCCGACTTCGTGTTCGTATACGTCCTGGGCGGTCGCAAAACCGACTTTATAGACGCCATTGTTGACGGCATCATAGATTTCAGCGTTGATCGCATCGATTTGCGGCAGTAGCTCGGCGGGCGCATAGTCGCCTTCGCTGGCGCAGATTCCATCGAACGCGGAGTTGAGCATACGGATGATCTCGGACGACTCATTGCTGACGATCGTGTTGCGCTGTAGGTCCCATAGAACAGGCACCGTTACGCGGCCGCTGTAGCCGGGCTGTGCCCGCAAGTAGACTTCATACAAGTATTTGGCCTGGCCAACCGGGTCAGCCACGACGCCTGGGCCTGGCTCGAAGGTCCAGCCATTTTCGCCCATATAGGGATTGACAACGGACACGCTGATCATCTGGTCCAGGCCCTTTAATGTCCGTAGGATCAATACGCGGTGCGCCCAGGGGCAGGCCAGCGACACATAGGGATGATAGCGGCCAGGCTCGGCCCGGAATCCGCCAGTTCCACTTGCACCGGCACTGCCATCGGAAGTGATCCAGTTGCGAAACTGCGCATCGCTGCGCACGAAGCGCCCGCCCGTGCTCGCCGTGTCATACCACTGATCATGCCATTTTCCATCGACTAGAAGTCCCATAGTGATTCCTTTGTTTGTTAATTCCTTACGTTCGCCCGTTTACTCGACAATGGCGTCCAAGGCAATGTCCAAGGTGACCTGCATTAAGTTCGCTACGCTCGAATGGCTTCTGCCAGTTCAGCCAGCGCTTCGGCGCGGGTTACATGCGAACGGTTTTTTTGCGAGATAGTCCTGGGTAAATGCTCGCTTCAGCCTTGCGCCGCTTCCACCGATGGTGACATCGCCCTGCGAATCGCCGCGGCCAGTTCGGCCTGACCTATTCGCGCGTAACCGGAGTTTCGATGTAGTTACTTTAATAGATTCGGCTAGATGAATAAATACGCTGAAGAAACATATACTATTCAATAAACAGGAATAATCAAGGTTCAATAGAAGATGTCATAGATTATTTTTTGTCGATGCTTGTGAGGCGGATTCGATTGTCAGACGGAAGGGGTCTCAATCAGGCGGTGACACCAGTGGATGGACTTGGCTCACCCTTGGTTGCGCTCTCTCTAGTTGTGCGGCCAAATTGTCTGCAAGGCTTAGCCGGCGCGCGTTGTTGTACCGTTGACGGTGAGAAACGTCCTCGGGCAACCTTTTTTTTTAAGGTTTCACTTTATGCGCTACCCCTTAGCTCGTAGAATAGGGCGATATAAACCCATTTTTACTTTAGCAAAGGAGAACTGCGATGAAGTATGTTGAAGGGTTTGTTGTAGCGGTGCCTAAGGCCAATAAAGAGGCGTACCGCGATCACGCCGCAAAGGCCGTGCCATTATTCAAGGAATTTGGCGCGACGCGGTTTGTCGAATGCTGGGAAGACGACGTACCCGATGGCAAAGTCACCGACTTTCGCCGAGCCGTGAAGGCCGAACAGGGGGAGGTCGTGGTATTCAGCTGGCTCGAGTATCCGTCGAAAGAGGTACGCGATTCCGCTAACGAAAAGATGATGTCTGACCCGCGTATGAAGGCCATGGGCGAGCAAATGCCATTCGATGGCAAGCGCATGATCTTCGGTGGTTTCGTTCCTATACTCGACGTATAGAACGCCGCATGACGTGTTCACGCCCATGCACTGATGATCAAAATAATTGTAGGTGCTGGACCCCGTAATCGGCTATTTAAACTCCTTTTTCAGGTTGCGTAAGCGGTGCTTTACGGTTTTTCCATCGTATACATACTCGTCGATTTTATCGGCGGCCTGGGTGCTGGGGGTTTGCAGGGTAAGGTGCCGACCTTTCGCGGTGACCTTGATTTGCTCGTTGCATGAACCGAACTCAGGCGAAATGTCGTAGCCAGTTTTTTTCAATACGACCCACCGGTAAGTGATGGGACAGCCGTTGTTGCCGCTGTTGATTGATACCAAAGCTGCCTGGGACGTAGGCATATTGAACGCATACGTAATGTTAAGGATGCCGTGGATTTCCGGATCAACGTCAGTATTATCGATTTGAAGACGCGCTTCGTAAATATACTCGCTGCTTTTAACCTGTAGGTCGCCGTAGGGCGTGCTGAGCTGCAATCGAGATGGACTGATTGGCCAGCTGGGTTGGGCGCTTCCAAAGGCCGGACTCACCAGCATTAATAACGCGGGGGCAAGTAGTCGTGGAGCAAAGGCGAACATGGTGGAACTCATAGTAGGGATAACACCATCGAGGTGTTGGGCGACCGTGTTGGCTGCACTGTTATGCTCGTAGTCAACGTCGCGATAACGTTACAATATTACGCGGTAATACCACGCTTTGTAAGCGGTATTACAATTCATTTTTTGCATGCTGGCAAGTGATTGCAGCCGGTGGACGAATAGTATTGGCGTCTTGGTCAACCGGTACTAACGGTTAGATAGATCAAGACGAGGGACATCAGCACGAAGTAGACCGCCGCACCAGCCACGAGGCTTTTGAACAGATGTTTGATTTTTGTAGTAAAGGGCGGACGGCGGTCAGGGCGGCGAAACTGGGTGCTCCACCACCATGTGCCTGCGGCCGCCAAAATGCTGAGGAAAATAATTCCGATTTTCATCGTTGCATTTTAGCCTGCCCACTGCTGCAGGGCTCTTGATCGGGGATAGCGCAGAGCAATTTGCCAATTTATCAGTAGAATGCGTCCACTGATGGCGTCAGTGTCGTAAGCCCCCACACGGCGGCGGCAATAATGGTGGCAAGCGCTAAAGCACCCAACCGCGTCGCCCATGTGTCTTTCGCTTGGGCGGGCAAACTGGTGGGCGCTGTCGATAAATTGGCATCGCCACTGATCATGGGGCTGAGTAAGTCTTCTTGATACTTGAGCCGATACCAAACGATGGCGGCGATGTGAAGAACCACCATGGCAATAATCGGCCATTCATTCAGCTTGTGCAGGCTGGTAAACGTGTTTGACCAGTCTTCGTTCAAAAAGGCGAGCGGGCCAGAGGTCAGAACATCGTCGTTGGCGAATAGGCCGCTGAAAACCTGGAATGCCAAGAGCAGTAAAAGCGCCACAACCGACCATGCGCCCAAGGGATTGTGTCCGGCGATATGGCTGGAACGATCGCGCAAGTATTGCATTATCGCCGCAGGACCGTGGATAAATTGCGCGAAGCGGGCGTAATGCGAGCCTGCTAGCCCCCATACAAGCCGGAATACAATTAGCCCAAATGTGATCAGCCCAAACCGGGCGTGCCAATCCATCCATAAGCCTCCCAGCTTGACGGTAAGGAACGACGCGATCACGCATAGAGCCAGCATCCAATGAAATAATCGAATGGGAAGATCCCAGACCCGAATCCGGGCGATAGGTTGAGACATCGTGCTCCGTAGCTTCTAATCGTGATAGGGCTAGCTTTAACGCAACCTCGGGTTAGTGCAGGCTGGTGTCGTTGCTGCGCTTTAATAGTTCGATAAGCTTTTGCTTCAGCCCAGAAGAGAATATAGGCACAAGCACCAAAGTTCCAGCAGCGTCGATAACCGATTTGACTTCAATAAATTGATTGCTGAACGCCACCGTGTTTCGCGCATTCTTGTCGTAGGCTTGCAGTAGCTTATTAGCGGCAGCCTGAGCCCGGAATAAAACGGCTTCGGGCTCTTCTACGGCCTGGGCGGTGTAGTGGTCGATCAGTCGGTCCATATCGTCAAGGAAGAGGCTTAGTGCGAAGCTTCCTCGACAGTCGGCGCGTTCATAGCCCCATTGCTTTATGGTCATATGGACTCCGTGGTGACAATAATGTACAGAATGATAGCCCGTGCGGATCAGTTGATGCTGCGTGACGCTTGCTGTTGCGCTTGGATTTCAATAATCAGCTTTTCAAGATGGGGTGAGGTCCGCAGAGCCACAACTGGCGGCGCGTCCGGCTCGGCATCATCGCTTTCCAGATGTAGCTGGATCGTTTGGCCATCGAAGGCATCCGGGTTGGCCTGGATTTGCACATATTGCTTCAAAAGTCGGTCCACTGCTTTTTGTGCTTCGTACAGTTGTATGGACAAGGACGACTGGGCATGCAAGGTGAACTGTTGCTCTATGGTTTTTGCCAAATCCCAGCTAAAAAACATTAGCGCTTTTTGGCCGTGACAATCGGGATGCAGGAATCCCCAGGATTCATTTTGTGTCGTATTCAAATCGTGTATCTTTCAAGTTAAGCCGCGATATGTCGCTCGCTGGTTGGGCCATCGCAGGCATGGATTTATTTTATCCGGGATTTGAACAACGCGTTGGCATTGTGGAATCGTCCGGATGTGGGCTGTACCACGGTGGTGCCCATAACAGACGGTTCTGTTGTCCCGTTGGTGGAACGGTGAAAACTATTCGCGCCTACTACTGGCAATGGTGTTACAGAAGTACTATAGAAGCAGCCGGCACACCTTTTCATTTGGTTGCCGCAAAAAGAGGTCAGTGCAGCGCGCGACAGTCTTGTCGCTGGCGCTATACCATCATTGAAGAATGTTAACCTCTCGTCTCTTTAAGTTTTGAGGTAATTTATGCTGCCCCCGCATGGCGATGAAGCTGTCGTAGTCCAGAACAATAAAAAAGTTGCTGCTGGTGTTCCGTCAGATCACGAACTGGAATTTGTCGCATCGAGCAAGCTTCCTACCCCTTGGGCGACCTTCGGTATTCATGTGTTTATCGAGGCAGCAACCGGGAAAGAGCACCTGATGCTTACTCTGGGTGACGTCGGCGACGGCCGACCGGTCCTTGCTCGAGTTCATTCCGAATGTCTTACTGGCGATGCCTTGTTCAGTCAACGCTGCGATTGTGGTGCCCAACTTGAGACGGCGCTCAAAACCATTGCCGCGCAAGGGCGGGGCGCACTGTTGTATATGCGCCAAGAAGGGCGGGGAATTGGCTTGGTGAACAAAATCCGTGCGTATCAGTTGCAAGACCAAGGCGCAGACACCGTTCAAGCGAATGAGCGCTTGGGCTTCCCAGCCGATATGCGCCGATACGACTTGTGCAAGCCCATGCTCGATTATTTCGGAATCGTTTCATTGCGGCTCATGACGAACAATCCGCGCAAGGTCAACACCCTAGAGAGCCTTGGAGTTCCCATCGTCGAGCGCATACCCATCCAGGTAAATCGCAATCCGTTCAATGAAAACTACTTAAGCACAAAAGCCGCGAAGCTCGGACACTGGTTGAAAGAAAAGCTATAGCGGCTGTGTTTCAGTTTAGATGTCAGACATGAACCGCATCCGGAACCGTTTGCCCTTGATGTTTCCATTACTTAGTTTGGCGAAGGCTTCTTTAGCAATTTGGCGGTTCAGGGCAACGAAGCTTACGAATTCCAGAATATTGATCTTGCCAATCTGATCGGCGGAAAAACCGGCATCCTTGGTCAAGGCGCCCAGCAAATCGCCCGGCCGCAACTTGTCTTTTTTACCGCCCTGAACGCAAAGCGTGATCATGGGCGGATTCAATGATCCACCTGCCGCGGATTTTAAGTTTTTTGGATTCGCCCAGATCAGGGGCTGGCCTTGATATTTCTCGATCTGGTTAGCCCAGCGCATTTCATCAGGCGTGCACAGGCTTAAGGCCAAACCTTTTGCCTCGCTGCGACCGGTGCGGCCGATTCGGTGAATGTGCACTTCAGGGTCGGGCGTTACGTCAACGTTGATGACGGCGTCTAATGTCTGGATATCAAGTCCGCGTGCGGCTACATCGGTTGCGACCAGCACGGAGCAGCTTTGATTTGCAAACTGTATCAGTACATCTTCACGTTCACGTTGATCAAGGTCGCCATGCAAGGCAAGAGCACTGAAGCCGCGCGATTCCAGAACTTCGGACAGCTCGCGACATTGCGCCTTGGTATTGCAAAATGCCAATGTGGACACCGGTCTGAAGTGTTCGAGCAATAGAGCGACCGTGGCAAGACGGCGATCGGGTTCGATTTCGTAGAACAGCTGCTCGATTTGGCTGGCGTTATGGACGGACTCGACCTTGACTTCGGCCGGCTTCTTCATAAAACGGGCGCTGGCCTTGCGGATGTCGTCTGCATAGGTGGCGGAAAACAGCAAGGTTTGTCGTTTGTCCGGGCAAACGCTGACTATGTGGGTGACATCGTCGTAGAATCCCATATCGAGCATGCGGTCAGCTTCGTCAAGCACCAAGGTGCGGATTCCAGACAGGTCTACGGTCCCTCGGTCGATGTGGTCCATGAGCCGGCCCGGCGTCGCCACGATGACGTGTGCGCCGAATTTGAGCGATTCGACTTGAGGGCGAATGGGCGTGCCGCCGCACAGCGTGATGATTTTTGTATTGCCCAGCGCGCGTGCCAAACGCCGCAGTTCGTTCGCCACTTGTTCCGCGAGTTCGCGTGTGGGACACAGCACCAGCGACTGCGTCGCAGACAGGGCTACATTCAAGGAATGCACGATACCCAGGCCGAAGGCGGCGGTTTTACCGCTGCCGGTTTTGGCTTGTGCGATAAGATCGCGGCCCTCTACGATTAGTGGCAAACCTTGCGCCTGTATGGGCGTCATGGTCTGGTAACCGAGATTGTCAAGATTATCGAGGATTGCGCGCGAGAACGGCAGAGAAGAAAAAGGTAGAGTCGTCACGATAGGCCGGCAGAACGGTTCGTCTGGCCCGGAACCAGGATTGGTTCTGGGTCGAGATGTCAAGCTCAATTGTAGCTTGCGAATGGATCTGCCGGCCGCCCTTGCCAAGATGGCCTTGGACGTCAGTTCGAAAAACGATCAGGCAGCGGCTGGCGCTTCTTCAGCAACGAACGATTTGGTGGCTACGACCTTGATGCATTGATCAGCGGTTTGCAAGGCTTGAGCACGGCTTTCTGCACCCATATCGGTACCTTCGGCGCGCACGACGCGAACATCGGTGATGCCAAAGAATCCGAAGACGGTTTTAAGATACGTTTCCTGATGTTCCATGGCGCGACCGGCTTCGCTGGTCGAATAGATACCGCCGCGACTTAATGCTGCGATGACTATCTTTCCTTTTGCCAATCCAACCGGGCCGTTTTCTGTGTAGGTGAATGTGCGGCCAGCCTGAGCGAGGCGGTCGATCCAGGCCTTCAATTGCGACGGAATCGAAAAGTTGTACAGGGGAGCGCCCAATACAACGACGTCGGCAGCCAGAAATTGCGTGACCAACGCTTCGGATAATGCATTCTCGTTGCGTTGCGCCTCGGTCAAGGCTTCGCTCGAAGGAGGCAGTCTGAATCCCATGGCGTCGCGTGAGAAGTGGCTGGGCGTGTCGGCGGCAAGGTCCAGATACTGAATGTCGGTGCCGGGGTGATCGGCCATCCATTGGGACACGATATCTTTGGTGAGCTTGCGCGATACGGAATTAGCGCCGTTGATACTTGAGTCGATGTGTAGAAGTTTCATGTGTTCTCCAGTTGCTTAACAATAATTGGTACATGAGCATTATCGATTGTGGTGTATCGATTGATAAGTGGGCGCCAATGCGATAGATTGTCCTGTATTTGATGCGAATGGAAAGTCAATGCAAGACCTGAACGACATGTTGTATTTTGCAGAGGTGGTCAACGAGGGTGGCTTTGCGGCTGCGGGGCGGGCATTAGGCATACCAAAGTCCCGATTGTCCCGCCGAGTCGCGAAACTCGAAGCAGAACTCGGTGTGCGGCTCCTGCAGCGCACAACTCGCAAACTTTCTCTTACGACAGCAGGCGAGCTTTACTACCGTCACTGTGCCGCGATGTGCGATGAGGCTGAAGCGGCGGCTGCTGCGGTCGCGCAAGTGCAAGCTGAACCACGCGGCATCGTGCGGGTGGTTTGTCCGGTGACCCTCGCTCAAAATGTGCTCGGGCCTATCCTGACGGACTATCTGGCGCAATACCCTTTAGTCCAGGTTCACATGCAGGTAAGTAATCGCGTGGTAGATCTCATCGAGGAAGGAGTCGATGTCGCGTTGCGGGTTCGTTCGTCTGTCGCGGATAGCGGTAGTGCAGTGGTCAAACACCTGGGCCTGACATATGGTTTCCTCGTGGCGAATCCGCAGCAGATTGAACGACAGGGTAGGCCAACTGATCCCAGCGATTTAACCTTGCTTGATTCGGTGGCAATGTCAGTCAACGACGGGCGCGCCCTCTGGCACTTATTCGGTCCCCACGGCTCGCAGTACACCGTTACGCATAGGCCGGGATTCGTTGCAGATGACCTTCTTACCTTGAAGTTCGCCATACTTCGCGGTATAGGGGTGGGGGTTTTGCCCGATTATATGTGCAGGGACGAAATCGCTGACGGACGGCTTGTACAGGTGTTGCCCATGTGGGCTCCACAGCCTGGAATTGTTCACGCGCTGTTTGCATCGCGCCGCGGATTGGTGCCAGCAGTAAGATCGTTTCTGGATTTTCTGGGCGACCGAATAGCACCAGCCGTGCCTTAACGGGACAGCAGACGCCGCATCCAGTCCAGCAGCACGGTGGGAAGCAATTCGGGTTTGGGTAGCAAGGCATACTGGCGCGGACCAAACACAGCTGGCAGGTAGTTCGCAGCCTGCCGGTCTATGGTCAGACAAAAGGGAAAGATGCCCTGAAGTTTCGCTTCGCTGACCGCTTGTCGCATATCTTCAACGCCATAACGTCCCTCGTAATCGTCCGCATCGTTAGGCTTGCCATCCGACAACAGTAACAGCAGGCGATGTTGCGACGATTGTTTCATCAGCAGCATGCTGGCATGGCGTATGGCAGCTCCTGTACGCGTGTAATGTTCTGGCTCTAAAGCAGCAATGCGCTGAGCAATTGTCGTGTCATAAGGTTCAGCGAACTGTTTGACTGCACTTATGGTGACACCGTGTGGGCCTTCACCAGAGAATGCCTGGACGGAATACGGCTCGCCCAGCCCTTCCAGAGCGCTGCATACCAACAGTAACGCCTCTCGTTCAATGTCGATAACACGCTGATTCGCGGATAGCCAGGAATCGGTCGAGCTACTTATGTCGATCAGCAACAGGATCGACATATCTCGTTTTCCGGGACGCTGGTTTTCGTAAAGCGCCTGCGACATCGAATGGCCCGCTTTTGTATCTGACAGGGCGTCGATATAAGCGGCCAAGTCAATGCTATCCCCTTCGAGCTGCTTGCGTATTCTGCTGCGCTCGGGGCGCAGCATCTCGAAACGGCGGCGAATCATGTTCAGCATGCTGCGGTGCTTTTCGAGCGTTTCTTCTACCCATTCTTTAGGTCCTGCAGCGGGGGCCAGCAGGTGCACGGTTGTCCCGGGATTCCGGTATGCACCCATTCTGTAGTCCCATTCCGGGTAGTGCACGCTGTCTGCCGTTGGCTGGGTTGGTTCAGGTCGGGTCGTGGCATGACCCTCAGGCGGATCGTCCGACAGTAGCACGTCTTTCGGTCTGTCGGGCGTGGATACCAGCCTGGCTTCGGCGAGTTCCGATAGCGAGTCAGCAAATTCTTCAGCCGGTGTCTGGTCATCCCGGTCGGTGGGGCGCTGCATGCCCATCGGGTCTTCCGCATGTTCTATGGGTGCGGACGGCTGGATCATCCAGAGCCCTTGCTGTTCGTCATCTTCGTCTTTAGCAACTTCTCTTGTCTTGGGGCGGCGCGTCAGTCTGGCACTACGGAGCGGCATATTTTTGTCGGCGCTACTGATACCGTCTGCGGTGTGAAAGTCCGATGCTGTCACGGCGGGTAATAACAAGTCGCCGGTCCAATAGTCCTTGCATACGGCGTTAGGTCCCCACTTGGGCGAAGCCGGATCGATCAGAGCTAGCTTCGATGCCAGCTCCTTTGCTAAAGCCATCGAGTGGTAAGGGGTCGTGCATTCACCTACATTGGCAGGCGCCGCGCCACAGCGACTCTGCAATATCGCACGCAGCAAATTTTCGAGCGGTCGGTACCATGGCGAGATGGCGTCCAGCCTTGGTCGTGCATTCAAGGCATTGCGGCGCGCTGAATGAATCGGCTCAGCCATGCCGGGAAGTAGCTGCGATAGCGCCTCGTCACAAGCACACGCCTCTACCACCAAATAGGTATCTCGCTCTATGGTTGTGAGCAAGGAATCGACCCGCTGAGCGCTGCCTCGGTATGCGCGCATTGCCTGTTGCAACGCCATCGTACGAAACTGTTCTAGCGAACGATCAACGTCCGGGCTTTGGAAATCGCTCGGAAGCCATAGCGAGCGTCCATCAGTCGCTGGGACCGCCGTAGGCGGCATGGGCAAATCGCTTCGCCGGAATAGGGTGGCAAGTAATGTTCGCGGTGCAGGACGCTGTGCAATCCGCAAGGGGTAGTGCGTAGCGAAAACGGCGCCTATCAACAAATCGAGCCGGTCCGCAACGTCGCTAAGTTGGATGATTTTGGGTGCGTTCGGGTTTTGCCTGTGACGCTGCCAGAGGGCCCGTGCAAAAATCGTTGCGTGGCGTGCCGCATCGGTAATGACATCTTCTGCTTCGGCCATAAATAGGGAATCGCTTCAGGGGAAACTGAGGTCGACAAGATCCCGCATGGCGCCTATTAATGCGGCATCATCCGATAAGGGGGCGACCAGGCCCGCATAACAGGCGCGCCGTAGCGGTATGCCGCTGGCGATAAGCTTTGCGGTTGCCACCAAGAGTCTTGTGCTCGGTACTTCGGCCAGCCCTCGATCGTGCAGGTTGCGTAATTTATGTGCCAGAGTAACGAGCGAGCGAGCGGTACCGTCATCGACACAAGCCTCATGCATCAGTATGGTTGACTCGCGCTCGGCCGGCGGGAAGTCGAATTCCAGCGCAACAAACCGCTGGCGCGTGCTGGGTTTCATGTCCTTCAGCATGCGCTGATATCCAGGGTTGTATGACACTACCAGCTGAAATTCGGGAGAAGCTGTAATAAGCTCCCCCGTCTTATCTAGCGACAAGGTTCGCCGGTAATCAGTAAGCGAGTGCAGAACCACGATAGTGTCCTGCCGCGCTTCGACCACTTCATCCAAATAGCAAATGGCTCCGTGTCGTGCAGCGTTTGCCAGGGGACCATCTTTCCATACGGTATCGTTATGATGGATAAGGAATCTTCCCACCAGATCGCTGGCAGTAAGGTCGTCGTGGCATGACACGGTGATTAGGGGTCGACCTAGTCGCCATGCCATGTGTTCAACAAATCGCGTCTTGCCGCAACCGGTGGGCCCTTTGAGCATGACCGCTAATTGATGTCTGTGACATTGTTCGAAGAGGGTCACTTCATCGCTGAATGGAACGTAGTAGGGCTCGGAGTCGCCCGGCGGCGAAGCGATGCCAAGTTCTGCAATATTGCTCTTGCCGTTCGCCATTGTCTGCTCAGCTTGCACGACCGCTGCTTACTGCAGTGGCACCCAGGGCACGCGATCCAGTATCGTTGGCGACAATGCCCACCCGGGGCGCATGCCGGAAGAAGTCATAAATAAACAATCCGACCCCTATGGAAAATAAGGACGCACACGCAATCAACATAAGGAAATGCACCTGGATTTTCAGTTGTACGTCGAGGTAGCCTATGCCCATTACGCGTTCCAGATAAACCTGGCCAATTCCTGCCGTGGCGAAAGACAGCGTCATGCCGAACATACCGCTGATTTGAAGCCAGAATGCCCAGTAGCCGACCGTGCTGCCCTTTTCCGGACTGTCGCGAGTCATAGAGGGCATGGCGTACGAGATCATGGCCATGACGATCATGGCATAGGCGCCAAAAAACGCCGCATGGCCGTGCATGGCCGTAATAAGGGTTCCGTGTGTCCATTTATTGATATCGGGGAAGGTGTGGGCGAGTCCCAGCAATCCGGCCCCGAAAAGGCCAAAAACCGCGCTTCCGAGAGTCCAATGCAAGGCCAGGGTATTGGGATGGTTGAGTCCTGAACGGCGCATGGCCGAGTAGGCATACATCGCCATCCCCATCAGGGCGAGCGGTTCCAGCGCGCTGAAGAAGCCGCCTATCGGCAGCCAATAGCCGGGTACGCCTATCCAGTAATAGTGATGTGCCGTTCCAAGAATTCCTGCTATGAACACCAGCCCGACGATGACATAAAGCCACTTTTCCATGACCTCGCGGTCGGCGCCGGAAAGGCGAATTAACAGATACGCCAGGAAGGACGCCTGGATCATTTCCCAAACACCCTCCACCCACAAATGGATGGTCCACCAGCGATAATAAATCGAAACGATGTAGTTCTCGTAATGGAAAAGGGCAGGTATGTACAGGACTGCGGAACTGCCTAGGCCCAAGAGAAGCACGCCTTCGGTGGTGGTGAACCGCCCCGAGCGCTTGATGGTCATGCCAACGTTGTACAGGAACATAAGCATTACGATAACGATGACCAGCTTGTGCGGGAGAGGCTGCTCAAGGAATTTATTGCCCGTTCCATAGCGGAAAAAATAGCCAATAATGGCGGTGACGCCCATAATTGCCCATAAGCCCAGCTGGATATACGCCAACTTCACGCTATAAAGCTCAGTCCGCGATTCGTCGACCACCATCCAGTATGTCGCGCCCATGAAACCTGTCAGTAGCCATACGATTAGCAGATTGGTATGGACTGTTTTGGTGACATCGAAGGGCATAATGTTCAGGAAAGGATCGGGCCCCAGATACTTGGTTGCCGATAGCAAGCCGAAAACGATTTGCAATCCAAACAGTATTAAAGCCAGTGCAAAATACCAGTAAGCGACTGATTGAGATTTATAACGCATGGCAACTCCCCATTTATATGTCGAGTCTAGTTTTGGCCCGTTATTTAAAACTTGCCAGATAGGCGACCAATTGATCGATCTGTTCTGGCTGGAGGTCTTTTGTATAAGTCGTGGGCATGAACGAAGTGCCGTTGGCTGAATACATTGCTCCGGGGTGCAGATACGCGCTGGGTTCCACGATGGACTCGTGGATGAACTCTTCCACTGTTTTGGCCTTGCCTTTGTAGTTGGGTGCGGCCATTGTTTGCTGGGCGCGGGTGGCTATACCTGCCAGGGTAGGTCCTGCAAGGTTTACGCCAGGCGCAGTGGAGTGACACGCCGTACAGGCCGGAGTAACCGAGCGGAATAATGCCTCGCCTAGTGCGATGGGGTCGTTGGTGCTGGCGACTGGCGCGGCGCCCGGTGGGGTATCGCCTGCTGGCGATGGCTTCGAGCGGTCAGATTGCTGAGCCACTGAAAGATCAGTACCTGGGATCGAGCCCCCGGAAACCAAGATCGGGCGAGGCGGCCAGCCTTGGTTATCTACCTTGCTGACCCAATCCATGAAGGCGATGAGGTCGGTGATGTCTTGATCGTTGATGTTTTGTTTGGGCATCAGGCGGCGATGCCTGGTTTCGTCGTAAAACTGGGAAGGATCTTTCATAAACGCGGTTAAGTAGGGAGTGCCGCGCAGCTGGGTAATTTTTGTCAGGTCGGGTGCATAGTAGGCGCCTTCTCCGAGCATGGTGTGACAATTAATACAGTTATTCTTATGCCAGACGTTCTGGCCGCGTATTACGCTGTCCGTAATGTTATGGGAGTTTGTCAGCTTGGGAAATTGACGGTGTGTATCGATGGTAAGGCCCAGAAAAACCACGACAGCAATACCGGTTGATGCCACGGCGAATAAGCGTGTTTGCTTTTTATTCATGGGAGCCTCCGCCTATACGCCTATACCAGACCAATATTTGACTGAAATATAGGCAGCATAAAAAATAGCCGCGGCCCCAAGCAAAAGCACTGCATTGCTGACGATTTTTAGTGTTTGATATAGCGTCGAACCTTGCATGAGTACACCCCCCGTAATTGACCAAAAACCTATGGTGAAACGAACTGGAGATTCAGCATGACGAAAGCATTGCTGTAGACACACTAACTGCTTATTGATAGGTTAGTTGTAACGTTTGTTAACGTTGTCGCTATTTGGTCGATCAACCGGTACGGTATCGGTCTGCGCATTTTCTTTTTGGCGGGATAATTGCCCAATGCAAATCGATGACAGGGCTTTTTTTCGATGACCACTGAATGGCTGCCACACCATGCCAGTCGGCCAAATTGAAAAGATTTTTGAGGGCCCGCCCCGGCTCTCCCTTTGTCAGTCGGCTATGCACGACTAATGCTCCGCAATCAAGCGAGGTGGCAGGATCAAGCCAGGGCGATTCTGCATAGTCAGCATTAATGAATACTTCAACGCCTGGGCCGCTATTGACAGCGACATTCCCGCCTAGCCAGGTATCGGAGACAACGAGCGCCAAGGGGGATTCAGGAATGTGCTTTCGCCAGATAGCATTCATTTCGGTGGCGATGGCAGGCCCAGGAAACGTAGAGCGCGCGTCTCGCCCCGAATGCCAGGCCAGGGGGCCTCGTGCGGCGGCATAAACCACCGCCATTAAAATATGTAAAGCTATGACCAGCATGGCAATGCGTCGCAAATTAACCTGCTCGTTCCCATACATCCATCGCAGCGCATAGAAGGCATATAGAATAAAAAACGTGGTCGCCCACGATGCCTGCAATCTGGTTCCCAGGATAGCGGAAATCAACACAGTCAGGACCATCGGGGCAAGCCCGACCCATAGCAGGAAGGAACGATCCCACCCCGACAAACTGGTCCAATATGAAGCTGTGTCTTGCCCTCCAATAGATGGCACCGCCGCGCTAGCTGACTTCCGGGTCGTTTGCCACAAGATAAGCATGACAACAAGCATCGGGCTCAGGCGCGCGCATTGATCTAACGCGAACTTAAAAAGGTGTACCAAGGCGTCTAGATGGCTTTGTGCTTCCAGCGCCGTGTCGGCGTAGCGGAAGGGTTGGAAAGCGTTAAGCACAAGCCAGTAAGCATGTGGTGAGCTCACCAGTAAGAAAGTGCCGAGGGCGCCCGCAATACCCTTAAGGTTGCGAGAATCGTTGAAGCTGCCTTGTCGAAGCATAAAGCAGAAAAACGCTGCGAACTGAATGACGGCGCTGTATTTGGTCATGATGGCGATAGCACTGACAGCGCCTAACCACAACCATGTGCCAAGCCGTTGGTAGCGCAGTGCGCGGTAAAACAGCCACGTAGCGGCGGCTATTGACCATAACTGCGCCGTGTTGTGGTTAAAAATAGTGCCGCGCAAGGAAAAATAGATCGTTGTCGACAGAAGCAGCATTACGATGAAGGCCTTGCGCGGCGTCGTGAATTCGCGCCCCAGCAACCACACGAACCATAAAGCAAGGGTCGAGCATAATTGCCCGGCAAAAAACGTGAGCCAAACTGACCGGCCGAACAACTGCGTCAGACCATACATGACCCATGACGGGAACGGAGGGTGCTTGTAATATCCCAACTCGAGACTGGAGGCCCATACCAGTTCTTCCATCCCGTCCAAGTCGGGCGCAAGGTGACTAATAGCGCACAGTAGTGTCCACAATGCCACCATACCTGCCAAAAATAGCAGTACTTGCAGATTCAATAAGGATAAGGCGGTTTCGTTTTTGCTCAGTGCAACGTCGTTAGGCTCGCCGGCACTGGCGCTTTTGGTTTGGTAAATAGGCCGCATATCCGAGTGTTCCGAGGAAAATGTCGAATTGTAAGCGGAGCCCGAAAATATCGTTTGAAACTTTTCATGTTTCATATACTATTTGCTAACGTCGAGGTGTCAGCATGATGCCTCGGCGGGTGCCTCGCTTGTCCAAAGCAATGACTACCGCTTACAGGCAGTCATCTCATACCGCCCTTACCGAACCCCTGCAGGAGCCTTACATGAAACTATTTTCATTGTTTTTCGCTTTTGTCTGCTCATTCGGTGCCGCCGTGCCGGCGTTTGCAGCCGATGCCCCGCTGGTTCGGGGCGGCGTCACATATCAGCCCACTATTACCTTTACCTTGCGCACTAATATTGCCGACGGCAAGCTGGTGTTTATGGGCGACGCCGGCGCTATTGCGGGTAAAATCAACCCCGATCTGCAAGTTCCTGAGAACGCTGTCGTTCAAATCAATCTGGTGAACGGCGATGGCGCCATTCACGATATCAGCGTGCCGGAATTTGGCGCGAAGTCAGACGAGATTGCCGGTAAAGAGGCCGCTACAGCCATTGTTTTTCGAGCCAATAAAAACGGTACATTCGAATATCTTTGTACGTTGCCGGGTCACAAGGCGGCCGGCATGTTTGGCAAGCTTATTGTTGGTGAACCTCAAGCGCAGATTAAAAGCGATGCGCTCGATATTGCCCAGGATCCCACCGCGGTCGGCGAACCTGTTGGCAAGCGTGAACCCCGAAGCCTTACGGTAGATCTGGAAACTACCGAGGTCGTAGGACAACTTGCCAGCGGCAGTACCTACAAGTACTGGACCTTTAACGACAAAGTCCCGGGCCCATTTATTCGTGTCCGAGTCGGCGACACCGTTACCGTCAACCTTTCGAACGCCAAAGAAGCCACTCATATTCACTCGGTGGATTTCCATGCCGTGACCGGGCCTGGAGGCGGTGCTGCGGTAACGCAGGTTCCTCCCGGTCAAACCAAAAGCTTCACATTCAAGGCATTGCATCCCGGGCTGTTCGTTTATCACTGCGCGACTCCCATGGTTGCTCAACATATTACGAACGGCATGTACGGGATGATACTTGTCGAGCCAGAGGGTGGACTATCCAAAGTTGACCGAGAATTCTACGTGATGCAGGGCGAACTTTACACGGCCCAAAAGCATGGTTCGCTAGGGCTACAGGAATTCTCGCTGCAAAAGCTTTTGGACGAGAATCCTGAGCACCTGATGTTTAACGGATCTCCAAGTGCTCTGACCGAAAAGTACAAGCTGCAGGCTAACGTGGGTGAATCGGTGCGTATCTTTTTCGGCGTGGGCGGACCGAACCTAACGTCAAGCTTCCATGTGATTGGGGAAGTATTTGACAAGGTTTACAACCAGGCCTCGCTCACGAGTCCTCCGCTGACCGACGTGCAGACTACGCTGGTACCTCCCGGCGGGGCCGCCATGGTGGAATTCAAGGTGGACGTTCCCGGAAATTATATTCTTGTCGATCATGCACTTTCACGGCTTGAAAAAGGGCTGTCGGGGATACTTACCGTCACGGGCAAACAGGATCCCGCGATCTTCCATTCAAGCGAGAAAATAGATCACTCTTCCGGCCATTAATTAGGTAGGCAGCCGAATCCGCCCGTTTAGCGGGCGGATTTTCGTGGTGCTTGGTAATAGAGGGAAGGGACAGTAGGAACAGCGCTTGCTAGGATCAGTTCGTTGCAATCGGCTCACGGCTGAAGGAGATCCGCATGACTTGGCAGGCGTTATTTGGCGAGCGAGCCACTACCAAAATCGCAGCAGTGTTTGATACTGAAGGGGCGGCCTGCGCCACTGCCGATTCATTGAAAGACAAGGCGGGGCTCCAATCAACACAAGTATTACTCGTCGGACCAGACGAAAAAGAATATGCAAAAAAACTTGAGCCTGAACCGCAAGGAATCATAAGAACGGCGATCCGTTCGCATCTATTGCTCGGTTTGGCCGGGCTGGTAGCCGGTGGGCTGCTGTGGATGGCGTTTTATTCTGCAGACATTCCCGCAATTCAAAGTTCGCGGGCCCTAAGCGCGTTAGCTTTTCTTTTCTTTGGGGCCGTAGCCGGCTTGTTGCTGGGCGGCTTGCTGACCTCCCGCCCGGATCACCAATTGGTCATACAGCGTGTACAAACCGCCATTGATGATGGTCATTGGTCCTTGATAATCCATCCGCGTAATGAGCGCGAGTGCGATGCGGTGATGGTCTCACTGGCGGAGTCAGGCGCTGAAATCGTGCGCAGTGTGTGAGCCGACTTTATGCAAGCATCGCAGATTTACTCATCGTCTTCCAGAATGCTGTAATCTGTTCATCGGCGAATCGGCTGCCACATGTTTCAGCTGATGCGGTAGTCGAGGGTACAAGATAGCGGCAGTAGCGCTGCTGGAACGATGAGAGTGTTATGGAAAAACGAAATAGAAGGGGGGGCGCAGTCGCGCTCACGATATGCGGATTGTTGGCGGGGGCGTTATCTGGATGCACGCCCATGCTTGCGGGCCAGATGGCCGAAGCCGGCTATAAGGTGGCGAAAACCACACTGAGTGGTCCTGACGTGTCCGCTGCAGGGGCTGACGAACGCCAGAAAAAGTTGCAGTCGATTTTGAACTCTGTCGACGTAGGACAAGACATTGCACCGATTCTTGAGGAAATAGGCGAACCACCTAAAGAAAAGTCCGGTAATACATACGGGTTTACGTGCTACCAGTATTCGGCGGTCTACTCCGATACCGAAGCGGCTGTCATCGTGGCGAAGGACAGCAGAGTCGCCTTTTACGGGAATTCACGTTGCAGCGTTGAAATGCAAGATGCCAACTTCAAGAAAGAAGGTAAGTACATGGGGAACGCTGCGTTGTGACCCAGACATCGGATTTGAAAAGATCGCCGGACTTCATGACGGTTTGCGCGATTCCTTCATTACTATAAGCGTCAGCCTATCTGGGACACGTGAAAGAAGAGCCGAATCTTGTGCAATACAAGATGCGGCTCTTAAGACCGTCGCAACTTGCTCTCTGATGTATGGAGGCCAGTCAGATTAAGCGTCGCTCACTGACTTTTTCGGCAAGGAAATTATTTTTTTACTGATTCGCGAATTGCGTCTTTTGCCTCGCCCGTTTTACGTTGTATGGTCCCACCGGCCTTTTCGGCCTTGCCCTCGGCTTCAGTTGTACGGCTTCCCGTAACTTTCCCTGCAGCTTCTTTCACAGTGCCCTTCACTTCTTTACCGGCGCCTTTAATGCGATCCTTATCCATATCAATACTCCTGAGGCCAATAACGATTTGGCAGCTAGCCGTCCAATTGTGCGGCGTTATTCGCCAGCAATAATTGTGCCGGTTTCATTGTGCTCACCTGTTTTCACCGACGTCATTGAACGATTTGCATTACTTTGTCGATCGGTGAGTGGCTCCAGATCGCGGGGTGGAAGGGCATGGCTTTGCGTTGGCTGAGCGGACATGCCAACCGATTGCTTTAATGGACGTCGCTGTCCCATCGGCTCGCCATTCCTTTCGTTGCGGTCATATTTGATGCTGGATTTTGGCATGACGGTGCCCTCCTTAGGTTGGCACGCATTAATGGCCAGCATGTGCAGTGCCTGGCGCGACGACAGCGTCAGACGCTGAATGCCTACTGGCGATGCGCAATAATGGTAGCGATTTGCCGGGGCTAGTTCAGTGCTACTTGTTTGGTGTGACTCGCCAGACGGTGTTGGACAGGTCGTCGGCGACGATAAGGGCGCCTCGCGGATCGACCGTGACGCCGACAGGACGGCCTCGCGTTTTGCCGTCGCTGCCGCGGAACCCAGAGACGAATTCCATCGGAGGTCCGGCCGGGCGACCGTCGCGGAAAGGGGCAAAGCTTACTTTGTAGCCGACCGGGTCTGAACGGTTCCAGCTGCCATGTTCGCCGACAAAGACACCATCGGCAAAATCTTTACCCATAGTCGGGGTGGAAAAAGCGACGCCCAGCGCCGCTACGTGTGCGCCGAGGCTGTAATCAGGCGTGATCGCCGAGGCGACTTTATCTGGATCCTGTGGCTGGGCTCGTGTGTCCACGTTCTGACCCCAGTAGCTGTATGGCCAGCCGTAAAAGCCGCCTTCACGAACCGCGGTAAGATAGTCAGGGACCAAGTTCGGCCCAATTTCGTCGCGCTCGTTGACGACCACCCATAGCTGCCCTGTGCCGGGCTGAATGGCGAGCGCCGTGGGATTGCGCAGGCCGGTAGCGTAGGGTTTATGAGCCCCGCTGCGGGCATCAACTTGCCACACCATGGCCCGGTCGACCTCTGCCGTCATCCCCCGTTCCGTGATGTTACTGTTCGAACCGATAGCGACATAAAGGAACTGCCCATCGGCACTGGCGGCTAGTGCCTTAGTCCAGTGATGGTTGATCGCCGACGGCAGGTCGGTCAGTTTTACGGGGGGACCGCTGGCCTCGGTCTGACCTTCGTGGTAATTGAATCGCACTATGGCATCTTGGTTGGCGACGTAGAGGCTATTTCCGACTAAGGCAAGTCCGTACGGTGCATTGAGCTTGTCGGCAAAGACCTTCTGCATCTCGTAGACCCCATCGCCGTCGGCGTCGCGCAGTAGGGTCAGGCGGTTGCCGCCTTCGACTGGACTGGTACCCATGGCCTTGATGGGGCCGGCGATGATGTCCTTGGGTTTGAGGTTGGGGGCGTTGCCGCCCCTGCCTTCGGCCACCAGGATGTCGCCATTAGGCAGAATTAGCGTCTGGCGTGGGATTTGAAGGTTGGTGGCGATGGCGCTGATTGTGTAGCCTTGCGGCACCGTTGGCCGCTGGTCGCCCCATTCGGCGGGCTTGGCGATTACCATGTCGGGCAGCACGCCGCGGTAAGGCTGTGGTAGTTCGGGGCTTGAGCCATACTGCAACGGTTCCGTATCGCCCCCACATGCAGTCAGCAGTGCCGAGACTGTGACCACCGCAAATAGAGTAGAACGGCTCATTTCGTTCTCCCGATGCGTGGGATATAGAAGCCGAACCATGTCGCTACGCACGCGAGCACGGTGGCAATAATCGAGAGCACCAGCCCGGCGGGCATGCTCGCCCAAGCGTCCCGTGCATGCATCAACGCGTCGAAGAAGCCTACCAGCCACGTGACGAGCAGTACTACCCCATAAACGCCTATGCCGCGGGCACGGCGGTCGGCGCGAAATAAATCGACGATCAAGAAGATGAGGGCGAAACCGGAGAAAAACAGTGCGCCAACGAGGAGCCACGAGGCAAAATTATTCCACTGGATCTCGTAAGTCGAAGCGTAGGCGGCATCGCTCAGTGCCGCGCCCAAGAAGAGAGGAATGCTTCCCGCCAGCAATACGGCATGGACCGGATGAATTACTCGAGAATACCTGCGTTCAATGGTAATGGCCACGGCGACTTCCTCCTCGGGGGGTTACACCAGGCAATCACGGTTGGACCAGAGAATGCGTAGGCGAGGTGCCGATGTCAGCGGTTTTACAAGTTTACATGCAAGCAGCACATAAAGCATCCCCCTATTTCGCGTTATTGCATACAGAGTTTCCGTTTGCAAATTTTTCTGCTGCCGTGTTGGATCCCGTCAGACATCGGTCAATAGCAGTGGTAGGGACTTGCATTGTGAAGCTCGAGGATGCACTTCAACAACTCGGATTACGGCTTATACGAGATAGCCGTTACCGTGAAATCTGCATTTTCGGGATCCTTCAACGTCAAGCGAGCGTTCGGAAGGTACAGTCGATCTCCCAGACGAGCAATTGTGGTAGGCGTGTCAAAGCGAGGGTCTTTGAGTTCGGTCTTTAAGCGCGCAGTGGTTCCCGCTTCATCGAGTTCCAGAACAGCGATAGTATTAGGAATATTGCGCACGACATAAAGGGTCTTGCCCTCCCGCAACAGGCCATCACCTCCCTTCAAATCCGTTCCGCCTATATCGACGGGCGCGGCGACGCCGCTGGCCGGATCAACGCGGTACAAGACGCCGGTATTCATCTGCACGACAAGTAGCGCTTTACCATCAGGGGTCGTTGAGATGCCGTTAGCGTTAAAGCCTTCAACGTAGCTTATGCCGGATAGGGGAATGGTCTTTATATCGGTTTGTTCGGGTAACGCTCCTCCCTTTCCCAGCGGCAACTTGTAAATGACGGGTGCAAACGAGTCGGTGGCATAGATTGCATCGTTGAGCCTTGCGACATCGTTGACGAAGCTCTTTTCATCAGCCGCAAGCCGGTAGTTGGCGAGCGTTTTGCCGTGGTTTGAGTCAATCACCTGGACTGATCCACCCCGCGCCCCGGCAACATACAGACGTCCTTGCTCATCGAGCAAAATTCCTGCGGCACTATCGCTTTCTCCCGGGTTTAGAACCTCATGGGCGCCAGTCGCAAGGTCGAGCTTATACACGGCACCGTGAGAAAGGGAGGTGACAAACGCAATGGATCCTTTGATCGCGATACCTTCAGGAACAGAGCCTTGTGGCATGGCTAGCGTTACAGGGTAATCTTGAGTCTGAATTCCGCCTGTGGGGGTGGGATTGTCCGCCGGAGCACGGCGTGAGCCTTCAGCCGCCTCAGCGATGCCAATTAATAGAGAGGTAGCAACGAAAACCGTACAGATGAACCGAGATGTTGTGTTCAGCATGGCAGTTCCCCATCAAGAATGAACGTGCAGATTACCCACAAAATAGAATGAGATTAGCACGCGTCAGGGTATCAACTCTTCATTTAGGCGCACGGTTAGTCTAGAGCCCTGCCATGTCGCAAGGCAAGGGTTGCTCCGCCGGTCAATGTTTGATTGTGTAAGCAAAAAACTCGGTAACTGGCCGACGGCGCGTTTCTATGTGCTCTGTCCAGTGCTACATCGTGAAGCAAGGTTTGTGCGGATGGAGGAGTAGGGTGCTGAGACTGAATCTGTTCTTAGAACAGGATAGCATTGCGCTAGTCCCACCCCAATCGTTCACTTATGGAGTTCGGTACGATAAAAAAATTAGCCCCGTTTCTTATTGATTTTTTCGATCAAGAGCTAATTTTGTATGTATGGTTGCGGGGACAGGATTTGAACCTGTGACCTTCGGGTTATGAGCCCGACGAGCTGCCAGACTGCTCCACCCCGCGTCTGAAGTCTGAAGGATACGAGTTTACCCTATATAGTGAATCGCTGTTTGGATCGCCGTTATTGGGTCAACAGTTTAAGAGTTTATTCTTTGGAAACTGTGGGGTAGGAGTGCAGCCCTGTCGAGAACGAATGCGACTCCCTACCACCGAACCACGCCAACACACGCGCTTTGGCCAAAAAAATCCCAACCGATTAAGGTTGGGATTTGAATACCGGTGGTGTAGTAAAGGACTGATTTATACAAAGATCTTAGAACAAGAGGTGCGCTGCTCGAACGCCGTCCCTGTATTGAGCCGTTAGACTCCTTAGTCGGTATCGTTGAATAAGTGAACGATTACGCCACTTTTTCTTCGGGTACCTCGAACTTCAGCGCCATGAACCCTTCCAGCGAGTCGTCTTTAATATCAAGCCAGGGCTTGGGCAATTTGGCTGCCAACGTACCCGTTATCGTTGATCGATAGGATTTATTCCGGAAACCCAAAATATCTTCTTCTTTATCCAGCAGCCATGACTTGAGTAGTTCAGTCTGCTTTTCGATAGGGAAGTCAGGGTAATCGGTGGCGTCAATTAAGTCGCGCACATATTGACCTTGAAAGTCAATCGATTCGTTGGCCGTTTCAAGCGTATCTTTGCGTTTCAACCACTGCTGCATGTCTTGCAGGCGTTGGTCGGCATCGGGGAGCTGGATCTTACCCAATATGACATCACGCACATACCAAGCCTGCGCATCAAACATATTGAAGGTGAAGTACTGATCTTGCATGCCCAAATAGATCAATTTAGGATTGTTCTGGAAGAAAATCCCTTTGTACAAATTGTCTGGATAAAGACAGTTATGGGTTTGTAAGCGAAGTTCATCAGGGAGGAATGGGAAATGGAACAAATATCCCGTACACATGATGATGGCATCAAATTTCTTGCTGGTGCCGTCTGCGAAATGAGCCACACTGTCTTCCAGGTGTGTCAAGAGCGGTCTTTCTTCAATGCCTTCCGGCCATTCAAACCCCAGAGGGGCGCTTCGGTAGCTTATCGAAACGGATTTGGCGCCGTATTTATAGCATTGTGTGCCGATATCTTCGGCAGAATAACTGCTGCCGATCAATAAGACCTCTGCGCCATTGAATTCGAGTGCGTCGCGAAAATCGTGCGCATGCAGTACTCGTCCGGGAAACTGCTCCAAGCCTTCAAAATAAGGCATATTGGGCGTCGAGAAATGGCCTGTCGCAACCACGACGTAGTCGAACTCCTCGGTTTCCTGTTCGTCGCTCTTGTGATTCATTACCGTAACGGTGAATTTCTCGGTCGCGTCGTCATAAGTGATCCAGCGCGCAGGACTCTCAAACTGAATATATTTGAAAATGGCACGCTTATCGATGCGGCCCATAATGTAATCTTTTAGAACTTCGCGCGGGGGATAAGAAGGAATTGATCGATTGAAGTGATCGTCAAAGGAATAGTCTGCGAATTCCAGGCATTCTTTCGGTCCGTTGGACCATAGGTAACGATACATACTGCCATGTACCGGCTCACCATTTTTATCTAAACCTGTTCGCCATGTGTAATTCCACATGCCGCCAATATCATTCTGTTTTTCGTAACAGACAATTTCAGGCAGATTTTGTTCGCCTGCCGATCCAGCTGCCAAGAATGCCCTCAATTGGGCTAAACCACTGGGACCAGCACCTAAAATCGCTATTCTTTTCTTACTCAACACTTGCTCCAAAACTCACTAGAATCGAACAAAATAGCAGAAGTTAGTGCAATATGTCAATTTTAGACGCCATGAAGGGCATCGGATTCATTCGAGATTGCAACCATATATTTACTGCATCGGCCGGTATTTTCGTTCGTTTACCGTAGCGTGTTTTACTTATTAAAGAGGAGCCACTGCTTGCAGATTCTTTGGAATACCTCCCTGAATGGAACACACCTTCTTCGGGCCGCCGCTGATCGAACCATCATGGCAAACAATCCTGTCGCCGGCGCGATGAGCTATCCCGCCTTTGCTGCCAGAGCACGGCTTATTAGCCCATGCAGTCGGCATAGATAAGACCAGTAGCGCGGAGGTTAGAACGATGCAGAACCATCGCGCGGTCATTCATCGTCCCCGTTGACCCATACAAGCCAGGCCAGCAACCCGACTACGCAGCTTCCCACGCCGAAGAAGATCAGGGGTAAGTGGTAAAGATATCCCACGTCTCTCGCCCTCTATATGCACCACTTTTTTTTATGGTACTGTTATCGGCAACCGTACGTCGCCTGTATTGAAGGATTGTGGTCTTTATTGAAGCGCTCACTCATACGAATAGGGGCAGGAAAATCGGGCTCTTCTATGGATATGTTGGACGAGGGCAGAACGGCCCGGCCTCTGAATCGGCTCGCTCGCATCCGCCAATTGATAGCCCATCAGCGCTTCGTGCTCGTCCGATTAAGGACATCGAAGTGCACGTCAATCCCGTCCCCACGCGTAATTCGCAGCCATACAGTTTTACATGCCTGGCAGGTATAGCGTCTCTCCAAAACCCCGGCGTAGCTTTTAGGCGCCTGCATCTCTGTCAGCGTCATAAACGCATGAGGCTTTTGGGGTAGCACAGCCGATAGAAGCACCTTGCACGACATACAAAGCGATACGGGAAATGGGGGTCGCATAGTTTCACGATATCGCTGACTGTGCAGTAGAACCATTCCACGTTCGGTCTAGGAATGAAGGCGGCGCGTTGCTCTGTGTCAACCGTTGTGCCTACTGAATTTTATGTACGTTGGCTAGTGTCGACGCCCACTAAAATGAAGGAGCATATCAATCGAAAAAGGGAAGCTGGGATGTCAGCCGTCGAGAAAACCAGAAATGCAATTTTGGATTTTATGCTTAAAGCCTGGTGTCGCGAGGGGCAGGCCTTGGACGTCAATGCGTTCTATTTGCGCAATATGAATCACCTGTCTCGACTAGAGCTAGACACTCTAGAAGCCGCCGCTGACAGCTTTGTTAAAGACGGATATTTTGAAAAGCGCCAAGGTGATTATTATCTGACCGGCGCTGGTTATGCGCGCTTATATGAGGGATAGTGAGATCAAGGCTTAGGATTGTTGCCTTGCTATGAAGTTGTTGGCTCGCTCGAATCTGCCGGGTGGTACCAACTATTCCCCATAGCCGGCGTCCCCTGATACCAAACGAATGCTGACTCGGGGCGGGGCGTCGACAGCCGTTCCAGCGCTTGCTCCACAATGGTTTTATAACCCTAGAACATTCATTGCGCCTGTTCCCATCCATCGCCCAGCCCGTGTGGCGTCAGCGGACGAGTTGCAGGCGGCACGTTATAACGCAAAAAAGCCCACCGGCTAGGGCGGGCTCAAATTCATCGGTGCGAAACGCGTGCGATTGCCGTGCGAATCGGTACACCTGCGGACCCCAAAAAGGGCACATATTTCTATGTGCCCCGTCTAGTACCGCATAGTGTAGCGTTGGTTGTACTGGTGGTGGAAGAGGGGACCGGCGCTGAAATGGTTCTCAGAACAGGATGGGCAGTAAAGACGTTGAAGGGAGTGGATTGAGGCTTTTGGCCAATTTGTAACGACCCTCCGGCCATCCTGCCACCTGCGTCCAGTTACTATCTTCTGTGATACGGGCATCACAGTGTTAGTTTCACATTGTGCGTTAGCTCAGAAACTGCATTCCATACTTCGCCGCAATGGCGCGGAAGTCCGTTGCTGCATCCGGCTTCGAGGGGCTCCCGCTATCGATCTGTGACTTGGCCACATCAGCAATGAACGCATCGAATATACCGCCCGGAGAGCTGATGATTAGTTGGCGTCCGATTTCCGGCCCGGTACAAATAAAGCTGTGCGGAGTGCCTCTTGGAACAAATACGGTATCCCCTGGACCCAAATTGAGCATCCCTTTATCTAGTTGAAAGTGGTAATGTCCTTCGCAAATGATGAATGTTTCGTCGTATGTTGGGTGTCGGTGAAGTGATGCGCCGGACTGTGGAGGCTCGATTGCTTCGCAAAGCGTGTAGCAGCTCAGGTTATGTTCGGCGGTGGTCGTGAAGGTCATGGTCATTTGACCGATCTTGTAGACCACGCCTTCGCCAGGCGGAAAATGTCGTGGTTGGGCTGGATTGTTCATCGCCTTCTCCGTTACAAGAGTTACCCGTCGATGATAGTGTCATGCTCCGCTGGAAGGATGACTTCAAGCAACTCACAGTCATCCGACCATCCAACGACGGTATGTCGAATATTGGGTGGCTGTAGCCAGCAGGAGCCTTCTTTCATGGTCTGGACTCCGTGCCCCTCGAACTCGCTTTTGAACCAGCCCTTGAGGACATATACGAGCTGGAGTTGCACATCGTGATGGTGCCGCTGGCTGAAGCTTTCTGAAAATGGTGCAATCATTCGAATGACGTGCGCCGTGGCAACTCCGTTGGTCGCCATGGCAACCCCCAGGTCACGATAGGATGAGTAGCTGCGAAGCCCTCCTGTTTTGAAGTCATCTTCATTGAGATGGCTTACCGTGAACTGCTGGTTTGGCGAAGTGGCGGCTGTCATGAATAACTCCTTGAACTGGCACTCCTATATCAAACTACCAAATCTTTTGAAGTACAAGAATTTTCACAAATACGGATGGACGCTTCGAATATGCTAAAAAAAACCAATATGCTACACAAAGGCCTATCGTCTTGTTTTGCGACATAATGCGACCTCAAACCCCAACGCCCGCCAGCGCTGGCGCTCCGGCCAAAAAAAATCCCAACCGATTAAGGTTGGGATTTGAATACTGGTGGAGTCGGCGGGAATTGAACCCGCGTCCGCAAGCCCTCTGCAGGCAGTTCTACATGCTTATTCGGTTCATTTTAAGTTTTAACCTTGGATCATGCCAACCGACAGGCCCTTCCTTGGCGATTCACATCAATTTAAGATCAGGCTGAGTGACCCAACAAGATCCGATTCTTTGTAAATGACGCTGCTGTAGGTTTTACCCTACCTAACCCAAAGACAAATTAGTGCAGCGGCTTACCGCACTAGGCGGCTAAAGCGAAACGCTCGTCGTTGGCGTTTGTAATGTTCCAGTGGATTTACGAGCTTACTGGTGCTCGGCATGCCCTACTCTGTTTCGCGACCCACGTCGAAGCCGGATCGACCCCAGTGCACTGAGTATACCGTACAAGGCTCCTTTTGGACAGTGTAACGAGGGTGCTAAAATTCCTTGGCCTGTATTGGAGACGTTGAGTCTCCATAATCCAACAAACGGGGCCAGCGTGCACGTTATGTTCTAGAACAGTGTGCGGCGCTTGCGACGATAGGTGCGAGGAGTGGAAGCGAGGTTTATTACACCAGCCGATAAAGGTTGGCTTTGGAGTCCGGAATGAGTCTCGGCGTAGTTAGGCAGAATCCACTTTTGCAGTTCGTCAGCAATGGTAGTCTGGTAGTACAAATTCTGATCGGTTTGGTAGCGGGCATCTTACTCGCCTTCTTTTTTCCTTCAGCAGCCCAGTATGTAGATCTGCTGGGTGACCTATTTATAAGCGCTTTAAAGTCAGTTGCGCCGATTCTCGTCTTTGTGCTGGTGGCTGCATCCATCGCCAACCACAAGAAGGGCCAACCGACCAGCATAGGCCCAATTCTTGGCTTGTATTTGCTTGGTACCTTCGCGGCAGCTTTGGTGGCCGTTGTTGCGAGCTTCATGTTCCCCTTAACGCTGCAGCTGAAAGCCGGCAATGAAGCGCTAAGTCCTCCCGGCAGTATGGGCTTCATTATTGGAGTACTACAAGATTCCGCGGAGACCGCTTTGAATTCGTCAACCGACGTGTTGTTTACAGCAGCGGGATCTCATTCGCGGGACATGGGTCCTATTTCGGTGAGCCCATAGGCAACAACTGCACTGCGGCTGCGCGAAGCTGCGGTTGCCGCACGTTGTTCAATTGACTGCCCATTCCTGAACAGCGGGCCAGATGTCGGCTGGCGATTGCGCTATGGCGTTGGCCTGCCACGCTTGCAGGGCTGTTTCTTTTCCGCAGTAACCGTATGCGGCGACAATGGTTGCCATGCCTGCCGCCTTGCCAGCAATAATATCCCGTTCGTCGTCGCCTACATAGATGCAGTCTGCGGGCTCGAAGCCGGCCGCTTTTGCGGCGTGCAGCAGTGGCGCCGGGTGGGGCTTGGCGTGGCTAGTCGTGTCGCCGCCGACAGTAACGGCACAATCTGTGTACAGACCTAAATGCACGACCAGAGGAACCGCGAGGTACTCCATTTTATTGGTGACGATGCCCCACGTGTAGCCGTTGCTCTTCAGGGTGGCCAAGAGTGATTTCACGCCGGGAAACAGGGTCGTGAGCGTGGTCATATCTTGCTCGTAGTCGGTAAGGAACTGTTGGCGGAATATTTCGTATTCGGGATGGTCAGGGTCCATGTTCAAGGCTGCCTTTAACAAACCGCGAGCTCCGTGCGATGCATAAGGGCGAAATGTTTCATAGGGCAGGGGAGGCAAACCCTTGCGGGCTCGTTGTTTGTTGGCGGCCGCAGCCAGATCGGGGGCGGTATCGGCCAGAGTGCCGTCAAAGTCGAACAAAACAAGTTTTTGCATGGATGTCAGATTCAGTTCTCGCGGCGGGATGCCAGCAGATAATTGACCGAGGTGTCCCGGGTGATTTTATACAGGTCAGTTATGGGGTTGTACTCCATTCCGGCCAGCGTCGTCGTGGCAAGGCCGGCCTTACGAACCGAGGCAGCCAGTTCGCTGGGCTTGATGAAGTTTTCGTAGTTGTGAGTGCCCCGAGGCAGAATGCGCAATAAGTATTCGGCGCCAACGATGGCAAACAGGAATGATTTGGGGTTACGGTTAAGCGTGGAGAAGAAGACCCAACCACCGGGTTTGACCAAGGTTGCGCATGCTTGCACGATGGAACCAGGGTCGGGCACATGCTCGAGCATTTCCATGCAAGTAACGATATCGAATTCACCGGCATGCTCGCTGGCCATTTGCTCAGCACTGATTGCTCGGTAATTTACAGGAACACCTGATTCAAGCCCGTGCAGCCTGGCGACGGTCAACGATTTTTCGGCCAGGTCTATGCCGGTAACCTGGGCCCCGGCTTTGGCCATGCTTTCGGCTAGAATTCCGCCGCCGCAACCGACGTCGACTATCTTCTTTCCATTGAAAGGGCCTGTCTGATCGAGGATCCAGCTTAGCCGAAGGGGGTTGATGGCATGCAGAGGTTTGAATTCGCTTTCGGGGTCCCACCAACGCGACGCCAGAGCACTGAACTTATCAAGTTCAGCCTGGTCTACATTGGGTGCTTTGGGATGGCTGGATTGTGCGGTTGCGTTCATGGGCTGTCCGAAGCTGAATTAATAAGCGCCGGCGTGGCAAGCAGGCCGGCCAGCAATGAATAAGGGCCCCGCAGTGCGGAGCCCTTATTGTAGCGTCTAACGCAACAAGTATTACAACTGGGTATTACTTGCGAACGCCGACGATTTCGATCTCTACGCGACGGTTCTGTGCGCGGCCTTCACGAGTCGAGTTGGAAGCAACTGGGCTCGTTTCGCCTTTACCTTCAGCATAGATACGGTCAGCAGCGATGCCTTTCGAAATCAGGTAATTCTTGACGGTGTTAGCACGGCGTTCCGACAGACCTTGGTTGTACTTTTCAGTACCGATCGAGTCAGTATGGCCGGTTGCGATGAGCGTTTCCAGATTGATCGTGTCAGCTTGAGCAGCGACTTGGTCAAGGATTTGACGGCCTTCGGGTTTCAACGTGGCTTTGTCGAAATCGAAGAAAGTGTCAGCATTCAACACAACTTTAGTGGAAGTAGGAGCAACCACTGGAGCTTGCGCCTGAGCAACTGGTACGCCGTCGCAGCCGGGGATACCGGTAGCTGGTGTCCAGAAGTTGTCGCGCCAGCACAATTCGTTGGTGCCGTTTTTCCAAACGTCGCCGAACGGATTTTGCCAGTTATCGACAGTTTGCGCAGATACTGCACCAGAAGCCGAAGTGGCTGCAATGGCGAGTGCTAGTGCGATTTTGGAGGGTTTGTTCATGTTTCTCCTCGTTGAGCTTAATGCTGGTAAGTGACCGCAGCGAACCCCCGCCGCATATCAAGAAAACGGAGCCAGTATAGCAACGCTATGATTGAATCAAAGAATTGCGCTGGGTTTCATGCGTGTTAGGGCGAATCTTACGGCATTTCTGGGTGGTTAGTTAAGCCCGAACGATGCATATTGCGTAGATATGCGGATTTCCACCCTATCTCCCGGTTTATTGTTGGGTTTTGACAACAACGCGGCCTTGCTACAGGGGTGGGCGGGCACCGGAATCCTCGCCATGACGCCAAGCTTTTTTCACTCTATATAGGGCAGCCGAGTTGTAGAAGAGGCGGGTGAAGGTGCAAGTGTTAGAATTTCCCATTCGCCCGTCATCGGTCCAGTTTCACGATTTTTACGTTTTAGACAATCTATGGATTCCTTTGCCAAGGAGACCCTTCCAATTTCGTTGGAAGAGGAAATGCGCCGCAGTTACCTCGATTACGCCATGAGCGTTATTGTTGGGCGTGCCTTACCGGACGTTCGGGATGGCCTGAAGCCTGTGCATCGGCGCGTTTTGTTCGCGATGCACGAGCTGAATAATGACTGGAACCGGGCCTACAAGAAGTCGGCGCGTATCGTGGGTGACGTAATCGGTAAGTATCACCCTCATGGTGACTCGGCCGTTTACGACACCATCGTTCGCATGGCGCAGGACTTCTCGCTGCGCTACATGCTTGTCGACGGCCAGGGTAACTTCGGCTCTATCGATGGCGACAGTGCGGCTGCCATGCGGTACACCGAAATTCGGCTGGCCAAGATCGCTCACGAACTCCTGGCGGATATCGACCAGGAAACGGTGGATTTCGGGCCTAACTACGATGGCAGTGAACAAGAACCCTTATTAATGCCTTCGCGGTTGCCGAATCTTCTGGTTAACGGAAGCTCGGGAATTGCCGTCGGGATGGCGACCAACATACCTCCGCATAATCTGGCGGAAGTCATTGAGGGGTGCCTGTATTGCCTGCGCAATCCCGAATGCACGATCGACGAACTTATTGAACTGATTCCGGCCCCAGACTTTCCTACGGGCGGCATTATTTACGGTATGTCCGGTGTGCGCGAAGGCTATCGCACCGGTCGCGGCCGCTTGATCATGCGTGCCAAGACTCACTTCGAGGATATCGAAAAGAGCAATCGACAGTCCATTATTGTCGATGCCATTCCATATCAGGTAAATAAGAAGACACTGCAGGAAAGAATCGCGGAGCTCGTCAACGATAAGAAGATCGAAGGTATCTCCGACATCCGCGACGAGTCCGACAAAGACGGCATGCGTCTTGTTATTGAACTCAAGCGTGGCGAAGTCCCTGAAGTCATACTTAACAATCTGTACAAGCATACTCAGCTGCAAGATACGTTCGGCATGAATATGGTGGCACTGGTCGATGGCCAGCCCCGCCTGTTGAACCTTAAGCAAATGGTGGAGTATTTCCTGTTCCACCGTCGCGAGGTCGTTACACGACGCACCGTATTCCAGTTGCGCAAGGCCCGTGAACGCGGCCACGTGCTGGAAGGACTGGCCGTCGCACTAGCAAATATTGACGAGTTCATTGCCATTATCAAGGCGGCGCCGACTCCACCCGTGGCCCGCCAGGACTTGATGGCGCGTCCCTGGGATTCCTCCTTGGTGCGTGAAATGCTGTCGCGTGCCGATGAAGGGACCACACCAGGCGGTCGTGCAGCTTATCGACCAGAGACATTGCCAGAAGGGTTTGGTCTTCTAAGCGATGGCATGTATCGATTAAGCGATACGCAGGCGCAGGAAATCCTGAACATGCGTTTGCAACGCCTGACAGGTCTGGAGCAAGACAAGATCGTCAACGAGTACAAAGACATCATGTCGACGATTTCCGATTTGCTTGATATTCTTGCCCGCCCCGAACGCATCACCGCGATCATCAGCGATGAGTTATTGGCAATAAAGCTTGAATTCTCTACCAATGCTAAAGACGAACGTCGCTCCGAAATCGAATACAACGCCACGGAACTCGATACCGAAGATTTGATCACCCCCATGGACATGGTGGTGACCCTTTCCCAAACGGGCTATATAAAGAGCCAGCCTTTGTCTGAATACCGCGCCCAGAAGCGTGGCGGCCGCGGCAAGCAGGCAACGACCATGAAAGAGAACGACTGGATCGATCAGTTGTTCATTGCGAACACCCACGATTATTTACTGTGCTTCTCCGATCGCGGACGACTCTACTGGCTCAAAGTCTGGGAGGTTCCACAAGGCTCACGCGGGTCACGTGGTCGTCCTATCGTCAATATGTTCCCCTTGGTCGACGGCGAAAAGATCACGGTGGTTCTGGCGGTCAAAGAGTTCAGCGAAGATCACTATGTGTTCATGGCGACGTCGCGCGGCACAGTTAAGAAGACGCCGCTGTCCGATTTCTCCAATCCCCGCAAAGCCGGCATTATTGCCGTTGCGCTGGACGAGGGCGATTATCTGATCGGTGCCGACCTGACCGACGGCAAGCACGACGTCATGCTGTTCTCCGACTCCGGCAAGGCGGTTCGTTTCGACGAAAACGACGTGCGGCCCATGGGGCGTACTGCTCGCGGAGTGCGCGGCATGATGCTGGAAGAAGCGCAGTCCGTCATCGCGATGCTCGTTGCCGGCGACGAAACCCAAAGCGTGCTTACGGCCACTGAGAACGGCTTCGGCAAGCGCACATCGATTGTGGAATATACCCGTCATGGTCGCGGCACCAAGGGCATGATTGCCATTCAGACTTCCGCCCGTAACGGCAAAGTCGTGGGCGCAGTGCTGGTCGAACCGTCCGACGAAATCATGCTGATTACAACCGGTGGCGTGCTGGTTCGTACCCGGGTTTCCGAGATCCGCGAGATGGGTCGCGCAACTCAAGGCGTAACCTTGATCAGCGTAGACGAAAACAGCATGTTGCAGGGCGTGCGTCGAGTGGTCGAAAGTGACGCTGACACCGATGACGATTCGACAGAGCTCGATGACAACGGTGAAATCGTGGATTCGGCGCAGGATGCTACGGCGACGGACGTCGACGATGCCAATGAGCAGGCTGATTCCGATTCGAATGAATCTGATGGCTCCGCGGACTCCGATTCTGCCCAAGACGATCCCGAGGATAACTCTTGATGCGCCCCTGGAATTTTTCGGCAGGCCCTTCGGCCTTGCCGCTCGAAGTGCTGCAGCAAGCCGCTGAAGAAATGACTGACTGGCATGGCTCCGGCATGTCGGTAATGGAAATGAGCCATCGCGGCAAGCAGTTCACGCAAATACGGAACGAGGCCGAAGCAGACCTACGCGAGCTATTGGCGGTACCCGAAGACTATGAGGTCTTGTTCATGCAGGGCGGTGCAACGGCCGAAAACGCCATTGTTCCTTTAAACCTGATAGGTCGACGCAGTTCGGGTAAGGCCGACTACATATTGTCGGGCATATGGTCGAACAAGTCCCACAAGGAAGCCGAGCGTTATGGCGATATCGCCGTAGCGGCTTCCAGCGGGAGCGAGATAATGCTGGATGGTCAAACCCAATCGCCTTGGACATGGTTTCCGGCCGTCGACAGTTGGCAGTTGCGTTCCGATGCTTCGTACTTGCACTTGTGCAGCAACGAGACCATAGGCGGCGTCGAGTTTTCTGCCTGGCCCGATATGGCTGCGCTCGGCGCGCCGGATGTCCCGTTGGTGGCGGATGCTTCTTCGCACTTCCTGTCGCGGACCATTGATTTTTCAAAGGCCTCGATGGTGTACGCCGGAGCCCAGAAGAATGCCGGTCCTGCCGGCGTCACGGTCGTAATTGTGCGCAAAGAACTTGTGGGCCACGCTATGCCCACTTGCCCATCGGCATTTGACTACGCCAACGTAGCGGGGGCCGATTCAATGTTCAATACGCCTCCGACTTACGCCATCTATATTGCCGGGCTGGTCTTTAAGTGGTTGCAGCGTCAAGGTGGCGTAGAAGCCATCGAAGCAGCTAATATCGCCAAAGCTGAAGCCTTGTACTCGTATCTCGATACGTCTGATTTTTATCTGAGCCGGGTTCATGTCGGCTCGCGCTCACGCATGAACGTGCCATTTTTCCTGCGTGACGAATCCTTGAATAGTAACTTTCTTGCTCAGGCCGACGCTGCGGGCCTGATGCAGCTTAAAGGGCACAAAAGCGTTGGTGGAATGCGCGCATCCATTTACAACGCAGTTCCCATGGAAGGGGTGCAGGCCCTCATTTCGTATATGCAGGATTTTGAACGTCGATATGGATAATTCTTTGCAAGCCCGCTTGTTACCTGTGCGCAAACTGATCGATTCGCTCGACGAACAGATTCTCGCACTTTTGAACCAGCGCGCCCAGGCGGCTCAAGAAGTGGGCAAGATCAAGCAGGACTTCGATGTCGATGGCGCCGCCGTGTTGAAGCCCGAGCGTGAAGCGATGGTTGTCCGTCGCTTGCAGGAGCTGAACAAAGGGCCTTTTACGGACGAAGCCATCGATGCTGTTTGGACGCAGATTATTTCTACGTGCCGGGGGCTCGAAAGCGTACTGACGGTGGCTTATCTTGGTCCGCAAGGGTCTTTTTCCGAGCAGGCCGCGTTCGAACACTTTGGCCACGCTGTGACGCGTTTGCGTTGCGATTCTTTCGATGAGGTCTTTCGTGCGGTCGAGGCCGGTCAGGCCAATGTTGGAATGGTGCCGGTCGAGAACTCGACCGAGGGTGCCGTAAATCGTACATTGGATTTGCTGCTGAACTCGCCGTTGAAAGTCCTGGGCGAACGGTCGATAAAGATACATCATAATTTGATGACGCAGTCCGGCACCCTTGAAGGCGTGACGCGTGTGATGGCACATCCCCAAGCGCTGGCCCAATGCCAATCATGGTTGACGCAGCATTACCCCAAACTGGTACGAGACGCGGCATCCAGCAATGGCGAAGCCGCCCGTATAGCTTCACTTGATCCTACCGTTGCGGCTATTGCGGGTTCCACCGCTGCACAGGCGTGGGATCTGCAGGTGGTGGCCTCAGGAATTCAAGACGATCCACAGAATCGTACGCGGTTCCTGGCCGTTGGCGCCATCGAGACACTGCCAAGCGGCAGCGATAAAACCAGCATTATTCTGGCTGTCCCTAATCGAGCTGGGGCGGTATACGATATGTTGGCGCCCTTGGCTGCCAACAAGGTGTCCATGACTCGCCTGGAATCCAGGCCGGCACGCACCGGGCAATGGGAATACTACTTTTATGTCGATCTGCAGGGCCATCGCAACGAGCCATCTGTGGCACAGGCCTTAGCTGAACTTAAAAAGCAGGTCGCTTTCTTCAAGGTGCTGGGATCCTATCCCAGCCAGTAATAATGGTTCAACCCATGAATGTCGACGTTTTTCAACGCGTTGTCTCGGGGGCGGCCTTGGCCGTTAGCCCGCTTGTCCGCTCATGAGCGCCATTTCCACTGAAGCAGCTGCTGCGACACCCCTGGTGCCCGTTCTTGCCGTGATAGGCGTGGGCCTCATCGGAGGCTCCTTTGCCGCCGCATTGCGCGATCGCACTGCGGTAGGCCGGGTCCTGGGTGTAGGGCGGCAACCCTCATCGCTGGCTCAAGCGCGCGAACTGGGCCTGATCGACGAAATTGTAAGCCTGAAGCAGGCCGCCGAAGAGGCTGACCTGATCTTTCTGGCCATGCCAGTAGGGGCAATGGAATCGACGCTGTCCAGCCTCAAACCCTTTTTACGTCCGAATACGCTAATCACTGATGCCGGAAGCACCAAAGCTAATGTGGTTGCCGCGGCACGGGCCGTATTGGGTGATCGGATCGGACAATTCATTCCGGCACATCCAATAGCGGGTGCGGAGACGACCGGCCCCGAAGCCGCGCAAGCGGATCTTTATCATGGCCGCACTGTCGTACTGACCCCTTTAGATGAAAACACCGCAGCCGACAAAGCTTATTTGACTCGGGTATGGGAACGTTGTGGTGCGCGCGTGATGGCAATGGATGCCGACGTGCATGACACGATACTCGCCTCGGTAAGTCATGTGCCGCACTTTCTTTCGTCAGTTTTTATGTGGCAGGTCGCCTCGGCCGAGGATTCGGATCTGAGAATGGCATTGGCCGGAAGTGGATTCCGCGACTTCACACGGATCGCGGCTGGCTCGCCCGAAGTATGGCGCGATATATTCCTGGCCAATAGAACCGCAGTCCTGGCCGAGATCCAAGAGGTGAAGGCGGCATTGTCTCGGGCAGAGCAGGCCTTACAGGAAGGCGACGGTACAGAATTGCAGGATTTCTTGGAACATGCGGCCCTGGCGCGCCGCTTTTGGGGTAGCAGGAGCGGTTTGACATGACAGTCAGTTCTGACTTGTGTTTGGAGCCTGTCAGCGTAGCCGCTGGCCAGGTCGATCTTCCCGGCTCGAAAAGTATCTCGAATCGCGTGTTGCTTCTGGCAGCGTTGGCCACCGGCACGACGCAGCTTGATGGCTTGCTGGATTCCGATGATACCCGTGTGATGCTTGCTGCATTAAGACAATTGGGTGTGCCAGTCACCGATACGGGAGCCACCAAAGTTCAGGTGCAGGGCGGAAGTCCGTTTATGGTAAAGCAGGCGGATATCTTTCTGGGTAACGCCGGCACGGCATTTCGTCCGTTAACCGCTGCGTTGGCGCTTATGGGCGGAGACTACCGTCTTTCCGGAGTGGCGCGGATGCACGAACGGCCTATCGGCGACCTGGTCGACGCGCTCATCGCGCTTGGTGCCGACATCCAATATCAAGGTAGTACTGGTTATCCGCCGCTGTTGATCCAGCCTGGTGTCATTGGTGCGCGCGCTCCAGTCAAGGTAAAGGGTTCGGTGTCCAGCCAGTTCCTTACCGCTCTATTATTGGCAGCCCCTATACAAACGGCAGGCGCTGCAGAAGACCTGATCATCGATGTCGAGGGCGAACTTATTTCAAAGCCCTACATTCTGATCACGCTGAATCTTATGGCGCAGTTCGGGGTGCAGGTGCAGCGGCAAGATTGGCACCGATTCATCGTGCCCGCCGGTTCGCATTACCAATCGCCAGGTAGCATCCATATCGAGGGCGACGCGTCAACCGCTTCATATTTCATGGCCTTGGGCGCCATTGGCGGCGGCCCGATTCACATTCATGGCGCCGGCTCGCAAAGCATACAAGGTGATATGGCCTTCGCTGACGTAATAGAGTCCATGGGAGCGACGGTCGTGCGCCACCCTGAATCCATCGAAGTGGGGGGGGTGCGTGTTTCGCAGGGTCAGAAGCTGAAATCGTTTGATCGCGATTTCAATCTGATTCCCGATGCCGCCATGACCGCTGCCACGCTTGCGTTGTATGCCGATGGGCCTTGCACCTTGCGTAATATCGGCAGTTGGCGAGTCAAGGAGACCGACCGTATTCATGCCATGCATACCGAACTGTCGAAGCTTGGAGCCAAAGTGGAGTCGGGCCCGGACTGGATACGGGTGTATCCGGTAGAGCCATCGCAATGGCGAGCGGCCAGTATAGAAACCTACGACGACCACCGCATGGCGATGTGCTTTTCGCTAGCCGCATTTGGTCCTGTACCGATAACAATTCTGGACCCCGATTGCGTGAGCAAAACTTTCCCCGACTATTTTTCGGTATTTCAAGGCTTGGTACACGCATGAACGCGTTGTCATCTCCGTTTCCCGTTATCACTATCGATGGTCCCACCGCCTCGGGAAAGGGTACGATCGCTCACCGCGTGGCGGAGGCTCTGGGCTGGACAGTGCTCGATAGTGGCGCTCTATACCGGCTTACCGCACTGGCCGTGCAGCGGCAGGGTGTCGACGCTGATGACGAGAATGCAGTGGCCCGTGTCGCTGAACAGCTTGATGTTGCTTTTCACGGCGATCGGGTGTTGCTGTCGGGCCACGATGTTGCCGCACTGATCAGGCAGGAAAGTGTAGGAAATCTAGCATCCAAAATCGCCACCTACCCGGCATTGCGCAAGGCATTGCTCGATCGCCAACGTGCCTTCCGAATGGCTCCAGGGCTCGTTGCCGACGGGCGGGACATGGGCACCGTGGTCTTTCCAGATGCTGCTTTGAAGATATTTTTGGTAGCCGATGTACGGGCGAGGGCGGAAAGGCGCTGTAAGCAGTTGAAGGAAAAGGGATTTTCTGCTAACCTATCGGGCTTGTTGGAAGACATGCGGGCGCGCGATGAGCGTGATCGTACTAGGGCGACCGCGCCGCTTGTTGCGGCGGCAGACGCCAAGACGGTCGATTCATCATGTTTAAGTATCGATGAAACGGTCGAGGTAGTGCTCGATTTTTGGTCGAGTCTGGGGTTCTCGGCGACACAATAGGCGCAATTACTGCGCTATTTGCCAGTCTGGAATTATTTTTTACTCCACTGGGGCGTTTTTCCCTGGTGTGTTTTTAACAGCCATCCTGGCTTATGGATTTCATTTAATGTCCACCATTTCCACCTCTGCCGCCACCGGCGGTGAAAGCTTTGCCGACCTGTTTGCCGAAAGTATTAAAAACCAGGACATGAAGTCCGGTGAAGTTATTTCGGCCGAAGTCGTACGCATCGATCACAATTTTGTCGTGGTTAATGCCGGCCTCAAATCCGAGGCATTGATTCCTCTGGAAGAGTTCCTGAACGATCAGGGCGAGCTAGAAGTCCAACCTGGCGACTTCGTTTCGGTTGCCATTGATTCGCTCGAAAACGGTTACGGCGATACCATCCTGTCGCGTGATCGCGCCAAACGCTTGTCGGCCTGGCTGCAGCTGGAACAGGCTCTTGAGTCTGGTGAGATGGTTACAGGCACCATTACCGGCAAGGTAAAGGGTGGCCTGACGGTCATGACCAATGGTATTCGCGCCTTCCTTCCTGGTTCACTGGTTGACTTGCGTCCTGTCAAGGACACAACGCCCTACGAGGGCAAGACCATGGAATTCAAGGTTATCAAGCTCGATCGCAAGCGCAACAACGTTGTGCTGTCGCGTCGCTCGGTACTTGAAGCCAGCATGGGCGAAGAGCGTCAGAAACTGCTTGAAACCCTCAGCGAAGGCGCTGTGGTTAAGGGCGTTGTCAAAAATATCACCGATTACGGCGCATTCGTCGACCTCGGCGGTATCGATGGCTTGTTGCACATTACCGATATGGCATGGCGTCGCGTGCGTCACCCTTCGGAAGTCTTGCAAGTCGGTCAAGAAGTCGAAGCCAAAGTGCTCAAGTTCGATCAAGAAAAGAGCCGCGTTTCCCTGGGCGTCAAGCAGCTGGGCGAAGACCCATGGGTGGGCCTTGCTCGCCGCTATCCCCAAGGCACACGTCTGTTCGGCAAGGTCACGAACCTTACCGATTACGGTGCATTCGTTGAAGTCGAAGCCGGTATCGAAGGCCTGGTTCACGTCTCCGAAATGGACTGGACCAACAAAAACGTCGACCCACGCAAGGTTGTCACCTTGGGTGAAGAAGTCGAAGTCATGGTCCTTGAAATCGACGAAGACCGCCGCCGTATTTCGCTGGGCATGAAACAATGCCGTGCCAATCCATGGGAAGAGTTCTCCATCAACTTCAAGCGCGGCGACAAGGTTCGCGGCGCCATCAAGTCGATCACCGACTTTGGCGTGTTTGTTGGTTTGCCTGGTGGTATCGATGGCCTGGTTCACTTGTCTGATTTGTCCTGGACAGAAACTGGTGAAGAAGCGGTTCGCAACTTCAAGAAGGGCGACGAAATCGATGCAGTGGTTCTGGGTATCGACACCGACAAGGAACGCATCTCGCTGGGTATCAAACAGCTTGAAGGCGATCCGTTCAACAACTTTGTGGCAACGTACGACAAGGGTGCTGTAGTTCCTGGCGTCATCAAGTCGGTGGAAGCCAAGGGTGCTGTTGTAACGCTGTCGCTCGACGTTGAAGGCTACTTGCGCGCTTCGGAAATTTCGACCGGGCGTGTGGAAGACGCAACGACTGCGCTTAAGGCTGGTGAAAACGTTGAAGCAATGATTCTCAATATTGACCGCAAGACGCGTTCGATCCAATTGTCGATCAAGGCCCGTGACACCGCGGAAACTGCCGATACCATACAGCGCATGTCGGAAGCCAGCGCTTCGTCGGGTACTACCAATTTGGGTGCCTTGCTAAAAGCCAAGCTTGATCAGCAGCGCGACGACGGTTAATTGGTGTGACCAAGTCAGAACTGATAGCGATACTCGCCAGTCGCTACCCGCAACTGGCAGTGCGTGATACGGACTATGCCGTGAAAACGGTACTCGATGCCATGACCCAGGCTCTGGTCAGTGGTCAGCGCATCGAGATTCGCGGCTTCGGGAGCTTTTCCTTGTCCGAACGTTCGCCGCGCATCGGTCGTAATCCCAAGTCAGGTGAAAAAGTGATGGTGCCTGGTAAACAGGTGCCGCACTTCAAAGCCGGCAAAGAATTGCGCGAGCGCGTTGACTCAGCGTATGACGATGAAGTCAAGGCTGCTGCCAGCGAATCGGCGTTCACGTTAGGACACTTCGATACGCGTATTATGCACGGCTAAGTCTTTTGGCCCGGGTCATACGACGTTAATCCGGGCTATCCGTTGCAGGTATTGCCGATGTATGCAGGCCCTCCATTGTGAGGGCCTGTTTTTCTTTTGTGACCCTCAAAGTATTGTCGGCTATTCCCCTTACAATTGTCCAAATCCTGATTTACTGGAGTATTCATCATGCGTTATCTCGTCTGGATATTGCGACTGCTGGTGTTCATTGTTGTCTTGATGTTCGCCCTGAAAAATACGGGCCCTGTCGACGTCAATTTTTTCGCCGACCATGTCGTGACGGGCGTGCCGCTCATCGTAGTCATGCTTTCGGTGTTCGTTCTTGGCGTGGTCTTCGGTTTGCTCGTGGCAGCGCCTTCAGTGGTGCGTCGTCGTCGCGAAGCCAATAAACTCAGGCGCGATTTAGCGCGTTTGGAAGAAAAACTGCGGCATCCCAATGTTCCGGGCGAGGCGCTGGCGCCTGAAACGGTTGCTCCATTGGCCCCCTTGTAAATTAAGCTGAGGTTTTACAGAGTGGATTTTGAACCTTGGTGGTTAATTTTCTTGCCATTGCTCTTCGCGTTGGGCTGGATCGCAGCACGCGTGGATATCCGACAGATGCTGTCCGAAACACGCACTTTGCCCAACTCGTATTTCAAGGGGCTGAACTTTCTTCTCAACGAGGAGCCTGATCGCGCCATCGATGCCTTCGTCGAAGTGGCGAAGCTCGATCCCGAAACGACTGAATTGCACTTTGCTTTGGGTAGCCTTTTTCGGCGCCGTGGCGAAATGGAGCGGGCGATTCGGGTGCATCAAAGTTTGCTGGCGCGTGCTGACCTGCCTCAAGTCGATCGTGAAAATGCCCAACACGAATTGGCTCAGGACTTTCTGAAAGCGGGCATGCTTGATCGCGCCGAGCAAGCGTTCGAGCACGTGCTGGATACACGCTTTGCGGTTCCGGCCGTCAGGGCACTGATACGAATCTACGAGTCCGAACACGACTGGCCACGCGCCATTGAAGCGGTCAAGCGACTCCGGGCATTGGTCGATGAGCCCGTCCCGCAGTTGGTGCATTATCAGTGCGAACGCGCGGTAGCAGCGATGGCAATCAAGCCACCTGACATTCTGGCTGCCGAAGAGGCGCTCGATGCTGCTGATAACGCCGCTAGTGCATTGCGTGGCCAAACCCGAGGGCAGGCGTCAGAAGCCAGAATAGCCATGCTGCGGGCTCATTTAGCTCGACTCAATAACAAGCCTGAGCGTCAACGAAGCTACCTCGTGTCGGTCCTGAATATTGCTCCAGAATATGCGAGCCTTGTCGCGGCCGATATTCTCGAAAGCTATCGACAGGCAGGGCAACAGGTTGAAGGGCTGCAACTGCTTCGTAATCACTACATGCGCTACCCTTCACTAGAAACGTTCAATGTGGTGTTCCGCGAGCTCCGTGCGCAAGAAGGCTATACGCCAGCCTGGGCGTTCGCACGTGAATCGCTGCGCGCCCATCCTTCTTTACTGGGTCTGGATCGCCTGTTAGAGGCCGAACTCGCAACGCAAGGCTCATCCAACGTTACGCCACAGGTTCCGGCAAGCGGGAATCCGCTTGCACCTTTGGCTTCGACGACCGATGCAGGGTCGGGGGCCGATCTCAATCTACTGCGTTCCCTGATTCATAAGCATACACAACGATTGGATCGTTATTCCTGCCGGGTATGCGGTTTCGAAGCGCGCAATTATTACTGGCAGTGTCCCGGTTGCAACTCCTGGGAAACCTATGAACCCCGCCGCCTCGAGGAAATGAAATGATGGTTTTTCCGGTCCAGGCGGTAAGCCAGGTAAAAGTGCTTGTGGCGGGCGATGTGATGCTGGATCGCTATTGGTTCGGCGAAGTCGAGCGTATTTCGCCCGAGGCGCCCGTGCCGGTGGTGCGTGTGGCGCGACGGGAAGATCGTCTGGGTGGGGCGGCCAATGTAGCGCGCAACATCGTCGCCCTTGGTGCTAAGGCAACTTTACTTGGGCTCATTGGTGTGGACGAAGCTGGCGACAAAATCAGCACTCTCGTGCACGAGGCGGGGATCAATGGATGTCTGGTTGCCGATCATACGGCTCCCACTACCTTGAAAATGCGAGTTCTGGGGCGTCAGCAGCAACTTCTGCGCGTTGACTTCGAAGAAGTGCCGGGCACGCAGGGTCTTGCTGAACTCTCAGTCCGGGCTCGCGGCCTTATTGCCCAACACGATATTCTGGTGCTCTCCGATTATGCCAAGGGCGCGCTTTCGCATGTCGAGGCATTGATCGTGGCGGCTCGTGAAGCCGGCGTCCCCGTATTGGTTGATCCAAAGGGCCATCAATACCAGCGTTATCATGGCGCGACCATGATTACGCCCAATCGATCTGAAATGCAAGAAGCTGTGGGTCGCTGGCAGACCGAGGAAGAGCTTGAAGTACGTGCACAGAAATTGCGTTCCGATCTGGGGCTTGATGCTTTGCTGGTGACGCGGTCCGAGCAGGGCATGACCTTATTCACTGAGCAGGGACGCCAGCATACAGATGCACACGCCCATGAAGTATTTGATGTATCGGGTGCCGGCGACACGGTGCTGGCCACGCTGGCCGTTACGCGGGCAGCGGGCCTGGAATGGTTTGATGCCGTCCTATGGGCTAATCGAGCCGGTGGCGTTGTAGTAGGAAAATTAGGCACGTCGATCGTCACAGCGGAGGAATTATCATGATAGTAGTAACCGGAGGCGCGGGCTTCATTGGCAGTAATCTTGTCCGTGGATTGAATCGTCGGGGCTACACCGATATTCTCGTGGTTGACGACCTTACCGAAGGCGATAAGTTCGTTAATCTGGTAGACGGCGAAATTGCCGATTATCTGCACAAGGACGAGTTTCGCCAACGTGTTGCACGCGGTCAGTTCGAGAATATCGAGGCCGTTTTCCATCAGGGCGCTTGCTCGGATACCACTGAGCGCAATGGGCAATATATGCTCGATAACAATTACCGGGTCACGCTGGAATTGTTCCAGTTTTGCCAGGCGAGCAAGATTCCGCTTATTTACGCATCGTCGGCAGCCGTGTACGGTGCGGGACCGGTTTACACAGAGCACGCTTCATACGAATCGCCCCTGAATGTTTATGGTTACTCAAAATTTTTGTTTGACCAGGTTTTGCGTCGCCATTTGAATACGCTGACGGCTCCGGTGGTGGGCTTGCGCTACTTCAATGTTTATGGGCCGAACGAACAGCACAAGGGTCGCATGGCGTCGGTTGCTTTTCACAACATGAATCAGTTCAAGGCAGAAGGGCATGTGCGATTGTTCGGTGGCTGGGATGGCTATGCCGATGGTGGGCAGTCACGCGACTTCATCTATGTGGACGATGTGGTCGACGTAAATTTGTTTTTTCTAGACCATCCGGAAAAATCCGGCATCTTCAACTGCGGTACCGGAAGGGCTCAACCCTTCAACGATATTGCTCAGACCGTCGTGAACTCACTGCGGGTACACCACAATCTGCCCAGCCTATCGTTGCGCGAACTGGTCGAGCAGCGATTAATTCAATACATTCCTTTTCCCGACGATCTTAAAGGCCGCTACCAAAGTCATACTCAAGCCGACTTGTCGCAGTTGCGCGCCGCAGGCTACGAAAAAACGCTTCGTGATGTTCACGTGGGCGTAGGCGCATACGTCGCAAGCTTACTTGAACAAGGGCGCTTATAAAGGCATGTTGCAGCGATTTGACCAGTGCCGGGGGTACTGAAGTAAGTCTACGCATGGACTATTGTCGGTGATCCGTCTGGCCCGAGTTACGCCATATCAGCATCATTGCAGGCAGGGAGTGTTGGTTGATTCGCATGGCGCGATTCAGCAATTAGACCGCACTTCCATTTACTTCTTTTTCGGAGGCTGCAAATGAACCCTTTTACCGAATCAACCGTTGCGCGCCCATTAATTGAAAAATATGCTGCGCAGGTCTCCTTCAGGCCGCCCGTCAAATATCCTGCTAAACGACGTTCTCTGGTGGGAGTGACGCTGGGCGCTGTGGGGCTGGCCACCAGCTTGGGAATGCCAGCGGCAACAGGAATGACAAGCACTGCGGCACTGCTCGCACGGGCTGGTCTGGTGTTCAGTGCCATCGCGCCCGGCCTGGCGCACGCTATTGATGTAAATAGCGCCAGCCAGGAACAACTTCAGGGTATGCGGGGTATTGGTCCAAAGACAGCGCAAATCATTATTGACGAGCGCACGCGAGCAGGCCGATATGAATCTTTCGAAGACCTTTCCGATCGTGTCAAAGGGATCGGCCCAAAAAAAGTCGCGAGCTTGCAGGCGGCTGGGCTCACATTGGGTCCCAGAGCTTCCGCTGTGGATGCTGGCCAGTCTCACGCGCTGGCCGTGCCTCCAACCTCCACAGCGGCAAGCAGTCCGCCGGGCAATCGACAGAACTCCCGCGTCGATAAAGCTGCCGGCGGCAAGAATCAGGGTTTGATAAAAACAGGCTCATCTTCGCGAACATTCAAGCAATCGCCCTAAGCGTAACGTCTGGTAGTGCCATGGCAGGCTTGATCTCATGTGCGCAAGATATTTTTGATGCTCGCATTAGCGTGATCGGTGTATCATTTCCTGCATGAAAAAGTACCTGACTATTGAAGACACCATAGGCGCTACACCTCTTGTACGTCTGCAACGCATTCCTGGGGCTCTGGCCGATCAGCGTGGCAATGTGGTTTTGGCCAAACTTGAAGGAAATAACCCGGCTGGCTCGGTCAAAGACCGTGCCGCAAGCTCCATGATCCGCCACGCCGAAGCGCGTGGCGATATCAAACCGGGCGATACGCTCATCGAGGCCACCAGCGGCAATACGGGAATCGCCCTGGCCATGATGGCCGCGGTCCGCGGCTACAAGATGATTCTTATCATGCCGGACAACCTCTCCGTTGAGCGGCGCGCTTCCATGACGGCTTATGGCGCGCAACTGATTCTTACTCCGGCCAGCAAAGGCGGTATGGAGTATGCCCGCGACCTGGCCACCAAGATGCAGGCAGAAGGAAAAGGCAAGGTCCTGGATCAGTTCGCCAATCCAGACAATACGCTGGCGCATATTGAAACCACCGGCCCCGAACTTTGGCAACAAACCGAAGGGCGGATAAGCCACTTCGTAAGCGCGATGGGAACTACCGGCACGATTATGGGCGTGGGTGCGTATCTTCGCTCCCAAAATCCCAATGTTCGAGTAATCGGCGCACAACCTGCAGAAGGCGCCCAAATTCCGGGCATACGCAAATGGCCCGAGGCTTATCAGCCGGCCATCTATCACCCGGCTGAAGTCGATGAGTTCGAACCTATCGGCCAAGCCGAGGCCGAAAGCATGGCCCGCCGCATGGCGGCCGAAGAGGGCATCTTCGCTGGAATTTCGTCGGCCGGCGCACTGGTGGCTGCAATGCGGGTAGCGGCTCGTGTTGAAAATTCAACTATCGTTTTCATCGTTTGCGACCGGGGCGACCGCTACTTATCGACCGGCGTATTCAATTAACACCTTCGACCGGAATACGCGGGCGATATAAGCTAGTTTGGCCCGCCATATCCCATTTGGTCCGCCAGAGCTTGTGCCAGATCTGCCACCGAGGTGGCATAAAAGTAACTTCGGTTGTAATGCGTTATCGCAAAGAAGTTCGGCGTTCCGGTGCGGTATTCCGCCAGGTTACGTGGTTCGTCGAGCAGATCGACCACTCCAAGCTTGTATTGCTTCCACGCTGCACCGGTATTATCGGCCATCAGAGCCGCTGTTTGCGGTTTCCGGCCAAGTTGATTTCCGGCTACGGGCCGGACTTTTGCACCTTGGCTTTGCAACGTAGTCCAATCGTAGGTCGGGTACAGGCCGCCCACCACCAATGCCTGCGGATTGGCAGGAAGGACAAGGGGCGCGAACACAGGCAGGCCAGGTTCCCAACCGTGCAACCTTAAAAAGCTGGCTACGGAAACGATGGCATCTTCAACGCTGTCAAGAAGGTCGATGCGCCCGTCGTTATCTCCGTCGGCGGCATAACGCATCAGGCTGCCCGGCATGAACTGTGGCAGCCCTATGGCGCCCGCGAAAGATCCCTGTACCTGATGGGCATCAAGTTTTTTTTCGTAATCCAGCTGAATTAAGTCTGCTAATTGGTCACGGAATAACTGGCTGCGTTCAGGCCGGCTGCTATCGGGATAGCGAAACCCCAAGGTCGCCAAGGCATCAAGCACGCGGAAGTTGCCCGTATTGCGGCCGTACAGCGTCTCGACTCCAATGATCGCAACGATTATGGATGGAGGGACACCATAGTCCCGCGCGGTTTTGTCGAGGATTCGCTGGTGTTCATTCCAGAATTCGACGCCGGCCCTGATACGCACTGGCTCAACGAATCGATTGCGATAGGTCACCCAGCTGCGAGGAATGGGCGTCTTGCCGGGAGTCATCAGCTTGGCAGCGGTTGCATTGAACTGCGCATCCTTCAGTAGCCCCTCTACATGGTCGAAGGGAATGTTCCGGCGCCCGGCGACCTCAAGCGCGTAGGCCTGGATAGCAGGCGTCAGCTCGCCATTCGCTTGCAGGAATCCGCTACTGCTGACAATAGACGTTCCGGCCTTGATGGACGTTTCCGCAAGTGCTTCGCGTGTGGGGGCCGAAGTGGTTATTTGGCTATTCGCCTCGGCTCCCGCTTTCGCCCCCAACTGTTCGGCTGATAAGGCGCTGGTTTGGGTGGTGCCACAACCCGCCATCAATAGAAAAACAGAAGTAGCTTGCAAAATACGAGCGGCTTTGAACATAATCTTCCTTATGGAGACTCTATATATTACTCATCCCGCATGCCGTCTGCATGAAATGGGAAACTGGCATCCAGAAAGTTCACAGAGGCTTGATGCCATCAATGATCAGTTGCTCGCCAGCGGCCTGATGCCTTGCCTTGTGCATGAGCAGGCGGTTCCCGCTACCGAAATCGATATCCTCAGGGTACATACGCCAGAATACCTGGCTTATTTGCGCAGTAAGCTGCCGAAGACGGGCTATTTTGCCATTGATCCCGATACGCTAATGAATCCGTATACGCTTGAAGCAGCGTGGGCCGCGGCCGGCGCAGGGATTACTGCGGTGGATGCGGTAATGAAAAAAAAGGCGCGGACTGCTTTTTGTTCAGTGCGGCCCCCGGGCCACCATGCGCGGCCAGCGGCTGCGATGGGATTTTGTTTTTTCAACAATATTGCGGTGGCGGCGGCTTATGCGCTCGAAAAATATGCCTTGAATAAAATTGCGATTATCGATTTTGATGTTCATCACGGTAATGGCACTGAAGAAATTTTTTCGAACGATGCCCGCATATTAATGTGCAGTTTTTTTCAACACCCCTTGTTTCCGAATGTTTGCCAGGACGCGCCTGCTGAAAACATGGTAAATATACCTGTTGACGCCTACACCAAGGGCGACACAATTCGGCAGATACTAAGTGATATCTGGATGCCCAGGCTCGAGGCATTCGCGCCCGAGCTTATATTGATATCGGCCGGTTTTGACGCTCACCGCGAGGACGACATGGCTCAGCTGGGTATGGTCGAATCGGACTACGCCTGGATCACTGAGCGAATTATGGATCTGGCAGAGCGAACGGCTCAGGGCAGGGTGGTCAGCTTCCTTGAGGGTGGGTACAACTTGTCAGCTTTAGGGCGTAGCGTAGTTGCCCACGTGAAGGCGCTGGCAGCGTTGTAGAATAAGAAGGTTTAGTTAAATTTCTTGCCTGGTGGCCCGGGCGATAGGCGCCAATGTGTGCGAGATCGTCCGCTTTGCGACGCCAGGTCGCTGCAGTTTTTTTTAACCATTGGAGAATGCTCGATGAAGGTATTAGTACCCGTCAAGCGTGTCGTAGATTACAACGTCAAAGTGCGTGTGAAATCCGATCAGAGCGGTGTGGACATCGCCAACGTCAAAATGTCCATGAACCCCTTCGACGAAATAGCTATTGAAGAAGCCACCCGTCTAAAAGAAAAGGGTGTGGCCACGGAAGTTATCGCCGTTTCTTGCGGTGTGGCCCAGTCGCAGGAAACCTTGCGTACGGCCATGGCAATCGGTGCCGATCGTGCTGCCTTGGTGCAGACCGATGTCGAGCTTCAGCCTTTGGCCGTTGCCAAGCTGCTGAAAGCGCTGGTCGACAAAGAACAACCTCAACTGGTCATTCTGGGCAAGCAAGCCATCGACGACGATGCCAATCAAACGGGCCAGATGCTGGCCGCCTTGCTGGATTGGCCACAAGCCACGTTTGCCAGCAAGGTCGAGGTCTCGGGCGACTCCGTAACGGTCACCCGTGAAGTCGACGGCGGGCTCGAAACGTTGTCACTCAAGTTGCCGGCCATTATCACCACCGACTTGCGTCTGAACGAGCCGCGGTATGTCACGCTGCCCAATATCATGAAGGCCAAGAAAAAGCCGCTGGAAGTCGTCACGCCAGAAGAGCTGGGCGTAGACGTGGCGCCGCGCTTGAAGACCTTGAAGGTTTCCGAGCCGCCGGCACGCTCGGCTGGCATTATCGTGCCCGACGTGGCCACGCTGGTCGAAAAATTAAAGAACGAAGCAAAGGTGGTTTAAATGACGATTCTCGTAATTGCAGAACACGACAACGCGCACCTGAAGGGCGCTAGCCTGAACGCGATTGCCGCGGCCTCCAAGTTGGGCAGCGATATTCATGTGCTGGTGGCAGGCAATGGCGCACAGGCCGTGGCCGATCAGGCGGCGCAGGCCGCTGGCGTGACCAAGGTTCTGCTGGCCGACGGGCCTGCTCTGGCAGAAGGCCTGGCCGAAAACGTGGCAGCCCAAGTATTGGCGCTTGCCCCCGCGTACAGCCACATCTTGTTTGCCGCCACAGCAGCAGGCAAGAACGTGGCGCCGCGCGTCGCCGCCAAGCTTGATGTGGCGCAGATCTCCGATATCCTGTCGGTGGAATCGCCCGATACCTTTACGCGCCCCATTTATGCCGGCAACGCCATTGCTACCGTGCAATCGTCCGATGCAACCAAGGTCATCACGGTGCGTACGACCGCATTCGATGGCGTGGCGGCCAATGGCGGTACTGCTACGGTGGAAGCCGTCCAGGTGGTGGCCGATTCAGGCAAATCGTCCTTTGTGGGCCGCGAAGTGGCCAAAAGTGATCGTCCTGAGCTCGCCGGTGCGGCCATTGTCGTGTCCGGGGGTCGCGGTCTGGGCAGCGCCGACAATTTCAAGATTCTCGGTCCCCTGGCTGATAAGCTTGGCGCGGCGCTAGGTGCTTCGCGCGCGGCGGTCGATGCCGGTTATGCCCCCAACGATTGGCAGGTGGGTCAAACGGGTAAGATCGTGGCGCCGCAGCTGTACGTCGCAGTGGGTATTTCAGGTGCGATTCAGCACCTGGCGGGCATGAAAGACTCGAAAGTCATCGTGGCCATCAACAAGGATGCCGAGGCGCCGATTTTTGGCGTCGCCGACTATGGCCTTGTTGCCGATCTGTTCACAGCCGTTCCCGAGCTGGTCCAGGCTTTGTAGTAAAGCGAAGCATCATTAAAAACCTGTAGACTTGACGTTTACAGGTTTTTTTTATATGGCAGCCAAGAAATAGAACTCAAACCGGCTGTTCCTGTACACATGCGTTCATGTCTTGCTTAGACACCAGGAGGGTATATGAGCTACCGCGCACCAACCGAAGATATTCGTTTCGTCCTTAACGAGCTTGCCGACCTGGATGGCGTCTTGGCGCTGCCCGGGTTTGAAGAAGTCTCCGGCGACCTGGTCGATGCAGTGCTCGACGAAAATGCGCGATTCGTCGAGCAGGAAATTGCCCCATTGAACCGTACAGGTGATATAACGCCGGCAAAATGGGCGGACGGCGTCGTTACGACCTCTCCCGGGTTCAAAAAGGCGTTCAATGAATTTGCGCAGGGTGGCTGGCAGGGATTGCTGCATGAACAGGAATGGGGCGGCCAGGGATTACCTAAGCTCGTCGGTGCGCCTGTCAGTGAAAACATGAACGCCGCCAACTTGGCATTTTCGTTGTGCCCTTTACTGACTGACGGGGTTATCGAAGCGTTAACGGCCGTGGGCACCAAAGAGCAGCAGGCACTGTACATTCCGCCCATGCTGCAGGGGCGCTGGACGGGCACCATGAATCTCACCGAGCCACAAGCAGGTTCGGATCTCGCCCTGGTTGCCACCAAAGCGGTGAAGCAGGACGACGGAACTTACCGACTTTCTGGGCAAAAGATTTTTATCACCTATGGTGAGCACGATCTGGCGGAAAATATCGTGCACCTCGTCTTGGCACGTACGCCAGACGCACCCAAAGGCGTCAAAGGTATTTCACTGTTTATCGTCCCCAAATTCCTGGTTAATAGTGATGCTGGCCTGGGAGCGCGCAACGATGTCTGGTGTGCATCCTTGGAGCATAAATTAGGCATTCATGGCAGCCCGACTGCCGTGTTGCTATATGGATCGGGCAAAGGCGACGTGGGGTCAGGTGCAATTGGATATCTCGTCGGAGAAGAAAACCGGGGGCTCGAGTATATGTTCATCATGATGAACGCCGCGCGCTACGCGGTAGGTGTCCAGGGTATCGCGATATCCGAGCGTGCCTTGCAACATGCCACCGCCTACGCCAATGACCGTTTACAGGGCCAGGCGCTTGAGGGCTCCAAGGGTCCCGTGGCGATCGCAAATCACCCCGATGTACAACGTATGCTGCTTACCATGAGATCGCTTACCGAGGGTGCGCGAGCGGTCGCTTATGTGGCCGCCGCCGCGTGCGATAAGTCACGCCGTGATCCCGATTCTGGGGTACGTGCCCGTAACAAGGCCATTTACGAATATCTGGTGCCCATCGTCAAGGGATTTGCCACGGAATCCTCAGTTGAAATTGCTTCTCTAGGTGTGCAGATTCATGGCGGAATGGGCTACATCGAAGAAACCGGGGCCGCTCAGTATTATCGCGATGCCCGTATATTGCCTATTTATGAGGGCACGACGGCAATTCAGGCTAACGATTTCATAGGCCGTAAGATTTTGCGTGACGGCGGCGCAGTGGCCAGGGCTTTGTCCGCAGAGATACGGTCAACGGTTGCCGAGCTCGAAGAGGCCGCGGCCGGCGAGGGGCCTGACACTGACGGCTTGGCACTTATTGCCCGCCGCCTGTTGGCCGCGGTCGGCGCGTACGACAATGCATGCAGCTTTATTCTGAAAAATGCGCAGGAGGGCTTGCGCGCGGTTTTTCTGGGCAGTGTGCCTTTCATGATGCTGGCGGGTGTCGTCAATGCTGGATGGCAATTGGCTCGCGCTGCCTTGATCTGCAGCCATCGCTCAAAGGCAGGAACCGGCTCGAGCTTCTACACTCGCAAGTTCGCAACCAGTGTTTTTTTCGCGGCGCATATCCTACCGCGGGCAGAATCCCTGTCCCATGCCGTGCTTGAAGGCAGTGTGACGATCCGATACATGAACGCTGCAACGGAGTCATAAGCATATAGCTAACGGTTATTTCCTTTGGTATTTTAATGCTGCCAAAATATAAAGCGTACCCTTTACTTTTGTTCTATGACCAAGAGAGACACCATGACGACTTTACGTTTGGGCGATACCGCCCCTGATTTCGAACAAAATTCCTCCATCGGCAAAATCCGCTTCTATGACTACCTTGGCGACAGCTGGGGTGTGCTGTTTTCGCATCCTGCCGACTTTACTCCTGTCTGCACGACTGAACTTGGTTACACAGCTATCGTGTCAGGCGAGTTCGCCAAGCGCAATGTCAAAGTGCTTGCCGTTTCGGTTGACGATGCTGAATCACACAAGAAGTGGATCGAAGATATCAACGAGACACAGAACACTCGTGTTAATTTCCCGATTTTGGCCGACGACGACCGTAAGGTATCGACGCTGTATGACATGATTCACCCCAATGCTAGTACGACTGCTACGGTTCGCTCGGTATTTATTATCGATCCGGCTAAAAAGGTCCGTCTGACATTGACCTATCCTGCCAGCACCGGCCGAAATTTTAACGAGATCCTGCGCGTCATCGACTCGTTGCAGCTAACCGACAGCCATAGTGTGGCCACTCCGGTGAACTGGGAGGATGGCGACGACGTAATTATTGTTCCGTCGCTGAAAGATGAAGCCGTCCTCAAGGAAAAATTCCCGAAGGGCTATAAGGCAGTGCGCCCCTACCTGCGTATTACCCCACAGCCCAACAAATAAGTAGCTGCTGGATCAAAAAACCCATCTTCGGATGGGTTTTTTATTTTCCGATGGAACAGTGGAGCCGCCAGCGATGCGGCCTTTCAGTCGCCGAGGTGTGGCTTTTACAGGACATATGCCGAAAATAGCGCTTGCGCAAAGTACTGTTGTTTTATACAGTTGAGCCTTAATAAATTGCTGTGTATTTAAACAGTATTCATTCGGCGCCCATGCCAGCATTTCGCATATACGTTTGGCACGCCGCGTCCACACTGCAGACAACGGAGACTTATCATGCCAGCTTATCAAGCCAAAAAAACGCAGTCCAAAAGGCCATCTTCATCGCCAGCCCGTCCTGGCCGCCTGCCCAAGCTATCGCGCGGCGCCATGGTGACCGATGTCTGTCTCGTAGCGGTGTGGGGCGCGACCATACCTGGTTTAATGTGGTTGGGCGCAGCAGGAGGCTTTTAAAAGTCCTTATTTGCTTGTACAATACTTGGCTTTGCTAACTCATCCTCTGTCGGGGCGCGCATTAACTATAAATGCGCACAAAAATGCATTGTCATGCATCGAACATCCGGCCCGTATCATGATGAAATCAGGAGCTTTACCGTGAATTTAATCGAAACTATCGAACAAGAAGAAATTGCGCGCCTTACAGGTGGCGTAGCGAAGCCTTCGTTTGGCCCAGGCGACACCGTTATCGTCAACGTCAACGTGGTTGAAGGCGCTCGCAAACGGGTTCAGGCCTACGAAGGCGTCGTTATTGGCCGCCGCAACCGTGGTTTGAACTCTTCTTTCATCGTTCGCAAGATCTCTTCGGGCGAAGCCGTAGAACGTACGTTCCAGCTATATTCCCCGCAAATCGCCAGTATCGAAGTTAAACGCCGTGGCGATGTACGCCGTGCTAAACTTTATTACTTGCGTAGCCGTTCGGGTAAAGCTGCTCGCATTAAAGAAAAGCTGGTTCGCAACCCAAAGAAAGCAGCCGCTAAATAAGCAGCATGTTTTCGGTTTAAACCAGCAAAGGCACCCAAGTGGTGCCTTTGCTTTATGAGTTTTATGTCGCAAAGCATTCGTCCTCCTCGACACAGGCAAGCCGTAGTACCGGGTTTCGATCCCCTGGAACAGCCTGTTGTCCCGACCGAAGCACTGCCACCTCTCTTAACGTCTTCCACAGAACTTGGCTTTATCTGTTCGGCATTTTCTCGTCCGGTCGAATGGCAGGTAGAACCCGTATTTCGCGATTCTTTTCAGGCCGAGTATCGCCATCAAGATGGCGTGACCCAGGCTGCAGTCTTGTTTCCTCTGGTAGAGCGTCCGGCAGGCTTGCACGTACTTTTTACGCGTCGCGCCTCCCATTTGTACAACCATGCCGGACAAATCAGCTTTCCGGGCGGACGCATCGAGGTCTTTGACCACGACGCCATAGCTGCTGCTTTACGGGAAACCAACGAAGAAATTGGTGTTCCGCCGGAATTCATTCGATTGATTGGTACGCAGCCTGCTTACCTTACCTCTACGAGATTCACCATGACGCCGATCATAGGGGTAATTCGTCCCGGTTTTACAATAAACGCCGATCCCACCGAAGTGGCCGAGGTTTTTGAAGTGCCTTTGGCGGTATTGATGGATACCAGCCGACACCGCTTACATCGGGCGCAATTGCCCTCCGGCGGCCATCGCCTTTATTTTTCGATAACGTGGAAATCCTACTTTATCTGGGGCGCTACCGCTGCATTGATCAGAAATTTCTATCATTACCTTGCCGCGGCGCAGGAAAGCGCCGACTCAAGCCAATAAGCGGCTGGCTACGCTGGCCCGCGTAGCGAATTCAAGCGCCGGATTGCTAGTAGTGTCCCTGCGCTTCGTTTTCGGCGAGGATGCGTTTGTATAGCTCATGACGCTCGCTGGTGATGGTGCCGAGCTTGATCGCGGCCAGTACACCACAGCCGGGTTCATGCCTATGGGTGCAGTTGTAGAATCGGCAGTGCGGAATCGCGTCCGCGAATTCGGGAAACCCCTGTTCTATTTCTGTAGCGCTCAGGTGATACAGGCCGAAAGCCTGGAATCCCGGAGAGTCAATGATATCGCCCGCATTGCCGGGCAGGTGATACAAGCGTGTGCTGGTGGTTGTGTGCTTGCCGGCGCCCAGAGCTTGCGAGTGTTCCTGGGTGTGCGCGCGGGCATCAGGCACCAATGCGTTCAATATCGTGGATTTGCCCATCCCACTTTGCCCCAGAAGCAGAGTGCAGCGGCCACTTAACTGAGGCAGTAAGGCGGCGCTCATTTGCTCGCGGGCATGGGCGCTAAGCTCAATAATATGAACGCCAAGTGTCTTCAGGGTCGATAGCCGCTCACGCGCGCGCCCTATGCTGTTTTCGAGATCGATTTTGTTCAAGACAATAATCGGTTCTATGCCGGCGCTCCAAGCGGCTACAAGGGCCCGTCCGATAAGGTCGTCTGACGAGACAGGTTCGGGGGCCACCACAATAAGTAGCTGATCTACATTAGCCGCGAACTGCTTGGTGCGCATATCGTCTGAGCGATACAGCAGGTTGCGGCGTTCGAGAATTCGGTCAATCGAGCCTTCGTCGGCACCCTGCGGGCTGATTACCACATGGTCGCCCACCGCGGCCCCGGCTTTTTTGCCACGCGGAAAGCATTTTCGCAAGCTGCCGTCGGAAAATTCTACTGTGTAGTGCCGCCCATGGACGGCAATAATACGCCCCTGGAGCGCGGTGGCGTCAGCCATGTTTTAACTTCTGTATGCGTAGCACGGCGGGAGGGTGGCTGTCGTAAAACGCCGAGTGTACCGGATCTGGCGTCAAGGTGGCGGCGTTATCGTCATAAAGCTTGATGAGAGCCGACGTCAGGGCGTGTGGGGAGCACTGGTGGGCAGCATAATGGTCCGCCTGGAATTCGTCCCGCCGTGAAAGCCAGCTGGCAAGTGGCGTAAACCAAAAGGTAAACACCGGAACAGCCAGAAAAAACAGTATTAGCGCCAAGGCATCGTTAGGACGCCCTAATTGGGGCACTACACCAAGTTGCACGTAGAACCAGACTTGGGACGACAACCAGCCCAATAGCAGTACAAATACCAGGGCCAGGCTGAAGCTGATCGCCATGCGTTTGAGGATATGGTGGTGTTTGAAGTGTCCGAGCTCATGCGCAAGCACAGCCTCGACTTCGTCGACGTTCAGGCGAGCCAGCAATGTGTCGAAGAAAACAATCCGGCGGGCTTTGCCGAACCCGGTGAAGTAGGCATTGCCGTGGGCTGACCTGCGCGAACCATCCATCACGAAAAGGCCTTTCAGCGAAAATCCGCAGCGTTTCGCGAGCGCGCGTATGCGCTCTGCAATTTCGGGGTTGTTCAGCGGCGTGAACTTATTGAAAAGCGGTGCAATAACAGTAGGAAGAAGCCACAGTATGAGTAAATTGAAGCCGACCCAGATACCCCACGCCCACCATACCCAGTTGGCTCCTGCGTTCGCCATAATCCATAGGACACTTGCCACCAGGGGTGTGCCCAGCGCCAAGGTCAGGAGCAAAGTTTTCAATGCGTCTTGCACAAATAATTTGGGCGTCATGCGATTGAACCCAAAGCGCGCTTCAACCTTGAATTTTTTCCATACGGAAAAGGGCAGTCCGACGACGCCCAGCAGGGCCAGTACCGAACCAATCAGGGCCAGCTGGCGCAGCATTTCGTTTTCAATCAGATTTCCCAGCTGTATATCGAGGAATTGAAGTCCGCCTAGCAGCGTGAACGCAACAAGCACGGCCGCTTCGGTCACCCGCTCGATCATTGATACCTGCATTCGGGCTACGGTGTAGTCCGCCGCGCGTTGATGGCTATGCAGTCCGATGCGATCCGCAAACTCCGACGGAACGGCTGCACGGTGTCGTTGTACGTGACGAATCTGGCGAGATGCCAGCCATAGCCGCATAAGGACTTCGGAAAGCAGGAAGACGATAAACGTGAAGGTAAACATATGTGGCGCCAGTGTGCGAAAATCGGTGTTTTAAGGATGGATTATATGGCGGTAAATGAACAGCGTTTAGTATGGCTAGATATGGAAATGACAGGTCTGGACCCTGAAAAAGAACGCATTATCGAGGTCGCTGTCGTGGTCACAGAGGCGGATCTTACCTTTGTCGCGGAAGGTCCAGTATTGGTTATACACCAGAGCAATGAACTGCTTGACGCCATGGACAAATGGAACCAGTCGACACATGGCAAAAGCGGTCTGATCGACAAGGTCAAGTCGTCGACGCTTACTGAAGAGCAAGCCGAAGAACAGCTGCTGGCTTTCCTGGCAGAGTATGTTCCGGCAGGGAAGTCACCTATGTGCGGCAATACCATCGGCCAGGACCGCAGGTTTATGGTCAAGTATATGCCCCGACTCGAGGCTTTCTTTCACTATCGCAATCTTGATGTCAGCACCTTGAAAGAACTTTCCTTGCGCTGGAAACCCGAGGTGTATAAGAGCTTTGTCAAGAAAAGCCGTCACGAAGCGCTGGCTGATATTTACGAGTCCATTGAAGAACTCAAGCATTACCGCGAACATTTTATCAAGTTATAGCGGCTGAACATGGCGGCTTAGTCGTCGCCAGTTCCCCCTGGCGCCGTCAGGCCGCCGCTTTCTTTCCCAGCGGGCCGTTGCGGCCGCCGAATCGTTCATATATGTAGGGTTTCGCCGCCTGATACCGCGCCGGATCCTGGCTCAGCAATTGATCCAGGTGTTCCTCCGCCAAATCGAACACTGCCCAGTACAACCTTCCGCATAGTTCGCGCGCCGCGTGTCCCGGCCAATCCGCTGGCAGCATCTGCACGGGCAACTGGGGGTCATGCAAGATGATACGACGCCATTCATGTATGGTCAGGGCACGTACCGCAAATGCCTGCGATGGCCGTATGCCCTGATTGCTGGCCTCCAGCATGGGGCCGAAGGTTTCCGAAAATTTCCGGTATTGGGCCGCGACTCCTTCGAGATCCCAGCATTGCGAAATAAGCGAACTGATAAGTAGTCCGTTGCCGTCATTCAGTTCATGCGCGCACAATACCAGTGCATGACTTGATAGCTTGAGTTTATTCAATACCTTTTGCGCGACGGTCTTCTGGTTACGGGGCAAAGCGAAAATTCCCGGGGCGATCGCGCCAAATCCTGCCCAGATCAATTCTCGGCGCACTGCGCCGCGTTGGCTAAGGCTGCTATTGCCAAAGCGGGGCAGAATCACCAGCGTCCAGTCCCCGTCCCATTGCGTTGGCAAGCCATCATAAATCCGGAAAGACGCCTGGCGGGTTAGCTCATCCCCCTGTTCGCTCAGGCGGTATAAGCTGCGCCGCCCGTGGCGCTCGGATTGCAACCAGTTCTGTGCCACCAGACGGAAAACGCTGGTCCGCAATAAGCGCTCGTTGATTCCGAGCGGGGTGACCAGTTCGATCAGGTCGCTTAGCCAAATGCTGCCGCCATGTGGGCCGATCGCGTCACCTAACAACGTCACGCAGAGCGACTTCGCCCGCGGAGGATTGTGCTCGAGCAGCGAATGAATCAAACGCTGCAACATGCTTTGTGAGTCTTGCATAAAAGAGAATCCCTGGACTGACCTGGCGTCGAATACGATACGGATGCCGTCTTATTTGATACTAAAATCTGATTGACATCAATATTTTTGTATTAAATAATGAGAATTAGCGCCCACAAAAATATAAGGAGACTGCCATGTATGCTCAGCTTGTGGAAACTGGGGCGAAAACTATACGCACCGTCGACCAAATGACGGGGCCGGAACTTGGCTTCCAGCAGCGTATCGACGAAGGAATTCGGATTGAAGCCAAGGATTGGATGCCCGATGCTTACCGCAAGACACTGGTGCGTCAAATTTCGCAGCACGCTCACTCTGAAATTGTAGGCATGCTGCCAGAAGGTAACTGGATAACACGGGCGCCGTCTCTCAAGCGTAAGGCCATCTTGCTTGCCAAAGTGCAAGACGAGGCAGGGCACGGGCTATACCTATATAGTGCGGCCGAAACATTAGGCGTGTCGCGTGACGACTTGGTGGACGATTTACTGTCTGGCAAGGCGAAGTACTCCAGTATTTTCAATTATCCGACCCTCACTTGGGCCGATATCGGAATGATAGGCTGGCTGGTCGATGGCTCAGCCATCATCAATCAGATTCCGCTCTGCAGATGTTCTTATGGGCCCTACGCAAGAGCCATGGTGCGAGTCTGTAAGGAAGAGTCCTTTCATCAACGCCAGGGATACGACCTTTTGATTCAGATGTGCTTGCACGGTACGCAGGCGCAAAAGGATATGTGCCAGGAAGCATTCAACCGCTGGTGGTGGCCCGCATTGATGATGTTTGGTCCTTCTGACGCCGATTCGCCCAATAGCGCACAATCCATGCAGTGGCGTATCAAGCTTTTCAGCAACGACGAACTGCGCCAGAAAATGGTGGATCAAACCGTGCCCCAGGCTGATTATTTGGGGCTGAAAGTGCCAGATCCAGACCTCCGATGGAACGAAGAGCTCGGTCACTATGAATTCGGTGAAATCGATTGGGCAGAGTTTTATGCTGTGATCAAGGGCAATGGTCCGTGTAACCGTGAACGCCTAAAGGCGCGGGTTGACGCACATGAAGAAGGTGCGTGGGTGCGCGACGCATTCTCGGCATATGCCGACAAGCATGCTCGCCGACTAGCGGTCGCCTGACAATTTACATGGATGACAGGGCGGCGGTGGCGCCGCGGAGGATATGAAAATGAGTCAAACCGGATGGCCCCTTTGGGAAGTCTTTATTCGAAGCCAACACGGGCTCGCCCATAAGCATGTAGGCAGTCTGCATGCGCCCGACGCGGAAATGGCCATCAACAATGCCCGCGATGTCTATACGCGCCGTAACGAGGGGCTGAGCATCTGGGTCGTGAAGGCGAACGATGTGGTCGCCAGCAGTCCGGGCGATAAAGAACCGTTGTTCGAACCTGCTAATAGCAAGGTGTACCGCCATCCCACATTCTTCCCAATGCCCGAAGAAATCAAGCACATGTAGGGGGTTCCATGGATCAAGCCTTGTTTCAATATTTGCTTCGCATGGGCGACACCACGCTGATACTTTCACATCGGCTCGCCGAATGGACGGGACATGGCCCGGCGTTGGAAGAAGACCTTGCCATGACCAATGTGTCGCTCGATTTACTGGGTCAGTCACGAATGTGGCTGACATTGGCGGGCGACGTCGAAGGGGCGTCTCGCGATGAAGACCAACTCGCCTATTTGCGCGATGCACCTGAGTATCGCAACTATTTGTTGGTAGAGCGGCCGAACGGCCATTACGGCGACACCATCGCAAGGCAGTATTTTTTTGATGTCTGGCATTACTTTCTTCTTGACGCGTTACGGGTGTCATCGGAACAGCGTGTTGCCGCCATAGCCGAAAAATCGCTTAAAGAAGTTACCTATCACGTGCGACGTTCCTCCGATATTCTTGTGCGGCTGGGTGATGGCACGTCTGAAAGCCACGCCAGGATGCAGGCCGCCATGAACGATGCATGGCGTTTTGTTGGCGAGCTATTCATCGACGACGACATCGTCCGGACGATGGCCGAACGCAAGGTCGCACCCCTTCATTCGCAGTTGTGGGATGGCTGGCACGGCCACGTTCGCCAGACCGTCCACGAGGCGACACTGACACTTCCTGGAGATGATGAAGCCTATCATCCGGCCCATAGGGGCGGGATCACAGGCCGTCATACCGAAGCGCTCGGGTATATTCTTGCCGAGATGCAGCACCTGCAGCGCGCTTACCCAGGAGCCGCGTGGTGAATACACGGTCAACTTCCATCTCAAACGACGAGGTCATGGAGTGCCTCAGACGCGTTCCTGATCCGGAAATTCCTGTGTTATCGGTGGTCGACCTCGGCTTGATTCGGCAAGTCTCATGGGAAGGGCCGGTCTGTGTGGTGACGATTACGCCAACGTATTCCGGCTGTCCGGCCATGCAGGAAATTTCGACTGATATCAAGAACATATTGCACGCTCGTGGTGTCGATCAGGTTCGCATCGAAACACAACTGTCACCCGCCTGGACCACCGACTGGATGACTCCCGAGGGGCGCTCAGCGTTAAAGGACTACGGTATTGCACCTCCTGGTGAAAAGGCGATCGATATCTCGGGCATTACGCGCCGTGCCACCGATGTGCTCGTGGCCTGTCCGTTATGCGGTTCTAGCCATACTCGGCTTATCAGCCACTTCGGGTCAACTTCATGCAAGGCCTTGTATCGCTGCAACGACTGTGGCGAACCGTTTGACTACTTCAAGGCACATTAATGAATAATTTTTACTCGTTGAAGGTGGCATCGGTTGCCAAAAACACGCGCGATGCGGTGGTGGTTACGTTCGACGTACCCCAGGATTTGCACGAGAAGTTCTTTTTTCGCCCTGGCCAGTACCTGACCCTGCGCACCAGTGTAGACGGCGAGGAATTACGCCGTTCCTACTCGATCTGCGCTGCTCCCAGCGATAAGCAATTAAGGGTGGCCATCAAGCGTATGAACGATGGCACTTTTTCCAGCTGGGCTAACCAGCATCTGGAAGCGGGTCAGTCTTTAGAGGTCATGCCCCCAGATGGGCATTTCACCATTGATTTTTCAACTGAAAATGCGAATCGATACGTGGCCTTTGCCGTGGGTAGCGGTATCACCCCCATCTTGTCGCTGATCAAAAGCGCTCTCGATATTGAGCCCAACAGCAGTTTCACTTTGTTCTTTGGCAATCGCGCCTCGTCGGCGGTTTTGTTCCGCGAAGAGATTGAAGACCTGAAAAATCGCTATATGACGCGGTTCTCTCTGGTTTACATCATGAGCCGCGAACATCAGGATATAGAGCTTTTCAATGGCCGCCTGGATGGTCCGAAGGTCGAACAATTGCTTCGCCTATGGTTGGACCCTTCACAAATCGATTATGCGTTTGTGTGTGGACCCCAGGACATGACCGAGTCCGTCACGCAGGCACTCATCGATAAAGGGGTAGATAAGTCCCGGATCAAGTTCGAACTATTTGGTTCGCCAAAAGGACCGCGCGCGCTTCGTACCGGCCACGAGGCGCGTAAGGCGCCCGGTAACGATATGTGCGAAGTGACCGTTATACAAGACGGCATTACGCGAAACCTGACCATCGAAAAGAACAAGGATAGCGTACTGGATTCCGCCTTGGCGCAGGGCATCGAGCTGCCTTACTCGTGCAAAGGGGGGGTCTGTTCCACCTGTCGCTGCAAGGTCATTGAAGGCGAGGTCGATATGGACGCCAATTTTGCCCTGGAAGATTACGAAGTCGCCCGAGGCTTCGTGCTTTGTTGTCAGAGCTTTCCGGTCAGCGATAAGCTGGTAATTGATTTTGACCAAGAAACCTGATTGGTATTTCACTGGACGAGCGCTGCAGCGTTTGCCCACCAACAATAATAGGCCTGGCCTGTACGTCAGGCCAGTTTTTTAGGAGTGAGCCAAGTGTCTAAAGATTTTTTTAATGATCATCAGGAACTGCTAGAGCAAGCGGTTGCCGCAACGGCAAGCCGCGGGTACTGGAGTCCGTTTTCCGAATCGCCAAGTCCCCGGGTTTACGGCGAAACGGCGAACGATGACGCCAAGGCGGTATTCGAGGCTTATCAGGGCAAAGATTTCCCTCTACAACAAGAAGGGGCCACTGGCACTGTCGGAAATGAGCAATCGCCGTTTGGCTTTGCACTAGGCATCCGCTATCCCCAAGTGCCGGTTGAAACCTTGATCGCCCAGTCTGAACATGCACTCGAATCCTGGCGCGAAGCGGGTCCCCGCGTTTGGTCGGGCGTTTCGCTGGAAATTCTTAAACGACTAAACCAGCGTAGCTTCGAAATGGCATATGCGGTGCAGCACACGACGGGACAGGGATTCATGATGGCGTTCCAGGCCGGTGGTGCTCATGCCCAGGATCGTGGCGTGGAAGCCGTCGCGTATGCCTGGCAAGAGATGTCGCGCATTCCAGAACTGGTTGCATGGGAGAAACCCCAGGGCAAGCACGATCCTATCAAGATGCAGAAAAAGTTTACCGTCGTACCCAGAGGGATCAGTCTCATTATCGGTTGCTCTACCTTCCCGACATGGAATGGTTATCCTGGGCTATTTGCTAGTCTGGCGACCGGCAATACGGTCATCGTCAAACCGCATCCTGCAGCAATCCTGCCTTTGGCCATTACGGTAAGGATCGCTCGTGACGTTTTGGCGGAGGCAGGATTCGATCCTAATGTCGTATTGTTGGCGGCGCACAGTGCCAGCGACGATACGGCCCAGACTCTGGCCCTGAATCCGGCGGTCAAGATTATCGACTTCACAGGCAGCAGCGCCAACGGTAACTGGCTCGAAGAGCATGCTCGCCAGGCGCAGGTCTATACCGAGAAAGCCGGCGTGAATCAGGTCATTATTGATTCCGTTGATGATTTTAAAAACGTTGCTCGTAACCTGGCATTCTCTTTTGCGTTGTACTCGGGACAAATGTGTACAGCGCCGCAAAATATTTATGTGCCTCGCGATGGCATCAAAACCGCGGACGGACATCTGAGTTTCGATGAGGTGGCAGCCGGACTGGCTGAGGCGGTCGAAAAGCTGACTTCCGACCCTGCCAAGGCCGTGGAAATTACCGGCGCCATTCAGAATTCCGCAACCGTGCAACGCCTCGCAGATGCCAAAGCGCTAGGTTTGACAGTGCTTGCCGACAGTCGCAGCCTTCAGCATCCGCAATTCGAAAACGCTACGGTCCAGACTCCCTTGCTGTTGAAGGCAAATTCCAACGATCCAGCAATTTCGCGCGAGTGGTTTGGCCCAATTGTATTTGTCGTAGGAACGGAATCAACTGATAGCAGCATTGAATTGGCCAAACAGAAGGTTATCGAGCACGGTGCGTTGTCCTTTTCGGTCTATACCACTGATGACACGGTTGCTCGTAAAGCGCAGAAGGCAGCCGAGCGTGCCGGCGTATCGCTGTCGCTTAATCTGACAGGAGCAGTATTTGTGAACCAGACAGCGGCGTTCAGCGACTTCCACGGTACAGGCGCCAACCCGGCTGCGAATGCGGCCCTTTCTGATTCGGCCTATGTGGCCAACCGGTTTCGGGTTGTACAAACGCGCTGGCATGCCTGACTGATCACATTAAAAAAAAGGAGACAAAATTGATCTACGAGAGCATCGAGTTCGCGATGGACGGAGCCGTCGCGCGTATTACCCTGAATCGTCCAGACAAACTCAATAGTTTTACGCCGACTATGCACGCCGAGTTGTCTGACGCGATTACCCAAGCCGAAGCGAAGGCTGCCCGGGTCCTCGTCCTTTCGGGCAACGGGCGCGCCTTTTGCGCGGGCCAGGATCTGTCTGAACGAGAGATGAGCGCGGGATCGGCCCCCATTGACTTGGGCAATACCATTGAAAAATATTATGCGCCATTGGTACGGCGCCTTCGTGCCTTGCCCATCCCGGTCGTAGTGGGTGTCAACGGCGTGGCGGCGGGTGCAGGGGCCAACCTCGCTTTGGCCGGAGACATCGTCATTGCGAAACAGTCGGCGAGCTTTATTCAGCCTTTCTGCCGCCTTGGCCTTTTGCCGGACACAGGCGGCACCTATGCTTTGCCTCGCTTGGTGGGGCACGCACGCGCTATGGGGCTAGCCTTGCTTGGCGAAAAGCTTAGCGCACAGGATGCTGCCAATTGGGGCTTGATCTGGCAGTGTGTGGCGGACGATCAGTTCGATGCGCGTTTAAATGAATTGGCGGCGCATTTCTCGGGGGCCGCGACGAAAGGTCTCGCCTATACCAAGCATGCCTTGAATCAAAGTCTAAGCAATTCTCTCGACGAGCAGCTCGATCTGGAGCGTGATCTCATGCGCGAGTTGGGAAGCAGTGCAGACTATGCAGAAGGCGTCGCTGCTTTTCTCGGTAAACGCCAACCGGTATTCAAAGGAAAATAATGAACGCTTCGCCCGCTTCTGTAGAAGTGCAGGTTCAGATTCCAGATGATCCGCAAAAGTTGGCTGAGCTGACCGCTGCCGCTATGTATGAAAGCGATGCAGCGTCCCAGGCCTTGGGCGCGCGTGTTTTATCTGTGGCGCCGGGACAGGCTCAGATGTCCATGACTGTGCGTGCCGATATGCTGAATGGGCACAAAACTTGTCATGGGGGTTTCATCTTCGCACTTGCGGACAGCACATTTGCGTTTGCCTGCAATTCGCGAAATCTGGCCACCGTCGCGTCAGGATGTTCAATAGACTATCTGGCTCCAGGCTTCGAGGGCGATGTACTGACTGCAACCGCCGTCGAGTATTCCCTGGCCGGGCGGACCGGCGTCTACGATGTCCACGTGACCAACCAGCACGGCAAGCGGATCGCGATATTTCGCGGGCGGTCCTACCGGATAAAAGGCCAAATCGTAGGCGAGTAGTGATTCATGTACTTAATAAAAGTGACGATCAATGGCTGGAGACAAACATGACTGAATTGAATACACAAAATATAGGCCGCGAGGAAGTTGAGCACGCCAGCCAGGATGAACTCCAAGGCCTGCAGCTCGAGCGCATGAAATGGTCGCTGAAACACGCCTATGAAAACGTCCCTCATTACAAAAAGGCGTTTGATGACGCTGGCGTTCACCCCGACGACCTGAAGCAGCTCTCGGACATTTCCCGATTTCCCTTCACCACCAAGAAGGATCTGCGCGACAACTATCCCTTCAAGATGTTTGCCGTGCCACGTGAACAAGTTGTACGGATACACGCATCTAGCGGCACAACAGGAAAACCAACCGTGGTCGGATATACGGCCCACGACATTGCAAACTGGGCTGACCTGGTAGCCCGTTCGATATGGGCGGCCGGCGGTCGTCCGGGAGACATTGCCCATGTAGCCTATGGGTATGGGCTCTTTACTGGTGGACTGGGAGCTCATTATGGCGCCGAACGACTAGGCTGCTCGGTGGTGCCGATGTCTGGGGGGCAAACCGAAAAGCAAGTTCAGCTGATCCAGGATTTCCAGCCTTCGATCATTATGGTCACGCCTTCTTATTTTTGTAATATCCTCGAGGAAATGGAGCGCGAAGGGCTGGATCCTCGCGATAGTTCGCTACGCATCGGCATTTTTGGGGCAGAGCCGTGGACCGGCCAAATGCGTGCCGAGATTGAGCATCGTGCAGGTATCGACGCTCTAGATATCTATGGTCTGTCTGAAGTAATGGGTCCCGGGGTAGCGATGGAATGCGCCGAATCGAAAGATGGTCCGGTAATCTGGGAGGACCACTTTTATCCTGAGATCATCAATCCCGATACTGGCGAGCCGGTGGCCGAGGGCGAGCCCGGCGAATTGGTATTGACCTCGCTTACCAATGAAGCCATGCCGGTGGTGCGTTACCGGACACGCGATCTTACGCGCTTGCTGCCGCCAACGTCGCGCAGCATGCGTCGTATGGGCAAGATCACGGGCCGCAGCGACGACATGCTGATCGTTCGCGGTGTGAATATGTTTCCCACTCAGGTGGAAGAGGTCGTGCTCAGAATCCCCGAGTTAGCGGCGCAATATCAGCTAGTGTTGACCCGTAGCGGAAATCTTGACGAGCTGGAAATCCTGACCGAGGTCCGCCCCGATTTCGATCACTTGAGCGTTGCAGAACGTGATTTGCTGGCCGCCAAGCTCAAACATGCCGTGAAGACCTACATTGGGGTCACGGCGCGGGTTACGGTGCAAACCTCAGGGCTCGTAGAGCGCACCCTTACTGGGAAGGCGCGGCGTGTCGTGGACAAGCGGCCCAAGTAGACGGATCATTTTGGTTGTTCAAGGTATAACGGCCTTGCCAGAATTGGCGAGGCCGTTCCTGATTCCGCCGCAGGCAAGGTATCATTCTATAAACGGAGAGCCCGGCAACATTGAATCACCGGATGGATAAATGATCGCTCAGGCAGGAAAAGACAAGGTCGCTGGCATAGGCGTAGACCTATTGCGGGTCGACCGAATAGAAAAAGTGTTTGCGCGACATGGGATCCGGTTTGTTGAACGCATTCTCGGGCCGCAGGAGATCGAAAAGTTTCATCGGCGCTATCAGCGTGACCCGCAGCGTGGTATCCGTTTTCTGGCCACGCGTTTTGCAGCCAAAGAAGCATTTTCCAAGGCTATCGGCCTGGGTATGCATAGTCCGATGGCATGGTCGCGAATGCAAACATTGAACGAGGCCAGCGGCAAACCTCTCGTTATGCTTGCCGAGCCGCTTGCAGCCTGGTATCGCGAGCGTTTTGGTGCGGCGCATGTTTCAATTACAGATGAAAGCGATACGGTGGTGGCATTCGTCATGGTCGAAACGCTTACAGCAACACTCAAGGAATAACGGAAAACTGTATGACAGCCCAGCAGACGCGTGGAAGCTCGCCACCTGGACCGGTAATGGTCGATATAGAAGGCACATCACTCACGGATCACGAACGTGCCCGATTGAACGATTCGCTGGTTGGGGGCGTAATTTTATTTGCTCGCAATTTCGACCATCGCGAACAACTGACGGCGTTGTGTGATGCCATCCATGCCGAACGCGACGAGCCGCTGCTTATTGCTGTCGACCACGAGGGCGGACGGGTGCAGCGGTTCCGTACCGATGGCTTCTCCGAAATTCCCGCCATGAGCGTGTTTGGCGAATTGTGGGCCGAGGATTCACTTGCCGCGATGCGGTTGGCGACAGAAACCGGCTTTGTGCTGGGCGCCGAACTGCGTTCGTGCGGGGTAGACCTCAGTTTCACGCCAGTGCTTGACCTGGATTATGGGGTCAGCAAGGTCATCGGAAACCGGTCCTTTCACCGGGACCCCAGGGTTGTCACCATCCTGGCGCGCGCCCTGATCCAGGGGCTGATGTTGGCGGATATGGCGGCATGCGGCAAGCATTTTCCTGGCCATGGCGCTGTCGAGGCAGACTCACATCACGAGATCCCGATAGATCAGCGCAGCTTTGAAGAGATCATGCAGGAAGACGCCGCCCCTTATGCCTGGCTTGGCGATATGGTGCTTCCCTCGGTCATGCCGGCTCATGTGATCTACCCCAAAGTGGATCCCCATCCTGCAGGCTTTTCACGTCATTGGATTCAAAAAGTGTTGCGTCAGGACCTGGGCTATGACGGAGTGGTCTTTTCGGACGATTTGACCATGGAAGGGGCGACCGTCGCCGGCGATATCCTGGCTCGCGCCGACGCTGCCCTGAAAGCGGGTTGTGACATGGTGCTGGTTTGCAATCGGCCCGATCTTGCTGACGATCTTCTTGCCCGTTTACAGTTCGAGCACAGCCCCGAATCTATCCAACGTATACGCCGTCTGATGCCGCAGAAGCGCGCACGTGGCTGGGACGCCTTGCAAGCCGACGAACGCTATCAATATGCCAGAAGACTTCAATCTCAAATCGTTTCTGGCTGATTTGCCACATTTGCCGGGTGTATACCGGCATATTGATGCACAGGGCGAGGTCCTGTACGTGGGGAAAGCGCGCGACCTGAAGAAACGGGTCAATTCGTACTTCCAGAAAACACCTGACAGTCCGCGTATTGCCCATATGGTTGCCCGGGTGGTGCGCCTTGATGTAACGGTGACTCGATCTGAAGCTGAAGCCTTGCTGCTCGAGAACAATCTTATCAAGCGCCTGAAGCCGCGCTACAACATATTGTTCCGCGACGACAAGTCCTATCCGTATTTGATGTTCAGTGGCCACGAAACGCCCCGCATTGCCTACTACCGGGGCAGTACAAGCGGTAAAGGCCGCTACTTTGGCCCTTATCCCAATGCCTGGGCGGTACGGGAAACGATACAAATACTGCAGCGTGTATTTCGCCTGCGTACTTGCGAGGACAGCGTCTTTGCGAACCGGTCCAGACCCTGTCTGCTGTATCAGATTGGCCGCTGCTCAGCACCTTGCGTGAATCTGATTCCCCACGATGAGTATCTCGCTGATGTCGAGCGCGCGGTACGCTTCTTGGACGGGCACGCCAAGGAAGTTTTGCACGAAATCGAAATGCGAATGCGTAAAGCATCCGACGAACTGGAGTTCGAGCGTGCGGCCGTGTTGCGTGACCGCATGGGTGCACTAGCCAGGGTCTTGCAGCAGCAGTCCATGGAAAAAGTGGGCAATGACGATGTCGATGTTATTGCCCTGGCGTCTGCGGGTGGACGGGTATGCGTAAACTTGGCCATGGTCCGTGGTGGCCGCCATTTAGGCGATAAACCGTTCTTTCCATCACACACACTGGACGACAGTCCGGGCGATGTGCTGGCAGCATTCGTTGGGCAGCACTACGTCGACAATGGAATGCCCGCTGTATTAGTGTGTTCGCATCCTTTGCCCGATCCAGAGCTTATTTCCCTACTCGCCGAACAAACCGGTGTCAAGGCGCGAGTGATCATCAAGCCGCAGGGTATGTACAAAACGTGGTCAGAACAGGCCATGAAGAACGCTGAGATGGCGCTTGCACGTGTATTGACCGAGTCCACCGCTCGAGCTGCACGCACTTTGGCACTGGCCCAGGTGCTAGACCTTGATACCGACGAAGCCTTTCTCGACGCCCTACATATTGAATGCTTTGATATCAGCCACACTGCTGGTGAAGCCACTCAGGCGTCTTGTGTCGTGTACCGGCACCACGACATGCAACCCTCTTTGTATCGCCGCTACAACATCGCCGGGATCACGCCCGGCGACGATTACGCTGCCATGCGGCAGGTTCTGACCCGGCGGTTCTCGCGTGTGGCGGACGGCCATGCCGAAATGCCCGATGCGGTACTGATCGATGGCGGCAAGGGGCAGGTGGAAATCGCCCGACAGGTGCTGGTGGAGCTTGGCCTGGATACGCATACGATAGTTGGGGTGTCCAAAGGAGAGGGGCGCAAGGTCGGCCTCGAGACTTTAGTGTTCGCCGACGGCCGCGAACCGGCGGCTTTGGGCATCGAATCCGCAGCGCTTATGCTTGTCGCGCAAATCCGCGATGAAGCTCACCGGTTTGCGATTACCGGCATGCGTGCCCAGCGCGCGAAGGCACGGAATGTATCGCGTCTTGAGGAAATCGAGGGTGTCGGAGCCAAGCGCCGCCAGAAGCTGTTGGCCCGCTTTGGCGGATTTTCGGGTGTTGTGGATGCCAGCGTGGATGATTTGCGCTCAGTTGACGGAATTTCGGCCGAACTCGCCGAGCGTATCTATCATGCGCTGCGATAAGGTAGTATTCAGGCTATGCCTTTTAACTTACCCATTGCCCTGACGTGGCTACGCATAGCCATGATCCCGCTTATAGTGGGGCTGTACTATATTCCGGCGGACTGGATTTCAGTCCCGATGCGCGATATGGTTGGCTCGCTGGCGTTCATTATTGCGGCCCTCACCGATTGGTTTGATGGCTGGCTAGCACGCCGCTGGAATCAGACTTCTTCATTTGGGGCTTTCCTGGATCCCGTCGCAGACAAGTTGATGGTATGTGCCGCATTGCTTATTTTGCTTGACTTGAACCGCGTCGATTCCTTTATTGCGCTGGTGATCATCGGGCGCGAAATCACCATATCGGCATTGCGCGAATGGATGGCAAAAATCGGGGCAAGCGGAAGTGTCGCGGTGCACCGTCTTGGCAAATTCAAGACTGCCGCGCAAATGATTGCCATTCCCTGCCTCTTGTACTGGCAACCGATCTACGGCATATCTACTGAAATTGTCGGTCAGGTTCTTATCGTAATCGCCGCAATCCTGACGGTTTGGTCGATGTGCTATTACCTGCGCCGCGCCTGGCCAGAAATCCGTGACAAAACCGATCGGCGTAGTTGAGCGCCTTTTTTCGAGCTTTTTCGTATGACCGCCGCGATTTTAGATCCTGTTGACAATTTTTCCCTGAAACGGAAGGACTGGCTGATTATCAGTCTGGTGGGTACGGTGCACGCCAGCTCCCACTTCTTTCAGTTGGTGTTGCCAACGCTTTATTTGTCGTTGGCCCACGAATATGGCTACGATTTTGCGAAGTTGGGGTTGCTGGCATCTGCCTTTTTCCTGGTTTCTTGCCTAGGTCAGGCATCTTCGGGGTTCGTCGTCGATCGTATAGGCCCTGCGCCCGTGCTCCGGTTCGGGCTAGCCTGTTTTGTCCTGTCGGGCATCCTGATCGGAGTCTCCAGCAACTATTGGATGTTACTTTTAGCCGCTGTGGTGGGCGGTATTGGTAATTCTGTTTTTCATCCTGTGGATTTCTCTATCCTCAATCACAGGGTCAGCCCTCACCGTTTGGGCCATGCCTTCAGTACGCACGGACTGACCGGGAATTTGGGCTGGGCATTGACCCCCGTCTTTATGGCGACCATTATTTACTTGGCAAACTGGCGAATCGCCGCCTTCGCCGCAGCGGCGCTAGTAGCGTTCGTTTTGTTGCTGACTTGGCTAGGACGTGGTTTGCTCGAAGGAAAAAATCAGGGGGATGCCAGTCTATCCGCCGATCGCTCCGAGATCAGCAACAGGGCAAGTGCGGCACCAGACCTTTCCAACCAGACGGCGTTCCAGACACTGGCCACTTTGTTGGCTCAGCCCGCTCTGTGGGGAGCCTTCCTGTTCTTCGCTTTCACCTCGATGGCCTTATCGGCCGTACAGAACTACACCATTCCCATGCTGGATCAGGTTTACGGGATCGACAAGATTCTCGCGGGAACGACGTTGTCGGCGTATATGGTGGCAGCGGCGCTCGGAATGCTTGTTGGTGGATTTCTTGTCAGTTCTACGCCCAACACAGAGCGCATCGTGGCCGTTTCGCTGCTGGTAGCCGGCGCTTTGTTATTAGTGCTCGCTAACGGCGGGGTGCCGCCTGCTTTTGCGGTCACGCTAATCGCCATGGCCGGTTTTTGTTCCGGTGTATCGGCGCCATCGCGCGATATGCTGATTCGGCGCGTAACCCCAAAAGGCGCGACGGGCACCGTATATGGGCTGGTTTATTCGGGTATGGATGTTGGTTCGTCTCTCGCACCGGCCGGATTTGGCCTGATGCTGGATGCGGGCTACGTACAGGGGCCGTGGTTCGGCGCTGCAACCGGATTCGCGGTCGCCGCCATGTTGGCCCTGTGGGTTGCCAGGTCGGCCAGCCGCGCTACGTTGAACACCGCAGGCGCTTAAGCATCGTTACTGTCGTATCGTACGAGCATGACTGACACTGGCCGGCTGGCTGCTGCGCCACGGGTTGATGTCAAGCCCACCGCGCCGGGTATAGCGCGCATACACCAGTAGCGATTCCGGTTGGCATGCGTACCATATATCGCAATACATTTGCTCGACGCAATGTTCGTGAAACTCGTTGTGACGGCGCATCGACACAATATATTCAAGCAAGCTGGCCCGATCAATTGGTGGCCCGGTATAGCTCACCTGCACGCTGCCCCAGTCGGGCTGCCCCGTTACCGGGCAGTTGGATTTAAGCAGATCCGACATCAAGGTCTCTGTGACAGTTTCTGCGCTGCTCAAGGTCTGCAATATGCCAGCCGAAGGCTGATAGTTCGTAATTTCGATATCGGCCCCGTCAATGCAAACGCCTTCCATCGGCTGACAGAGCAGGGTGCCGGAGCCAATGCCGGTGTCGATGTCTGTTGCAACCGCAGCGCCGCAAGCAGCGGCCAAGTCGCTCGAGATACGCGCGCGCACGACTTCGGCACTATCGAAACGTTCTTCGTTCAGCGAATTCAAATACAGCTTGAGGGACTTGGATTCAACCAATCGAGGGCTGTCAGGGGCGAATATGAATCGGGCAATCGCGACTACCGGTTTCCCTTTCGGGTTGAGCCAGGATATCTCGTAGGCATTCCAGATGTCCTCGCCATACCACCGGTGGGGGACATTAAGCTTCTTGCGATTCAGGCTCCGATCTATCGGAAACAATAAAGTTGGATCGTAGGCGGCGGGGTAGGCCACTTCGTGCCCCAAAGGGGCGTCGTCAAGGATAGGATCGTGCATGGCGAATCAATAGTCCCGCTGAGGGACGTAAACAGGTAGAACCGGCGGTTTCGTAAGAACCCGAGCGTATACCGATCTATTGTACCCGCCGAACCCATTATTTCACATTATGAAAAGTCACTTTTGTGATATGGAATTTCCGTGTTGCGGTGCAGGATATGTAATTTCACAGCGAAGAAAAGCTTTTCACATTATGGAAGTTTTTACCTAATAGGCTGATCTATAACGAACTATTATTTTGTCTTATATAAGACATAAGGGTGTCTGACGATGCAGCAAAGGCGTACACTTTTCTCAACGATTTCCCTTTTGCCATTATCTTTATATAGGAAGCATCATGACCACACGAGAAAATGAAGTCCGTAATCTGCAGAAGAATTGGGCCGAAGATAAGCGCTGGCAAGGTATCAAGCGTGGCTATAGTGCCGACGAAGTAGTACGTCTTCGTGGCTCGGTGGTGGTCGAGCATACCCTTGCGCGCCGCGGAGCCGAAAAACTATGGGACCTTCTGCACTCAGAGCCTTTTGTGAGCTCTCTAGGCGCGCTGACTGGCAACCAGGCCATGCAACAAGTCAAAGCGGGCTTGAAAGCCATTTATCTATCAGGATGGCAAGTGGCGGGCGATGCGAATGGCGCTGGGGAAATGTATCCTGACCAGTCGCTATATCCTGCGAATTCGGTACCCCAAGTCGTGCGGCGTATCAATAATGCATTGACGCGATGCGACCAAATCCAATGGATGGAAGGCAAAAATCCGGGGGATGAGGGCTATCTGGATTATTTCGCACCGATTGTCGCCGATGCCGAGGCAGGATTTGGTGGTGTCCTTAACGCGTTTGAGCTAATGAAATCAATGATCGAGGCCGGCGCGGCAGGGGTCCACTTCGAGGATCAATTAGCCTCTGTAAAAAAGTGCGGACACATGGGCGGAAAAGTGCTTGTGCCGACACGCGAAGCCGTTGCCAAGCTCGTTTCAGCTCGGCTTGCTGCTGATGTGCTGAATGTACCCACTTTGCTTCTAGCCCGAACCGATGCCGACGCTGCCGATCTGGTAACCAGCAACATTGACGAAAACGATCTCCCCTTCATTACAGGAGAGCGAACCGTTGAAGGCTTTTTCCGAACACGGCCCGGGATAGAGCAGGGGATTTCTCGTGGGCTGGCCTATGCGCCTTATGCCGATTTGCTTTGGTGTGAGACCTCGACTCCTAGCCTTGAATATGCACGTCAGTTCGCGGAAGCGATTCATCGCCAGTTCCCGGGCAAGATGCTGGCCTACAATTGTTCGCCTTCCTTTAACTGGAAGAAAAATCTTGACGACGCAACAGTAGCCAAATTTCAGCGCGAACTTGGTGCCATGGGCTATAAATTCCAGTTCATTACACTGGCGGGCTTCCACGCCCTGAACTACGGAATGTTTGAACTTGCATACGGCTACGCCCGCAACCAAATGAGTGCCTTCGTCGAACTTCAACAAAAAGAATTCGCCGCCGCCGAGTTGGGGTTCACGGCCGTCAAGCACCAACGCGAAGTCGGGACTGGTTACTTTGATGCTGTAACGCAGGCCATTGAAGGCGGCCAATCATCCACAACTGCCCTGACCGGTTCGACTGAAGAAGCACAGTTTCAAGGCGGTGCTACCCCGAAAGGCTTAAAAGTCGCGTGATAGCAAGCAGTATGGTCGTATAATCGGACCGTTGGAAGCGTCTTCCCTCGGTCCGTTTTTACTGGGCTATGCAGGGAAATTGATTTAGATCAATACAGAGTATCCCTTGCTTGCTATAGTGCCCAACATGCGCACATTCTCGATCTTTACTCTCCCTGCTGGCTTGACCGATCGCGATCGCCTGAACCGTAAACACATGCTTGCTCGTATGGGCCTGGCTTGGTTGGCGATGATGCAAGTAATGATGTTTGCTTTCCCTGGCTATCTGCGTAGCCAAGAAATGTCTGCCGACAATCTACAGTTACTGGATCAGGCAATCTTCATCATGAACTGGATCAGCCTGGTTCTTACCGTTCCCGTTGTGTTGTATTGCGCGTGGCCCGTCTGGGGCGGAGCGCTGCTTCGTGTTGCGCAGGGACGAGTCAGTATGGATGTTCCCGTTGCGTTAGGTATTGTCGCCGCGTTCATACCTAGCGCCTACGCTACATGGGGCGGCACCGGGGAAGTCTATTTTGATTCCGTCACGATGTTCGTGGCATTTTTGCTGACCGCCCGTTATCTTGAGCTTTGCGCTCGCCAAGCCGTGGGAACGGGGGCCGCTCACGCCCTTATCGAGCAGTTCCGGGTTTCTGTTTCCCGCCGCGCCGATCAACTGGCGTTCTGGTTTGTTGTCATTCAGCTAGCTCTGGCTTTCTTGGTCGGGGCTGTCTGGTATGTGTATGCGCCCCAACATGCGATCGCCGTCATGGTGGCCCTACTGGTCATGAGTTGTCCCTGTGCCATGGCCATGGCTGTCCCGACGGCCGTAGCCGCCGCACATGCTACCTTGTCGGCGCGTCCCGCAAGTACCGATCTCGATGTTGTCCGGCTCACCCAGGCAACCGGCAAAGTGTCCCGACAGAACCTGTACGCGTCGGTGATATGGCACCTGCTTATGACCCCGCTGGCAGCGATGGGCTTAATTGCGCCCTGGTTGGCGGCCATCTCGATGTTGCTATCTTCGCTGGCGGTTGCTGCGAATTCGTGGCGCCTATTCCGGCGCCAGACGCGCGTCGCGCCAACCGCATGGCGGGGCGCTCCGGCGCAAGGCTAACTTTATGGCCTCCTCTCTATTTCTGTTGCTTCCCATATCGCTGGTGTTTGTCATCGTGATAGGAGTTTTTTTTTGGTGGGCAATATTTGCCGGCCAGTTCGATGATTCCCAGGCGGGCGGTGATTCGATTCTGCTGGACAACGATACGCCTGAGGCGAGTTCAAGCGAACGGGCCGATGCAAATCAGAAGGAAGGGGAAAGCCGCCAACCGGCCACTGGGCACTCTGCATAGCACCGCGCCGCTGTGGCAGTTTGAATTTTACTTTTATGAAGTGTGGCGCAAAAACGTCAGCCTATTCCGCGTAATTTCGACCTTGATGCAAATCAAAGTCGGCGTGTCGATGTTGCGGGATCATGCTGAAGTTAAGCATTATTTATTTGTTTGAGGGGAAGCTCATGGGCACTTCCGATATTGTCGGGAAACAAGCCGAAGTCTTCAACTATGGTGTCGTTCGTCAGTTTACGATCATGACCATAGTGTGGGGCATTGTCGGCATGCTGGTCGGCGTAGTGATCGCTGCGCAACTTATCTGGCCGGAATTAAATTTCAACGTTCCATGGCTGAGCTATGGCCGCTTGCGTCCTTTGCACACTAACGCCGTTATTTTTGCCTTCGGCGGAAGTGCGCTGTTCGCCACGTCGTATTACGTCGTGCAACGTACCTGTCAGGCACGTCTGTTTAGCGACAAGCTTGCCGCGTTTACGTTTTGGGGCTGGCAAGCCGTTATTGTGGCGGCTGTAATTACCCTTCCGCTGGGATATACAACCACCAAAGAATACGCAGAGCTAGAGTGGCCTATCGATATTCTGCTAGCGCTGGTATGGATTGCCTATGCTGTTGTGTTTTTCGGCACCATCGTCAAACGCCGGGTCAAGCATATTTACGTCGCTAACTGGTTCTACGGTTCGTACATCCTGACTATCGCCATACTGCATATCTTCAACAACCTCGAGCTCCCCGTTTCGATGTGGAAGTCTTACTCGGCCTATTCCGGTGTCCAGGACGCCATGGTCCAGTGGTGGTACGGTCACAATGCTGTGGGCTTTTTCCTGACCACGAGCTTTCTGGGCATGATGTACTACTTCGTGCCTAAACAGGCCGAGCGACCCATCTATTCGTATCGCTTGTCGATTGTGCATTTCTGGGCGCTGGCCTTCACCTATATGTGGGCCGGCCCGCACCACTTGTTATATACATCGCTGCCCGATTGGACTCAATCCCTGGGCATGGCCCTATCTCTGATCCTGCTGGCTCCCTCATGGGGCGGCATGATTAACGGAATCATGACCATGTCCGGAGCCTGGCACAAACTGCGCACGGATCCTATTCTGAAGTTCCTGGTGGTGTCGTTATCGTTCTACGGCATGTCGACATTCGAAGGCTCGATGATGTCCATCCGCACGGTCAATGCCTTGTCGCACTACACAGACTGGACCGTCGGCCATGTGCATTCAGGTGCGTTGGGCTGGGTCGCAATGATCACATTCGGCTCCTTGTACTACATGATTCCGCGACTGTATGGCCGCACCGCGATGGCGAGCACCAAGCTGATAGAACTGCACTTCTGGCTCGCTACCCTGGGCGTAGTGATGTATATCAGCGCAATGTGGATTGCCGGTGTAATGCAAGGCCTGATGTGGCGTGCCACGGGCGCCGACGGAGTGTTGACTTACAGCTTTGTCGAAGCCGTGAAAGCCACTTATCCCTTCTACGTTATTCGCATGTTGGGCGGTATTTGCTTCCTTGGGGGCGTATGCGTCATGGCGTGGAACACCTGGATCACCATTAAAGGCCAGGTCAAGGTTGACCCTGCTGTACCGCTGCAGAGCCCGGACGCTCGCGATCCGGCCCTTCTTGGTCCCGCATCGGCAACAGCCTAAGGAGTATCTCAATGTCCAAGAACAGTTCAGGTTTCTTTACGCACCAGACTCTGGAAAAGAACGTCGGTTTGCTGATTATTTTCAGTATTCTTGTCGTGTCCTTTGCCGGACTTGCACAGATCGTTCCGTTGTTTTTCCAGCACTCGACCACAACGGCAACGGAAGGCGTCATGCCCTACGAACCGCTCCATCTAGTGGGGCGCGACATCTATATACGCGAAGGCTGCGTAAGTTGCCATTCGCAACAAATCCGGATGTTAAGTTCCGAAGTCCAACGCTATGGCCCTTATTCGTTGGCCGGCGAATCGCGCTATGACCACCCATTTTTGTGGGGCTCAAAACGTACGGGTCCCGATCTGGCGCGTGTCGGTCAGCGATATTCCGACGACTGGCACCGGATTCACTTACGCAATCCGCGCGATCTCGTGAAAGAGTCGAATATGCCGGGGTATCCATGGTTGCAGAAAAATTCGGTCGCCAAGGAAAATGTTCAGGATCGTATGTTGGTATTGCGCAAGCTGGGCGTACCTTATACCGACGAGCAAATCGCCAAGGCCCCCGAGCAGTTGCAAGGCAAGACTGAAGAAGACGCCCTGATTGCGTATTTGCAAAATCTGGGTGTGGCAGGCCGTGCGGCGGCTGCTAAAGCCGTTGCCGAAGGAGGACTGTAATGGCCATGCTCAACGGAATAATGACGCTGGTCGCCATGTTTACCTTTCTGGGTATTGTATGGTGGGCGTTCTCGCGTGGTCGTGCTGATGCCAACCACGAGGCCTCTCTCTTGCCGTTTTTAGTGCCTGACGAGAGATCGACGGAAAAGAAGGAAGGGGGCTCCCATGAGTGATTTTGTCAGTAGCTTCTGGAGCTACTTCATCGGCGTGATTGCATTAGGTGGAATCGCGTTCTGCGTAATACTGTTATTTTCGCAGCGTGCCTGGCTGAAAAGCGATGTCGATCCATTGGGCAATACCGGCCATGTATGGGACGGCGACCTTACCGAACTTAATAATCCGATCCCACGCTGGTGGACGGTCATGTACCTTGGCCTGTGTGTTGTCGCGCTGGCGGTGCTGTTTCTATACCCTGGTGTGGGCGCCTATAAGGGCACGCTCGAGTACAGCGCAGCAAAGCAGGTAAAGGCGGAACAGCTTGCACTCAATGAGCAGATAAAGCCGGTATTCCAGCGCTTCCAGCAAATGCCCATCGCTGAAGTCGCCCACGATGCCGAGGCCCGCGAAATTGGTCAGCGGCTGTTCTTGAACAACTGTGCGCAGTGTCATGGTTCAGACGCCAGAGGCAGTGGCAGCTTTCCGAATCTCGCCGATAGCGATTGGTTGCACGGAGGGTCGCCCGAGCAGATTTTACAGACCATCACCAAGGGTCGCCACGGAATGATGCCGCCCTGGAGCTCGCAGATCAAACCGGCCGAAGCGGCTGATATCGCTCAATATGTACGCTCTTTAGCAGGGCTGGCCAGTAACTCCTTGCGTGTTGTGCCCGGCAAGCGCGGCTATGACACCTTCTGTGTCGCCTGCCACGGTGCTGAAGGCAAGGGCAATACGGCAATGGGCGCCCCGAACCTTACCGACAATGTGTGGCTCTACGGCAGTTCAGAAGCCGCTATCGTCGAGACGATTCTTAACGGACGTCAAAACGTCATGCCGGCCCAGGAAGGCATCCTGACCGAAGACCAGATACGCGTCCTTACAGCATGGGTGTGGGGTTTGTCTAACCCGAACAAGCGAGTAGCGACAAAATAGAGGTGCATCATGAGTAAAGACGAATCATCCGTAAATCCGGACTCGGGGCTGACACCGGAAACGGTGCCCGCCTGGCAACCGCCGAGGGTCTCCAGGGTGAGCGGAGGTTCGTCGCCTCAGGTGGAAAAGGCGCTGGCAGATGTGCGCCGAAAAATTTACCCGCGATCGGTATCGGGTATTTTTGCCCGTTGGCGGATCGCCATGGTGTTTGTTACGCAGCTCGTTTTTTACGGCTTGCCCTGGCTGCAGTGGAATGGCCGGCAGGCCGTCCTATTCGATCTGGCAGCACGAAAATTCTATATTTTCGGCATGGTGCTCTGGCCGCAAGATGTCATTTACCTTGCTGTACTGCTGGTGCTGTCGGCCTTTGCACTTTTCTTGTTTACTGCGATGGCAGGCCGGCTTTTTTGCGGTTACGCGTGTCCGCAGACGGTCTACACTGAAATCTTTATGTGGGTCGAGCGTCGCGTCGAAGGGGATCGGTTGGCTCGCATCCGCCTCGATGAGCAGCCCTGGTCCTGGCACAAGTTCCGTTTAAAAGCGACCAAGCACGCTATCTGGATACTCATCGCCTGGTGGACAGGTTCCACTTTCATTGGCTATTTTGCACCAATACGCGAGCTGGGCATGGGCCTTCTTACGCTGTCTTTGGGGCCGTGGCAGTGGTTCTGGATGGTGTTTTATGCCTTTGCGACCTGGGGAAATGCCGGCTTCATGCGTGAACATGTATGCAAATACATGTGCCCCTATGCGCGATTCCAAAGCGTCATGGTCGATGACGACACCTTTGTAGTGACTTACGACGACGTGCGTGGAGAGCCCCGCGGCGGGCGCTCTCGACGCATCGATCATAAAGAAGCAGGCATGGGCGATTGCGTCGATTGCAGTCTATGCGTGCAGGTCTGCCCGACGGGGATAGACATCCGTGACGGACTGCAATATATGTGCATAGGTTGTGGCGCTTGCGTAGATGCTTGTGACACGGTCATGGATAAAATGAACTATGACAGGGGGCTGATTCGCTATACCTCGGGGCGAGCCATCACCGAAGGTCTCACGCAGGGCGAAGTGCGCAAGCGTATGTTCCGGCCTCGTGTATTAGCTTATATGGCTATATTGTCCTTGATTGGAATCGCGTTTGTCGTCTCGCTTGCCACACGCACCACGCTCCGAGTGGATGTCATACGCGATCGGGGCGCCCTGGGTCGCGAGGTGCCCGGGGGCATGATCGAAAACGTATATCGGCTTCAGGTCATTAATGCCTCCGAGGAACCCTTGTCCCTGGAACTAAGCGCCAGTGGGGTACCGGAACTGTCGATAATGACTGCCGATACTCATTCGTCGTCAGTCACGATAGACGCGGCGTCAAACCGTTTAATGCCAGTTGTCGTCAGGGCCCCGGTTGAAACCGTTACACCAGGCTTGCACGACATCGAACTCAAGACAGTAGCCCACTCAGAAGAAGGGGACGAAACGACGGTAGTGGAAAAATCAAGTTTCTACGTGCCGAAATAGTGCTAAGGAGGATCATTTCATGAGCGTAGCTAAAGACAAAGACCCGCAAGATACCGAACGCAGCAAACCTTGGTGGAAGGAGCCGTGGCCCTGGATATTAATGGCGGGCCCGGCAGCGGCCATAATTGGTTGTATTATTACGATCGTTCTTGCGGTGCAGAATTTCAGCGATCAGGGGATTACCGATGGCGGTGTAAAACGCGGACTGGTAGTAAGTAAACCGGCGCCTCCTTCAGTACCTGCAGACCGTTGATACCATACTAAAAAAGAAAACATAGGGGGAGCAGGATGAGATCGCGTGCGATGATGTGGGTGTTATGGCCGTCTTTTTTAATTGCTGGTGCTACCAGCGCTACGGTTTTTGCCCTGGTTGACCCGCTTGATATTCAGTTCTTGGGATATTTGCAAGTAAGCCGGCAGGGCGTATATGCCGTTGGGTTTTTCTTATTCTGGCTTATGGCCGCACTATCTAGCGCCTTGACACTGCATATGGCCCCACGTGGTCGGGTGCTCGATGAATTCGATGACCCGATTTAAACGCATAGTCCGCCGCCGTGGCGTTTAGCCGCAGTCGGTTCCGGCCAGGCCGCGTAGGGTTTGCATATCGACAATAAGCACTTGACGCTGCTGTACATGTATTAGCCCTTCGCGAGCAAAACGCGAGAACAGCCGGCTCACGGTTTCCAGTGTAAGGCCCAGATAATTACCGATTTCTTCACGGCTCATGCGCAGCACGAATTCGTTGGCAGAATATCCCAGCGTGGCAAGGCGTTGCGATAAATTCAGCAAAAAGGCAGCCAAACGTTGTTCGGAACGCATGGCGCCCAACGACATCACGAGTTGATGAGAGCGGTTTATTTCTTTGCTCATGAGGCGTCTAAACTGTTGATTTAATACCGGTATATGCGCAGCCAGATGATCCATCTCGTCGATACGAATGACACAGACTTCGCTATCTTCGAGCGCGATAGCATGCGATTGCTGGGTATTTTCCAGTAGGCCGTCCATGCCGATGATTTCGCCGGGTAGAAGGAAGCCGGTAATCTGAACGTGGCCAGAGGCGTCTTCCAATTGAGTTTTCAATGAGCCCGACCTGATTCCATAAACAGCCTCGACCTTGTCGCCCAAGCGAAACAGTGCGGATCCTTTCGGGACCCGGATGCGTTCTTTGATCAGTTCGTCTAGCTTGGCGACATCGTGGCGCGCCATGCCTAGTGGCAAACAGATTTCGCTAAGCATGCATGTAGAACAGCGGGTGGAATCGGGAGTTACGGGAATTTTCTTTTGCATATAGTAGCGTCGGCAGACGAGTGATGCTGTTTGCACAGCGCTTTCAGGGCGGCAACCGGCACATTTAGAATTCTAACCGGCGATGCCGGAAAAAGCGCCGTTTGATTTGGATCAAGTATAAGGGATGGCGGGGTCAATGCCATGACTTGTCCCGAATGCGTACGCTACTTACGAAAGGCCTTCCCAATACGACGGGCTTGCGTATCGCTCGCGCAACATGTCGACAAATAACCGAACCCGCAATGGCAGGTGCTTGCGTTCTGGCAGCATGGCGAAAATGCCGTTAGCGGGAGCGGCGTAATCGTCTAGCACACTGACCAAGCGCCCTGCGGCCAAGTCGTCGTGCACTTCCCACAGCGATCGCCAAGCAAGGCCGCAGCCGGCAAGAGCCCATTCGTGCAACACAGAGCCATCGCTACAGGCCAACCGACCTTTGACTCGCACGGCGCGAGCCACGCCGTCTTGTTTGAGCAGCCAGCCCTTGGACTGATTTCCCTGATGCCCGAACGATAAGCAGTTGTGTTGGGCCAGGTCGTCGGGCGTATTCGGACGCCCATGCTTGCCAAGGTATGAAGGGGCAGCGACGATGACGCGTTTATTGTCGGCCAGACGGACACCTACTATCTGGGAGTCATCAAGTTCGCCTATGCGGATCGCACAGTCATATCCCTCTTCGATAAGATCCACGAGCCGATCACTAAGGTCCAGAGAAATAGTAACGTCGGGATAGTTGCCAGTGAAGCCGGGCAGCAATGGGGCGACATGGCGGCGTCCGAAGCCCGCCGGCGCGCTAATCCGCAAATGACCGCTGGGGTTTATGCTGCCTTGTGCAATACGGGTTTCGGCATCGTTGAGGTCGCGCAGTATGCGTTGCGCCTCTTCGTAGAAATCGCTGCCCTCTGAAGTTAAAGACAGGCGCCGCGTTGAGCGCAACAACAACTTGATGCCCAGCCGTGCCTCTAGGGCGTTGATACGCCGGCCAATCATGGCGGGTGCTACGCCTTCGGCGCGCGCAGCTGCGGAAAGGCTACCTAAGGTGGCTACCGCGACAAAACTTTTCAGCTGTTTGAACTTATCCATGCTTTGAGATATCGGTCAGCGTTTGCGCCTGGATAAAGACCAGAATAGTAACTGATTGGCGATACGAGGCCTTTTGTTCAGGTTTTGAAAATCAAGGCATTGAGCTTGGCCCTGACTTGACCGAGCTCATCTGAACCGACCCTGCCTTGAAGGCTGATCTTGGTATGCGACCAATCCAGGCTTTTTACCTGGTCCGCCAGGACCGCGAGGTCTTGCTCGGGCCCGATCGGCACCTCGAAGGGATAGCCCTTGATATGGGAAGTGATGGCACAGCATAGGATAAGGCCTGTTTTCTTGTTGTAAGAAGAAGGACTCAAGATAAGCGCAGGTTTATGATCTTGGGCTGTACTTCCCTTGGGCAGGTCAAAATGAAGCCAAATGATGTCGCCCGTATTCGGGATATAACGTTTGCTCATGATGGGCCTCGAGTTCAGGTGTCGGCGACGCCGTAGTCGATCTCTGCATGCACGTTCTTGGCGTTGATGCCGCCTAAGAGCTGCGACAGCATATATTCTTCTGCACGCAGCGGTTCAATAATGATGCAGCCGCGTTCCACCCTGATATCGACCACATCTTCCAGATCCACTTTGAGCGTTTTCATCATCGAGGAGGGTAGTCGAATAGCCGCACTATTACCCCATTTCTTTATCACTCCGCGCATGGCCTGCTCCTTAGGGCTATACCAGGATGGTGTCAGCTTAACAGTTTAGACGGTGTGTAAACAAGAGGCCTTTGTACCCCGAGGTATTCCTTCCCGTTCCCTTGAAATCCGTCGTTGTGACCGCACATATCTATCATTCGAGCGAACGTGCTCTCTTTCTTGTGAAATGATTATGCGATTCGACAAACTAACTACAAAATTCCAGCAAGCCCTTGCCGATGCGCAAAGTCTTGCTGTAAAGCATGATAATCCTTATATCGAACCGGCTCACGTACTGGCAGCGCTCCTCGCTGATGCCGATAGCGGCGCCGGCAGCCTCCTGGCGCGTGCTGGTGTGGCAGTCAATCGTCTGGGGCCCGCGCTTAACACCCAGATCGAGGGCTTTCCACAGGTTAAAGGCTCCGAGGGCAATGTACAGGTCAGCCGTGACTTGCAGGCCATATTCGCCCGTACCGACAAAGAGGCCTCCAGCCGTGGCGACAGCTACATTGCGAGCGAGCTTTTTTTGCTGGCGCTGGCCGACGACAAGGGCGAAACGGGTCGGATCCTGCGCGAGGCCGGACTGCAGCGTAAAGCCCTAGAGGCCGCCATTGACGCCGTACGGGGGGGCGCAGCGGTATCTGACTCTGAAGGCGAATCCAACCGCGAAGCGTTGTCCAAATACACGATAGACCTTACCGAACGAGCCCGCCTCGGGAAGCTGGATCCCGTGATTGGCCGCGACGACGAAATTCGGCGTTCCATTCAGATCCTGCAGCGCCGCACCAAGAACAATCCTGTTCTAATCGGCGAGCCCGGGGTCGGTAAAACGGCAATTGTTGAAGGTCTGGCGCAGCGAATTGTCAATAACGAAGTGCCTGAAACCCTTAAAGGTAAGCGAGTCCTGGCACTTGATCTCGCCGCCTTGCTTGCCGGCGCGAAGTATCGGGGTGAATTCGAAGAGCGGCTTAAAGCGGTACTAAAGGAACTTTCGCAAGACGAAGGCAAGACCATCGTGTTCATTGATGAGCTCCATACTATGGTAGGTGCTGGTAAAGCGGAAGGCGCGATGGATGCGGGCAATATGCTGAAACCGGCACTTTCGCGCGGTGAATTGCATTGCATTGGTGCGACGACACTCGACGAATACCGGAAGTATATCGAGAAGGATGCGGCGCTAGAACGTCGTTTCCAGAAAGTTCTTGTTAATGAGCCGGATGTCGAATCCACTATTGCCATCTTGCGCGGTCTCCAGGAGCGCTACGAACTGCATCATGGGGTGGCTATTACCGACCCTGCCATCGTGGCAGCTGCGGAACTGTCCAACCGTTACATTACCGACCGTTTCCTGCCAGACAAAGCCATTGACCTTATTGACGAGGCCGCCGCTCGTATACGCATGGAAATCGATTCCAAGCCCGAAGTAATGGACAAGCTGGACAGACGAATTATTCAGTTGAAAATTGAGCGTGAAGCGGTCAACAAAGACACTGACGAAAGCTCGCAGCGTCGTCTCAAGGCTATTGAAGCCGAACTGGTCGAATTGCAGCGCGAGTACAACGACTACGAGGAGATCTGGAAGTCTGAGAAGGCTGCGGTTCAAGGATCACAGGCCATTAAAGAAGAGATCGAACACGTCCGTTCCGAAATGGCCGAACTTCAGCGCAAGGGCCAGTTCGATAAGTTGGCTGAACTGCAATACGGCAAACTTCCCGAGCTTGAAGGTCGCCTGCAGGCCGCCGAGGCTGGACAGCAGGCTGCCGCCGCAAATGATCGGCCGCGCTTATTGCGCACCCAGGTCGGAGCCGAGGAAATTGCCGAGGTCGTTTCTCGGGCGACCGGAATTCCGGTTTCCAAGATGATGCAAGGCGAGCGCGCAAAGCTGCTGGGAATGGAGGATTTTCTGCACCAGCGGATCGTCGGCCAGGAGGAAGCCGTCACGCTGGTTGCCGATGCCATACGCCGCTCGCGTGCTGGCCTATCAGACCCATCTCGCCCTTATGGTTCCTTTTTGTTTTTGGGCCCGACCGGTGTTGGGAAAACCGAACTCAGCAAGGCCTTGGCCAGTTTCCTGTTTGACTCGGACGATCACATGATACGCATCGACATGAGCGAATTCATGGAAAAGCATTCCGTGTCGCGCCTGATTGGTGCTCCCCCGGGGTATGTAGGCTACGAAGAGGGCGGTTACCTGACTGAAGCGGTGCGCCGCAAGCCCTATAGCGTGATCCTGCTGGACGAAGTCGAAAAAGCACATCCCGATGTCTTCAATGTGCTGCTGCAAGTGCTGGACGACGGCCGGCTTACCGACGGTCAAGGTCGCACAGTGGACTTTCGGAATACGGTGGTCATCATGACGTCCAACCTAGGGTCGCAGCATATTCAGACCATGGCTGGCCAGCCTTATGAGGTAATCAAAGCGGTCGTATGGGACGAACTTAAGACGGCTTTCAGGCCGGAGTTCCTGAACCGGATCGACGAAGTCGTCGTGTTCCACGCTCTGGAGACGAAACATATCGAGGCGATCGCTCGCATACAGGTGCAGCGCCTTGCACAGCGGATGGCCCAACAAGACATGCGCCTTGAGGTGTCTGACGCGGCGCTGGCGCAGTTGGCCCTGACAGGTTTCGATCCGGTGTTTGGGGCTCGTCCGCTTAAGCGTGCCATTCAGCAAAACCTCGAGAACTCCATCGCACGCCTGATACTCGAGGGCAGGTTCGGACCTAATGATGTCGTGCCGGTCGACTGGCAGGATGATAAGTTCGTTTTTTCACGTACCCTGCAATAACTGACGTACACGCCGTTACTGCGGCCGGTGCCGATTAAGGCACGTTACGAAAAAGTCGCCGAGCTGATATAAATCAGCATCGGCGACTTTTTTTAAGCGGCGTATATCGAGGCCGATGGCGCTAATCGCGCTTGTCCGCCAGTTCGCCAGGCGGCGGATTTAGCTGAAGTTCATCTTTGCCGTAGAATTTGATGCCTATTTTGACGCGGTCGCGGCCTTGCGCGCGGCGATGCCGGTTGGTGTCACGCAAGGAATAAACGCAGCCGCAATATTCCTGCTGGTAGAACTCTTCGCGTTTACTGATTTCGATCATTCGCGCGGAGCCACCGCCCTTGCGCCAGTTGTAAGTCCAGTAGACAAGATCGGGATAGCGGGCGGCAGCCCGTTCGCCACAGCCGTTGATCTGGTTCATGTCCTTCCAGCGCGATATGCCCAGAGAACTGCTTATGGTGTCAAATCCGTGTTCGTGAGCATACAAGGCGGTGCGTTCAAAACGCATATCGAAACAGGCAGTGCAGCGGGCGCCACGCTCGGGCTCGTTCTCCAGGCCCTTTACCCGCTCAAACCAGTTGTCGCGGTCGTAATCGGCGTCGATGAATTCAATATTGTGTTCCGCTGCAAAACGAATATTTTCGTTTTTGCGTATTTCGTACTCGCGATCGGGGTGAATATTAGGGTTGTAAAAATAAATCGCGTAGTCGATTCCTGACGCAGTCATGGCTTCCATGACCTCCCCCGAGCAGGGGGCGCAACAGGAGTGCAGAAGCACTTTTTTGCGATTGTCGGGCAGGGCGAGTTTGGGGCGTTCGAAATCGGTCATGGCTATAGAGGGCGCGCAGTGGCGCACACAAGAAAAGGTAATTAACCCTATTTTAGTCGCCTATCACGGTATTCCAAAGTTCCCGGACGGCAGCCCGTTCCGAATCCAGCTGATCACTGGGAACACGCGCTTTTTCGGCACCTTCAAGCCGCAGGGCGTGTTGCCGTTTACGAAGCTCGCGATAGGCGTTTCCGACTCTGGACGCGAGGTCGGAGGGTATTAAACCGGCCTCCGCAGCCAATCGTAGCAGGGCAATATTGCCAAAGTTGCCAAGCAGTACGGGAAACTGACGGGCGTGACACAGAACCAGGTACTGCGTCACGAATTCTACATCGACCATGCCACCGCGGTCGTGCTTCAGATCAAATTCCGACGTGCGATTGGGATGCCCGGCACTGATCCTTTCCCGCATGCTTCTGACGTCGTCCTTGAACGTTTCGGGATCGCGTGGCAGCAGTAGAACTTGTTGACGGATCTTTTCGAAGCGGTTGCCAATTTCAATGTCGCCGGCCACGAACCGGGCGCGTGTAATGGCCTGATGTTCCCAGGGCCATGCATGAGTCGTCTGGTATTGAGCGAAGGCGTCAACCGATACGGCCAACAGACCGGCGTCCCCGTCTGGGCGCAAGCGCAGGTCGATTTCATACAGGCGGCCCGACGAGGTCATGGTCGATAACCAGGAAGACATCCGCCGTCCCAGCTTGGCATAAATTTCGCTGGCGTCGTCGTCGCTGGGGTCGTCATAAAGAAACACCAGGTCAAGGTCGGAGGCATAACCGATTTCCTTGCCGCCGAGTTTGCCGTAAGCGATGATGGCAAAGTGCGGCGGAGCCAGGTCGACGCGCTTGTTTTTTCCTTGCACCAGCGGCCACACCCGATAGATGGTCTCGGTCAGAAGCATATCGGCCAAAGCTGAAAGGCGGTCCGCCAAATGTTCGACCGTCAATACCCCTTCCAAGTCTTGAGCGAGCAGCTGAAAGGTAATTTGATGTTGGGTGTCACGCATGATATTCATCTGCTGCTCGATGTCTGGCTGCCCATCGGGTAGCATGCACGCGTCAAGTTCGCTATGCAGTTGTTGCGCGATCTGTCCAAAGTCAGGCGGTTCCATCAAAGAGTGCCATTCGATCAGACTATCCAGCAGCAGCGGAAAGCGGCTTAAGTACTGCGAGGCCCATGGACTGGCGCTGACGATGCGCGAGACGCGCGCCAACGTGTCGGGATACTCCGCCAGCAAGGCAAGGTAGGCGCTGCGCTGCGCTATATTTTCCACCAAGGTCAGGAGCCGGATGGCGGTCTGGTCGGGATGGTCGGTAGTGGCAGCCATGCTGACGATGGCCGGCAGTAACGTTTCAACGCGCCTGCGGCTCGTTTCCGGCAGGCTGCGAATGCGGTGACTGTCGAGCAATGCATCCACCCTTTGGCAGATAGCGGGTGCTTTGTCGCCAAGGTGCAAATTAATATGTTCGACCAGATTGCACGAAGCGTCCGGCACGTCATCGGTTTCGCAAGCGGCATTGTCCGCGTCGCCGCCCATGCCGGCAATGCGGAATGCATCTCGAAAGGTTTTCTCGACAAAAGCGCGGTGCGAGGACAGCCGAGCTTCAAAATGCGCTAATGGCATACCCATGGCTTGCGCCAGCCCGTTGCGCAGGTCATTATCGCGCGGCAGCAAGTGTGTCTGTTCGTCTTCGCGATACTGCAGCAAATGTTCGACACGGCGCAGGAAACAATAAGCGGTCTCGAGGTTATCGGCTACGTCGGAGGCAATTACGCCTGCCTGTTTCTGCTTGTACAGCGCCGAAAGCAAAGCCCTTTGTTGCAATGACGGCATCCGGCCGCCCCGTATCAGTTGACTTAGTTGTACTACGAATTCAATTTCACGTATTCCCCCGTCCCCCAGCTTGATATTGTGAACGGTATCCACACCGGTCCGAGCCATAGCACGCCGCTGCCAATCTTGACGTATGCGTTCGCGCAAGGCCCGCAACGCGGCAAGGGCATCAAAGTCGAAGTACTTGCGATAGACAAAAGGGGTGCGTAAGGCTTCCAACTGTTCCAGCTGGCCGCTTGAATCACTGTCAGGAAATGCCTGGCACGGAATAACCCGGCTTTTTAGCCACGCATAGCGTTCCCATTCTCGACCCTGTGTGACAAGATAGTTCTCCAGTGCATCCAGGCTCCAGGCGAGAGGGCCGGAATCTCCATCTGGGCGCAATCGCAAGTCAGTCCGGAAAACCTGGCCGTCGGCGTCCATTTCCGAGAGCACCGGCATCATCCGTTGTGTGACCCGGCCATAGAACTCGTGATGGCTGATTTTTCGCTTACCCGTCGTTTCCCCTTCTTCGCCATACAACATGATCAAATCTATGTCCGAGGATACGTTCAGCTCTTTGCCGCCCAATTTGCCCATACCCAGAATCAGAAGCTCTTGAGGTCGGCCCGTATTGTGGTCGATGGGCACGCCATGGATCTCGGCCAGGCTGACGGCGACGCTTTTGTACGCTTGCGCTACGGCCAGATCCGCCAGGGCGGACATGGCGGCTATCACTTCCGGTAACGGGGCAACCCCATTGATGTCACGCACCATCAAGGTATAGAAGACGCGGGAACGCAATTGCCGCAAGATGCGACGTACCTCGGGTAAGGAAAGGGGCGCATCCGAATTATTTTGTCGTAGCTCTTCAAACCACAGCAGAACGCTTTGACGTGTAACCGCGTGGGTGGCGGAGTCTGCCAACCAAGTCCCAAACGGGGCGTTGGCTACGAGCTTGCGGCGCAAAGCGCCAGACCAGCGTAGGGCGGGCTCTAATATAATGGCTGAGGACATATGGCTTACTAGAAAGGACCAAGGCTTCGAAACAGGAAGACGAAAAGCGAAAAACCGGGTACAAGACTCGAGAATAGCTGAATAACTCGACACCTGAAGTATTCAGCCCGCCCCTCGAGAAGATACTGCAATTACTACTGTACTGGCTAACTCAATCTGTGTTTCGAATCTCTTCCGCATTCCTAAAGCTGCTCTGTACGATAGCGATAGTCGTCTATTTTTTGTTGGCAGGGCTTTTTTTAGGTCTTCGATATTGGGTGTTGCCCAATATCGATGAATGGCGTCCTTATATAGCGCAGCAGCTGTCCAGTGCTCTGAAGACCAACATCACGCTGGGTAAAGTTACGGCCGACTGGAAAGGGCTCCATCCCCGCCTGGCCTTTATCGACGTCAGCATTACCGATAAGCGACAACGCAAGGTAATGAACCTGCCGCAGGTCAGAGCTGTATTGAGCTGGAGGAGCCTCTTTTCGCAGAGTCCGCAATTCGTCTCTCTTGAGGCAAGTGATATCGACATCAGCGTTCGGCGCGACCGTCGGCAGCGACTGTGGGTGGCTGGCCAGTCGTTCGATGTCGACTCACTCGAGCAGCAACAGACCGGTCAGCACGACGAGGTGTTGGCCTGGCTCGCGACGCAACGACAGATCGTCGTGCGCGACGCGACGATACACTGGATAGATGAAAAGCGAAGCACCACGCCATTGATTCTGAATGCGGTGACGGTATCCCTGCAAAATAGCGGCATGAGTCACGCCTTTTCGTTAGTGGCCGCCCTTTCACCTGAATTGGGTCAGACACTAGACGTGCGAGGAAATTTCCAACAGGCATCGGCGTCCGTGTCGCAGCCATTTTCCATCGAAAACGGTAACGGCCTTATTTACGCTCATGTCGCCCAGATGCGTCCTTTGGGCTGGAGTCGGTGGGTCGATCTCCCTCAACAACTGGAATCAGGCGAAGTCTCGGCAAAGTGGTGGTTAACGATAGGGAACGGACAAGCCGGTCAGTTGACTTCCGATGTCCGCGTCGAGCAAGGACGATGGGAACTGGGTGAAGAGGCTTACGTCCAGGCAGAGTATCTGCGCTTGTTTATGGCCGGACCCTGGGATGCCTTCAAAGACATTTTTATGCCTGAAACAGAACCGGCTTTTCCCCAGCAGGCAAAGGAGGGGACCTCGACATCTACGCCGACGGTCGAGTTTCACCTTCAGGCACGCAAGCTCGACTTGGTCGACAGCGATATGTTCGAGCACCCCATCGACTTCAGCAGGATCGGCGGTCAGGGCACGATTCGTAAGTTGCCAGGTGCTACGCTCAGGGTCGAGGCTTCGCAATTGAATCTGGATAACGACGATATGAAGGCCACGCTCGCCGGCAGCTGGCAGCAGGGTGCGCCGGGCAGCACTGGGCTTGTAGATATACGCGGGCGATTCAAGCGGGCGCTCATTACGGCAATAGACGACTATATGCCAAATTTGGTTAATCTCGATGCTCGAGAATGGATGGCGACGGGACTGTTGGATGGTCAGCTCGAGGACGTCGACGTCACGCTGAACGGCGATCTTGAGCACTTTCCGTTTGCGCAGGATCCTTCCAAGGGGAATTTCCGGGTCTCGGGCAGGTTCACCGGTGGGGTTATTGATTATCTTCCTGACGAGGGAAAGGTCAAAGGATGGCCGCGCCTGACGGAGATGCAGGGCAGGGTCGAACTACAGCGGGCGGATCTGCGCTTAGTCGCGGAACGGGCAGTCATGTGGCCCACCTCTGGTCTACCCATTCAATTAAAAGATGTCACTGCCCACATCCCTAATATCGAGGACAACTCCGTCCTTAGTGTGGAAGGTCTGACCGCTGCGCAAGGCGAGGCATACCTGGCCCTGATGAAACACTCTCCTTTGGGTGGCATGCTTGATGGCACGTTTAATGAAGCCACGGCGGACGGCCATTGGGAGGTACCGCTGGCTTTGACCATTCCTTTGCTGAATAGTCGCGATACCACGGTAAAAGGCGCCATTCGGTTTTCAGACAGTAGCTTGCGCCTATCGCCGGAAATGCCCTTGCTTACTAATGTCGCCGGAGTGCTCGATTTCACGGATACGGGAATGAGCACTGCTGGATTGAAAGCGGTTTTCCTGGGCGGGCCAGTCTCGTTGGCCGGTGGCATAGGGGCAGGCCTCAAAGGTTTGCAACTGGAGGGCCGTGCATCGGCACAAGCCTTGACGGAATATGTTGGCCTTGAAGGCATGAAGCGTTTGCAGGGTGTTGTGCCTTATAAGATGGTTTTGCAACGCAGCAAGGCCCGGACGCTGTCGGTGACCTTGGACTCCAACCTTATTGGTTTAGGCTTGAAATTCCCAGCGCCGCTAGGCAAGTCGGCGAATGAAGCCATGCCGATGCATGCCGAGTGGCAGCGGCATTCCGACGGCAAGAACATGGCGTTAACGCTTGCCTTAGGTAAGGAAATGAATGCAACGCTTCTGCACAGCGAAAATCGCCGCGACCGGGCTTACTTTCATGCGGTGGCCGTTGGTGTAAATCAGAAGCCTGAGCTTCTGGCTGAAGGGATCAATCTGGATATCCGTTATCCGAACATCGACGTCGATAGCTGGGAGCAGGTAATTACCGAGTTTTCCACTTCGCTAACCAAAGCAACAGCTCGTCGGGAACGACCTTTATTGCCGGATATCCGACAGCTTCGCTTGCAATCCCGAGAGGCTCGGGTGTACGGCCTTAGACTCGACCAGCTGACCTTTACGGCACGCCAGCCGCGCATTGAGCAGTGGCGAGTCGACGTGAGCTCGTCGCAAACCGCCGGAACGCTCTTCTGGCGCGAGGCCAAAGGCAAAGTTGCGGGCCGCATTGATGCCAATTTTGATCGCCTGGCGCTGGGGCGCGACAGAGTCCATGGGACGTCAAGCGATGATGCAAAAGAAAACAGTCTTCGTATTGACGACGATCTGGATATTCCTGCGGTCAACTTGCGCGTCAAAAATTTTCGCTTATACGGACGCGAAGTCGGCGAGCTTTCGGTGGTGGGTATCAACCAGGCGCGCGGTGAATTATGGAAGCTTGAGGAATTAAAGCTGGTAAGCCCCTCAGCCAGCCTTGCCGGCGCGGGAATGTGGCGCCTGGAGGGTAAAAACCGAGGGCTCACCCTGGACGCCGTCGCCCAAATCGGTGATTTAGGTGCCTATCTGGACCAGATCGGCATGAGGGATATGATGAAGGGCGGCAAGGGCAGCGTCCGCGGCCAGTTCGAATGGCACAACATGCCGTGGGATTTCAGCAAATCCGACCTGAATGGAAAAGTGGAGTTCGACCTGGAAAAGGGTCGTTTCAGCAATTTGAATTCGCGTTCGTCGCGTCTGCTTGAATTGATCTCGCTGCAATCGATGCAAAGGCTTGCACGTCTGGATTTCAATCCCGCAGGGCTCACAAAAGAAGGTTTTCCCTACGACAAGTTTCGAGGCACGCTGAATCTGAATAGCGGCGTCATGAGCACCAGCGACTATCGCGTGGTGGGCCCGGTTGCGACCATTGTGATGGGAGGCGATGTGAATTTGATTAACGAAAAGTTGGATCTGCAGGCGGTCGTTGTGCCCAATCTGGATGTTAGCGGAGCGGCTATTGCCGCCGGGATCGCGATTAATCCTATCGTGGGAGTGGGCGCGTTCCTTACGCAGTGGCTGTTACAAGGACCCCTGGCAAGGGCAATGACGGTTGAGTACCGCATTAATGGAAACTGGGACGACCCCAATATCAAGGAGGTTGCTGCTCCGCCTGCTTCTTCGGGCGACAGCGGCCGGGGTACGACCACAGGTAAACCGCCGCCGATCGCGCCTTGAGGCTGGTGTCAAGATACGATGGCAACGAATCCCTGCAAGTAGGGTGGCGAGCGAAAAAAAACCCTGCGAAGGCGGCATGCAGCCAGCTTCGCAGGGTATCGGGCGTGTGTAACCAGATACTTAGTAGACGCCCTGGTTCAGCATGGCATCGGCAACTTTAGCGAAACCGGCAATGTTGGCACCATTTACATAGTTCACTGATTTACCTTCAGTGCCATGTCGTACGCAGTTTTCGTGAATGTCGCGCATGATAGCGTGCAGCTTTGTATCTACCTGGTCACGAGTCCAGTGGAAGCGCTGTGAGTTCTGGGCCATTTCAAGTCCCGATACGGCAACGCCGCCGGCATTGCTCGCTTTACCGGGCGCGTACAAGATATTGGCGCCAATGAAGGCATCAACCGCCTTCAAGCTAGTAGGCATGTTTGCGCCTTCGGCAACGCAGCGCACACCATTTTTAATCAGTGTTTGTGCGTCTTCAAGTTCAAGCTCGTTCTGGGTCGCGCAGGGAAGTGCGACGTCGACCGGTACGTGCCATGGACGCTTTCCGGCCTCGTAGACCAGATTAAACTGCTTGGCGTAATCTTCGACCCGGCCGCGTTGTTGCGTTTTCAGGTCAATAAGTGCCGCGAGTTTCTCCGGAGTGAAACCGGCTTTATCGATGACTGCGCCATGCGAGTCGCTGACCGTGACAACCTTGGCGCCCAATTGCATGCATTTTTCGATGGCGTATTGGGCGACGTTGCCTGAGCCCGATACCGACACCGTCAGACCTTCAATGGACTGGTTCGCGTGCTTGAGCATTTCTTCAGCAAAATAGACGGCGCCATAGCCGGTCGCTTCAGGACGGATGAGACTGCCGCCAAAGGTAAGGCCCTTGCCGGTGAATACACTTGCGGCCGAATTGGACAGCTTTTTCATCATGCCGTTCATGTAACCGACTTCGCGAGCGCCAACGCCGATATCGCCGGCAGGTACATCGGTGTCGGGTCCCAGGTGGCGATAAAGCTCTACGATAAGCGCCTGGCAAAATCTCATGACTTCGCCGTCGGACTTGCCTTTAGGATCGAAGTCGGAGCCGCCTTTACCGCCGCCCATAGGCAGCGTTGTCAGTGCATTTTTAAACGTTTGCTCGAAAGCCAGGAACTTCAGGATGGACAAGTTCACCGAGGGGTGAAAACGCATGCCGCCCTTGAAGGGTCCGATGCTTGAGCTGTGTTGTATCCGATAACCGCGGTTGGTTTGGACTTGCCCTCGATCGTCGACCCACGAAATTCGAAACTGGATGATACGTTCCGGTTCGACGATGCGCTGGAGCAGACCATGCTGTGCATAGCGCGGATTCTTTTCAATGAACGGCCACAGGCTGTTCATGACTTCTTTGACTGCCTGCATGAATTCCGGTTGATGCGGATCGCGGGCACTTAAATGGGCAATAAACTGTTCAAGTGTAGGTAGCTTCATTTGTTATTTTTTCATCATGTCGAAAAATTCGGAATTTGTTTTGGTGGCGCGAATCTTGTCCAAAATAAACTCCATCGCTTCGATTTCGTCCATGTCATGTATAAATTTGCGGAGCACCCAAATTTTTTGCAAGAGCTCAGGTTTGATGAGCAATTCTTCGCGGCGCGTGCCTGATTTGTTCAGATTGATGGCGGGATATACGCGCTTCTCGGCCAGACGGCGTTCCAGGTGAACTTCCGAATTGCCTGTGCCCTTGAACTCTTCGTAAATCACTTCGTCCATTCGGCTGCCTGTTTCTACCAGAGCCGTACCAATAATGGTCAGCGATCCGCCTTCTTCGACGTTACGCGCCGCACCGAAAAATCGTTTCGGACGTTGTAGCGCATTGGCATCTACACCGCCGGTCAAGACTTTGCCTGATGCCGGGACCACCGTGTTGTAGGCGCGGGCCAGGCGTGTAATCGAATCAAGCAAAATGACAACGTCTTTCTTGAGCTCGACCAGGCGCTTCGCTTTCTCGATGACCATTTCGGCCACTTGCACGTGACGTGTAGCGGGTTCGTCGAACGTCGAGGCAACCACCTCGCCGCGGACCGTCCGCTGCATTTCGGTCACTTCTTCGGGGCGCTCGTCTACCAACAGAACGATCATGACGGCGTCGGGGTAATTCGCGCTAATGGCATGAGCGATATGCTGCATGATTACCGTCTTGCCTGATTTCGGACTGGCGACGATCAGAGCTCGCTGGCCTTTGCCGACAGGGGCGAAGATGTCCATGATCCGACCGGTGATGTTCTCTTCGCTTTTAATATCGCGCTCGAGGATCATGACTTCGTCCGGGTGCAGCGGCGTAAGGTTTTCAAACATGATGCGATGTTTGATCGCTTCGGGCTGCATTCCATTGACCTTGTCGACTTTGACAAGAGCGAAATAGCGTTCACCATCTTTGGGAGTACGAACCTCGCCCTCGATGGAATCACCGGTATGTAAATTAAAGCGCCGGATTTGTGACGGAGAAATGTAGATGTCGTCAGTGCTGGCCAGATAGGAAGTTTCAGGCGAGCGCAAGAAACCAAAACCGTCGGGCAATACTTCCAGGACGCCGTCGCCAAAAATTTGTTCGCCTTGTTTGGCATGCCGTTTCATGATGGCAAACATGAGCTCTTGCTTACGCAGGCGGCTGGCGTTGTCAATATCAAGTGCGGCGGCCATTTCGAGAAGTTTCGAAACGTGCTGTGCTTTTAATTCGGTGAGGTGCATGTGAGAGAGGGGGAGGGTATTTGCAAAGTGGTGGCGAGCCTAGAATGGGCTCGCGCGAAAACTACCGATTTACAGTGATTCGTCTAAAAACGTGTTTAGTTGCGACTTGGACAGTGCGCCCACTTTCGTGGCGGTTGCCTTGCCATCTTTGAACAACATCAGGGTGGGGATACCGCGAATGCCGAACTTGGCGGCTGTTTCGGGGTTTTCGTCGACGTTGACCTTGGCTATGATAACACGGCCCTCGTACTGGCTGGCGGCCTCGTCGAGGAATGGTGCAATCATCTTGCAAGGGCCGCACCAGGCTGCCCAATAGTCGACCAGAACCGGAACGTCTGAATTGATGACGTCGGCCTCGAACGAGGCGTCGCTCACGTGTTTGATAGATTCGCTCATGATAGAAAGAAAAAGAGGATGATTAAGATCTGGAAAATTCGATGAGAAGGTTCGGCAGCAAGACCATGTATTCTAGTAAGTGCCGGGGGGCTTACAGCCCATTTTTTACAAGCATACCACCGACCGCCCCAACGCGCACATCGGGGTTTTCATTTGCGTGCCACAGCCGTATGAACCCCGCTAACGTGCATACTCCGTAAAATACAGCTTTCCTCACAGAAAATTTGAGAATAAATTGGCTACACCACGCTACGACGAAGCATCTATCCGAGTACTGAAGGGCTTGGAACCTGTAAGGCAAAGGCCGGGCATGTATACCCGGACCGACAACCCGCTTCATATCCTTCAAGAAGTTATCGATAACGCCGCAGATGAAGCCTTGGCCGGCTTCGTGCAAGAGATAAAAGTCACCATGCATACCGATGGCAGCGTGTCCATCGAGGATGATGGCCGCGGCATTCCCACCGGGATGCATCCTGAAGAGCTTGCTCCGGTGGTTGAGCTTGTATTTACCCGGCTGCATGCGGGGGGCAAGTTCGATAAAAAAGACGGCGGCGCCTACGCGTTCTCAGGTGGTCTGCATGGTGTAGGGGTATCCGTTACCAACGCTCTGTCAACGCGACTCGAGGTTCGAATCTGGCGGGATAGCAAAACCCATGAACTTGTGTTCGCTGGTGGCGAAGTGGTCGAGCCCTTGCACGAGCTCGAGCCTGTCGCTCGCAGAAAGACCGGCACGCGGGTTCGCGTGTGGCCTGATCCCAAGTACTTTGATTCACCGGCGATACCGATGGCCGAGCTGGTACATGCGCTGCGCAGTAAGGCGGTGTTGTTGAATGGCGTGAAAGTCACGCTTCTCATCGAGAAAACCGGCGATATCCGCGAGTGGCAATACCACGATGGTGTGCGCGGCTATCTGGAAGAGGCATTGGGCGATTCAGAAAAAATTATTCCGGTCTTTGAAGGCAAGCAATACGCGGCCGACGATGACGAGGCGTTTGCGCCGGGCGAGGGTGCGCAATGGGTCGTCATCTGGACGGTCGATGGTCCGGTGGTACGCGAGTCTTACGTGAACCTGATCTCCACGACTGCGGGGGGGACTCACGAGGCTGGGCTGCGCGATGGGTTATTCAACGCTGTCAAGTCATTCGCTGAACTCCATAGTCTGGTACCGAAGGGCGTCAAGCTCTTGCCTGAAGACGTTTTCGCACGAGCCAGCTTTGTGCTTTCAGCCAAGGTGCTGGACCCACAGTTCCAGGGCCAGATCAAGGAACGTCTGAATAGCCGCGATGCGGTGCGGCTAGTTAGCGGTTTTTCCAAAAATGCGCTCGACCTATGGTTGCATGCCAATGTCGAGTACGGGAAGAAACTGGCCGAAAGTGCCATACGCCAAGCACAAGCGCGGGCGCGTTCATCGCAAAAGGTGGAGAAGCGCAAAAGCTCGGGTGTCGCGGTATTGCCAGGTAAGCTTACCGATTGCGAGTCCAGCGATACGTCCCGCACGGAAGTGTTCCTGGTTGAAGGGGATTCCGCCGGCGGTTCGGCCAAGATGGGCCGCGACAAGGGTTTTCAGGCGGTCCTGCCTCTACGCGGAAAGGTGTTGAACTCCTGGGAAGTGGATCGTGACCGTTTGTTTGCCAACAATGAAATTCACGACATCGCGGTCGCCATCGGAGTCGATCCTCATGGCCCTGACGATGCTGCCGATCTATCCGGGCTGCGCTATGGACGAGTCTGCATTCTCTCTGATGCTGACGTCGACGGATCGCATATTCAAGTCTTGTTGCTGACTCTCTTCTTCAGACATTTTCCCCGGCTGGTGGAGGCGGGCCATATATATGTGGCTCGTCCGCCGCTGTTTCGAGTCGATGTTCCAGCGGCTGGGAAGCGGCCCGCAAGGAAGGTTTACTGCCTGGATCAGGGCGAGCTTGAAGCGGTACAGGACAAGTTGCGCAAAGAAGGCGTGCGTGAGGCGTCTTGGGCGATCAGCCGCTTTAAGGGCTTGGGCGAAATGAGTGCCGAGCAACTGTGGGATACGACCATGAATCCCGATACCCGACGCCTGATGCCGATCGGCTATGGCGAGTTCGGCATGGCAGCAACGACGCAGATGTTCGACATGCTAATGGGCAAGGGCGAATCGGCGCAACGGCGAATCTGGCTCGAAGAAAAAGGCAATCTGGCCGAGGTCGACGTTTAAACTCACACAGAGATAACAATGGACAGTACACAAACAGGCTTGTTCGATGAAGTACCGAACGGCGACAGTATTACGCTCGCGCATTATGCCGAGCAGGCTTATCTTGACTACGCGGTTTCCGTCGTCAGAGGGCGCGCTTTGCCCGAAGTCACCGATGGGCAAAAGCCAGTTCAGCGCCGCATCCTTTATGCCATGCAGGCAATGGGCTTGGGACCAGGCGCCAAACCGGTCAAATCAGCACGCGTTGTAGGCGACGTACTCGGCAAATATCATCCCCATGGCGACCAAGCGGCCTATGACGCCATGGTACGCATGGCACAAGATTTCACACTGCGATATCCCCTGGTGGATGGCCAGGGAAACTTCGGGTCACGCGACGGCGACAACGCGGCCGCCATGCGTTATACCGAGGCCAGGTTGACGCCGTTTGCGCGCATCCTGCTCGATGAGCTGGACGAGGGCACGGTCGACTTCGCGCCCAATTATGACGGTAGCCAGAAAGAGCCGCTGCTGTTGCCAGCCCGATTACCCGTGATGCTGTTGAATGGCGCGTCGGGTATTGCCGTGGGCATGGCCACCGAGATCCCGTCACATAATCTGCGTGAAGTAGCGAATGCATGTGTCGCCCTGATCAAAAATCCGAAACTGGCCGACGAAGAGCTTTATACGCTAGTTCCCGGTCCCGACTTTGCCGGCGGCGGACAGATCATCTCTTCAAGTTCCGATATTGCGCACATATACAGCACAGGTCGAGGCTCGATTAAGGCGCGCGCGCGCTGGGAGTTCGAAGAGCTGGCTCGCGGGCAATGGCAGTTGGTGATCACGGAGCTGCCGCCCGGCACCTCTTCGCAGAAAATTCTCGAAGAAATCGAAGACCGCACTAACCCCAAGGTCAAGGCTGGTAAGAAGGGTCTGACGACCGAGCAGCAGCAAACGAAGGCATTGATATTGGGCTTGCTCGATACGGTTCGGGACGAATCAGGAAAGCAAGCCTCAATACGCCTGGTGTTTGAACCCAAGAGCAGTCGTATCGACCGCAACGAATTCGTCAATACGCTGCTGGCCCAAACCAGTATGGAAAGCAGTGTTTCATTCAATTTGGTCTGCATAGGAACCGATGGCCGCCCAGGCCAGCGTGCTTTACGGCAGGTTCTGGTCGAATGGCTCGGCTTCCGTGCTCACACGATTACGCGGCGCACGCAGTTCCGCCTCGATAAAGTCACTGACCGTATCCACGTGCTGGAAGGCCGGATGGTCGTGTATTTGAATGTAGATGAAGTCATTCAGACGATTCGGGAATCGGACGAGCCGCGCGCGGCATTGATGCAGCGTTTTGACCTATCAGAACGGCAGGCGGAAGACATTCTGGAAATGCGGCTGCGCCAATTGGCGCGTCTGGAAGGATTCAAAATCGAGAAAGAGCTGGCCAGTCAGAAAGAGGAACAAGAGGCGCTGCAAGAGCTGCTGGACAACCCGAACGCTTTCAAGCGTCTGATGATAAAAGAAATCGAAGCCGATGCGAAGCAATATGGCGACGACCGCCGTACGTTGATCGAGGTGGCTGAACGTGCTGTGCTGGAGAGCCGGGTAATTGAAGAGCCAGTGACCGTGATCATTTCACAAAAGGGCTGGTTGCGCTCACGTCAAGGCCATGGGCACGATGCCGCACAGTTTAGTTTCAAATCGGGCGATGCCCTCTACGACGCGATAGAGTGCCGCAGCACCGACGAGCTGGTTGCGTTTTCCAGTAGTGGCCGAGTGTATACCGTGGCGGTATCAAGCCTGCCTTCGGCGCGCGGCGACGGCCAGCCAGTCACGTCAATGATAGACATGGAGCATGGCACCCGGATTACTCATATGATTGCCGGCCCTGCAAGCCAGCGGTATGTGCTGGGGACGCAGGCGGGTTATGGTTTTGTCACCACCCTTAAGGATTTGACCACGCGGCAACGGTCGGGCAAGCAGTTTGTCACGCTTGAGAAGGGCGACATATTGTTGAAGCCGTCGTTATTGCGGGGCACCGATCAGTGCCTGGCCATCCTTTCTAAGAAGGGGCGCTTCCTGGTGGTGGATTTGGCAGAGTTAAAAAGCTTGTCTGGCGGAGGGCGCGGTACCATTCTGATGGGATTGGACGACGGTGACTTTATTTCGCAATGGGTACCGGTCGGGCCGGCAGGTATCTTGGCCAGTGGAATATATCGCAACAAGGAGATTGTCGAAAGTTTGGATCTCGAGGCCCTGGCCCAGTACATGGGTAAACGGGCGCGCAAGGGGAAGGTCTTGTCGATCAAGATCAAGCAACCTACACTTTTGCCCGCATAGTCATTCCGTTTCTAGGTCTAACATGAACGCGAAGGTGAAACGCAGACATTGCTGGCGTAAGGCAAGCGTAGCCGACAAAGTGCACGTTTGATCTAGAAATGGAATAAGCCGCTGGACGGCTCAGGGATTTCATAGGGCTCACAAAGCGAACACCCTTACGCTTAGAATGGTGAGTTCCCTTTTACTTTTTTTTATTGTCAGGCGTTATGAGTTTTAAGGTCACAGTTCACCCCAGTAATCACGAATTTCCAGTCGAGAATGGACAGTCCGTGCTCGACGCTGCGCTAGCCGCGGGTATCGTATTGCCCTACAGTTGCCGCAATGGCGCCTGTTCCACTTGCAAGGGAAAGGTCGTTTCGGGGTCGTACGAGGCGGGGGCCAGCCCGGCGCAGATACTTTCGCCAGAGGAGCTCGCACAAGGCTATACGCTGTTTTGCCAAGCCCGGCCTACCTCTGATCTGCTGATCGAGGCTCACGAGATTCGAATGGCCAGCGATATACAGATCCGAAAAATGCCGTCGCGAGTCATGGAGCTCGAGCAATACGGAAGCGACGTCATGGTGATTAAATTGCAGCTGCCCGCCACCGACCCCTTTCGTTACTATGCCGGACAGTATCTGGAATTTATCTTGAAAGATGGACGGCGGCGCAGTTATTCGATGGCTAATCCGCCGGTGGAGAATAACCTTATCGAGCTGCACGTGCGTCATATGCCGGGCGGCATCTTTACCGACCACGTGTTCGGAACGGGCGCAACCAAGATGAAAGTTCGCGAAATTCTTCGCGTTGAAGGGCCTTTCGGATCTTTCTTTTTGCGCGAAGACAACGACAAGCCTATTGTGTTTCTGGCCAGCGGTACCGGCTTTGCTCCCATAAAAGCCATAGTCGAGCGTATGATCGCCCACGATAATCAACGCAAGGCCGTATTGTATTGGGGTGGGCGCAGGCCGGCCGATCTGTATATGCATGATAAGGCTCTGGAATGGGCGAATACCTTGCCTAATTTCAGTTATGTTCCCGTGGTTTCAGATGCTTTACCCGAGGATAACTGGACCGGCCGCACGGGTTTCGTGCATCAAGCCGTGCTACAAGATATTCCTGATTTATCAGGTTATCAGGTGTATGCTTGCGGCGCCCCGATCATGGTAGATAGCGCGCGCAAGGACTTCACGCGCCTGAGCGGTCTGCCTGAGGACGATTTCTTTGCCGACGCATTTACCACCGAGGCCGATGTCGTATAGTTTTCCCGATGGGGCCGGCAGCCGGTCAGCCTGGAAGGGACTACATCGCGGCTCTTCCTTCCATTAGCGTTAAAGGCGGGATCTATGAAAATAGCGGTATTGGGTAGCGGCATTATCGGCATTTCGACAGCATGGTGGCTGAGTCAAGCCGGACATGAGGTCGTGGTGGTCGATCGTGGAAGCGGGCCGGCCCAGGAAACCAGCCGTGCCAATGGCGGCCAGATTTCGGTGTCTTATTCAGAACCGTGGGCTAACCCGCAGGCCCCGCTCAAGCTTGCGCGTTGGCTATTCAAGCATGATGCCCCAATTCTGTTCCGGCCCCGGCTGGACCCGCGTCAATGGTGGTGGGGCCTGATGTTCCTGCGCGAGTGTTTGCCAAGTCGCGTGGCACACAACATACGAGCCATGGTCAGGTTGTCGGAATACAGTCGTCGAACCCTTAGAGAGATGCGCCTGGACCTGGGTATTCAATATAACCATCTTGAACGGGGCATTCTGAATTTTTATCGCGACCCCGTCGAATTTGAAAACTCGCAGAAGATGGCCGGCATCATGCGGGACTATGGCGTCGACCGGCGCATTGTCACGACAGACGAAATTATCCAGTTGGAGCCCGCACTGAAACATCTACGTGCGAGCATCGTCGGAGGCGACTTTACGGCTGAAGATGAAACAGGAGATATCTACCTGTTCGCTACTGCGCTGGCTGAACATGCCCGGAACAGGGGCGTGGAGTTCCGGTTTTCTACCCAGCTTAGTCGATTGATATCTGTCGGCGGCCGCATTCAGGCTGCGGAAGTCATCAATTCCGCCGGGCTATACGAAACCATCCATGCCGACGCCTATGTGGCGGCGCTTGGATCTTTTACGCCTGGCTTTGTAACCCCCTTGGGTGTGCCGTGCAATGTTTATCCCGCTAAAGGGTATTCGGCAACGTTCGATATTCTTGACGCCGAAGCGGCGCCTATGGTCAGTTTGACGGACAGTGCTCGTAAAATGGTGTATTCCCGTCTTGGGAATCAGCTACGCATGGCAGGTACTGCGGAACTATCCGGTTACTCGCGGGCTCTTAATACAATCCGTTGCGATAATATGACCCGACTTGCCCGGGAAATGTTTCCAATGGCTCTCGATTTTGATAATGTACGCTTCTGGTCAGGTCTGCGTCCCGCAACGCCTTCTAACGTTCCGTTGATTGGTCGCACACGTATTCAAAACTTGTACCTTAATACCGGGCACGGCACTTTAGGCTGGACCATGGGCGTAGGCTCCGGCCGCGCTCTGGCAGACCTAATTTCAGGCCGCAAACCCGAACCCGAATTTCCTTTTCTAGGTTAACTGTTATATGAAACAACATTGGCTTTTGGGCGCGCTCGGTTCCGGGCGCCGCCTTGCATGGTTAAGCGCCGGTTCGTTGCTGGTGTCGTCGATGGCCGCCACGGCCGCCACCGACATTCGGGTCTGGCATTCGCTTAATCCTTATAACAAAGCGGCATTCGAGGATCTCGTCAAGAACTTCAACAAAGACCAAAAAGAGGTAAAGGTGGTGCTTAAGGCTTTCGACACGCCTGAGCAAGTCGAAGCGGCACTGGAACAAGCCAAGAAGCGCGATGACAAACCTCATCTGGTTCAATTAGATGACTCTCGCGCTCCGGACGCCATCGCGTCTCGCTCTTACATTCAGCCGCTCCATGCGCTGATTGCCAAATATCCCATCAAGGACACGAAGTGGTTCTTGTCCGATTCCAATACCTTTATGCGCGACACGAAAGGGCGTCTGCTCGCTTTTCCTTTCATGGTCGACGTACCGGTGATGTTCTACAACATTGATGCGTTCAAAAAGGCGGGAATTAATCCCGCCGTGCCACAGCGTTCCTGGAAAGGTTTGCAGGATCAGTTGGTCATCCTGGCCAATAATGGTTCCCGAAACTGCCCTTTGACCAGCGATCAGACGGTGTCGGTCAATCTTGAAAACCTCGCTGCGGTAAACAAACAGCCTTATACCAGCGATGATAACGGCCTGAAAGCGAAGGCTAGCCCAGCTTTTAGTTTCGATTCCATGTACATACGTCACCTGTCCATGATGATCAGTTGGGTGCGTACCGAACTATTGGTCAAACCAGAGCACGACAAGGTGGCAGCGCAACGTTTTGCTAAAGGTGAATGCGCCGTTTTGATGTCAACCTCCAGCAATATGGGGTGGTTCAACGATGTCAAGAAGCTTGATTTTGCCGTCAGCGGCCTGCCGTATTACCCTGAAGTGACGCAAAAGCCCGGCAATCCATTTGTAGGGGGCTCGGCACTATGGGCGATCGCTGGGCAATCCAAGGAAAGCGATTCCGCAAGTGTGGAGTTCTTGTCATGGCTCAGCCAACCAAAACAGGCATCTCGTTGGTATCAAAACACCGGATTTTTGCCGCTGACCAAGCAAGCATTTGACCAGACCGATAAGGGTTATTACAAGAAACTGGGTGACTGGCAAGATTTGGTGCAAACGTATGCTGGCAATCCCGGTGTTACGGCTCGGGGCTTCCGCGTCAACAACTACCCCCAAATCAAGGCGATGTTCCAGCAGAAGCTGGATGGCGCGTTCAACGGCAAGCAGCCCGCTGTTACCGCCTTGAAGTCGGCGTCTACCGAAGCCCAGCAAATCATGCGTCAGCGTTGATGGCCTGATATTACGCACATCTCTGGTTTTAAAAACACACAACCCCGTGGGCAAATTCAGCCCACGGGGTTGTGTGTTTCCGGACCTTCAATTCCGCTCTCAAGGTACTGAAATATCTAAATAAGTTGTTCTTTTACGGAGGCGATAAAAGTCTCTATGCGTAAAAGTCAGTCTGGCAACACCTGCTGGTCATAAGCAAGATAGCGATAACGTTCCAATAGCGCGTGATCTTCTTTGTGTCAGGTGGGGAAAATGTTCAGAATGCTTTTCGTTTCCGTATTTTCCGGATTGTTGTCGGCGTGTTCGGGCATGCCCGACCTGTCGCTGCTCATTCCGGCAACCACTCGGCAAGTCGCAAGCTCCTCAGTACATTTCAGTTTTGCGTGGAGATTATCGGGTGATCGAGGTGTGGCGCCCCTGCAAGTATTCGACGACGGACGCCGAACCTGGCTGCAATTTCTTCCTGAACAGCCGCTACCCGCAGTTTTCGAGCACACTTCGGCGGGCGATCGCCCTTTAAGCTACAAGCGCGAGGGGCCTTATATGGTCTTGCAAGGAATCTGGCCGAAGCTGATTCTTCGCGGGGGGCATCTTAAAACCCTGGTTGAACAGCTCAACAATCCCGCCGTTGACTCCACCACCGTCCCCGCCGCGGCTATAACTGCGGCGCAGCCCGCACCTTTACTAGAGGTGCCCGCGCCCACCGACGAGGCGAAGATCGCTTTGTTTGATTCCGATGCATCGATGGGCAGTTCCCGTGAAGTCGCTATCCCATCCGCGACAGCTCCAGGCAAAGCCGGTGCGCCTGCTCTGGAAGCCCCGTCAGCATCCTCGCTGACCTCCCCAAGCTTTGAGCTGTCAATCCCGGATAGCAGCTCACAGAATTATGCCGTCAGTCCGCAAGACCTAAATTTACGATCCGCCCTTACGCGATGGGCTCGCTCTGCGGGATGGACTTTCGAGCCCGAGCACTGGGCGGTCGATGCGGATATCCCTATCGTCGGATCTGCCACCTTTGAACCGGGCTTTAAATTGGCCGTGCAAGAACTCGTGGCCTCAACGGAATTGGCCGACCGCCCATTACAGCCTTGCTTCTATTCGAATCGCGTATTGCGCATCGTACCTTACGCCCAGCAATGTGATCGCACTGTTAGCGGGGCGGGAACGTCATGATTAGCTTACGGCGGGGTTTGTTGGTGATTGCGCTGTGTATGCAGGCATCGGGCTGCGCCTTAGGCGAGAAGATGCAGAAGATTGCGGCATCGATCACCGACGCCCGCTCGATCATCAGCGCCCGGCATGATGGGTTCTATCGGTCTGCAGGCAGTGTCGAAACCAGAAGGGCAGCGCAAGACGTCGCTCGTCCGTGGCTTGCCGGACGCGCCCAACCATTGGCGCGCGAACTTACCCTGCCGTTAGCATTGCGCGCCAACGTCAATACGACCTTGATGTTTTCCGATGGGCCCATGGACCTCGCGCGCCTGGCACAGCGGATTACATCGGTGACGCATATTCCGGTACACGTGGCGCCCGACGCATTGTTGCCTCTAGAGCAGTTCTCGCCTCGTCTGGGCGCATCGGGGCATGGCCCTGCCTCGATTGTTGCGCCAACCTCTGTCACATTGGGCGGTGGGCCGGAGCCTCTGGCCCGGATCCTCGATCAAGTCAGCGCCAGGCTCGGCGTCATGTGGCGCTACCATAACGACCGGATCGAATTTTATCGGACCGAAACTCGCGTGTTCAACATACGCGCATTAACATTGAACGCGAGCGCTGAAGCGTCGCTCGGACTGGGGGGAAGCAACAAGTCTGAAGGCTTCATCAGTACCTCTAAGACCAGTCTAAGCAGTAGTTCACAGGATCTTCTAGACGTAGTACGCGCCCGCATCGAGCCCTTTCTTTCGCGCGCCGGTGTTCTGGTCGCCGAGGCGGGAGCCAGTTCTTCCATTGTGGTCACTGATACCCCGGACGTGTTGCAGCGGATTGGCCGCTACCTTGACCACGAGAACCGTGCCCTGACGCGTCGTGTCCGCTTAGTGTTCGAAGAGTTGACAGTCGTTCTCAACGATAGCGCAGAAGCAGGGCTCGACTGGAATTTGGTGTTCTCGAGCGCGAAGCTGGCGGCAAACATGGCGATGCCCGGTTCCAGCCTTGTCGATGCGGGTAGCCTGAGCCTGGGCTTGAATCAAGGCTCCTTCCAGGGCTCCGATGCGGTCATCAAGGCGTTGAGTCAAGTCGGGCAGGTTGTACGTCGTAGCAGCATGCCCGTACTGACCTTAAACAGGCGGCCTGTGACGCATGCCGTGCGTACAACCTTCTCGTATATCGACAAAGTACAGACCACAGCCCTCGCCAGTGGAACCGGCTTGGCGTTACCTTCGGTGTCTGTCAGCCAACGAGAGGAAACCGTCGGCTCCTTGATTACGCTGGTGCCGGATGCGCAAGATAATGGACAAATTCTCCTGTCGGTCGCTTATGACAACACCGTGGCTCAGCCTTTGAAAACCGTCACCTTTGGCGATAAAGACAACCCCTTGCAACTTCAGCAGGTAACCATCGACGGCAACGGTACCGTGCAACAGGTGGTCTTGCAACCTGGCCAGCCACTGCTTATTTCCGGCTTTGACCGCAGTCAGGACGAAAGCGACGGAAGACGTCTGAATCCCGGGGTACCGATCGCTTTCGGCGGCAGCGATCGTGCAGCGAGTCAGCATCTGGCGACGGTCATGGTGGTCACAGCGCAGGTAGAAGAGGGTCTATGACATGGGTGTCGCCGGCTCCTTTATCATTCCGCTGTCTTCCACGAACCTGGTGTTCGGCCTGGAATGGCTGCCGCTTCTGGGTGGGCGTGCCGATCGGACTGGATTGCGCTTGGCCAGACTGCATCGCGCGACGCATATGGTGCTTGCCGGGGACTCCGCCGGTTCGGTTGGCGTGGTAACACTGAAATCCGAACGGCAGCATCGGAAGAAGCCTTTCCATTCGGCAGCGCAAAATGTGGCGCAGCTATTCGCCACCGGAACGATCGCTTTGCTGCTTGACCTCGAACGCGTCGGTTTCTGGCTAGTCGCAGTGCACGAGGGCGCGGTGATCGCCCGCACCGATCGCTTGTACCGATCGAGGAACGACGCCGGGAAAGTGCTTGAAGAGCTGCACCAGGCATATCCACAAATCGTATTGCTGGGCAGTCCCGAGGCTCCCGATTTGCCCGATCTCGATGCCCTCGAAGCTGCCAGCTCCGCACATAGTCAATTGTTCGGAGTCGGACGCTGGAACTCATTGCTTCCCTGGCCTGTACAGTGTTTTGTCCTTGCGCTGTTGTTGGTGCTGCTCATACCGCGGGTGTGGCAATTTTTTCAGCGCGACACAGTGGCCGCGTCTTCCGTACAGGCCGCGGACCCGCGGTTAGCGTGGCAAAACGCTATTGAAAGGTCGGCCCATAATCATTTCGTACACGGTATTCAAGGCACACGGGTATTGCTCGACACCCTTTACGAACTACCGACGAGGGTGAGTGGGTGGAATCTGCGTCAGGCTGAATGCCTTATGAAGATACGGCAATGGCAATGCCAGGCCCGTTATGAAAGACTCGGTATCGAGGCCAGCAACAGCGAATTTCTGGCGCAAGTGCCGGCGGGATGGAGCGTCGATTTCGTCTCTTTGGACCGCGCGCAACCTTCGTGGCACATCGACTTTTATGGGGCGCCGCTGTCTGCTGTTCACCTTAAGACCTCGGCAAATAATGAACGCGATTTATTCAGTGCATTGCAGGCAATCCGGCCAGCGTTCGGCCACATCCAGATTGGAAAACCTACAGCCCTGTCAGTTTCTGTTCCCGTTGATGCGAATGGAAAGCCATTGCTAAGGCCTCGCGAAGTTTTGCATTATTTCACGCGCCGCATGCAGGTCAATGGACCCTTGCGCTCGGGCAGCCTGCTGCTGCCACATACCGCATCGGTGGCGTGGAACAAAGTTGCCCTGACTGTTCAGAACATTGAAACACCGGGCTTGAAAAGCAGCAGTTTGAACTTGTCTCTTGAAGGAGTGCTGTATGAAATTGAAGCTCATCCCGAAGATAGTTCCCCTTACAACAATGAATCGTTCGTCGCTTTCGACAGCGAGCCGGCCGTATTTTAAGGCCATCGCATTAGCCGTGCTGGTACTGTGCACGCCAACGGTTTGCCGCGCGTCCGTTTCGGCGATTAACGATTTATCGGGGGATCAAATGTCGGTGCGTGAATTGATGCGCCTGGACACCGCATTGGCTCTGAGTCACGCTAAAAAGTCTCTTCGAAAGCAAGACAATACCGGGTCCGCCGTAGCAGGCAGCGAACGTATGATGCATAGCGGGTCACTTAATCTTGTGGCCATCTATGGGGTCGGCAAAAAGTTGTTGGCCGAAGTCACCGTCGGCACTCAACAATATGTTTATATGCGAGGCCAAGCCTTGCCGGTAGGGGTGAAGGCCAACTCTTCAGCTTATCTGCTGCGCGGCATTTCAGGATCCTGTGTACAGCTCGAGCGCAAGGACGAAGCGCATACGCTCTGCCTGCACCCTTCTTTGTGGACCGCCAAGTAATGGCGACGTTTTCTGTTTGGCGCGGTAGAGGCGGGCGATCAGTTGGCACACGTTCCGATATAGCGCTGCGTTTTGATGCCGCCCAGGCGGTGGTCATCTCCAGTGCGGAAGAATTGGCCGCAATGTCGCCCGGTTTTTTACATTCCGTTAGCAAGCAGTTCAATGTCGACCTACTGGCGGCGCGCCTTTGTCCGGTTCTGTTGATGGACCAGTCTGTGGCCATTTTTGCGCTGGCCGAGCATGTTGGCAGTGACCAGGCCGACGAACTGGCCCGACAAATCATCAAGTCGGGTTACGCGCCCGCCAACCCGGCGCGCTACGTGCTGGCGGCCCCTCTGCTACTGGCTATTGCGCGCCAGCAGATCACAGCGCAATCGCTGTCCAGCCAACCCGGCGTAAGGTTGACGCAATCCAAAACGGCATTGGCGGACGCTTTTCAGGATCTGGTGGAATGGGGTGTGCGCAATGGTGCGAGCGACCTGCACCTGAATGTCTGCTTGCGCGAACCCGTGTCGCAGGTGAAATACTCGCTTTCGGGGCGCTATGTAGCTCCGGAACGATTTCGCGGCATGCCTACGAGCATGCTCGTCGATATGCTTTCGGTCGCTTGGATGGATATTGTCGGCGGAAACGGCGCCGTATTCGATCCTATGCTGGAGCAACAGGGCAGCATGACGCGGTTAGTCGATGGCCGGGACATCATGTTGCGATGGGCCTCGCTGGCATCAGACAATGGCCCGAGTGTATGTTTGCGGCTGCTCGAGCGCGAAACCTCGGCGCGCCTGCCTTCACTAAGCGAGCTGGGTTATTTAGATGACCAGGTAGAGCTCATCAAACGCGTGATGCTTTCCGAAGGCGGGGCAGTCATCTTTGCCGGGACCGTAGGTTCAGGAAAGTCCACGACTTTGGCCTCCCTTATTGCTGGTATTCCATCGCATCGCAAAGTCATCACCATAGAGGATCCCGTCGAATACCTTATTCCCCATGCCATACAGAATACGGTTGCCAGAAACCTCGATGTTGCGGCTCATCAGAATTATGCGGCCAAGTTAAGAGCGTTGAAGCGTTCCGCCATGAGCGACGTGTTATTGGGGGAAATTCGTGACGAGGAAACAGGGCGGGCGTTCATGGATTTAGCGGGCTCCGGCGTGAATATCTACACCACTGTCCACGCTGCTTCCGCACTCCTTGTCCCCGAACGGCTGGCCTCTGATTTCATAGGTGTCTCACGGGATTTCCTGGCGATGCCCGGTTTGCTCAAGCTGCTGGTGTTCCAGGCGTTGCTGCCCGTCCTTTGTGCTGATTGCGCGCTGCCCGCTCATAGCTTGTACGACAGTAGCCGGCATGCCGGCTTGGGCTTTCGAACGGAAAAACAATGGAGAGTCTGGCTAGGCCTGATTCACGAGATGTTCGGTTATCCAATCGAGGGATTCCGAGTTCGAAACCTTGCGGGCTGTGCGAGTTGTGCCAGACCGCATCTGGCAGACCTTAACGGATACGCAGGGCGCACAGTCGTGGCTGAGGCCATTGAGCCTGAACTTTGGCCTGAGTTCCTGCAAGGCATACGCCAGGGCGATATGCAGGCCTGCCTAGACTCCCAATCGCCATGGGACCCGGCATATTCCAATGAAATGACCGTTAGCCGTTCTGCGTTGGATTGCGCGGTATTGAAGGCGAGCCAGGGCCTGATCGATCCGTGCGACATCGAACTGCGCTTCCATGCATTTGAAACCGAACGGCGTCTGCGTGAGCTTCGACCGGTCCGTCGGCCAGCAGTTCAGCGGCACAGGATCGTCACATGAGCCAATTCTTTCGTCGAAATTTCGAGGCGCGATGGCGTCCAGTTCTGCACCGTCTTGACTGTTTTCGTTTTTCTTTCGTTCGCGCCGATTACTTCGATTACCTTTCCGCATTGCTGGATGGCCTGCAAGGGCGCCGAACGCTAAAAGAGGTATTTGAGCAGGATGCGAGGCGTTATGGATCTGCTTCCGTTCGGGGCAGGTTATCGAGGCGTTGGGTGCAGGGCTATCAGCTTGCCGGAGGCGACTTGTATGCCACATGGTCCGGATGTTTTCCGCAAATTGAACTGGGTCTGATACGAACCGCTCAGTCATTTGGCAATGCGGCCCTCATCAAGACATTCCGGGAGCTCGCTCACGTACTTAACCTGACCCAAAAAACCACAGAAATCCTGGTGACGACCCTGTGGGCGGCGGTTATGGCGGTGTTCTTGGTATTCGGCATGATGCTCGCCATACCGTGGTTCACGGTACCGCAGCTGACCCGCACTTTCTCCGCCGTGCCCACGGAGTATTACGGCACTCTTACCCGTTCGCTTATTGATTTTTCGGGACTGATCCAGGCGCATTACTTATTCATGGCAGTATTGCTGGTAGGGGGCTGCATGCTTTTATTGTGGTCCTTGCCAAATTCCTCCGGTCCTATACGTCGACGTCTCGAAAACTTCGCGTTGTGGCGAATCTATCGCTATGTGGCGGCGCTACGGTTTCTGGCGCTGGTGGCCATTGTGCTGGGACGCGATGATAGTGAATCCACTCAGTTGCGCACGGCACTCGTGCTGCAGAAAACTGCGACATCCAAATGGCAGCTCAGTCACATCAATGCCATGCTGGCTCGTATTGATGCGGGCATGGCAGGGGCGGATACCTTCGATACGGGTTTACTCGATCGGGAGCAGTTCTGGTTTTTTAGCGACATGGTCATGGCGCGTGGCTTACAGACGGGCCTCATGCTTGGCAGTGAGCGCTTGCGTGGGCATGTGCTCGGAACCGTCGCCAGACAGGCGACAGCCTTGCGTTGGAGCTTGTTACTTGCAAGCCTGGCTTGTTTATTAGGGGTAGGCGTATGGCATTACGCCGTGATAGACGAGCTGCGTAGGTCGCTGATGCTTTTCTACGCGAGCCAATAAGGGCGAGCGAGTTTCTCAAGGAGCTGTTATGTCTGCTGCTATTACATCCACCCAGCAAGGGTTCTCGCTTATCGAAGTATCGATCGTAACCGCCATCGTATTATTGCTCGCCATAATCGGGGTGCCGGCGATCGGAGGATATGTCGTCGAAAACAAAGTTCCGAAGGTCGGTGAGGAACTGGCGCGATTCATACTGCAAACCAAAGTGAATGCGCCTAACGGCTCAACCGAGCCATATGACGGCATTGACACGTTGAACCTGGCTAGCTTGGTGCGCGACTCCAGCATTTTTTCAGTGTCCGGCACTGGCCCGAGCACCAAGGTGCTGCACGGTTTAGGCAGTAATGGCGAGGTTAATGTCGTATCGCACGAGTCAGGCACATCATTCTCTATTACGTTGCACAAGGTCAATAATGCGGCTTGTCCTTCTATCGCGTCGGTGATGCAGCGGGTTTCGGACACGATTACCGTGACCCCGGAAAGCGGGGCGACTGCGACCGTCAAGGATATCGCCAGCAGTATCCATTACAGTGCCCTGGCAACAGAGTCCAAATGTGGCAAAGGCGACGTCAATACGTTTGTCTTCACGGCCAGCTAAGGTTCTTCCATGCGCGAACAACAGGGCTTTGCACTGATAGAACTGATCCTTGCCGCGATCGTGACGATATTGTTGGCGGTGTGGGGCACCCAGAGCCTAGTCAATAAAATCAACGATGCGAGTGCGCAGGCCAGTGCAGTGTGGATGCTGGCCGTCAAGAAGGCTTTGCATCGTTATATAGAGCGCTACGCCGATGTGTTGACTACTGCCGGACATGCGGGGGTACTCAGCAATAAAGGCTACGCTGACTGGGCTGCCCCCAGGCTGGTGGAGCTTAAATCCGATGGATTATTGTCTGCTTCCTTCCCCGAGCGGATTTCACCAGGCGGCAGCGCGTCAATGCGTTTGATGCCCAGCGGATCCTGCCCGGGGGCGTCCTGCCGGCTGGAAGCAATTGTGTATAGCGACTTGCCATTCATTTCGCCATCGACAACCCAGGTGGACGAGCAAATGGTTGCTCAGTGGATATTAGGGGCGCAGGGCTGGGGAGGTTCGGTAACACGGGCACAGCCGCATTTGCTCCAGGGTGCGGCATTCGCGTTTCCGAATCCGCCGCTGCCGGGTTCTACTTTGCCACCCGGTACTGTAGCCCTGGCCATTACCGCTGAACAACTTGGCCACCTGGATTTCTTGCGCGTTGCCGATAGCAGAGATCCTGATTTCCAGGGATCTGCTACGGTCAAGGGCAATATCAGTACCGCGGGCGATCTGCGCACCCAACGGTATCTGCATTTGGGGGCACAGGAAATCTTGCAGTCCCCGTGTGCTGAAAATAACGCCGTTGCGCGCGATGAGGCCGGGGCCCTCTTGGTGTGCAACGAAAATGTCTGGCGCTCATCAAGCCGCTCGGGAAATGGAGGCTACTCGATCAATTTGGTGTACGGTTGTCAAACCAGAGACAAGATCTCCACTGAAAACCCCGTAACGGGAAGTTGTACTTGCCCCGGGCAGTCTCGTCCTGTATTAATCTCGGACAGCGGACCGCAGACGTTTCCAGATGGCCGCACCATGGGCTATTTATGTGTCGACTGACAAGGCGCACGGAATGAAAAGGCGGAACAGGATGTACCTATTAAAACTTGAACCCTTAAGCAAAGCCGCATTTGCTCCGTTTGGCGAGGTAATTCAGGCGGAAGGCAGCGACTGGTATCCCATCAATAATGGTACGACGCGCCGTTATCACCAATTGGCTTCAGTGCAACTTATTGGCGAAGGGGCCCGAGCCGGCATCAGTCTTGCACATGGCGGTGGCCGTACGTATCCAATCATGATCAATATGCTGGAGCGGCACCCATTGGGCAGCCAGTCATGGATTCCGCTGAATCAGGTGTCGTTTATTGCAGTGGTGGCGCCGAATGGTGCGGACGACAAGCCCGATGAGTCGGGGCTGCGTGCGTTCTTGGTACAAGGAGATCAAGGTGTCAATTATTATTCGGGAACGTGGCATCACCCGCTGATAACACTAGGGCAGGGGGGCGAATTTATCGTCGTCGATCGCATCGATAGCGCGCCCAATTGCGATGAAGCGCCCTTGAGCCGGTCGTATTTGATTGACGGAAGTTAGGCGGCGCTTGAGCGCTTAGTATTTTAGGCAAAAGTGCCTCTATAATCATAGGTTACCCATTGATTAGTGCTTCTTCTGCAATGAAAACCTCCGAAATACGTCAAAAGTTTTTGTCTTTCTTTGAGTCGAAAGGCCACAATGTCGTCGCGTCGTCGTCGCTCGTACCGGGCAACGACCCGACTTTGCTGTTCACCAATGCCGGCATGGTGCAGTTCAAGGACGTATTCACAGGCAAGGACAGTCGCGCGTACAACCGCGCTGCGTCCTCGCAGCGCTGCGTGCGCGCCGGAGGAAAGCATAACGATCTAGAGAACGTGGGCTATACGGCAAGGCACCATACCTTTTTCGAGATGCTCGGCAATTTCAGCTTCGGCGATTATTTCAAGCGTGAAGCAATTCAATATGCCTGGGAGTTATTGACCGTCGTCTACGGACTGCCTGCCGAAAAGCTGTGGGTTACCGTCTATCACGAAGATAACGAAGCCTACGATATCTGGGCCAATGAAGTCGGTGTTCCCACCGAACGGATTATCCGTATTGGCGACAATAAGGGCGCCCGGTATGCGTCGGACAACTTCTGGCAAATGGCCGACACTGGCCCCTGCGGGCCTTGTTCGGAAATATTTTACGATCACGGTCCGGAAATCTGGGGCGGCCTTCCGGGATCGCCCGAAGAAGACGGCGACCGTTACATCGAAATCTGGAATCTTGTGTTCATGCAGTTCGAGCGGGACGCCGCCGGTAACATGCCGAAGCTGCCCAAGCCATGCGTGGATACCGGCATGGGGCTGGAACGTATTGCGGCCGTTTTACAAGACGTTCATTCCAATTACGAAATTGATCTTTTTCAGGCGCTGATCGCCGCCGCGGCCCGGGAAACGGGCACAAGCGACTTGAACAACAACTCGTTGAAGGTTATTGCCGATCACATCCGCGCCTGCAGTTTCCTGATTGTCGATGGCGTCATTCCAAGTAATGAAGGGCGGGGTTATGTGCTGCGCCGTATCGTGCGCCGCGCATTGCGTCACGGTCACAAACTGGGTCAATCGGGAACTTTTTTCCATCGTCTGGTGGGGGACCTGGTCGCACAGATGGGCGACGCGTATCCCGAACTCGCATCTCAGCAATCACGGGTCGAGCAAGTCCTGAAGCAAGAAGAAGAACGTTTCAGCGAAACTCTGGAAAACGGGATGAAAATCCTGGACTCAGCGCTCAACAATATTGGCGAAAATGGGGTGCTCGATGGGCAGACTCTGTTTACGCTATACGACACCTACGGTTTTCCAGTTGATCTGACTGCCGACATTTGTCGCGAGCGCAATGTGCAAATCGACCAGGAAGGGTTCGATACAGCGATGAACCGTCAGCGCGATCAAGCGCGCGCTGCGGGCAAGTTCAAGGCGATAGAAGGCCTGGCCTATTCCGGCGCTTCGACTCGTTTCGAAGGCTACGAACGCTTGCAGTCTCCGGGCAAAGTCACGGCCCTATATGTCGATGGTTCCTCGGCCGACTCCGTGACCGCCGGGCAGCATGCGATTGTGGTGCTGGACGTTACTCCGTTTTATGCCGAGTCTGGCGGGCAAGTTGGCGATACAGGCGTGCTCGAAGGCAGCGGTACACAGTTCCAGGTCAGCGATACGCTCAAAATCCAGAATGGCGTCTTTGGCCATCATGGTGAAGTGCTCCAGGGTACGCTCTCCATCGGCGACGAGGTCAACGCCCAAGTCGATACTGTTCATCGTGCGCGCACGGTACGTAATCACTCTGCGACCCATTTAATGCATAAGGCATTGCGCCAGGTGCTTGGCGCCCATGTTCAGCAACGCGGCTCGCTGGTCGATGCCGAAAAGACTCGATTTGATTTTGCGCACGATGCGCCCATGACAGCGGAGCAGATCATCGAGGTCGAACAGATCGTCAATGCTCAGGTGCTCGACAACCACGCCACTAACGCGCAAATCATGCCTTACGATGAAGCTGTGCAGGGCGGGGCCATGGCTTTATTCGGCGAAAAGTACGGCGACACGGTGCGCGTGCTGGACATCGGATTCTCCCGCGAGCTATGCGGGGGCACCCATGTTGCGCGTACCGGCGACATCGGTTTATTTAAAGTCCTTTCGGAAGGCGGAGTCGCGGCAGGTGTGCGCCGAATCGAAGCGATTACGGGCGACAATGCAGTACGGTGGGTTCAGGAAACCAACGATACCTTGGTCCAGGCTGCAGGCTTACTGAAAACGCAACCGGCCGAACTCGTCGATCGTATCGCGCTGATGCAAACTCAGTTCAAGACTCTTGAGCGCCAACTGGATCAATTAAAAAGCAAGCAGGCGGCGTCAGCCGGCAACGATTTGGTCTCCGAGGCCATCGCACTGGATAACGGCGCCAAACTTTTGGTCGCCAATCTCTCGGGAGCCGATCCGAAAGCCCTGCGTGGGATGGTGGATCAGCTGAAAGATCGCCTCAAATCGGCGGTTGTCGTGCTAACGACGGTGGTTGACGATAAAATCAGCCTGGTGGCGGGCGTTACTGCGGATCTCGCCAATAAGGTTAAAGCCGGTGAACTGGTCGGCATGGTGGCTGCACAGGTGGGCGGTAAAGGCGGTGGTCGCCCCGATATGGCCATGGGCGGTGGTACCGATGTCGCTGCCTTGACGCAGGCGACGTCCACCGTCGAAGGCTGGGTTCGCGAGCGGCTTAGCTAAGCAGCCGGATCGCGGGACCTTTAGTATTTCGATGGCGCCTTGTACCAAAGCGCCATTCATGGAACTATGGAAATGATTGACCCTGTTGTACCTGACGCCGACCTGGAGGTCGACGCTTCAGGACTGAAATGCCCACTGCCTATTTTGCGGGCCAAGAAAGCCTTGGCGCAACTGCAAAGTGGGCAAGTGCTCAAGGTAATCACGACCGATACGCATGCCATACAGGACTTCCAGGCATTTTCCCGGCAAACCGGCAACGCGCTTGCGGCGCAAGTTGAAACCGATGGCGGCGCCATACACTTCCTGCGGCGACGCTAAAACAGCGCCAGGGTTGTTGCTTTTTCATTGTCATTAAGCGGTTTTTGCAGATTCGGTTTGCGGATACAGACTGATAGATGCTAGAATCTTTTGTTTTTCACAGTATTTTTTAAGGATTACCAATGGTTGTGATTCGTCTAGCCCGTGGCGGCTCGAAGAAGCGTCCGTTTTACAACGTTGTAGCAGCCGACTCGCGTAATCGTCGCGACGGTCGCTTTATTGAGCGCGTGGGCTTTTACAACCCCGTAGCCAACGAAGGCCAGGAAAACATTCGTCTTGCCCTGGACCGCGTTCAATACTGGACCGACAATGGTGCGCAATTGTCGCCTGCTGTTACGCGTTTGGTCAAAGAATACTCGGCTAAAGCAGCGGCCTGATAGCGCTGCTTTACAGCATTCAAGGTGGCCAATAAAGACACTTCGCATACTGGAGCTCCTGCGGATCTGGTAGAGCTCGGGCGCATTGTGTCTGCTTATGGCGTACGTGGCTGGGTCAAGGTTCAGCCCCATTCCTCGGATGCTCAGGGATTGCTTGCGGCAAAAACCTGGTGGTTGAAAGCGCCCGTTCCGGTCGGAAGCACGGGCGTTTTGCCGTCTGCCTTCCCGGCGGGTGTTGTTGCTTGCCGCCCGCAGGGCGCTACGATTGTTGCAGAACTTAGCGTCGTTCCCGACCGGGATCACGCCGAGACCATGAAAGGGCATACGGTGTGGGTACCTCGCGCCGACTTTCCTGCAGCAGACGACGATGAATATTACTGGGTCGACCTCATCGATTGCCGGCTTTTTGGCGAGCGCGAGGGTCAGCCCGAACTTATCGGCAAGGTAATCGAGGTAGTCGATAACGGTGCCCATGCGCTGCTGCGCGTTGCTCGGGCCACCTTGAACAGCGAGGGCGAACTTGTCCTGTTGCAAAACGACAAAGGCCGCATGGTCGAAGTTCTGGTGCCGTTTGTCAGTGCGCATGTGCATACCGTCGACATCGCCAGCAAACGTCTCGACAGCAACTGGCCCGTAGACCTGTAAAATCCGATTGTTTGTCTGCAGATCTCTGCGCATCATGACTGATGCGTCGAGCCGTGTCCGTTCAGTCTGGATACTGAACCAGTAAGGCGTGCCCAAGTTATGCGGTTTGATGTAGTTTCCCTTTTTCCGGATATGTTCACCGTAGTTCGCGATCTGGGGATCACCGGCCGCGCGTATAAGCAACAGCTGTGGACGCTGGCCTTGTGGAATCCCCGCGACTTCACGCACGATGTGCACCGTACTGTGGATGATCGCCCCTATGGTGGCGGGCCTGGCATGGTAATGATGGCCGAACCGCTGGAGCATGCGGTCAACGCAGCACAGGCTGGCAGGGCCGCAGACAAAGACCAGGCTGCTCATGACCATAAGACGTCAGTCATTTTGATGAGCCCCACAGGCAAACGCTTCGATCAGGCCATGGCGCAGGAGCTGGCTCACGGAGACGGCGCGATCTTGATTTGCGGCCGCTACGAAGGCATAGATCAGCGTTTTATCGATCGTAATGTCACCCATGAAGTATCGATGGGTGATTTTGTATTGTCTGGTGGCGAAATCGCGGCGCTGGCGATTATCGATAGTGCGGTTCGTTTACTGCCCGGCGCGCTTAATGATGCAGATTCGGCGTTGCAGGATTCCTTTAATACATCATTGACCGGCTTGCTGGATAGTCCGCATTACACCAGACCCGAGGTGTACCAGGGGCAAAGTGTGCCCGCTGAGCTGATATCCGGTCATCATGCCAATATTGCCATATGGCGGCGTCAGCAGTCGCTTGCGTTAACCGCTGCGCGGCGCCCAGACCTGATAGCAGCCGCGCGCGAGGCCGGCTTGCTTTCCAGAGCGGATGAAAAGTATCTGGATCAACTGAAGCGTCGGTAAATCGCCTTTCCGGCATATCGTTTCGTAACTAGGTAGTTCCCCGATTTCCTTTCGCTTACCGGCGGCCATTGCGGCCACCGGTAAATACCAGAGCGCTGATCAAGCGAGCCTGGCGAGTTGGTCCTGTACTTTCTGCAGTGTTTCGCCAAACTGCACCACCCGCAATTTCTCTTGTTCGACGACCGCTGCAGGCGCACGCTCGACAAAACTTGCATTGGATAGCTTGCTATTCGCCTTGGCGATTTCGTTTTCGAGGCGGTCGATTTCCTTGCCCAGGCGCAGGCGCTCGGCGTCGGCATCGATCTCAACATGCAGCATCAATTGCGTATTTCCGACGACTTGGACTGGTGCGCCCAGGTCGGGCAGATGATCAACAATTTCGATCTCTTCGAGCTTGGCCAGCGCAGCCAAATATTTGCTGTTGGCTTGCAGGACTGCCCGGTCTCCTTGAGCAATCAACGGCACGCGCTGGGCGGGCGAAAGCGACATTTCGCCTCGAAGCGCACGTACCGCTTCGACCTGTGCTTTGAGCTCTGTTACCTGGGCTTCGGCGGACGTGTCGATCAAATCCAGATTAGCTTTGGGGTAAGGTTGTACGCACAAGCTGGCTGGATCGTTCATCTGACGTTTCCCGGCTACCAGGGCGACCTTTTGCCAGAGCTCTTCGGTGATGTAGGGAATAATCGGATGTGCCAATCGCAATACCGTTTCAAGCACATTGATAAGCGTGCGACGCGTTCCAAGCTGCTGTTCCGGTGTGCCATGCTGGATCTGCACTTTCGCCAGTTCTACATACCAATCGCAATATTCATCCCAAACGAAGTGGTAAAGGGCGTTGGCAATGTTGTCGAAGCGATAGTCGTCGAAACCTCGCTCAATATCACTTTCGAGACGTTGCAGCTGGCTGCTGATCCAGCGGTCTGCAAACGATAGCTCGGCGGATCTGGCAGTAGTGCCGCCAGTTTCGGGGGCCAGAGCGTGGCCTTCGGTGTTCATCAGGACGAAACGCGTAGCGTTCCACAGCTTGTTGCAGAAATTGCGATAGCCTTCGCACCGTTTGAGATCGAAATTGATATTACGGCCCAATGTTGCATAAGCTGCCATGGTAAAGCGCAATGCGTCGGTACCGTAGGCCGGAAAGCCATTGGGATAATCTTTCGCGGTTTTCTTCTTGATGCTGGCAGCCTGTTTCGGATTCATCAGTCCGCCGGTACGCTTTTCCAGCAGGTCATCCAGCGCGATACCGTCGATCAGGTCTACCGGATCTATCGTATTTCCTTTGGACTTACTCATTTTCTTGCCGTCCATATCGCAGACAAGGCCATGCACATAGACGGTGTGGAACGGTACTTTGCCCGTCAAGTGCATGCTCATCATGACCATGCGGGCGACCCAGAAGAAAATGATGTCAAAACCTGTGACCAGAACGCTGGAAGGCAAATAACGCGCAAGATCCGGATTTTCTTCGGGCCAGCCCAGATCGGTAAAGGGAACCAGGGCTGAAGAGAACCAGGTATCGAGAACGTCTTCATCGCGCTTGAGCGGGCCGCTTACGCCGGCGTCATCAGCCTGTTTTCGTGCGTCAGCTTCATTGCGAGCAACGAATATCGTGCCATTCTCCGCATACCAAGCCGGGATCTGGTGACCCCACCACAATTGACGCGAAATGCACCAGTCCTGGATTTTTTCCAACCACTGGTTGTACGTGGTGGTCCAGTTCTCGGGGTAGAACTTGATCCGTCCGTCGGCCACCACTTCCAGCGCGACATCGGTGATGCTCTTTCCTGGGTGAAGTGTCTCGGCTGGGGCGGCTTTGCTCATCGCGACAAACCACTGGTCGGTAAGCATGGGTTCAATGACTGTGTTGGTCCGGTCGCCGCGCGGAACCATCAGCTTATGCGGTTTAACGCTTTGAAGCAGGTCCTGCGCCTTCAAGTCCTCGACGATCTTTTTGCGGGCTTCGAAGCGATCCATTCCGCGATAGGCCTCGGGCGCGTCATGAGCAATTTTGGCATCAAGAGTGAGCACACTGATCATGTCAAGACCATGTCGCTGACCGACGGCATAGTCGTTAAAGTCGTGTGCAGGAGTAACCTTGACGACTCCGGTGCCGAATTCGCGATCAACGTAGTCGTCGGCGATGACTGGAATACTGCGTCCCACCAGCGGCAGCGTAACGGTGGCACCAATCAGATGGGCGTAGCGTTCGTCTTCGGGATGAACCATGACCGCCACGTCGCCCAGCATCGTCTCGGGGCGCGTGGTGGCAACCACCAAATATTCCAAGCCTTCGACGGGGACGGTGAGCGGGTAGCGGATTTCCCACATGGAACCGTCTTCTTCTTCGCTGACGACCTCCAGATCGGAGACGGCAGTGCCCAGCACAGGATCCCAGTTGACCAGGCGTTTGCCGCGATAAATCAGACCCTGTTCATGCAGCCGTACAAACGTTTCCACGACGCCGCGCGAAAGCTTGTCGTCCATGGTGAAGTACTCGCGTTTCCAGTCGCACGATGAACCAAGGCGCCGAAATTGTTCGGTGATGGCGTTGCCCGATTTCTCTTTCCACTCCCATACCTTTTCCACGAATTTCTCGCGACCCAGGTCATGGCGCGTTATATTCTGTGCGTCAAGCTGACGCTCGACGACTATCTGCGTTGCAATGCCCGCATGATCCGTACCCGGAATGAATACGGTGTCATCTCCTCGCATGCGGTGATAGCGCACCAATCCGTCCATGACGGTTTGGTTAAATGCGTGGCCCATATGCAGTGTGCCGGTGACATTGGGCGGCGGAAATTGCACGACGAAGGGCTGGCTAACGTCTCGGTCAGAAGGCTCTACATGCTGGCCGCCACTAAAGTAGCCTCGACGTTCCCATTCAGCGTACCACCGAGCTTCAATCTCTTGTGGCTCAAAGCTTTTGGATAGTTGTTCGGGGTCGTTCAGTGCGGAATTTGTGGTCATGATGTGAAAAAAAAATGCAGACAGCCGCATAGCGGCAAAAGTCTGACTATATATGAAACATGCGATGCGTGCGAAACTTCAGCCAAACCGGCAATAGCGTGCTAAAACCGCGTGTTGTCGTCGTGTGGCTTGATTATCGTCATTTTATGATGGAGTTGGCCAAGATTGGCATGTTAAAATACCCGGTTAACATAAACTTTGCCAAAGTTATTGTTTTTATTAAGAAAACCGTTTTTGTAACCCCAGCTTTTGTTGTTCGGTTGATGTGCGTCGCGCCGTTGTGAGCGTCGTACGCAGCCAGCGAGCAAAAGCTATCAATATATCCCTGGATCTCATATGGCTATTGAACGTACTCTTTCCATTATCAAACCCGATGCAGTCGCTAAAAACGTCATTGGCCAAATTGTCAGCCGTTTCGAGCAAGCCAACCTGAAAGTTATCGCCGCTCGCTTGCAGCAATTGTCCCGCGAAGATGCTCAACGCTTCTACGCTGTGCACAAAGAGCGTCCTTTCTATAAGGATCTGGTCGACTTCATGATTTCGGGTCCTGTATTCGTACAGGTATTGGAAGGCGAAAACGCCATTCAGGTGAACCGCGACCTGATGGGCGCCACCGATCCGAAAAAAGCCGACGCCGGCACTATTCGCGCTGATTTCGCCGATAGCATCGACGCCAATGCCGTTCATGGCTCCGACGCCGCAGAAACCGCCGCTGTCGAAATCGCTTTCTTCTTTCCCGAAAGCAATATTCACAGCCGTTAATTCCTGGCGATAACGCGTTATTCACTGCGCCAAATTTATGTCCTCTACTGAATCCATCAATCTTCTCGGCCTCGATATCGCCGCGCTCACCGACCTAGTCGGACAGTGGGGCGGAAAACCTTTCCGGGCCAAACAATTGCAGCGCTGGGTGCACCAGCACGGGGTGGATTCGTTCGACCAGATGACTGACTTGGCGCGTGAATTTCGCCAGCAGCTGACAGAGCACTGTTCGATTCATGCTCCCGACGTGTCAATCGAACAGCGCTCTACCGACGGCACGCGCAAATGGTTGTTTGATGTTGGTAAGAACAATGCCGTCGAGGCGGTGTTCATACCGGAAGACGATCGCGGAACCTTGTGCATTTCCAGTCAGGCCGGTTGTACGGTCGCGTGCCCATTTTGTTCTACGGGGTATCAAGGCTTCAATCGCAACCTGACTACAGCGGAAATTATTGCTCAGCTCTGGTATGCCAAGCGCGCGATTCAGGCCGATATACAAAGCTCACGCATCGGCGAAGGTGCTTTGGCCGCGCCCGAACCGGCACGGGTCATCAGTAACGTCGTCATGATGGGCATGGGCGAACCCTTGCTCAACTACGACCAAGTGTTGGGCGCTTTGCGGCTGATGCTCGACGATAACGCTTATGGCCTATCACGTCGTCGCGTAACGGTGTCAACCTCGGGCGTGGTTCCCATGATGGACCGCCTCGGCCGGGACTGCCCCGTAGCGCTGGCTGTGTCGCTGCATGCTCCCAACGATGCATTGCGAGACAGGCTCGTACCACTCAATCGCAAATATCCCCTGGCCGAGCTACTCGCTGCCTGCAATCGATATCTTGAGTTTGCGCCGCGTGACTTCATCACTTTTGAATACATCATGCTCGACGGGGTTAACGACAGCGACGAGCATGCACGCGAATTGATCACCATTGCAAAGCAAGTCCGTTGCAAGTTCAATTTGATACCGTTTAATCCCTTTCCGCAGTCAGGCCTGAAACGCTCGCCCGCTACACGTGTACGTTTGTTCGCTCAGCGTCTAATGGACGCTGGTCTCGTAACAACGGTACGCAAAACTCGTGGCGATGACATCGCGGCGGCCTGCGGGCAGCTGGCAGGCGATGTCAAAGATCGCACCCGCATCAACGAGCGCTTGCCTGACCGCGCGATCATCGCTATCAAACAGGAGCGTGGATGAATCAAACCATACTGAAAGAAGCTCGGCTAGAAGTCGTGGCAGAGCCTTCGGTTCCTACAGGAATCGGTCCCACGCTACGCAGTCTGCGCGAGGCCAAGCGCCTGTCGCCGGGGGAAGTGTCGGCCCGTCTCAAGTTCACCAGTCGTCAACTTGATGCTCTGGAAACTGAGCAATGGGATCGACTGCCAACCGGTGTGTCGTTGCGAGGCTTCGTAAAAAATTACGCCCGCTATCTAGAAGCCGATGTCGACGCGTTGTTGGCGATGCTCGATAGCCAGACCGGAACAGGCGCCGTGAAGCCTGTCGCGATATCGCGGGCGGGTTCGCTCGGTCCCGCCGACCTTCCTATACACGGTGAGCCTGTACATAGGCCGTGGGGTTGGTTGGTAATCATTCTTGTCTTATTGTTTGTCGCTGGTTTTTACGCCATCGAGCGGGGCTGGGTGCCGGACTCGTGGCTGGTGTTCGACTGGCTTAAGTCCCTGAAAAAATGAGCAACACTCCCAGCGTTACCTCTGCCAGCAATCCTTTTCCTGTAGGCGCAGCGCTTAGGCGGTCTACGCGATCCACCGTCGTCAGTTGGGGCGGCAAGTCGGTGCAAATCGGGGGCAATGCTCCAGTCGTGGTGCAGTCCATGACCAATACCGACACGACGGATGCTATTGCTACTGCTATTCAAGTCAAGGAACTGGCATTAGCCGGCTCCGAAATGGTGCGCATTACCGTTAACACACCAGAAGCGGCACGCGAGGTTGCTGCCATCCGCGAACAGCTTGACCGCATGAACGTTTCGGTCCCGTTGGTGGGTGATTTCCATTACAACGGTCACAAGCTGCTTACCCAGTTTCCAGAATGCGCTCAGGCGTTGTCCAAGTACCGGATCAATCCCGGCAACATGGGCGGTGGAAAAAAACGCGACGACAATTTCGCTCAAATGATCGAAATTGCATGCCGCTACGAAAAGCCCGTACGCATAGGGGTTAACTGGGGCAGTCTTGATCATGAGCTCATGGCGCGCATGATGGACGACAACAGCAGGCGTTCCGAGCCGTGGGAAGCACAGGCCGTGATGCGCGATGCATTGGTCGTGTCCGCCATCAGCAACGCGCAACGCGCTGAAGAGCTCGGACTCTCCCCCAATGCTATTGTGCTGTCGTGCAAAGTCAGTCACGTACAGGATCTGATCACCGTATACCAAGACCTGTCCTCGCGCTGCGACTACCCCCTGCATTTGGGGCTGACCGAAGCCGGCATGGGAAGCAAGGGGATTGTCGCTTCAACGGCTGCATTGTCGGTGCTGCTGCAGCAGGGCATAGGCGATACCATTCGAATTTCGCTTACTCCCGAGCCCGGTGGCGACCGTCGTCGAGAAGTTATCGTTGCCCAGGAAATCCTTCAAACCATGGGTTTACGAGCGTTTACGCCCATGGTGGTAGCATGCCCGGGTTGCGGGCGCACTAGCAGTACCGTCTTTCAAGAACTCGCAGACAGCATCCAGACTTACTTGCGCGAGCAAATGCCGGTCTGGAAAAACCGCTATCCCGGCGTCGAGACAATGAATGTCGCGGTGATGGGATGCGTTGTAAACGGCCCGGGCGAAAGCCGGCATGCCGACCTTGGAATCAGCTTGCCTGGTACGGGCGAAGTGCCTTCCGCGCCAGTGTTTGTCGATGGCGAACGCACGGTTACGCTCAAAGGCGATAGTATCGCCCAGGAATTCCAGGCCATTGTCGAGCAGTATGTCGAGCGCCGTTACGGTGCAGGCGATTCAAATAACAACAACGGGCGCGGCTAGCCCGGCAGGAAAACCAGAATTTTATGACGCAGTCGTTTCAAAAGGTTCGTGCCCTTACCGGCATGAAAGACGTTCTACCCGACACCAGCGCTCAGTGGGAAGCCTTGGAAGATATCGTACGCGATTGGCTTTCTGCTTACGGCTATCGCAATATGCGCACACCGGTACTAGAGCAGACCCGTTTATTTACTCGAGGAATAGGGGAAGTTACGGATATCGTCGAAAAGGAAATGTACACATTCACCGATGCCCTTAACAACGAACAGCTAACCCTTCGGCCCGAATTCACAGCAGGCATGGTTCGCGCAACGATCGAACATAATATTCTGTACGATCGGCCGCAACGGGTGTATGCCATGGGACCGGTATTCCGTCACGAAAAGCCTCAGCGCGGACGATATCGTCAGTTTCACCAGATCGATGTCGAAGCTCTCGGGTTCGCAGGCCCCGACGTCGACGCCGAACTTATCGTGATGCAGGCACGGCTGTGGAAGATGCTGGGTCTAAATGATATACGACTCGAAATGAACTCACTGGGCCACGCCGATGAGCGCGCTGCACATCGTGCCGCCCTTATTGAATATCTGGAACAGCATAAGGACGTAATGGATGCCGAGGCGCAGCGGCGCATGTATTCCAATCCGTTGCGCGTGCTCGATACAAAAAATCCAGCAATGCAGGAAATGGCAAATAACGCGCCGCGTTTGTTCGATTTTCTTGGCACCGAATCACTAGCGCATTTTGATGGTGTGTGTATGCGGTTGGCTGATGCCGGAATTGAATATCGCCTGAATACGCGGTTGGTGCGTGGTCTTGACTATTACAACCTGACTGTTTTCGAATGGGTAACTGACCGTCTGGGTGCGCAAGGTACAGTGTGCGGCGGCGGCCGCTACGACGGGCTTATCGAGCTGCTGGGTGGCAAGCCTGCTCCAGCGGTGGGGTTCGCTATTGGCGTAGAGCGATTACTGGACCTGTGCTCGCAGTCGGGAGAGCAAGTTTCGCCGCCCGAATGCCAGGTTTACATGATTCATCAAGCACCCGAAGCCCAGCGTTTAGCGGCACAATTGGCTGAATCGTTGCGAGACGCCGGTCTACGCGTCATTGTCCACGCCGGTTCCGCTGGCTTCAAATCCCAGTTCAAGCGTGCCGACGCCAGTGGCGCAACGGTAGCCGTCATCCTGGGTGCCGATGAACTTGCCTCACAAACGGCCAGCGTCAAATGGCTGCGAGAACAGGGCGAAGAGCAACCCCAACAAGAAACGATTGCACTTGATCGCCTTGTCACAGAATTGAAATTAAAGGTTTAAGCATGGCTTATGATTTAGAAGAGCAGGAAAAGCTGGACGCCCTACGAGCATGGTGGGATCGCTATGGCACCGTATGCGCCGTACTTGTTTTCGTCATTGTTGCCGGTATCGTCGGCTGGCGCGGCTGGCAGTGGTACGAAGGGCATCAGGCCGGGCAGGCCATGAGCTACTTCGAAGCCCTTGAAAGTGCCACGCGACAACAGGGCGACGACGGCGTAGCACGGATCAAGGCCGCCAGCACGACATTGCGCAGCGATTTTCCAAAGTCGGGCTATACCTCCCGCGGTGTCCTGATTGCGGCGCAGGCCTTGCAGTCGCGTAAAGATCTGGATGGAGCCCGCGAGCAACTGGAATGGCTAAGCAAAAACGGATCGGACATATCTCTCGTTTCGTTAGCCAAGCTTCGCCTCGCAGGTGTATTGCTTGAACAAAAACAGTACGATCAGGCCTTGGCGCAGCTAAGCAGCCCGTCGGCAGCATTTGCTGGGCTATATGCTGACCGCCGTGGTGATATTCTTATTGCGCAGGGCAAGATCGCCGAAGCCAGAACGGCTTGGGAAAACGCATTAAAAGAGCTCGGGTCCGATCCTGTGGCGCAAATCGTTCGATTGAAAATTGATGCATTAGGTGGAGCCTGATTTATGCAGATTGCCGTTACTCGTCGTGTTTTGCGCAACACCGTATTGGCGATTAGTGTCGTCGCGCTAGGCGGGTGCTCGTTGTTCTCTAACAGGAATCCGCGCTACGATCCCACACCCTTAACAGAATATGCCGCCGGCGTTTCGGCCAAGGTGGCGTGGTCGGTATCTATCGGCAGTGGTGGCGGTTACGGATTCGTTCCGGTCATTGTTGCTGATTCCGCTTATGCCGCGGCACCGAACGGCACCGTCAGCAAGGTCGATCTTGCATCCGGTCGCGTACAGTGGCGGGCCGATGCCAAGTCCGATCTCACAGCGGGTGTCGGTTCCGACGGTCGTACGACGGTCGTTGCGGCGGCCGACGGCACCATCGTGGCCTTCGATGATCAGGGCTCCGAGAAGTGGCGCGCCAAGGCGACCAGTGCGGTCAATGTTCCACCGGTAGTCGGTTCCGGCGTGGTAGTCGTTCGCAGCAGCGACTACCGAATTCAGGCTTTTGATGAAAATTCAGGCGAACCGCGTTGGAATATTCAGCGTCCGGGTCCTGCGCTGGCGCTCAAAACCAATATGCAGATGATCATCGTCGACGGTCTGCTGATATCAGGCCTGCCCAATGGGCGCCTTATTGCAATCGCCGCCAATAACGGTAGTGTGCAATGGGAAGGCACCGTTTCGGCCTCGCAGGGCGCCACCGACCTTGAACGCATCAGTGACGTAGTCGGTACGCCTCAAATACAAGGCCCGCTGCTTTGTGGCGTTACCTACCAGGGCCGCATGGTATGTTTTGATGTTGCGCAAGGCGGGCGTCCCGTGTGGGAACAGCGTTTTTCCAGCAACACGGGTATGACCAGCGATTCACAGCAAGCGTATGCGGCCGATCAGCGCGACGTGGTTCACAGTTTCCGCTTGGCCGATGGCCAGGAAGTATGGAAGCAAAGCGCGTTGCGTAATCGCCGTCTGTCATCTGGCGCGGTCGTCCCACAGGCAGTTGCCTTTGGCGACCTTGAGGGCTATGTGCATTTCTTATCGCGTACCGACGGCAAATTGCTGGGTCGCGTACAAGTCGGTGGCGACGCCATTACGTCGCCATTGCTGGCCACCAATCGAGGTGTGCTGGTACAAACAGGTAATGGCAATTTGGTTTTGGTTGGTGTCAATTGAATAGTGTTAAGTTCAAACCGGTAGTCGCCCTTGTAGGCCGTGCCAACGTGGGCAAATCCACGTTGTTTAACCGGATTACCCGCTCACGCGCAGCCCTGGTCGCTGATTTCTCGGGTCTGACGCGCGATCGTCACTACGGAGAAGGGCGGGTCGGCAGACACCCCTTCATCGCCGTCGATACGGGGGGGTTCGAGCCCGTTGCTAAAGAGGGCATTCTGCTCGAAATGGCGCGCCAGACTCAACAAGCGATCGCCGAAGCTGATGTCGTCATTTTTTTGGTGGACGCGCGCGCCGGCATCAATGCGCACGACCACGAGATTGCGCGGCTGCTACGCAAGACGGGCCAGCGCGTATTGCTGGCAGTAAATAAAGCCGAAGGCATGCGTTATGGTTCGGCCGCTTCTGAATTTCACGAACTGGGATTGGGCGAACCACATCCTATTTCTGCCTCGCATGGCGATGGGGTGGTCGACCTCATCGAACTGGCTTTGTCGTACCTCGACGCAGACGCTGACGAAAACGACGCCATAGTTGAACCCCATGAAGCCTTCCCCGATCTGGATGAAGCAAATGCCGCTTTCGAAGACGATGAGACCGACGCAGGCGAGGCCGACGCCGATGTCGTCAATCATCGTATCAAGCTGGCCATTGTGGGGCGCCCCAACGTCGGCAAATCGACCCTCATCAATACGCTACTCGGCGAAGAGCGCGTGATCGCGTTCGATATGCCAGGTACCACGCGTGACGCCATCGAAATCGAATTTGAACGAGGCGGAGTCTCTTATACCCTGATCGACACGGCGGGTCTTCGACGGCGCGGGAAGGTATTCGAAGCCGTCGAGAAGTTTTCGGTCATCAAGACATTGCAAGCCATCGAAGCCTGTAACGTAGTCTTGCTGCTGCTTGACGCACAAGCTGAAATTTCCGACCAAGATGCCCATATAGCTGGCTTTGTGCTCGAGACTGGCAGGGCCCTTGTCGTAGGCATCAATAAGTGGGACGGCTTGGACAGTGAGCAGCGCGAACGCATCCTGCGTGAATTTGAACGCAAACTGCGCTTCTTATCTTTCGCGAAAATGCACACCATCTCGGCGTTGAATGGTCAGGGCGTGAGCGCACTGATCAAGTCCGTCAATTCGGCACATGCCGCCGCGTTTGCCAAGCTTTCTACGCCAAAACTTACGCGAATTCTACAGGCGGCCGTCGAACAGCAGCCACCGCCGCGAAAAGGCATATTCCGGCCGAAAATGCGATATGCCCACCAGGGCGGACAAAATCCACCGCTTATTGTCATCCACGGCAATGCATTGGACGCCATTTCGGATTCCTACCGACGCTACCTTGAAACCCGTTTCCGCACGACGTTCAAGTTGGAAGGCACACCGTTGCGCATCGAATTCAAATCTTCGCATAACCCATACATACAGGGGGCATAGTGAGTCGTTTCTGGAGTGATCATGTCATTGAACTGGCGCCGTATACGCCTGGCGAGCAGCCCAAGATAGCGCAGCTTCTCAAGCTGAATACGAACGAGCACCCATTTGGACCGTCGCCGCGCACACTTGAAGCGATCAGGGCCGCCACCAACGATGGCTTGCGCCTGTATCCTGACAACGACTCGACTTCTTTACGTGAGGCTGTAGCCCAGTTGCATGGCCTGACGGCGGCCCAGGTGTTTCCGGGAAATGGCTCGGACGAAGTGCTGGCCCACATATTTAACGGCCTGTTCCGTCATGCTGACCGTCCCTTGCTCATGCCTGACATCACCTATAGTTTTTATCGCACGTATTGTCAGCTATACAAGATTCCCTGCCAGATTGTTCCGCTGGCCGAAGATTTCTCCATCCGGGTGTCTGATTACACAGCGCATCACGCTGTTAAGCCCGCCGGGATTATTTTTGCCAATCCGAATGCGCCGACCGGCATAGCGCTTGGTTTGGCCGATATCGAGGCGATTGCCATGGCCAACCCCGACGTGCCGGTGGTCATCGACGAGGCTTATGTCGACTTTGGTGCAGATTCGGCTGTGGCTTTATTAAGAAAGTGCGACAACATTGTTGTGGTCCATACCTTGTCCAAGTCGCGTTCTCTGGCCGGCTTGCGTGTAGGATTCGCCCTTGCCAGCAAGGAAATCGTCGAGGGCCTGCAGCGCGTCAAGGACAGCTTTAATTCGTATCCGCTAGACCGTCTTGCGCAAGCGGGGGCTGTGGCAGCAATACAAGATACTGCGTACTTCGAACGGGGTCGGCAAGCCATTATCCAGACACGTGAGTGGCTTGTGAAACAATTGGCTACGCTTGGATTCGAAGTTTTACCGTCGCACGCTAACTTCGTTTTTGCGCGTCATCCCGATCACGAAGGCGCGGCGCTCAGCCAAGCATTACGGGACAATGGCATTTTAGTGCGCCATTTCAGTCTACCCAGAATAGACCGATTTTTGCGGATTACCGTCGGTACTCGTGAAAACAGTGAGCGCCTTTGTAATACCTTGTCCGAAATATTATTGAAAACCCATTAAAATTGTGTTCATACTGGTGTTTCGATGGGCCCAGCCCCAGCGCGATCAGGGAAAACCCTGTACAGTAGATCCTTTCACCAAATCACTTTATAACAACACAATTGGAGCCTAGCCAATGAGCAATAAAGGGCAAACACTACAAGATCCGTTTTTAAATGCTTTACGCAAGGATCACGTGCCCGTATCGATTTACCTGGTTAACGGAATCAAACTGCAAGGTCAGGTTGAGTCATTTGATCAATATGTCGTTCTGTTACGTAATACCGTTACCCAAATGGTTTACAAACACGCAATTTCCACCGTGGTGCCTGCGCGTCCGGTAGTCTTTCAAGTGGATGAGCCTTCTGAGTAATCCTCCGCTTCAAAATATTCGCGAAACACCCGCCGTGTGCCTCGTGCCGGCGGGTATTTCGTTTGGGCTGCAGCGATGAAGGCCCTTATCATTCATGTGGATCTCGGCAAGCCCGACTATCAGGCGCACGCTGACGAATTCGTTATGCTCGCCAAGGGCGCGGGCGCAGAAATTGTTGCGACCGTCGTCGCTCGGCGGGCCCGGCCTGACGCGGCCTTGTTCATCGGGAGTGGCAAGCTTGATGAGGCTAAATTGATTGCTGACGAGGCTCAGGCCGAAATCATACTTTTCGATCAGCCACTTACACCGGGCCAACAACGAAATCTCGAGAATGGCTTCAATCGCCGGGTGGTTGACCGCGTAGCCCTTATTCTTGATATCTTTGCCCTTCGGGCAAAAAGTCATGAAGGTAAGCTACAAGTTGAACTGGCGCAGTTGCAGCATTTATCGACTCGCCTGACCCGGATGTGGTCTCATCTGGAGCGCCAGCGGGGCGGGATCGGCATGCGCGGGCCTGGTGAGGCTCAGCTCGAAATGGACCGCCGGATTATCGGCGACAAGGTTCGACTGTTGAAAGAACGGCTTGAACGAGTCCAGCGCCAGCGCACTACCCAACGAAGGTCGCGATCGCGTGGAAGCATCTTGTCGGTATCGCTGGTGGGTTATACCAACGCTGGCAAATCAACGCTGTTTAATTCGTTGACGCGCGCGGGCGCGTATGCCGCCGACCAGTTGTTCGCGACACTGGATACGACGACGCGGCGCATATGGATAGAAGGCGCGGGCCAAGTGGTCATCTCTGATACGGTGGGGTTCATACGTGACTTGCCGCCTACCTTGATCGCCGCTTTTCGCGCCACGCTCGAAGAGACGGTTCAGGCCGATCTGTTGTTGCATGTGGTGGATGCGTCCAGTCCTCAGCGGGATGAGCAAATCTCGGAAGTCCACAAAGTATTGCGCGACATCGGTGCTGACGAAATACCTCAAATACTTGTATATAACAAAATAGATGAAGCAGGGTACGAGCCTCGAGTCGAACGTAACGAACATGGTACGATTGCAAGAGTTTTTGTGAGCGCTCTAAAGCGCGCCGGTTTAGATGGTTTGCGTGGGGCAATTGTCGAATCAGGTCAAATCGCGGGAAATAATGCGACAAATATCGAAAATATTTAATTTGAACGATCCGGGTTGGGGTCGTGGTAACAATAACGGTTCAGAGCCGCCTCGCCGTCCTAAGGGCGACGGTCCACCAGACCTCGACGAGGTCTGGCGCGATTTCAATAATCGCCTGGGGTCCCTTTTCGGACGAAAGCCCAAGCGTGGTGGCAATCGTTTTGGCGGTGGCGACAATAACGGTTCTGGCGGTGGTATTCCCCAGCTTCCCAAAGGGTCTCCGAAGCTGGTGGGCATCGTTGCCGTCATCATCGTCGGCCTGTGGCTGGCCAGTGGCTTTCTTATCGTCCAAGAAGGCCAGGTGGCCGTAGTGACCAAATTTGGCAAGTACACCAAGACTTTGCCTCCCGGTTTGCAGTGGCGTCTTCCGTACCCCGTTGAAAATCACCAGATGGTTAATATTTCGCAGTTGCGTACATTTGAAGTCGGCTATCGCGGAACGGCTCGCAATAAGGTGTTGCCTGAATCGCTGATGCTCACGACTGACGAAAACATCGTCGATCTGCAATTTGTGGTGCAGTACCGTCTGATGTCCACAGGCGCGCCCGATTACCTGTTCAAGACCAGCCAGCCCGATGAATCGGTGCGGCAGGCTGCCGAAACCGCCATGCGCGAAATCGTCGGCAAAAAGCCTATGGATTTCGTGTTGTATTCGGGCCGGACTGAAGTGGCCAACGAAGTACAGAAGCTTGCCCAAAACATACTCGATCGATACCAGACCGGTATTCAAATCAGTACTGTCGCTATCCAGAACGTCCAGCCGCCCGAGCAAGTTCAGGCAGCCTTCGACGACGCTGTAAAAGCCGGCCAGGATCGTGAGCGACAAATCAACGAAGGTAATGCCTATTCCAATAAGGTACTGCCTGAAGCACAGGGTCAGGTTGCCCGCATGGTTGAAGAAGCCGAAGGTTATCGTGCCACAGTAATTGGCGATGCCGAAGGTGATACTTCGCGCTTTACCAGCATTGAAGTGGAATTCGCCAAGGCTCCTGACGTTACTCGCGAGCGTATGTATTTATCGACTATGCAAGAAATTCTCGAGAACTCCAGCAAGATCATGATCGACTCGCAGGCAAGCAACAATATGCTGTATTTGCCCCTGGACAAGATCATGCGTCAGGCTGCCGGCTCTCGTAGCGGCTCAGGCGCCACGGTCGAAAGTTCGGCGGCCGCCGCAGCGGCTGCAGCGCAGCCGGCCAAGGCGACAAATACTCCTGCCAAAACCCGTACGCCCGATAGCAGCGCTCCCGCAAAGAGCTCGCTGTTAACGAGTCCGTATTCACGCTAGGAGGCCATGATGCAACGTTTTTTCCCCGCTTTAGTCGGCCTGGTCATTTTCCTGGCAATTCTTTCTTCCTGCGTATTCGTTGTCCGCGAACGAGATGCCGCACTGGTGTTCGCTTTGGGTGAGGTGCGCGATACCATCACCGAACCCGGTTTGTACTTTAAATTCCCGCCGCCTTTCGAGAACGTAGTTCGCCTCGACAAGCGTCTGCAGACCATCGAAACCAACGATCCGGAACGCATCCAAACGGCGGAAAAGAAAAACCTGCTGATCGATTCTTTCGTGAAGTGGCGTATTGCTGACCCGCGCTTGTTCTACGTTACTTTTGGCGCCAACGATCGGGCTGCGGTTGAACGCTTGCAAGCCCAGATTCGCGATGCATTGAACGCGTCGGTTAACGTACGCACCGTGAAGGAAGTCGTCTCTACCGAACGCGACACCATCATGAAAGAAGTCCTGACCACGGTCGAGGCACGAGCCAAGCCTTTGGGTGTTCAAGTCATCGACGTACGCCTGCGCCGCATTGACTTTGCTCCGGAAATTTCCGAATCGGTTTATCGACGCATGGAAGCCGAACGTAAACAGGAAGCGAACCGCCTGCGCGCCACCGGTGCCGCCGACAGCGAGCGTATCCGGGCACAAGCCGACCGTCAGCGCCAAGAGCTCTTGGCCAAGGCCTATGCGCAATCGCAAGGCATCAGGGGCGAGGGCGACGCCAAGGCAGCTGCCCTCTATTCTGGCGCCTACGGAAAAAATCCTGAATTCTTCGGTTTTTACAAGAGTCTTGAGGGATATCGTGCGGCCTTCTCAGGTCCTAACGACACCTTGGTTCTCAGTCCGAAATCCGACTTCTTCAAGTTCTGGAATTCTCCTCAAGGCGCAAAACCCGCGACACCATAGGCCGGTAGACGATAGTTCGATGGTTTCCTTATTCGAATCTATCGTCTATACTATCGCGTAAGTTTTGTTAACCTTTTTACCGCAAGCGACTTGGCGGGCTTACGCCCCAAGTCGCTTTTTGTTTGGCGGTAATTTTGTAATGCTTTTTCAGGACCGCGTGATGTCCAATTGGTTGTTGCCAGAAAGTCTGGCCGATATTCTGCCCGCCGAGGCTCGCCGTATTGAAGAACTGCGTCGTAATTTACTCGACCTGTATCGCACGTACGGTTTTGAACTGGTCGCTCCGCCTCTGGTCGAATATATCGATTCGCTGCTTTCTGGCACCGGTGGCGCGCTTAATTTGCGTACTTGCAAGCTGATTGATCAGCTCTCCGGTCGCACCTTGGGCGTGCGCGCAGATATAACGCCTCAGGTGTCGCGCATTGATGCCCATTTGTTGAATCGCGAAGGGGTGACGCGCTTATGTTATTGTGGTTCGGTGCTGCATGCTCGTCCGGCGGGTTTGCTTTCTGATCGCGAGCTGCTCCAGATCGGGGCCGAGATCTTCGGGCATGCGGGTGTCGAAGCCGATATCGAGATCCTGGAACTGGCGCTGGAAAGCGTCAAGCGCGCAGGGGTAAGCAGCGCTCGGCTCGACTTGAACCATCCGGGCGTGCTCAGGGCGATTGTTGATTCTGACTCGGCACTTGCTGATTCGGTCGACGAAATCTCCGATCTGCTCAGTACAAAAGATGTTCCCGCGCTTGGTTCGCTGGCGTTGCGTCTGCCCGATATCAAACCCGTGACCGTGCAGGCGTTGCTATCGCTCGCTTCGTTATACGGCGGCACTGAAGTTATCGCCAAGGCTCGTGAAACGTTGCCTGCATTGCCCGCATTGCGGCGAGCCCTGGACGACCTCGAGGCCCTGATACGTGCGCTTCCCACGCACGAGTTCAGCATCGACTTAGCCGATATGGGCAGTGGCTATGGCTACCATTCCGGTGTGGTTTTTTCGATCTACGCGGAAGGCTGGCACGACGCTCTGGTCAAAGGCGGGCGTTACGATGGGGTAGGCAAGGCTTTCGGGCGTTCGCGTCCGGCTACAGGATTCAGTCTGGATTTACGTAAGCTTTCTTCAGGCTTGCCACCAGCACCCGTGGCCATGGCGATTCGCGCCCCCTGGGGTACCGACGTAGCGTTGGTCGGTGCGCTGCGCGCCTTGCGCGACTCCGGTGAGATCGTGGTGCAGGTCCTTCCTGGGCAAACGCATCGCCTCGACGAATTTACCGTTGATCGGGAACTGGTTCTGGATAACGGGGCATGGAAGGTAAGGGCGATTCAGTAATCCGCTACGCCGGGTTGCTTTATCGGATGGTTTAAACCTACTTTGGCCTTGTGCATGTCGGGCCGAAACTTTTTTTGATATGTAAGATGAGCAAGAATATTGTGGTGATCGGCACTCAGTGGGGTGACGAAGGCAAGGGCAAGATCGTAGACTGGCTGGCTGAATCGGCACAGGGCGTGGTCCGCTTCCAGGGCGGTCACAATGCAGGGCATACGCTTTGGATCAATGGCAAGAAAACGATCTTGCGCCTGATCCCATCTGGCATTATGCATCCTCACGTCACTTGCTATATTGGCAACGGCGTCGTGCTGTCTCCCGAAGCGCTGCTCAAGGAAATTGCCGAGCTTGAAGCGATTGGGCTAGATGTGCGGTCGCGTTTGCAAATATCGCCGGCCTGCCCTCTGATTCTTCCCTACCATATTGCGCTTGATCAGGCACGCGAAGCGCGTAAGGGCGAGGGCAAAATCGGCACGACAGGGCGCGGCATCGGCCCCGCCTACGAGGACAAGGTTGGTCGGCGGGCGTTGCGCGTCCAAGATCTATACGATCCTGAAATCTTCGATGAAAAACTCGCCGAAGTCCTCGATTTTCATAATTTTGTGCTTACCCAGTATCTGGGCGGCAAGGCCGTATCGGCCGACGAGGTGCGCGATCAGGCAATGGAATTGGCACCGGTGCTCAAGCCCATGGTGGCCGATGTATCGCATAATCTCTACATTGCCCAAAAGGCCGGAAGCAAGCTCCTGTTTGAAGGCGCACAGGGCGCGTTGCTGGACATCGATCACGGAACCTATCCCTTCGTCACCAGCAGCAATTGCGTGGCGGGTGCCGCCTCTGCAGGCGCTGGGGTCGGCCCTCAGTCGCTCGACTACGTCTTGGGTATTGCAAAGGCCTATACGACTCGCGTCGGCTCAGGCCCGTTCCCAACCGAACTCTTGGACGATACTGGCGCTCGCCTGGCCACCGTCGGCAAGGAATTTGGTTCAGTAACAGGACGTCCCCGTCGGTGTGGCTGGTTCGATGGTGCTGCCATGAAGCGTTCGGTCATGATCAACGGCATATCGGGCCTGTGCGTAACTAAGCTCGATGTGCTTGATGGTGTCGAGCAGATCAAGATAGGCGTAGGCTACCGCTACAAAGGTGAATTCGTGGACGTGCTGCCATATGGTGCGCATGCTGCCGCCGAAGCAGAGCCAGTCCTGGAAGAGATGGCAGGCTGGACAGAATCCACCGTCGGTGTGACCGACTACGATAAGCTGCCCGTCAACGCTCGCCGTTACCTGGAACGCATTTCTGAAGTGTGCGATGTGGCGATTGATATGGTTTCTACGGGTCCTGACCGTCTTGAAACGATCGTGTTGCGTCATCCGTTTAAAGGCTGATCGCTAAATACCGTCGAAGCGGGCGACGCCGCCAGCCGACTTTAAAGCGGGTTTGCGTTTAATAGCAACAGAAAACCCCGGATTCATGGCCGAATTCGGGGTTTTTTCATTTCTACCTTCTCGCTGGGTGATGTACGGTTTATCATTATGGGCTTTTCAAGAATAAAGTTTACCGGACACGCCAGCTTATGAATAATCCAAGCACTGACCGCGACCACTGGGTCAGCTGGGATCAGTATCACGCTCTTATCGAGCGTCTTGCCCTGACGGTACATGAATCAAATTGGCATTTCGATAAAATCGTGTGCCTGGCCCGCGGTGGTGTTCGTGTCGGCGATGTGTTGTCCCGTATATTTGACGTCCCTCTTGGTATTTTAGCCACAAGCAGTTATCGCGAAGCTGCGGGAACCGAACAAGGGCAGCTTGATATCGCTCAGTTCATAACCATTACACGTGGCACCCTCGACGGCCGTGTGTTGCTGGTTGATGACATGGTCGACACCGGCATGACCTTCGGCCGGGTCCGCGACCACTTGCTCTCCCAGTTTCCCGCCATTAGCGAGCTCAAAACGGCGGTACTATGGTGGAAGGGGCATTCGCAGGCAACTCCGGATTACTTTGTAGAAAAATTGCCTACCAACCCTTGGATTCACCAGCCTTTCGAGGATTACGACAGCATTCGTCCTCATCAGCTCGAGGCGTGGGTGCGTAAGGGCGTGCGTAATTAGACAGCAGTAGAGCGCCCATCGATGCGCGAGCAGTATCCAGTTGGCAGTCTATAAGTCCATGAATACCGTTTTCATGTTAAACTCTTAGGTTGTCGTAATATCCACTAATTCATAACCTGCAAGGCTTAAGATTACATGCCTATCGTTCGTCTGAAAGAAAACGAGCCGTTTGAAGCCGCATTGCGCCGCTTTAAGCGCACTATCGAAAAAATTGGTCTTTTGACTGAATTGCGCGCGCGCGAATTTTACGAAAAGCCGACTGCTGAACGTAAACGCAAGCACGCTGCCGCGGTCAAGCGCCACTACAAACGCATCCGCAGCCAACAACTGCCTCCGCGTCTGTATTGATTGATACCTGAATCATTTGTTCAGGATCTCCTCGCCCGAATAGATGTTGTTGACGTCGTCGGGCGATACGTACAGCTGCGCAAGGGTGGGGCCAATTTACTTGGCCTATGCCCGTTCCACAACGAAAAAAGCCCTTCATTTACGGTAAGTCCCACCAAACAGTTTTATCACTGTTTTGGTTGCGGAGCGCATGGTAGCGCTATCACTTTTCTAATTGAACATACCGGCGCGAATTTTCCCGAGGCTATTCGTAGCCTTGCGGCAACGGCCGGTATGACTGTGCCTGAAGAGTCGCGCAGTCCGCGCCAACGTGCAGCAGACAAGCTCCGCAAGGACGAAGTCTCGCGGCAACAGCACATACTGGACATGGCGCAGGCCCACTACGTAAGCGAACTTAAAGGTTCGCGTGCTGCGGTGCACTATTTGAAGCAGCGAGGCTTATCCGGCGAAACTGCTGCCCGATTCGCATTGGGATGGGCAGGTGCCGACAGGCGCGGTTTGTCGACCGTCTTTGCCCAATACGAAGATCCCTTGCTGGTCGAGTCGGGGCTGGTAATCGAAGCCGAGGACGGGCGGCGGTACGATCGTTTCCGCGAACGCATTATGTTTCCCATTCGCAATCAGCGTGGGAATCTGATCGGGTTCGGTGGCCGTATTATCGGCAAGGGTGAGCCCAAATACCTTAATTCGCCGGAAACGCCGCTGTTTTCCAAAGGGCATGAGCTTTACGGTTTATGGGAAGCCCGCGCGGGCATTCGCAGTGAAGGATACGTTCTAGTGGTCGAGGGCTACATGGACGTCGTGGGGCTGGCGCAGCATGGCCTGGCCAATGCGGTTGCTACGCTGGGAACCGCTACCACGGCTTTTCACATACAGAAACTATTGCGCGCAAGCAATAAAATCGTCTTCAGCTTTGATGGCGACAAGGCGGGCAAGCGTGCCGCCTGGCGCGCACTGAATACCTGTTTGCCGTTGGTGCGCGACGATGTCTCGATGCGTTTCTTATTTCTTCCTGCCGATCACGACCCGGATTCCTATATTCGGGAATATGGTGCGGAAGCGTTTAAGGCCACAGCCGCTGAGGCGGTTCCCTTGTCACGCTTTATGCTCGAAGAATTGGCCTCACATCATGCCATGCACGAGGCCGAAGGGCGGGCGGCATGCGTACACGAAGCAAAGCCTTTGCTTGCTTCGCTGCCCGAAGGGACGCTGCGGCTTCAGATCGAGCGCGAGTTTGCCAAGCTGGTCTTGCTGACGCCGGAAGAGTTAAGCCAAATGCTTGCCGAGATGCAGGCGCCTGCGGCGCCCGAGCCGGCTTCGCATGCTGCCGCGCCGCTGCAAAAAAACAGGCGGGAATCGGCTGACAATGAAGAGCCGGACGGATTTATGGATGCGCCAATGTTCGAGCCGGATGATTTTGGCTCGTATGGCGCCGACGATTCCCCGCCCGAGCCATTGGTCCGGCACAAGCCGACGTTTGGCCAGAGCAATAAGGGCCGTACGGTTACACCCATGGCGAAACGGCTGCTGCGATTATTATTGGCTCATCCGGAACTTGTTTCAAGTTTAGGGGACCAACAACTTGAAATACTTGAACGAGGCCCCCATCTAGCACTTGTCCGGGATCTTATCGCACTGGCCAACGCGAGCGGAGCACGCCATGCGGGTGCTTTATTGCAAGCTGCTGAACCGGGATCCGATCTGGAAGGCATATTGGCGTCTGTGAGCCCAGAATTATTAGCGCAAGAAGATCTACCCGATCCGCAAACTGAATGGAATGATGCCATGCGACGAATAGAGCTTGATGCCATTAAGGCTGAACAGTCGGAGTTGGTCGGTGCCGGTTTGAAAGATGATGCCTCTAAAAAGAGATATCACGAGTTAACGCGACGAATTGCACTACTAAGTAGTGCTTCTTCGCATTGAGTACTGTAAAATAGAGAGTTTTCGCAACGCCCAAGCATATATTTGCATAATAATGGTGTTTAGTACCGGTTAGCCCCCTTAGCCTTGCAACCAAACTGCGTCAAGGATTTTATAATTCGGGCTGCCATGGTCGGCATCAGCATTAGCTGCAATATAGACTCAATCGCTGCGATAAGTAAGTTCTGCCCTGCAACACTCGTTGGCCTATGGTCGACCGAGTGATTTTGCGCCTACGGAAGCGACTATGACCCAAGTTACTGGTAAAACCCCCCTGGCAGCTGAGAAAGCTGTGAAGCAAGCTAAAACGCTTGGCGCCACAAAGAGTGCTGCCAAGACAACAGTGAGCGTCGGGGAAGGTGTTACGGCAGTTAAAGCCCCTGCCGCAAAAAAGGCTCCAGCCAAAAAAGCGGCAGCTACCAAGGCGGCAGTCAAGAAGACTGCAACGGGCGCGGAAGCGACCACAGCCAAGCCGGCTAGCAAGACCGCCGCGCGCGCGGTGCCGTCCGGACGCCGTCCTGGTCGCCCTGCTAAAAACGCCAATAACGACTCTGCTGACTTCCATGACGACGACTCCGGCGACGCCGAAGTTATTCCTGAGCTCAAGCCGCTGCCCAAGCGCGGCGGGAAGCGCGCCAAGGGCGACAAAGATGTCCCTGCGCGCAACCAGATGACGCCAGAAGAGCAAGAGGCGCGGCGTAACCGCCTGAAAGTTCTTATCAAACTAGGTAAGGATCGCGGCTACCTCACATACGGCGAAATCAACGACCATCTGCCCGATGATCTGGTGGATGCCGAAGCGATCGACGGCATCATCAGCACGTTCAGCGACATGGGCATTTCGGTCTACGACCAAGCCCCTGACGCTGATGCGCTGCTTATGAGCGACAACGCGCCGGTGGCGACCAGCGATGACGACGTCGAAGACGAAGCCGAAGCCGCTCTCACCACCGTTGACTCCGACTTTGGTCGTACGACTGACCCAGTGCGCATGTATATGCGTGAAATGGGTACCGTCGAACTCCTGACGCGCGAGGGCGAGATTGAAATTGCCAAGCGGATCGAAGATGGCCTCAAGCACATGGTAATGGCGATCGCCGCCTGCCCCACAACGGTCAACGAAATCCTGCAGTATGTGCAGCGTGTACGTGAAGGCGTGGCTCAAATCGACGAAGTAGTCGATGGTCTGATCGACCAAGAGGGCGAAGAATACGCCGGAGCCGGTGTTTCGGTCGACAATGACGAAAACGAAGATGGCCCCGCTGGCGGCATGAGCAGCAAGCAGCTCGAATACCTGCGCTCAACAGCCCTGAAAAAGTTCGAAATCATTGGCGTATGGTTCGATAAAATGCGCAAGGCGTTTGAACGCGACGGTTATCAAGCCCAGGAATATATCCAGGCTCAGGAAGCCATACTAAATGAACTGATGGGCATCCGGTTCACGGCCAAAATGGTCGAGAAGCTCGCCGATACGTTGCGCGAACAGGTGGGCGAAGTGCGCAAGCTTGAACGCGCCGTATTGCACGCTTGTGTCGACCGCGCCGGTATGCCTCGCGCGTACTTCATCAAGGCATTTCCGGGCAACGAAACCAACCTCGAATGGGTGCTGGGCGAAGTTTCAGGTGGCCATCCTTATTCTGAAACCCTCGAACGCCACATTCCAGCAGTTCAGGAGATTCAGCAAAAGCTTATCGACTTGCAGACTGCTGTCGTGTTGCCGCTTAAAGACCTTAAAGACGTTAATAAGCGCATGGCGACCGGCGAAGCCAAAGCTCGCAAAGCCAAGCGCGAAATGACCGAAGCCAACCTGCGTCTTGTTATTTCGATCGCAAAGAAATACACGAACCGTGGACTTCAGTTCCTGGATCTGATCCAGGAAGGCAATATTGGCCTAATGAAAGCGGTAGACAAGTTTGAATACCGCCGTGGGTACAAGTTTTCTACCTATGCCACATGGTGGATCCGCCAGGCTATTACACGCTCGATCGCTGACCAGGCGCGTACCATTCGTATTCCGGTGCACATGATTGAAACGATCAACAAAATGAATCGTATCAATCGCCAAATATTGCAGGAAACTGGCGCCGAGCCCGATCCCGCTACCCTGGCCCAAAAAATGGATATGCCCGAGGACAAGGTTCGCAAGATCCTCAAGATTGCCAAAGAGCCAATCTCGATGGAAACCCCAATTGGCGACGATGATGACTCCCATTTGGGCGACTTCATCGAAGACACCGGTACCTTGTCGCCTTCGGAATGGGCCCTGCATGGATCGATGCGCGATGTGGTCAAGGAAGTCCTTGACTCTCTTACTCCACGCGAGGCAAAAGTGTTGCGCATGCGTTTCGGTATCGAAATGAGCACCGATCAGACACTGGAAGAAGTCGGCAAGCAATTCGACGTCACGCGGGAACGTATCCGTCAAATAGAAGCCAAAGCGCTGCGCAAGCTGCGTCATCCCAGCCGTGCAGATAAGTTAAAGAGCTTTCTGGAAGGTCAGTAAGCCGGGCCAGAATTGCACTGAGGTTTTAACGCAATTCAGTCGGGTTTGTAGTAAAACGGCGGCCTTCGGGTCGCCGTTTTTTTGTATTACGCCTTCGGACCACTGCGTTTCGCGACAGAGCGTTCCAGGTATCGGTAAAGCGTGCTTCGATGCACGCCCAAGCTACGGGCTGCAAGACTAAGGTTGTGGTTCGACTCGGCGATGACCCGTTCAATGGTCAGATCGTTGACATCTCGCAATGTGGATCCTGTGACGTCGACGCGCGAAGGGGGGTGGTACGTATGTCCGGAATATGGGTCAGCGCCAGGTCCTGTGCCAAGAAGCGAGGGTGGTACTGAAAAATCCGACATCGGTAGATGAGGACGGTCGGGAGGGCGCAACTGGGCAGGAAGTTCATCGCCGGTGATAAGGCTGCCTTCGGGTTGTAGATAAATGAGTTGGCGCAAGAGGCTGTTTAATTGTCGATAATTCCCTGGCCACGGATAGGCCTGCAGGCAGTCGAGTGCCGTGTCGGCGAGCGTCATTGAGCGGTCGCGACCTCCAAGGCGCTGAAATTCCTGGCACAGGAAATCGCGCAGAGAGTGTCTTTGACGTAGCGGGGGAAGGTGTACGCTGAAGTCTTGGAGGCGATAGAAGAGATCGGCTCTAAACGAGGCATTTTCCACCATGACGGCCAGATCGTGGTTGGTAGCGCTGACGAGGCCGAAATCAACCGGAATGCGTTTATCAGACCCTAGTGGCTGAACTTCACGCTCTTGAAGCGCTCGAAGTAATCGTGTTTGCAGCATTATCGGCATATCGCCGATTTCATCCAAAAACAGCAATCCCCCTTGCGCCTCACGTAGACGTCCGCGCGAGCCTTCTCGGCGTGCTCCGGTGAATGCGCCGCCTTCATAGCCAAACAGTTCCGCCTCAACCAGGCTCTCTGGGAGGGCAGCGCAGTTAATGGCCACGAAGGGACCCTGTCTCCATTGGCTTTGGGCATGAAGATGGCGGGCAAAGATTTCTTTGCCGGCTCCGGTCTCACCTTGCAACAGGATTGCCATGCCGGCATTAATGGCAGAAAGGGATTGCTTTAGACTGGCCTGCAGTTCGCTTGCCAAGGTCGGTAGAGGGGGATTTTTGCTGGACGGTATACGCGACTTGCTGCCGTGTCTTTCGGCAACGAGGTCAATTGATTCGGTGGTTTTAGCGGCTGATGGCAACGCGCTTTTGCCGGTATGTAAGGTTCCAACAAACGGGGTGCCGGTGCAACTACGCATCGCTTGGGGAGTGACGCCTGCTTGCTTCCAGCCATCTAGCCAACGCTGTACAGGGGAGCCAAGCACATTCCAGTCCGCTTGCAGCAGTTGCAAGGCAATAGCGTTTGCTCCTACAACGCGATCGTCCTCCACGAGCAAAATAGCGCGCTCACTAGAATCAAGTAATGAGGGTTGGCGCTGAAAAACCAGGCGATGAAGACGTCCATCGGCGTGATCCAGAAGGCGGTTGCTTATTTGCCGTGCGCACATTTGTGCCAAGCCTAATGCATAGGCATGAAGGGTTGTAGCTTCGCTTGAAATGTCCAGCACACCAATGATTTCACCGACCGCAGAAAATATCGGCGCCGCATGGCAACTGAGGATCTTGTTGCGCTCCAGGAAATGTTCACGGCCGTGGACGCTGACACTATCGGCGTCAAATAGGGCTGTGCCTATGGCATTTGTGCCGCGTAAGGATTCCGCCCAACTGACGCCTGGCTGCAATGCGACCTGTTCTGCCTTTTGGAGAAATGCGGCACTTCCTGCTGCTTGCAAAATTACGCCGGTTGCGTCGGCCAGCAATACGACACTTTGAGCGCTGGCGACCAGCGAACCCAAGGTCTGAATTTCCGGCTCGGCCATCTGAAGCATGTGGGCATGTTGTTCGCGCCTGGCGGTTAGGTCGGCTCGCAACATGGGATCAGGGTCGGCATGCAAGGCATAGTCAATTGACGTGCAACGCTTCCATGAACGAAGAATAGGGTTGGAAGCTTGCGCGTTGAGTTTGTCGGCCAATGCTTGCGCTGTATGCGGCGTCGTTGAGGTCATGCGTGTTGTCTCCGGTGTTGCGTTATGCGTCAGCAGGAGGTGCCGCTTAATATGCCAGACTGTCGATTTTTGCGACAAGCTATTGTTTTATTAGCCGATTATGCCACTTCGCATGACATGTGGGAACCGGCTTTCTGCTTGTTGAACGCCAATTCTACGCCGCGGTGTGCGCATTGGCATGCATATTGCTTTTTTCATAATACGGAACCCTCAGCACGGTAACCGGCATTTACTAAAGGAGATATGAAATGGACTTGACCGACTTGAAAGATTTTGGCATCGATGTTGAATTCCCATATAAGCGGCATTACGAGAACTACATAGGCGGCCAATGGGTTGCGCCCATATCGGGCAACTACTTTGAAAATGTCTCGCCTATTACCGGACAAGTATTTTGCGAAGTTCCGCGCTCGGATGCCGCTGATGTTGACGCGGCGCTCGATGCGGCACATGCCGCTCGTAAAAAGTGGGGCGAGACATCGCCCACCGAGCGCGCCAACATCCTGTGGCGCATGGCCGATAAAATGGAGCAGAATTTAAAGATTCTGGCGGTAGCCGATTCCATAGATAACGGAAAACCTTTGCGCGAGACAATGGCAGCCGATGTACCTTTGGCAATTGATCACTTGCGATATTTTGCGAGCTGCATACGAGCCCAGGAGGGTGGTATTTCGGAAGTCGATCACGACACGGTGGCCTACCACTTTCCTGAGCCCCTCGGCGTGGTCGGGCAGATTATCCCATGGAACTTTCCTCTGCTTATGGCTGCATGGAAGCTTGCGCCCGCACTGGCTGCTGGTAACTGCGTCGTGCTCAAGCCAGCCGAACAAACCCCGGCGTCCATCCTGGTATTAATGGAATTGGTCGGAGATTTGTTTCCGGCAGGCGTCATCAATATCGTGAACGGTTACGGCAAGGAAGCCGGACATGCACTCGCCACCAGCAAGCGCATCGCCAAGCTGGCGTTTACCGGATCAACTGCCACGGGAAAATATATTTTGCATGCCGCCGCTGAAAACCTTATCCCAAGCACCGTGGAACTAGGCGGAAAAAGCCCTAATATCTTCTTCGCCGATGTCATGGACCAGGACGACGCCTTTTTTGACAAGGCAATGGAAGGCCTGGCCATGTTTGCGCTTAATCAAGGTGAAATATGTACGTGTCCATCGCGCGTCATGGTGCAGGAATCTATTTACGAACAGTTCATCGAGCGTGCCATTAAGCGCGTCGAGGCCATTAAAACCGGGCATCCCTTGGACACCTCGACCATGGTAGGCGCCCAGGTGTCACAAGTTCAGATGGACAAGATTTTGTCCTACATCGATATAGGACGAGATGAAGGGGCACAATGCCTTACAGGCGGTTCGCGCCATGCGCCGGGAGACGGCTTGAGTGAAGGTTTTTATGTCAAACCCACTTTGCTTTTCGGTGACAATAGCATGCGCGTGTTCCAAGAAGAGATTTTCGGGCCCGTGGCTTCCGTCATGACGTTTAAAGACGAGGAAGATGCCATTGAACTGGCCAACGACACCGAGTATGGCTTGGGTGCAGGCGTATGGACGCGCGACGGAACCCGCGCTTACCGCGTGGGCCGGCAGATACAGGCAGGACGCGTCTGGACTAACTGCTACAACCTGTACCCCGCCCATGCCGCCTTCGGTGGTTACAAGAAGTCCGGCATAGGGCGCGAGAACCATAAAATGGCACTTGCAGCGTATCAGCAGACCAAATGCTTGCTGGTTAGTTATAGTCCCAATGCAATGGGATTTTTCTAAAACCGATTGTGCTCGGATCCGCGGTATGGCGGAGACGTAATCCGGGATGCCTCACATATACGGGAAGTCCATGGGCTTCCCGTATTGTCGACTTGGTTTATGCTCTTATCCATTCGGAATTTTGGGGGGAGATCATGGTGAGCTTATCAATCGATTTGAATTGCGATATGGGCGAAAGCTTCGGTGCGTGGAAAATGGGTCAGGACGAAGAAATTCTGCCTTTCGTGACGTCGGCCAATATTGCTTGCGGCTTCCATGCAGGCGACCCGGCCGTAATGCGCCACACTGTGGCGGCTGCCATTCGTCACGGCGTCGCACTGGGCGCGCACCCCGGTTTGCCGGATCTGGCAGGTTTCGGTCGACGCACCATGGACATTAGCCCGGAAGATGCCTACGACCTCGTTGTAGTCCAGGTTGGCGCGCTTGCAGGGGTAGCAGCCAGTCAGGGCGGTCGTCTCCATCATGTGAAAGCCCATGGGGCTTTGTACAACATGGCTGCAAAAAATCACGAATTGGCCGAAGCCATAGCCAAAGCTGTCCGTGACGTCGATTCGACGCTGGTGTTCTACGCGCTGGCCTCCAGCGTTCAAGCTCGTATCGCAAAGGAGATGGGGCTAACGGTTGCGCAAGAGGTCTTTGCCGATCGGACCTACCAAAGCGATGGTTCGCTGACGTCTCGCAAGCAGCCCAATGCCATGATCGTGGACCCCGCCGCATCGATACGGCAAGTGCTGCGGATGATCAAAGAGGGCAAGGTCGGTACCGTTCAGGGCGAAGATGTGGCGGTGAGTGCGGACACCTTATGTATCCATGGCGACCAGGCTGGGGCAGTCGTGTTCGCTCAAGCGATCCGGCAAGCGCTTAAGGACGAAAATATTTCGGTGCGTAAGATCGGTTCCTGAACCGGATCGCGGTGGCATCAAATGATGTAAGGTTGCGCCGTTAAGTACGCATCTGTCCGGATTGTAATCATGAAGACCATTTTTCCCGACGCCGAGAGGCGTCATGCTTTGCAGGAGGCCATCCAGCAAGGCCAAGCTTATACGTTGGCGCAGGAAGATATCGCATTTCTTGCAAGTGAAGATCTCCGCCCAGTACGCATGCAGCTCGAATTATTGAAGACCGAGCATGCTCTGCGTGAACACAATGTACGCGCCACTATCGTGGTATTCGGTAGTGCGCGCATAATGTCTCTAGAAGATGCGCAGGCAGCAGTTGTGCTGGTGGAGGAGCAATTGGATGCGCAGCCGAAGGAAGCGACTCTCGAGCGCGCACTTGTTGTGGCCAAGCGTCGTGTCGAGCAAGCGCACTGGTACGGGGAAGCACGTCGCTTTGCCCATATGGCATCAACATGCTTTCAGCATGAAGGCCCTTGTGAACTGGTGGTAATGCCCGGCGGCGGGCCGGGCATTATGGAGGCGGCAAACCGTGGCGCGTTTGAAGCGGGCGAGCGATCGGTTGGTCTTAATATCACCCTGCCCCACGAGCAATACCCCAATCCATTCATTACGCCAGAGCTCGCTTTCAGGTTTCACTACTTCGCGCTGCGAAAGATGCATTTCTTACTACGTGCCAAGGCACTGGTCGCGTTTCCGGGCGGGTTCGGAACCCTGGATGAGCTCTTCGAGGTGTTGACGCTGGTGCAAACTCAAAAAATGCCACGAATCCCGATCGTATTGGTCAATAGCGCGTTCTGGCAACGCCTCATTGACTTCGATTTCCTTATCGAAGAGGGCATGATTGCCGCGGCGGACGCCGAGTTGTTCGTCATGGTAGATAGCGCGGAAGGGGTGATTGCCGCGCTCCGAACTTTTTACTCGGGCACTACGGCGCAACCGAATATTTAGTTTATTTTTGACGCTGCCCGTTGTAGTATGGCACATTTGCTTACGAGTTGATTAATGGCCGCCCTCTTCAAAATTGGCAGTAGTCCATTCCTAGCACAATGGCTGGGACTTGGTTCTGCACTGTCTATTTTATTGGCGTTGATATCAATTAATCTTTACAGGGATCACGGTCGTATCGGGCAACGCGAAGAAGACCGATTGTCCACCCAAGCTCGCGTCGTGGCGGAAAATATCGAATTCCAGTTGGCGACCGTCGATTTGACCCTTGGCCGTATCGTGGCGAAGCTGGCCAATAGTCCTCAGATTGCAGCATCTACTGACTCCACAGCCGTGTATTTTTCGGCACTCGTCGATGCCATGCCGGGCGTTCGTACCATCGCTATTCTGGATGTCAACGGCACCGCGCTCGCCTCGAATCGCCCCGAACTGGTCGGCCAAAATTTTAGCGAACGTGGGTATTTCAGTCGCATCAAAGGTCACCCCGATGCGACGGCTTTATATGTTTCGACGCCGTTCAAAAGCCTGTTGAATCCTTATGTCGTAAACGTTTCACGGATGATTCCCGGCCACGATGGTGGGTTTGCTGGCATTGTGTTTGCCACCCTTGATCCGAAGTACTTCAATACGCTGGTGGCCTCGGTCCTGTATACCCCCGACATGTGGGGCATGTTGATTCATTCGGACGGTCAACCATTCGTGATACAGCCGCCAACAGGCAGTTCCGCGGATATCGACTCCATGCAACCAGAGTCCCTATTTCTGCGTGATCGCCAACGAGAACGGCCCCTTGCCGTTATCAGTGACGACACAATGATGAGCTATGCGGGTCAAATGGTCGCCCAGCGCACTGTTGGTCTGAACCGTCTTAAAATTGACAAGGCGCTCGTTATCGCGATGGGCCGCGACCGGGACGACATATTCATGCAATGGCGACAAGATATTGCCTTTCGCTCCATGGTATTCGCGCTCATTTGTGTCGCCAGTTTTATGGCGCTGCGCGCGTATCACTTTACCCGACGCCGGCTTGAACGACAGAAAGCTGCTGCGGCGGCCATTTTGCAGGCTGCACTCGATAACTATCAACTAATTGTTGAAAACACTGCGGACCTTGTCGCGCGGATCGATCCCCAAGGGCGTTACACTTATTTGAATCGGGCGTTTTGTGGCATGTTCGGCAAGACGGCAACGGATCGCGTCGGAGAGTATTTCGCTGCGCGGGTGGTTGGGCCGGACCGCGATTTGGCGGTGACATCGTTTCGTAAGCTCTTCGAACCGCCTTATGCACTTAGCTTCACACAGCGTGAAAAAACGATAATTGGTATACGTTATTTACAATGGACCGCAAAAACGCTTTTCGATCCGCAGGGCAAGGTTACTGAAATTATCGCCATCGGCCGTGACATGACCGAACATATGCGTCGTGTCGGCACTCTTGAGCATCAGGCCTTTCGAGATTTCCTTACCGGGCTCGCTAACCGTCGCCATTTCATGGGCCTGGGAAAGGATGAGCTTGCCCGCGCATTACGTTACGGCAGGCCGGCTTCGTTGTTTATGTTGGACCTGGATCACTTTAAGCATATCAACGACGCATACGGGCATAGAGTCGGCGACTTGATGCTGCAAACTTTCAGCAAAGTGCTTCTCAAGACGTTACGCGTGACCGATGTCATCGGCCGTGTAGGCGGAGAGGAATTTGCCGTTCTGCTGCCCGAAACAGAGCTTGCCGAGGCGCTCGAGACGGCTTACCGGCTTAAAAGCGCGATCGCTGAGCAAAGTCTCACCATCGAAAACGAAACCATACTGCGTGTTACCGCGTCGATAGGCGTCGTGGCGTGGAGACCGGGCATCGACCTTGACGACCTTTTAGACATGGCAGACGGTGCTTTGTATCAAGCAAAGCAGTCTGGCCGTAATAAGGTCTGCATTGCGCAATACCCGGATACAGGCGAGCCGCTCGCAGCGAAAAGCGCCTGATCCCCATCGTCCTCTGGCGCCTGGTGAACCGTTCGAATTACCCGAGTTGCTTTAACAGAGCGCGGGCGGCGGGTTCGGATGACGCCGGATTCTGTCCTGTGATCAGGAGTCCATCGGTGATGACATATGGCAGCCAATTGCCCACCTGAGAATAAACCCCGCCATTTTCTTTCAGCATGTCTTCGACCAGAAATGGAACGATATCGGTAAGGCCCACAGCAGCTTCTTCATCGTTCGAAAATCCTGTGACGTTTTTTCCATTGACCAGAGGTTTGCCATCGGGGTTCTTAACATGCCGGAGCACTCCTGGCGCGTGGCAAACGGCGGCGACGGTCTTTCCGGCCGCTAACGTTTTCGTGATCAGGGAAATGGAAACAGCGTCTTCTGCAAGATCCCATAACGGGCCATGTCCGCCTGGATAGAAGACGGCGTCGTAATCGTTCGCTGTGATGCTAGAAAGCACGCGTGTGTTGGCTAACGCCTCTTGAGCCGCCTTGTCTTCGGCAAAGCGGCGCGTAGCATTTGTCTGTGCATCGTCGGCATCGCTTTTAGGATCGATGGGCGGGTGCCCTCCGGATGGCGAAGCGAGGGTGATGTCGGCACCTGCGTCCTTGAAAATGTAATAGGGCGCTGCAAATTCCTCGAGCCAGAAGCCTGTTTTCTCGCCCGTATTTCCTAGCTCGCCGTGCGAGGTCAAAACCATTAGTATTCGCATGCTGCCTCCTGATTGAATGACACATTAAGGTTGCCGGTACGCAATAAAATTGTAGATAAACTTGCGGCGAATCCACATGATGGGTTGCCTGACCTTACCATGGAAGACTCAATAGCCATCCGCCAAGTCCACTGCCGACGACAACAAGCCAAGGCCGTAGTTTCCAGAATACCAAGGCAGTTAGTGCTACGACGGCCAGGGCGAAGTCAGAGGATTGGTGAATTGCGCTCGTCCATACGGGGTGATACAGCGCCGCCAGCAATAAGCCGACTACGGCTGCATTCACGCCTGCCAGAGCGGCACGCATGCGAAGGCTGGTTCTTAGCTGTTCCCAGAACGGTAATGCCCCAACGACAATGAGAAACGACGGGACGAAAATAGCGACAAGGCACAGTGTCCCACCGATGAACCCAGTTGGCGGTGTGCTCATTGAGGCGCCCAGAAACGCAGCAAAGGTAAATAAAGGACCGGGCATCGCCTGAGCTGCCCCGTAACCGGCGAGGAAAATCTCGTTGCTAACCCAACCGTTAGGTACGACTTCGGCTTGAAGCAAGGGCAAAATGACATGGCCACCGCCGAAAACCAGTGCTCCGACCCGATAAAAGACATCGAGCATCGACATACCTGGGTTGTGCGAAGCTTGCGCGAGCAGTGGAAGGCTGACAAGCAATGTAAAGAAAATAGCCAATAAAATGGCGCCGGTGCGCCGGCTTACCCGGATAGATAAGGCTTCATGCGCGATTTCTTGTGTTGGCTTGATCAACCACCAGCCAGCGATGCCGGCTACGATGATCGCACCCAATTGACTGAGTGTTCCGGGCCACATGAGCACCATACAGGCTACAGCCGTCATGATTGAAATGCGCAATGTATCGGTGCACAGGCTACGTGCCATCCCCCACACCGCGTGAGCCACGACAGCGACCGCGGCCACTTTCAATCCCTGCAGGAGACCCGTCGGAATTTCCTCGCCCCAGCTGGAAATTCCCAGCGCCAAGAGCATCATCGCAATTGCCGAAGGTAGGGTGAAGCCCAGCCATGCAGCAAGCGCACCGCTATACCCCGCCCGCGCCAGTCCTAACGCTAAACCTACCTGGCTGCTTGCGGGGCCCGGCAGAAACTGACACAGAGCAACCAGGTCGGTGTAGCTGCGCTCGCCCAGCCAGCCGCGCCTTACTACGAATTCCTCGCGGAAGTAGCCAATATGAGCGACGGGACCTCCAAACGATGTAAGTCCGAGACGTAGGAAGACAAGAAACACTTGCCATGCGCTGCTGGACTGTTGCGGTATATCCGTGACCTTTATTGAGGGCATGCCTGGCACTTATAAGCTATACATAATGACAAAAGCGGCGATTTTTTGCTATTCGTCACGTTGAATGCGGTTTATCGGAAGATGCCCATAGCTTACTCAAGAAAAAGTCGTTTGATGTGGTTCGCCGCTGTGTTGCTTATTCGAATCCCCAAATTTGAACAGTTCGTGCCGAACGCTGGCGTTTGACCGTTTGAACGGCATTTGGCCAAACGCCGTGGCTCACCGCACTGCGACCATGAGCGTTAAGGTTGCTATGGCACTACTGCGGCTTTTCACTGCCTACGGTTGCGGCAGCGCCTTTATTGCTGGTATCTGGGCCTGTGCGCATGGGCGCGCCAGACGGAGGGCTTTCCGACGATGGTGCGGTTTGATGCGGCTTTCCTGTTGAGGGTGTTCCGGTGGACGCCGGCATGTCCGATTGATGCAGTTTAGGGTTGGGCTTAGTGGTTGACGCTGGCTTGTCTGTGCCAGGCACGCTACTTTCTGGCGCTTCCCCCGTAGCCGTTTCTGACGGAGCGGGCATACTGGTAGATGGTGATTTTGGTGGCGGAGGGTTTGTTGGAGGTATTGGGCTTTCAAGCGCTTCGCCCTGGGCGCTGCTGCCACTGCTGGTTTTCTGTGCCTGAGCGGTCGCAAAAGGGATTGCCACCATGGCCGAGATCAGAAGGGTCGTTTGAAGTAACTTCATGTTTTCACCTTTGAGGAGTACGATCGTTAGTCGTCTTGTAAATGCAGGCTGTTAGCGATTCGAAACGGCATGTGCGCCGTCAGACTCATTTAGCAAGCGGCGTGCCATCGGCTCCTCAGTTTGAGCTAGCCATTGCACCCCAACTCTGCAAAGAATTCATCTCGTGTCATGCAAATCGAATAGACTACGAGTTGATGAAAAAATAAGGGGCGTATGGTGAAGAAAACGAAATGGCTCGATTCCTCGATACTGCCCTTCTATGCGGGAACTTATGAGGTCAAGCTCAAGGATGGAAGTATTGGGCATGCCGCTTTTGGCCCACAGGGTTGGTCTTGCGGGTCCGACCTGCTTATTCGCTAGCGCGGAAGGAGCGTGCTACTAAGCAAGGACGAACAGAAAGCGCACCGGGGGGTAATTGCCACACATGCCGACACGCTGAAATCCAAAAAGCGGGCCGCAAAATCGGCATTGCGCCTCGCTAGAGATGCCGTAGCAAGGCAGAAGAGCGCAACCTTGCGGTCAGAGTTTTATTCATTAGCCATACGGTTAAATGCAAGGCTCGACGAGCTCGATTTGCATCAGAATGTGCTGGCTCGCGCCGAAGCGGATCAAGAAAAAGAGAAGGAAATCTGACGGCTCCCTCTGGCGTTGGATTCAGTACGCCCTGTGCTAACGGCATACTACGTGCTGATAAGACCCTGGTGGCAACCCTGTTTTGTTATAACCCAGAAAGGAGTCAGCTTATGTCGATTTTCAAGAGCATCCTCGCCAAGATTTTTCCGTCCGAGCATCCTGCTAACCAAGCAACACCACAAGCAAACGCTGGCTCAGCAACTCCGCCGGCAGCCGGCACGTCGTCTGGAGCAACGGCTCCAACCAGCACCACACCCAGGTCGCCTGAAACGGCGACCGGTACACCCGGGGTAACGTCGTCAATGGCGGCCCCGACCGCGACGAATGCGACATCTCAGGCGTCGACTGCACAGCCTGTCGACGTCGAGGCAATATTGCGGGAAATGCAATCGAAGAACTCTGAGAAGCTGAACTGGCAGACGTCTATCGTCGACCTTCTTAAGCTGTTAGGTCTTGACAGCAGCTTGACGGCCCGAAAGCAGCTTGCCAAAGAACTCAACTACACCGGTAGCACTGATGATTCTGCCACAATGAATATATGGCTTCACAAGGAAGTCATGCGCAGATTTGCTCAAAGCGGTGGCAAAGTCCCTGAAGAGCTAAGAGGGTAGGCAGCCTTGCTGAGGGACCGGTTCAGGCGGTTCCTCAAACTCAGTTAGCGTTCCCACCTTTTGTGTCCATGCGTGGCTAGTGGACTGCATTGCTGATGCTACTTAAGTGTTCACCGCAGCAAAAAGCTAACTCTACGCATTGGACTTTTACGTATGGAGGTCGATTAATTGTCGGCTGGTTTCCAGTCCAGCGTCCATGTGTCTGCAAGCACGTTCTGCAGCCATAAGGTACACGTCAGGGTCTTGGCATCAGTGATATCGCCGCTACGGCAGGCATCGACCAGGTCTTTGACGCCCATGGTGCGCAACTCAAGGAATTCATCGTGATCCAGTTGTTGGGCGCCGGGCGTGAGATGACTCGCGAAGAATATATGAATGATCTCGGTGGAGTATGAAATGGCCAGGTGCATGGCGCCGGCATATGCCCATCGGCCTGCAGTAAAGCCGGTCTCCTCAAGCAATTCACGTTTCGCACAAGTTAGCGGATCTTCACCCTGGTCCAGCTTACCGGCGGGAAACTCTGTCATCACACGATTTACGGGATAGCGAAACTGGCGTTCTAACAGCACGCGTTCGTTATCCAGTAACGGGATGATTACGACCGCTCCAGGATGCACAATATACTCTCGCGTCGAGCTGCCGCCGTCGGGCAAGCGTACTGTGTCGCGTCGAGCTTTCAAGAAGTCGCCTTCGAACAAGGTTTGGCTCTCGAGCAACGTTTCTGTCAGATGATGGTCGGCAGAGTCGGTCATGGCAAAGTAGAGGCCCGAAGATAGAATGACTAAAAAGCTTACCACTGGATGCCGGTTGCAGGCACAGACTGCCAATTATGTCGCCGAGGGCTGCAGGGCAATCACCGCCATACCCGTAAGCGCGATGGCCGCGCCCGCGATGTCCCATCTGGTCAGGGGCACGCCATCCACAATTCGCAGCCATGCCAGTGCAACAGCAATGTACATTCCGCCATAGGCTGCATAGGTTCGACCCGCTGCGGTTGGATGAAGGGTTAGCAACCAGGCAAATAATCCAAGTGAGATGGCGGCAGGCAATAGCAAAATAAGACTCTTGCCTTGCTTTAGCACAAGCCATGGCAGATAGCAGCCGATAATTTCGGCTACCGCCGTTACGGCAAAAAGGACAGTAAGACGAAGAAGTTCCAAGGGTTCAAATCCGTTCGGCAATGGGTGTGAATTATGGCATGGCCTATATGACAATAATTGGCCGAGGAATTTTCATTGCTTCTCGGTCTGCTGAATTAGAATTGCCTTCATTGAAGTATTCCGGAGTATCGATGAAAGATTCCATTCGCCTCACCCAGTATAGTCACGGAGCCGGCTGCGGATGTAAGATCTCACCCAAGGTGTTAGAGGTCATCTTGCAAGGTAGCGGTGCGCAGGACCTTGACCCCAGACTATGGGTTGGCAATGCCTCGCGTGACGACGCGGCGGTTTATGCCTTAGACGACGAACGCGGTGTGGTGTCGACCACTGATTTTTTCATGCCCATCGTCGATGACCCTTTTGATTTCGGCCGTATCGCCGCGACAAACGCCATTAGCGACATCTATGCCATGGGTGGGAGTCCGCTCCTGGCCATCGCCATTCTCGGCTGGCCGGTCAAGCTGCTGCCGCCGGAGATTGCACGCGAAGTCATTCGCGGGGGACGCTCGGTCTGTGACGAAGCGGGCATTCCGCTGGCCGGTGGGCACTCTATCGACGCCCCTGAGCCAATTTTTGGTCTGGCCGTCACTGGTGTGGTGGACAAGGCCCGCCTGAAGCGTAATGACACCGCCACGGTCGGCTGTAAACTTTTCTTGACCAAACCACTGGGCATCGGCATTCTGACTACCGCAGAAAAGATGTCGAAGCTACGCATGGAAGACATCGGCTTGGCCCGGGACTGGATGTGTACCTTGAATAAGGCGGGCAGCCGATTCGGCAAGCTGGGCTGCGTCACGGCCATGACCGACGTTACCGGCTTCGGGTTGTTAGGACACTTGGCTGAAATGGCTGATGGCAGCGGTGTAAGCGCTCGAATCGACTACGCCAAGGTGCCGTGTCTGCCAGGCGTCGACTACTACTTGGGCGAGGGTTGCGTGCCAGGCGGAACCGCCCGCAACTTCGACAGTTATGGGGAACGCATCGGTCCTATCAGTCAGGATCAACTGAACCTGCTATGCGATCCGCAAACCAGCGGAGGCCTATTGGTAGCGGTGACTCCTGAAGGTGAAGCTGAGTTCCTCGCCGCGGCGGCAGAATTCGGACTTCATCTGGCCCCGATCGGCGAATTGATTGAGCGACAACGTCACGCGATAGAAGTGTTGTGATGCGCGAGAACACCAGCGACTACAGTGCGCTTTTTCTTGACGACGTACCGATGTTGGATACTCGCGCGCCCGGTGAGTTTAACAAGGGTGCTTTTCCTGGAGCCATAAATCTGCCGCTGATGAGTGATATCGAGCGGCAGAAAGTCGGCCTCTGCTATAAGCAGCACGGTCAGGATGCCGCCATCGCCTTGGGTCGCCGGTTGGTTACTGGCCAAACGAAGAAGGAGCGCATCGCTGCGTGGGCAGCCTTCGCCCGCGCCAACCCCAATGGCTATTTGTATTGCTTTCGTGGAGGCTTGCGCTCGCAGATTACCCAGGAATGGCTAATGGACGAGGCTGGCATCGAGTACCCGCGCGTGATCGGCGGTTACAAGGCCATGCGCGGCTTCTTGCTGGAAACTACCGGGCAGGCAGTCGCCGAGTGCCGTTTCGTGGTGCTGGGCGGTATGACCGGCACGGGGAAAACTGATGTCCTGTTACAGCTTGACAACGGCCTTGATCTGGAGGGCCATGCCCATCACCGTGGCTCGAGCTTCGGCAAGCATGCGGTTGGCCAACCGGCACAAATCGACTTCGAGAATCGGCTATCGATAGACATTCTAAAAAAGCGCGCCGCGGGGCATGAGCTTTTCGTGCTAGAGGACGAGAGCCGCAGCATCGGCCATTGCAGTCTGCCGTTGGACCTATATCGAAGCATGCAGACTTATCCCATCGTCTGGTTAGAAGACAGCTTGGAAAACCGTGTGCAACGCATACTGCGCGACTATGTAATTGGCCTGCACGCCGAGTTCGTGGCCTTGCATGGTGAGGAACTGGGCTTTGAACGGTTCGCGATACGTCTACGCCAAAGTCTGGACAATATCACCAAGCGTTTGGGCGGCGCACGGCATCAAAACTTGGCGATAAAGATGAACTCGGCCCTGGCCGAGCAGGGACGCAGCGGTGCCGTGGAATCTCACCTCGAGTGGATCGAAGGCCTGCTAACTGGATACTACGACCCCATGTATGTTTATCAACGTAAGCTTGAGTCGCAGCGCATCGTCTTCGCCGGGGGACATCGCACCGTAGTGGACTACTTACGACAGCTCCGTGTTAATAGGTAGGCGGGCAGGCTTATCGTCACACTTGCGTAATCCTCATTGACGTCATGCTGCTGAGGTATCAACCTTCATCTTGGTCGTCTTGGGCTTTGTTTCCGATGGTGGCGAGTCGTTTGGTCTCTCGAATGATCGACTCCACGTATCCCCGAGAGTTGCCCGAGTATTTTTTCAATGCGCCAGGAAGCCCGTTTTTTGCCTTGGTCAAGTATTCCTGAAGGATTTCCGCCCCGACACGAATATTCACACTGGGGTCGAACAATGACTCACGCCGATGCAATTTGTCTGGATGCCATCTGGCCACAACCTGCATAAGCCCTTGAGCGCCGTACTTGTTCTTGATACCAGCCCGAAGACCGCTTTCCTTCTGGACCACAGCAAGAATCAGCTCGGGACTTACGCCTTCGTGCTTTTCTGCCTCACCCCAGGCCAAGTCTACATACTCGCGGACGGTCTCTTCATCTTTATTGAATTTGGCCGCCAGATAGCTTGTAATGGCCTCCTTTCGCACGCCGTGCTCGTCTTCAAGGTCAGACGAGGCCATTATTTCAGTTGGCGCGACTACATCAACCTGGAAATCCTCGACCTTCACGTAGAATTCTGAAAGTGGGCGGAGCGTAGTGAATAGGGCGGCGTAAGGTGAGACGACAGGGCCGGCCTGATTCGATACGGTGGCGGACGCCAGAGGCTGCCAGAGCAGGCAAGAAAGAATAATTATCCTGGCAGAAAATGCACATGATTTTCGCGCGTCAAACGCTGTCGATATAAGCCTTGGCTGAACAGACTGTTGCCGTAACGGTGTCACAAGATGGGTTTCCCTGTAGTCGCAAAAGCGTCAATAACTTTAGCATGCTGTGTTAATCGGCCGAAATACCGTTGCACATTAATGCTTAGTTTTCATTTGGACTTATTTTCTCCGGCCAATCAATACATTGAGTGGTAGTTGGTTTTTGCGCCAAACTTTCTGTAGCCATCATTCCACGTCAGTTTCGCACCATACTGCCATCATTTGACAATCTGACACGGGCGGTTTCAATCGAAGCAGCATTTTTATGGGCGATGGCTGATACTGAATGGCCGGCACTTAGTGCTAATGTTCAGGAGACGTCATATGGCAACAACAACTGACCAAGTCAAAGACGCTATCGACGAAGGGGCTGATGCGGCGAGCACGGGAATAATAGAGGCCGCTGATAGGGCAGCCGAGGCAACGCGGCGGGCAAAGCAGGCGGCTAAAGAGGCCGTCGATAGCGGTAGAGATACCCTTGAAGGCGCTTTGATATGTGCGAAGGATATGGTTCGCGCCAACCCTGTGATGGCTGTTGCGACCGTAGCCGCGATCGCCTACCTATGGGGTCGACTTAAGCGATAACGGCGGCTAGGCAAGGCCGCGAGTCTGTGCTGCCTGAAAAAGCGCAGCGGGTTGGCTTTCTTCCGATAACGTTTCACCTATGGCTCTTGCTAGCCATAGGTGAAAAGATTTCCGTCTATTCTATAAGCATCGCTACTTGGTATTCGGAATCAGCTTGAACCCGTAGTTAACCCCCCATTTGTCCATCCGGGAGATCCAAACGGTATCGCATGTAATGCAGCGATATTGGCGCTCTGTTGCCCCATCATTGAGCGCTGTGGGTCTGGTGCCTTGATGCCTCATGTTTTCGTGAGGGTCGCTACCGACATTGAGACAGGGTTCACACAGCAATGATGCGATTGTTTTTGGCATGTAATAAATTAGAAGTGATAGACATCGATATTCTATGTCACATTTTGCATTCCCGATTTGAAAGCTGTCGATTTAACGCGATGTGTATCGCGGTGGCCGACTACGATGCGAAATTCCATGGGTCCATAAACGACATATGCGCCTCGAGCGGCTGACAGCTATTTGAACAAGCCAAGCTAGGGTGCAAAACCGACGAGCCGGCGCGTCGCCTACAATTGGACGGTGTCCCGTTCGAGCAACGGCCCGTAGTATCCAATTGCAGCAGAATGACGACGAAGAAGAAGCAAGTTTCACGTAGAAGCCGTTACACCACCCGTTCCAAATCAAGTAAGGCACCCGCTGGCCGCATCAAACGCTTCCTGAGGGCATGTAGCGTCGCTGCGATTACGTCGTTCAGCGTAGCGAGTTACGTACTCAATCCGCAGTGGCATGAACAGTTTGCGCTTGAACCAATCCTGTCGCAGTTTGGGCTTGCGAACCAGCAGATCGCTCCGCAGGTCACTGTCTCTGGCGCGCAGGCTCAGACGCACTTCGCGCAGTGTCCACAATTCTTTCCCACTGCTCGGCCGCCGTCCGTTCCAGCGGGCGAGGCGCTTCGAGAGCTTTGCTTCTCGTCGTTCGCCATCTTGCACAGCGGCCAAACTAAGACACCTGTCTTTGTCGCTCAGCGGCTGAACCGTCAGATGCTGGTCCAGGCCCGGGCAATGCAGAGGACCGATAGGTTCTATGCAGAAGCCCGCCTGCCGCGCGCTGAACGCGCGGTGCTGGACGATTACCGAGGCTCGGGTTATTCGCGCGGGCACATGGCGCCGGCAGGTGACATGCACGACACCGAGGCGATGGCGCAGAGTTTCTCTCTCGCTAACATGGTTCCGCAGAATCAGACCCACAATGCTGGTGCTTGGAGTCGTATCGAGCAAGACACGCGCAAGTATGTAATGCGCGCCGCCGGTGATGTCTATGTATTTACTGGCCCCGTCTATGATTCCCGGGCCGAAACGGTTGGCGAAGGGCATGTCACGGTACCGCGTCATATTTTCAAAGTGGTCTATGACGCAACGACGGGAAAATCATGGGTGCATTGGCAGGCGAACAGTGCAAACACGAAAGCCGGACCGCCAATCAGCTACAACGAGTTTGTTCGGCGCACTGGGTTGGTGTTATTGCCATAGTGCTGACACGTAAGGATTCAGCCAGTCCCGATAGCCGAACGCTACGTTATCATTTGGCGAAAAAAAAGCCCTCCGGAGAGGGCGAACTTAAAACAGTAGGAACGGCTACTCTTTTGGCATATCAAGCATGTCATCGTCAATGTCTTTCTCCTTATGCTGCGCGGTTCCAAAACTCTTCTCCGCTTTACCTTCATGCCTCGTGGCTTTCTTGTCGGTCGCTATACCAGCCTTTTCTCTGATGTCGCTTTTGACTTCATGGCCTGGACCCTTCGCTTTATCTTTGTCCATGGTGCTTCCTTTAAGAATACAGGCGCAATGGTGCTGCACCTGGAGAGGACAAAAGCAATCGATGTGCCCGCGTGCAAGGGCGAAAGAGCCCGCCGTAGGGCGTGCCGGTAGAGCCGTAGGATTACCGGCATCATGACAATCGAACACCGTGCTTTGGGGCCATTTGGTTGTGGGCTTATTAGTGTGCGGCTATGATTGTGCATGGCATAATGGAGAGGCGGAAGGCGACCGTGGCGTCAAAAAAACCGAGACGTCTAACTATGGATTGCAGCCTTGAGCGAAATAAATACGACTCATCAAGTCACTAGTCTGGAAGCGCTTGGCGCGATTTATGGTTCTGCGGCCATAGCTTCCATCAAGAAAGAAGTGAACTATATTCATCCGCATTATCGAAAGCTGGTAGAGGCTGCACCCTTTGTTGTCTTGGCCACCTGTGGGCCTGAAGGCCTTGATGCTTCTCCTCGGGGTGACCCAGCCGGCTTCGTCCGCGTTCATGACGAGAAAACACTGCTGCTACCTGACCGCCGGGGCAACAATAGACTAGACAGCCTTCGAAATATTATCCATGATCCTCGAGTCGCCCTGATCTTTTTGATCCCTGGTGTAAGCGAAACCTTGCGAATAAACGGCGAAGCCAGCATTACGACCGATCCGGAACTGTTGGAGCAGTTTTCATTGGCTGGCAAGCTTCCTTCGTCCGTGCTTATTGTCAAAGTAAAGAAGGTGTTTTTCCAATGTTCCCGGGCCATTCTCAGGTCGCGGCTCTGGGAGTCAGATCTTCATGTGGATCGTGGCTCATTGCCCAGTGTGGGCGCAATACTGGAAGCACTCAGCAATGCGGAAATCGACGGCGCGAAGTACGACTCTGAGTTGCCGGAACGGGTTCGAAAAACCTTGTATTAAGCGTGCTAGTCAGAGCTAATTGGAAATCGTCCGAAAGAGTGGAAGAGCTTCGTACGCCTTTCATTCTTACATTCCCGGCTTCTTGTTGAGCTGCAAAGCGTTCTTGCTTTTTGGAAACGTTACAGCGTAGTTGAATTCGCCTTTTTCTATAGCGTCCAGTATTCCAGCCCTTAAATCTGAAGCACGCTTTAAATTTGCGGCGCTGGGCTTTAGTCTGAGCCTTTCGCGCCAGAGGGTACCTTGGTATAGAAATTCGATTTCGATACTTGACTCCGAAGCCGGCCGTACGCCGTCAAGCCTCATACCCATACGTGATACCTTTATGAATTTCTTCGATTCCAAACCAATCGTTGTCTTGGCGATGTGTATATATCGTTGAGCGATACTAGTGGACTATACGCCAGTGGGGTGGTTGGGCGGGCTCGGGTAAGGCATACTGGACTCTTCCCACCGGTAGGAGCACAACATGCCTCGAAAGATAGTTCAACTGACCCCGTTAAAAATTCACGATTACGCTGGCGTCTATTTATTTGCCGTGTGTGATGACGGTACCGCCTGGCGAGCCGTACAAAATGACGATGGAAGCGTTGCCGGGGAATGGATACCAATCCCAGCGATTGACGTCAATCAGTCGGCCCCTAGTGGCGTTGAGAGAAAGAGCTAATGGGACTAGGGGTCGACCATCTCTACTGCGCGCTGCCATCGAAAGAAGCTTGAAGGAATCTGCTTTAAGAATGGCTATAACACTTCTTCAAGGCTAAGCAAAATGGTAATCCAAATGGTTAGCCGATACGGCGTAGCACTTTTTTTCGTCGCACTCGTTTCGGGGTGTTCTTCAACAGGGCTTGGGGCCTCGGCCCGAAGCGATGAGTGCAAGTGGAACCGCAGCAGCTGCATCTACGAGGGAGCATACGAGCCAGGGGAGCGGGACTATGCTGAAGAGGAAGCAAAGCGCTTGAATCGGGCCCAATCTGAAAGGCTGCGCCGTGGCAGCTGACCGTGCCGATAATTGGCCGCGATTGGTTTGTTCTATCCATAAAAAAACCCGGCTCGTGGCCGGGGTAGGCTTTGTTCCAGTGTCGTTGTGGCATGGTGTGCGTCATAGCGCCTTATTAGCTATGGAAGCGCACGACCTGTTTAACATTGAGTTCGCGGCGGGTCTCATTCGCCTTATGGCGTATTTCGACCGCGCCGCACTACTTCGCAACAGGCTACCTACACAATCATAGCGATGGATCCTCCAGACGCCTGCTTGATGGGCGTGCACGAGATCTTCAGTCAGGGCGTGGCTAGATTTTGCCGTTGCGAGGCTTCAACGGCTCGTCTGGAGACGATAAGTCATCGGCTTCGGTCCTGCGGCTGCCTGTTGAGCGTACGTCATCGCCATCGATACGCTCGACGTCCACCTGCGTTCCCCGAACCGTATCGCTTACTGTTTCGGTGCGCTCCGATGTTTGCTTGCCAACGACGACTTCTTCCACAACGCGCGCCGTCTTTTGCACTACCGGCGTTTCTTGCGTCTCGCGTACCTCTACAAAGCCCTCTTTCAAATCCGCCTCCGTCGCAGGCCGGTCGACGGGCCGCCTTTCAACCGACGCGCGCTCTTCACGCAAATTTACCGATTCGCTGACAGGCGTCTCGGTTGGGCGGGAGTAGACGCGGTAGGCTCCCGTTTGAACACGCCTTTTGCCGACCTCCAGCTCTTCTTGGACAACCGGAAAAGCCTTGTCCTCACCTTCCGGTTGAGTCAAAGGCGTGGATTGTTCGTCGGACGTGAAGCCGGATGTCACGGCAGCAGCTCCAGTGCCAGGTGCGACGTAGGTGGTGGAGCCGGCTCTTTCAGTGGAAGCGGTGTAGCTTGCGTCGCCCGCGCTCTGCCACTGAGCGTAGCGCTCGTCAATATCAACCGCCCCTGCAGATTCGAAAATATTGCGGACACGGTCCAGTTCAGCGTCTCCCATGACGTCCACGCTCACAAGCGCGCCGCCACGGCGTACCGCCTCCTGGTATTGGCCGTACTCTGGGGGACGGTCGTCATCGCCGACCAAATTCGAAAAGAATCGCTGGATCTTGTCGAATATTCCCTCGTCTTCACGGTCGATTATCCGGTCGGATCCGCTGATTGATGTGGATTCCCCTATATCCGATTGTCTCGAGTGGATTTCCACGTTAGAACGTGAGATGCCTTCTGCAGTAAGCGCGTCTACCGCCGCATTTGCCTCTTGGTAGGTGTCAAAGACACCGATAATGGTCTGAGTCATAAGAACAGCCTTGTAAAATTTTGGGGGTGATGTGCACTGACGGATTAACCTATGATGCACCGGAGAAACTGCGCAGTGCAGTACAGCAAATCGTGTGCCTATTCCTGCTTTTTCCAGCCACCTTGTTCACCATCGCGTTTCTCAACGACCACTTCCTCTTTTTTGACCGAAACGCTTTGGACGGAGTCCTGCTCCGTCGTATGCTTGGTGACGTGTAGCTCCTCTTTCAACATGAGGTGCATCTCGATCACTGGCACATATTCAAAGACGGGAATGACAAGCGTGTCTCCTTCTTGATGTGGTCCGTATTCGCTTTCGACGGGACGATTGATGGATACTCTGCGCGTATGAACGTGTTCTGAACGTAGGGTCACCGGAACATCCACGAACTCGTCGTGCACCACCTTATGGACGCGCACTGCGCCAGTTTCCTGTTTCTCGACCCCGATGAAGACGTCCTCCTGCGTCGCTGCAATGCTTACCGGTTCTTGCAATGGGTTGGGCAGTCCGTCATTTCGAGGTCCCGAATTGTCGCTTTCGTTCATACCGCAGCTCCTGCTTAATGGGGATGGCTGAGTTACGCTCAGTTGAAGGAGTTTTTGGTCCACTAAAGCGGTGCAAGTACCGTGCCGTTATATTTTTTTTCTGTGTGCCTACAACGCAAAAAGCCATCGTTTAAGCGGACGAGTTAGTGACGGATCTGCTTACCGTCAAAGACCTGGCTGAACGACGAAGAAAGATGGTAAGCCTTACAGTTTGTGAGAAGCACTTGCCACAGTCTTTGAAAGACCTGATTGACGGATAAGACCTTGCTACGAAAATCACGATAAATCCCAATCGCGTAGCCGAGGGTTTGCCTTAGTTCGTCAAGAATGACGACACCGTTGTGACGCCGGTAAAATCGAAAAACTTCGATATCGTGCCGTTTCGCCGTAAACCTGAGCAGATCAGTGAGTCCACAAATGGCTAATACAACCCCGAACCAAGTCCACCTATTCTATGCAGGGTCCCTTAGTACCGCGGACACGAATCGTTTATTTCTGGCACTCGTTAAAAAAGGGCTTACCCGCTCGGAGCTCGAATGAAATAGTAAACGCCGACCAGAACTGCACGGTCGCTTTGAAAGTTGGCTAATAAACTTCCCGAATAGGTGCCGCTATGTCCCCGCAAGAAATTCCGTCCAATATTGTTCGTGTGAGGCCGCAACCCATTGTCGACGGCAAAGGCATTTACGCCACTCGTGGTGGACAGCTCGCTTTTATTGAGACTTCGGAGCTGATTACAGGGAGGGTCGTTTTTTCCGGCTACATCACCAAGCTTGAGAAGGGTAAGAACGCGGTTCAAGAATGGCATCGCTGGTTCGCGAACGGAACCCTGGCCGAATCTGCACCCTCTGCTGATAATTTGCTAAACATTATCGAAAGAGTTTAAGTAGAATTTTCTTTGCCTTACAAGAGTTTGCTTCTGGTAATAAACGGGCCAGTATCGACGATAGGGCCGTGCTACGATCCGACGCATTTCCCCCCATAGCGGTCTAAAACTTAATGCAATTGTTGCGCAAAAGCGAGGCCATAGCCCATGTTTCATATATTCCCTGACACTTCTTCCATTGCCGAATACGTCAGCGCCGCGCTGATTGACAAGATCAAAAGCAAGCCCGGTGTCGTTTTGGGCGCCGCGACGGGCGGGACCATGGAGCCGATTTATGCGCGCTTTGTGCAGCAGGCGCATCAAGAGCGATTGGATCTTTCCCAGCTGATTTCCTTCAACCTGGACGAATACGTAGGGTTGGGCGCTGATCATCCGAAAAGCTATGCGGCTTATATGCGCGAGCACCTGTTCAACTATCTGGGGTTTAATGAATCTCGGCACCATCTGCCCGACGGCCAGGCGAAGAATTTGGAAGAACACTGTGTGGAGTACTCCGCCAAAGTGCAACAACATGGCGGAATAGATCTGCAATTATTGGGAGTAGGGAGCAACGGACATATTGGTTTTAACGAGCCAGGTACGGCTTTCGACAGCCGCTGTCATGTTGTTCAGCTCTCCGAACGCACCCGTATAGACAACAGCCGATTTTTTGCTAAAAACGCCATTGTCCCTGCTTCTGCCATCACGATGGGATTGCAAGACATCATGGACGCCCGAGAGATTCTGCTCATCGCAACCGGAGAGAGCAAAGCGCCAATCCTCGCCGAGTACTATCAAAACGACATCACCGAGGCCATTCCCTTTACGGTGTTGAAACGGCATCCAAATGTGAAAATTATTGTCGACGAGGCCGCGGCGAGCCTGTTGCCCGATAGTGTATGTAAGCGCACCATCGAGGCATATGTCTGAGGGAAGCCGCTGTCGCCCGTTCCCGCACAGCAGCTTTGATAATTAAGGCTTCAACTTCGTGCCGTCGATCATATTGTCGGTGCTCGTCATCCCGCGTTTTTACTTAGGCAGCCTTCACGAAATAGCCCCGTCATGCAAGACGGCATGTGTTCTCCATAAATCGATGTCTGATTTGTATCAGAAAAATTTGAACCTTGAAACAAGAGGTTACTAAGAGCGGCAATACCCCTGCCGTTAGCTTTCGCGCTATAGCATCGTTATGGAGACGGCGGAGTGGTTTAATAACTTCGGATGGGGCCATACTGCCACTCGAAAGGTCTTACAAGAATCTGTTATAAGAATGGCTATAAGATCTCTATAGGTCTAGTCAAAATGCCCATACAATCGTTTAGTCGATGCGGCGTAGCGCTGTTTCTTGTGGCGCTTGTCTCCGGGTGCACTTTCACCGGCCTAGAAGCTCCGGGTATCGGCACCAAGGCCTCGGACACCCACATTGAAGCTTCAGGTCGTGGCGACGAGTGCAGCCGGAATCGTAGCAGCTGCATATATGAAGGCGCGTATGAGCCAATGGAACGTGACTACGCTGAACAGGAAGCCAAACGCCTAAATCAGGCCGCATTGGAAAGGTTTCGCCGTAGCTCTCGTCGGTAATTGCGCTCCACGTCTAATCTCATGTTGCGGCGTGCGAAGTCGCCAGCGCTTACTTGGGCGGCCACTCCGTTGTGATGGATGTGGTGGACTGGTTTACGCGGCTCTGATAACAAGTGGCTACAGAAACCCGTCAAATAAATTTAGCGGTTGTCTTGCGTATGGTGGCGGTAAACTCCGAACATGATTAACGCTAAAGGAGCCCGATGTGGCGCATGCAGATAATGTCGAAGTCGCCACTCAGCCAGGCCGCATGATAAAAACCGCACCTGATACCATCACTGCCATTGATTTAGGCTGTGCCGAACATTACGTTTGGGGCGGAGTCTGCGATGGCTGGCATCTGCTGCAGCATCCCGCACTTAGCGTTATCCAAGAGCGTGTCCCACCTCGGGGCAGCGAGATCAGGCACTATCACTCGCTTGCCCATCAGTTCTTCTATATCCTTTCCGGTTCGGCAATGTTGGAATTCGACGGCAGGAACGTGTCGTTGAATGCCGGCCAGGGTTTGCATGTTCCACCTGCGGTACACCACCGTTTCGTCAATCCGTCGGACTCTGAAGTTGTTTTCTTGGTTATCTCCTCTCCGTCTACAGCGGGCGACCGTACGAATATTCCACTAACGGGATAGCGTGACAGGAACAGTTGCGAGCCCCTGCATCGCCACTGAACTTTAGAGCTTGATAACCTGGCTTAAACAAGTATCGATGGATATTATGCATCACGTCTCATCAATCAAGTTAGGGGCCTGCTGTGTTGAATACGCTTTCGATTCGCTCTGCTCGCGAAACAGACTACGAACAATGGTTGATATTATGGAGCCAATATAACGAATTCTACGGTAGGGCGAAGGAAACAGCGCTTCCTGTGGAGGTGTCCAATACGACTTGGAGCAGGTTCTTTGAAGGGAGTGACCTCTTTTGCTTAATTGCGGAGGTCGACGGCCAAATCTGCGGTATCGCCCATTGCATTTACCATTACTCGACGACGAGCATAAAAAAATCTTGCTACCTAAATGACTTATTTACGATCGGGAACCTGCGAGGCCAAGGCATAGGAAAAGCGCTGATAGCGGCTGTTTATGCAAGGGCACTTAAAGAGGGGGCGGCTCGCGTTTATTGGCATACCAATCATTCAAATGTAAATGCGCGAGCTCTTTACGATCAGGTCGCCGATTATGAGGGCTTCATTGTGTATAAACACATATTGCCATAGGCAGCTTTCTGATTACGAGCCTGAAAAGAGGTTTATGGGATCGCTAGCATCGGCCAACTGATACCGACTGCTCCCCATAGCCGGCGTCACCTGCGGAGCAGCAAAGGGGGGGCGAACTCCTGCGCTACTGAAAGGTATCTGATGGAGGCGTAGAGAGTTGAACTCTACTGGACTTCTTCTTTACAGAAGAAGAACGCAGCCCGCTGCCCCCGATAAAATCGGTACTCGGTGCCGGAATCGAACCCGCGACCGCCGCCTTATTAAGGCGTTACTCTACCAACTGAGCTAACCGAGTATGGGGAAACTATAAAGAAGGTCTGCGAAGGGTACAACTGGGCTGCATACCGCAGACAAATCGGACGGTTGACACTGGTATTGAACTGCCGTATTCGTCCGCACATAATCGCCCCCTCTAATCACCTGACCGCAATGCTTTTGATGATTCGTTCGCGGGCTTTGTCTCGGTACATCGGCACGATTGCCGGTACGCCGTTATATCTGCTTTGGTGAATAGTATGCGAGTGCCGATCCGGTGGCAGGGCGTGGGGCCCGAGGGGCAGCTAATTCATAGACCGTTCGCTGCGGCACCCCAAAAGCTCTAGGCGGGCTATTTTTTTGAGGGATCCAGCGTTTGGTCGACCTGGGGCAGCCTGCATTCCAAGAAACTTACCTTCGGCGTACCACAAGAAGTCGTGCCCTTACCCAACCTTGTCGGCGAGACGTAACTGTAAGGTGACAAGATTAGCGCGCCGCCGCAGGGGCCGGATCGGTCCGGTTAAGGCGCTGGTTTCAGAGGATCGAACTCCGTGTCGACACCGTCCTTACGTGTTCGCCGGCGCCAGATGGTCTTGCAAAAACAGCAGCTATAGTGTCTCTCTAGAAGCCCCGTGTAGCTTGTTGGTGCAAGCGCGTCGGTCAGGCCCATGAAAGCATGTGGCTTTTTGGGCAGCGCAGCCGCCTGAAACACCTTGCACGTTAGACACAGTGATACAGAAGATGAGAGTTCCATCGCTCAACGGTACCCCTTACCGTGCCGTACGGCCATCCGACGTTCGGGCCAGAGCCATCAAGGTGCCGCTCTTCACATCTACCATTGTGCTTAGTGAACCTAATGGGTATAGGCTCGCATCAACGCTTTGTAACGACGCATGGGCGCCGCTCTAGGCCTTTCCACCACTACCTGGTCCTCGCTAAACCTAAGGCCATTGCCGGCTTGGTAGCGGCTGGCCATTACCAGTTGTTCGGTAATAACACCGCTGTAATAGTCTGCCGAAAAAGTCGGCAGGGCGGTCATTGCTCTAAAAACTCCCAGTTCCTACACATGCCCAGCGAGACTTTGCCCAGTGCTTGCAGCTCGCGCACAACCGACATTGCCTCGAGGGTCCCCAGCCATTGCTTAACGAAAAGCGATGCATGCGGGCCTTCCAGTTGCTCGGCAATGCCGGGTGCAATTTCGCTGATATAGCGAATTGCCACGACCTGGCCATTCAGCGTAGCGGCAAGCGCCCAGCCGTCGCCACGGTAGGAGCCAGCCAATGATTCAGGGATAGGGTAGGTATTCATAGAGCGCGATTGATGTAGAGTGCTCCATGGCTCGAGCACTGTATTGATACACAGTAGTTGTACCATAAGTCTAGAACACAAAAAAGCCCACCGGTCAGGCGGGCTGAATTAAAACTACTTCAATTATGGCAAGGTTTCCCCCGCCACAAAAACAAAACGGGCTCCCGTTTTACCGGAAACCCGCATGAATACTGGTGCCCCCCCGCAGAGTCGAACTGCGCACCAACGGATTATGAGTCCGCTGCTCTAACCAGGCATGAGCTAGAGGGGCTTGATGATTTCGTTTTGGTTTTGCACCAGGTTTTTACTCAATCGATCAGCCCGCAATTATTACATAAACGGCAAATGCTTGCCTGAGCTCATGATGACGTGCTCCGCTATTTTATTTCATAGGCTGACTTGCCTTCTTAACGGTGGTATCGTTGCGCGAAATCGGGTCGGAGAAGACGAGTGTATCGGATCAAAGCGGCGGTTCTGGCGTGGGCCTTATCTCTGTCTCCGGCCTGGGGGGCGCAGATCGTCAAATTTTCGCCGCAAGGTACGGTGTCGGTGGTGGAAAGCGCCACGCTGACTTTCGATACGGATGTCGTTGCATTCGGCGATGATCAGGCCGCCGCCCCGGTCGATGTGGATTGCAACGATCCTGATGTAAAAGGCGACGGGCGTTGGCTCGACACCCGCCGCTGGTCTTACGTGTTCCAGTCCCCGCTGGCGGCGGGCGTTAGCTGCACAGCGCGGGTCAGGTCGGCGTTCCGTACGCTGGCAAATGAAGTGCTAGGCGGCAAGACCAGTTTTGCGTTTCAGACCGGCGGTCCGGTAGTGGTGGATTCGCGGCCTTATGGCTCGACCATAGACGAAGACCAGGTGTTCTTGCTGCGCTTTAACGGTCAAGTGGACGTTGATACGTTGCTGGCTCATGCACGTTGCCGGGTCGAAGGTTTGGGCGAAGCGGTGCCGGTGCGTCTCATTACTGGCGAGGCGCGTACAGCTATCTTGAATACGTCCTACTATTCCAGGGCGCAAGCGATGGACACCGCAGCAACACAGATGCTGCAATGCCAGCGACGCTTGCCTGCAGAAGCTCGTGTCCAGCTGGTCTTAGGGCCTGGTATCGCGACCCGTTCGGAAAATCGTCCTGCTGTAGCAAGCACGAAGGCGAAAGTGCTTGATTACACGGTGCGGCCGGGGTTCAAGGCGACGTTCAGCTGCCAGCGTGAGAATTCCAGCAAGCCTTGCACGCCGGTTTCTTCTTTCAGCCTTGAATTCTCAGCACCGATTTCGCGAGATCAGGCAGAAAGAATACGTTTGAAGACACCATCGTCGGAGCTTGCTCCATGGATGGGCCGCAATGATACTGACCGGGGCGATTTGTCGCGCATTCAGTTTAAGGGGCCTTTCCCCGAGCTTTCCAGTCTTGTGCTGATGTTGCCTGAGAACTTGACTGACGACGCGGGTCGAGCGCTGGTCAATGCGGACCAATTCCCGTTGAAAATTCAAACGGCAGAGTTCCCGCCGTTGGTCAAGTTTGCGGCCGCGCCTTTTGGTGTGGTTGAACGTTACGCGGATTCGTCCGCACGGGGCAAGGGCGCTCAAACGCCTGCAACCTTACCTTTAACGCTGCGCAATGTGGAATCCGCCCTGAGTACGGAAGAGATCGCGCTTTCCGCCGGCAGAATGAGCGACTACGCAGCACAGGGCGATGCGGAGGTATTGCGCTGGTATGCGCGGGTGCGCCGTCTGAACGAAAGTCGCTGGACGGCAAATCAACTTAACGACATTATGGCTGACAGGCAGCCACGTTCGGAGGACGAACCTGCCATCGATGCCCGCGCGTTCTCCGCCCTGAAAGCGTTTGCCAATACGCGCGAGCTGGTCTTGCCGGGCATCAGTACCGATGCGGTTAGGCCGTTTGAAGTCATCGGGGTACCGATCGATGAGCCGGGATTTCATGTGCTCGAGGTAGAGTCTACGCGGCTTGGGGGTTCATTGCTATCAGGTGGCGGGCCGATGTATGTGCGAACCACCGCCCTGGTAACCAACCTGGGGGTGCATATCAAGACCGGTCGCGACGATATATTGGCTTGGGTCACGACGTTGGACAATGGCCTGGTGGTGCCGAATGCCGCGATTGTGGTCTTGAGCTGTTCCGGCGAAATTGTTGCCAAGGGTACGACAGACGAGAATGGAATCTGGCACCATCGGCATCGATTGAACGTGCCAAATTATTGCGAGGACACCGGTTTGACTGGTACCTATGTATCAGCCCGAATCGAGGCTGCTCACCCCATGGCCCGCGGTAAAGCGGATTTTTCCTTTGCGTTTTCAGACTGGAATCGGGGTATTGAATCTTGGCGCTTCAATGTTCCAACTAATACCAGCGCTAAACCTACCGTCGCCGCACACACTCTGTTCGATAGGACTCTGTTGCGGGCGGGCGACACCGTGTCCATGAAGCACTTTGTGCGTGTTCAGACCCGCAACGGCCTGGCATTGCCTGCTGCAGATAACTATCCCACCAAGCTGATCATTGAACATCAAGAGATGGGTCAGCAATACCAGATCCCTCTTAACTGGACTAACACGCAGTCCGGCGGCGTGTCTGCCACTACTAGCTTTGTCGTTCCGAAAACCGCGAAGCTAGGCATGTATTCGGTCCGTATGACGGATTCGGCTGATAACTGGTACGGGTCAGCTCAATTCAGGGTCGAAGAATTCAAGCTTCCGTTGTTAACGGGTCAGCTCAAGATAAGTGATAGCGCCGGCTCTGGAGTGTTGGTTGCACCACAGAAGTTGAATGCTGATATCCAGGTCTCGTATGTTTCCGGCGGGGCGGCAGCGCAGTTGCCGGTTCAGCTATCGGCAGTCTTGCGCGAGCGGTGGTTGAGTTTTCCTGAGTATGAGGATTATTCGTTTAGCCCGCCTGACGAGCGAGAGGGAACGTCGGATCAGCCCGATACCGATTCGGTATCGGGATCTGACCAAACCATTAAGCAATCACTTTTCCTTGATAAACAGGCGCTGGTCTTGGATCGACAGGGCGGGGGGCGTATCGCCATTACGTCTTTACCAGCCATTACCCGACCGCAGACCATGGTGTTCGAGACAAGTTTTTCAGACCCGAATGGCGAAATACAGACGTTGGCTCAATCATTACCCGTGTGGCCGGCGGCCATTCAGGCGGGTGTACGCGCAGATAGCTCGGTGCAGGCCGCCAAGCCCGCTCATGTCAGCGCTCTTGCGCTGTCGCCTCAAGGTGTTCCGCAGGCCGATATTGCGATGGCCGTTACGGCGGTGGCCCGCACAACGTATTCCACCCGTAAACGGATGGTGGGCGGTTTCTACAGTTACGATAACCATACGGAAATCCGCGAGCTAGGCACGGTTTGCGAAGGCAAAACCAATATGAAGGGCGAGCTGGACTGCACAATCGAACTGGATGCATCGGGTGCTGTTCAATTGGTTGCAAGGGCTAAAGATGCACAGGGGCGCGAGTCTCGGGCTGAGTCGACGGTATGGGTCATGGGGGAAGACGACTTGTGGTTCGGCGGTGGAAACGATGATCGCATCGATGTCATACCGGTAAAAAAAACCTGGAAATCAGGGGAAGTGGCTCAATTTCAGGTTCGTATGCCTTTTCGGCACGCGACAGCGCTAGTCGCTGTTGAACGCGAGGGAGTTTTGCAAACCAGGGTCGTCCGGCTGCTGGGTAAAGACCCAATCATCAGCCTGCCCATTGAGGCCGACTGGGGGCCCAATGTTTATGTTTCGGTGCTCGCCTTGCGTGGGCGTTTGCACAAGGTTCCATGGTATTCATTTTTTACTGAGGGCTGGCAGGAACCGCAGTCCTGGTATAGCGCTTTTGTCGAAGCGTCAAAAAATCTTGCACCTCCCACCGCTCTCATCGACCTGGCTAAACCCAGCTTCCGTTTCGGACTGACTGAAATACGGGTGTCCGATGAGAGCGATCAATTGCACGTCAAGATAAGCACGAATAAGCAAAATTACCGACTGCGAGAGAAAGCGGTAGTCACTTTGCATGTGACGACGCCTGACGGGAAACCGGCAGCCTATGGCACCGTCGCCTTTGCAGCCGTAGATCAGGCCTTGCTGGAGCTTGCCCCGAATGAAAGCTGGGATGTACTCTCTGCGATGCGTCAGTTTCGTAGCTACGGCGTAGATACAGCAACGGCGCAAATGGAGATAGTCGGGCGCCGGCACTACGGGCGGAAAGCTCAGCCTGCCGGCGGGGGCGGAGGCATGAGCCCCACCCGCGAATTACTCGATACGCTGTTGTTATGGAAACCGGACATCCAACTGGATGCGGAAGGCAAAGCGCAGCTTTCTTTACCGCTAAATGACTCTATTACCCGTTTCAAGCTGGTGGCAGTCGCTGATTTTGGTTCGGCGCGCTTTGGTACCGGCAGCCAGAGTATTGCCAGCACGCAAGATCTTCAAATCATTTCCGGCCTGCCGACTGTGATTCGCGAGGGCGACCATTATCTGGCGATGGCGAGCGTGCGCAACTCTACAGAACGGGACATGCAACTGGAAGTGACAGCGTCCTACGTGGGCAGTGGCGTGCCCGATCACCAACTTGCCGCGCAAAAAATCCACCTTGCGTCCGGTGCTGCCCACACCGTCAGTTGGAAGGTTCAGGCGCCTGAAAGTACGGGGTGGGAAAAAAGCTCCACATTGACATGGACCTTCCAGGTGCAAGAGCAGGACGACAGCAGCGCGAATGCCGCATCTGACAAGCTGCTATTTAATCAGACGCTTATCGCGGCCGTTCCGGTTACCGCGCGCCAGGCGACGCTTTTGCCCCTGGAGTCCGACGCGCCTGTTGTCAGCTTACCGGTTTCCGTTCCGACGAATGCGGCCGTGGACGCCAGTGGAAAGCCTCGCGGCGGCCTTCGGGTCCATGTCCAGTCGAGCCTGGCCGGCGGGCTAACCGGTGTACAGGAATGGTTCAAGTCTTACCCATACACCTGTCTGGAGCAATCAAGCTCCATCGCAATAGGTTTGCGCGATGTCACGCAGTGGCAAGGCATCATGCATAAGCTGCCTGATTATCTGGATGCTGATGGCCTGGTTAGTTATTTCCCCGGCTCTCTGCGGGGAAACGAAGTATTGACCGCCTATTTATTGACCGCCAGCCATGAGGCTCAAGCCCTGGGGCTCGATTTTGTTATTCCAGAGGCAATTCGGCTGTCGATGACGCGGGGACTGCTTGCCTTTGTTGAGGGCAACATAACAAGACCTCGCTGGTCGCCAGAAAGAGACCTGGATGCCCGCAAACTGATAGTGCTTGAGGCATTGTCGCGATACCGTCTGGTTCAACCGCGCATGGTCGATAGCATTGCGATCGATCCTGACGCTTGGCCTACCTCGGCGGTTATTGATTGGATGGCGATACTCCAGCGCATGCCGGCCATTCCCAACCAGAAACTGCAATTACACCAGGCGGAGCAGATTCTTCGGGCCCGATTGCTGGTCCGCGGTACAACGGCAACGTTTGGAGACTCAGCGCAAAACAACTGGTGGTGGCTCATGATCAGCCCGGAAACTAACCTTGCCAAACTGATAATGACGACGGTGGGGCAACCGCGATGGCAGGAAGATTTGCCGCGCCTGGCACAAGGTTTATTAAGCCTTCAAAGCAAGGGAGCCTGGCACACTACGACGGCCAATTTGCTCGGCACTTTGGCTATCGAAAAATTTGCGCAGTCTTTCGAGGGCACACGTGTGTCGGGTCGTGTGCAGGTCGGTAGCCTTGCCGGTGGATCTCCGCACATATTCGACTGGCCTAGGCCTGCGCCGAACGCTTTGGCATCCGAGCACGACGTTATTCAGGCGTGGCCGCAGGAGTCTTCCAGCACGCTTACGCTGCAACAGCAGGGGCAGGGAACGGTGTGGGCCATGGTGAGCTCGCTGGCGGCAGTGCCTGTCGTCAAACCAGTGATGGCAGGCTACAGCATTTCCCGTAGCATGCACCCGATCTCGCAAGCGCTACCTGGCGTGTGGTCGCGGGGCGATGTTTATCGTGTGAAGCTTGATATTGCTGCCAAAACCGCCACGACGTGGGCAGTGCTGACTGACGCCATTCCGGCCGGCGCAACGATTCTTGGCAGCGGCCTGGGGCGCGATTCGAGCATTGCGACACAGACTGAAGCTGTAAAGGGTTGGTACGCACCGAGCTTTGTCGAGCGCAGCTTCGAAGGCTATCGGGCTTATTACGAGTATCTGCCAGCAGGGTCATCCACAATTGAATATACGGTAAGACTAAACACTGCGGGCCAGTTTCAATTACCGCCAACCCGCATGGAAGCGATGTACCAGCCCGATGTTTATGGGGAATTGCCTCATGCTGGGCGTTTCACTGTCGAACTCGAAAAAGTCGACTGACCATGCCTCTCGTCATTGAAGCCAGAATGGTTTTCCCGAACTGGACTTGCCGTCTGGCGATACTGCTGGCGTGCTGGGCCAGCGGCGCTGCTGCGCAGCCTTCTGCTGAACAGGTCAAAGAGCAGTATCGTGCCTCGGATATTCGGGTGCTGGATCGAAACGGGCAAGTGCTGGACCGTATTCGCAGCGATTTTCAGGCACGGCGTGGCGATTGGGTAGAACTTGGCGATGTATCCGTTTCCTTGCAAAGGGCCGTTATATATTCCGAAGATCAACGCTTTTACCGGCATGCAGGGGTGGACTGGAAGGCAATTATTGCCGCCGGATGGGGTAATGTCATTCACGGGCAGCATCGTGGCGCGTCCACATTAAGCATGCAATTGGTGGGGCTGTTCACGAAAGAACTACGACGTGGCCGGTCTGGCCGTAGCCTGGCCCAGAAGTTCGATCAAGCTCGCCAAGCGCTGGCATTGGAGGAGCGCTGGAGCAAATCCCAGGTACTGGAAGCCTACCTGAACCTTGTTCCATTCCGAGGCGAACTAATTGGTATCGGTGCTCTGTCGCATGTGTTGTTCCAGAAACATCCGAGCGGCTTGAACGCGCGCGAGTCGGCTTTAGCTGCCGTGCTCTTGCGCGGCCCCAACGCTTCACAAACGGCGCTACAGCAAAGAGCCTGTGCGCTGCTGGTCGACATGGGGTCGCCCCAAGAATGCGACGACTTGCGCAACTTCATTCGGTACACCTTGGCTCGCAGAAGTTTGCCATGGACCGACGCTGCCAGCCTCGCGCCTCATTTCTCACGGCTGGCACTCGCGCAGCAAAATGGTGGCTTATCCGCTGGGCAGGCACTGCCCACTACGCTGGATGCTGACCTACAACGTTTCGCTCTGGGCAGTGTAGAGCGCCACCTGCAAGCGTTGGGAATGGCGAACGTGCGCGATGCTGCCATTGTGGTTTTAGAGAATCGAACCGGCGAGGTGCTGGCGTATATAGGGTCGTCGGGCGGGTTTTCTGACGCGCATCAAGTCGATCACGCTAGGGCGTTGCGTCAGGCGGGGTCCACGTTGAAACCGTTTCTGTACGCGCAGGCGATCGAGCAGCAGCGATTGACGGCGGTATCGTTGCTGAACGACGCGCCGTTGGATCTTCCTACGGGAAATGGACTTTATATTCCCCAAAACTACGATAAACGATTCTCGGGCTGGGTAAGTGTGCGCACGGCGCTGGCCTCGTCCCTCAATATTCCTGCTGTTCGGACTCTACTGATGGTGACCCCGGACGCTTTCGCAAGGCGTCTTGTGAATTTGGGATTACCCTTGGAGCAGACGGGCGACTTCTATGGGTACAGTCTCGCGCTCGGCGGCGCCGACGTAACGCTGTTGGCGTTGACTAATGCGTATCGCAGCTTCGCGGCTGCGGGCGTCCATTCGTCGGTGAAACTTGTACCAATATCGGGCCTACCGCAAGAGTCGAAACCAATCATGTCACCCGCGGCGACATGGATCGTCGGCGACATCTTGTCAGATCGTCAGGCGCGTGCCCGTACGTTCGGTCTGGACAGTCCGTTGTCAACGCCTTTCTGGACAGCGGTCAAGACCGGAACAAGCAAGGATATGCGCGATAACTGGTGCCTGGGGTGGTCGGCGCGGTATACGGTCGGGGTGTGGGTGGGTAACAGCGCTGGAGCCAGTATGCACGACGTATCCGGGGTGTCGGGGGCGGGGCCCATCTGGCATGACATTATGACGTATCTGCATCGCGAAGCGGCCAGCCACCAGTCAAAGCCACCGTCAGATGTCCGCCGTACCAGGGTGGATTTCGAAGGGAACCTAGAGCCATCAAGGTGGGATTACTTCCTTGGGGATACGATGCTGACGCTCGTTGAACGCTCCTTTGATCCCACGAAAAGCGAGAGTGGCGCCGGGCGCATTGTATCTCCCGCTGACCAAACGATATTCGCGCTTGATCCAGATATTCCCTATCACCATCAGCGAATTCGGTTTGCTGCGGGCAATGTTTCGGCAATAAGCGGTGATCTTCTGGCGTGGCGAGTGGATCAACGTCTCGTCGGGCGCGGGAACGCCATGCTCTGGAGACCCATGCCAGGCCGGCACCGAATCGAATTGCTGGACAACGACGGGAACGTTCTGGATCGCATATCGATTCAAGTCCGTGGAGCCATATCGCCATAAACGCTAGCCATACCTATTACTACAACTCGACATACCTTGACTTATGTTCTTATGGCGACCTGTTAAACTTTTTCATTATTGAAAATCGTTGGGGGGAAATAGATGAAAACTATACGCACGCTGGGTCGCATTCTTGTACCTGCCAGTTTGATATTTCTTGCTGCCTGCCAAACTGCGCCGGTTGACAAGACTGCGGCGCAAGCGCCTGCCACTACAGCCCCACAACCTGAAACTGAGCTCAAGGCTCAAGGTCAGGGCGCTTCGGTTGCTGTGTTTTTGGCCGATACCACCCTCCAGGCGGGTTGGACTCCAGTAAACCTTCAAACGGGCGTTCTTTATGTTAATCCACAGCCTGTGATCACGCGCGCGGATTTAAGCGGTATTCAGGCAGGTTCGAATAAGAACGGCGAAGGATTGCTTGCCCTGGAACTAAATGAAGCGGGCAAGAAAAAAGTGGCCGATATCACGAACAAAAATCCGAATAAACGGCTGGCGTTAGTTGTTGGCCGTACCATGATGGCGGCACCGGGCTATACGACTCCAGTTACCACCGGGCATCTGGTATTTGCCGTCGGAACGGAAGAAAACGCAACGGCGGCGGCGCGTGCCATTGCAGGTGAGCCTGATAGCGGCGCCTCTTCTATTCCTACAGCACCTGTCAGCGGTGGTACCGGTGGGTCGGGGGCTGCGGGTACAGGCTTGAAACCGTAATAACGCAAACTTACTACGGCGTCATGCCGAACTGACCAAAAAAACGGCACCGTGCAAGGTGCCGTTTTCTTCTGGGGTCCGCAGGCGCGTATTATATGGTTTGTCGCAGTGTCTTGGCGGTGAAAACAAATGAATACTAATCAAGTCGGCCAATCTTGCGGGGTACAGGCTATTGCCGCGACACTGGCTTTAGGCTTCAAGTTTCTTGCCTGGATTAACGGTATAGGCGTCGTCGCCATACTTGCATTCGGTGTCGGCATCGTCCCTATCGATCTGGCGCCTCCGTGGCTACGCGTCCCCTTGGCGGCGTTCTTAGGTGGCTTGGTGCTTGCAGCGCTAGGGCTTCTCTGGTCGTATTCTGTACAAGCCAGCCTGTTCAATCAGTCGCTGGCAGGCCGCAGGCGTCGTACGCATTGGATTCCTATGTTCTTCACAATCCTTGCGTACAGCTTTAGTTTGCTCGCCTTCGTTTGTGGATGCTGGTTTACGTTGAACCTCGCCAGTATGGTGTACCTGAGTTCGGAAGATGTTCCGTCCTCGAATTATCATGGTGGGGTGCCTTTCGACCAATTCAAAGATGGTGACGATTTCATCTCTAACCCGCCGACACGCAGGGTTATGTTCGCAGGCTCGTAGGTTCTTCTTGAAACTTCGTTGTATTTTGTCGGCATAGTTCAATAAATACTCGTCAAGGACAGCTCGACGAAATAATATATACGCTTTGCGTACATATATATTCAGGTTCAATTATGGCTGTCTCACAACAAGTGTTTCTTCGCGATGCCATGCGTCGCCTAAATCTGACGCGTGATGTCTTCGCCCTTCGCATTGGGGTTAAGCGGCGTGCGCTCGACACCTGGTTGTTGCCCGAAGGGTCACAGGAATTCCGCAGCATGCCGGAAGTCGTGAGCCGTTTCGTCACCGAAATCGTAGAGAACGAAGGGCTCTTACAGAAGTATGCGCAAAGCGCACAGTCTGGGCCGCTAAGAGACCGCATTGCCTATGAAGGCAAGCATCAGCTGTTGTCGGTAGACCAATTTTCCCGAGAGTCGGTCGAAGAGCTGTTTCGCATTGCAGACCAAATGCAGCCCATAGCGCGACGTCACAAGGTGTCGCGCGTGCTAGAGGGTGCTGTGCTCGGTAACTTATTCTTCGAAGCCAGCACTCGAACCCGAGTCAGCTTTGGTGCCGCGTTTTGCAGGTTGGGTGGCTCCGTTTGCGATACCACAGGATTCACGTTTTCGTCGATGGCCAAGGGCGAATCTATCTATGACACCAGCCGTGTCATGAGCGGCTATGTCGATGCGATGGTGATCCGTCATCCGGAAAAAGGCTCAGTCGCTGAGTTTGCCCGGGCTTCGAACATCCCTGTGGTCAACGGCGGCGACGGCCCTGGTGAACATCCAAGCCAGGCATTATTGGACCTGTACACGATACTGACCGAATTTTCGCGTTTAGGTAAGCTTTTGGACGGAGCGCATATAGCGCTGGTAGGCGACCTGAAATATGGCCGGACGGTCCATTCGTTGATCAAGCTGCTGGCCTTGTACCGAGGCCTGAAATTTACTTTGATATCGCCACGAGGTCTGGAAATGCCGGACTACATCCTCGAGCAGACGGGCAAGCATGGTCACACCATACAGCAAAGCAATTCACTTGATGAAGGGCTGGTCGGTGCCGATGTTATTTACGCAACACGGGTGCAAAAAGAACGCTTTGCCGCGGAAGAACTAGAAGGCTACACGCCCGATTTCCAGGTAAACAAGGCAATAATCGACAAATGCTGTGGACCAGACGTGATCGTAATGCATCCCTTGCCGCGCGATAGCCGTGAAGGGGCGAATGATCTAAGCGTTGATCTGAATCACGATTCGCGTTTGGCGATATTTCGGCAAACTGACAACGGCATACCAGTGCGTATGGCAATTTTTGCCGTCCTGCTGGGCGTCGAGAGCCTCGTGCAACATTCGCTGCGCGACGTTACCTGGAGTCCTCCGTCGCATATCGGTCCCGACGACAGCGTCTTTCACGGCATGGACTGAATGATGTCAGGGGGCTCTTCATTGAGCCCCCGGCGCATTCACCGCGAAGCATTACGTAGAACAGGCACCTCGAACGAAAGGTCTATTTTCGTTCGCCGCCCAGCGCTTCGACCAGCTCAGCAATCAGTTTGGCCAACTCGCCCGTCATCAGGGTGAAGTCGGAATCGAATTGCTCATCATCATTGTGAGCCGAACTATCTTGGCCTTCTTTCAAGACATCCAATGGATTGACACGTTTTATGTCCAGGCCCTCGGTCATGGTGAACGATACCCGATCGGCCCAGGTCAGGGCCAGACGTGTGCATTGCTTCCCGGCTTGTACGTGCTTGCGCACATCGTCTATTTCAATGCTTTGACGAACGTAGCGCACCGCTGCACCATTCTCGCTGGTGGAACGCAGCTCGGTATCCTGGTCGATGCTGAAGTTCGTTGGGGGCTCGTCGCTGACCAGCCAGTTCGTCATGGCAGAGGCTGGGGATTCTTCCACATAAAGCGGGGCAATGGGAAATGAGTCTATGGCCTTGGCCAGCATCCCTAGCACTTCATCGCTTTTCGCCGCAGCGGCCGCATCGATCACCAGCCAATGGTTTTTGGTGTCGATCCATACGCGCGTGTCCCGATAGATGCTGAAGGCTTTCGGCAAGAGTTCGACCGAGACTTGTTCCTTGATCTCTTTCATTTGCTTGCGACCAGGCTTGAAACCCTGCTGCTCTTCGATTTCCTGGGCCTTGGCTTTTGCTACCTGATTGATAACCGTGGTGGGCAATAATTTCTTTTCGGCGCGCAAGCTCAACAAAAATTGGCCGTCCAGAGCATGAATAAGACCGCTGTTTTCGCGGGGCGGCACCCAGCCTAAACTTTGCATTTCCTGACTGCCGCCGGGCTGAAATGCCTGCTTCTCAATCGCTGCTTCGAGGGAGTCTACGGTACACGACCATGAGGGGGACAGTCGGAATATCCTGAGATTCTTGAACCACATGTTTGACGTCTTCTTGAGTTGCGGCCGAGGCGAATCCACGTTGAGTCGCGAGCGTCGGCCAGTAAAGAGTAAAGAGCGACGATTGTAAGCCCATTTCGGAAGCGCTTCATTTCAAGGCCATGATTCGGGGCACGCGAGGGAACGTTACAAAAAAATGGCCCAGAATGCCGTAGCACTGGGCCATTAGAGAGCACACCTGCTGTTACGCTAATAAAGATTGCGGGGCGCGCAACAAAGGCGATAAAAAGGATTCCCCGCGTCGCCGAACCGTGGGATCAGTCGCTGACAACACAAGTAGAAATCCGTTCTATGCCTCAGATTGTAGGCAGGCAGCCTGACACGCTGCTGAATCGAGATATCTCCGACTGATAAAAAGACCGCCCCTATTGCCGAGGGCGGTTAGCTGATTGCATAAAGCTTCAGGCCATTTTACCTAGTAGCCCGATTGCTCTCGCCTTAAGCGTTGATATTGTTGTCTTTGGTTTCCTTCACGAAGAGCATCCCGATCACGAGGGTTATTGAGGCGATAATTATCGGGTACCACAAGCCGTCGTAGATATTCCCCGTGGCAGCGACCACCGCAAATACCACCGGTGGAAGGAATCCCCCAAACCAGCCGTTTCCGATATGGTAGGGCATGCTCATCGAGGTATAGCGGATGCGCGTCGGGAACATTTCAACCAGCATGGCGGCAATCGGCCCATAAACCATCGTGACCAATATCACCAGGAAGGTCAGCAACAATACGACCATAACGTAGTTGATCTGAGCCGGATCTGCCTTCGCGGGGTAGCCGTGGCTGCGAATCGCGTCGGTGAGCGACTTCTTCAGTTCCGCCGATTTAGCAGTGAAATCAGCCTTACTAAGCTGTTGTCCTTCAAAGGAAGTGAACTCCTCGTTGCCTATCTTGGCCTTTGCAACCGTGCCGGCAGGCGCTGCCTGATTGTTGTAATTGACTGAGTTGCTGGCCATAAAGGCTTTCAACACGTCGCAGGAGCTGGTAAATGCCGAGGTCCCCACCGGGTTGAACTGGAACGAGCAAGTGCTTGGGTCCGCGATAATGGTTACCGGGGCGGTCGCCTGGGCTGCTTCGAGCGCAGGATTAGCAAAGTGAGTAATTCCCTTAAATACGGGGAAATAGGTCAAAGCGGCAATCAAGCAGCCGGCCATGATGATGGGTTTTCGCCCAATGCGATCCGAGAGGGCACCAAAAATAACAAAGAATGGCGTTCCAATCAGCAGAGCCAGGGCGATCATGATGTTCGCCGAATTGGCCTCGATGGCCAACGTTTTCGTCAGGAAGAACAACGAATAGAATTGGCCGGTGTACCAAACTACCGCCTGACCGGCCGTAAGGCCAAACAAGGCAAGCAAAACCAATTTTAGATTGCCCCATTCGCCAAACGATTCTTTGATAGGTGCTTTGGATCCGGTGCCTTCAGCCTTCATTTTCTTGAAGGCGGGTGATTCGTTAAGTTTCATTCGGATCCATACCGAGATACCGAGCAGTACCACCGAGATCAAGAAAGGAATGCGCCAGCCCCAGTCCAAGAACGCCTCTTCGCCCATAGCGGTACGGATCCCTAGAATAAGCAACAAGGACAGGAACAATCCCAACGTGGCAGTGGTCTGGATCCAGCTTGTATAGAAGCCGCGGCGATTCTGCGGAGCATGTTCCGCAACGTACGTCGCCGCACCTCCGTATTCACCACCCAAGGCCAAGCCTTGCAGCAAGCGCAGCGCAATCAAAATGACTGGAGCGGCCATGCCGATAGATGAGTACGAGGGAAGCACGCCCACCAGGAACGTCGACAGGCCCATAATAATAATGGTGATCAGGAACGTGTATTTTCGCCCGACCAGATCGCCTAGCCTGCCGAAAACCAATGCACCAAAAGGCCGTACAGCGAAGCCAGCGGCAAAGGCTAGCAAGGCAAAAATGAAGCCCGCTGTTGGGTTCACGCCAGAAAAAAAGTGAGCCGCGATAATCGTGGCCAGAGAACCATACAGATAGAAGTCGTACCACTCAAATACGGTACCCAACGATGAGGCGAAAATTACTTTGCGCTCTTCGGCGGTCATTGGCCGGTGAGTTGCATCCGGAGCCCCCATTACGGGACCTCCCGGTTGAGCGACAGTTGTCGTTGTGTTCATGATGTCTCCTATCTCGGAATGGCCTGTAACAGGTCCGGTTTTTTGCCCCAGCCTACTTACTCGCAAAGCAGATAATGCATAAATTAGGGGATCAGCCTGACTTGAAACTGACTATTGCTCCGCCAACGCTTTTTTTTCGTAAAAAAGTTTTTTTCTTGTTTTAAAGAAGCGACGCAGCCATCCTCCTCCTGACCATATGGTCCTACGCTTGCGCCATCGCCTCTTTAAGCCGCGTGAAGGTTACGCGTAGGCAAGTGCCGCCCGGTACTCCGTTGCGCTGACTGGGTGGCATGAAGTGAATGCCGGCATGATGTTGTTCAGCAATTTCCTTCACGATTGAAAGGCCTAGGCCGCTGCCATCTACAGCGGTACCGAGAACGCGGTAGAAGCGATCAAAAACGCGCTCTTGATCGGCAGGGGCGATTCCCGGCCCAGAATCCTCAATTTCCAGGTAAGCAGACAGAGCGTCGCCGCCGACACGTACCGTTACCCAGCCAGGAGATGGCGTATAAAGCAGGGCGTTGTCGATCAGGTTGTTAAGCAGTTCTACCAGCATGAACTGGTTGCCAAATATCCTCATAGGAGTCGGCGCCCGTTCAAAGCCAAGGTCCAGGTTTTTTTTTAACGCCGTATCAACCCAACTCATGGCTGTGTTTTCCGTCAACTCATTAAGCTCGATAACGTCGGAAAGCGGCTGTATCGCCTCGTTAGGGCTTTCCGCGCGCGCAAGCGCCAGCAACTGGTTGACCAGTCGGGTTGCGCGTTCTGATCCCTTTACTAGCTGCTCAAGACTCATGTTCATTTTTTCAGGGTTGCGCTCACGTAAAGCCAGTTCGGCCTGCGTGCGCATACCCGCCAGAGGGGTCTTAAGTTGGTGCGCCGCATTGGCCACAAAGCGTCTTTGAGCTCGGTTGGCCGCCGCCAACCGGACCAACAGACTGTTCATGGCTGCTACCAAAGGTACAATTTCGACTGGCGTGATGTCGTCGCCGATAGGCGACATATCGTTAAGGCGCCTGGCTCGTATGCGCTCCTGCAATAGGGCCAGTGGTTCCAGGCCATGGGTAAGACCAAGGCCTGCCAAAAGTGCAGCCAGCGGCAATACGATCAGCTGTGGGGTAAGCATGCCGGTCAGGATCTCTTGCTGCAGAGTGGCACGCATTTCGTTGGACTGAGCCACGACAGTCAGGAAGCTCATGCCGTTCAGGTCGCGAGCGCCCCAAATGTAGGCAACGCGCACGCTCTGGCCGTCTATTGTTTCATTCCGGAAGCGAATGATTTCGTCTTCGTAGGTCCAATCGGTCGGTAAGGGAATGCTGGCATTGCCTCCGATTGAATTACCATTTGCGTCCTGAATTTCCCACCGTATCAGGTTTGACGAGTCACCTTGCAAAATGGTGATGGCCGATGTTGAGAGTTGTATGCCTTGGGTTAATTTTTGCTGCTGAACTTCGTACCTCAGCATCCGGAGATGGTTAGCCAAGGTGCGATCGTAAGGGGCATTGGCAATGTTTTGCGCAATAAAATAGGTAATGACCAAGCCCACCGTCCACGTCAGAAATAGCGGGCCGAACATCCAGATCATTATTTTGTTCAGCAGGCTTCCATTGTTTTTTCGCGGACGAAAAAATCGAAGAAAAGGCAGGTGTTGCGTACTGTCGCTCACGGGCTGCTGGCGCGAAGCGGGCTTATCGGACATACAGCTTTTTCGTGCGGCGTTCGTTAGGCGGCGAGTGAATCGTTTCGATTTTCAGCTTCCAGGCAGTAACCCAAGCCGCGCACGGTGACAATTTTGGCGCCACTGGGTTCGATTTTCTTGCGCAGACGATGTATGTAGACCTCGATAGCGTTTTGGGTGACCTCTTCACCCCATTCGCACAAGAGATCGACAAACTGATTTTTACTTATCATGCGCCCACTGCGGGACAGGAAAATTTCCAGCAGGCTGGTTTCACGAGCCGATAGCTCGAGAGGTTGATCGTCGATGCGGGCTACGCGGCCATTTAGGTCAAAGCTAAGCCGCTTGTATCGGAGTGTTGTTGTACTGTTGCCTGCGCTGCGACGGGTCAGAGCCCTTACGCGGGCCTCGAGTTCGCTTAATGCGAACGGTTTCGCCATGTAGTCGTCGGCGCCAAGGTCAAGGCCTTTCACACGCTGTTCGATGGTATCGGACGCGGTTAAAATAAGCACAGGTATCGGTGTGTTGCGCTGACGCAGCTGACGCAAAACGGCGAGCCCGGGCAGTAGCGGCAAATCAAGATCCAGAATCAGTAGATCGAAGCTTTGTAGCTGCAATGCTGAATCGGCACTCGAGCCGTCCGCCACCACATCGACGGCATAACCGTCGTAGCGTAAGGAACGAGAAAGTCCATCCGCAAGAATACTGTCGTCTTCGGCGATTAGAATTCGCATGTCAGTTAGCTGCAGCTTGGTCTGGAACGATATTCTTATTCTTGCACGCGCCATTGCGTCTGAACAGTCAGGGATTACGATTGGTGCTGCTGGATATCTGTGTATTTATACAGTACAATTTGATGTAATAATCTCTTCGTCAATTGCCGCTTTACCGCGCTTTTTTTATTTCGCTTTTAGTCAAGGATCCCTACATGGACGACAAAAACAGCAAAGCCGCCACCGAGCGCGCCAAAGCACTGGCCGCCGCCTTATCTCAAATCGAGAAGCAGTTCGGCAAAGGGTCGGTAATGCGCTATGGCGACGACAAGGTCGAACACGATATCCTGGTGTGTTCCACCGGATCCTTGGGGCTTGATATTGCGTTGGGGGTAGGCGGTCTTCCTCGTGGGCGCGTCGTCGAAATCTATGGTCCTGAATCCTCTGGTAAAACGACATTGACCTTGCAAGTCATTGCCGAGATGCAGAAAATCGGCGGTACCTGCGCCTTTATCGATGCAGAACATGCTCTTGATGTGCAATATGCTTCCAAACTTGGTGTCAATCTTAATGACCTGCTGATCTCTCAGCCTGATACAGGCGAACAGGCATTGGAAATTACTGATGCGTTGGTACGTTCCGGTTCGGTCGACCTTATTGTCATCGACTCGGTTGCGGCATTGGTACCCAAGGCCGAAATTGAAGGCGACATGGGGGATTCTCTGCCAGGCCTGCAGGCTCGCCTCATGAGCCAGGCATTGCGCAAGCTTACGGCGAACATCAAGCGCGCCAATTGCATGGTCATCTTTATTAACCAGATCCGCATGAAAATCGGCGTGATGTTCGGTAACCCCGAAACGACCACCGGCGGAAATGCGCTGAAATTCTATGCATCCGTCCGGCTCGATATTCGTCGTATCGGCGCTATCAAGAAAGGCGACGAAGTCGTCGGTAATGAAACTCGCGTCAAGGTCGTCAAAAATAAGGTTGCGCCACCTTTCAAGCAAGCCGAATTCGACATCATGTACGGTGCGGGTATTTCGCGCGAAGGCGAAATCATCGATCTTGGCGTGCAGGCCGGTATCGTCGATAAGGCGGGGGCGTGGTTTAGCTACAGCGGCACGCGTATTGGGCAAGGTAAAGACAATGTGCGCGAATACCTGAAAGAGCATCCGGAAATGGCCTTTGAAATCGAAAATCGGGTGCGTGAACAGTTGGGCGTAATTGCGCAAGCCGCGTCTACTGTCAGTAAGCAAGTAACTCCCCTGGCAGCCGAAGAAGATCCCGTCTAATAAACGGCCCGAATCGCCATGCGCGCAAAAGTCGACGATTTCGAAACGTTGTCCGGTCAGGAGGCCGATGCCGACGTGGCCCCCCCTAAAAGGGGGCCTTCTCTGAAGGCAAGGGCTATTGCTATCCTTTCTCGGCGTGAGAACTCGCGACTGGAACTTCAACGCAAACTTGCCGCCTATGCCAGTTGCGACGACGAGCTCGAAAATTTATTGGACGATCTCGAACGCGAGAACTGGCTTTCAAATGAACGATTTGCACAAAGCCTGGTAAACCGGCGCGCTGCGCGCCAGGGGACCAGTCGCATCGTCCAGGAACTACGACAACATGGCTTGGGCGACGACAGCATCGCTGGTATAAGCCAGCAATTGCGCAGTACAGAAGTTGATCGAGCCCGTGTCGTGTGGGAAAAGAAGTTTGGCAGCGCCCCTGCAGACGCCAAAGAATACGCGAAGCAATTTCGTTTCCTGGCCTCGCGCGGTTTTTCAGCCGAATGCCTGCGCCGAATACTGGGCGACCATCCGCAGGACTCCTGAAAACTCTCACCATTTACCGCATCCGGACCCGCCTTTTTCTAAGGTAAACCGATAGACTATTGCCGTACCGCTTTTATGCCTTCAAGCGTTTTAAAGCAGGTCGCCTTTGCCTGGGTCAAAAAGGCTTGCAGATAATCGGCGTGCGCATCCTCGATCCGTAAGGCTGCATACAACGTGCGCCATATTCCTTTAGAACCTAGCTGACGTATTTGTAGGTCGCCATGGTTTAGGTATTCGGTCAGAGCCCAGTTTGGCAGCGCTGCTACGCCACGTTGGCTTGCTACCAGTTGCACAATGATTGGCGTAAGTTCGGCCTTGCGTACTGCGGCCGGTTCTACATCAGCCGGATCCAGAAAGACGGTAAATACATCCATGCGCTGGCGATCTACCGGGTAAGTGATCAGAACCTGGTCGGCGAGTTGTTCGGGTTCGATATGCTTGTATTGCGACAGAGGGTTCGACGACGCCATGGCAAGGACAAGCTCGTAGCGAAACAAGGGAACATACGTTACCGACTCAATAGCTTGCGGGTCAGAAGTGATCACAAGATCAAGGTCGCCGCGAACCAATGCCGGTAAGGGCGCGAAGGAAAATGCGGCAGAAAGGTCAAGCGCGACGTCCGGCCAGTCCTGTCGGAATGCGTCGAGCGCCGGCATGAGCCATTGAAAACATGAGTGGCAATCAATTGCCAGGTGTAGGCGGCCGGTTCGGCCAGCGGCAAGCCGCTGGAGCTCGCGTTCGGTGGCCTTGACGCGGGGCAACACCTCGTCGGCCAGGGCCAGTATGCGCAACGCAGCGGTCGTTAGTCTCGCTGGACGGGTTCGTCGATTAAGCAAGGGCGTTTTAAGTCGAACTTCAAGATCGCGCAATTGATGAGATAAGGCTGATTGCGTTACGTGCAGGCGATCCGCCGCCTCTTGTAGGCTCCCTGCCTCGCGGATTGCAGTCAATGTTTCCATATGACGGATTTCAAGCATTGCAACGACCTGAGTTTAGATGAGAATTATTCATATTATGCATGGTGAATTTGATTTTGATTCATGCAATTGTATAGGCACAATAGCAGTCGAAACTAATATTACTCATCTAATAAGCATTTAACATGACAGTTACTCATAATCTAGGCTTCCCCCGCATTGGCGTTCAACGTGAATTGAAACGGGCCTTGGAATCTTACTGGGCGGGTTCGGTACCCGCCGAAGCACTTGAACTTACGGGCCAACAATTGCGCGAGCGTCATTGGGATCTTCAAGCGCGGTCCGGCCTAACGTTCGTACCGGTCGGTGATTTCGCTTGGTATGACCATATTCTGGAATGGACGACATTCCTTGGAGCCGTACCCGCCCGGTTTGCGCAAGCGTCAAATGAATTCGTCGGCAATGACACTCTTTTCAGGATGGCGCGTGGTCGCGCACCGCAGGGTACACCTGCCATTGCGTGCGAAATGACGAAATGGTTTGATACCAATTACCATTACATCGTGCCCGAATTGGTGCCCGATCAGGCATATCGTATTGCTCGAAGCTATCTGTTTGATCACGTGCTCGAGGCTCAGGCGCTTGGTCATAAGGTAAAGCCGGTGATCCCAGGTCCATTGACCTGGCTATGGCTGGGCAAGGGCGACGCCTTCACGCATGGCGTAGACGATCTTGCCAAGCTGGATTTACTGGATAATTTGCTTCCTGTCTACACACAGGTATTGCAGCGCCTCAAAACGTTGGGAGTGCAGTGGGTTCAGATAGACGAGCCAATTCTTGGTCTTGACTTGCCCGAAGCCTGGCAAGCCGCATTCAAGCGGGTATACGACACCCTGGCAGAATCCGGCGTATCTGTGCTCTTGGCGACGTACTTCGAACACCTCAAAGAGAATGTCCAGGTCTTGGAAGGCTTGCCCGTTCAGGGCGTGCATATCGATCTGGTGCGTGCGCCGGACCAGCTGCACGATGTACTGGCGGTCCTCGGAGAAAATCAGGTGCTTTCGCTGGGGGTCATTGACGGCCGCAACGTCTGGCGAACCGATCTGGATAAAGTGCACGCGGTCGTTGCGCCGCTTGCGTCGTCTCTGGGCGAGCGTCTGTGGCTTGCCCCTTCCTGTTCCTTACTGCATGTGCCTGTTGACCTGGACGCCGAGAAAGAGCTGGATGCCGAACTCCGTGGTTGGCTCGCCTTTGCCGCGCAAAAGCTGGACGAACTGGAGTGGCTCGCCCAATCTTTGGCAGATAACCCTAATCCTTCGACTTTGGCGGTCCTGCAGCGGCAACGAGCGTTGTTAGAGGAAAAGAGCAAGTCTGGCCGGATCCATCATCCAGCGATACAGGCACGCTTGGCAACGTCGGCAAAATTGCCGCGCGAGCGCACTCCATTTCTGCAGCGTATTCTTGTCCAGCAAAAGAATTTGAATTTACCGGCGTATCCCACGACCACTATAGGATCTTTCCCCCAAACTACCGAGATCCGGGTGTCTCGCCGTGACTGGAAAAACGGATCACTTAGCGATGCCGCGTACGAGAAAGCCATGCGTGCCGAAATTGAACACGTTATCCGATTTCAAGAAAGAGTGGGGCTAGATGTTCTGGTTCACGGAGAAGCCGAGCGTAACGATATGGTGGAATACTTCGGCGAATTGCTCGGCGGCTTTGCTTTTACGCAGAACGGTTGGGTACAAAGCTACGGTTCGCGCTGCGTGAAACCCCCCATCATTTTCGGCGACGTAGCTCGACCGGTTGCAATGACGGTCGCATGGTCCGCTTATGCGCAGTCACTCACCGATAAGCCGGTAAAAGGTATGCTGACTGGACCGGTCACCATACTGCAATGGTCATTTGTGCGTGATGATCAGCCCCGAGAAGTCACATGCCGGCAACTCGCTCTGGCATTGCGTGATGAAGTGGTGGACCTTGAAGCGGCCGGTATTGCCGTCATACAGATCGATGAGCCGGCCTTCCGCGAGGGCCTGCCATTGCGCCGCGCCGATTGGGCGCGGTATTTGGAGTGGGCCGTAGATTGTTTCCGTCTGTCGACCGGCGGGGTCCGGGACGATACGCAGATACACACGCACATGTGCTACTCCGAATTCAATGACATTATTCAGGCCATTGCGGCAATGGATGCTGACGTTATCACTATCGAAACATCGCGCTCCAATATGGAGCTGCTTGGGGCATTCGAAAACTTCCACTATCCGAACGATATTGGCCCTGGCGTTTACGACATCCATTCACCAAATGTGCCCGAAGTAGAATCAATGGTAGGCCTGATGCGCAAGGCGGCGACGCGACTGGCGCCCGAACGGCTATGGGTTAACCCCGATTGCGGTCTGAAGACCCGTGGCTGGCAGGAAACCGAAGCCGCACTGGTCAGGATGGTCAGCGCAGCGCAGGCTCTGCGCTATACTTAACCGTTTTTTCGCCATATGCCGATTGTAAATGCCCTTGCCACCTCCTGATATCGCCCGCGAACCCTTGCATACGCGCTCCATACGTGTGAGTTCGTTTGCCCGCGAGGACGGCCAATGGGACCTTGAGGCCGAACTCATCGACGTCAAGGCTTACGATTTCGTACTTAGGGATGGCGCGTCGTTACATCGCGCCGGCGACCCTATTCATCACATGCATCTTCGCGTAACGATCGATGATCAGTTCATGATCACGGCCGCAGTGGCCGATTACGACGCCGCCCCGTACCAGGGAAACTGCACGGCCATCGCACCCGACTATCGGCATCTAGTTGGCATGAATCTGCTACGCAATTTTCGCCAGGTGGTCAAAGACCGCTACGCTAAAACGGCGGGCTGCAGTCACATGACGGAACTGGCCTATGTTTTGCCAACCGTTGCGATCCAGACCATGGCCAATAAGCGGCGTAAAGAGCAATCGGCAACGGGTCAACAAGCCAAGCGTCCATTTCAATTGGAAGGGTGCCATGCACTCAGGCTCGACGGGCCGGTGGTGCAAGAGTTCTATCCCAAATGGTACGTAACGCCCAAGGCCGAAGCAAAGTGCGAATAGGGTATCCTCAACGGGCGGGCAACCGTGCTCCAGGGCACAGACGCACGCGTTCTTTCTTATTCTTTACGTTCTGACAGGTAATAAATGAAAATTCACGAGTATCAAGGCAAGGAACTGCTGAAGAAATTTGGCGTGAATGTCCCACGCGGAATTCCTGCTTTTTCCGTTGACGAGGCCGTTGCCGCAGCTGAAAAGCTGGGCGGTCCGGTCTGGGTGGTGAAGGCGCAGATTCATGCGGGTGGCCGTGGCAAAGGCGGCGGAGTCAAGCTGGCACGCTCGCTCGACGAAGTGCGACAGCTCTCATCCGAAATTCTGGGTATGCAGTTGATCACGCACCAAACTGGTCCTGAAGGCCAAAAGGTGGGCCGCCTGCTTATTGAAGAAGGCGCCGATATTAAGAAAGAATATTACGTTGGCATTGTTACCGATCGTGGCTCGCAGCGCGTCTGCGTGATGGCTTCGAGCGAAGGTGGCATGGACGTTGAAGAAGTCGCCGAAAAGACTCCCGAAAAAATCCTGAAGGTGTTCGTGGATCCTAAAGACGGCCTTACTGACAAGGCGGCTGTCGAACTCGCGCACGGTATCGGTGTACCCGATGCTTCGGTAGACAAAGCAGCTGCAGAGTTTCAGAAGCTTTACAAGGTTTATACGGAAACTGACGCCGAACTGGCTGAAATCAATCCGCTTATCCTGGCCGGTTCGGGCGACATCATTGCGCTCGACGCCAAATTCAACTTCGATTCCAATGCTTTGTTCCGTCATCCCGAAATCGTTGAGTATCGCGATCTGGCCGAGGAAGATCCCGCTGAAATCGAAGCCAGCAAATTCGACCTGGCTTATATTCAGCTCGATGGCAACATTGGCTGCCTGGTGAACGGAGCTGGCTTGGCCATGGCAACGATGGACACGATCAAGTTGTTTGGCGGTGAACCCGCCAACTTCCTGGATGTCGGCGGCGGTGCAACGGCCGAGAAAGTGACTGAAGCCTTCAAGATCATGCTTCAGAACAAAGGCGTGAAGGCGATTCTGGTCAATATCTTCGGTGGGATTATGCGCTGCGATGTCATTGCCGAAGGCGTCATCGCCGCGTGCAAGGCCGTCAACCTGAGCGTGCCGCTGGTCGTTCGCATGAAGGGTACAAACGAAGAACTCGGCAAGAAACTGCTGGCTGAGTCGGGCCTGCCTATCATCAGCGCTGACACCATGGCTGAAGCCGCGACTAAAGTCGTAGCCGCCGCGAAATAAGAATATTGCCGAGGAATTTGTAAATGTCGATTCTGATCAACAAAGATACAAAAGTCATTACCCAAGGAATAACCGGTAAAACCGGCCAGTTCCATACCCATATGTGCCGCGAATACGCCAATGGAAAAGCGGCTTTCGTCGCTGGCGTACATCCCAAGAAGGCTGGCGAGAATTTTGAAGGCGTGCCTATTTTCGGCAGCGTAAAAGATGCCAAGGCCGAGACTGGCGCTACGGTTTCTGTTATTTATGTACCGCCAGCCGGTGCTGCTGCGGCAATTTGGGAAGCGGTTGAAGCCGACCTGGACCTGGTCATCTGCATCACCGAAGGGATTCCTGTCCGCGACATGCTGGAACTCCGCAACCGTATGCGCGACCAGAACAAACGGACTCTGTTGTTAGGTCCTAACTGCCCAGGTTTGATTACACCCGACGAATTAAAAATCGGTATTATGCCGGGCCATATTGCCCGCAAGGGTCGTATCGGCGTGGTTAGCCGTTCGGGTACACTAACTTACGAAGCGGTTGCTCAGCTTACCGAGTTGGGCCTGGGTCAGTCTACTGCAGTCGGTATTGGTGGCGACCCCATCAATGGTCTCAAGCACATTGATATTCTCAAGATGTTCAATGACGATCCAGAAACCGATGCCGTCATCATGATTGGTGAAATTGGCGGTCCTGACGAAGTCAATGCCGCAGAATGGGCTAAAGACAACATGAAGAAGCCCGTGGTAGGCTTTATCGCAGGCGTTACCGCTCCAGCTGGAAAGCGCATGGGCCATGCTGGTGCCTTAATCTCTGGCGGCGCTGATACGGCTGACGCCAAGCTGGAAATCATGGAAGCTTGCGGTATTCGCACCACTCGCGATCCATCCGAAATGGGCAAATTGCTTAAATCGGTACTATAAGTCGGTAAAAGAAGCCTCCTTCGGAGGCTTCTTTAGCAGACTCATACATTTTGGCGCCATTTAACGATGGCGCGACAGTCCGAACAGCGCCTAAAAACGTTGTTCAGGCTTGTGGAATATTTTTCAGGCAAGAACGCAGACTAAATGAATCCTGAATTACAATAGCCTGCTTCGTTATGCCTCGGTATGTCACGTAAACCGGGGCTTTTTATCGCCTTATGGGCTGACACGGGAATCAAGATGGTAGAGTTATTTGAATCGCTGCACTGGGGTGCGCTGTTTCAGATCGTAATGATCGACATATTGCTGGGCGGCGACAACGCGGTTGTAATTGCGCTGGCTTGCCGCAATCTTGCCCACAAGCAACGCGTGAAGGGGATTTTGTGGGGCACGGCGGGCGCGATCATTCTGCGCATCGTCCTGATCGCCTTCGCTTTGACTTTGCTCGGTATCCCTTTCCTCAAGATCGTAGGCGGTTTGCTGCTGTTATGGATCGGTATTAAATTGCTGGTGCCCGAAGAAGGTCATCACGAAAATATCAAGGCTAACGCCTCGGTGTGGGCTGCTGTCAAAACTATTATCATCGCCGACTTTGTAATGAGCCTGGATAACGTGATCGCGATTGCAGGCGCAGCGCAAAATACCATACCCGATCATCAATTGGGCTACGTGATTTTCGGTCTGCTGTTAAGCGTGCCTATTATTATTTGGGGCAGTACTATAGTCCTGAAGTTAATCGATCGTTTCCCGCTGGTCGTGACGCTGGGTGCCGCACTGTTGGGCTGGATCGCAGGTGGTATGGTCGTAACCGACATATTCATTGAAAGCAAGTTCGGTCAAGTGCCCGGCACGATCAAGATCGCAGCTGAGGTCATCGGCGCGATTCTAGTGGTGGGAATCGGTAAGTGGATAGCCAGTCGCAAGGGCGCTGGCAAGGAAAGTGCACATGGGTCTGTTTAAGTCCTCCGGTCGCAAGAAGCCCGACGAAGCAGGTCTGTCGCTGCTTCAAGGCCTGCTCATATTGGCAATCATCGGCATCATACTCGCCGTCGTATTTACTCAGTTGGCAGGCTAGGGTATGGCTGCAGCACCTGCGAAACTGGTCATCGCGACTCGTGCAAGCCGACTTGCCTTATGGCAAGCCGAACACGTACGCGATCGACTTCAGGCGATTTATCCCGATTGCCAGGTCAGCTTATTGACGATGACCACCCGAGGCGATCAGATTCTTGATCGCACGTTGTCCAAAATCGGCGGTAAGGGTTTGTTCGTCAAAGAACTGGAAACGGCCTTGCTCGACGGTCGTGCCGATCTGGCGGTGCATTCCCTCAAGGATGTACCCGTCGACATGCAAAGTCCATTTGCTTTGTCAGTCATCCTTGAGCGCGATGATCCGCGCGATGCCTTTGTATCCAACGATTTTGCTTCCCTTGATGCGCTTCCCGCTGGCGCTGTCGTGGGTACGTCCAGCTTGCGTCGAGAATCGCAAATACGCCAGCAGTATCCGCAACTCCATATCCAGGCGCTGCGGGGTAACCTTGACACTCGGCTTGGCAAACTCGATCGAGGCGAGTACGCTGCCATTATTCTGGCGGCAGCCGGCCTTAGTCGTTTGGGGCTCGCTTCACGTATACGCAGCTATCTGTCTGTAGAGCAGAGCTTACCGGCCGCGGGCCAGGGCGCCCTTGGTATCGAAATTCTCGAGCAACGCAAAGACATGCACGAATGGCTCGCGCCATTAGCCTGTCCAAGCACGGCGGCGTGCGCCTTGGCAGAGCGTACCGTGTCGCGGGTGTTGGGCGGATCTTGCCAGGTCCCCTTGGCTGCATTTGCTCAATTGGACGGCAACACCTTAAGCATTGCGGCTTTGGTGGCAGAGCCCGACGGTACACGGATCATACGTTCTCAAGTTTCCGGTCCTGTCTCTTCGGCAGAACAGCTTGGCGAGCAAGTCGCTCACGATTTGCTCTCTAAAGGAGCCAACGACATTCTGTCACGGCTCTTGTCCCCGGATACGGCTTCCTGACGCGTGGTGGCCGCGTTTTGTGGTTAAGAAGACCATGAAAGCTAGTGTCGTTCTGACTCGTCCGCAAGGAAAGAACGAACAACTCGGGCGCCGCTTGCAGGCGGCCGGGCTGCGACCGATCGCCTTGCCAGCCTTATCGCTAACCCCGCTCATACAGGATGGCGATCAGTTACCGCCGCCCGGCGACTACGACTTGATCGTTTTCGTAAGCAGCGGTGCCGTCGCCATGTATCTCGATCTGCTTGCCCGACGTACCAATCAAGGTGCCTGGCCAGAACGAACCATGGTGGCGACCGTGGGGCGCTCTAGTGCGCAGCCTCTGTATGACTCGGGCCTTATGCAACATGCACACATTTTGCATCCTGACCCTGTCACCCAGGATCAGGACTCGGAAGCCCTTTGGTCTGTTTTACAGCCGCTGCGTCATCGTCTTGAGCGTGTGTTGATAATAAGGGGTGAATCCGGGCGCGAATGGCTTGGTGCGCAATGTGAGGAGGCGGGCATCGATGTTGAGCGTTTGGCCTTGTACCGGCGCACACGGGCTGTCTGGCAACCTGGGCAAACTCAACAGTTATCAGAAATCATGGTGTCGCCTGAGCTCTGTGTTTTCTTATTGACCAGTGGCGAAAGCGCAGACGCCGTTCATGCCCATATCCGCCAATTGGGGCTGGAAGAGGAATGGGCCAAATGCCGGTTCGTCGTGATACACGAACGTGTAGCATGCCGTTTACAATCTCTGATCGGTGCTTCTGGTAAGGTAGAGCCGACAGTGATAAAGGTATGTTCGCCCTGCGATGATGCCATTTTCCATGCCATCGTCCAGTTGGCGTCGCTTAAAGAAAATTCCTAGGATTACAATCTCGCCATGACTGATAAAAAACCCGAGATCTCGCAAGCGTCCCAGGCTTCTGCCCCTGGCATTCCAGCTTCGCCAGGACCATCGACCACGGCTCAGCCAAAGAAGTCTTTGCCTGCCCGAAAACCGCGCTCCGTCCTGCTTCCCGCCTTTATTATTTTGCTGTTGATTGCCGTCGCGCTCGGCGCTGCCTTATGGTATCAGCAGCAACAGTTCCGGAACAGCACGCAAGGACTGTCCGCACAGGTTCAAAGCGGAGCCAGCACCGCCAATCAGGCCGCCGAACAGGCTCAGCAAGCCTTGTCCCAGTTGCAAGATCAGTCCCGTCAAATAGCGTCGCTTGAAAAGGCGATCGGAGAATCCAAGGACCACTTGGAAAGCCTTGAGCAGGCATTTCGCACACTGACCGACAGCGGTTCAGATCTCGTCCTGATTAACGATGTTGACCACTTACTGACGATTGCCCAGCAACAGCTGCAGTTAAGCGGTAACGTGGCCAATGCCGTGATTTCCCTCGAAACTGCACAGGCACAATTGGCCCGCGCGAACCGTCCTGGTCTGGCGTCTTTGCTTCAAACCATCAACGGCGACCTTGATCGACTGCGTTCTGCATCCACTATTGATGTTGCCTTACTTTCCACTCAACTGGACGAATTAAGCGCACTGGTTAGCGAAGCACCATTATTGGTTCCCGACGATGCCGCACCAGCGCGCGCAATTGCGCCTCCGGCTGCTTCAGAAAGTACTCCGCAAAGCGATCGCAGCGTAGACAGTAGCTTGCCATGGTGGAAGCAAACGCTGGGAACAGTCGAAAACTGGTCGCTCAGCGCATGGTCAGCCGTCCGCAAAGATCTCGGCGAGTTTGTTAACGTGCGTCGTGTCGATGACCCCACCGCTTTGCTGATGTCACCAGACCAAGCCACACGTTTCCGCGAGAATCTGCGGCTGCGGATCATGACGGCGCAACTGGCTTTAATGATGCGGCAGCCCAAGGTGTGGGAGTCTGAAACCGATATGCTGGTGAAATCGATCGAAAGCCGTTATGACCAGGCGTCCGAAGACAGCCGCCATGCCCTTAAGTTGGCACGACAAATGGCCGACACTACCATCGACGTCAGGTTGCCGACGGTCACTAATAGTCTGCAAGCGATCCAGGCTTTACGCGAAGCCAGCGCCGAATCTGCACGACATAATGCCGTTTCGACGCCTGAAGGCGCCACGACGCCTGCCGCGCCCGATGCCACAGAGAACGGTCCGCAAAACGGCACTCCAGCTAAAGAAGCCGTGCCGTCCAGTTCTTCGGCACCCGATACGACACCAGCTCAGCACTATCCTGGGCAGCCGGGCGGGTCGGCTTCCGTCAAGCCACAGGGGTAAGCAATGAGAACATGGTTCTGGACTCTGCTGGTATTTGTGGCTGCCGTTGCGCTGGCATTGGTCTTGCGCGACCATAGCGGCAATGTGCTTATCGTTGCACAACCCTGGCGTATCGAGCTTTCGCTTACGCTGGCCATTCTGCTGGTATTAGCTGCGTTCATCGTCTTGTACGTTGTACTGCGCGTGGTGGCCTGGATTTCCGCTGGCCCCGAGCGCTTCCGTTCGTGGCGTACTCTTCGCACGGAAAACCGCGATCATGCCTTGCTTGAAGGCGGTTGGATTAACGTGCTGGAAGGTCGCTATACTGAAGCTGAAAAAGATCTTTCAAAGTTATTGGGTCGGACCCGCTCTAACAGTCGCAAGGTGCTGGCCGGACTCGCATCGGCCCGTGCGTCACATCATCTGGGCGAGTTCAACCGCCGGGATCAGGCGTTAGCCCTGGCTCAGCAAAGCGCTGGCGACAATCCCCGATTACGCGAGGCGGCAGCTACCGTAGCAGCCGAAATGTATCTCGATCAAAACCGTCCGCAAGATGCATTAGTGTTATTGCAACCCTTGCAAGATGCCAGTTCGCGCTACTTTCATGCAACTCGGCTGTTATTGCGTGCGCATCGTCAACTTCGAAATCACGACCGCGTTTATGAGCTGACACGTTTACTTTTGCGTCGGGGCGTAATCGACAAGGCCGAGGCCATGCAGCTTATCGAAACGTCCGCAGCGGCGCGTTTGCATGCTGCTGGACCGGCCGGATTTAAATCCATATGGGGTGACCTCAAGGCCGAAGAGCGGGTATTGCCAGACATTTCACTGGCTGGGGCTGCGATTCAGGAATCGCTTGGAAATTACGACGAGGCTTCCAAAATTCTTGAAGCCGCAATAAACGTCAAGCTAGAGCCTCGCTTGCTCAGCGCCTATTCGCAATGCCCGCAAGAACAGGTTGCGCACAGGCTTAGCAAGGCCGAAGTCTGGCTCAAGAATCATCCTGATGACTCCGCTTTATTGGCGGCGTTAGGTAATTTGTGCCTGACGGGCGAGCTTTGGGGGCAGGGCGAACACTATCTATTGCGCAGCATGAAAATACGTAGCGATATGCGGATTCATGCATTATTGGGCAACCTGTATGATCGTCTGGGCCGCCCCGCCGATGCCATGAACCATTGGCGCCTGGCTTCCAGTGTGGCTGGAGTTCTTCCTGTTCTGCCCACGAGCCGGGCATTGCCTGCGGCCGATACCCGCGGCGATCCCACTCTTGTCGACGTGGAAAGCCTGCCGGAAACCCAGGCCTATACGCCGGCCATCATTCCGGTGGCGGCCAGCGCTGCTGACTACACGGACGACGATTTGAGCGGTTCGGTGCCCATTCCGGCATCGGCGCCCGCGCCCAAGCTTCCCGCCGAGGTGGCCAAACCGGAACGGGCCGCTGATTCCGGACTTGACGAATACTTTGACAGTGCTCCGATCCCTGGGATCGATTTATCGCAAACCTCTGACCGGCCACGCCGTGGCTCCGGAAAACATTAATCTTTTTTACATTTCTACCGTAAGGCTGAACAAAGCATGAGCTTAGACCGTGTACCTGCTGGCAGTAAGTTGCCTGATGAATTTAATGTCGTTGTTGAAATCCCCATGAATGCGGATCCGGTCAAATACGAAGTCGATAAAGAATCGGGCGCCGTGTTTGTCGACCGTTTCATGCTTACCGCCATGCATTACCCATGTAACTACGGGTATATCCCCCAGACGATATCCGACGATGGGGATCCCGTTGATGTGCTCGTTTTGGCTCCTTTCCCCATACAAGTCGGCGCGGTGATCCGTTGCCGCTCGATTGGCGTTTTGATCATGGATGACGAAGCAGGAGGCGATGCCAAGGTCTTAGCCGTTCCGGTCGACAAACTTTATCCTCCTTACCGTACGATCAAGTCACCTGAAGACCTTCCCCACGAGGAACTTGCCCGCATTCAGCACTTCTTTGAGCACTATAAAGACCTTGAAAAAGGTAAATGGGTCAAGGTAAAGGGCTGGGAAGGCCCTGAAGCCGCACTGAAAGAAATTCGCGATGGCGCAGAACGTTATGCTAGAGGTGGCAAGTAAATGAAGACTATAATTCCTGCGCTCCCCGTTGCCGCCATTCCCGTCGCCGGCTCCGATGCCGTATTTCCGGTACGCCGTGTGTATTGCGTCGGGCGTAATTATGCCGAGCATGCAAAAGAAATGGGCTTTACCGGTCGTGAAGAGCCTTTCTTCTTCTGCAAGCCAGCCGACGCATTGCTTACCGTGGCCGACGGCCAGGTCGGGACCATGTCTTATCCGCCCAAGACAGCGAACCTGCACTACGAAATCGAGCTGGTCGTTGCCCTCGATAAAGGCGGTCGAGACCTGACAACCGAGCAGGCAGTGGATTGCATCTGGGGCTACGGCATTGGCCTCGATATGACGCGCCGCGACCTTCAAGGCGAAGCCAAGAAGCAAGGCCGTCCATGGGAGGTTGGCAAGGCTTTTGATCAGTCGGCCCCGATTGGGCCGCTGCATCCCCGTGAACAGGTCGGAACTCTGAATTCGGGCGCGATCTCACTTAGCGTGAACGGCGCCGCTAAGCAGTCCAGCGATCTGTCCCAGATGATCTGGAATATCGCTGAATCGATTGCCTATTTATCCGGTCTATTCGAGCTGAAAGCTGGCGATATCATTTTTACCGGGACGCCTGAAGGCGTAGGGCCGGTGGTCGCTGGGGACACTATGGTTGGCGCCATAGAAGGTTTGGGCGAACTGCATGTAAAGATCGCCTGATCTTGCGTTAGAATCTGTATATTGTCATTAAAAACGTTTCTGAAAAGGGAAATCATGGCTGCTAAAATTCTAGCTTCCTTCGCCTTGCTGGGTTGTATCGCCTTAGCAGGTTGCAATACTGTAGCCGGGGCCGGTGAAGACATCAGCAAAGCGGGCGGCGCGATTACCAAGTCTGCCAAGTAATACGAATACAGCGGTACCGAGTCTGCCATTGCGGGCTCAAATTCAAAAAGCTCCTGCGTTTCACGCAGGAGCTTTTCTTTTGGCCTGATCCGTTTGTGGGTTTCCCCGTACGGCTACATTTTTACTCTTTCAGGGAAAGGCCCGTTTCCTTAACGAACTTATCCCAGCGTTTGTACTGTTCCATAGTGTACTTATCAACGCTGGCGCCATCAGTGGCTATGACTTCAAAACCTAATGCAGTCAGTTTCTGTTTTACTTCCTTGTCGTTGAGGGCTTCCTGGAATGCCTTCGTTAACGTATTCGACACACTGTCCGGAGTCGCGGCCGGGGCGAAGATACCTATCCAGGAGTAGGCCTCGTACTCGGGGAACCCAGATTCCTGGACGGTGGGCGTATTGGGTAAATCCGGCAGGCGGGTGGTACCCGTGACAGCCAGCGGCTTTATTTTGTCCGCCGCAATTTGCGCCTTCATTGCAGCATAGCTCAGCAAGGTAAAGTTCACGACATTGCCAAGTACCGCTTGTACCGCCGGCCCGCCGCCGCCGAACGGGACGTGAAGGATATCCACTTTCGCCTGACGCTTAAGGTCTTCCGCGGCAAGGTGATTTAGCGAACCGGCGCCAGTCGACGCATAGCTGTATTTTCCAGGGTTTGCCTTGGCTTCAGCCAGGAAGTCCTTAAGGTTTTGGCCGGGAGTCGCCATGGATGCGCCCATCACTAGGGGAAATCTAAGGGCGAACGCGATGCCGCGCAAATCCTTGAACGTGTCGTAAGGCAGGTCGGGCCTGACAATAGGGTTGATGGCATGAGTATCAAAGCTTACCAGCACGGTATTGCCATCGGGCTTCGAGCGTACGACATATTGGGTGGCGATCTGGCTTGCAGCGCCGGGTTTGTTCTCGACGATAACAGGGCGATTCAGCAGTTCGGCAAGTTTGGGCTGGATTATCCTGGATGCGATATCGGTGCTGCCACCCGGTGGGAAAGGGACCACCAGCCGTAAAGGAGCGTCATCGGCCACGGCCACACTGGCCATTGAACAGGCGACAAGGCAAGCTGCCCCGATCTTCAACATAGTATGGGCGGCATATGTTTTCGAGAGTAATCCGGTCATCGATTTTCCTTCTTATGAGATTGTCCAGGTTCGAACGCTAAAGCTTAATTTTTAAAAGCGGCAAATGGCGCTCTGCTATTAAATCTCATTCTTCATTCTTTGTCTCTGCACGGCGCAAAGTTATTCTCGGCCTGCCGTTGCTCCATGGCGAGCTGAAAGTGAAGCCTGGAGCCATAAAACTGTCACTGCAGTTTGATCCCCAGGTCACACGTTCTCCCTAAGATGCTGGTCATTCCAGGCGATTCGCGTTGCCCAAATGCCACTTCAGCACCACAGGAGTATTGATTTGTTTAAAGGCATGCAGCGTATGGTTCTAGCGTCGGCTGCTACCAGCGTAGATTCGTGGCTGATGGCGCATCAGAGCGACCTGCCAGAGGGCGTGGTGACAGGGTTTTGATAGCGATGTGTTGTCCACTGAAGACGCTGGCGTTTAGGTGTATTAAGCCAGCCAATTCAAGAATCCTTAAACGGGTGAAGTGTCCTTTGATCTGTTGATTTTGCCCAGCTCGGCATGTCCGAATTGTTGGGACATCCGACTGCGCTCACACTGCAATCCTGAACTGTCAGGAGAGCACCGTGCAAAAACGACAAGGTAGGCAAGGCGGCCAAGGAATGACCGAGTACATTATTGTGGTCGCCCTCGTGGCGGTGGCTGCAATAGCCGTTTATCAATTGTTCGGGCAGGTTGTCCGCTCACAAACTGCCGCGATGGCCAAAGAGCTGGCCGGTGAAGATGGGTCCGAACAATCCCGGATGGCACAAACCGCAGCCGAAGCCGCAGCGGCCCAAACTGCCGCCAAGACGCTTAAATCCTTTACTGGCAACGCGGGGGCGCAATGACCGCAGCCAGTTACAGGAACGACTTTGCAGACATCCAGCGCGGTCAGGCTATGGTGCTGGGCATGTTGCTGGCAGGTGTTGCGATTCTTGTCTTGGTCCGCTACTTTGCCACGGGGCAGGTGGTGGCCGCCAAAGCCAGGCAGCTACATGCTCTTGATGCAGCGGCATATAGCGGAGCGTTAATCCAGGCACGCAGCTTGAATATGCTCGCGTATATCAATCGTGCACAGGCGGGCCATCAGGTGGCGATGGCGCATCTCGTCACGCTTGGATCATGGGCATCGCTGGGTGGAACACAGGCCAGGCAACTCGCCAGTGGCAACCCACCCGCCTACCTTATTGGCATGATGTTCGGACCGGAACATGGCGCGGCTTACCTCGCCGCTCAACGCGCTGCTGGCTTCGATTCGCGTGCTGCCTCACAGGGTGATCTCGCACAGGCTTATGCCGCACATGACAACGTTGTCAGGCAGATTCTTGGTACAGTCCAAAGCGATATTGTCCAAGGTCTTCCGCAAGCCCGTGTGGCTGCCATGCGGGCCGTGTTGGCCGAAAATTATTCAGGCGTTGCTCCCGAAGACTTCAACCTCGTCGTGGATGAAGACAATTGGCAAGGCTATGTTCAGCGTTACTCTGGGCAGCAGCAGTTACGGTCTCTGGTAGAAGATATTACGCAGCTATATGGCTTCCTGGACGCGCGCAACCGCAGCGTATCGAATCCATGGTCGGTCGAGGCAAGATGCCCACATTTACGCCACCAACTTCGCCGGCGCGGTGTAACCGAACTGGACTCAGCCGGACGTTGGCAATCTATCGATACTCAGTCTTACCATGCCCTGCGGTCTAACAAATGGATAGGCTGCTACTACCGCGAATATGCCATGGGTTGGGGCTGGATACCCAGCGTGGCATCCCAAACACTGCTCGAGCCCCACGTCGATGATCCGCCTGACAACTTTTCGGCCCAGGATTTTTGGCGCTGGGTAAAAGAGGCCACTGATTGGGACATATTGTCGGGTAGCGACAATCCGCTCGCCAATTCCAGAGCGGTAGCAAACCGTTATCGCTGGGAAGGTGGGGGGCTACCTAATTTTTTTGATGTCACTGCTGACCGACACTTGACTCTGCGCTTCAGCTTAACGTTACGGCATCCAGGACCTGAAAATTTGACGGTAAGCACGCGCAGCGCGGCAGAAACATTCTTTGATCGGCCTGAGGCGCGGACCGACGGCCGAACCGAATACAGGAATTTATTTCATCCCTATTGGCAGGCGAGGCTGGCAGCGCCTTCTTCGCACGAACTCAGTATGGGGGATTCGCCATGAGACGCCTTTCCGAATGGTGGAGTTGCCATGCCGGCAGTGATTCGCACCATGCCATGCACACCCATGCGGTCCAGGATGGGCAAGCTTTGGTGGAAGGAATGGTGGTAATGATGGTTCTACTGTCGCTGTGGACGGGCACAGCTTGGCTGGGACGCCTGCAAGACATGGGTCTGCAGGCGACACATGCCAGCGCCTACTCTGCATTTTCATCCAGCCGGAATCCGACCGCGAAAATCGATCATGACGTGAAGCGGTCCTATTTTTCAGGGCCTGCCCACAATTGGGCGGATCGCCGGGGTCGGCGGATATTAAGCAACGAGCTTGATGAAATCGTTTTGCAGTCGATGCGGCATGCCGCGCTCGACAATAAGGCACAACCGGGAGGTCCTGGTGATGATGCGCAATCCCTGCGTCGGGATTGGCGGCTCGACGATACAGGCATACTTGTCAGCCAAGTTAACGTCTCAGCTTTGGCGACCAGGCCTACTTTACCTAAAGCTGCATTCACGGGTATGGCTGACTTTGACATGCCTTATCCGCAATTACGTCGCCATACGGCGATTCTTACCGGCGCCGGCCACGCCAGCAACGATTTAGCGGTACAGCAAACCGTGTCTCGCTCCGCGCTCGGATGGGGCAGTAGTGCCACGACTTCTTATGGTCACGGCAGAAGCATCGCGTCTGTCATGGTCTCCGTCGATGCTGCGTGGAATCGAACTGAACCGGTTTTTGACTGGCTTGCGCCATGGGCAGGGTACGTGCCCGAATCACGCATCGCTCACTGAATTAAGGGGCTTTCATGAAGACTCATCCCGGCACTGATGTAGGAAGCGTAGTGACTTACTCGCGCGTGTCCGACCTTCTTAAATTCTTGTTGCCTATGCTCGTTTTGTGCGCCAGCGATGCGCCATTGGCGCGGGCCGCTCACAAGGTGGAAGAGCGCCTGGCGGCCATTGCGACAAAACAATTTGATTGGGATGCGCAGCAGGCCATCAAGCTGTCGGGCGTACCCGTGTATTTGAAGCCTTTCTCGTCCAAGCTTTCGCCGATTCAGACGGCGCAAACGTTGGCTGCCCATTCGGACCTTTTTCAGCGCGTACACACTGCACAGAACAAGATTGTATTGGCCGGCTTGCAGCCGGAATGGCATTGGTTGGCTGAAATCGAGCCGGCAGAACACGGTGCGGCTGGCTATGTGTCGGCACTGTATGTGGACGCTGGACGGCTAGGTCCAGGTAAACAGATCGACTTGTCAGAGTTCGAATGGTTGCCATCCCACGCCAAGAAGCAATTCAGTCAACAAACCGCCGACAATTCGCAAACGATCACGCAGCAGGTGTATAGCGTCTCAATGGCTCGCGGGCAACTCTCGGACTATATCGCCCAACAGCTTACTCACCTAGGTTGGACAAAGGATCTGGCAGTCACCGATATAAGCGACGCCAGCGCGTGGCGTAGAAAGGGCGCACGTCTGATGTTGTTTCCTCAGGAAAGTGCGCTTGGAACCTCTCTTCTGGTTCATTTCGTGGAATAAATCTCTGTGAAGGGGAAATACATGCGTCTACCTTTGCTCAATCGCTCAATGGCAATGCTATTGCTCGCCCTTATCGCCGGCTTATGTGCGGCATGGGCAGCTCGGCAGCACATACAAAGCCGCGTTCAGTTGCTCGAGGCACAGTCCAGGGTACCCATGGTTGATCGGGTCGTAGCAGCTTATGACTTGCCGGCTGGAACGCGCCTGGGCTCTGAGCACCTGGCTGTGCGGCCGCTGCCCGCTGCCGTCGTGTCCAGCGACAGTCTGTCCCCAGAACGTTTTGCTGAACTGACTGGTACGGTCCTGCGATCGCCATTGCGTGCCGGCGACCCGGTGCTGCCGGTGCATGCCCAGGCCCAACAACAGACTGCATTTTCCAGCCATCTGGCCGCAGGTAGACGGGCCATTACGATGCCGGTGGATGCGATCAATTCGGTATCGGGTTTGTTGCAGCCGGGCGATCTGATAGACCTGTATGTCTCTTTCGAATATCAGCGCAGACGCATCACGGCTCCGTTACTCCAAGGGGTGTTGGTCCTTGCCACAGGGGCGAATACACAGCACGCGCATGATCCCGCTCAATTGCGACAAGGTGCTTACGGCACCGTGACGCTCGATACGGCGCCAGAAGATGCGGTCAAACTGGTGTCCGCCCGACAAAGCGGTACCATCACGGCCGTACTGCGACACCCGCTCGACAGTCAAGCGACTCAGAAAGCGGTGCGCGGCGATCTGGCCAGTTTACTTGGTGTCAATTCCAATCCAGCTGCTCCTGCCAAAGGAGTTCCGGTTATCTACGGAAACAAGACCGTCCGAAGTGTTCCTGGGCTTGTTGCTAAGAACCCTGTTACCAGGCAAACCAGCGGAATTTTTGACCTTCCCTATAACCCGGAGCTGGTTAGTGCGTGGATGCAGTCTGCCACCGAAAGCCTGGACCGCTCACGACTTTATGACATGGCCGCGGGTGCATCTTCTTCGTCTGACCCTATGGCTGAGTAAACCGATGAGCATGAATCGTAAAGACTGCTCCATGGTACTTGTTTGGTTTCTTCTGCTTGTCTCAGATCCTTTGCTGGCGCGCCAGGACATTCTGCTGAGCCTACAGGTCGGTGAGGTCAAGGTATTGGCAATCCCCGATGTCGCGCGGGTTGCCGTCGGGGACGGCCATGTGCTCAATGCGGTGACCACCGACGAAAAAGAGGTAATCCTCTTCGCACGTCACGAAGGGTCCAGTGCTCTGCAAATATGGAGCTCCAATGGGCAGCGTCACCGTTATCAGATTGATGTCGCACCTGAAGGGGCTCGTCAAATGCAGAATGAACTGCGCAGCGTGCTCGAACGCATCCCCAATGCAAGAGTTTCCGTGGTCGGTGACAAGCTTATGGTGGAAGGCGATGACTTGTCCGACCATGACCGCGAAAAGGTCGCCGATCTGGGCAAGCGCTATCCGCAGCTGCTTAACTTCACAAGCCCGGTGGGATGGGATCGCATGGTGTTGCTTGATGTCCAGGTCGTCGAAGTCCCTCGTGTGCAGTTGCAAGAGCTTGGCGTGCGTTGGAGTCCAGCCACTGAAGGCGGCTTGAATGCCGGCCTGGCATGGGATAGCGGTTCGCGGCGGATGGCGGATAGGCCAGGTGAAACGGTGGTGCCAATAGCTTTTCCAGCGACTGTGGCGGCGGGGTACTTCGGTATCAATGCTTTGTTGTCTGCGCGCATTCACGCCATGGCTCAGACGGGCATGGCCGTCGTGCTGGCGCAGCCGCAATTACTCGCGCGTAGCGGAGCTACTGCCGAGTTCCTTGCGGGGGGCGAAGTTCCGTATTCCACAGTCGACACCAATGGAAATACCAACACTGCATTCAAACCATATGGGGTTTCGCTGCGCATCACCCCGCAAATCGAGCGCAACGGTGCTGTACGTTCCCGTATCGAGGTGGAAGTCAGTTCGGTCGATGCGTCCTTTTCTGTTCCTAACGGTCCGTCATTGAAAACACGGCGTGCCTCCACCGAATTCAATGTTCGCTCGGGACAGACTTTAGTGATGGCAGGTTTTCTTTCGCGAGATGAATCCCGCAATGTGGATAAAGTACCCGGCCTCGGCGATATCCCTATTCTCGGGCATTTATTCAAGTCGACTCGATTTCAACGTAACGAGACAGAGCTCGCCATTTTCGTTACGCCGGTGGTCGTGGCGCCGGATAATCCGGACTTAATGAGGCGAGTTCAGAAAGGGCAGGCCATTCTCGATGCGTCTTTTCCAGATGAACAACTTATTAATGTCCCGGTGCGCTCATCGCTCACATTCCCTGAAACGCTTCCTGAAGGCTCTCATGAACGCTGGGATCCATGGTCGGGCGTCGGTTCGCAATGGGACCCCAATCGCGCGGGCACCATACCAGTAAAGGACGAGGGTTTCACACGAATCGGTGCGAATCAGCATAATTTTTCGGAGTAAGCCATGCTGGAACTAGAATTGCGATTCGAAGATGGTGTAGTCGACCGTCGGCATGTTCAACTGCCGCTAGAGATAGGCCGTGGAAGTGAGTGCGGCTTGCATTTGAAAGCGTGGCGCGTGGCCCGGCGTCACGCGCTTATCGAACAGCGCAACGGTGGAGCATTTATCAGGGACTTTGGTGCACTGAGCGGTACCTTAGTAAACGGCCAGCGCATTACCGAATATGGTCCTCTACTCGCTGGCGATGAAATAGTAATCGGTCCTTGCCTCATTCACATTTGCCAAGCACGCGATATCTCCAGGCCGCCCATCGCGCTGCCGTCCCCATTGGCAGCCGCACAGGCACGGCGTGACCAGACTACGGGTTCTGCCATCGATGCTCACTGTTCAGGACTTTCTCCCGTCACGCAGCCGATTATCGAGCCGTCAGGCGAAGCCATGTTGCGGCATCGTCGGCGGCTTCATGCTGCGCTGCTTGACGCGCTCGATTTGCGCCGGCGTGACATCGCCACGATGAGTGACGAGGCTTTGCATTGCGAAGCAATGTCCGCAATGAGCGAGATCATCGCGCTTGACGCCGAACTTCCTGCTTCGGCGGATCGTTCCGCGATTGTGCTTGAAGTCGTTAATGAGGCGGTCGGGCTGGGCCCACTCGAACCGTTGCTAGCGGACCATACGGTGACTGAAATCATGGTCAATCGACATGACGAGATTTTCGTGGAATCCGGGGGGCGACTGAGCCGCCATGCGACGGCATTCAGCAGTGAACAGGCGGTGCTCGGCGTTATTGAGCGCATCGTGTCTCCGTTGGGGCGCCGTATCGACGAGAGTTCTCCTATGGTGGATGCACGATTGCGCGATGGATCTCGTGTCAACGCCATTATTCCCCCAATAGCCTTGCGCGGCGCTAGTCTTACCATACGCAAGTTTCCTCATGCCCGACCGGGCATGGACGATCTCTTGCGCGTCGGAGCCTTTGACCACGCAATGCGCGACTTCCTCGCCGCTTGTATACAGCACCGGAAGAACATCATTGTTTCAGGCGGAACAGGATCCGGGAAAACCACCTTATTGAATGTGCTCTCCAATTGCATTCCAGATGGCGAGCGTATTGTCACGATCGAAGACGCCGCGGAACTACGGCTGAATCATCAGCATTTGGTTTCCTTGGAAGCGCGGCCGGCCAATCTTGAAGGCCGGGGAAAAGTCGATATCCGTGATTTAGTCCGAAATGCCTTGCGCATGCGGCCCGATCGTATCGTGATTGGAGAATGCCGTGGCGGGGAGGCGTTTGACATGTTGGCGGCAATGAACACCGGTCATGAAGGATCCCTTACTACCTTGCATGCCAACAATCCGCGAGATGCTTTAGCTCGTCTGGAAACCATGATCTTAATGGCAGGAATGGATGTTCCGCTCGCCGCGGTCCGCGAACATATCGCCGCCAGTATTGATTTTATTGTTCAGCAGGCTCGTCTTAGCAACGGGCGACGATTAATCACATCGATTGTCGAGGTCACTGGCATGGAGAGCGGCCGCATCCAGACCCAAGAGCTATTTCGCTACGTGGCCGGTCCACCGGCTTTCTTTTCCGGTTGTGGAGTGGTTCCGGATGCATTTACGGACGAGTCGGGTTCGGCTCGTATTCCCCTCGCATGGTTCGACCAGCAAAACTCCGCAGACGCTCCTCCGCTGCAGGGATTCATCCCTGCAGCCCATGACGAAGAGCCTCCACCTGATTTACAAGTTTGAATGCGCCTGGAGCAAGACATGGTGATTGTGTTTTTGCTATCGGTTACGGTACTGGCTGGCGTTCTTAGCTGGTTTTTGCAGAAGTCGACCGGGCGGGCTTACGGGTGGTATAGCAAGGCCTTCAAGAAAGAAGCCACGGCCCGCATGAGCGAATTCTTTCTTTTTCTGGATCCGGCACAGCTCTGGTTCGCGAACCTTTTGATTTGCAGTGTGGTCGTTGCCTTTGTCTACATGGCGACCGGGTCGATATGGCTTGTAGTAGCAGCGGCGGCGTTCGCCTTGCTTGCGCCGCAATACTGCATAAAGCGTCTGAAGCAAAGGCGTTTACAACATTTCGACGAGCAGTTGCCTGACCTTCTCCAAGCGTTGGCGGGCGCCTTGCGCGCCGGTTCGGGTGTGCAGTCGGCCTTGCGGCATATTGTGGCGCAAACGCCTCCACCTCTGGCACAGGAGTTCGGATTGTTGTTGCGAGAACAACGCATGGGCGTGTCGTTCGAACAGGCGCTGGGAGCACTTTATGAACGCATGCCAACCGAAGGAACCGGTCTGGTGGTGTCCTCGCTGAAAATCGCTTCGCAAAGCGGGGGTAGTCTGGCGGAAACGCTTGAACGTATCGCGGCGACGTTACGAGCTAGATTGCATTTGCTCGGACGCGTACGGGCGTTAACCTCCCAGGGTCGCATGCAGGCATGGGTGATGTCCTGCCTTCCTATTGTTCTCGGCGCAGTATTGAACGAGCTGGATCCGCAGTCCATGCAGGTATTGTGGCAGACCCCATTAGGATGGACCGTCCTCGGCATCGTGGCAGGTCTTGAACTGATAGGGATCTTTTTTATCCGGCGGATCGTCGATATTCAGGTATAGGAAGGGATGGCAACTATGTTTTTTTGGATAAGCTGTGCCGCAGCAGGGCTTTCGTTTTGCGCACTGGTATGGGTGGTCAGTCGCCCTGTAGCGGGACCAAAGGTAGCGACTCCTGAACACGCCAACGGACTGCTCCTGAAGTTGGTGTGGCCATGGACCGTTGCGCTTGCCCCATTTTGCGGTCCATTCATGTCGTGGCGCGCGCGCGAGCATCTCAGCCGTCGGATTCAAGTCGCGGGATTGGCGTCCATATGGTTGCCCGAGCATGTTGCAGCCTTGCAGTGTCTGGTATTTCTGCTTGTCGGAATAGCGGTACCTACCTTCATCCTTGTCACGGACGACGCCAACTCCATTCAAAACGCGGTGATATGTGTGATCGCAGGCTTGGGATCGATGTGGTGGCCTAGACGATGGGTGCACGAGCTCGGTCGCCGTCGCCAAGTACTGATGCTGCGCGAGTTTCCTTTCTTGCTGGACATGACCACCCTTTGTGTGGAGGCAGGCCTGAATCTGCAGGGCGCATTGCAACAGGCCGCCCTTCATGGCCCTGAAGGTCCATTGCGTGCCGAATTACGTCACTCATTGGCTGAGATGCGCACAGGCATGCCACGGATCCAGGCTCTTAACGACATGGCGACACGTACTGGCCTTCCCGCCGTGCGTAGTTTGGTTACAGCATTGATGCAGGCAGACCAACTGGGCATGAGCCTGGGTCCATTGCTGCGCTCGCAGTCCGAGCAGCGCCGGGCGGAACGTTTTCTCCGGGCTGAGAAGCTCGCCCTGGAAGCGCCTGTAAAAATGTTGTTTCCTATGGTGTTCTGCATATTTCCGTGCACGTTTCTAATTATTGGTTTCCCCATTGCAGTCAAGCTCATGGGAACTGATTTTTAATGCCGGTTTGGATTCACACCGAGGCCGCCTGCCATGCGAACGATGCGGTGCACCGGTCTGTGTTAACCCTGCATGTCGCGAGCCGATTTTGGGACAGGTTGCGCGGTCTGCATGCGTATCCGCGCCTGCCCGAAAATACTGGTCTTCATCTAATGTCCTGCAGCGCCATCCATACTTTTGGGATGTCTTATGCCATAGACGTCATTTTCCTGGATCATTTATTCAATGAAGTCAGGCTTGTAAATGCCATGCCTTCGAACCGTATGGCATTTTGTTTAAAGGCGGCATCCGTGGTCGAGTTACCCGCTGGCTACTGCCGATCGCATCCCGGCTACCTCGAGACGGTTCGACAGGCGCTTCATCTTTCGAGTGCACCGAGGTCAAGGGAATTATCCGGTCGAGCCAATCCGGTTTAGCGGCATTCAAATTTGCTTGAATATTGGTTCAGCCCTTTTGTCGATGTTATGAAAGCTTATTGACGTCTTCACTTTGGGTTGCGCCGGCTGGATAGTTCCCGCCAAATACACTGACGTAGGCCGGATAAAAGCTGCAATACAAGACGGCGGCGACAACGATATTGACGGGCGTAAGAATGATCTGCACCATGCCCGCCGAGATGCCCAACAGACTTAAAAACGACCCTGCTGTCTGCACGGCAAAAAAGATCGCGGCCCAGCTGGCGCCGTACACGAGAAACGGCCATTTATTGCGCCAGCATGCCACCATCGAGAAGAACAGGGCCTGCGACATCTTGATGCGGTGCCAGCCGATAAGTGCAGGCGCATGCCAGAACAAGGCCGATATAAGAATATATAGGGCCGCGAAAGTGATGAAGGGGCCTCGCATGGCGGCGATCAGGGCGGGCTCATCGATGCTTCCCTCGGCGTCGATGGCGCTCATCAGGCTATCCATAAAAGGCAGAGTCGCCAGGAATCCTCCGGCCAGGCAGAACGCTAAATACGCCAGGCCTAGTCCAAACAAGCGTTTCCGCGTGCTGATGTCACCCAAGGGTTCAAGCCACATAGGTAGAAGCATGGGGCGGCCAGCGGCAATGTTGCGACAGGCGTTGAGAGTGATGAACGTCAACAGCGGCGTGCTGGCAATCAGCGCCATCTGACCGAACAGCGGTATCAGATAGCTCACGGTGATCAGAAATCCCGTCATTAGACTCCAGAAAAACATCGCCATGGGCTGGAGTCTAAAAAGCTTGAATCCATCTTGTATCCACGACCAGCCGGATGAATAGGGTAGGGTGGCAGCTTGCATAGTAATTCGTGCTTCCTGACGTTGGCGTCTGAGGTAATTGCGCGGGGCTGCGCATGCATTCGATGATAGTGGCTTACGGCGACAGCGGTTTAAGGAAGTGCAAGCGTCAGAGCCTGGCGTCGCGACTGCAAAATCCGTTCGAAATGTCTTGGGTCGTGCGGTTTCAACGTTTGAGCGGGACGCGGAAGATAAAAATCGTATAGGCGTGAGACCCAAAAGCGCAAGGCTGCAGCCTGCAACAACATCGGCCAAGCACGTTTTTCGTCGGCCGTGAAGGGACGTACCGACGCATAGGCGGCCAGCCAGGATTGCAGTTTGTCGTCTTCGAACACCCCTGTATTGCGCTCGATGCACCAATCGTTGACACTTACCGCCACATCGAACAGCCACGTATCGCAGCCGGCAAAGTAAAAGTCAATGAATCCGCCCATTCGCGGCATGTCAAAGGTGCCGTCAAACAGCACATTATCGCGAAAAAGATCGCAGTGTGCGGGGCCAAATGGCAGTGAGCGATACGTGGCGGTATCTGCGAACTCCGTTTGTTCGTCAACCGTGCCCTGTATGAGCGCAGCCTGTTCGCGGCTTAAAAACGGTAATACCTTCGGAATGGTCTCTTGCCACCACGGCAGGCCGCGAAGATTCGGCTGCCTGATGTCAAAGTCCTGGGCCGCCAAATGCGCCCGGGCCAGGGTTTCGCCGGCAAGCGCGCAATGGGCGGCACTGGGAGCAGGCTCGTACCCGCCCGACAAGCGGGTCACTATTGCACAAGGTTTATCATGCAGCAAGGTCAGGCGTGTGCCGTCGCGCAAGGTCTGAGGCTGAGGCACGGGAATATGCCGCTCGGCCAGATGGTGCATAAGCTCTATATAAAACGGCAGCTGGTCGAAGGTCAGTACTTCGAATAGCGTCAGTACATACTCGCCTTGCGTCGTAGTCAGAAAATAATTGGTGTTTTCGATGCCGGCTGTGATGCCGCGCAGGGAAACAAGTTCGCCCAATGTATAACGGGTCAAAAGCTCGCGCACTTCAGTGTCGCTGACAGGGGTAAAAACGGCCATGGGCTACAAACTCTGCGTGGGAAAACCGTGGATAAATAAAAAGCCCGAAAAGTCGGGCCATTGATTTTAGTCGAGGTTCGCGGTTCGTGCGGAGCACGCGCCAAGGCGCCCCTACGGTGGCCGTCGGAGCCGCCCACGAGCGCTGTAATTCGAACGTGCCCTTATGGCATCTTGAAGATGCGGAGGCCTTTTCTGCTAAAACCCGAAAAATGTCCGAAAATAGTACTTTATGCTGATTATCCGGGGCCTGGCGCCTCTTGCTTAACGTGACATTCGAATTGAACGACTCACTTATTTCTTCTACCACGACTGCCAACGCCGATTGGCGTCTTTGCGTTGCGCCCATGATAGACGTCACTGATCGGCATTGCCGATTTTTCCACCGATTGCTGGCGCCGCGGGCACGACTCTACACGGAAATGATCACGACAGGCGCGCTGCTGCATGGCAAAGTAGCAAGGCACCTGGACTTCGATCCGGCTGAAGAGCCTGTTGCCTTGCAGCTGGGCGGCAGTGAACCACAAGCGCTGGCAGAGTCGGCCCGTTTGGGCGAGCAGTGGGGCTATAACGAAATTAATCTTAACTGTGGATGCCCCTCCGAGCGTGTGCAGCGAGGTTCTTTTGGTGCCTGTTTGATGGCTGAGCCAGAACTGGTGGCGGACGGCATGAAGGCCATGCAAGATGCAGTATCTATCCCGGTAACCGTCAAGCATAGGCTTGGACTGGATTACAACGAGTCCTATGATTTTGTGCGGGACTTTGTGGGAAAAATATACGACACCGGTTGCCGCGTATTCGTTGTCCACGCCCGCAATGCGGTGCTCAAAGGTCTGTCACCCAAAGACAATCGCGAAAAACCGCCGTTGCGCTACGACGCTGCTGCTCGATTGAAATTTGATTTCCCCGACTGCACAATTGTCCTGAATGGCGGTATCAACGAAGCTGGCCAGGCGGCGGGCTTGATGGAACAGTTCGACGGGGTCATGCTGGGAAGAGCCGCTTGGCACAATCCGGGTGTGCTGTCTGACCTTACGCGGCTCTATTGTCCGGACGCCCGGCTTCAGGAACCTGCGCAGGTGGTGCAGGCGATGGTGGAATATGCCGGACGTGAAATAGAAAAAGGTGTGCCGTTGCGCCTGATCGTGCGTTCCATGCTGGGCTGGATGAGCGGGAGACAAGGTGCTCGACTTTGGCGGCGCACCCTTTCCGACCATTCTTTACTGAACCGCAACGATCCCTTGCTGATCGAACAGGCCTGGTCGGACCTAAAACTGTGCGCGCTCGAGACAGCTTAAGAGCTGGTAGCTTCGGAGTCCGAGGGCCAGTCGCGAATATACGCTTTGAGCATATTATTTTCGAATGCCTGAGCCGCGACGATCGCTTGAGCCATGTCGTAAAACGAGATGACGCCCATTAAGGTCGGGCCGTCCATGACGGGGAGGTAGCGGGCGTGCTTGTCCAGCATCAGGCGCTGAACTTCGTCGGCGCTGGTATTCGGTGATACGCTGACGGGGGCATCGTCCATGATGCTGCGCACGGTATGAGTACCCGTGACGCCGTGATTATCGTGCAGATGACGGATAATTTCTCGGAATGTAAGCATACCCGTCAGCTGACCGTGTTCCATGATAACTAGCGAGCCGATGTCTTGTTCGCTCATGGTTTCAAGAGCGCGCAGTATGGGCATGTCGGGCGTTGCAGTGTATAGCGTGTCCCCCTTTATGCGTAAAATTTCACTGACTTTCAACATAGTTGTTCTCCTGAGTATTCCCGCGCGGCACGGTATAAGTATTTTGCACCATATGGGTGCTTTCGGGTAGTACTACACGGTCTTCAAACAAATCCTCCAGCCTTTGTGCAGGGTGTGTCAGCGAGAGCGATGTTGCTTCAAGCAGCAGTTTTTCTGCTATAAGGCCTGGCTGGTAGCGGTCGATCAACAGGGCATCAATTAAAGGTCCGATGGTGGCTTCGCGTTGATCGCAGGCCAATACCCACTGATCACTGTCCTCTCCGGCGGTGTCAACGACGTAGCCAAGACGTCTAAGCGCCTTTAGCACCGCCGATAATTCATCCTGATGCAGTTGCAGGTGACCGCAAAGGAAACGCATGCTGCGTCCCGGCTGCTGCGCATCTTGGGGCTGCCACAAAACACGCAACACCCGCACCGCGTCTACAAAAATAGCGCCTGGGTAGTGCTGCAATTCCCAGCGCCGCTGTTTTAAGGCCGGCAGGGTGGCGGCGACGGTCGCGCCCAATAAAATTGCCAGCCATGACAGGTACATCCACAACAAAAAAATCGGCAACGTGGCGAAGGCACCATATATGACCGTATACGATGGAAACCGGGTCAGATAATAGGCGAACCCTGCCCGCATGATTTCCAGTACTACGGCGGTGCCCAGGCCTCCCACTAAGGCGTCGCGCCACAGCACCCTACGATTCGGTACGCCAACGAACAGGGCGGTAAAGCCAAGGCCGGTTACGATCAGGGGCACAAAGGAGAGGGTAAAGCTGACCACGGCCGGAAGCTCTTCGACATGACCCAAGGACTCACGTGCCAGAACCGAGGTGGCCCACAGACTGCCACCGAGTAATATGGGGCCCAACGAAATAATTGCCCAATAAACCAACATGCGTTGGCGCAAGGGCCGTTGCCGTTCGACCTGCCAGATATCGTTGAACGCCTCATCGATCGTCATGATGAGCATTACCGACGTCACGATCAAAAACAGACTACCTACTGCTGTCAAGCTGGACGCTTTGGCTGCAAACTGATTCAGGTAAAGCATTACGTTTTCGGAAACCGCCGGGGGCATAAGGCTGGTGGCCAGGAAGCTCTCGAGCGCCGTCCTGAAATCGGCGAATAGAGGAAACGCAGTGAAAAGCGACAGCACCACTGCCAACAAAGGCACAATGCTCAATACCGTTGTGAACGTAAGACTAGAGGCAACCTGCACCAACTTTTTCTCGGCCGCCCGCTGCAGCGCAAACCGAATGATCTTGCGTGCGTTGGTCCAGCTGCCCAAAGGCCCAGTAGAAGGTTCAAGACGCAACTCTTCTGCTGGCTCGGCGGCCGGCATTAAAAACCGGGTCGAGTCGGCCGTTGGGTCAGGCAACTCTTCGGTGGGCTTACTGTTGCGCGTTTTCATGCTGAAGGTGCTCGAGCCTTTACATTCCGGGACATGGTCCAGACCATTCGCAGTCTCTTTCGAGTGATAATACCAGTATGACTACGCAACTGAATCCTGTTTTACGCTATGGTGCCTCGATATCGCTAATTGCACTCATCGTTTTGTGTCTTCTTTGGGAATTCAAGATCGCACCGTTGAGGCCAGGCGGCTCCTTGCTGGCATTGAAAGTTCTGCCTCTCTTACTGCCCTTACGTGGCGTATTGAAGGGCCGTTTATATACCATGCAGTGGGCGGCCATGCTGATCTTGCTGTATTTTATGGAGGGAGTGGTTCGGGCATGGTCTGATCCGTCCGCCATGTCAGCCCTCATGGCGGGCCTGGAAATCGTCTTTTCACTGGTGTTCTACCTGTGCGCTATTTTCTATCTGCGTCCGGCCAAGCAAGCAGCCAAAAAGAATGCCGCGCGCATTACCTGAGAGCTTCTCATGATTGATTCCATCAAACAGCTGCAGGTGCGTAATTCGTTCGCCGAGCTTCCTCCGGCTTTTTACACCTTGCTGCCACCTCAGAAGCTATCCAACGCCCGCGTGCTGCACGCGAACGTGGATGTCGCCCTCATGTTAGGGCTTACGCGAGCCGCGTTGACGGAACCCGACTTTCTTGATGTCGTTTCAGGCGCAAGTCCATTGCCGGGCGGAAAGACACTGGCGGCGGTATATAGCGGTCATCAGTTTGGCATCTGGGCTGGTCAGTTGGGCGACGGCCGGGCGCACCTGCTGGGTGAGGTTGTCAGTCCCTCCGGACATTGGGAACTGCAGCTAAAAGGTTCGGGCCGTACTCCGTATTCCCGAATGGGTGACGGACGAGCGGTCTTGCGTTCGTCGGTGCGCGAGTATCTGGCCGGCGAAGCCATGGCAGGTCTCGGCATACCCACGACGCGCGCGCTGGCTCTGGTAGTCGCTGATGATCCTGTCTATCGCGAAACGGTCGAGACCGCTGCCGTCGTTACGCGGGTGTCGCCAAGCTTTGTGCGCTTTGGTTCGTTTGAGCACTGGTCATCGTCCCCCGAAAACTTGCGCACCCTGGTAGATTATGTAATCGATAATTTTTATCCTGAATGCCGTGATGCCGCCAGTGGTGAAGCGGCCGCGCCCGACGACGCCATTCTGCGCTTCTTGCGATCGGTCGTCGTGAAAACGGCAGCGCTGGTTGCACATTGGCAGACTGCCGGCTTTTGCCATGGCGTCATGAACACGGACAATATGTCGATTCTTGGTTTGACCATAGACTACGGTCCCTACGGATTTATGGATGCCTTTCAGGCGAATCATGTATGCAATCACAGCGATACGCAAGGGCGCTATGCGTGGAATACACAGCCCTCGGTCGCACACTGGAATTTATATCGTCTTGCTAGCAGTTTGTTGCCGCTGGGCCTGGATGCCGAGGCGCTCAAAGCCCAGCTCGCTCATTTCGAACCGGCATTTTTGCAGACCTATCACAGAAATTTGTGCAACAAGCTGGGGCTTTTGAACTGGCAGCCGGAGGATGACGCCCTTGTGGATGACTGGTGGGCTTTGCTGCATCACCAAGCGGCTGACTTTACATTGAGCTTTCGAGGACTGTCCGTTGCGCCTCAAAACGTGGACGCGTTTGTAAATGATTTTCAGGATCAGGCCGAGGCGAGAGCCTGGATAGAGCGTTATCGTGGCCGTCTCGCGCTGGATGGGCGTCCGGATGCAGAGCGTATCGTCCAGATGAATCGTTCCAATCCACTGTATGTATTGCGTAACCATTTGGCTGAGGCCGCGATTCAAGCAGCCAAGAAGGACGATGCAAGTGAAATCGAAACACTGCTGATGTTATTGCGTGATCCCTATACCGAGCGGCCGGGATACGAGCGGTATGCTGCAAAGGCACCTGATTGGGCATGTCAGCTGGAAGTCAGCTGCTCTTCATGACCAACGCCTCCTGTTTCCCGCTCCCGGAGCAGGCGCCTTACAATTTTTAATAAATCTTTGTGGCGGCTTGCAACTACTCGGCGCAGTTGCACTGCTTATCGCTTATCCTTCTGACCTTCAATCCAATAAAACATTATGTCCGGTAACACTCTAGGTAAATTGTTCTGCGTCACTAACTTTGGCGAATCGCATGGTCCCGCGATCGGTGCCGTGATCGACGGTTGCCCCCCCGGTCTTGCTCTCACGGTTGCCGATATCCAGTCGGAACTGGATCGACGCAAGCCCGGTACGTCGCGCCACGTTACCCAGCGTCAGGAAGCCGATGAAGTTGAAATTCTGTCTGGGGTCTACGAGGGCGTCACCACTGGTACACCAATTGGGCTCTTGATCCGTAATACCGATGCAAGAAGCAAGGATTACAGCAATATCGCCGATACTTTTCGTCCAGGGCATGCCGACTATACGTATTGGCGCAAGTTCGGTGAACGAGATCCCCGTGGCGGAGGACGATCCTCTGCGCGCCTTACCGCTCCCACCGTGGCGGCCGGGGCCATAGCAAAAAAATGGCTCGAGCAAAACCATGGGATCATAATTCGGGGCTACATGAGCCAGCTTGGCCCGGTGTCTATCCCATTTATCTCGTGGGACGAAGTTAGCCGAAACCCGTTTTTTGCGCCAAACGCCGACGTTGTTCCCGAACTTGAGGCTTATATGGATCAGCTCCGGCGCGATGGTGACTCCATAGGGGCTCGGATCGAAGTCGTGGCCGAGAATACGCCAGCAGGGTGGGGCGAACCTTTATACGATAGGCTGGACGCCGACATTGCGCATGCCATGATGGGATTGAATGCCGTTAAAGGCGTGGCGATTGGCGCCGGTTTCGACTCCGTTACGCAGCGCGGGTCCGAACATGGCGACGAGATCTCCCCGACCGGTTTCTTAACCAACCATGCCGGTGGCGTATTGGGCGGAATTTCCTCGGGGCAGGCCATTACCGTTTCGGTCGCCATCAAGCCAACATCAAGCATACGAATAGAACGGCAATCGATTAATCGGGCTGGCGAACCGGTACACGTTCAGACGCTGGGGCGCCACGATCCATGTGTTGGTATACGGGCCACCCCTATTGTCGAAAGCCTGTTGGCTATCGTTCTTATGGATCATGCATTGCGTCAGCGTGCGCAATGTGGATAGTAATGTTGCAGTCATAGAAGGAATATTTATGTTCAAGAAAACTCGTCTTTCCCGCTCCCTCGCCCGCTTCGGAGTCGCCTGCGCCGTTACGGTAATTGCTGGATGCTCTACGGTTGAGACAACAGGGTCGGGATCCGTAGGCGTTGAGCGCAAGCAATACATGTCCGGTATGGTCCCTGCAGCGGCTCTGGAGCAAGAAGCTTCGCAACAATATGCTACCTTGATGGCGCAAGCCAAAGCCCAAGGGGCGTTAGATACTGACCCGGCGCAAACGCAGCGAGTTAACGCTATTACCCGGAAACTCATACAGCAGGTAGCCGCTTTCCGTCCCGACGCCAGCAGTTGGAAATGGGAAGCGCACGTGCTTCGTTCCGATGACGTGAACGCATGGTGCATGCCCGGTGGGAAAATCGCGGTCTACACCGGGCTGATTAATCAGATCAAGCCAACGGATGATGAGCTGGCGGCAGTGATAGGTCACGAAATGGCTCACGCCCTGCGCGAACATTCCCGCGAACAAGTATCTCAGAAAATGGCGACCAACATCGGTTTGACAGTGCTCTCTGCCGTGACGGGTGCAGGGGCCACTGCGGATTTGGGCAGTGCATTAAGCGAGGTAATGTTTACTTTGCCGAATAGCCGCACGCACGAGGCCGAGGCCGACCGCATTGGGGTCGAGCTGGCAGCACGCGCCGGTTACGATCCTCGGGCAGCGGTAACATTGTGGCAAAAGATGGGTTCGCTCAGCTCAGGTGGCGGGCAGCCCGAATTTTTGTCGACACACCCGTCCCCAACAAGCCGGTCGACCGATTTGACCGCTGCGGCTAATAAGGTCATGCCTTTGTATCAGCAGGCATCTGGCAAGAAATGAACTAAGTGGGTAGCAGTGCCTGTACTAGTATAGGCACTAGCCTTGTACCAGGTTTATACAGTGGCATAATTAGGCAGAGCTTCTTTTTTTCCTATTTCAAAGAGCAATGTCATGGCACAAACCTTGTACGACAAACTCTGGGATGCACACGTGGTGCATCAAGAGTCCGACGGCACCTGTTTACTGTATATCGATCGCCATCTGGTGCATGAAGTTACCAGCCCCCAGGCCTTCGAAGGCCTGAAGCTGGCCGACCGAAAGCCTTGGCGCATCAGCGCCAATCTGGCGGTCGCTGACCACAACGTGCCCACAACGGATCGCGCCCAAGGCATAACCGATCCTATTTCGCGCCTACAAGTCGACACGCTCGATGAAAACTGCGAAAAATACGGTATCACCGAATTTCGCATGAACGACAGGCGTCAAGGCATTGTGCATATTATTGGGCCAGAGCAAGGCGCCACCTTGCCTGGCATGACTGTTGTCTGTGGTGACTCCCATACCAGCACCCATGGGGCGCTTGGCACCCTGGCTTTCGGAATTGGTACATCGGAAGTCGAGCACGTTCTTGCTACGCAGACGCTGCTCATGAAAAAGAACAAGAACATGCTGATCAAGGTGGAGGGCGAATTGCCCTTCGGTTGCACTGCTAAAGATCTGGTCCTGTTCGTTATTGGCAAAATCGGCACTGCGGGCGGTACCGGCTACGCCATCGAATTTGGCGGAAGCACAATACGTGCTTTGTCCGTCGAGGGACGCATGACGGTCTGCAATATGGCGATTGAAGCCGGTGCTCGTTCTGGCATGGTAGCGGTCGACCAGAAAACCATCGATTATTTCCGTGGCCGCCCATATTCGCCAGTTGGCGCTTTATGGGACCAGGCTGTTCAATATTGGCGTACGTTGCACTCCGATGACGGGGCGAAATTCGACCGGGTAATTGAAATCAATGCCAAGGAAATCATGCCTCAGGTTACCTGGGGTACTTCGCCGGAAATGGTACTCTCAGTCGATTCCCGCGTGCCCGATCCCGACAAGGAGAAAGACGATGTACGTCGCAGCGGCATGGAACGTGCACTTAAATATATGGGGCTAAAGCCTAATACACCGCTCGTCGATATTGCCGTCGACCGTATATTTATTGGTTCCTGTACCAATGCCCGTATCGAAGATTTGCGGGCCGCTGCCAGCGTCGCCCGCGGTAAGCGCGTCGCATCGACGGTCAAGCAGGCGATGGTAGTGCCTGGCTCCGGGCTCGTAAAATTGCAAGCCGAGCAAGAAGGGCTGCACAAGATATTCCTTGATGCGGGCTTTGAATGGCGCGAGCCAGGTTGTTCGATGTGTCTGGCCATGAATGCAGATCGGCTGGAACCGGGCGAACGCTGTGCCTCGACGTCTAACCGAAATTTCGAAGGCCGGCAGGGGCAGGGTGGGCGTACTCATCTTGTCAGTCCGGCGATGGCAGCAGCGGCAGCGATTGCCGGCCATTTTGTTGATGTACGAACTTTTCGATAGGAAGCTATCATGCAAGCATTTACGACACATCATGGCCTGGTAGCGCCGCTCGATCGTGAAAACGTCGATACCGACCTGATCATTCCCAAGCAGTTTCTTAAATCCATTAAGCGTACCGGTTTTGGCGATAACTTATTCGACGAGTTGCGTTATCTGGATCACGGCGAGCCTGGGATGGATAACAGCAAACGGCCACTGAATCCTGACTTCATTCTGAATCAACCTCGGTATCAGGGGGCTTCCATCCTGCTGGCCCGCAAGAATTTTGGATGCGGATCAAGTCGCGAACATGCTCCGTGGGCCTTGTCTCAGTATGGGTTTCGGGCCATTATCGCGCCGTCTTACGCCGATATTTTCTTTAACAACAGCTTCAAGAATGGCTTGTTGCCCATTATTCTGCCGGAACTGCAAATCGCCCGCCTGTTTGACGAGGTAAAGGCGTTTGTCGGCTATAAATTGCGTATCGACCTTGAGCGTCAGGTCGTCATAACGCAGGATGATCGGGAATTGGCCTTTGACATTGAACCTTTTCGCAAGCATTGTCTTATTAACGGCCTCGACGAAATAGCGTTGACCTTGCAAAAAGCTGACGTTATCCGCACTTTCGAAGCCGAGCGGCTAGCGCGCCATCCATGGCTTGAAGCGCATCCTATCGGCTGAGCGATCGCCGAATCGATTCGCAGTTCATATCGTCAACTGAAGCTTCATAAACTAAGGGCAGCGGCGACGCAGCCCTTTTTCTGTGGCCTACAGCCAACATATTTTTGGAATAGTAATGACTCACAAGATTGCAGTTTTGCCGGGTGATGGAATCGGCACCGAAATTACCGAGCAAGCGGTACGAGTAATAACGGCTTTGGGGCTGGACCTGGATCTCCACACGGCCGCCGTAGGCGGCGCGGCCTTCGACTTGCACGGAAGCCCTTTGCCCTCGGCCACCTTAGAGCTGGCGCAGAACTCGGCGGCCATTTTGTTTGGTGCGGTGGGCGACTGGAAATACGACGCACTGCCTCGCGAGTCCCGGCCCGAACAGGCAATTCTGGGGTTACGCAAAGCGCTGGGTCTATTTGCCAATCTGCGGCCTGCCATCTTGTATCCTCAGCTGGCCAATGCTTCTTCGCTGAAGCCTGAAGTGGTTTCCGGTCTGGATATTCTGATCGTACGCGAGCTCACTGGCGACATTTACTTCGGTCAGCCGCGCGGTGTACGCCAAGTTGAAGAAGGCCCATTCAAGGGCGAGCAGCAGGGCTTCGACACGATGCACTACGCAGAAACAGAAGTCCGGCGTATTGCTCATGTGGCATTTCAGGCAGCGCAGAAACGCGGCAAAAAGCTGTGCAGTGTAGACAAGGCGAACGTCTTGGAAACTTCACAGTTCTGGCGTGACATTATGATAAAGGTGGCTAACGAATATCCTGATGTCACTTTGTCGCACATGTATGTGGACAATGCCGCCATGCAGCTTGTGCGTGCGCCCAAGGCATTTGACGTCATCGTCACGGGAAATCTTTTTGGCGATATCTTGTCCGATGAGGCCGCCATGCTGACGGGTTCCATCGGCATGTTGCCTTCGGCATCGCTTAATTCGTCAAACCAGGGCCTTTACGAACCGAGTCATGGTTCCGCCCCTGACATCGCGGGCCAGAATATCGCCAACCCATTGGCTACGATTCTGTCCGCCGCCATGATGTTGCGCTATTCGTTGAACGAAGCCGCACAGGCCGACCGTATCGAGAGCGCGGTCCAAGCCGTGCTGGAACAAGGTTTGCGAACGGCAGACATCTACGAAAGCGGTACAAGCAAGGTCTCTACGAGCCAGATGGGTGATGCCGTGCTGAAAGCATTAAAATAACGTTTCAGGTTTGATTTTTTATATTTTTTTTAAAGTGACAGCAACATGAGCCAAGTAGTAGGTTTAGTCGGTTGGCGTGGCATGGTGGGTTCCGTCCTCATGCAGCGTATGCGCGACGAGAATGATTTTTCATTGTTTGAGCCGGTATTTTTCTCCACTAGCAATGCAGGTGGTGCAGCGCCGGCGTGGGCTGATGGCGCCGGTCCCTTGCAAGACGCTTACGACATCGAAGCATTGAAGAAACTGCCGATCATTCTTACCGCTCAGGGCGGCGACTACACCTCCGCGGTCTATCCCAAGCTGCGCGCGCAAGGCTGGGATGGCGTCTGGATTGATGCAGCCAGTACGCTGCGCATGGCAGATGACGCCATCATTGTGCTTGATCCTGTTAACCGGCCAGTGATTGATGCGGCCTTGCACCGGGGCGTTAAAAACTTCGTGGGCGGCAACTGCACGGTCAGTTGCATGCTGATGGGGCTGGCCGGCTTGTTCAATAACGATCTGATCGAATGGATGACCAGCATGACGTATCAAGCAGCATCCGGAGGGGGCGCCCAACACATGCGCGAACTCCTGACGCAATTTGGTATGCTCAACGCCTCCGTTCGCCAGCATCTTGACGATCCTGCATCGGCCATTCTGGAAATCGATCGCGGGGTTTTACTGGCTCAAAAACATACGGATCTGCCGCGGGACCATTTCGGCGTGCCGCTAGGTGGCAATTTGATCCCCTGGATCGATAAAGACCTGGGCAATGGAATGTCGCGTGAGGAATGGAAGGCCGAGGCTGAAACCAACAAAATCCTCGGACGGGGCGAAGCCTTCGGCACGGCGTCCACACCAATCGACGGTCTTTGTGTTCGTATTGGCGCGATGCGCTGCCACAGTCAAGCGCTTACCATCAAGCTGAAGCGCGATGTCCCATTGGACGAAATTACTGACATGGTGCGCGAAGGTTCGTCGTGGGCGAAAGTCATTCCGAATGAACGCGACATTACCATGCAGGAACTCACCCCAGTCGCTGTCACGGGTACGCTCGATATTCCGGTAGGTCGCATGCGGAAAATGTCAATGGGGCCCGAATATTTAAGCGCATTTACCGTAGGCGATCAGCTACTATGGGGAGCGGCCGAACCGCTGCGCCGAATGTTGCGAATTACTTTGGGTGAACTATAAAAATGCATACGTCCCGTCGTGCGTCTCCGTCTGCTAAGTTAGTCTATAAAACTAAGCCTTTGATCGGGGCGCTGACGGCAGCGCTTTTTATATGTTCTACCGCGCAAGCGGCAAGCTTTGGGCACTCCCGCGTTGTGTCGGCTCCGGGGCAGCCACTACGCATCGACGTGCCGGTTACACAATTAAGCGCCGACGATCTCCGTTCACTGTCCGTAAGCGCAGCGCCTGCCGCTGCCTGGAACGAGGCCGGCTTGACCCCGCCGGTCGATCTCGGCAGCTTGCAAGCACGGCTCGCCGATGGTTTTGCTCCTGGTAGCAAGGTCATTGAAGTTCGTTCATCTCAAGCCTTCGATAAACCGGTGGCTGACCTCTTGCTCGACGTGCGTACGGCTTCTGGCCAGCAGCGGTTTCAGGTCAGTCTTTTGACTCATGCTAGCCCGGAGGCTATACAGTCTGCAGCAACGGTCTATCGGGGCCCTCCGTCGCCATATGAACCGACTGCTGGCGCCACTACAGACAGCCGTGCCCGGCAGCGAGCGGCCATACGCGTAGAGCAGGGCGATACGATGTTCGCTATTGCCAGGCGCCATTCGGTGCCGGGAGTCACGATTTTTCAAATGATGATCGCGCTGCAGCGTGCGAATCCGCAAGCGTTCATTCAAGATAACGTCAACCTGGTCAAGGCCGGCTCCGTGTTATCCATGCCGGACAAGTCGGCACTTACCGCAATTTCTGATCGCGAGGCCAGACGAATATTCCAAAAGCATGCGCAGGCGTTCGCCTTGTATCGTCAACGTGCGGCTCGGCAGACGGGCGTAATTGCACAAGAAGGCGACGCTGCCAAGGGCCAGATTTCATCGGGCAGTATGCAGAAGGGCGAGCCGCCGCCGGTCGGCCCGCGGGATCAGTTGCGCTTGTCCGCAAGTCCAGCCAATGGTGCTGCGGCGGGCGCAGGCGCTGCCACGGCGGCGCAAAGTGGTCAATTGCCGGCAGACTCCCAGGACGATGATCGAACCGCTACCAAGAAAAGTATTCAAGAATCCGAAGCCAGAGTTTCGCAGCTCGAGGAAAACGTCAAGAACTTGAATCAGGCTTTGCAATCTCAAGGCGAGGCTGCATCAAACTTACTTCTTGAAGGCGCAAAAGGGATAGGGCTGGCATCATCCGACGGAGCCCCTTCCGCAAACGGCGGTGCTACCGATCCGGCTCAGGCCGCAGCCGCTGGGGCGGTTGGAGGGGGTACGGCCGGGTCCGGCAACGGGAGTGCAGCGGGAACAGGTATAGGTGCAGGTACAGGTACAGCTGGCGCAGGTGCAGCTGGCGCGGGCACAGCAGGTGCGGGTGCAGCAGGTGCAGGTGCAGCAGGTGCAGGTGCAGGCACAGCTGGCGCGGGCACAGCAGGACCAGGCGCAGCAGGACCAGGCGCAGCAGGACCAGGCGCAGCAGGACCAGGCGCAGCAGGACCAGGCGCAGCAGGACCAGGCGCAGCAGGACCAGGCGCAGCAGGACCAGGC
>NZ_RYDV01000008.1 GCF_003971065.1 Candidimonas sp. SYP-B2681
CGTCGATCACGTCAACAACCTGGGATGGACGGCCTTGCTCGAGGCCATTATCTTGGGTAACGGCGGCGCGCAACACCAGCAAATCGTCGCTCTTTTGCTGAAGGCCGGTGCGAATCCGAATCTGGCCGACCGGGAAGGCATCACGCCGCTGCGCCATGCAAGGTCACATGGCTATCGTGAGATCGAGGAAATGCTGGTCGCCACAGGCGGCTCGCACTGAAGCAGTCCTAATCTGAAGTAATGTGCCATATCTGATGAATAGACTGTCCGTCGAGCTTCTTCACTGAGCCACTGATTAAATCGTCGGATGGCGAGATTGTCACGATGTGCATCGCAATAAGTTCATCATAGCGAAGAGGGGGAAGCGCGCCCAACCGTGTAGAGGCCGCTAAAAGTTCGGTAGGATTTGACCCTACAGCTGCACTTCGGCTAGCCCGATACCATCGAAACTGACTATGACATGGTCGGTGCAGTTCGGTACAGGTAAGATCAGAGTTCCAAACCCGGAGGCAAAAGTTCCAGGCTCAATGGAAATCGCTAACCGTCTCCGTCAATCAATTCTGGAGGTGGACTAAGGATTCATGCAGAGACCCACGTAGTAGTTGTAGCCACATTTATGGCCCGATTGAGTTCCGATATGGTGCAGATAGCCGTTTCTATTCCCGCAGACGCTTTTTGCATAAGCTACCGGATCAGCGCCACAGTATTGGCGCGGCTGGAAAAGCTGCGTTGTCCCAATATCACGTTCGCCAACGCTAAGCTGAAAAATGCTGGGAGGTTTTGATGAGGGTTCGGCAGCGTCTGTCCCTTGAAGTGCGATTGGACCCGTGAAAAGCGTCGGAGTGCCTAAGCCCTGAACTTCGATTGGTTGCCCCGTGACGGGCTCTGCCGGGGCTGTACCCTGCGTCATTGGTGGACTGGTGACGGGCGTCGCTCGGGAGCCGCATCCCCCGAGAAATAACCCACTGAGAATACATAGTGAAACCGGAAGCCATACTGGACGTGTTTTCATTTCGTACTCCGTTTTTAGTGTTTTTTAAACGAAAGTCCATCCTTTTAGGCATGCGAAAGGCCAGATCACTATATCTACGAATACCGAACATTCTGGCCGGAACGCCGGGTATGCGTTGGGCACAGCTATTGAATTACCTTTAATATACCGGTCTCGATAACGCTTGGCTGTAAGCAAGTGATGCGTTTTAAAGTCGCTTTCAAGTAGTCTTCGAATCTACAAGCCTGAGCATCGATGGTTTAAAGTCAGTTTAAATTCGTTATTGCGACCTAGCCTCCCGCGGCCCCGCGTTCTCTAGAGTCGTTCTAAATTAACTTTGAGATGAATTCGAAGGTACATGGCGACTCATGTCGTCGAAAAGGCTTAAGCCCTCATGTTGATTATTAAGGGTTCGACGGCGTAAGAGTTAACGCCCTAATATCAATTGTTTAGGCTAACTATCCTCTAAACCTACAACCCCTCCGACACGCTTCGCTTAACAATCTTCTGATTTCAGTACTTACCAGAGGCGTTTGCCTTCCCATGGCGCTAAACCGTGGGCCGGCGGACTGGAGCAAGGCCGGAACCGGATGCAGTCCGGGCGCGGTGATGGGTTGGTCTACAAAGACATGTTCGAAAACAACGTGCCGTATTACTACGACTGTCCACCCATGAACTTCGCCTGGTACTCACCCGGGGTCCCCCCGGGTTCTCTTCGTTGTCCTGCGGGCTGCGGCTTTCGTTCCCGCCCCTTTCCGTTCGTCCTTCCTTAATCCAGCGCGGCAAGGCGACGAACTCACGGTAACGGTGGCACTCCGGGCCAGACGTAGTACTGCGGATACTGCAAAACCTACAGAAGGTTCGGGATCTTCGGCCCCGGTACCTGTCAGATTTGGTCCTGACTAGAGACTGCTGTGAAGGAACCGCGTTCGGCCAATACTGGCCTTTGGGAACTTACAAACACATTGATAGGGAATGTTACTATCGATACAGCAATTTTTCCCAACGTTGGCGCTGGTCCATAACTACTGATAAGTCTTTGAATGGGTAGTCTTTTCCTTCGAAATTTTTAAGCATGACATTGGACGATTTTTTGGTACTCGTTAAATCAGCCAACCCATTGGAGTTGGCTGAAGAGTCATTGCATCGCAATTTTGTCCATGCAATTCCTGAAGAGGCTACGTACAGCTCTTATTTAGATCAAGTGAGAGGAGACTATCCTTTGGCCGACTGTATAGCGATTATGGGCTCCGGCAATTGGAAATTTAGCTTAAACCCAAAGAATAATTTCAGTGAATACCATATTAAATCAGACATTGACATCGCTGTTGTATGCCGCACAAGCTTCGAACAGACCTGGGCCGAGTTGCGAATTTACCACCGGACAAAATTTTATTCCCTTTCTCATGAGAAAAGAAGCCAACTCAAAAGAAGTGGCGAGAACGTCTACGCTGGGTTCGTGTCTCCGAAATGGATTCCCGATAAACAATCGGGTACAAGATATAAATATATGATTAATACGAACAAATACTCGAACGCAGACGTAGGGTTCCGAGTTGTAAATTTGATGTATTTCAAGAATATCGAAGAGACTTTGGACTATTACGTCCGGGGCTTTCTACATGCACAACAAAGGTAATGAATCATGGAATACGACGTAAGTTTTCAAACGGTCTCTTGGTTCAATGAACGAAAAAATGATGGAACACTCGAGATTAGCCCCAAATTTCAGCGCCGAGCGGTTTGGCTAGAAAAGGAGCGGTCGCAGCTACTTGAGACCATGTTGAATCGGCTCCCATTCCCCGAGATCTATGTGCATGTCGAAACCGACACTAACAGCGGAAAACAAAATTATGCCGTAGTTGACGGGCAACAACGGATTACCTCCATCCTGAAATTTCTAGATAATGAATTTCCCCTTCCGGTGAGTGATTTTTGGGACGGAGAGTATTTTCGAGATTTAAGCGATGAAGTTAAACTAACATTTTGGGATTATAAAATAGTTGTGCGATTTCTTCGGAAAACTAACGATGAAGAAATACGCAGTCTGTTTACAAAGCTCAATACAAACAACATCGCGCTGAACGATCAAGAACTGAGAAACGCTCGCTTCGTTGGCAGATTCAAAGACTTAGCTGAGCGCCTGGCGGACAACCCGTTCTTTCAGGCCTTCGGTCTCTTTACGCCTCGAGATGTTAGGCGGATGCTCGATATTGAATATGTCAGTGAATTACTTACTCGTCAAATTGCTGGTATTAGCAACAAAAAAGATTTATTGGAAAGCCTTTATTATGAATTTGATGAAGAATTTCCGATGGAAGGAGACTATGAAGATGAGTTTAATGTATGCATTAATCTTGTAAGGTCGATAATATCTCCTGATAATCGGGCTATCTTTAAATCAAAAGGGAATTTTTACTCCTTGTTTGGTGTGTGTGTTGAATATTTTCGGGCTACAGCACGCAATCAGTTTTCTCAGAGTGTGAAGATTGAAGAGCAGATTTCAGATCTTGTTCTCCGGGCTAAATCAAATAACTTTGACGATAATATTCCCGACATCGAAGCCTATTCAAGTGTTTCCACGAGATCAACATCTGATAAGTCGCACAGAGCGGAGCGAGAACGAATTTTGCTAGCGATCGTCCGCCAAATTGAAAATTTCTGATAGACATGACGGGTCGCCGTATATTGAGATTCTTTGCTCTTGGGGAGTCGTCGGCTTTTTGGCTTTTTGTTTTGAGTATTCATAAAGGAGCCAGTCACCAACGGAAGCTTCTGGCCGCAAGAAGCGGCTGCAAGCTCAATCCTAACGCATCTGACAGTACATGTCAGATCAAGTCTGAGTTAATACAATTAATCCGTGGCAGTGGGTATTTGACCGATATCATCGGGGGCAGTCCAAGCGTTATGCGGAATAGATGAACGGTAATATGCACTCGGCAATCATATGGTCCCGTCACGCATATGCTTGGCGATTTCGTCGGCAGCCGCTTGGATCTCTTGTGTTTCTTTGAAGCGCCATTCTCGGATGACTTGTAGCGCAGCATTGCACTTCTCGAAGATCTCGATATTCGTCTCGGCCGAATTCAAAGAAAAGCCCGCTCGACCCTTTAATGAGCCTTTCATCCGAACCCAGCGTGTTACCTCCCCGCACTCGACAGCATAGAACGAGTGAACAACTCGATTCCGGAATTCCTCCGCCTTTTCAAGGGCATTGCGCACAACACGCACATTGACCTCTGATAGCTTCGGGGGTTGGGCTCCCCGCTTGGGGAAGAGATCTACGAACAAGTCCACTTTTTGCTTAAAGCTCATCGCGGCTGAAACGAGATACTGATCCTCCTTCTCCCGCATACGAAGCAGTAGAGCTAGTTCTTCTGCGAGCCATTGTTCGATTTGCTGGAACCGAACCACGGTTACGCCAATTGCTCGAAATAAAGCGTCGGTGTGGGCCACTAAGTCACTTTGTCTCATGTAACGCCGCCTCCTAGAGCGATCGATGTTTATTACATCCTGTCGTCTCGCCTGCCCGGGCTTTTTTGATCCAAAGACGGACTATTCTTTAGCCACCACCGTGTCATATAGGCCGTAGGTAACAAGATCCGGATGCGATTCGATACCTGTATAAACAAGCCCTGCATTCTCGTAACGTCGGAACGCAAATACCGCTTGGTTCATTTGCTCAGTGTTGAACACCTTGAGGCTAACCAAAAGATGGAAGTCCTGCACGGTTAGGCCGGTAACGGTGAGGAAAAGCTCTGGCTCCAGCTTGGTTATGACATCCCGTAGTGTGTTCTCTCGGAAGTCGGTCAGGTACATGAACGCAGGGATACGCGTGGCGAACTTGATTAGCTTTTCCTGCACCAGCTTTCGCTTGGATTTGTACTCCTTTTCCTCTTCCGAAAGCTCTATTTTCTCACGCCTCGACAATTCGCCATCCTTGGCCTTGGTTTTCAGGCCCTTGACCTTTTCGCTTTTGTTGATGATGGTTTCAATGATGTTGTCGCCCAGCGAGCGCCAGCCCTCAATGCGCTCCAATGCCGCCATCGCGTCGGAGTTATCGAGGATGCGGCGCAGCGTGCCGTTGTCCACATTCACCAGCAGGGCACTTTCCCACTTGCGGGCCAGCAGCGTGGCCGATGTGCCCGCCATCGCAATGTCCAGAATTCCGCCCGCGTCGATTTGCGTCATGTTGGCGCCGTCAAAAGCCAGCACCGGTAAAAAGGCCACCAAATCCCGCACCGCGTTTTCGGGGTTGGACTCGTTGGGTGACAGGCCAATCCCGTATTCAGATAGCTGCCGCAAGGCCCGCGTGGGCGCAAAGTCAAACACAAAGCACACCGGCTTCAGAATTTCCTCCTCGTTCGGATTGTCACCGTTGGGGTTTTTGATAGACCACGGCGACTGCACCCGAAACGCCGCCTGAAAGTAAGTCTCGGGCGACTTCAGATTGCGCAGCATCAGGATGGATGACCACTGCGCCACTGTCACGCCCGTAGTCAGCTTTCCGCACGACAGCGTGATGGTTTTGGTATCGAACCCGCTGCCAATGGCCCTGCGCACCGGCGGCAGCGCCTCCAAACCAATGCCTGCCGCAGCACCAGCGGCCACAATGACCTGGTAGCCGAGCCAAAAGGTGTTGTGCCGCTCGTTCAGCAAATTCGCCATGGCATGGCAAGCCGCCACATTGGGTAAGAACCAGAGCGAATGCTGTAAATAAGGCAGCAAGCGCACATCTGAATACGGAAATGGTGGTCGCGTGCCTGTTTTGAGCAACTCCGCCGACTGGGCCGCATACGCACCGCGAATGATGTCTAGCCACTTCTGCACGTCGCTCTTGTGCTTGAACTCTGGTTCGGCCCCTGTGCCGGTTGCCTCAAAAAAAGCATTCAGATCAAACTCGTCAAACTCCCCGCCGCTGGCAATCGCAAGTAACTCATCAGGCATTTGGTAGGTCAGCAGCCGCATCTGCGGCAAAGCGGCATAGGGGTTGCGTTGACCTGGTTGATTGGCGGCAAAAGCCTCCTTGGCGCGCTGTTCGTCGGTATAAGTCCAGTTAAAGATTTGCTCCTCAATGAACTCGCCCGTGGCCAGTGCCTTGAAAGGCGTACCTGACAGGTACAAATACGCCCGGGTGGTGATGGGCAAAAACTCGGCTTCCGTGTCCGAGAGCACGTTCAGGTCTTCGTTGATGGCTTCCAACTCGCCCGCATACTCCAGCTTGGCCTCTTTTTTGGCGACGGCGTCGTCTTCACCCTCAAACAACTCCTTGGCCGTGTCGCGCCAGGCACCAAAGTGGTATTCGTCAAACACCACCAAATCCCAATTCAAAGCGTGAAGCCACTCGTTTTTGGGCTTGATGTTGCCTGTTTCTCTTTCGCGCCCCAGTAGATCCTGAAATGAGGCGAAATACACCATTGGTCGGCTGTGATCTATCTGCGTTGGGTCGCTGCCTGCGCTGTGCGACAGGTACTGCCAACCGTTAAAGTCGATATGGTTTTCCAGGTCGGTCTGCCAGGCATCTTCCACTGCCGGTTTGAAGGTCAGCACCAGCACGCGCTTGGTCTGGAGCTTTTTTGCCAACTGGTAGGTGGTAAAGGTTTTGCCAAAGCGCATCTTGGCATTCCACAGAAAGCGCGGGGCAGCGTTGGCATCTTCGGCCCAGATTGATTGGTAGTAGTCTAGTGTTTTGTTGACCGCCTCCAGCTGTTCGTCGCGCAGGCTAAAGGTCTCGTGGTGTGTGCCGTTGAAACGCTGCCCTGTGCGTAATTCGGTCAACACGGTGGTCACATCGGCGAGGGTGCAGCGCACCCATTCCAGCGTGGTGTTCTCAAATCCTTTTTTTACCAGAGCTGAACGCACCTCGTGGTCGGTGAAGATGGAACCGTCGTCGCGCTCGGCGGGCTCGTCCAGCTCGATCGTGAAGTTCTGGATGGCTGCTGTCTTGAGCTGCTCGGCCACGCGCTGCTTCACGTTGCGAGTGGTCTGGCCCACTTTGAGCAGGCCTTGGTGCGCGGGATCGTCAATTGCGTAAGCATAGATGCGCGGGCGGGCGTCGGGTTTGGGAGTGAGGATTTCCTCAATGATGGGTTTATTCATCGTCACTTTCGCCGATGGTGACATCGCCTAACAGGTCCCTTGTCAGCTCCATCGGTCGAACCATCTTTTCGATAAATTCGATCTCACTTGCGGAAATTCCATACTTGGCGTATAGGTCTTCGTCCGTCCATCGCCTTGTCCAGTCTTGCGTAGGCACGAATGTGTAAACCTTGCGCGTGGTGTCCTGGGACGGCTTGTGCAAAAGGATCAGCAGGCGGGTAAAACAACAGGTCAAATAAGACAAGGCGTTTTCGGCTTCGACTTGACTGTTGAACGGACAGATGCAGAGATAGGTTTCGGAGCAGATGCTGCCCGGTTCGCCAATGAAGGGTGTACTGAGAATGCGGTGCGGATAAGTGTCGCGATTGCCGGTGCCCGGTGCGGCGCGGCCTACATAAATCTTCCATTTATCGATGAGTTCGGTGCCAGTGGTTATCGAGTCTTTAGCGATATATGCCGCACCTCCGTTCTGATAAACAACTACGTCACCATCACGTTTGTCAACATTGCCGCGGAAAAAGGTACGTAGCCCGAACGGCCTTAGAGAGCTAACAAGTTGGTCAAATCGCTTGCCTTCCGGCAATCTCAGTGCATTCTCTTGCTGGCCTGCTTGCTCACGCTCGATGGCCATCACTTTTTTCAGAATAGATAGACCTTCATTGAAGCGGATAAAAATGTCTGCCCCGTTTTCCGTAAGTGGACGGGTGGCGGTTGAAACTGGCCAATCCTTGAAATGGGTACTCACGTCGCACAAACCCGGATGGTCACGACTCCAGAGGAAATAGCACACGCCCCCCTTGAGGCCCACGCCAGGAAACACATCTGCCGCGCTGAGATAGTCGTCAATAGAGCGCAGGCGATTGTCGGCGAGCATAGCCTCTCTAAATTCATCCAATCCCTTGCCACCAGAGAACCAGCGCGCAGGAATAACCATCGACAGGTAGCGTGGCTCCAACGCCTTGGCCTGCTCCACGAACAACTGGTATATGGGTGCGCTGCTGGTGCCATAACCACCGTCGGTTAGCTGATACGGTGGGTTGCCAATGATGACGTCGAACTGCATATCGCCTCCAAACAACTCGGTCATACGAGTCTTGATATTATCTGTGTGAATAAATGCGTAAGCGTGAGTTTCTAGCGATTCGCCGCGGTCTAGCGCAGCTTGACTTGCTCCGCAAAAAGTGCATTTATCATTGCTCCAGCTGTGCTCGGTACGATCAAACCAAATGTTGCCCGCATCGCTGGCAAAGCCCTTGGCAATGGAATGCGCGCCATTGGCGTACTTGGAGCAATACACGCTGCGCCGCGCCAGCAAACTGGTCAGGCGTGTGATGCCAATGCCAAACACCTGTCGGCTGAGGATATGGTCTACACGCTCTTGTAGGTCGGGTATCTGCGGCGCTAAGCCTTTGGTGAGCCGACTGGTGATTTCGCGGAGAAAGACGCCTGATTTGGTGAACGGGTCCAGGAACCGCAAAGTTTTGTCCGCCCACGGGCTGGCACCACTGTGGTCTGCGGCCCAGGCATCGGCCAGCATGTCCAACATGCGGTTGGCCAGCTCGGGGGGGGTGAATACCTCATCGTTTGACAGATTGGCGATACAGGTCAGTACGTCAGGGTTGCGGCTGCGGAAGGCGATGGAGGCTTTGGGCTGGCTAGTATTCTGGTTCACTCGGCATCCTTCGGTAGTTGTGCCACATCCTTTTGCATAGATTCGGCGGCCAACTCCACTACCGTCGTTGGTGGGTAGGTCTTGGTCGGGGTGAAGATTTCATGTTTGCCCAAGTGGGCAAAGAGAGAGCCTTCCGTGCTGAAAGCTGACGAGCCCGTGAGAACGTCGAAGCGGAAGTCGCGGCGCTGGAATTTACCTTTGCCTAGATAGCCCCATTCGGCAAAGGTGATGGGCTGGCCGTCGCTGGCGCGCATGGTCAGGGCATCGCCATGGACAAGATTTTCTGTCAGTACGTAAGTGGCGGCGCGATACAGGTCGCTCGACTCACCCAGCTTCAGGTATTCGGCCAGAATATCCAGCATGTTCTTACGGCATTCGACGATATTGTCCGGCAATAGCTCAATGCCGTAGATGCACATTAGTCCTAGCAGTGAATAGTGGCGTTTCTCGAAGTCGGACTTGCCAAACTTCAGTTCGACAGCGGTGAGTTTGCGGCGTAGCACCTGCATGAGAAAGTAGCCGCTGCCGCAGGCTGGCTCCAGAAAACGCGAGTCGATACGCTCCGTCTCGTCCTTCACTAAGTTAAGCATCGCCTCAACCATCCAGGCTGGAGTAAAAACCTCCCCGTGGTCGGCGACGCGTTGTTTGGATTTGACTAGGTTCATATCTTTATGGCGAAAGGGTGCTGGTTTTGTCACACATTGTAGCGGCGAGGTGCGGATAGTAGGTAACCCGCACCAGGATCTCGCCGTAGGTTCCTAATATTTGCTAGAAATCACTCCAGCCGAGTGGTCCTTGGAAGTCACCGGCTGAGGACGACCACGGATGTGGTGAATTCCAGTTGGTGCCGTAGGGGCTGCCACCAATATCGACGCCACCGTAGTCGTCGCCGGTCATTGGCAAGCCTGTTGCAGGATTGATTGGATGCATGATGCTCTCCTTATTAGGGGTTACAAACCCCCGCCGGAAACCGGCGGGATGGGAAGTCAGTCTTCGTTCGGCAGCAGAATCGTGATGACGGGTTTCAAGCTTCGTTGAGAGACCGAGAACATGAGCAACTATTTCATCGGTCGGGAGTTCGGACCGAGGGTCCGTACCGAGCAGACGATGAGTCCGGTGGAGTGCGCCGGTACCGCGGTCTTGGTTGAGGCGGTGGCGAGTTCCGGCGCCTTCTGGGCAAAGTTTCCCCAAGAATGCCCCGATGGCCATGCGACCTGAGGCAACGACACGGACAAGCTTAAAAGAGCAATTGAAGCGGAGATTGAGGGACTGTCATGGCCGCTGCAACGTGGTGATGTCGCTGAAGATGATTTCTTCTGACGCGAAAGCCATCGCTATCTCGTCCAATCAGATTGCGACGTCATGATCGTCGGGCAATACAGTCTAGATTTCATCGGTGATGCCTTGAGGTATTTCATAGTAAGTGCCATGCTAAGGGTTGCTCAATAAAGGAACGGAAGTATGAGTACTTGCTTTGTTTGTAGTGACCCGGCGGATAGCGACGAACACATTATTCCAAAGTGGCTTCAAAGCGATATAACCTGTGGAACGAGCGTATCAAGTTGCCTAATGATTCGACCATGCCCCACCGGCAATTGAAGATCCATTGCTGCAAGCGTTGCAACAACGAAGTGCTCTCACAACTTGAATCCAAAGTTCAAACTGGCAAAGCCACTGATCAAGAGTTGTGGAAATGGGCTGCGAAGATCCACTATGGACTCACACGAAAAGACGACTTTCGTGCGTGGGATCGGCGCCACCCAGAATACACGATCGGCCAGGTACTGAGTCGAAACGATCCACTTGAACTAGACCGGCATTTCGTTCATAGTATTCACGGAGAATTTCGTACGCATCCTGATTCCTTCGGCTCAGTATTCCGCTTCGATTTTGACGAGGAAGTCCCGACTTCAATTTTGCTCATCTAATTGCCCCTGGGGGCATGGCAATTTGCTTTGGAAAGTTTGGCTATGTCGTTTTCATTAACGACACAGGAACTTTGCGTCGACAGCCCAGCGTTGAAAACTCATATCAACAACATCTCTCCAATACTCACTCTGGGAAGATGATGAATTTCTTTGCTAATGCGTGGGTACATCTATACAGGCACCGAACCAGTTTCCCCTTTTGATGGCGGCGAACTCAATTACACTTATTGCAGCTCCGAAGTTGATTGAGGAGCGTGAGTTCACGCACGAGCAGTACAAAGAACTCTGGTCTTATCTTACGGGAAATCCGGATGCCGGGATTGTGGGAAATTTGGAGTACCACGCTACCAACGGCAGGTGACCCGAGAAGACTCGCCGCGGGCCTAATCGTCGGTGCTCCTCGCAGACATGTAGCGCCTCCCCGCATCCCGATGTAGGATTCGTCAAAGTCGGGATGCAGGCAATGTGAAAGTCCGCTTGGGGTCGAGGCTGTGTGGAAACGTATTGGAATTCTGAGCATGTGCACCGTTCGGCAGTGAGCACGCCGTTGATCATACGCCGCGATCCAACTTACTTATGTGTTGAGCAGCCTTGTAAACGAGGGTTTGGCCCCTTTTCGCTAGCTTCAACAACGCATAAAAGGGCTCAAGCCCCTGCCAACCTGATCGCTTTCATCGTTCCAGCGATGCCCAACATGCTAATCAACCGCTTCAGGTTGTAGGCGAGCACATGCAAGCTCATCTCGGTACTCACATGTTCGAGCGTGCGCGTCAGGAAGTGCGTTGAACCCATCCAATGCTTGAGCGTCCCGAACACATGCTCGACCGTGCGCCGTCGAAGCGTCATGGCATCTGGCTTGCGATCCAGGCGTTGCTGAACTTGCTCCAGCACCTCTTCATGTTCCCAGCGGCGGATACGTCGATAGCTGCTGGTCGTGCACTGTTGTTTGATGGGGCATTGAGGACAAGCACTTGGCCAGTAGATATGCAGACCCAGGCCCTTCTCCACCGTAGTGAACCTGTGGATCGCCCGCTCTCCGGCAGGGCACTGGTACTCATCGTCCTGCGCGATGTAAATGAAGTCGGTCTTGTCGAAACGTCCTTCGGCTTTGGCGTTGGACGTCATGGGTTTGGGTACGAACACGGCAATGCCAGCGTCCTCGCAGGCCTTAATCTCCAAGCCGTTGAAGTAGCCACGGTCGGCGAACGCTTGCAGACTCTGGTGTCCGATAGCTTCACCGGCCACACGAGCCATCTTACTCAGTTGCGTCCGATCATTCCCTATATTCGTGACCTCATGAGCAACGATCAGATGATGCTCTGCATCGACGGCCGTCTGTACGTTGTAGCCCACCAAGCCCGATCCCTTGGCCTGGGAGATCATTGAGCGTGCGTCGGGATCCGTCAGCGATATTTGCCCGTCGGGGACGGTTTTTAACTGCTCCTTGATCCCGTTGAGTTGCCGCATTTGCTCGCGCAGCGTCCCAATCTTCTCTTGCGGCCGATCGGTCTTGGCCTCGGCCTCCACCGGCTGGGTTCTGTCGGCGGTCTCCAGAGCATCAAGATAGCGCTGGATACTCTGCTCGATTTGTTCCTGGCGCCTGTCGATCTTATTTGGTGTGACGTTGCGGTCGCGGCTGTTGACCGCCTTGAACTTGCTACCGTCGATGGCAACAATGGCTTGTGAGAAGATCCTTAACTGGCGACACATGGCGACGAAGCGCTTGCAGACATTGCGGATGCCAGGGCCGTTGTTGCGACGGAAGTCAGCAATGGTTTTGAAGTCTGGCGCCAATCGGCCCGTGAGCCACATCAGCTCGACATTGCGTTGTGCTTCTCGCTCAAGCCGACGGCTGGACTGGATACGGTTAAGGTACCCGTAGATGTAGAGCTTTAGCAGTACAGCGGGGTGATAGGCGGGGCGCCCCGTCGCCGCAGGATCGACACCACTGAAGCCAAGCGACTGTAGATCAATCTCATCGACGAAGATATCGACAACGCGCACCGGGTTGTCCTCGCCAATGAAATCGTCCAGGCACTCGGGCAGCAACGTAAACTGACTTCGGTCCTCGCCTTCGATAAATCGCTTCATCGGCCACCTCGCTTAAACGGGTTGGCTCATTTTAATTGGGATCAGGCGAGCAGCGAAGGGTTTTCACACAGCCTCGGTCGATAGCAGGCGTTTTTATGTATGCAGCCTATCTAGCTTCCCCACCAAATCCTCAGCCCTTAAATGCGTATACCGCTTCAGCATCTGCATAGACTTATGTCCGCTGATCGCTGCAACTTCCTGATCCGACAGCGCAGCCTCCACTAGCCGACTAACGGCCTGATGTCGCAAATCATGAAACCGAAAATCCACCACGCCAGCCGTTTTCTTTGCGTCATTCCAGGCTTTATCAAATAGATAAGGCCTTCGCATACCATCCTTGCCAGGTTCACCAAAGAACACCAGGTCGGTTTCCGGTGGACGTAACGGATTATCAAGCGCCGCCTGAAACGTGTTTGTCGCAGCCTTGGTTAGCGGCATGGTACGTGGCGACGAATTCTTGGTGTTTTCCAGCCGTACCACACGTTTTTGCATATCGACCTGGCCAACCCGCACCCCGGCAATCTCAGACAACCGCATCCCCGTTTCTAGCGCAATCCTCACAATCCAGCTAAACATTGGATTCGAATAGGCATCCACAGCAGCCAGTAGCCGTCTATTCTCGGCGGGCGTCAGGCGCCGATTACGTCCAGCACCCGGAGCCGGGCGGCGAATACTAGATACGGGATTGAACGGCAGCCCAATACCCCATTCCTTGATGGCTACGGTAAACAAATGGCCGAGCAAGGCTGGCTCTAGGCGTACCGTGTTATTCCTACGCGGAACGCGCTTGCCATTCTCGTCTTCATCGCCAGCCAGACGAGCATCCCGGTACTGGGCAACAATGTCAGCACTAAGCGCCGCCAACGAATATTTACCCAAATGCTTGATCAGCGCCTGGGCTTTCTTATGCTCACCGATTTGTGTAGATTGGCGTTTGGTAGGGGTCACTTCGCGCAAGTAACGCTTTAGCGCCGTCTTAACGGTCATTCCTTCGGCAGGAGCTCGCTGGATATACATTCCGCGTACCATTTCATCTTCAGTACGGCGCGCCCAATCTTCGGCATCTCTTTTAGTACGGAACGTTTTAGCGGTAGCAGGCCAGCCAGTTTTGCGGATTAATACCTTCCAGGCACCGAAGGTGTCTTGACGATAGCGGCCATAAAGGCTCCGAACGATGCTCAACGCCGCACCACTGCACCGAAACGGTACCTAACTATCAATCGTTGGAAATCCCCCAGTCTTGGGGTAGAAGCTGTGAATCGCGCTAGTGTTTTCTAAACACTAAGGATTTTAGATGATGGTGCCCGGGGCCGGAATCGAACCGGCACGCCTCGCGGCGGGGGATTTTGAGTCCCCTGCGTCTACCAATTTCACCACCCGGGCAGTTCAAGCAGATCGCTCTGTAAGACACAGAGCGTGGCAGAAAGGCGTAATTATACGCACACTTGAAAAATTTCGCATTGCCCCCACAGTATTTGAACGTCCAGCCTTGTGTCGGCCCCTCGGGCATGGCGGTATTTCTTGGTGAATTCGCTGTTGTTCGGGACAGGAAAACGCCGATAGTGCTGGTCAAATAAGCTGTGATCGCCCGTGCCGGGCCTGGTCCAGCTATTTGTTTTTATTGAATAATCAACTTTTTTGCGTGGTCCAACAATGAGTCAAACTGATACGCCCGTCTCCTCGTCAGAAACCTTGGGCTTTCAAGCCGAAGTGAAGCAGTTGCTGCATTTGATGATTCACTCGATGTATAGCAATAAAGATATTTTCCTGCGCGAACTGGTATCGAACGCGTCGGACGCCTGCGATAAATTACGTTTTGAAGCAATCGACCACCCCGAAATGCTCGAAGGCGATGGCGAGCTGCGTATCCGGGTCGAATACGATAAGGATCAGCGCACCATCACTATCTCCGATAACGGTATCGGCATGTCCCGCGAGGACGCGGTGTCGCATTTGGGTACCATCGCTCGTTCGGGCACCAAGGAATTTTTCTCGCACCTTACCGGCGACAATCAAAAAGACGCTCAGCTTATTGGTCAGTTCGGCGTGGGCTTTTATTCCGCCTTCATCGTGGCCAAGAAGGTGCAGGTGTTAAGCCGTCGTGCCGGTGTCGACGCGACGGAAGCGGTAATGTGGGAATCCGAAGGCGAGGGCGACTTCAGGGTTGCGCCGGTTGAAAAGGCCGATCGCGGTACTTCGGTCACCCTGTATCTGCGCGACGATGAAGACGAATACCTGAATGGCTGGAAGCTGCGCGAAATACTGCGCCATTATTCCGACCATATTTCCCTGCCTATCCAGATGCAAAAAGAGGAATGGGACAGCGAAAAAGCGGAACAGGTCAAGAAGAACGAATGGGAAACCGTGAACCAGGCCAGCGCGCTATGGACACGTTCCAAGTCTGACATCACCGACGAGCAGTACAAAGAGTTCTACAAGCATATTGCCCACGATTACGACGATCCCCTAGCGTGGACGCATAACCGGGTGGAAGGGCGCAGCGAATATACGCAGCTGTTGTTTATCCCCAAACATGCGCCGATGGATCTGTGGGATCGCGACGGTCGTCGTGGGGTCAAGCTGTATGTGAAGCGCGTGTTCATCATGGACGACGCTGAACAGTTGCTGCCAAATTACCTACGCTTCGTGCGCGGGGTCATCGATACGTCCGACCTGCCGTTGAACGTGTCGCGCGAAATCTTGCAGGAAAGCCGCGACGTGCGGGTGATTCGCGAAGGGTCGTCCAAACGCATCTTGTCCATGCTGGAAGACTTGGCTGAAAACCAACCCGAGCAGTATGCCGAGTTCTGGACGCAGTTTGGCCAGGTGCTGAAAGAAGGCGCGGGCGAAGACGCGGCCAACAAGGAACGCATTGCCAAGCTGCTGCGCTTTGCCTCCACCCATGGCGATAGTGCTGCGCAAACGGTGTCGTTTGCCGATTACGTGTCGCGCATGAAAGAAGGTCAGGACAAGATCTATTACGTCAGCGGCGAGTCCTACGGGGCCGCCAGCAACAGCCCGCATCTGGAAATCTTCCGCAAAAAGGGCCTGGAAGTCCTGATATTGTCCGACCGTGTCGATGAATGGATGTTGTCGTACCTGCGCGATTTCGACGGCAAGCACCTCACTTCTATCGCCAAGGGCGGCCTCGATCTTGATCAGTTGGCCGACGAAGAAGAAAAGAAACATCAGGCTGAAGTGGCCGAAACCTTCAAGCCGCTGGTCGAACGCCTGAAGACGGCCTTGGCCGACAAGGTCAAGGAGGTTCGCGTAACGGGTCGCTTGGTGGATTCACCCGCTTGCGTGGTGGTCGACGAAAACGAACTTAGCCCGCACCTGATGCGCATGCTGCAGGCGGCCGGTCAACCTGCGCCTGACGTCAAGCCGGTTCTGGAGATCAATCCGGAACACGCGCTGATCGCCCGCATGCAGAATGCAGGCGACGCTGACTTTGGTGAATGGGCGTCCTTGCTGTTGGATCAGGCCATGTTGGCCGAAGGCGGCAACTTGGCTGACCCCGCTGCGTTCGTGAAACGCATGAACCGTCTGCTGCTCAGTCCTGCAGCGTAAAGGCGTTTAGGGCTGGCGTTATACCGGCGGCAACTGCCGCCGCAGCCAGCCGTTCTCGCGTCCAAAGCGGTTCCAGTCGAATGCGGGGCCTGGGTCCGTCTTGCGGCCCGGGGCGATATGCTCGTGGCCCCTGACCGCCCTCAAGGGGTGCCGCCTGCGCAGGGCCGGCAGCAGCCGGTTTAGCGCGCGGTATTGTTCTGCAGCATAAGGCGTGGTGTCCGTGCCTTCCATTTCTATGCCTATCGAGAAATCGTTGCAGCGTTCGCGACCGCCAAACGACGATACGCCGGCGTGCCAGGCGCGCTTGTGGGTGGACACAAACTGCACGATTTCGCCATCCCTGCGCACCAGGAAATGGGCGGACACTTTCAGGCCGCGCAGTCTCGGCAGCCAGGGGTGAGAGGCGTAGTCCAGCCGATTCAAAAACAGGTCGATGACCTCCGTGCCGCCAAAGACGCCGGGCGGCAGGCTGATGTTATGCATGATCAGCAGGAAGGCGTCGTCGCCATTGGGGCGGGCGTCGTGGTTGGGCGATGGCAGGCGTTGAACACCCGCGTTGTCTTGCAACCAGCCGTGCCTGTCGAGCACGAGCCGGTTCATTGCCGTACGCCCAGCTTGGCGTGTTCAGTGCTGCACCAGATATGGCCGTCGCTAAGCACCGCTTCTGATCGCGGCATGTGAATGCCGCAGTGTTCGCACCTGACCATGGCTTCGGCGTGTTCCACCGGCGGGGCGCCGCGCTTCTTGGCTTGCTTGGGCCGGCTGTCGCTTTGCTCTCTTGCGTTATAACTGGCGACGATGCGAATTAACAGCAGGGCGCCGATAATGATGACGATCCAGAATAATACTTTTCCCACATTAGCCTCGTTGCAAAATAACGTCGAGCACAAAACGGCTGCCGGTATAAGACAGCAACAAGAAAGCGAAACCAGCCAGCGTCCAGCGCAGGGCGATGCGGCCGCGCCAGCCCCGTAGGTGCCGGCCTAGCAGCAAAATTCCGAAGGTAACCCAAGACAACAACGTGAAGACGGTTTTATGGTCCATGGGCAGCAGCTGATCGGTCAGCCGCATCGATACGACGGCGCCAGTAATCACGGTAAGCGTCAATATCGCAAAGCCGATCAAGATCAGTCGAAACAGCAGCACTTCCTGCAGCAGCAGGGGCGGCAGGGTGTCTAATGCCCGCCCTAAAACGCTGCGATTGGATTCTTGCTCGATGGGCCGGTGTAACTGGCGGTCAAGGGCAGTCATTAGCATCGCTTGCAGGGCGGCGACCGTGATCAGGGCATACGCCATCAATGCGATAATCAAATGGATGCGCAGCCACTCGCTGCCCGCGTGCGCCACAACGTGCCCGTTAGGCGACAGCGCCGCCAACACCGACGCCACGGTTGCGGCGGGGAGTAAAATGAGCAGCAAGCCGTCGATACGCATGACCAGGCTTTCCAGCCAGAATATGACCATGCCCATCCAGATGGCCGCCGATAGGGCAAGCGCCCAATTCAAGTGCAGGCTATGCTGTGGCAGTATGGCTTGGGCCAGGGCCGCTCCGTGCAGTACGATGGCTCCGGCCAGGCAAACCCGGCGTACTTTGCCGGTAGAAACCTGGGCTCCGCCCTTGCTTAGCGGCCGCCAAAGCGAAATGGCCAACACAGCGTATGCCAGTGTGGCCAGCAAGTGAAATACAATGCCTGCAGACATAGTCCCTTAATGTTCTGGTTATTACAGTACCGGGCAAGCCCTAAGCGGACCATTTTAGACCGTATACAGCAAGATCAACTAGTTTAAGCGAAACCATCGTTATGCTCGACAATCTGACCCAACGTCTTTCCCGCGTTGTTAAAACCATGCGAGGCGAGGCCCGCCTGACCGAGGCCAACACGCAAGACATGTTGCGTGAAGTGCGCATGGCCCTTCTGGAAGCCGACGTGGCGCTTCCTGTGGTGCGCGATTTCATCACGCGGGTCAAAGAAAAGGCCTTGGGGCAAGACGTCGCGGGCAGTTTGAACCCGGGCCAGGCGCTGGTCGGTATTGTCCATAAGGAACTCACGGCCCTGATGGGGGGCGACCTGGGCAGCGACGCCGGCGAATTGTCGCTGGCCACCCAGCCTCCGGCGGTCATCCTTATGGCAGGTTTGCAGGGGGCCGGTAAAACGACCACCACCGGCAAGCTGGCCAAATGGCTAAGCGAAGGCGGCCACGTCCAGAACGGTCGCAAAACCGGCAAGAAAAAAGTGCTGGTGGTCAGTGCCGACGTGTATCGCCCGGCCGCTATCGAGCAGCTGAAAACGGTGGCCGCGCAGGTCAAGGTCGATTTCCTGCCGTCCGACAATACCCAAAAGCCGGAAGACATTGCCTTCGGCGCCATCGATTACGCCAAGCGCCACCATTACGACGTGCTGATCGTCGACACGGCCGGCCGCCTGGGCATAGACGATGCCATGATGCGCGAAATTCGGGCGCTGCACGACCTCCTGAAGCCCATCGAGACCCTGTTCGTGGTCGACGCCATGCAAGGGCAAGATGCGGTCAATGTGGCCAAGGCCTTTGCCGATGCCTTGCCGCTGACTGGCGTTGTGCTGACCAAAATGGATGGCGATGCGCGCGGCGGCGCGGCCCTGTCGGTACGCCACGTTACCGGCAAGCCCTTGAAGTTCGTGGGTTTGTCTGAAAAGCTGGATGGTCTTGAGCCCTTTTACCCGGAACGCATGGCGCAACGCGTGCTGGGCATGGGCGATATCGTCTCGCTGGTCGAGCAGGCGCAAAAGAATATTGACATGGCCGATGCTGAAAAGCTGGCGGCCAAGATCAAGTCGGGAAACCGCTTCGACCTTAACGATTTCCGCGACCAATTGCAGCAGGTCAAGAAAATGGGCGACATGAGCTCACTGCTTGAAAAATTGCCGGCCCAATTCGCCCAGGCGGCGGGGCAACTGCAGGGCGGTCAGGCCGAAAAGCAATTGCGCCGTACTGAAGGTATTTTGAATTCCATGACACCGCAGGAACGCGCCAAGCCCGAGCTACTGAAAGCCTCGCGCAAGCGCCGCATTGCGGCAGGCGCTGGCGTGCCGGTTCAGGAAGTCAATCGTATGCTCTCGCAATACGATCAAATGCAGGGCATGATGAAACAGATGAAGAAGGGCGGCATGGCCAAAATGATGCGCGCCATGGGCGGCATCAAGGGCTTGACCAAAGGCGGCTTCGGCGGCTTGCGCTAGTCAGGCCTTATTCGGCTTCCAGATCAGACGCCAAGGCAACGCGCATACCTTACTGTCGTAAGGCAAGCGAAGCCCACACAGGGCACGGTTGATCCGGAAATGGAATTAGCCGCCGCCTACGGCGACGACGATCTCGATCTGGTCCCCGTCGGCCACGGCGGTGTTGCCATGCTGGCTTTTAGGGACGATGTCGCCATTGGCTTCCACGGCAATGCGTTTGCCCTGGTAGCCCAGAAACGCGATCAGCTCGGCAATGGTATTGACCTGATCAAGCTGCTGAGGCTTGCCATTGAGGGTGATGTTCATTTCTTGAGTCCAAATAAATCTAAATAGGTAAAGCAACCCAACGCCTGCCACGACAGCGGCATTGGGCGGTTTCGTTTAGGCGGGCAGGCCGCAGGGCACACTGAACTTGTCGGTTGCAGCAATCAGTTTAGCCAGTATGCCCGGTTCGTCGAAAGCATGGCCGGCGTCGTTGACCAGATGGAATTCGGCTTGCGGCCAGGCCTTGTGCAGTTCCCAGGCGGTTTTGACGGGTGTGCAGGCGTCGTAGCGGCCTTGAATGATGACACCCGGTATGGAGTGCAGCAAATGCGCGTTACGCAGCAGCTGGCCTTCTTCCATAAACCCCTTGTGAACGAAATAGTGGTTCTCGATCCGGGCGAAGGCCAGCGCTGACTCGTCGTCCGCATGCTCGGCCAGGTGCGCCGCATTCGGCAGCAGGGTAATGGTATGGCTTTCCCACTGCGTCCAGGCCTGCGCGGCTTCGACCTTTGCCTTGCGGTCGTCGCCGGTCAGACGTTTCCGGTAGGCGGTGATCAAGTCATGGCGTTCATTTTCCGGAATTGGCGCTAAGTAGTTTTCCCAATGATCGGGGAACAACCACGAGGCGCCTTCCTGATAAAACCACTGCAGTTCTTCGTGCCTGACGGTGAAAATGCCGCGCACGATAAGCTCGCTGACCCGATGCGGATGAGTCTGCGCATAGGCCAGGCCCAGCGTTGATCCCCACGATCCGCCAAACACCAACACCTTTTCTGTCTTGAGCACTTCGGTGCGCAGCCGTTCAATATCGGCGACCAAATCCCAGGTGGTGTTGTTTTCCAGGCTGGCATGGGGCACAGACCGGCCGCAGCCGCGCTGATCGAACAGCAAAACGTTATAGCGTTGCGGATTGAACAGCCGCCGGTGTGCGGGCGAGCAGCCTCCGCCGGGACCGCCGTGCAGGAAGATTGCCGGCTTCCCGTCGGGATTGCCGCAAAGCTCCCAGTACACCTGATGACCGTCTTTAGTATTTAAAAAGCCTTGGGAATAGGGTTGGATCTCGGGGTACACGTCAACATCCCTTTATTGTGATGCGCGGGCGGCGGCGAAACGGCCGCCATCCCTTACACCGTTACTTACGAGTGAAGATTAAATCCCAGACGCCATGACCGAGTCGCAAGCCGCGTGTCTCGAATTTGGTTTGTGGACGAAATTCAGGTCGCATTGCATATCCGCCCGGGGCGGTGTTGACCAGCCGGGGCTCGTCGCTTAATACCGCCAGCATTTGTTCGGCATAATTTTCCCAGTCGGTGGCGCAGTGTATATAGCCGCCCGGCGCGATACGGCTTGCCAGCAGCGATATAAACGCTGGCTGGATCAGACGGCGCTTGTGGTGACGTTTCTTCGGCCACGGGTCGGGAAAGTAAATATGCACGCCAGCCAAGGAATCGGGCGCGATCATGTCGCGGGCGACTTCGACGGCATCGTGTTGAATGATGCGAATATTGGTCTGACCTGATTCCTCGATGCGTTTCAGCAGGGCGCCTACGCCTGCATTGAAGACTTCAACGCCCAGAAAGTTGTCTTCGGGGCGGGCCGCCGCAATCTTTTGCGTGGTTTCGCCCATGCCAAAGCCAATTTCCAAAACGGTTGGCGCTGCCCTTGCGAACACCTTGGCAAAGTCCAGGGTGGCACGGCGGTAGGGAAGGGACCACTGCGGCAACAGGCGGTCCAGGGCTTCTTTTTGCCCGGGGGTGATATGCGCACGCCTGTGCACAAAACTGCGAATATGACTGGTGCCCGAAGGCGCTGTCGAGGTGGTGACAAGGTCGGAGGGTACTTCGGTTGTGGTTTCTGTCTGCAGGTCGGCGTGGGCTTCGGTCATCAAATTAGCGATAGGTAGAGAAGTCATATTAATAACTCGAATTGTAGTATTTTGCCGCGGGTGCCATCAGCTACCGGCGACGAAAGAGTATTTTGTTGGCGGCAGAGCTGCCCGGCTAGCGTTATAATTCGTCGCTCGCGTTTTCGGGTTGTCCCGAAAATGGAGCAGTAAACGGCTGTAGTTGCCGCCATAGACCGGAATTGGCGGGTGTATCTCAATGGTAGAGAAGATGCTTCCCAAGCATAAGACGAGGGTTCGATTCCCTTCACCCGCTCCAGCTTTTACTGAATTCCCCGGGGACTGTGGTCACCGGATCAAAATGGGTCATTACGTCCAGCACGGGTTCATGTTGCATGACCCGTTTGCGCGCCTCGGTTGCAATGGCGTGCCCCTGCGCAATAGTTAGCGTACCGTCCATTTCCAAATCCACCTCCACCCAGATCATGTCCCCCAGCTTGCGCGTTTTCATGCCATGTATGCCGTGCACGCCGGGCGTTGAAAGAAGGTGACCACGGATGCGCCCTTCGGTGTCTTCGTCGACCGCTTGATCCATAAGATCGTTGAACGACGAAAAGAAGAATTTCCAGCCCATCCGGATGATCATTAGTCCAACGATAAGCGCTGCGAGCGGATCCGCCAAGGGAAAGCCGCTGATGTTAGCCAAAATACCTATGGCTACAACGAGCGACGATGCGGCATCTGACCGAGCATGCCAGGCGTTCGCAGCCAGCATGGACGACCTGACATTCTTGGCCACGCCAAGCAAATAACGGAACAGCAGTTCCTTTGCCATCAGCGCCAGCAAGGCCACGCCCAGGGCCACAACATGCACCTGCGGAATGGCGCTGGGATTTTGCAGCTTGGTGAAACTGTTCCAAAGCATGCCTATGCCAACCGACAGCAGCAAGGCGCCGATAATCAGCGCCGCCGCCGTTTCGAAGCGGCGATGCCCGTACGGATGATCGGCGTCGGGCGCCTTCTGGCTATGCTTATTGGCGACCAGCACGACGCCGTCCGAGATGAGGTCGGAAAGCGAGTGAATGGCGTCAGCGACCAGCGCCGCCGAATGCGCAAACATTCCGACCAGCAACTGCACGATCGTCAGCACAACGTTCACCATGACACTGATCATGGTGCTGCGGTGGCCTGCCGCCTGGCGTGCTGGATCGAAATGAATGCTCATGTAGCGGCCTTTCCCCTAATTGATGCGCATGCCTGGCTGCGCGCCAGGCCAGGGTTCCAGTATGTAAAGGCCAGAATCGACCTTGTCGTCGCTATGGCTGGCGGCGAGCACCATGCCTTCAGAGATACCGAAACGCATTTTGCGTGGTGCCAGATTGGCCACCAGAACCGTCAGTTTGCCGACCAGATCGGCAGGGGCGTATGCAGCCTTTATACCCGAGAACACCTGGCGGTGGCGACCTTCGCCCACGTCCAGAGTCAGTCGCAGCAGTTTGTCGGAGCCGTCGACCTCTTCGCAGTTGATGATCTTCGCAATGCGCAGGTCGATCTTCCCGAAGTCCTTGATATCGATGGCGTCGGCAATCGCTTCGCCGCCCGGGGTAACGGCCGGAGCCGCTGGCGGTTCAAACAGGTCGTCGAGCATCTTGGGCTCGACGCGCTGCATCAAGTGCTTGAAGGGCGAGATTTGCCGGGGCAGTTGCGCAGCGTCGCTCCAGCGATAGCTGGCATTCGCGCCGAAAAGCTCGCGGGCAACCTTGTCGGCCAATACCGGCAAGACGGGGGTCAGCATGACGGAAAGGGCATTAAAGCCTGCCAGTGCGCGCGAACAGACGTCTTGTAGTGCCGCCTTTTGCGCGGCATCGGCGGTGCTGATGCCTTTGGCCATGATCCAGGGCTGTGCCGCATCGAAAGCCTGGTTGATATGGTCGGCATGGGCCATGATGTGGCGTATGGCGCGGCCATATTCACGAATTTCGAAATCCGCCCGTACCTGTTCCGTGACGTGCTTCAGTTCCGCCTGCAGGGTCTGCTCGTCGCCCAAATAGGCAAGTTTGCCTTCGAAGTGCTTGCTGAGGAAGTTTGCCGCACGGCTGGCGATGTTCACGTACTTGCCGATCAGGTCGCTGTTGACGCGGGCGATGAAATCGTCGGGATTGAAGTCCACATCTTCGACATGCGAATTCAGCTTGGCGGCGATGTAGTAACGCATCCACTCGGCATTCATGCCCAGTTCCAGGTAGCGCAGTGGCGAAATGCCCGTGCCGCGGCTTTTCGACATTTTCTCGCCGCTGACCGTAATGAATCCGTGCACGTGCAGACCGTCGGGTGTTTTACGCCCCGAGAACTTCAGCATGGCTGGCCAGAACAAGGCGTGGAAATAGACAATGTCTTTGCCGATGAAGTGCACCTGCTCTGTATCGCTTTCCGGATCCAGCAGGGCGTCGAAGTCGATGTTCTGTTTGTTGCAATACGCCTTTAGCGAGGCCAGGTATCCCACCGGCGCATCAAGCCAGACATAAAAGAACTTGCCCGGTTCATCGGGAATCGGAATGCCAAAATAGGGTTCATCGCGGGAAATATCCCAATCGGCCAGATTCGCTTCGCTGTCGGCGGTGCCGGTACCCAGCCACTCGCGGGTTTTGGCAAGAACTTCAGATTGCAGGCGCTTGTTACCGCTGGCATTGCTTCCTGTGGTCCAGGCCTGAAGAAACTCGACGCAGCGCGGATCGGACAGCTTGAAGAAAAAGTGTTCCGACGACTTCAGTATGGGCCGCGCTTTGGTCAACGTGGAAAAGGGCTCGATCAGGTCGGTCGCCGCGTATACCGCGCCGCACACTTCGCACGAATCGCCGTATTGCTCTTTGGCATGGCAAGTCGGGCATTCGCCCTTGATATAGCGATCAGGCAGGAACATGCCTTTCACCGGGTCGTAGAACTGTTCGATGGTTCGCGACGTGATGAAACCGGCGGCTTTCAGGCGCCGATAAATGTCCTGCGACAATTCCACGTTCTCGGCCGAGTCGGTGGAGTGCCAATGATCGAACTCAATATGAAAGCCGTTCAGGTATTGCGGACGTTCGGCCGCATACCGGGCCACCAGCGCCTGAGGCGTGATGCCTTCGCTTTCCGCTTTAAGCATGATGGGCGCGCCATGCGCGTCATCGGCGCCCACAAAGTGCACAGTATGCCCCGACATTCGCATCGACCTCACCCAGATATCAGCCTGAATGTATTCCATGATGTGGCCGATATGGAAAGAACCATTGGCGTAGGGCAAGGCAGTAGTTACGAATAGCGTGCGCGACATGTCTAAGCAAATAAAAAGAAAGAAGAGGGGATTTTAGGGCTTTCCGAGGCAAGTTGCTGGAGAGGGGGGATATCTCCAAGCATAGCAGCCCGAATCGCCGGCGCATAAACGCGGGCCATCGGGCTGTACGGAAGTTCAGTCGGTTACGTGTGATGAATCGTAAGAAATGGTGTGCGGATGCGCGCCAATCGCGCTGGCGTGCCCCATACTGGAACGGCCGTGCTGGCCGTTATGGAATCTCGCGCATCTCGATGTCGCTTATGTCTTTATTATTAAAGACATTTTTTCCTGGTCGAGGCTGCCCGCGTTCTGCCCAATAGGCCCTTACGCCAAATGGCCGTCCTTTGATTCGGGCCACTATATACAGTATCCCGATGGCAAGCGCGGTCGAAATCATGAAGATTAGCGCCATGGCCATGCCAAATAGGGCAAGGACAAAGAAAAGGATGCCGCGGATAATTTGATTAAATGTATTCATCGTAGGTATGTAGACCCCCCGTGGGGAAAATAATTCCCTCAATCCGCTATTCTTAAGGCTTCGGTGTAATTTTCCAAGCAAGGCCTATCGATATGAGCATAAATCCTGATCAAATACTCGCCGTTTTGTCCGAGGTTATCGACCCAAATACGAAAAAAAAGCTGGCGGTAACCGCGAAAAACTGCGAAATCAGGCTTGAGGGAGAGGATACAAATATTACTGTACCCCTCGGTTATCCATCGCACAATGGGCAGCCCGACCTGCAGAAACGCATTGAAACGGCTTTAGCCCCTTTAAACCTGAAATTGAAGAGCTTGCGATTCAAGATCGACATCGCCACGCACGCTGTGCAACCGGGGCTGAAGCCGCTGCCCAATGTGCGAAACATTATTGCCGTCGCCTCCGGTAAGGGTGGCGTCGGAAAAAGTACGACTGCCGTGAATATTGCACTGGCGCTGGCCAGCCAAGGCGCACGTGTCGGTTTGCTGGATGCCGACATCTACGGCCCCAGTGTGCCTATTATGCTGGGCCTGTCGGGCAAACCGAAAAGTCTGGATGGCAAGACCATGGAGCCCTTGCTCGGTCACGGCCTGCAGGCCAATTCAATCGGCTTCCTGATTGAAGAGGACTCGCCCGCAATCTGGCGCGGTCCGATGGTGACACAAGCGCTGACGCAGTTATTGACCCAAACCAATTGGAACGACCTGGACTACCTGATTGTCGATATGCCTCCGGGCACCGGCGACATTGCCCTGACGATGGCGCAGAAAGTGCCATTGACCGGGGCCATTATCGTAACGACCCCGCAGGATTTGGCCTTGGCCGACGCGCGGCGCGGCCTGCGCATGTTCCAGAAGGTCAACGTGCCAGTGCTGGGCGTGGTGGAAAACATGTCGGTACATATTTGTTCGCAGTGCGGCCATGCCGAACCGATTTTCGGCGAACACGGGGGGCGCGATATGGCTACAGAGTTTAATTTGCCCTGGCTGGGCGCGTTGCCTTTGCAGTTAAGCATTCGAACCCAGACGGATTCCGGCAACCCGACCGTGGTCGCCGACCCGGGTAGCGACGCCGCAAAAGCCTATCACGGCATCGCTTCCGCATTGGCGGCCAATGTGGCAGCGTTGCCCCGCGATATGGCGGCCAAAATGCCTGGCGTTGTCGCACGGAAGCCATAACTTAATGCGGCTTGGCGTTGCGTGTTTGATTGTGTTGATGGGTCTGGCGCATAACGCGCACGCAGCCCGGCCCGAGGTCATCGTCGACCCGGGCGGGGTTTCACCGATTGCTTTGCAGTCGATCAACAGTGCGATCGAGGCCATTACCCGGCTGGCTGAAGATCAGGACGGCGGCGAAGTCTCGCGACTGCGGCGGCGCGCTCGGGAAGCAACCCTTTCAGCCCTGGAAACGCAAGGGTATTATTCGCCGAACGTCACGCTCGAGGTGAGCGAGGGCGCGGCAGGAGAAATCTGGGACATCATTATTGAACCCGGCGACATCACGCATGTCGACAATGTCGAGCTGAACTTCAGCGGGCAGATTACCCGGCCCGAGTTTGCAACCCGGGTCCGGACGCTCAAGGAAGGCTGGCCGCTCGATAGAGGGATGCCCTTCATCAATGAGTCCTGGAGCAAGGCCAAGGCCGCTGTGCTCGACAACGTCAGTCGCAAGGACTTCTTCTTCGCGCGCTTGACTAAAACCCAGGCGACGGTTAACGCCGAAACGTCCAAGGCGGATCTTGCTGTCGACGTAGAAAGTGGTCCGCGTGTGCGGCTTGGCAAGATAACGGTGATCGGTTTGAAAAGGGTGCCGCCCCAACTTATCGACCGATATATTCAGTACAGCCCGGGCGATCCCTACGATCAGGACCAGTTGGATGACTGGCAGCAGTCTTTGCAGTTGACTACCTTCTTTCGGGGCGCCTTTGTCACGCTTGATCAAACCCCAGCCACGCAAACCGTGCTGCCCAATGGTGAAGTGGAGCTTCCTTTGCGAGTCCAGGTCTCGGAAGCGCCCGCTCGCCGGTTTACCACGTCTTTGGGGGTGGATAGCGATAACGGCGTAGGGGTCGAAGGCCTGTACCGGCAGAACGTGGTCTTCGGTCAGCCCGTCTGGATAGAAACCGGCTTGGGTATCGACCAGAATCGTCAGCGGGTATTTTATGATGTGAATCTGCCGCCTACCCGTAGCGGCTATATAGATAGTTTCGGCGTGCTGTATGAGCATTCCGACATCGAGGGGCTCGACACCAGGCGCTCTGGCGTGGGTTGGAAACGTAAGCAGGAACGTAAGGCGGCGGGCGATAGCCGGGTAGAATACGAGACCCAGTGGGGGCTGACCGCCTCGTATGACAAGACCAAGATCAGCGGTGCCGAGAGCTTCGAGGTGCCAACCTTGGTGGGTATCTGGCAGTGGTTGCGCCGCGACGTCGATAAGAAGTACGATCCGCGTGAAGGGAACTTGATCGACGTGGGCCTGGGCGCTGGCGTCACCCTGGACAAGGGCGAGCCCTTTTACCGGTCCAGTTTGCGCATGCAAAAGTGGTGGCCCATGGGCCGGCGCGATGTGCTGACCTTGCGCGGCGAGGTCGGCAAGGTATGGACAGATACCCCGCGACTGCCGCAAGACTTTGCCTTCCGTACTGGCGGGGCACGCTCGATCCGGGGTTATAAATATCAAAGTATCGGACTGGATCGCGGCGATGCCGTCATAGGGGCGCCGGCCCTGGCGGTCGCCAGTATCGAATACACCCATTACATTACCGAGCAGCTGGGCATGAACTTTTTTGTCGACGCAGGGGATGCTGCCGAGTCGTTCGGACAAATGCATTGGGCAGTAGGCTACGGCCTTGGTCTGGCAGTTCGAACGCCTGCAGGGCCGTTCTTTGTCGACGTTGCGTATGGCCAGCGAGATCGTCGGCTGCGTGTGCACTTCTCCCTGGGTATTGCATTTTGAGCATGCTGTTGCGCTGCTTGCGCTCCATCTTCATTTGGATCGGACCCATCATTTTCGTGCTGGTTCTGGTCGCCTGCAGCTTTTTGTATTGGGCATTGGGCACGCCGTCGGGCAGCCGCTGGGCCTTGATTACTGCGGCCCAACAGCTGGACGGCGAAGTAAGCGGGATATCCGGGACCATATGGGATGGCTTGCATGTTGATGCTTTTTCCCTTGCATTGCCCGATATAACGGTCAAGCTCGACAGTTTTAACGTGCAGGTGCGTTGGCCCGAGCTATTGCAACGGCGTTTGCATGTGCAAGACATCTCGGCGAATGTGGTCTCAGTGGATCTAGCCAGTTCACCCGATCAAGCGCCGGGCGAACCGTTCAAAATGCCGGTTATACCGCTACGTATTGCCATTGACCGGTTTGCGGTAGACGAACTGATTGTGCGGCAGGATGGCGAGCAGCTTCCAGTCAGTGTTCAGAATCTGGCCTCGTCGCTAGCGCTGAATGACGAGGGCGCGCAGCTGGTATTGCAAAGCCTGGAACTGGGGCACGAGCAGGTTCACGCCGTGTTTCAGGGCGAGGCAAAGGTATTGAGCCTGCAGGAACCTTGGCCGCTGCAAGCCCAGTTCAGTACTCAGGCCACGGGCCTTACCGCCGATTCGCCACTATGCGCGAGCCATTTCCTGCCGACCTTGCCCAATGCAAACAAGGTATCCGCGTCGACGGAACCTCAGCCATGTACGCTGGACATTGATACACGCATAGACGGCACGGTGGACGCGCTGAAAGTCGCGGTGAAAGGCGCGGGCCAGGGCATGAGCCTGGATGCCAACGCGTCGCTCGCTCCGCGGGCGGCTTTCCCGCTTAAGGATGCTGTCGTCGCCTTGCAATTGGCAGATGGTTCGTCGTTGCATGGCAATCTGGACTGGACGTCCACCATTAGCGATAAGGGGATTATGGATCGGATCGTCGGAGCCCTCCGTACCGAAAAGCTCGACATTGGCCACCTCGTGGGGCCCTCGATACCGCCGGCGCTCATCACGGCATCCGGGGACTTCAGTATTCAATTGCGCGATCATACGGATGTGCTGGACGCCGAGGTGGCTCTGGTTTTCGCCGACGGTTCGCGCTGGAACAAGCAGGCCTTATCAGGCCGGCTTAAGGGCAGGATTGTCAACGCGGCACCCGCTCCCGCAGCGGCGCAAACCACTGGCGCTCCGGTAAGCGCTAGTCCGTTTACTGCGTGGCAGGGCCTGCAACTGACCGCTTTGGATATGGACTTGCTATTGGGCAAAAATCATTTACAGGCGAGCGGGGCGCTGGGTGTTGCGGATCAGGGCCTTAAACTTAATCTAATGGCGCCCGATCTGGCCGCCTTCTGGCCGGATCTGCCGGGCGGCGCCCGCTTGCAGGGCAGTGTCGCCGGGTCGCTCTCCAGCCATAAAGCAAATCTGACCGGGCGGTACACGCCGTCCAAAAGTAAGCCGCAGATCGTGGGCAGCGCGCCGATAGATGTGGATGTGGTTCTGGAGGGAAAATGGGGCAAGGGCACCACGCAACAGGATAGCGCGGAGGGCTGGCGGGGGCGCATATCGACATTGAAAGTCGACCATGCAGGCCTGGGTGTGCGTACGGGCGCCGCGACCGATGTCAGTTTCCTGCCCGAGGTCGCAGCGCCTGCCTGGCAGTGGCAGGTAGGGCGCAGCGAGTTTCAGTTCCTGATGTCATCGCAGCCGCTTTTCAGTCTTAGTCACCAAGGCTCGCGCGGAGGCCCGGGGCGCTGGGAGACGCAGGGGGCCATAGCCAGGCTCGCGATTTCTCCGAAGCTGATTTCCGATCTGCGTAGAAGACTAAATCTTCAGGACAAAGAAGAGACTGACCGGGGCGGGGTAAAGATAAAAGCGAACCAGGGCGGTGGTAAGTCCCAAATCGTGCTGGGCATGAACTGGAATTGGAAGTTTGCCGGGGCTCTGGAAGGTCACGCGCATATTGAGCGCTTGTCCGGAGACATAATGGTTCCGGCCGAGCCGGCGTTCCCGTTGGGGCTGCAGCTATTCGAGCTGGATATCAACGCCAAGCGTAGCAATGCTTCCACCAGCCGTCTTACGGCCGATCTGCAGGTACGAACCGCAAAAATGGGCCGTGTTACTGCGAGCGCCAGCACGCTTCTTCATGCCACGCCGGGCGGTGCGCCGGTGCTTGAGCCGAAAGACACGAAGACGGTAAAGCTAGACGCCGATATCGATGACCTTGGCTGGACCAGCCTGTTTCTGGACGACGCCACCGAGCTTGGCGGTGCGGTCAGGGCAAACGTGCAGCTGCAAAGCCGTCCCGACGGCACATGGGAGAGCAGCGGCACTATTTCCGGCCAAAAGATTCGCTTTGTTCGCATTGACGATGGCATACGGTTGCTCGATGGTACGCTGTCGGCACGATTGCAGGGGAATCGACTCATCCTCGATAGCTTGAGCTTTCCTGCGACCTTGCGAGTCGTACCCAAAGAGTGGCGCACTGCGGAATGGCTGCGCACCAATTCCGAAGCCAAGGGTGGCAAGCTGACGATTACGGGCGACTGGAACCTGTTTGATTCCACTGGTACTGTGGACGTCGATCTATACCGTTACCCTATTCTGCAACGCTCTGACCGTTACGCCATGATTTCCGGAAAATTGCGCGTGGCGGCGGAGCTTCCCAGAATGGCGATTACAGGTTCGATAATTGCCGACGCGGGCTGGTTCGATCTGGATATGCTGGGCGGAGTTCCCACGGTAGACAACGATGTCGTGGTGCTTCGTAAAGGCGAGACGCAAAGAACCGTCAGCGCTCCGATGGATATTTCGATGGATCTCGACGTCGACCTGGGCCGCCGGGTTTACTTGACGGGATATGGCGTTAATTCAGGTCTCGTTGGCCAAATGCACGTGGCCATGCACAATGGCAAGCTGACCGGAATCGGGGCATTAAGAATCCGTGGCGGCGCCATCGAAATCTATGGGCAGCGCTTGCAGCTACGGCGTGGTACGGTGACTTTCCAGGGCGACATTACCAGCCCGGTCCTGGATATCGAGGCGTTGCGCACCGGTCTGCCGGTCGAGGCAGGGGTGCGGGTGGTAGGCACGGCCAAGCGGCCTCGTATCGACCTGGTATCGTACCCGGCTGTCAGCGAGATCGAAAAGCTCTCGTGGCTACTACTCGGGCACGGCGCCGACGAATCCGGCGGTGACATGGCCCTGTTGTTTTCAGTGGGCACTTCTTTCCTGGGTAGCGGCGAACCGTTTTATCGCAAGTTCGGCATCGACGAAGTCAGCGTCAAGTCGGGTGAACTGGGCAGTGTGGCCAGTATCCTGCCTGCGGAAAGCGTGGTCAGCGGGCTGGACAGCGGCACGAGCGACATCGAACAGAAATTTGTCTCGGTCAGCAAGAAGCTTTCCAACGGCATTACGTTAAGCGCTCAGCAGGCATTGTCTGATACCGGCACGGTCGGGCGCGCGAGCTACCAACTGGCGCGGGGGCTGACGGCCGAGCTAACCGCTGGAACCATCAACGGGCTGGCGCTGGTATATCGCTGGTTCTCGAGGGACTAATTTTTTGTTTTTTTCCACGCACGCAAATTCGACGCACAACAGCGATAAAATACGCGCCAATTTAAAAAGGTCAACGCAATGAGCATAAAACATGATGGCTGGATTCGGCGTGCTGCCGCAGCCGGTATGATAGAACCCTTCGAGCCGGGCCAAGTCCGTTCGGACGGCGGTAATCGTATTGTCAGCTACGGCACCAGCAGCTATGGCTACGATGTTCGCTGCGCCAGAGAATTCAAGATTTTCACCAATATCAATTCGACCATCGTCGATCCCAAGTCTTTCGATGAAAAATCTTTCGTCGATTTCGAGGGGGATGTGTGCATTATTCCGCCGAATTCATTCGCGCTGGCCCGCACTGTTGAATATTTCCGTATTCCCAGGAGTATTCTTACGATCTGCCTGGGAAAAAGCACATACGCCCGTTGCGGCATTATCGTTAACGTGACGCCTCTGGAACCCGAATGGGAAGGCCACGTTACCCTGGAATTTTCCAATACTACACCTTTGCCAGCCAAGATCTATGCAGGCGAAGGCTGCGCTCAAATGCTGTTTTTCGAAGGCGATGAGGTTTGTGAAACCTCGTACCGTGATCGTGGCGGCAAGTATCAGGGCCAACTTGGCGTGACCCTGCCTCGCACTTAGCAGGAGCTATTGCATGAAATTTCGTTTCCCCATCGTCATTATCGATGAAGACTATCGTTCCGAGAATGCTTCCGGTTTTGGCATCCGAGCCCTGGCTTCGGCCATTGAAACCGAAGGCGTCGAGGTTTTGGGCGTTACCAGTTATGGCGACCTTAGCTCGTTCGCGCAGCAGCAAAGCCGCGCCAGTGCATTCATATTGTCGATCGACGATGAGGAATTCGACGTCGATTCCCCAGAAGACGTGGCCAATGCGATCAAGAATCTGCGTTCCTTCATAGGCGAGCTGCGCTTTCGCAACGAAGACATACCTATTTACCTGTACGGCGAAACCCGCACCTCGCAGCACATCCCGAATGACATCCTGCGCGAACTGCATGGCTTCATCCACATGTTCGAGGACACCCCCGAATTCGTAGCGCGGCATATTATTCGGGAAGCTCGTTCCTACCTTGACGGCCTCGCTCCACCGTTTTTCCGTGAACTGGTCAAGTACGCGTCGGATGGTTCCTATTCCTGGCACTGCCCGGGCCATTCCGGCGGTGTGGCTTTCCTGAAGAGCCCTGTGGGACAGATGTTTCACCAGTTTTTCGGTGAAAACATGCTGCGCGCCGACGTCTGCAATGCCGTAGATGAACTCGGGCAGTTGCTGGACCATACGGGCCCGATTGCCGAATCTGAACTGAATGCAGCGCGTATTTTTCACGCGGACCACTGCTTTTTCGTGACCAACGGCACGTCCACGTCCAACAAGATTGTCTGGCATGCCAACGTGGCTTCCGACGACGTCGTGGTGATCGACCGCAATTGCCATAAGTCCATATTGCACGCCATCACCATGACAGGGGCCATTCCGGTGTTCTTGCGTCCGACGCGTAACCACCTGGGCATCATCGGGCCGATTCCGCTGGAAGAGTTCGAACCCGAAAACATTCGCAAGAAAATCGAAGCGAACCCATTTGCACGCAATGCCAAGAACAAGAAACCCCGTATTCTGACGCTGACACAAAGCACGTACGACGGGGTGATCTACAACGTCGAGATGATCAAAGAAAAGCTGGGGTCGGAAATCGACACCCTGCACTTCGACGAAGCCTGGCTGCCGCATGCGGCATTCCACGACTTTTATAAAGACATGCACGCCATCGGCGAAAATCGGCCGCGTAGCGCGGACGCGATGGTGTTCGCCACGCACTCCACGCACAAACTTCTGGCAGGCTTGTCTCAGGCGTCGCAGATTTTGGTGCAGGATTCGGCCAGCCGCAAGCTCGATCGCAACGTGTTCAACGAAGCGTATCTGATGCATACCTCCACCTCGCCGCAGTACGCCATTATTGCGTCGTGCGACGTGGCGGCTGCCATGATGGAGCCTCCGGGCGGAACCGCGTTAGTCGAAGAAAGCATCTCTGAAGCACTGGATTTCCGGCGCGCGATGCGCAAGGTCGAGTCCGAGTTTGGCAGGAACGATTGGTGGTTCAAGGTATGGGGGCCAAATCGTTTGGTGTCCGACGGCATCGGCAATCGCGACGACTGGCTTCTGGTGTCGGGCGACGAATGGCATGGTTTCGGCGACTTGGCTGAAGACTTCAATATGCTTGATCCGATCAAGGCAACGGTGGTCACCCCCGGCCTGGATATCTCCGGAACGTTTGCCGAAACTGGCGTCCCGGCTGCGCTGGTGTCCAAGTACCTGGCCGAGCACGGTATCGTGATCGAAAAGACGGGCCTGTATTCCTTCTTTATCCTATTCACGATAGGGATTACTAAGGGGCGCTGGAACACCTTGCTAACCGCGCTTCAGCAGTTCAAGGATGATTACGATCGCAATCAGCCTCTGTGGCGCATATTGCCTGACTTCTGCAAGCAACACCGCCAGTACGAAAAAATGGGTATGCGCGATCTTTGTCAGCAGATTCATGAAACCTATCGCAAATACGACCTGGCTCGCCTGACGACCGAGGTCTACACCAGCGACATGATCCCGGCGATGAAGCCTTCGGACGCTTATGCGAAAATGGCTCACCGTGAAACAGAACGGATTTCTATCGATAACCTGGAAGGCCGGGTCACGGGCGTGCTGCTTACGCCGTATCCTCCCGGTATTCCGTTGTTGATCCCCGGCGAGCGCTTCAATAACCGCATTGTTAATTACTTGCAGTTTGCGCGTGAATTCAATGCGAAGTTTCCTGGCTTTGAAACTTACGTTCACGGCTTGGCCCACGATACGGACGAGGAAGGCGCCGACCGCTATTACGTTGACTGCATCAAGGAAGAATAGCGCGCGTGGCAACCAGTTTTGATGTTGCAGTAATTGGGGCGGGGGCGGCTGGCATGATGGCCGCCGCTGTTGCCGGACAGCGGGGCCTGCGCGTGGTGCTTATCGATCACGCTCCGCGGTTGGCCGAAAAAATACGTATCTCGGGCGGGGGGCGCTGCAATTTCACCAATATTGGCACGACGCCCGCCAATTTCTTGTCGCAGAACCCGCATTTCTGCCGTTCGGCGCTGGCAGCCTATACCCCGCGCGACTTTATCGACCTGATCGAAAAGCACGGAATCCGTTGGCACGAAAAACATCGTGGCCAGCTTTTCTGCGACGAATCCAGCGAAGACGTCATCACCATGCTCAAGCGCGAGTGTGACGATGGGCGCGTAGCGTGGCGCATGCCTTGTTCGGTCACTGACATTAGCAGCGATCAAGATACCTTCTCGTTGCGCACGTCTCAGGGGGGTATCTCGGCGCGCCAGCTTGTTATGGCGACGGGCGGGATGGCCATCCCACAGTTGGGGGCGACCGATTTTGCGTTGGGCATAGCCCGGCAGTTTGGTTTGAAAGTCATCGAGCCGCGCCCGGCGTTGGTGCCCTTGACTTTCGATACCCACGCATGGGAACCTTTCTCGACACTAAGCGGTGTGGCCCTCGAAGTTAATGTAAAGAATGACCTGGCGACTGGCGCAGGTAGCGGCCATGCCCCCGCGCAAGAAGCCGCCGCGGGCAAGCGCAAGGCAACGAGCAAGGGGGCTCGACAGCAGACCGAGTTTCTGGAAGACCTGTTATTTACCCACCGGGGCTTATCCGGCCCGGCGATTCTGCAAATCTCCAGTTTCTGGAATCCTGGCGAACCCATTCATATCGATCTGGCTCCGCATCAGGATCTGGAACGCGATCTTCTCGCCGCTAAATCGGGTAGCCGCCAACAACTCAGCACGGTGCTGGCGGGCTTATGGCCCAAGCGTTTGGCCGACCAGTGGCTGGCCAACATTGAAGAGCTTGGTAAAGACGCCGGCTCGCTGCGCTTGGCCGACGTTCCCGACAAGTTGCTGAGGCAACTGGCGGGCCACATCCACCGCTGGTCTTTGATACCCAGCGGCACTGCGGGGTACAAAAAAGCCGAAGTGATGCGGGGTGGTGTGGATACCCGTGGCCTGAATCAAAAAACGATGGAAGCGAATACCGTTCCAGGTCTGTATTTCATTGGTGAGGCAGTAGATGTGACCGGTTGGCTGGGCGGCTATAACTTCCAATGGGCATGGGCTTCTGGCGTCGCCTGCGGAGAGGCGGTCTCGTAGGCTGCTTGCTTCTATGTCATCAAAACTGTCCATCGAAACGAAGTTTCAAACGCCGCTGGCCAGTTTTATAGACCTTATCGTGGATGCGGTGTTTGCGGTTGATGTTAACGCGAACGTGGTTTTTGCCAGTGCAGCGTGCGAGCGCATCTTCGGCTACACGCCGCAGGAAATGGTCGGCAGAAATATGTTCGACATGATGCTTCCGGAAGATCGCGACAAGACGCGACATTCGGTGGTCGACATCATGGCCGGCCAGCTTCAACTGAACTTCGAGAACCGTTATATCCGCAAGGATGGGCTAGTGGTCCACATCATGTGGTCAACGCAGTGGTCCCCGGCAGACCAATTGCGGATTGGGGTCGCGCGCGATGTCACCAACCGCAAACGCGCCGAATCGATGCAGGCCGCGCTTTATTCCATTTCCGAAGCCGCGTACGCCGCCGAGGATCTACTCACGCTATTTCAACGCATTCATCAGATTGTCGGCACCTTGCTGCGAGTCGATAACTTTTCCGTCACGCTCTACGACGCCGAAACAGGGACACTGAATTCCCCCTATCATGTGGACGAGTATTTGCAGGCGCCGGAAGTCTCACGGCCGGCGGCCGGGACGCTATGCGCGGAGATCATCCGTACCGGTCTGCCGCTTCTGCTGACCGCTGATGCGGTGCTGGCGCGGCTGGAAGAGACTCAAGTCTTGACGGGCCCTAATCCGCTCTGCTGGCTGGGCGTGCCGCTCAAATCGCATAAAGACACAATTGGTGTACTGACGGTCAAAAGCTATCCGGGTGGCATTTCTTACACCGAAGAAGACCAGGAATTGCTGCAGTTCGTATCGACCCAGATTGCTACCGTCATCGAGCGTCTGCAATGGCAGGTTCGATTACGAAACATGGCTCAGTATGACCAGCTGACAACGCTTCCCAACCGTGGATTCCTGTACGATCGCCTCAAGATGGCGTTGGCCAGCGCAAAACGAGATCAGGGCCGGTTATCGGTGCTGTATATTGATCTGGATAAATTTAAACAGGTCAACGACAGGCTGGGCCATGGCGTTGGGGACTTGCTGCTGCAAGAGGTCGCCAAGCGCTTGAAGCAGTGTGTGCGCGACTCGGATACGGTCGCTCGAGTCGGCGGCGACGAGTTTGTGGTGCTGCTGCAGTCTATCGCCATGCCGCAGCACGCCACCATGGTGGCAGAGAAAATCCGCAGGATTGTCAGCGCTCCCTTGCTCTTGGATGGCCACAAGCTGAATATCGTGCCGAGCGTCGGAATCGCACTCTACCCCGAAGATGGCAACACCGATGATCAACTTCTTCAACACGCCGACCGGGCCATGTATGTGAAGAAAAATACGGATCATGGCTAGTCCGAAACCTTTGCGGCGGCAAGCTGATGTGCCTGATACAAAAAGATAGACTCTCGCTCACCGCGTCAGGCCGATATAAAAGCAGCGCCTGCTAACTGAAATTCATTTGTCGAACCGGCACTTTCGAGTTATTCTTTGCCCCTGCTGTCTTTACACAGAGTGGGAGAGTGCCGTAATTTCCGGCCACCGAAGGCGCAATTCGCCCAGAATCGCTCAGGTACCCTGTACCGCTCTTGTATTGTCTGGTTCTTGTAAACACGCAAGGCAGCACTCTGGAGAGACTCGCGCAGCCCCGAAAGGCAAGGCAGCGGGCGCCGAAGGTGAATCCCCACTACATGGGCTAACTCTCAGGCAAAAGGACAGAAGGGCGATGATGGCCAACCGATCGGTGGCCTACGTCGTTTCTTTTCTGTTAACTGCACCCGGAGTCCCCATGTCGTCAGCCCTGAAACAAACCCCTTTGCACGCAGTACATATCGAATCCCGCGCCAAAATGGTCGATTTCGGGGGTTGGGACATGCCAGTTGCCTACGGGTCGCAACTTGAAGAACACCATGCGGTACGTCAGGACGCCGGCATGTTCGACGTGTCGCACATGCTCAATATCGACATCAGCGGCGCAGACGCAGAAGCCTTTTTGAAACGCTTGCTGGCCAACGACGTAAGCAAGCTCTCAATTCCCGGCAAAGCCCTTTATTCTTGCATGCTGAACCCCGAAGGCGGGGTTATCGACGATCTCATCGTCTACTTCTTCAGCTCTGACAGTTGGCGTGCCGTGGTCAATGCCGGAACGGCTGAAAAAGACCTGGCCTGGATGCAGCAGGTCGCTGAATCCGAAAAATTCGATGTCACGCTTGACGCACGCCGCGACCTGGCCATGGTGGCCGTGCAGGGCCCTAATGCCCGCGCGAAACTTTGGGCCACCCGTCCGGCATGGGAGTCCGCCACCGGCGCGCTGTCGCCTTTCACTGGCGCGGTAGTCGCAGACGACGTGCTGGTGGCGCGTACCGGCTATACCGGCGAAGATGGCTTCGAAATTGTGTTGCCTGTGGACCAGGTCGTCGCTCTGTGGCGCGATCTCGAGCAAAACGGTGTCAGGCCCTGTGGTCTTGGCGCGCGCGATACCCTCCGGCTGGAAGCCGGTATGAACCTGTACGGTCAAGAAATGGACGAACAGGTCAACCCTCTGATTTCTGCCCTGGCCTGGACAGTTTCCCTGAAAGACCCCGAACGCCGCTTTATCGGCCGCGATGCGCTTGAAGCGGCGGTGGTCGATCGTTGCCTGGTTGGTATCAAGCTGCTCGAGCGCGGCATGATGCGCGGCCACATGAAGGTGCAAACGTCATTAGGCGAAGGCGAACTCACCAGCGGCTCGATGTCGCCCACCATGGGCACGTCGATAGGAATGGCGCGGGTTCCGGTGGGTGTGCAGCCAGGCGATGCCGTTCAGGTGGAAGTTCGCGGCAAGTGGTTACCCGCCGAGGTGGTAAAAATGCCATTTGTACGTAACGGCAAAATTGTTGCTTAATACAGCTTCCTACAACGAACATTTATTTTTTATACGGGATTAATCATGAGTCTTCCAAACGACCGCAAATATACGTCGTCGCACGAGTGGGTAAAAGTCGAAGGCGACATTCTGGTAGTGGGCATTACCGACGCCGCTCAAGAGCAACTCGGCGATTTGGTGTTCGTGGGTGATGTCAATCCGGGCACCACTCTCGCCAAAGGCGAAACTGCCGGCGTGGTCGAATCTGTCAAGGCAGCCTCGGACATCTACGCACCCGTTAATGGCGAAATCGTCGCGTTCAACGAGGCCCTGGGCGACGAGCCCAACCTCATCAATGAATCGGCGTTCGACGCCTGGATCTTCAAAATCAAGCCCGAGAATATGTCTGACATCGAAGGCTTGCTGGATGCCGACGGCTACGCAGCCCTGGCTGACGCCAGCTGATTTTTTTATTCAAATGCTGCCATTTTGTTCTGTTTAGGTTGATTTATGTTGCGTGAACTAGACCCCCATTCCGATTTTATTCCCCGCCATATCGGTCCGTCTGCGGCCGATCAGGCCAAAATGCTGTCTGCAATCGGGGTCGACGATCTGCATTCCCTGATCCAGGAAGTGGTGCCGCCCAGCATCCTGAAGCGTGGCGCCCTGAACCTGCCTGCGTCGCGCAGCGAAGCCGATGCACTGGCCGAACTGAAGGAAATCGCGGGTCGTAATCAGGTGTTCCGCAACTATATCGGCCAGGGCTACTACGGCACCCAGGTGCCCAACGTCATCCTGCGCAATATTCTCGAGAATCCGGCTTGGTATACAGCATATACGCCATACCAGCCGGAAATTTCGCAGGGCAGGCTGGAAGCTCTGCTGAACTATCAAACCATGGTCGCCGATCTGACCGGGCTTGATATCGCCAACGCCTCACTGCTGGACGAAGGCACTGCCGCGGCTGAAGCCATGGGCCTGGCCCGGCGTAGCGCTAAATCCAAAAGCAATGTCTTTTTCGCATCAGTACATTGTCACCCTCAAACCATCGAGATCTTGCGCACACGGGCGATTGGCCTGGACATCGACGTGCTGGTCGGGGACGAAGCACAAGGCCTGCCCGAATGCTTCGGCGTCTTGCTGCAGTATCCCCATAGCCTCGGCGGCCTTGCCGACTATCGCGGCCTGACTGAAGCGGCCCATGCCCAGGGCGCAGTGGTGGCCGTGGCCACCGACCTGCTGGCATTGGCCTTGTTGACCCCCCCAGGTGAATGGGGCGCCGATATCGCCATTGGTTCGGCGCAGCGCTTTGGCGTGCCGCTGGGCTTTGGCGGGCCACACGCCGGTTTCATGTCCTGCAAAGACGCCTTCAAGCGCAATATGCCAGGACGCCTCGTCGGTGTCTCGAAAGACAGCCAGGGCGCGCCGGCATTGCGCCTCGCACTGCAAACCCGCGAACAGCATATACGCCGCGAAAAAGCGACGTCCAATATTTGTACGGCTCAGGTCCTGCTGGCCGTTATGGCAGGTATGTATGCCGTATGGCATGGCCCGGCCGGCTTGAAGCGTATCGCCGAACGCGTTGCCTACCTGACCGCCTTCCTGCGGAAATCCCTGACGGACTTGGGTATATCGGTGGTCAATCAGCAGTATTTCGATACGCTGTTGCTCGATACGGGCGCTCAAACGGCGGCCATTATCAAGTCTGCCCAAGACGCATCGATCAATCTACGCCAAGTAGGCAGCCATCAACTGGCGGTGTCGCTCGACGAAACGGTCACCGTGGCCGATCTTCACGCCTTGCTGCAGGTATTTGCCCAAGCCACCGGCAAGTCCTGGAATCCGGAAGATTCACATACCTTGCCTGCAAAGCACGGTATTTCTGCTGGATTGCTGCGCCAGTCAGCCATTCTGTCGCATCCCGTGTTTTCACAGATTCGGTCGGAAACCGATATGTTGCGCTACCTGCGCACACTCGCCGACAAAGATTTGGCGCTTGACCGCAGCATGATTCCGCTGGGTTCCTGCACCATGAAGCTCAATGCCACGGCCGAAATGATTCCTATCACATGGCCCGAATTCAGCAATATGCACCCCTTTGCCCCTGCTTCGCAAGCCCAGGGTTACAAAGAACTCATCGATCGACTGTCGGCAGCGCTGTGCGAAATTACCGGCTACGACTCCATTAGCCTGCAGCCGAATTCGGGCGCGCAGGGCGAATTTGCGGGTTTGCTGGCGATACGGGCGTATCACCAGGCCAATGGACAGCACCAACGGAATGTTTGCCTTATTCCTGCATCGGCCCATGGCACCAACCCCGCGTCGGCACAATTGGCCGGCATGGAGGTCGTGGTGGTCGCCTCCGACGACAACGGCAACGTCGATGTCAGCGACCTGAAAGCCAAGATTGCAAAAGTCGGCGACCGACTCGCCGCCTTGATGATTACTTATCCATCGACGCACGGTGTATTCGAGGTGGCAATCACCGAGATTTGCGCATTGATTCACGATGCAGGCGGTCAGGTATATCTGGATGGCGCCAACATGAACGCCATGGTTGGTTTGGCGCAGCCGGGTAAATTTGGGTCCGACGTCTCGCACCTTAATTTGCATAAAACGTTCTGCATTCCGCATGGCGGCGGCGGCCCCGGTGTTGGCCCGGTGGCGGTGCGGTCCCACCTGGCTCCCTATTTGCCAGGTATCTTGAATGAATCGGGCGAGCTTCCTGCCCATACTCCCGTTGGCCCCGTTTCTGCCGCACCTTACGGGTCGGCCAGTATCCTGCCTATTCCATATCTGTACATCACCCTGATGGGCGTTGAAGGCTTGCTGGCAGCCACCGAGGTGGCCATCTTGAATGCCAACTATATTGCGGCGCGTTTGCAAGGGCATTACCCCATTCTGTACGCTGGCCATCATGGTCGCGTGGCACATGAATGCATACTCGACGTCCGGCCGATCAAAGACAGTTGCGGCATCTCTGCCGAAGATATCGCCAAACGCCTGATCGACTACGGTTTCCATGCCCCCACCATGAGCTTTCCGGTGGCCGGCACGCTAATGGTGGAGCCTACCGAATCCGAGGGGCTGGCCGAGCTTGATCGGTTCATCGACGCCATGATCGCGATCCGCGCGGAAATCGCCGCCATTGAAAGCGGCGCCAAAGACGCACAAGACAACGTGCTGAAGAATGCTCCGCATACCGCGCAAATGTTGCTGGTTACCGAGTGGCATCACGATTACACCCGTGAAGAGGCCGCTTATCCGGTGGGTAGCCTGCGTTCCACTAAGTATTGGTCGCCCGTTGCCCGCGTGGACAACGCCTATGGCGATCGCAACCTTATTTGTTCTTGTCCTCCGCTTGAAGACTATGTAGACGAGTCCGACACGACAGCAGTTCAACCTGCAGCGTAAGGTTCTTTTTCGGTAGCAAAATCGCCCGCTCATGCGGGCGATTTTGTTTCTATTCCTAGCGTAAATCGGTGGTTGACACCTTTCATGACACACCATTAGAATGTTCTTCCAGAGAGAATGATCGTTCTCTTATGAAGAGCTGTAAAAGTTCACAAACATTATATTGAGAGCAATAAGCATGGGACGTGAACCTTCCGTAGGCTGCTACGTTCATTTGTTCAAAAAGCTTACCTAGGAGTATGAGCCCGTGTCCGAACCCCATCATTCAAGTTTGCCAGAATACGAAGTCTATGCACTGCGCTACGCCCATATGCAGCGCACTCGCCGCGATAATTTTATAGGCGGGGATCCGCACGACGGGCCCATGTCCATGGATTTTTTCGTATGGCTGATCCGTTCAGAGTCGCGTGCAGTATTGGTCGATACCGGGTTCAACGCCAGCACCGCTCAAAAGCGCCAGCGCGATATGCTGCGATGCCCCATCGACGCTGTGCGCTCCACGCTTGGCGTCTCGGCCGACGCCATCAGCGACGTCATTCTTACGCATTTGCATTATGACCACGCCGGCAACCTCGATAAACTGCCCAACGCGCGTTTTCACGTCCAGGACGCTGAAATGGACTATGCGACCGGCCGCTGCATGTGCTTCGAGCCGATGCGCCACGCCTATTCAGTGGACGATGTGGTGACCTTGGTACGTAACGTGTACGACGACCGGGTTGTGTTCCACGATGGCGATCAGGAGATCGCTCCGGGAATCAGTGTGCTGAAGATAGGCGGGCATACCAAGGGCCTGCAGGCAGTGCGCGTGCATACCAAACGCGGATGGGTGGTGCTGGCTTCCGATGCCTCGCACTACTATGAAAACATGGACAGGCGCAGGCCGTTTCCCATTGTGTATAACGTTGCCGACATGCTGTCGGGCTACGCCCGCCTGTCGGCTGCCGCAGATAGCCCGGAACACATCGTTCCGGGCCATGATCCGCAGGTGCTTCAGCAGTATCCCGCGTATCCGGGCGACCCTGACACCGTGATACTGCATACGGTGCCAGTGCCCTCTGTTTAATCTACCGTGGCGCCCGAGGCTTTGACAGCCTTGGTCCACTGGGCGGATTCGTCGTTGACATACTGCTGGAAGTCTTTGGGGCCGCTATTGACGACTTCGCCGCCCATGCCTTCTATACGCTCGATAAACGGTTTCGCAGATGCCACTTTCTGAGCCGATGTGTAGATGATTTGCTGGACGGATTCAGGCAGCTTGGCGGGACCAAACACGCCAAACCACGTGGCGGCATTGAAATCAGCTAAACCCGCTTCGTTCATGGTGGGAACGTCGGGAATGACATTGATACGTGTCGGATTCGCAACGGCGATCGCTTGCAGCTTGTTGGACTTTATATGGGGCAGCGCGGCCGACAACGTAATGAAGGCCGACTGTACCTGGCCTGCAATCAAATCGGTGATCAGCGGTGCATCACCCCGATAAGGAATGTGCAATAGGTTGGCTCCGGTGCGTTCCTGGAATAGCGCTTGGGTCAAGTGCTGGGGCGAACCGTTGCCGGGCGAACCAACCGAAATGCCTTCGCCGTTTTTCTTGGCATAAGCAATGTATTCCGGCAATGTTTTGATCTTGAGCGATGGCGTCGTGACCAGCACGATAGGAATTTTTGCGACCAAGGTGATCGGCGTGAAGTCGCCAATCGGGTCGTATTTTAGATTTTTGTACAGACTTGCGCTAATGGTATGCGCCGCAGTCGTCATGTAAAGGGTGTAGCCGTTTGGCTTGCTGCGCGCCAATTCCCAGGCCGCCAAAGTGGTGCCGGCACCGGGCTTGTTTACCACCACGACGGACTGGCCCAGGTCGCTGGACAGGTCGGTGGCTACCAGTCGGGCTATGACATCGGTGGCGCCGCCTGCGGCGTATGGCACGACCATGTTGATGGGTTGTTCGGGATACGTGTTCGCCATAGAGACACTGCCAAAAGTGGCGCAACCCATGCCGACAACACCCAGTAGTTTTTTAAGGTTCATCTCGTCTTCCTTGGGACTCCACCGAGAGTGAATATCCCGAATTATAGTAATTACCAAATGTTCTGTACAATAGAACATATATTCTATTATACATATTTTGAGTGTTTCGCAAGAACCTGTCAACGCGGAAGATGGCCGTAGATATTGGATTTCTCGCCTCCGCTTGGCACTGGGAGAATTCATAATGGATGGTTTCTCTTGACAATGATCCCGGCTGTGTCGATAATAAAACAGAACGACCGGTGCATCAGACAGAACAATCGCCCGGCACAGACAACTCACTGAATATCTGCCAACCGAACACGATCCTCGATTTTTACCGGAGTAATTCAACATGTCGCTGCAGTCGACCTCTAGTCCAAAACCTTTTCTCATCAACGGTGAATGGGTATCTAACGCAACCGATACATTCGATTCAGTCAATCCTGCAACGGGTGAGCTGAACTGTCCGGTTTCCATGGCGAACGCGCATCATGTCGATGCGGCAGTGGCATCGGCCAAGACGGCTGCCGCGTTGCCGTCGTGGAAGGGCATGCTGCCTCATGTACGGGCGCAGATACTGATGCACATGGCGGCGCTCATCGTTGAGCGCGGCGACGAGCTTGCTCGGCTGCAAATGATGGAAAACGGCAAAGTCTGGTCTGAATGCAAGGCGCAAGCCGGTAGCGCTGCAGCGACTTTCAGGTATTACGCAGCAGTATGCGAAACCTTGGGCGCCGAAATCACACCTTCGCGTGGCAATTACTTGTCTATGACGTCTTACGAGCCGTATGGCGTCGTCGCAGCGATTACGCCGTGGAACTCGCCGCTGACAATGGAGGCGCAAAAAATCGCTCCCGCGCTGGCAGCCGGCAATGCCGTTATCTTGAAGCCATCCGAGGTTACGCCATCAGCCGCGTTGTTGTTGGGCGAAATTGGGCTGCAAGCCGGCTTGCCACCGGGCATTTTGAACGTGTTGACCGGAAATGGAGCCATTACCGGTAAAGCGTTGGTTGAGCATCCGGGCGTGCGCATGGTCTCATTTACCGGCGGTACTGCCAGCGGTCGGGCAATCGGCATGAAAGCCGCCGAACGGATGATCCCGGTAGCGCTTGAATTGGGCGGAAAATCTCCTCACATCGTTTTCGAAGATGCGAATCTCGAGGCCGCTGTGAAAAGTATCATCGACGGCATTTTCGAGGGCAGCGGCCAGTCCTGCGTGGCAGGATCGCGCCTTTTCGTACAGCGTTCGGTGCACGACAAACTGCTTGATCTTCTGATTGCCCGCAGCAAAGCCATCAAGCTCGGGCAGCCGGATGTGGCCGGCTCGGAAATGGGCCCCGTATCAAGCTTTGCCCATCGTGCCCGTATCGAGCAGTTCATTGAATCGGCAATCGCCGAAGGCGGCAAGGTATTACTGGGCGGCAAGCGCCCCGAGGGTGCCGAGTTCGAGTGTGGCGCCTACTTTTTGCCAACCATCCTGGGTGGCCTCAGCAATCAGGCGACTGCCGTGCGCGAAGAGATCTTTGGTCCGGTGCTGTGCGTACTGCCCTTCGATGATGAGGCTGATCTTATTGCGCAGGCGAACGACAGCGTTTTCGGATTGGCTTCCGGTATCTGGACTGCCAATTACCAGCGCGCCTGGCGAGTCGCCCGGGCGCTGGAAACTGGCCTGGTATGGATCAATACCTATAAGCAGCTGTCGATTTCCACGCCCTTCGGTGGCTTCAAGGATAGCGGCATCGGCCGCGAGAAGGGCGTTACAGGTTTACGCCTTTATCAACAGAGCAAAGGCATTTACTGGAGCATGGACCCCGATAATTTCCCGCATGCAGAGACGCCCTTCGGCTCGGCCTAAGCGCTTGGCAGTAAAAAACACATAAACAATAATCGACTATCTAAGGACAGAATTCAGATGTCTACTTTCAATACTATTGGGTTTATTGGCGTCGGTGTAATGGGCGAACCCATATGCCGCCATCTGGCTACCAAAAGCGGTGCACGGGTCATTGCCCATGACCGCGACAATGCGCCCTTGCAGCGGTTGGCTGAACACAACGTAACGGCCGTATCGCTGGAAACTATCGCTGAGCAGGCGGACATCATTTTCATGTCGTTGCCGTCGGGCGAAATCGTGCGAAATGTCATCAGGGGCGATGGCGCCGAGAATAAAGGGTTGCTCGAGCTGTGCCGTTCAGGGCAGCTGATTGTCGACCTGAGCACGTCGCCGGTCGATCTTAGCCGCGAGCTATCTGCTGAGCTATCGAAAATCGGAGTCGAGTTTGCCGATTCACCCGTAATGCGCACGCGCGCTGCCGCAGAAGCCGGTACCTTGGCTGTTCCGGTCGGGGCTGACGACGCCATATTCGGCCGAATCGAGCCGCTGTTGAGCACCTTTGCATCAGACGTCGTGCATGCCGGGGGTGTAGGTGCAGGGCAGGTGGTAAAGATACTGAATAATATGGTTCTTTACGAAACTGTCCTGGCGTTGGCCGAGGCACGCGCCATCGGCATACGTGCCGGCGTGGATCCCGACAAGTTATTTTCCGCCCTGTCCGTCGGGTCGGCAGACAGTTTTGCGCTGCGCAACCACGGCATGAAAGCCATTGCTCCGCAGGTCTTCCCTGAAAAGGCGTTTCCGGTGGTGTATGCGAAGAAAGATCTGCAATACGCTGTAGGCCTGGCCGATCAAGTGGGCGTCGATGCGACGGGTGCGAAGAACCTGATCGCCTGTTTCGACAAGGCTATCGCGGCAGGCCATGGCGATAAATATGCGCCCGCCATCAGCTTGGTCTTTGAAGGAAAGTAAGCCTGTTATAGCGGCCCGCCGTTCAATCGGCGTGCCCTCGCTTTCAGCGCTGGCGCAACATGGCATAATCGGCCATTGCAATTCATCATTTCAGTGATAGTCCGCTATATGAGTCTTACTCCCGCTCAAGGCGACGACGGGGTCGCCGCTGTAGACCGTGCTTTGGCCATCGTCGATGTCATCGCGCACCGCAGTGATCCTATTACGCTGGCCGATTTGTCGCGCGCCACTGGATACTATAAAAGTACTCTGCTGCGCCTGATAGCTTCACTGGAAAAGGCCTCTTTGGTTGTCCGTCGCAGCGATGGGCGTTACGCCTTGGGGCGTTACGCGCACGAATTGGGTCGCTCATACGAGGCCGCCTATCGGCTGACTGAAGTGCTGCTCCCTATTTTGCAAGACCTTGTTAACCGCGGCACGGAAAGCGCATCGTTTCACGTGTACCACGATGCGCAGTCCCGGGTCTGCCTGCTTCGGGTGGACTCACACCATTCGACGCTGGACCGCATCCGCGTCGGCGAGATGTTACCGCTGGACCGCGGCGCGGCTGGCAAGCTTATCAAGGCCTATCACGGCACGGGCCTGGCTCCGTCGACAAAACATGTCATTGCTCTTTCCATGGGCGAACGCGATAAAAATTGCGCGGCCGTTGCGAGCCCCGTATTCGGGCTCGACAATGAATTCTGCGGCGCCATCTCGCTGTCAGGGCCCAAAGAACGTTTTACGCCCGAAGCAGTGGAAAAGATGTCAAAGATGGTGCAGTCTGCGGCAGCGCAAGCCAGCGAATCCCTGGGCGGACGGTGGCCGCAAGGTAGCCGGTAATCCTTATTGACTGCGTATTCGACCCGTGCGAACTGCAACGCCTGCCTCCCTAACGGAAAGCAGGCGTTTTTGATTTATTCCATTTCTGGATCAAACGTGGACTTTGTCGACTTCGCGTCCCTTACGCCGGCAATGTCTGCGCTTCGTCTTCGCGTTGACGGTTGGTCTTAAAACGGAATTAGTCCACGGTTTTCAGGATATCGCCGATCTTCTGGAAGATTTCGTGAATTTGGGTCTCTTCTATGATCAAGGGTGGCGAGACTGCCAGAATGTCTCCGGTGTAACGCACCATCAGACCCTGGTCAAAGCATTTTTTGAAGACTTCAGCAGCTCGCGCACCGGGCGCGTTGGGCCGCGGTGCGAGCTCTATGCCGGCAACCAGGCCAAGATTACGCACGTCTATGACGTGGCGGCCGCTTTCTAGCTGGTGAGCTGCCTCTTCGAAGCTTGGCGAAAGCGTCCTGGCGCGCTGGAACAATTGCTCGCGTTCATAGATCTCGAGCGTGGCCATAATAGCCGCGGTGGCCAACGGGTGGGCTGAATACGTGTAGCCGTGGAAAAACTCGATGCCGCTTGACGCCGCTTCCAGGATGGCGTCGTGAACCTGGCGTTTGACGGCGACCGCGCCAGCCGGAACGGCGGCGTTGCTGATCCCTTTGGCCAGGGCCATCAGGTCAGGCGTTACTCCAAAATATTCGCTGGCGGTCGCAGCACCCAGACGGCCAAAGCCAGTAATGACCTCGTCGAATATCAGTAGAATGCCGTGCTTTTCAGTAATGGCGCGCAACTTTTGTAGATAGCCTTTGGGAGGAACCAGCACGCCCGTGGAACCGGCCAGCGGTTCTACGATAACGGCCGCAATGGTGGACGCGTCATGCAGGGCGATGATGCGTTCGAGTTCGTCGGCAAAGTGCTCTCCCCAGGCGGGTTGACCGCGCGTATTGGCATTTTTCGATAAATCATGGGTGTGCGGCAGGTGGTCGACGTTGGGCAGGAGCGCACCAGAGAACGTTTTGCGGTTGGGCGATATGCCACCCACCGAGATCCCGCCGAAGCCTACGCCATGGTAGCCGCGTTCCCGCCCAATAAGTCGGGTGCGCTGGCCTTCGCCGCGTGCCCGATGGTAGGCGATGGCGATTTTCAGCGCCGTGTCGACCGATTCGGATCCTGAATTCGTGAAAAAAATGCGGTCCATTCCCGCCGGCATCATTTTGGCGACAGCAGTCGCAGCACGAAAGGAGTCGCTGTGACCCAATTGGAAGCTAGGCGCGTAGTCGAGCTCTGCGGCCTGGCGGGAAATGGCCTCGATGATTTCCTTGCGCCCGTGCCCGGCATTCACGCACCACAGTCCGGCGGTGCCATCCAGCACTTGTTCTCCGGCAACCGTGGTGTAGTACATGCCTTTGGCCTTGGCAAGAAGGCGCGGCTGTTCTTTGAATTGGCGATTCGCCGTGAAAGGCATCCACAGATTGGACAGGTCGGGAATGCTGGCTTGACTGGACATGATTACCTCGATGAGCAAATAACGGAAATAAAGCCGATCAGCTATTCTCGTCGTGCCAGGCGGCTTATCAAATATACAGTTAATCAAAAAATTTATAACCGTATTGGAGGTATAAACCTAACTGTAAAGAAAAGGAGGCCCGAGGGTGAAATTTTTCGAACCTGTACGAGACCGAACCAATGCGAGTCCGTTGGTAGAGCAGACCGTCGCCGCAGTCGAACATGCGATCAGGCAACAAGCCTTGCGGCCGGGAATGGCTGTGCCCTCGGTCCGGCAGTTCGCGAAAACACACGGCTTGAGCACGTTCACGGTATCGGCCGCTTATAACAGGCTGGTCGCTCAGGGCTGGCTCACCGCGCGCCCGGGATCCGGCTATCGAGTGGCGGTGCCGATCAGGCCCGAGCCAATGGCGTCGACGCCGCCAAGCTGGAAGCCGCCCCAATTGGGCGCGGCCTGGCTGCTATCCGACGTGTTCGCGGACCATTCGATTCCTATCAAGTCCGGCTGCGGCTGGTTACCATCCGAATGGCTTCATGAAACAGGTTTGGAACAGGCTCTGCGGCACGCGGCAAAAGCCGCCGCCAGCCAGGTAGCAGGCTATGGGCACCCCTATGGCTATTTTCCTTTACGTGAGCATCTGGTTCACGATCTTGAACGCCACGGCTTGGCCCTCGACGTCGATCAAGTGCTGCTGACGCAGGGAGCCACACAAGGCCTGGACATCGTGGTGCGCACTTTGCTCCGCCCCGGCGATGTGGTCGTCGTTGAACTGCCTTGCTATGCCAATCTTTTGCAAACCTTGCGCTTGGCCGGTCTTACGGTGGTGGGCGTACCGCGCAATGAAGAAGGCTTATGCCTGCCTACATTGCAACGCGTCGCCCAAACCCATTCGGTGAAAGCCCTATTTCTGAATACCGTGTTGCACAACCCTACCGGCACAAGCCTTAGCATGGCAAACGCATTTCGCGTTCTGCAGCTTGCTGAAGAGCACGATTTCTGGGTGATCGAGGACGATGTGTCGCGCGATCTGCTGCCCGGTATAGGCCCCATGTTGGTTGCGCTGGCAGGTACCGATCGGGTGGTTTACGTGTCCGGGTTCTCTAAGAGCATCGCGCCCTCTATGCGGGTCGGCTACATCGTGTCGTCACCAGAAATGCTCAAGGCGTTTGCCCACACCAAAATGACCATAGGGCTTACTACTCCTGAAATCATGGAGCGAACGGTCTATCAGATTCTGCGTCTGGGACGACACCGTACACATCTGCAACGAGTACAAGACCGTCTACGCCAAGCCCACGACGAGGTCACCGACCTGTTGGACCACCACGGTTTCGAAGTGCTTTGCCGGCCGCGCGCTGGATTGTTTTTATGGGCTCGCCCAAGGCATGTTTGGAGCGAAATAGGCACTGTGCGGCTGGCCGAAAACGCGTTGCAACACGGTATCTGGCTGGCTCCCGGATCGTACTTTTATCCGGAGCAGACAGAACAAGGGTGGCTCAGGTTCAACGTGGCGTACTCCTTGCATCCCGGCCTGTGGAGGTTCATGCGAAAAATGGGCAGTGAGTGAGCTATTTGGGTAAACCCTCTAGGTATTTTCCCTAAGTCATTGAAATGGAACAGTAATATTCCATCACAGTTAGTCCGATACGGCTCTGTACAGTTGTAATATTTCGCATAACTGTATATTTGCGTGCGTTGTCGCATCGTTCAGAATTGCGTGACCTCCTTTTCTTACACTGAGAAAAGAGCATATGGCCGGACAACCGGACACACTCAAAAAGCTTGAATGGAGCCTCACAAATGAACAGACGCGACGCATTGAAAATGGGCGTTTTGGCCTCGATAGCTACTCCGCTCTTTACCCGGCCGGCCTTCGCCGCCGATAGCAGTCCCATTCTGTTTGGTTGTCCGAATCCTATGTCCGGGCCGTTTGCTGCCAATGGCAAGTATGCAGCCATGGGAATGCAGCTGATTATTGAACAGACCAAAACGGCTATTGGACGACCTCTTGCGTACAAGGTGCTCGATTCTCAGGGCAAGCCCGCCACTGCCATACGTCAGGTGCAGGATTTATTCCAGCAGGAAAAAGCCAGGTTCTTTGCTGGCGGCATTCTTTCGTCGGAAGCCCTAGCCATGGGCAAGACTATAGATAAGCTCGGCGGCGTATTTGTGACGACGGCGGGCGCCGACGAGATTACTGGCAAGGATTGCAACCGCGGCACGTTTCGGTGGACTACGCCGACCTACGGTGCCGTTCGGGAGACTGTTGGGCCGATCATCAAGGCACATCCTAAGGCCAAACGTTGGTACACGATTACACCGCAGTATGTCTTCGGCGAGGGCCTGCTCGACGCGACCAAAAATATATTGAAGGAAAACAATCTTGAGCATGTCGGCAATAGCTACCATTCCCTTGACGAACGCGAATTCAGCGGTTACCTGACTAACGCCATGGCAGCCAAGCCTGACGTGCTGGTATTGCTGAACTTCGGCTCGCAAAGCTCTGAAACCTTACGCCAGGCAGTCAGCTTCGGCATGAAAACCAACACCATAATTTTATTGGCGTGGGCATCTGGCCTAGAGCAGTTCGAGTCACTTGGCGCCGACTTATGTGAAGGCATTTACTTTGGAGTCCAGTACTGGCACAGCATTGATTCTCCGTTGAACCGTATTCTGGTCGAACAGACTCGCGCGAAGTTCAATTCGAATCCCAATTACAGCCTGGCAGGCGCTTACATCATCACCAAGATGATGCTCGACGGTATCGCGAAGGCGAATACCACCGATACTGCAAAAGTCATTGCCGCGATGGAAGGGACTCAGTTCGATGGGCTTACTGGTTCAGAGCTGGTGCGTAAAGACGACCATCAAGTCATCAAGAATTATTACCTGCTGAAAGGGAAAGCCAAAGCCAGCATGAAAGACAAGGACGACTACTGCGACATCGTGCACGGGGGGTCAATCTTATCTTTCCGCGGCAGATGCTGGGTGCAAGATGAACACATAAGCACCTGTTTTTGCAGGTCGGCCTTGCGGCGGATCTGCGTTGCCCCTATCACCTTGACGATCATGACCGGCTTCAACTATGAATCTTTATGTTTTGCAGGTGATCAACGGCATAGGCATAGGAATGCTTTATTTCCTGCTTGCCGTAGGTCTTTCCATTGTGTTCGGCTTGCTCCGCTTCGTTAACTTTGCGCACGGTGCCTTCTATCTGTTTGGTGCCTATACCTGCTATCAGGCAATACAGTGGGGACTGAATTTTTGGGTGGTCTTGGCAATTGGGCCGGTGTTGGTCGGATTCACAGCGTGGTTAATTGAACGGACGGTTCTGCGTAAGGTCTACAACTTACCGCACGAATATCACATTTTGTTCACGCTAGGCCTGGCTATGGTTATTCAAGAGCTGGTGATTCTGGTGTGGGGTCCTGTGGGCGTAAACGTAGCGCCTCCCAACGTACTGAACGGCGTCGTTATTTGGGGCGATTTCATCTACCCGAAGTATCGTTTGTTTCTTATAAGCCTGACGTCATTCATCGCACTGCTTATCTGGCTCTTGTTGGAAAAAACCCGTTTGGGCAGCATTGTGCGTGCCGGTAGCGAATCGCCGGAGATGGTCACTCTGCTTAGCATCAATGTGTATAAGATTTTTGGTCTTACTTTTGCTCTGGGGGCGGCAACGGCGGGCCTGGCCGGGGTATTGGCAGCTCCGCTGCGCGGGGTTGAACCTTTCATGGGTATTGAAGCTCTTGCTATCGCGTTTGTCGTCGTAGTCATCGGTGGGATGGGCAGCTTTTCCGGCGCCTTGCTTGGGGGACTTTTGGTGGGAGTCGTGCAAAGCGTCATGAGCACCATGTGGCCACAGGGTGCAAGTCTGATGATCTACGTATCAATGGCTCTGGTTCTTCTTATAAGGCCCAATGGCTTGATGGGGAGAGCGCAATGAAGCGAATTCATACACATCGATACCTGCTTCTTTCTTTACTCCTTATTCTGGTTATACCCGTCTTTGTCGATTCTGGTTCTTTGGCCTCCGAAGTGCTTATCTTCGGTCTGGCCGCGCTTGGCTGCAATTTGCTGCTGGGCTATACGGGCCTGCTCTCCTTTGGCCAGGGTATATTTTTTGGTAGTGGCAGCTATATGTTGGGCATCTTGCTTACGCGCAGTGATTTGCCCATGCCGCTAGTTCTCCTGATCAGCCTTATTGTCGGGGCAGCAGTAGCGGGTATGGTGGGCTGGCTGGCAATTCGGCAAAAAGGGGTTTACTTCGTGATGCTGACGCTGGCGCTGGCCCAGATGTTTTACTTCCTTGCCTATACAACGCCGGAATGGACCGGCGGCGATAATGGTTTGCTTGATATCCCCACCATGCCGTTGTCGATACTCGGGTACGTGATTTTTCCTAACGATACGCCCTGGCAGTACTACCTTTTCGTTGCCCTTATTTTCCTGCTGGTCTTCTGGGCGATGCAGCGCGTGGTCGATTCCGTTTTTGGTCGGACCTTATTGGCAATACGCGACAACCCGTCTAGGGCCACAGCGCTGGGTTACGACATTGTGCATTTCAAGCTGCTTGCCTTCATGATCTCGGGCGCGGTAACGGCGCTGGCTGGTGCGCTTTACGCCATGATGACAGGCATAGCGCCATTGACCAGCATCAATTACCACATGAGTGAAATCATCCTGATGATTACTGTTATCGGGGGCACGGGTAACCTGTTTGCATCGCTGCTCGGTGCTGCGTTCTACGTCATTGTTTCTGATTGGTTGTCGGATCTCTGGCCTCGCTGGCTGCTGCTTTTTGGATTCTTGCTGATGGGTGTCAGCCTGTATATGCAGGGCGGTATATGGGGGGCGTGCAAATTGTTGGCCGGTAGGTTGATCCGCAAGGAGTCTCCCGTTGCTCCGCAAGAGGAGCGCCCATGACGACTCCTATCCTGAACGCGAAAAATATTGTGAAGCGCTATGGGAAATTTCAGGCCTTGTCTGGCGTAGACCTATGCGTACAAGCTAAAACAGTGCACTCGGTGATCGGGCCCAATGGTGCCGGGAAAACCACTCTTTTTCATACGCTGACCGGTACGGTGCCGATCACTGCCGGGTCCATTGTCTTTAACGGGCTGGACGTCTGCCACATGCCCGACCACAAACGGGTGCAGTTGGGCATGGCGCGGTCTTTTCAAGTGACTTCCCTGTTTCCCAGCCTTACGGTGGGGGAAAACTTGCGACTGGCTGCTCAGGGTATACAGCCGCGGCATGCTCTGCGTTTTTGGGCCTTGCCTCGACCGCAGGCATCACAGCTGGAGATCATCGAATCGATTCTTGCCAGATTGGGTCTGACGCACTGCATCGACAAGTTAAGCAGCGAGCTGTCTCATGGACAGCAACGCCGGCTCGAAGTCGGCATGGCGTTGGCTGCGAAGCCGAAAATCATTTTTCTCGACGAACCGACATCAGGCATGGGTATCGATGATATCGATGCGATGAAGGCCATCATTCACGGTTTGCGCCAAGATCTCACGGTGGTACTTATCGAACACAATATGGGGATTGTCATGGATATCTCCGACACTATCACGGTGATGCAATTGGGCACTGTGCTGGTCGAAGGGCCGCCTGCGGCGGTGAAAGCCGACGCACGCGTCAAGCAGGCTTACCTCGGCAATATGATCACAGGCGGTGCTTGATGCTCGAAGTCAGGAATATCCACGTTTATTATGGGTTAAGCCATGTCATTCAAGACGTTTCCCTACATGTCGAGCGCGGTGAGCTCGTTTGCTTGCTAGGGCGTAATGGCGCTGGCAAATCCACTACGCTCAAGAGCATTCTTGGCCTTGCGCCAGCGAGGCAAGGCCATATCGTCTTCGAAGGGGAAGATATCACTGCCGAGCCTACTTACTGTATTGCCGACAAAGGTATTTGCCTCGTTCCGGAGCAGCGCGGTATTTTTCGGCTGCTTACCGTCGAAGAGAACCTCAAGCTGGGTCAGAAGAAGCAATCGCGCTGGTCCTTGGAGGATATTTATGCGATTTTTCCGCGACTTTACGAGCGCCGCCGCAATGGGGGCGGGCAATTGTCCGGAGGCGAGCAGCAGATGCTGGCCATTGGCCGCGCTTTACTTAACTCTCCAAAGCTTCTGATACTTGATGAACCGGTAGAAGGTTTGGCTCCTGTCATTGTCGAAGAAATCGTCGCGCAATTGAAATTGATTCGGCAATTCGGCATTGCCATTTTGCTGGTCGAACAGAATCTCGAGGTCTGCATGCAATTGGCAGATCGCCATTACATATTGGAAAGCGGGCGTGTGGTTTACCAAAATGATAACGCGGCATTCTCCATTGATACGTATGCCAAGGATCAGTATCTTGGTGTTGGCGCCGCGACCTGAACGTTCTTCACAACTTGTGAGCTTAGCTATGAATACTTCTTCAGCAGTTCTCTCTCGCCCAACCACTGCTTGTTCCGCTCGTATAAATGGGCGGCGCTTGTGGGACGCACTGATGTCGCTGGCCGGTATTGGGGCAACGCCAAAAGGTGGGGTCTGCCGGCTGGCGCTTTCCGACCTCGATAAGCAGGGCCGTGATCTTGTCGTGCAGTGGGCTGAAGACGCTAATTGCACGGTGCGAATTGATACGGTCGGCAATATATTTATGCGGCGTGCAGGACACGATAATAATCTGCCACCCGTGATGACCGGCAGTCATATCGATACGCAACCGACCGGCGGAAAATTCGACGGCAATTATGGCGTTTTAGCTGGCCTGGAAGTGATCCGTACTCTTAACGATCACAATATCCAGACCATAGCTCCGATTGAGGTCGTGGTCTGGACGAACGAAGAGGGGTCTCGTTTTGTCCCGGTCATGATGGGTTCCGGCGTGTTCGCAGGTGCATTTTCCCTTGAGCATGTATTGGCCCAGACGGACCGTGAAGGATATTCGGTCGGAAGCGAGTTGCAGCGAATCGGGTATGCCGGATCGGCGCCATGTGCGCAGTTTCCAATCAATACCTATTTCGAAGCCCATATAGAACAAGGTCCCATCCTCGAAGCCACTGACACCACGATAGGCGTTGTCACTGCTGCTTTGGGCCAGCGATGGTATGACGTGATCGTGACGGGCATGGAAGCCCATGCTGGGCCGACCCCGATGGAATTACGCAAAGATGCCTTGCTGGCTGCGTCAAGGCTGATTGAAACGGTGAATCGGATTGCGCTTGGTCATGCACCTCATGCGCGTGGAACGGTGGGCTGGATCGATGCGTTCCCGAATTCTCGCAATGTCATCCCCGGTACGGTCAAATTAAGCGTCGACTTGCGGGCAGCCAACGACGATGTGCTTAGCCTTATGGATGACGAGTTGAAAGCCGCCTGCGGCGCGTTGAATGACGCTGGCCAGGTAAGCGTTGCGCTTGAGCAAGTCGTGTACTTTCCACCGCAGCCTTTTCACAACGAACAAGTCGCTGCTGTGCGGGATGCGGCTGATCAGCTTGGGCTTTCTGGTATGGATATCGTGAGCGGGGCGGGTCACGACGCGGTATATCTGGCCCGAGTGGCTCCGACCGCCATGATCTTCATTCCATGCAAAGATGGCATCAGCCACAATGAGATCGAGGATGCAGCTCCAGAGCATATTGAAGCAGGGTGTAATGTGCTTTTGCTTGCCATGTTGACCCGGGCTGGAATCGCCCAAAGTTGAGCAGAGTCCAGTAATGAAAATACTCATCGCACGTCTCAACCATGAAACTAATACGTTTTCACCTGTACCAACGCCCCTTTCGGCCTTTGGCATAGCAGGTCCTGATTACGGGTCTGCCGCCTATGATGCCAACGTGGGCGGCCGTACCGCCATGAGCGCATTCATTGATCTTGCAAAGGCAGCCCAGGCCGAAATCGTCACACCCTTGTCGGCGACCGCCAATCCCAGCGGACCGGTAGAAACCGCCGCTTACGACCAAATGTGCAGGCAGATTATCTCGGCCGCGCCGGGGTGCGACGCGCTCATGCTTGACCTGCATGGCGCCATGGTGACGGAGACTTCCGACGACGGCGAGGGAGATCTGCTCGAACACCTCAGACGCCTGTGCCCTGATACGCCGATTGCCGTGGCACTGGATCTACACGGCAATGTGACCCAAAAGATGGTGGATAACTCCGATATCATCGTCAGCTTCAAAACCTACCCGCATATTGACATGTATGAAACAGGCGAGCTTGCTGGCCGGATACTGTTTGAACGGCTGAAGGGCCAGCATAACGCGGTCATTGCATGGCAACGCTTGCCGCTGATGTCCCACACATTAAAGAGCTCGACGGCTTCTCCGGCCATGCAGCAGGCAGTCGACAAGGCAAAATTAATGGAAAACGAAGGGACGGTACTTGCAGCGTCTGTGCTGGCGGGCTTTGCTCTGGCCGATATTCCCGCGCCCTGCCTTAGCGTTGTCGTCGTAGGGAAGGACAAGGCCAGCGCCCAACAGGCGGCCAATTCACTGGCCCGATCCATCTGGGACGTGCGCGACGGCTTTGTCTATCGTAGCGAGGCGCTAAGCGATTCGATTGCTCTGGCTCGTCATATGGCCGCCGCTCGCGTACTGGGGTCCGATGGCTGCGGCAATCCGAACGGGCCGATTCTATTGTTGGACCATAGCGATAATTGCATGTCGGGCGGCACATGCGACACCATGGATGTCTTATCCGAAGCCATGAAGCAGGGCATTAGTAATATCGGTGTGGGCCCGATATGTGATCCCGAATCGGTAGAAGCCATGTTCAAGGCAGGCAAAGGTTCCACCATTACCCTGGCCTTGGGCAATAAGCGCAAGCTTGCCAGCCTCGGGGTAAATAAGACGCCTCTGACCCTTACCGGCCAAGTCCGGCAATTAAGCGACGGAGAATATATTATTTCGGGTCCTACCTATTACGGCATGAAATGCAGTATGGGAAGGACCGCATTGCTGGCATGCGGCGATGTCGAAATAGTCGTTACGGAACGGACGCATGAGCCCTGGGATCTTGGTGTATTCACTTCTCTAGGCCTGAACCCTCATAGCAAACAATATTTATTACTTAAGTCGCGCATGTATTGCCGGCCGGTGTTTTTTCCGATAGCCAAGGGCTTTGTGGAATGCGACAGCATAGGTGTCACCAGTTCAAATTATGATCTTTTTCCGTTCAAAAAAGTCATGCGTCCGGTCTATCCGTTGGACCTCGACGTTAACTGGCAAGTGCAGTAATTTTTGCATGGCGGCGCAGCGGTCCCGTTTGACGAGGACCGCTGCTCGCTCAAGTCCCGATCAGAATCCGGCGCTGCGTTTATACACGACGAAATCAAAGTCATACCCGTTTTCGGCGGGCTGCGGAAGCCTTTCGGTTTCCTGCCACGAGGTCGGATCGACAGGGGGGAAGAACGTGTCGCCGTCAATGTTGGCATGGACTTCCGTGGCGACGATTTCATCGGCGATCGGAAGGGCATGGGCGAATATCTGTTCGCCGCCAATGACACAGATCCGTTCTGCCGTTTGGCAGGCGGCCAGGGCGGCTTCAAGATTGGGGTAAACCGTTGCGCCTTCAGCTTCGTACAGGGGGTTGCGACTGACCACCAGATTGGGCCGGCCGGGCAAGGCCCGCCCCAGCGATTCCCAGGTATTGCGACCCATCACAATGGGTTGACCCAATGTCGTCCTCTTGAAATGAGCCAGATCAGATGGCAGGCGCCACGGCAGGGCGTTGTCGCGGCCTATGACGCGATTATCCGAGTACGCTACGACAAGCTGTATGGAAGGTTTGGGCATGGTATTCAGGGGTACACCACGGTGGGTGCCTTATTGTGAGCTTTGGAATCGGGAAATTATACCGAGGCGCATACAATGCACTGTCCGTAATCTAAGAAAACCATGACCGACACGACCTTCAGTTGGAAAAAGATCGCCATTCCCGCCTTTGGGCCTTCGGTGCTATTTGGCATTGGTAATGGGGCGATACTGCCCGTTATCGCACTTAGTGCGATAGACCTGCAGGCATCGATCGCCGTATCCGGCCTTATTGTGGCCCTTATCGGATTCGGCTCGTTGATCAGTAATATTCCGGCCGCCTTGATCACGGCAAGGTTCGGCGAGCGCAAGGCGTTGATCGGCGCCTCGACGCTTAGCGTACTGGCGCTGTTTCTTTGTCTCGCAGCGACTCACCCGATGGTTCTGGCCCTGGGCGTATTGCTGATGGGTATGGCGACATCGGTCTTTTATCTCGCCCGACAGACCTACCTGATGGAGGCCGTACCTGTCCACATGCGGGCTCGGGCTTTCTCGACGCTGGGCGGAACCCAACGCATCGGGATGTTTATTGGGCCTTTCGCCGCCGCGGCGTTGATGCACTTTATGGGTTTGGCCGGCGCATACTGGATCGCGATCGTTGCCCTTACCGCGGCAGGTGCGCTTTCTTTCGCGCTGCCTGAGCTCCAGGCGGGAACGAAAGCCGGATCCGGCCCTGTGCTTCCTCCAAAAATGCTGGCGATTGCGCGCGGCCATTCCAATGTCTTGCTGACATTAGGCTTCGGCATCCTGCTTATCGGCGCGATGCGGGCGTCGCGCCAGATCGCCATACCCTTGTGGGCGGATAGCATTGGCCTGAGTCCGACCGTCACCGCGGTAGTGTTTGGTTTGGTGTCGGCCGTCGACATGCTGGTTTTTTACCCCGCCGGGAAAATCATGGATCACTATGGCAGGCTTTGGGTCGCTTTGCCGTGTTGCATTCTGCTGGGAATCTCGCTGCTGGCTATTCCGTTGACGAGCGGACTGACCGCTTTTGTATTGGTCAGCCTACTGATGGGCTTTGGCAACGGTATTGGCTCGGGCATTGTGATGACATTGGGGGCGGACGCCGCCCCGCCCATAGGCCGCACCCAATTTCTGGGCATATGGCGACTGATTGCCGACGTGGGAACGTGTGCCGGGCCCTTCTTGTTATCGGGGCTGACTGCGCTGACTTCGTTGGGTATCGGGATCGCAATGACCGGCACGTTCGGTATTGTCGCAGCGGCGATCTTTTGGCGCTGGCTGCCCCATACGCGCCCGGCCCGGTCGACCTAGTTGCGGGAAATCTGAGGCTATGAACTGTCTATAAAAGTCTGGCCGATTCAGGCCGAGCCAGAGTCGCGTACGCACAGAGGTAGAATAAGGCTGCCCGTCGCTTCAATTTGCCAGATAACGCGCCTGGCGCGTAATACTGTAAGAAGTCGGCCCTGGGCGAAACCAAGCGCAGTGCTATACGAAGAGATTCTGGCGCTACATCGAGTGCTTGCCGGGAACGACGCTGAAAGTCGGCAAATGAATCTTCGCAAGATTAAACGGGTATAGCCTTGCGCGCCCAATGTAAAGAATCGAGTAAACCACGTGAAACAATATCTTGAACTTTTGTCCGATATTCTGGAAAACGGTGTGCAAAAGGGTGACCGTACTGGAACCGGCACAACCTCTGTTTTTGGCAGACAGATGCGGCATGACCTCTCTAAAGGTTTTCCGCTACTTACGACCAAAAAGTTGCACTTCAAAAGCATTGCAAATGAACTGATTTGGTTCCTTAGTGGCAACACTAATGTCCGTTGGCTCAATGAAAATGGCGTGACCATTTGGAATGAGTGGGCAACAGAGGAAGGGGAATTGGGGCCCGTATATGGAAAGCAATGGACAGCTTGGCCGACCAAGGAAGGTGGCACCATAAATCAGATTGACTACGTGGTCGATACGCTGAGAACTAACCCAAATAGCAGACGCATTCTCTTTCATGGTTGGAACCCGGAATATTTGCCTGATGAATCCGTAAGCCCGAGGGAAAATGCCAAGCAAGGGCGGATGGCTCTGCCTCCTTGCCATTTGCTCTATCAATTTTACGTGGCCAATAATAAATTATCTTCGCAACTCTATATTAGAAGCTCGGACAGCTTCCTCGGTCTGCCATACAACATAGCGTCGTTAGCGTTGCTAACACACATGCTTGCCCAACAATGCAATCTTGTTGCACATGAAATTGTTGTGAGTATAGGGGACCTGCATGCGTACTCGAATCACATAAATCAGATTCAAACTCAGCTGGGACGAGAGGTTCGAGAGCTGCCGCAACTGCTGATTAAGCGCAAACCAGACTCTATCTATGAGTATAAATTCGAAGATTTCGAGATTGTGGGCTACGACCCCCACACGTCTATACCTGCGCCTATAGCCGTGTGAATAAAAAAAACGGCTGGAACTTGCGGTATAACGTGCTGCTCGCGTGTAGCAGTGTGAAAGCAAAGTTGGCCAAATTGTGTTGTCGTGCTGTGCTGCACAGTCAACTATTCCTCTTGACTGACAAATATAATTCCACTATTCTGGAATTATGGAATCAAAAGACGTTGTCCAAGCTTTAGCCGCTTTGGCTCACCCCCTACGCCTCGAAGTCTTTCGGGCGCTTGTAGTGGCGGGAGGGGAGGGGCTTACGCCGGGCGTTATTCAAGAAAGATTGGAGGTAGCACCTGCGACCTTGTCCTTCCACCTCAAGGAACTGGCTACCGCCGGTTTGGTGACGCAGGAGCGTGCAAGCCGCAACCTCATTTATCGAGCCGAATACCGAAACATGAATGCGCTGCTTACTTATCTCACCGAAAACTGTTGCCAAGGCGCTGCCTGTGCGGTGGACGAGACCGCCGACAGCTGCAAGAACTGACTGTATTTTCAGGAGCTCACCATGAAACGATTTCACGTCCATGCACATGTAGGCGACTTGAAGGCGAGCATTGCCTTCTATTCGAAGCTCTTCGCCGCTCACCCCACTCGAGTCGAGGCAGACTATGCCAAGTGGATGCTCGAGGACCCTCGCATTAACTTCGCTATATCTACCCGGGGGAGCGCTACAGGCGTCGACCACCTCGGCTTCCAGACCGACGACGTAGAAGAGCTAGCCGAGTTGAAGGCCCGCGCTAAAGACGCCGACATGGTGCTTCTAGACCAAGGCGAGACCAGTTGCTGCTATGCGCGCGGTGAGAAGCACTGGGTCACTGACCCGCAAGGTATTGCTTGGGAACACTTCCATACGCTCGAAAACATTCCCGTATTCGGCCAGAGCGCCGAGCAGCGTAAGCCAGCAGCCCCTGCCTGTTGCGCTGCATCGACTCCAGGCAAGCCGAAGGGTACCGCCAGAGAATCCACCTCTGCCTGCTGCTAAAGGAGACCATGTTGGCTACCAAAACTTCCAACCATTGAGCACGAAATTACGGATATCGGCAGGAACTAGCCAATGACTCTCAATATTCTCATTCTTTGCACTCACAATTCGGCACGTAGCGTTCTTGCTGAAGGCATGTTTAACCACTGGGCTGGGGTACTCGGTAAAGACATACGCGCCTACAGCGCCGGTAGCACACCCAGTGGGCGCATCAATCCTCACGCGTTAGCGGCGTTGCAAGCCGCCGGGATAAGTACCGAGGGCTATCGTAGCAAGAGCTGGGATGAATTCTTGGAAGATTCTGCGCCCGAAATGCACGTTGTCATCACGGTTTGCGACAACGCGGCTGCTGAGCAGTGTCCATATTGGCCGGGCGATCCGATAACGGTTCATTGGGGATATCCCGACCCGTCTAACGTAGCTGAGGGGGAGAAGGCCACTGCATTTGACCTTACACGCCAGGCCATCGGTTACCGCGTACTGCAATTACTCGCCTATCCGCTGACTGAGCTCGATAGTGCCGAGTTGCAAGCCCTACTCACCCGTATTTCTCAGAACTAGTTCCCAATGCTCAATCTGCTACTTAAATATTCGTATGTCTGATATCACTTATCTCCTGAATTCAAAGCTGTTCCCCGCGCTCGACGAAGAGCTTTTTGAAGTGCCATCGATGGCTGGTCTCACTGCACGAGAGCCGTCGCGTCACAAGCCACGCTTTTTGATGCTTTACGGCTCGGTGCGCAAGCGCTCATACAGCCGGCTACTGACTTTTGAAGCGGCTCGTCTTCTTGAGGCCATGGGTGGGGAGGTCAAGATTTTTGACCCGAGCGGATTGCCATTGCCAGACGATGCGCCGGATAGCCACCCTAAGGTGCAGGAATTGCGCGAGTTAGTGCTGTGGTCAGAAGGCATGGTCTGGACTTCTCCGGAACGCCATGGCGCCATGACCGGAATCATGAAATCGCAGATTGATTGGATTCCGCTTTCTTTAGGCTCGGTCCGCCCGACCCAGGGTAAAACGTTGGCAGTCATGCAGGTGTCGGGAGGGTCGCAGTCCTTTAACGCATTAAATCAAATGCGAGTGCTTGGGCGCTGGATGCGGATGGTGACCATCCCTAATCAGTCGTCAGTGGCGAAGGCCTTCATGGAGTTCGACGAAGACGGCCGCATGAAGCCATCCAGTTATTACGACAGGGTGGTCGATGTAATGGAGGAACTCGTTAAATTCACACTGCTAACACGGGATGCGAGCTCGTACCTTGTTGACCGCTACAGCGAACGTAAGGAGAGCGCAGCAGAGCTATCCTCGCGTGTGAATCAACGATCCATATGAGGGTATTCATTGGTTGCGGCCGTTCGTTGAACGTTCCGCACCGTACTGCCTGGTGCGAAAAGGCCCTGCCATAGGTGTATTAATGAAGGTCTTCAGCCGTTTACGACCGTAACGGAATGGGTGATGTCGGCGGTTTCAGCCAGCATTGCCGAGGCCGAGCAGTATTTTTCGTGCGACAGCTGGACGGCGCGTTCGACAGCGGCCTCGGGGAGATTCTTGCCCGTTACCACGAAGGCGAAATGAATTTTCGTAAACACTTTAGGGTCGGTTTCGGCCCGTTCTGCTGTCAGTTTAACCTGACAATCCGTCACGGCGTGTCGACCCCGCTTCAGTATCAAGACCACGTCGTAAGCCGCGCATCCGCCCGTGCCGGCAAGCACCATCTCCATGGGGCGGGGCGCCAAATTGTTGCCGCCACCGTCGGGTGCGCCGTCCATCGTGGCCACATGGCCGCTGCCGGTCCGCGCAACAAACAACATACCCTGCGGGCCACCCCAATCAACTGTGCATTCCATGCTGTTTTATTTCCGCTATCGTGTGAATCGTTAATCATACCTATGCGTGGACAAATAAGGCAACGCGGACGACGATGGTTTGTCTATTAGCGGTATAAAGGTGGAGTATCGAAGGAACATCGCAAGGCGGCGCCTGCCAATATAATGAACATTGCAAGAGGCGCTTCGCGGTGGTGGTTTCATATACGATGCTTCAGGCGTAGCGGCCATGGGTTGGTTCTTGCAAAGCAGGTTTTTCAGGCGTCAAGCCGAATAAGGACTTTCATGTTGAAGCAGAATACAGTGCACACCGGGACTTCATTTGTACGTCGCCCGAGCCTCATAGACGGCTTCCTGGCCGAAGCAGGGCGCGCAATTCAGGTGCTCGATGGTTCAGTGCATGCCGGCAGGCCGAACCCAGCCGGCAAGCCAACGATTGTGGGCGGCAAGGCCATACCCGATCTTTCGCCTACCGAGCAACGGCACGCCGCCGGGCTCATGCGGGTTAACCATGTCGGCGAAATCTGTGCGCAAGCTTTATACCGTGGCCAGGCATTGTTTTGCCGCGATGCACCAATCAAACGTCTGCTCAAAGACGCCGCCAACGAAGAAGTCGACCATTTGGTGTGGTGCCGTCAGCGCTTGGGCGAATTACATAGCCGGCCCAGTCTATTGAACCCCCTGTGGTATGCCGGTTCGTTTTCAATGGGCGTTATCGCCAGCCGAGCGGGTGTGGCACGAAACCTGGGCTTCATGGCCGAAACCGAGCGCCAGGTCGAGCAACATCTGGACAATCATCTTAATGAACTGCCTTTACGCGACGAGCGTTCCCGTACTATTGTTATGCAAATGCGCGACGACGAAATCAATCATCGCACCACGGCGGAGAATAACGGCGCTAAAACGCTCAGTCGGTTGACACGATGGGGAATGCGAGCAATGTCGAAAGTAATGACGGTGACGGCGTATCGCATCTAATACCGGTCAACTCATTTGTAACAAAAGAAACTTGCAAGGGTAAATACCAGATTACTTCAAGCCCGATCTATGAATGAAAAAGTATTAAAAAAACCACATTCTTGTTTGCTTACAGTTTTTCCGCCTATCTACCTTGCATCGCACCAAAGTTCGCTATACAATTTGCTTATCGGATGTCGCAACGTGATTGCAAAGGGAAAACCCCAGTCACGCGGTCTCGAGTGTTATAGCTTTAGTAGCCCGGCATGCCCCAGTTGTCTCCTCCACCCTCCTCCTTTGGTGGATTTAGCCCAAGATCGCAAGATCTTGGGCTTTTTTTTATCCGCCGCTTGCTCTTCGGCCTATGGTTTTATTCCGGCGTTTGTGTAATGTGTGGTCTTGGCCATTTTGGTTACAACAGCATTGCCGCTACAGAAATAAGACAAGGTCCATCTAACATTTCTTGTTGCATTTCTTTCCTTAGATCGGCGCGGCCTGTTACATAAAGGTCCGATAATGATGCTGCTGAATTTGCTTATGGGGATTGTGTGACTTCGCCTCACCTTTGGGGATCTTTTACTTGGTTTTACATCTGTATTGTGGCCTTCATGGTCGGAGGCTTGATCGTCGCCTCTGAACGATGGCACGGCGCATTTACGGGTGATTCAGATATGAATAAGCCGCAGGCCTCACATTCGCGGCCTACGCCGCGCGTCGGTGGCCTGGCTGTACTGGCGGGAACCCTGGCTGGGTTGCTGGTGTTAGGCCCCAGTAATATGACCCTTACCTGGCTGTGGCCGGTCCTGTTCATTGCAGCGATGCCGGTATTCGTGGCGGGTTTGCTGGAAGACATCACCAAAGATGTCGGCTCGGGAAAGCGCTTGCTTGCGGCATTTTTATCGGCCGCTATTGCCTGGTGGTTGTTAGGGGGCGTGTCCCGAGTGGGTCTGGGCTGGGCTGACTGGATTTTGTCCTACTGGCCAATATCGTTGTTATTCACCATGATCGCCGTCGGGGGCTGTACCCACGCGCTGAATATTGTTGACGGTATGAACGGCCTTGCCGGCATGATCGCCACGTTGATGGCGCTTTCGATTGGGCTGGTCGCACTTCAAGTACAAGACATTCCTATCTTCCTGATTGCCACCGCATTGGCGTCGGCCACGCTGGGCTTCCTGGTCTGGAACTTCCCCTTCGGGCGCGTGTTTCTGGGCGACGGCGGTGCCTATTTTCTTGGCTTCATGCTGGCGGAATTGGCGGTGCAGTTAGTGGTCCGTAACCCGAGCGTCTCGCCGTTTTATGCCCTCGCGGTACTTTTCTATCCCGTCTTCGAAACCTTGTTTTCTATTTGGCGTCGCCGCTTCAAGCGCGGCGTGCCCGTCGATCAGCCGGATGCCTTGCATCTGCATCAGTTGGTGTTTCGCCGCCTGGTGCGCGTTACATTCAGTCGCGATAGCCGGCATGCGGTGCCTGCGCTGTGTAACGCCATGGCGTCGCCTTACTTATGGGTGCTTGCCCTGATCGGACTCGTACCGGCCACTATTTTCTGGGACAACGCCTGGGCGCTTTGCGCCAGTTTGGTTGTGTTTGTCTGGGTCTATATCTGGCTTTACTCGCGGCTGGTGTCGTGGCGCCGCCCGTCGTGGCTGTTGTTGCCATCGCTAGGCCGCGGCCACCGTCGTAAGTAGGCGCCTCTTCATTCAGAGACGCCGCTTTTTAAATATGTCTTTTCTTAATCTATAGCCTAGGAGAACAAGTTGGAAATTCAAGATGTGAAACTTGCAGTAGTTGGTCTGGGCTACGTGGGATTGCCACTGGCAGTCGAGTTCGGTAAAAAACGGTGGGTTCTTGGCTTTGATATCAATGCCCGCCGGATTGCCGAATTGAAATCCGGCCAGGACCATACGCTGGAAGTCGATACCCACGAGCTTGCGGAAGCCACTAACCTGAGCTTCACCAGCGAACCGACACATTTGGCTGAAGCCAATGTTTTTATCGTCACCGTGCCGACTCCGATCGATGAATACAAGCAACCCGACTTGACGCCATTGATCCGTGCAAGCGAGTCTATAGGCAAAGTGCTCAAGCGCGGCGACATCGTGATCTATGAATCTACGGTTTACCCCGGTGCTACAGAGGAAGAATGTGTGCCTGTGCTGGAGCGTATATCAGGCCTGCGCTTCAACGAAGACTTTTACGCGGGCTATAGCCCTGAACGTATCAATCCAGGCGACAAGGCGCATCGTGTAGCCAACATCAAGAAGGTAACTTCGGGTTCGACTCCCGAGGTGGCGGACCTGATCGACGCCATATATGGCGAAATCATCGTAGTTGGCACACACAAAGCGCCGTCGATACGGGTCGCTGAAGCCGCCAAGGTCATTGAAAACACCCAGCGCGACGTGAATATTGCCCTGATCAATGAACTGGCGCTCATTTTTAACAAGATGGGAATCGACACACAGGCGGTTCTGGAAGCAGCGGGTACTAAATGGAACTTTCTTCCATTCCGGCCCGGACTCGTCGGCGGTCATTGCATAGGCGTGGATCCCTACTACCTTACGCACAAGGCTCAAGCTATCGGCTATCACCCGGAGATTATCCTGGCGGGTCGCAGGCTTAACGACTCCATGGGCGGTTATGTGGTGTCTCAGCTGGTCAAGCAAATGACCAAGCGGCGCATCCAGGTGCAAGGCTCCAAGGTGCTGGTAATGGGCCTGGCCTTCAAGGAAAACTGTCCCGATCTGCGCAATACGCGCATCGTTGATATCGTCAACGAACTGGGCGAATACAACATTGAAGTCGATGTTTATGATCCCTGGGTCGAGTCCGAAGCCGCCGTGCATGAATATGGCATTACGCCAGTTGCAAGCCTTGAAGCAGGAGCCTACGATGGAATTGTGCTCGCGGTGGCGCACGACCAGTTCGTTGCCATGGGCTGCGACGAAATTCGCGCCTTAGGCAAGCCTGAGCACGTTCTGTACGATCTTAAATACGTGCTGACCGCCGAAGAATCAGATCTCCGGCTGTAATCCAGAAAGTTTAAAGGCGTTATATGAGTATTCGTTATCAGGAAGTGACTGCAAAACTGCAGACTGAACCAAAAGTCTGGCTCGTCACGGGTTGCGCGGGCTTTATCGGCTCTAATTTGCTCGAGACGCTGTTGCGTATGGGCCAGAAGGTCGTGGGGCTGGATAATTTTGCCACTGGGCACCAATACAATCTGGATGAGGTCAAAAAAACCGTCACGCCGGAACAGTGGGAAAATTTCGTCTTCCATGAAGGCGATATCCGCGATCTCGACGCGTGCCGCAAGGCGGTGCAGGGCGCTAACTACGTGCTGCATCAGGCGGCGCTCGGTTCGGTTCCCCGTTCGCTGTCAGATCCCATCACCACCAACAGCGTGAATATCGACGGGTTTCTTAACATGCTGGTCGCAGCGCGCGACGCGCAAGTGCAGTCGTTCGTATATGCAGCCTCAAGCTCCACCTATGGTGATCACGAGGCTTTGCCCAAGGTGGAAGACCGCATCGGAAGGCCTTTGTCGCCTTACGCGGTAACCAAGTACGTGAACGAGCTTTATGCCGATGTGTTCACGCGTGCTTATGGCTTTGGCAGCGTGGGCCTGCGGTATTTCAACGTTTTCGGCAAAAGGCAGGACCCCAACGGCGCTTACGCGGCCGTCATCCCGAAATGGGTGGCTGCCATGATCCGTGGCGAAGACGTGGTCGTGAACGGCGACGGCGAAACCAGCCGTGACTTCTGCTTTATCGACAATGTCGTGCAGGCCAACATTCTTGCCGCGCTGGCTCAGCCCGACGGAATCAATCAGGTTTATAACGTGGCGTTCAACGCGCGTACCAGCCTGAACGAGTTGTTCGAGTACCTTGCCAAGGCGCTGGGCAATAACGGCATTGTGTACGATAAGCAGCCGGTCTACAGCGAGTTCCGTGCAGGCGATGTCCGCCATTCGCAAGCCGACATCAGTAAGGCAAAAAATCTGCTGGGTTACGAGCCGATGCACAATATTGTGCAAGGGCTCGAGGTCTCCATGCCCTGGTATACGCAATTTTTGCGTTAACTTGAAAACGTTAAAGCAGCGACTTTCCGGCCTGCACTCAGACCACCGACGCATCGCGCAAGGCGCGATGCGGGTGGCCTTCTTTTTGCTATTGGGTAAGGCCGCCGGCGCTTTCAAGGAAATGGCGGTCGCCTATCGCTACGGTGTGGGCGACGCCGTCGATGCCTACCAGTTCACCATGACCATGGCGAACTGGCTGCCCGTCACCATCGTTGGTGCCTTGTCGGTGGTCCTGATTCCGGTATTGGTGCGGACTCGTCGCGAAGGCCGTACCAGCCGGGCAAGGTTTCTGGGAGAGCTCCAGGGCTGGGTGATCGCCGCCGGTACGGTTTTGGCGGTGGTGCTTTACGTCGCGTGGCCGTGGCTGCTGGATATCGCAGGACAGGGTCTGCCTGCCGACGCCCGGCGCATGAGCGCGGAGCTTACGCTGGCCTTTGCGCCGGCGGCGTTGTTTACGCTTATGACCGGCATCAGCGCCGCACGCTTGCGGGCGCACGAACGCCATATCAATACGCTCCTGGACAGCATACCGGCAGTGGTTATCCTGGTCTGGGTCATGCTCGCGGCTACGGTAACTGACGTCGGCCCGCTTTTGTGGGGAACCTTGGTTGGCTACTTTATTCAGTCGGTCTGGTTGCTGTGGCTGGCCGCCAGGGCCGACGGAATGTGGGGCAGGCCGCGTCTAAGCTTTCAATCGCATCAGTGGCCCGATCTCGTGAAGGCCGCCGGGGTGATGCTCGTGGGCCAGGTCGCAATGAGCTTTGTGGGGCCTATCGATCAATACACGGCAGCCAACCTTGGTGGAAATGCCAACTCCACCTTGGGTTATGCCAGCCGGCTGCTGGCATTGTTATTAGGGGTAGGCGCTGCATCGGTAGGGCGCGCCGCGTTGCCGGTCCTCGCCGATATCCACAGTCGCGGCGATTCGGCGAGGGCACGCAGCACGGCATTGAAATGGTCGGTGTTGATGCTGCTTGTCGGTGCCGCTGTGACCTTCATCGGCTGGTTGCTGGCTCCGTGGGGTGTCAGTCTGCTGTTCGAGCGGGGCGCTTTCACTGCTGAGAACACGGCGACCGTTGCGCATGTCTTGCGGTGGGGCTTGCTGCAGATGCCGTTTTATTTTGGTGTGTTGATACTGGTACAGTTATTGGCTAGCCAGAACCGTTATCGAATCATGGCTGCGATTGCCGTAGCCAACTTTATTCTGAAGGCGGTAATGAATCAGGTCCTTGCTCCTGTAATGGGTCCGGCCGGAATCATGCTGGCGACCAGCATGATGTATGCCTTGTCATACGTGTGCTATGTCATGGTAGCCTTGCGTCCCGCACCTCCGGCGGCGACCTCCAGTTAGATTTTCAGATACAGGTATTGCTTTGAGTTCTTCGCGTTTTCCACCCCATTTGATGATTGTTATTCACTCGCTGAGTGGAGGGGGGGCCGAGCGGGTGGCGGCCGACTTAAGCGCTTACTGGGTGCAGCGTGGCTATCGAGTCACGCTTGTGACCCAGGCCGCCGCAGGCGCCGACGTATATCCGCTGCATCCCTCGGTCAAGCGCTACGCGCTGGGCACTGCCGCCTTCAGCTCCGGCAAGTTCAGTGCGATTGTCGCGAATTTGCGGCGTGTATGGGCCTTGCGCCGGCTTATCAAGCGGGAGCGCCCGACAATCGTGCTCGGAATGATGACAACGGCTTCAATACTTTCCATTGTCGCAGCGCGTGGTTTATCGTGCCGGGTGCTGGCCACCGAGCATACGCATCCCCCATCGCAAGAGTTGCCCGAAATGTGGTTGCGCCTTAGGCGTTGGGCCTATCCGCAGGCAGCCGCCGTCGTGGCCCTTACTTCGGGCACGGCAGCTTGGCTCAAGGAAAATGTGCCCGGTTCGCGCGTTACGGTTATTCCGAATGCGGTGCGCTGGCCGCTGGACAATGCCGAACCGGTATTGCCGCCGCCACCAAAAAATGGACGTTATCGCTTGCTGGCAGCCGGACGCCTGCACCCGCACAAAGGCTTCGATTTGCTGATTCAGGCATTCGAGGCGGTGGCGCGGTATTTTCCAGATTGGGATCTGGTCATACTGGGCGAAGGCGAGCGCCGCGAGGAACTTCAGGATCAAATCGACACTGCTGGGCTTTCCGCGCGTGTCAGTATGCCGGGCCGGGTTGGAAATGTGGCGGATTGGTATACCCAGTCCGACCTGTATGTGCTCAGCTCACGCGTTGAAGGCCTGTCTAATACCTTGCTCGAAGCGATGGCCAGTGGTTTGGCTCCGGTGGCGTTTGACTGCGAAACCGGGCCTCGCGAAATCGTGCGTCACGGCATCGATGGCGTGCTGGTCAGCCCGCCCGAAGACGATGAAGCGCTGGCCGCGCATTTGTCGGACATGATGGCGCACCGCGAACAGCGCGTGGCCTATGCACGCCGCGCTGTGGATGTGCGTGATCGTTTTTCCACAACACGTGTGATGGCGCTTTGGGGCCATTTGTTTGAAGATCGTTAACTCCGTTAAGCGAGCATGATATGTGTGGGATCGTTGGAATTTGGGGACCTCTGCCCGATAAGCAGGCCGTGATAACCGGCGGATGCCGCCGCATGCGCCATCGTGGTCCCGACAGCGAAGGTTATTGGGAGGATCAGGCTGCTGGGCTGGCTCTAGGGCATGTGCGGCTGGCGATTCTTGACCTGACCCCGGCCGGACACCAGCCTATGGTGTCCGCTTGCGGACGCTATGCGCTAGTGCTCAACGGCGAAATCTATAACCATCTTGAGCTGCGTGCCACGCTTGAAGCGCAAGGCCATGCCCCCTCGTGGCGGGGTCACTCTGATACCGAGACGTTATTGGCTGGATTCGTCGCCTGGGGGGTCCAGCAAACCTTGCAGGCCTCAACGGGTATGTTTGCCATCGCATTATGGGATCGGCAGGAACGAACGCTAAGCCTGATGCGTGATCGCATGGGTGAAAAGCCCCTGTATATGGGCTTTGTATCCGGCAATTTCGTCTTCGCTTCTGAACTTAAAGCGCTCACTGCCATACCGGGGTTCAACAACGAGCCTGATCGCAAAGCCTTGTCTTTGCTGGTGCGCCATAACTATATTCCCGCGCCTCTTAGCATATACAGTGGTATCAGGAAATTGGCGCCGGGCTCGTGGATTCAGCTGTCAGAAGAACAGCGCCAGCACGGGGCGTTGCCGTTGCCCCAGCATTACTGGTCGGCACACGAGGTCGCAGAGCGGTCCAGAAAGCATGGACTGTCGTTCGCTTCGGACGGTGATGCGATCGACGCCCTGGAAGGGGTGCTGACCGCAGCCGTTAAAGGCCAGATGATTTCCGATGTGGATCTGGGTGCTTTTTTGTCAGGTGGCATCGATTCTTCGATCGTTGTGGCATTGATGCAGAAAAACAATCCGCAAGCGGTCAAGACGTACTCTATTGGATTCAGCGATCCCGCCTACAACGAGGCGGAGCACGCCATGGCGGTTGCCAGGCATCTGGGTACGGACCACACCGAGCTTTATGTCAGTGCCGATGACGCGCTGGCGGTGGTCCCCGGGCTCGCAGGAATGTACGACGAGCCGTTTGCCGACTCCTCACAGATCCCAACCGTACTGGTTACGCGTATGGCAAGCCAGCACGTGAAGGTGGTCTTGTCGGGCGATGGCGGAGACGAATTATTTGGCGGATATTCGCGCTATTTTCGGGCACAGCGATGGTGGAATAAGCGTGAATCCATACCGGTGGCATTGCGCACGCCTCTGGCTGCAGTGGCCCGCAGCGCTTCACGATTGGCCGGCAATGGACACAAGCGCGATCAACTGGAAAAGCTGGCTGAAGTTCTGGGTTCCCAGCATTCCGGCAAGTTTTATCAGCAGTTCGTGTCGTACTGGAAGGATCCGGCTGAAGTGGTCATTGGCGCCAGCTTACCTTCTACAGCATTCGACGAGCCATCTGACGACGGAATTTTTGAGCGCATGATGCTGCTTGATGCACTTACCTATCTGCCAGACGATATTCTGGTAAAGGTCGACCGTGCCGCGATGGCCGCAAGCCTCGAAACCCGGGTGCCGATGATCGATCATGACGTGTTCGAGTTTGCCCAACGCCTGCCACTTGATTACAAGATTCGAGACGGCCGGGGCAAATGGCTCTTGCGCCAGCTTTTGTATCGCCATGTTCCACAACAAATGGTCGACCGCCCCAAGAAGGGATTCTCGGTTCCTTTGGCAGCATGGCTGCGTGGACCGCTGAAGGACTGGGCGGCGGTTTTATTGGACTCTACACGACTGCGTCAACAGGGCTTGTTCCATGCGGAACCTATCGTGCGTAAGTGGCGGGAACATCAGTCCGGACAGCGTGATTGGAGCACTCATCTATGGAGCATTCTGATGACCCAGGCCTGGCTGGACCATAATAAGGCAGACCTCGGCATGAGGCGGCCATGAAGATACTTTTCTTTGTGAGCTCGATGCATGCTGGCGGAGCCGAGCGGGTCGCCGCAACCCTGGCCAGTGCGTGGGTGCAACGCGGCGACGACGTCACGTTGGTTCCCAGTTATACCAAGAAAGGCAAACTGTTCTACAAGCTGGATCGAGGTATCAAACTTGTTTGGCTCGCGGACCGCATGGGCTGGTTGGGCAAAACCTGGTTCGCCAGCGTCAGAAAGTGGTTCGCCATTCGACGTCTCGTCAAGGAAACAAGGCCGGACGTCATCATTTCATTTCTGACCAACGTGAATGTAATGGTCTTGCTGGCCACTCGCGGAATGGATGTCCCCACTATCGTCTGCGAACGTACCAACCCGGCGGTCAGCACCAGTGCTGGCAAGACGCTTCAGCGATTGCGCCGCCTAGTCTACCCGTGGGCAAGTCTGGTTACCGTGCAGTCCGAAGACAGCGTCGAACGTTTCCAGGTAGCCGTGCAGGGAATTCGGCGCTTGGCCGTGATTCCCAACCCTTTGCCGCCCGAACTGACCTCCAAGCAGATTGTCAGGCCCCCTGCTGGGCCCGGCGCACGCCTTCGTTTGGTGGCTATGGGCCGGCTGGTGGCCAGCAAACGCTTTGGATCGCTCATACAGGTCTTTTCGACCTTGGCGGCCGAGTTCCCCGAGTGGGATCTATATATCTGGGGCGAAGGCCCTTTGCGTACCGTTCTGGAACAGCAGGTCCAGGACGCCGGCCTGGATGGGCGTGTTTTTCTGCCTGGACGCACCAACCTACCCTGGGAGGAGCTGGCCAGTTCCGATACCTTTGTGCTGACTTCCGAGGTCGAGGGCTTTCCTAATGTCTTGCTCGAAGCCATGGCGCAAGGTCTGGCCTGCGTAACGGTTGATTGTCCCAGCGGCCCTCGCGAGATCAGCCGCAATGGCGAGGACGCCTTGCTGGTGCCGCTGGGCGATGAACCCGCACTGGCCAATGCGTTGCGTCAGTTAATGGGGGATCCCGTTCTGCGCGATGTATTGGGAAAACATGCCGCGATTTCGGTTCGGCAGCGCTACGATCTGCACGAGATTTTGCATCAATGGGACGCGCTGATTGCCAGCGTTCGTGCCCCTGAACGCCAGGAAGTTAATGCATGAGCAACACCACAGTAATTCCGCCCACGCCCTTGCACGTCGTCCATATTATTTCAGGCTTGGGGCATGGCGGGGCAGAGACCGTGTTGCATCGCTTGATTACCGCGCCGGGCGGATCCGACCGCCACTGTGTCATTTCCATGGGTGATGAAGGCCTATTCGGGCCGCGTCTGCGCGAAGCCGGCATTGCCGTTTACACGCTTGACATGAAAACCCCCATGGGGGCAGTCAAGGGGCTGTGGCGCATGCACCAGCTGCTGCGCAAGTTGAATCCCGACGTCGTGCAAACGTGGATGTACCACGCGGACCTTATCGGCGGCGTCGTTGCACGGTTGGCGGGAATCAAAGCGCTTGCATGGGGAATCCGTAACTCTGGGGCCGATCTGCATAAAAGCAGCCGTTCGGCCCGCGTTTTATCCTGGCTGTGCGCCCGCGTGTCGCCCATTGTGCCTGGGGTCATTGTTTCCTGCGCCGACAACGCTGCTCAGCGTCATCAGGAATGGGGTTATCGCGCCGACCGGATGTTGGTCATTCCCAACGGCTACGACCTCTCTTGCTGGCAACCCGATCCATTGTCGCGTTCCGCCGTACGTTCGGAATGGGGCTGGTCAGACGAGCTTCGCGTCATAGGCAGTGTGGCGCGCTGGAATCCATTGAAGGACCATGCCAATCTGCTTGCTGCTTTTGCGCTCAGCGCCCGGCATAACCCGTCACTGCGTTGTGTTCTGATTGGTCAGGGCATGGAAGCCTCGAACGCGGCGCTGATGGCGCTGATCAATCAGCACGGCATAGGCGACAAGGTAAAGCTGCTGGGTAGGCGCGATGATGTCCCGCGCTTGATGAATGGGCTGGACGTGCATGTCTTGTCGAGCCGGGCAGAAGGTTTTCCCAATGTGGTCGCCGAGGCCATGGCAATGGGCGTGGCCTGCGTGGTGACCGACGTAGGTGACGCAGCACGGATCGTTGCTGATGCAGGGTGGGTGGCGCCGCCGCAGAATGCACCGGCCCTGTCAAAGGCCATTGACGCCGCTGTTGCGCAATGGGGCACCAACGAGCTGGCAGAGCGACTGCAGGCGGGCAGGCAGCGGGTGGGGCGGCTGTTCAGCCTGGAAGCCATGGTCAAAGCCTATCACGTGGTATGGCATCGTCTGGCGGCCGATTATCCGTCCCGCAATGGACTGGTCCGGCGTGCGTCGTACCAACACGATGCGACGGAGACGGCTGGCCGCCAAGCTGGCCGCCGTTTGATGTTCGTGGTGAATAATCCCGCATTCTTTCTTTCGCATCGTTTGCCGCTGGCTCTCGGTGCGAAGGAGGCGGGATTTGAGGTCCATGTCGCCACCATGGACGGTCCGTCCGTCCCCGAGATCCTGGCACACGGATTGGTTCACCATGTGATTCCCATGTCGCGCAGCGGCAGAAACCCTGCCCAGGAAGTACAAAGCATTTATGCTCTCTGGAAATTATTCAGACGCCTGCAGCCTGATGTGGTCCATGCGGTGACGATTAAGCCGGTCTTGTATGGGGGCATTGCAGCCCGTCTGGCGCGGGTGCCGGCATATATCGCCGCCATCTCGGGTCTGGGCTTCGTTTTCAGTGACCGGGATCGACGCTTTAATTTTTTGCGATTGGCCGCCACGGGGTTATACCGCCTGGCGCTGGGTCATCCCAATAGCCGGGTCATTTTCCAGAATGTTAACGATAGCGAGGTGTTGCGTCGGGCGAGGGTTGTTAGGCCGGAACAGGTCGTATTGATACGCGGCTCGGGCGTGGATTTGAATGAGTTTCAAGCGTCGCCGGAACCTGATGGCCCGCCTGTGGCGATCATGGCTGCGCGCTTGTTGTTTGACAAGGGGGTTGCGGAGTTCGTGGAGGCTGCACGGATGACGGCAGGCGATGCGAGCGGCTTGCGGTGGTTGCTGGTGGGTGCGCCTGACCCCGGCAATCCGGCGAGCATCAGCGAGCTTGAATTCGCAAGTTGGCAGCGCGAAGGTTTCGTCCAGTGTCTGGGTGAGCGTTCTGATATTGCGGCGTTGTATCAGCAGTCGAATATCGCGGTGCTGCCGTCGTACCGGGAGGGGTTGCCGAAGTCTTTGGTTGAGGCTGCTGCGTGTGGCCGCGCTGTGGTGACGACGGATGTGCCTGGATGTCGTGATGCGATTGAGCCGGGGATTTCGGGCTTGTTGGTACCGGCGCGAAATGCCCGGGCGCTTGCTGATGCGGTGTTGCGGTTGGCGAGGGAGCCGGAGTTACGGCATAAGATGGGCGCGGAGGGGCGGATTCTGGCTGAGCAGGAGTTTGATATTCGGAAGGTGGTGCAGGCGCATGTGGGTTTGTATGAGATGCTTTCTTAGGGGGGAGTGTTCTGAGTCTTGTGGTTTTCCCGGGTTCATCTCGGTTTCGTCGTAGCTTTCATATTCGGTTTTCATAATCGGTTTTCATAACCGGTTTTCATAACCGGTTTTCATATTCGGGTTCTTAAGGGCCGTCGTGCCTGGGGCTGGGTGCGCTAGATTCGCCCGGCCCTGGCTTCGCCAGCGCTGCCCGCATACCGTGCCATGGCGGGGCGTCCGCGAACTCGCAGCGCGGACAGTCCAATTGGACTATCCGCAAGCGTGCTGCTCAGACAACGCGGCCTTGTACCCCCGCCATGGCACGGTAATGCGGCGGGCGAAAAAATCGCTTACCCAGCCCCAGGCACGACGGCCCAAGGCAACGGAATAGCATCGATGGCAATGTATGGTTTGGGGCGTATGTATGCTAAGTGACGGGATACTTGCATATGGCCATAGCGCGGTGGTACATAGCCAGAGTTCGGGACACATAGCCATAGTGTGGGGCACATAGTCATAGTGCGGGGACATATGGCTGCAGCGCGGTGATACATGGTCCACTGTTGCGCAGCGACCCGGGTCAAGATTTGAAGAGGTTTTGGCGCAGCAATTGCGTTGATGTGAGCGCTGCCGCCCTTCCAGATCGCGACGAGATTACTCCGGCGGATTTAATGGTCTTTGGCAGCAGCCGCTAAATTTGCCACGAGCCATAAGACACTTTCCTATGGGGCAGCTGGTTCCCGGAAGTCGGGAGATCGTGCTTGTGACAGCCGATCCAACTGCGAGGCCTGCACCCTTAACGGTAAGGCGCCAAACGCATGGGTCTAATGACGGAGCGATTGTGCGCGTGTATGTCTGTATTGTTTATCAAACCAGTACTTTGGCCAAAAGCGCAAAAGGCCTAGGCGGTATCACGCGCCGAAAAGCGTCGTATATGACGGTCGTTGAAGAGGTCTCAGGAGCCCATCATGAAATGTCTTTGCTGGAGCCGACTTTTCATTGCTTTCTGTGCGGGCTTAGGGTTATCAAGCCCATTAACAGCAACGGCGCAGTCCTGGACGCCCTATGGTCCCGGTATCGTGGAAGAGCTGGTGACTGGTGCGATTGATTACGCCTCGATGCGAATCGCCATGGAAGCCAAGCCTGACCTACTGCGTGCGCGGATTGAGGCATGTGGAGAATGTTCCGAGCGCGATGCCCTTGAGCGCCAGCTCCAACTTGCTGAGCGCGATCGTGAATTGATTAGCTCGATGGAGTCAACGGTTGCACGAAGCATGGGTATGGATTCCTGGACCGCCAGAAAGCTCGGCATCAAAATTTTCCCCCCACACGTACTCAAAGAACCTGCGCCCTGTATCGCGCTTTACGATCGAGCGTTCAGTTGTCAGGTGGCACATGATGATAAAACACCTTCTACGCTGAGCAGCCCGTGTAACACCGAATTCAAGCTTTACTCCCTGTGTTCGAAAGGTGAAGCTAAGCCTTTCAATGAGTACGTCGAATTTCTGCGCCGCAAAGCTCGCGGTGAATTTGTGTCAGAAACCGATAAGGAAAATGCTATCCGGTTCTATAACGTCAAGCCGGGAATGGTCTTTCCCCAGAATGAGGTGAAGCTGACGCCAGAGCGGAATTCCTACCGCATATACATTGACAACAACTCGCCCAATTCTTTGCGGTCTGCATATGTCTTTCTCTCTGCCCGGGTGCCTTTGATTCACGGTAACGCAGAGGCCTTTCGCGAGCCTTGGAGAACCATTGTCGATGAAGATATCCGTGCGATCGGCTTGCCACCCTATCTCGTCTGTTACTACAAGCTGGATGATAACGTCACGGGCCGAAAACACACTTTCTGGTATCGCGAACGTCCCGAAGCTGCGGATCCTATACGATTGCAGTCTCGAATAAAGAACCACCCCTTACTGGACATCGGCGGCCCCGTCGATCATTGTCCAGAAACCGCTCCCGAGGCAGAGGCCTTAAACCCACAACTGCCATACATGCAGCTCAAGGTTGTCTACAAAGGCATGCTCACTCAATAGATGACAGGCTGAAGCGACCCCACTTGACCCTGTGATTCTCGTGTTAGCCTCCAACCCCGTTTTAAAGCGGAAAAGCTCTTGATACTGTTGATATCGGGATCACGATCCATAAGGTCCTTCATTTGGTAGCTTGCTGTGCCGCCCTACCTAAGGGCAGTTCTGCGCAACTAAATGGTCCTACATAATCGCTCGCGCTCTCCTATTCGCTTTCAGGACGTCACATGAAAATCTCGGGCGGAACAGACATGGTGATCCGATACTGCATTCGTAAGCTCATGATCTTAATCATGTGTATTCAGAACATGTATCTAGAACGTGTGTCTAGAGCGTGTATCTAGAGCGCGTATCTAGAGCGCGTACCTAGAGCGCGTATCTATCATGGATATCCAAAGGTCCTGCAACAGCAGCGTTAACCCGGCCAATATTAGATCGCTCCCATGACATTTAATTCCAAGGTGCAGCGGGTTGGGGGAGGCTGGACGAAAGTTTGAGCGCGCCGGCCAAACGCTCTGGGTCGGGGAAGAGAGGGCCCGCCTGTTTGAGCCATAAGCACAGGCCACAGGCCTGGCGTGGCGAGTTTGGGCCCGCCCCGAGCCAGGGCGATTGGTCGGGCAGTCCGGCGAAGCGCGGACCGCAGCGATCTTTCGTCCAGCCTCCCCCAACCCGTGGCACCGATTTAAGAAACGTTGCACCAATTTACGAAGTTGCGCCAAGGAACGTTGCGCTTATTTAAGAACTGACGCACCGACTTAAGGATTGACGCACCGACTTAAGAACTTATTAATGCCGGCCACCTGTGCCAAATCACCCTAACTTCGAATTCAGGCACCGCCTCTTAGAACGGCAGTGCAATCTCTGGCACCAAGGCCGTCAACGCCTGCCGGAATTCTAGCTTGATCCGTTCCAACGCTTCCGGCGTTTCGCCCTCGAACCGTAAGACTACGACTGGCGTGGTGTTTGAGGCCCGGGCGAGACCGAAGCCATCGGTGTATTCGGCTCGGACGCCGTCTATGGTGTTAATGCTTGTGGCATTTGGGAAATCGCCTTCCTTCTGAAGACGGGCGATGAGGGCGTGGGGTTCGCCTTCCTGCATTTCCAGTTTCAACTCCGGTGTGGAAATATCCTGTGGCAGGGCTTCCAGCAGGACGGAAGGGTCATCGTGGCGCGACAGAATTTCGAGTAGACGGGTGCCCGTGTACAGACCATCGTCGAAACCGTACCAGCGCTCTTTGAAGAAAATGTGACCGCTCATCTCTCCGGCCAGTGGGGCGCCTGTTTCTGCCAGCTTCGCCTTAATCATCGAATGACCGGTTTGCCACATCAGCGGCTTGCCGCCAGCCCGCTTAATCGATCTCGCCACGTGCCGGCTGCATTTGACGTCGAAAATAATCGTAGAGCCCGGATCGCGTTGCAGGATATCGAGCGCGTACAGAATCAATTGACGGTCCGGCCAGATAATTTCGCCGGATTTCGTCACGACCCCAAGTCGATCAGCATCGCCATCGAAGGCCAGGCCAATTTCGCAGTCGGTTTCTTTTACGTGACGGATCAAATCTTGCAGATTATGCGGGTCCGCGGGGTCCGGATGGTGATTAGGGAAAGTGCCATCCACCTCGCAGAAAAGTTCGTCAACTTCGCAACCCAGCTTCGTGAACAGCTGCCTTGCCAGCACGCCTCCCACACCATTGCCGCAGTCGATCGCGATTTTCATGGGCCGGGCAAGCTTTACGTCTGAACAAATGCGGTCGACGTATGTGTCGATCAGATCGATCGTGGTGCCCTTGCCGTGCGTTGCCTGCCTTGCGTTGCGATCCAGACGGTTCATCGTGTGCTTCAGTGCCTGGATGTCGGCACCATGCAAGGTCTTGCCGCCCATCATCATCTTGAAGCCGTTGTAGTTGGGCGGATTATGGCTTCCCGTGATGGCGACGCCCGACCCTGTCTTTCGTACGTGCGTTGCAAAGTAAACTAGCGGCGTGGGCACCATGCCTATATCGATGGTGTTGATACCGCCTTGCTGCAGGCCTTCCCGCAGGGCTGCGGCGAGGTCGGGGCTGCTCAATCGTCCATCGTAGCCCACCACCAGTGCGGCAATGCCCTCGGCGCGGGCGCGCTCTGCAAGGGCGAGACCTAAAAGACGGGCGAAGTCCGGATTGAGCTGTTCGGGCACCGTGCCGCGGATATCGTAGGCTTTGAATACGGCGTCGGGTAAGGGCTGATTATCGATCACGAGCAATTCCTTCACAAAAATCATTGGATTGAGTGCGATTATCCCGGATTCTGTCGGCGAGTGCCCGCCGCAGGTATCGCTCGGCGATAGTCTGTATCTGCCTTAGAATGCAATTCTAAGCATTTCATTCGTGGAAAGGGAAGTAATGAGTCTTGTAGACGAACTAGTTCAGATGTTGGGTCGGCCATATGTCGTGACCGGCGAAGAGGCAATGGCGTCTTATACCGTTGATTGGCGTGGCCGATATAGCGGTCATGCACTGGCCGTCGTGAAGCCGGGCTCGACCGACGAAGTCGCACAGGTGGTGCGATGGTGCGCGGAAAACAGGGTGCCCATGGTCCCTCAGGGCGGCAATACCGGGTTGTGCGGTGGCGCAACGCCCGATGCCAGTGGCCGTGCGGTGGTCGTCTCCCTAACCCGTTTGAACCAGATTCGCAGCGTTGATACCGATAATGACACCATGGTGGTGGAAGCTGGCTGTATTTTGCAATCGGTGCAGCAGGCGGCTCGCGATGTCGACCGGCTTTTCCCCTTGAGCCTTGCAGCGGAGGGTAGTTGTACGCTGGGCGGCAATCTGGCCACGAATGCGGGCGGCACACAAGTATTGCGTTATGGCAATGCACGCGACCTCGTGTTGGGTCTGGAAGTGGTTACGGCGCAAGGTGAAATTTGGCATGGGCTACGCGGGCTGCGCAAAGATAACACCGGCTACGATCTGCGCAATTTATATATCGGCAGCGAGGGCACGCTAGGCATTATTACCGCAGCGACCGTTAAACTTTATCCACTGCCCGTAGCGCAATGCACGGCGCTGCTGGCGTTGAACGCTGTAGAGGACGCGGTAACGGTGTTGTCGGCCGCACGCAAGGGCTTCGGTGCGGCGTTAACGGGCTTCGAGCTTATCGCTGGCGAATGCCTGCAGGGGGTGGTTACGTGCTATCCGCAACAGCGGATTCCCTTCGAGGGCGCTTCAGCCGGTCTGCCTTGGTATGCCTTGCTGGAGTTGTCGGACAGTGAAAGTGAAGCGCATGCGCGCGAGCGGTTCGAGGCGGTCGTGGGCGACGCCATCGAAGCTGGCCTGGTGCTCGACGCCGTTATTGCTGAAAACATTACACAAAGCGAATCGCTGTGGCACCTGCGTGAAAGCATACCATTGGCCGAAAAAGCGTTCGGCAAAAGTATTAAACACGACGTGTCCATTCCGGTGTCGCTGATGGCCGAATTTGTCGAAACCACTAACGCCTTGTTGCAAGAACGTTTTCCCGGTATTCAGCACGTCATTTTCGGGCACCTGGGCGACGGCAACTTACATTACAACGTTGCCAAGGGTCAGGCATTTTCTGAAGAAGGGCTTTTGGCCAAGCAAAACGCCATTTACGAAGTGGTGCACGACAGCGTGCACCGTTTCGGTGGCTCGATCAGCGCCGAGCATGGGGTAGGGCAATTAAAGCGAGATCTTTTGCCCCGCTACAAAGACCCCACCGAGCTCGCGCTGATGCGGCGGATCAAGCATGCGCTTGATCCGGACGGGTTAATGAACCCTGGAAAAATGCTGGCGTCTTGAAGGCGTTTATTTAGAATCGCGCCGGTAATACGGTGCCGGCGCATTCTCCCAGGCTAATTGAAGGGTAGCCCGGTTTACTGCATCGGGCGCGCAAAATGACTTCATCATTATCTTGAAGGAAAGTGCGTTCTTCGCCCCACGGCAAGGTAACGGGCTTTTTGCCGCCCTGGTTCAGCTCCAGAAGGGATCCTTCCTGGCCAGGATTGGGCCCGGAAAGCGTACCAGTTCCCAGCAGATCGCCGGCCTGCAGATTACAGCCATTGACGGTGTGGTGCGCCAGCAGCTGGGCGACGGTCCAGTAGGCTTCCTTGAAATTGCTGCTCGACAGAAGAGCCGGTTCTGTCTTGCTGGAGCGAGACTGCTGCGTGCTGAGCAAAACGTCGAGCGTAATATCGAATACACCTGCCTCTTTGTTGTCAGGCGAGCTTAGGTAAGCCAAGGGCTGAGGGTCGTTCGGATTGCGCTGGAATGCCGTTCGAAAGGGTGCCAGAGCTTCAAGGGTGACGATCCACGGCGAGATGGTGCTGGCAAAGTTTTTGGCCAGGAAAGGGCCCAGTGGCTGGTATTCCCAGGCCTGCAGGTCGCGTGCGGACCAGTCATTCAGTATGCACAGGCCAAACACATGCGATTCTGCGTCGCTTACCGTAATTCGCTCGCCTTGGGCATTGCCTTGGCCTACGAAAATTCCCAGCTCAAGTTCATAGTCCAGACGTTCGCATGGGCCAAATCCCGGTTCGCTGTTCTCGTTGGCAGGGCGCGTCTGCCCGATTGGCCGTGGAAATTTCTGGCCCGATACACCAATGCTGGAAGCCCGGCCGTGATAGCCAATAGGCACCCATTTATAGTTGGGAAGCAAAGGGTTGTCTGGGCGAAACTGTTTTCCGACTGCCGTGGCGTGATGCAGCGAAATATAAAAGTCGGTGTAGTCACCGATGCGTGCCGGTAAGGAAAACTCAAGGTCAGCCTGAGGAATCAATAATGGAGCCAGTGTCTGTTGCATTGGCGACCCGGCACGTAAGGCCCGTGAAAGCTCCAGGCGCAACGCCGACCAGTGGGCCTGACCTAGGCTCATCAAATCATTCAGCTGACTGGACTGGCAGGCGGCAAGGGCTACGCCGGCCATGCCGTCCCAAGGTTTGGTTTGTGCCAGCGCAGCCAGATCCAGGGCCTGGTCTCCGATTGCTACGCCTGGGCGAAAACCTTCTGAACTGCCTGCTTTGCGAAAAACCCCGAATGGCAGGTTCTGGACGGGGAAGCCATTGTCGGGGACGTTGGCCGAGGCGACCCAGCTTTCAAGAGTCGGTTCGTGTGTTTCATTCAAATAAGCCATGCAAAATCCTGTGAATTCTTACTGTTTACTGGGGTCAAAATGCTTCTTGAACCCCGCCCATGCCTGATCGTAATCAGTCTGGAGCGCTTCGGACGCCAGCGCAGCTGACGTGGGACGTATAACGCGGCGTGTTTCAAACATGAACGCCATCGTATCGCGGATGTAATGAGGCTTGCTGATGTCGGCCGTTGACGCTTTTTCAAAGGTATCGACGTCGGGGCCGTGCGGACTCATGCAGTTGTGTAAGCTCGCGCCGCCTGGCGAGAAGCCTTCGGCCTTTGCATCGTAGACACCCTGAATCAAGCCCATGAATTCTCCGGCAATATTGCGGTGGAACCATGGCGGGCGGAAGGTGTTTTCCATGACCAGAACGCGTGGTGGAAAGATAGCAAAATCCATATTGGCGGCACCCGGGGTGTCGGACGGCGACGTAAGCACCGTAAAGATGCAAGGATCCGGGTGATCATAGCTGATCGAGCCTATCGTGTTGAACTGGCGCAAGTCATATTTGTACGGGGCATTGGTTCCGTGCCAGGCAACAACGTCCAAAGGCGAGTGCGACAATGACGTCCGCCAAAAGCCGCCGGTAAATTTGGCAACAAGTTCAAAGTCGCCCTCAACGTCTTCGTACCATGCCACGGGTGTCTTGAAGTCGCGAACATTAGCCAGGCCATTTGACCCGATGGGGCCTAATTCTGGCGGCCGCAATACGGCGCCGAAATTCTCTAGCATGTAGCCCCGAGCGGTTGCGTCAAGAACCTCAACCCGAAAGCGCACGCCGCGAGGGATCACCGCGATTTCGCAGGGTTCGATGTCGATGAGCCCCAGTTCGGTCGCCAGGCGTAAGCGGCCCTCTTGCGGCACGATGAGCATTTCAGCGTCGGCGTTGTAGAAGAAGCGGCCGGTCATCGAGCGGTTGGCAACATACAGATTGATGCTGACTCCGCTAAGGTCGTCGCAGTTGCCGTTGCCGGCCCACGTTGTCATGCCTTCAATGAAGTCGGTGGGAGCCGCCGGGATCTCGAGCGGACTCCAGCGCAGGCGGTTAGGCGTGACGGGGCCCGAGCCGAATTGATGTAGCCACGATGTCGCGCCTTCGAAAGGCTCGAAAGGTTTTTGTAAGGCGGCTGGATGAATGCGATACAACCAGGAACGGCGGCTCTCGGCACGCGGAACGGTGAAAGCGGTGCCCGACAGTTGCTCGGCATATAAACCATACGGGCAGACCTGCGGCGAGTTGCGACCTATGGGCAGGGCGCCCGGGAGCGCTTCGGTCGAGCAACTGTTGCCGAAGCCGGATTGATATTCAAGGGAAGTCATGTTGGATAGCTCCGTGAGAAGGCTTTAGTCAGTCTGTTCTATGGTTGCCCGTGCTTTCTGGAACGCATCGCTGACGATGTCGAGCTTACCGATGTGATTTGACAGAAGCAGTACCAAAGCCGCATTCATGGCGTGGCTTTGTTCAGTCGTCAAATCGCGGTGCGCGTCGATCAGGCGTTCATAGAATTCATCGGGCACAGAAAAGTTCGATAGTGTGGATAATTCGGTCATGGCTGCTCCGATGGGTATGAACCGGTGGCCCGATTCAACGCCAATACGATGTTTTGGGCCTTGACTGCACGCCAGCGCGCTGCAATATGCTGATCAGGCCGTAGCAGGTAGCAGGCGCCATCCCGTGCATCGTAGCGTCTGGACAGCACACCATCATGGTCGATGACCGTGTTAAGGTGGCCGGGCGCCTTATGGGCAAGATCGGAGCCTAAGACCAGCAGCACCTTGATATCAAGAGGTTGGGCGGCCAAGCTGGCCAGCTGCGCCAGTACGGCGGAATCGGGCAAGCGTACCGGGCAAAAAATAACCACAGCGAAGTGGCCGTCTAGTTGGCTTAGCCACCAACCCGGCTCGCCACCCAGCGTAACGGGGCCATCCGGCGCCACCGCGCCCAGTGGCAGGCTGCTACAGAACTCGTCGGCGTCTGGCGTGTTAAGCGTGGAATCCGTGTAAAAAGTGGGCATGGAAAGCCGGCCGCTGTTGACCAGCTTGCGTGCAAATTCGTAATTCCTGGCCAGCCGTAAAGTGGTGTTTCTGAAGAGCAGGCTGATTTCGCTTTTTGGCGTTATGAAATCCGTTGATCGTGACGAGTTCAGTATGTTTTCGTCGGCTGCCTGCTCGCGCTCGGCGGCGTAAGTATTCATAAGCGTGTCCGGGGCCAGGCCTCGCACTACCAGATCAAGCTTCCAGACCAGGTTGTCGGCATCTTGGACCCCGCTATTGGCTCCGCGCGCTCCGAAGGGCGAAACGCGATGCGCTGCATCGCCTGCAAACAGTATGCGACCGTGCCGGAATTTTTCCATGCGTTCGCAGGCGAAGGTATATACGCTTACCCATTCCAATTCGAACTGTGCATCTTGACCGAGCAGGGCACGAATCCGCGGTATGACTTTTTCGGGCTTGACCTCTTCGACCGGGTCGGCATCCCAGCCTAGTTGGAAATCAGTCCGCCATACATTGTCGGGCTGACTATGCAGTAATACCGACTGATTGGGATGAAAGGGCGGATCAAACCAGAACCAGCGCTCGTGCGGGTAATTGGCCTGGGTCTTGATATCGGCAATAAGGAAGCGGTCCCGAAAAATGCGTCCCCGGCTTTCCTGACCTATCATTTTTCGGATTGGCGAACGCGCACCGTCGCAGGCCAGCAGCCAGCCGGCTGTCAGCGTGTAGTGGCCTTCGGGCGTCTCGACAGTGACTTTTACGTGATCCCCCTGCGATTCCACCGCGATGGCTTTGTTCTTCCAGCGAAGCTCGATATTCGGATGCGTGGCGGCCTGTTCGTACAGATAGCCCTCGCAATAATATTGCTGCAAGTTGATAAACGCAGGCCGCCGGTGTCCTTTTTCTGGAAGCAGGTCGAAGTTCCAAACTTCCTGGCCCTTGAAGTAGATTCGCCCGACGTTCCAGGAAACGCCCTTGCGGACCATGCGCTCGCCGACGCCTAGCCTATCCCAGATATCTAGCGTGCGTTTTGCAAAACAAATGGCCCGCGAACCGACGGACAAACGGCAGTCGTCGTCGATGACCAAGACCCGCTGGCCGTGTTGCGCCAAATCGAGCGCCATGCTTAAGCCCACCGGACCGGCTCCGACGATGACTATGCCGTGTCGTTCGTCGCTGGCGGCTGGGCGTGGCTGGTATTCAAACTCGAGGGCCTGATAATCGATATCTCCCACCCCGATACTCCTTTTCCTGGAATGTTATGGGGTTACGTTATTTGCCTTCCAGCTGCTTCCACATTTCGATATCGCGTTCGGCGGTCCAGATTCGTGGATCGTCGTAGCCGGTGGCTTCGTCGTACGCTCGCGATACATCGAATGGCATGCAATGGTCGAAAATCACCCAGTCTGCATAGCGTGGCTTCATGAAGTCGTAGGTTTCGCGATAAATGGATTGCAGATCTTTGCCTGCGGCGACGCCGCTGTTGACGCACGAGTACAAGTCCGTCAAGAAGGCACGGGTACCAGCCAGCCCTTTGCGCACTTCTTCTGCCGATTTCAGGGCGGGGCCACGGCCGGGCACCATTTTCTCGGCCTGGAATTCGGCAAGTGTATCGAGGGTGTGGGGCCATTCGCGGAAATAGCAGTCGCCCGCATACGGTGTTGACTGATATTCGACCAGGTCGCCGGCGAACAATATGCGTTGTTCCGGTAGCCAGGCAATAGTGTCGCCTTTGGTATGGCCGCGACCGACTTGCAGGATCTGGACTTCAAGATTGCCCAGGTTGACTGTCATTTCGCCATCGAATGTGATTGTTGGCCAGGTCAGTCCGGGCGGGACGGATTCGACATTGCGGAACAAACGCGGGAAGCGGCCAATTTCGCTGGCCTTGTCCTGTTCACCGCGCTCGACGATAAGGTCGTACGTGTCGCGGCTGGCGATGATTTCCTGTGCGTGGTAGGCAGAGGCGCCCAGCACACGGACGGCGTGATAGTGGGAAAGCAGGATGTACTTGATCGGTTTATCGGTAACTTCCCTGACGCGCCGGATGACGTCTTGTGCCATCACGGGAGTAGCTTGGGTGTCGATGACCATAACTGAGTCGTCGCCGATGATGATGCCCGAGTTTGGGTCACCTTCGGCCGTATAGGCGTAGGCGTTGTCTGACAGTTTTTCGAACGATATGACCTTGTCTTCAAGGTCGGCGTGAGAGGCAAATTGTTTGCTCATTGAATTGGAGTCTCCGTGTAATGGTAAAAATATATCCCACTATTCGTTTATATGCAATGGATTCGTTATAAACGAATATAGGCCTAACGGCTTTGGCATTTAGGGCAATAATAAGTGGCACGTTGTCCCTGTACGATACGGCGTATTGGGGTGGCGCAAACGTTGCACGGCCGGTTGGCCTTTTCGTAGACAGCGGCGTGAATATCGAAATAGGCGCCTGGCGCGCCGGTGGCATTGACATAGTCGCGTAGAGTGCTGCCACCCGAATCCAGCGCGTCGCCTAGTGTTTGGAGTATGGCAGCCGTCAGTCGGCGGCATCGCTCCAGCGAAATGGTGCCGGCGGCGGTGCGTGGATTGATGCGCGCCCGGAAAAGCGATTCGGATGCATAGATATTGCCCACCCCGACCACGATATTGCCGGCCAGAAGTGCTTGCTTGATGGCCAGTGTTTTGCCTTGTAGATGGCGGTGCAAATATTCCGGCGTGAACAAAGGGTCGAAGGGCTCTATGCCCAGACGCGCCAATAGCGGGTGCAGCGCGATTGACCCATCGGCCGCGTCATGCCACAAGATGGCGCCGAAACGGCGGGGGTCGTGCAGCAGGAAACGGGCATGATCGAAGATCCATTCCGCATGATCATGTTTGCGCCGTGGCTCGTCGCTCGCGGCACGCCGCAGCGAGCCCGACATGCCCAGATGTATGATCTGTGTTCCGTGGTGGAAATTGATCAGTAGATACTTGCCGCGCCGTTCACAGCTCAGGACGGTATGGCCGCTGATCGTTTCACCAAGGCCCGCAGGTACAGGCCAACGCATGCGTGGCTCGTAGACCGTAAACTGCTTTAATACCTGGCCGGGCATGATCGTCGCTATTCCGCGACGAGTCGTTTCAACTTCGGGTAGTTCGGGCATAAAGGGGGTGATAACATCCTTAAATCTGAGTGTGTAATTTTTGCCATCTGACGCTTTATTTCGGGCGCAGCGGCGGTGGTTCTCTTTAATGAAACGTTCAATTCCTCTGCTGTTAGTGTTGTTTGCGCCTATTTTTGTTTCGTGGTCCCTTCCGGCCTATTCCGCGCCGGATGGCAAAACACGTCAACAGATCGAGCAGATACGTCTTCGTTCCGGCGAGCTGCCTGTGGTGAAGCTTAACGCCGATATGCTATATCGGATACTGGCTTCGGAAATCGCCGCGCAGCGCGGTCGTTTCGATATGGCCAGTCAAACCTTTCTCGATCTGGCCCGCGAAACATCCGACCCTCGGCTCGCCAAACGGGCGTTTCAGTTCTCCATGGCGGATCGCGATATGGCCCGATCATTGAAGGCCGCACGCGAGTGGGCTCTGCTCGCTCCCGGCGATCCCGAGGCCGTAGCCTCTGCTCTGGCCTTGGCGGCATCAAACGGCCAGACGGCAGGCTTGGCTTCTGCGCTCCGGACCCGCATAGAAAAGGCCGAAAACAAAGAGCAGGCGGTTATCCAGGCTTCTGCCATTGTCGGCAAAATGGCCGATAAGCGAGTCGCATTTGAAGTGCTCGAGAAAGCCTTGCCCCCCTCGGTCCGTTCCTTGCCCGTTGCCCATTTGGCCCTTGCTGATGCGGCGTGGGCAGCCCTCGAACCCACACGTGCCCTTCAAGAGGCGCGTCAAGCGTTGGCGCTGGATCCCGAATCCGAACCCGCCGCCCAACGGGTGCTGGAATACGGTTTAAAGGTGGATTCCATTGCCGCCATTGACGAGACCCGCGCTTATATAAAAAAGCATCCTGACAGCCGCAAACTGCAATTGATGCTCGTGAATCGCCTAGTGGATCGTCACGATTTCAATGCTGCGCTCGAGCAAGTCAACGCCATGCGCCAACGCTCACCAGAAGACTTCGATCTGCTTTACACCGAAGCGGAAGTCAATATGCGCTCCGAGCGTTATCCACAGGCGCAGGCGCTTCTTGAAGAATATATCAGTGTTCAGACCCAGCGCCGCAAGTCGATCAACGACAAGGCCACCAATGCGATGGCCGATGCCTCCGACGCGCGCTTGCTCCTGGTTCAGATTGCCGAGAAGCAGAACAGGCTCGGCGACGCTATCGCACAGCTCGACCTGATTGATGAGCCTTCGCTGCGGTTCCAGGCTCAGGTACACAAAGCGGTTCTGCAGGCCCGAATGGGAAATATCGCACTGGCGCGCCGCAGTATCGAATCGCTCAAGCCGCAAGACAATAACGAGCGCTCAGTGGTTGCCCTGACATTGGCTTCTATTTATAGGGAAGCGGGTCGGACCGACACGGCCGTGGAAATTCTTCTCAAGGCCGATTCTTCCATCCCTGATACGGCCGAAATCAAGTATGACTTGGCGATGCTCTACGAGCGTCAAGGCAAATTTCAAGAATTTGAACGCCTGATGAGGCGCGTTATAGAGCTCGACCCCAATAACGCCAACGCCTATAACTCGCTGGGCTATACCTATGCCGACCAGAATCGCAAGCTGGACGAGGCCGAAGATCTCCTGGAACGCGCGTTGGAACTAGACCCGGGCAATCCCTTTATTCTGGATAGCGTAGGCTGGTATTTGTATCGCAGCGGCGACTTCGAAGCCGCCTTGGAATATTTGCAGCGGTCATACGATCAGATGCCGTCTGCTGACGTGGCCGCTCATTTGGGTGAAGTGTTATGGGTATCCAAGCGTCCTGAAGACGCTCGGCGGATATGGCAGGCTGGCATGGCCAAAGAGCCTCAAAACGAGACATTGCTTAAAACGCTGAAACGCCTGGGAGTAACGCTCAAATGATGGCCATGCTACGCAAGCGCGGCAATGCCTGGTGGTGTGCCGGATTGCTGTGCCTTTTAATGGCTGGTTGCGCCACACCGTCGAAGATCTCCATTCCCGGCGCAGGCCCATCCTTCGATCGCGCCGGGCGCTTTGCGTTAACGGTCAACTATTTCAGTGGCAAGCAAGAAGCGGTGCAGGGCGGCTTTGCCTGGCACGATACTGGGCGCGAACTACTGCTGGATCTCACCAACCCTTTGGGTAACACTCTGGCGCGCGTCAAGGTCGAGCCTGGCAAGGCTACGTTGACGCGCAGCAATGGCAGCACCGAGCAGGCCGAACATCCCGATGCGCTGGTGGAATTGGTGTTGGGCAGCCCAATACCCGTGGCAGGCTTGCGGGATTGGTTGCGAGGCCAGACAGGAAGCTCAAGCGTTGCAGAGCTGATTTATAACGGTACGGGGCAGGTGGCCTCGTTTAACCAGAACGGCTGGCGCGTGCAGCTGTCGCGCTACGATGCCCTGGGTCCGACTTTGCTGCAGCTTAATCGCAATGACGCCAACCGAACCATCAGTGTGCGCCTGGTCGTCGACGGCGGCTGATCGGTATGGCTCTGTACGATGTGCCGGCTCCCGCCAAGATCAATCTCTTTTTGCACGTAACAGGACGCCGCCCCGATGGTTACCACTTGCTGCAAACCGCATTTCGGTTCATTGACCTATGCGATACGCTCGACTTCGACGTTCGCAGCGATGGCCGGATTGAACGTGAAGGCGAACAAATCGCCGGGCTTGCCCACGAAGATGATCTGGTCGTCAGAGCCGCGCGCATTTTGCAACAGAACACGGGTACGGCTCTAGGCGCTCAAATACGTTATCGAAAAAATATTCCTTCCGGCGGCGGGCTGGGCGGAGGCTCCAGCGACGCAGCGACGACGCTGATTGCGCTTAACCGCTTATGGAAGACCGGATTGGATCGCGCAGCGCTGATGCGCTTGGGCCTGTTGCTAGGTGCAGACGTTCCGGTGTTCATCTACGGGCAGCCTGCATTTGCCGAGGGAATAGGCGAAATTCTGTCACCGTTGATGCTGCCCGAGCGTGCATATCTGGTGGTGCAGCCGATGCAGAATGTGCCCACGGCTAATGTGTTTTCCGCAGCCAATTTGACAAGAGATTCACCTTCGGTCAAAATATCGTTCTTTACTGATTGGCAAACAATCAATGCACCACTAAACGGCTTGGAATCATGCCAGTTATTTGGACGCAACGATTTGGAATCAGTGGTTTTTGCGCAGTACCCCTTAGTGCAGCAAGTCGCAACGTGGCTTTACGGCCAAGGGCTAAACGCAAGAATGACCGGTTCCGGTGCCTGCTTTTTTGTTGAATTTGTAACGCTTGAACAAGCGACAGTGTGTCAGCAAGAAATTGTCGGTAAAATGCTGAATCGTGAAAACGACAACGCAGTGGTAATTCAAAAGGTTTGGGCTTGTTCCGGACTACTTGAACATCCGCTACGACACTGGATTAGCAGTTGAATTGGGGAATCGCCAAGCTGGTTAAGGCACTGGATTTTGATTCCAGCATGCGAAGGTTCGAATCCTTCTTCCCCAGCCACTTTTTCAAGCCATACAGGCTTGCAGTCAACGTAAAGCTGTTGAGTCGGCCCCATACAGCGGTGCTGGTCAACAGCTTTGTTGTTTAACGCAACGCCACATTTAGCGTCCATCATGACACACGACAGATTCATGATTTTTACCGGCACGGCTAACCCTCGGTTAGCGGTCGATGTTGCAAATCACCTTGATATGTCGCTCGGAAAAATGACGGTAGGTCGTTTCTCCGACGGCGAAGTCATGGTCGAAATCAATGAAAATGTTCGCGGTAAGGACGTCTTCGTATTGCAGCCGACCTGCGCTCCGACCAACGACAGTTTGATGGAAATCATGGTCATGGTCGATGCTCTGCGCCGGGCTTCGGCAGGCAAGATTACCGCTGCGATTCCCTATTTTGGGTACGCTCGCCAAGACCGCCGGCCACGTTCCGCCCGGGTTTCCATATCGGCCAAAGTTGTGGCCAATATGTTGCAGGTCGTAGGCGTGGATCGCGTCATGACGATGGATCTGCACGCTGACCAAATCCAAGGCTTTTTCGATATCCCGGTCGACAACATCTACGCCGGTCCTATATTGCTGGGCGACATTTGGCGCCGCAATTATCAGGATCTGGTCGTTGTGTCACCCGATATCGGCGGCGTAGTCCGTGCCCGCGCATTGGCCAAGCAATTGGAAGCCGACCTGGCCATTATCGACAAGCGTCGTCCTCGAGCCAATGTGTCGGAAGTCATGAATATTATCGGCGAGGTCGATGGGCGCACGTGCATCATCATGGACGACATGGTCGATACGGCGGGAACGCTATGCAAGGCTGCGCAGGCTCTGAAAGAGCGTGGCGCCGTCACGGTGTACGCTTATTGCACACACCCTGTGCTGTCTGGCGGTGCCGTTCAACGCATTGCGGAATCTGAGCTCGACGAACTTGTCGTCACCGACACGATTCCGCTGTCAGACGCAGGTCGGGCCTGCAAGAAAATTCGTCAGCTTTCCTGCGCTTCATTGCTGGGCGAAACCATATTGCGTATTTCTCACGCCGAATCGGTCAGTTCCCTTTTCGTCGATTAAAACCATACCGTTGCCTGCTGGTCGCGGCAGGCAGCAGTCGCTCGTAGCCTTTTGGCTGCGTTTACCAACGGGCTTTAAGCCCTCCCAAGTTTTGGAGTTTTTCCATGAAATTCAACGCCACTTCGCGTAGCGACAAGGGTACGAGTGCGAGCCGCCGCCTCCGCCACGCTGGCCGTGTTCCTGCCATTGTTTATGGCGGTACTGCCGAGCCTGCCAGCATCGAGCTCGATCACAACGAAATCTATCACGCTCTGCGCAAAGAATCGTTCCACGCTTCGATCCTGAGCATGGAACTCGACGGTAAGTCGTCCCAGCAAGTGTTGTTGCGTTCGGTGCAATGGCACCCATACAAACAGCAGGTACTGCACGTCGATTTCCAGCGTGTCGATGCTTCGCAAACGCTCAGCACCAAGGTGCCCTTGCATTTCTTGAATGCCGACAAGTCGCCTGCCGTCAAGCTTAGCAGCGCTATCATCAGCCACATCATGACTGACGTCGAAGTCGTTTGCTTGCCTGCAAATCTGCCTCCGTTCATCGAAGTTGACCTGGGCAACATGCTGGCTGGCACTACGCTTCACCTGTCGAACATCACTGCGCCTAAAGGCGTGGTGTTCGTTACGCACGGTGGCGAGGCCGACCCAGTCTTGGCCGCTGCACACGTTAAGGCGGGTGCCGCCACCGACGAAGCCGCTCCGGCTGCAACTCCCGAAGCGTAAGTTTTTCGTCACGCAAACACTGTTCTGATCCCTTATCGATCAGTCTGCTGTTCGGCAAAACCCCTGTCTGCAGATGCTAGGCGGGGGTTTTTTTTGTAGGCTATTCATGACTTTACCCATTCGCCTCGTTATTGGCCTAGGTAATCCCGGACCGGATTATGAGACGACGCGCCACAACGCTGGATTCTGGCTGGCGGACCACCTGGCCGACGACCTGAAGGCCAATTTTGCTCTCGAGAAGGCATTCCCGGCCTGGGTCGCGAAAGGGCGATTCGAAGGCGAGGCAGTCATCGTAGCCAAGCCCACGACGTTCATGAATCGCTCCGGCCAAGCGGCAGGCGCCTTGATGCGATTTTATAAACTTGTTCCGGAACAGGTGCTGGTCTTGCACGATGAGCTCGATCTTATGCCGGGCAATGCGAAGCTCAAGCAGGGCGGTGGGCACGCCGGCCACAATGGCTTGCGGGATATACAAGCCGCTTTCTCAAGTCCCGACTTTTGGCGTTTGCGCCTCGGTATCGGACATCCACGCACCTTGGGCCTGGCGCAGCAAGTAGCCGCTTTCGTGCTGAATCCGCCGCGCCGCGACGAACTAAAGGAGATTGAAGCCGTTATCGATCGTTGCCGCGCGATTACCCCGGCCTTGCTGCGCGGGGAATACCAACAAGCCATGAGCCAATTGCACGAGGCAAATCGTGGCTAAGGATTCCAGCTTTCGCAGCGAGCTACGCGACTTTATTGGTTTTGTCGCAAGGCCGCGGCTGGCTCCCCGGTTGCCAGGACGTCATGCCGGAAATGGATGGTGGGAAGACTGGTTTCCAAGCGTTTCCTTCGGCCGACTCCTGAAATGGGCGTGCTTCCTGTGGGCCGTCAATATCGTCTTCCTTGGGCCGATCGCCGTGACGGCCGCAGGGCTTGGCGGCGCAACGCACCGGCTGGATATCAATAACATTCCGTGGTTGCAGGCCTTACTGTGGGCCCCTGTCGTTGAAGAACTTGTATTCCGGTATGGGTTGCGTCGAATCGCCCAGGCGTGGTGGCTAGTGCCCGCCGCGGTCGCGGCCATGTTTATGGGCCCGAAGTGGTCAGCCGTTATGTTGTTAACTGCAATTTTTGCGATTTGCTGGTTGCCGTATTTATTGGGTATGGCTTATACGCGGCGTAGCCTGCCTTGGCGCTATCGAATCCGATACCGCCGTTGGTTCCCCTGGGCCTTTCACGTAGCCTCGCTGACCTTCGCAGCAGTGCACTTGTATAACTTTAATTTGCATAGCACCCCCTTGTGGCTGATGCCCTTGTTGGTTCTGCCCCAATGGCTCACTGGAATGGTGCTGGGTTGGCTGCGCGTCAAGCGCGGGATAGGTGCATCCATCTTGTTGCACGGCATCTTCAACGGCGGTCCTCTGCTGCTCGTCTGGCTGGTACTTCGCTTTGCGCCGGAAATGGCGGTGTGAAGGGAATACTATAATGGCCGTTCCATAGGCTGGCCGCACGCGATTTCGCACGCACCGCAGCGCGCATGGCGCGTCTACAATGGCTCTTTTTTGATTTTTATCTTTATCTCAGGACACTCATGGCTTTGCAATGTGGCATTGTTGGTTTACCCAACGTTGGAAAATCAACCCTCTTTAATGCGTTGACCAAGGCTGGCATTGCCGCCGAGAACTATCCCTTCTGCACCATCGAGCCGAACGTAGGTGTGGTGGAGGTGCCCGATAGCCGTTTGGCCGCGCTGGCAGAAATCGTCAAGCCCGAACGGGTCCTGCCGGCTGTTGTCGAGTTCGTCGACATTGCCGGCCTGGTGGCAGGTGCTTCGAAAGGTGAAGGCCTGGGCAACCAATTCCTGGCCAACATTCGCGAGACCGACGCAATTGTGCATGTGGTGCGCTGTTTCGAAGACGAAAACGTCATTCACGTCGCCGGCACAATCAATCCTGTTTCCGATATTGAAGTGATCAATACCGAACTGGCGCTGGCCGATTTAAGTGCCGCTGAAAAGGCCTTGCATCGTCACCAGAAAACGGCCCGCGCAGGCGACAAAGACGCCATAAAGCTGGTGGCTCTGCTGGAAAAGGTAATCCCTGTTTTGAACGAAGCGCGCCCGGTACGTGCGCTGGGTCTTGATGAAGACGACATGGCGCTGCTCAAGCCAATGTGCTTCATTACGGCCAAACCATCGATGTATGTCGCCAACGTTAAAGAGGGCGGTTTCGAGAATAATCCGCATCTAGCCGCGGTGCAGAAGTATGCAGAAGCCGAGGGCGCGCCCGTGGTTGCCGTATGTGCAGCCATCGAAGCAGACATCGCCGATCTGGACGACGAAGACAAGAGCGTATTCCTTGCCGATATCGGTATGGACGAACCCGGCCTGAATCGAGTCATTCGAGCTGGCTATAAGCTGCTTGGCTTGCAGACTTACTTTACTGCAGGCGTCAAGGAAGTCCGCGCCTGGACCATCCACATTGGCGATACGGCTCCTAAAGCGGCAGGGGTTATTCACACCGATTTTGAGCGTGGCTTCATTCGCGCTCAAACGATAGCCTACGACGACTTCATTACTTTCAAGGGTGAGCAGGGCTCCAAGGAAGTAGGAAAAATGCGCTCCGAAGGTAAAGAATATGTCGTCAAAGACGGTGACGTACTGAACTTTCTCTTCAACGTGTAAGCAAGAAGCCGGAGTCCGGCAGACGTTGATGGACACTACAAGCCCCCGGATGACAGCGTCATGCGGGGGCTTTCTTCGTTTTGGCTACTTAACGTAAAAAAATAAAGCGATTACTGACGACTGGTGCTACGCTTTAAACAATGTGCAATTTGCGAACTGAAGGCAGGTCCTTCAGCTTCCATTTATTGGTGGTCAGAGACTCGCATATATGAGGTGTTCGCCATGGCAAAAGATAAAAAGAGTGCTCCAAAGAGTGATTCTGTTGAAGGCCTGAAGCTGAAGAACAAAGACTATCTTAAAGAGTTGCGCCTACTGCATATCGAGTTGGTCAAGTTACAAGAGTGGGTGAAGCTAAACGGCGTCAAAATCTGCATCATCTTCGAGGGGCGCGACGGAGCCGGCAAGGGCGGGACGATCAGGGCGCTCACCGAGCGGGTAAGTCCACGTGTCTTTCGGGTGGTGGCGCTGCCTGCACCGACCGATCGAGAAAAAAGCCAAATGTATGTCCAGCGCTACCTGCCGCACCTGCCAGCGGCTGGGGAAGTCGTCATCTTCGATCGTAGTTGGTACAACCGTGCGGGCGTCGAGCGCGTGATGGGTTTCTGCACCAAGGAACAGGTGGTTGGTTTCCTGAAAACTGTGCCCAAGGTGGAACAGGCGATCGTCGACTCGGGCATCATTCTGCTCAAATATTGGCTCGAAGTCAGTCAGGAAGAACAGACCCGCCGACTCGAGGCACGCATCAAGGACGGACGCAAAATCTGGAAGTTGTCCCCGATGGACCTTAAGTCGTACAGCCGCTGGTATGAATACTCGCGGGCACGTGACGACATGTTCGAGGCGAGCGACTCCGGCCAGGCTCCTTGGCTTGTGGCGGATTCGAACGACAAGCGGCGGGTCCGCCTCAACATCATTTCTGACATACTCAGCCGCATCCCATACACGGATGTTGAGCGCGAGAAGATCATTTTGCCTAAGCGGCAGAAGCCCGGCGACTATCACGAATCGGATCATCCGCTCAGACGAATCACTGAAAAATTCTGAACGGTGCATTGAAGCGAATCGGTGCTGTACACCCAAAGAACCACTGCCTTTTATGAGCGATCCGGATTCTTCGCCGCCAGCCCCACAACAGGGCCGAATTGCCCGGCGCAATAGCGGTGACGATCAGAAACGATTGAGTCGCTGGCTACCTGGTTTGCGCACACTGCGCGATTATCAGCTTGTTTGGTTGCGCTACGACATCATGGCCGGACTAGTACTGACCACGATGCTCGTGCCGGTCGGCATCGCTTACGCCGTGGCCTCCGGCGTACCCGGCATCTATGGCCTCTATGCGACGATCGCGCCTCTGATCGCTTATGCCTTGTTTGGGCCCAGCCGGATTCTTGTTCTCGGCCCGGACTCCTCGCTTGCTGCCATCATCCTGGCTGTAGTCGTTCCCCTATCGAACGGTGATCCGCATCGCGCAATCGCTCTTGCGGGCATGATGGCGATTGTCTCGGGAACGGTGTGTATGCTGGCTGGCATAGCGCGCCTAGGCTTCATCACGGAGTTGCTTTCCAAGCCAATCCGCTACGGTTACATGAACGGAATCGCGCTGACGGTGTTGATCAGCCAGCTGCCCAAGCTTTTTGGATTTTCGATCGAAACCGACGGACCGCTCAGAAATCTGTGGGCGATCGCCACAGCGGTCGTGGATGGAAAAACCAACCCGACTGCGTTCACGGTCGGCGCATCTGCACTGGTCGTAATCCTGTTGCTGAAGGGCTACAAGCGCGTGCCGGGCATTTTGATCGCCGTCGTAGGTGCGACGGTCGCGGTGGGTATGCTGGACCTTGCCGCGAGCGCCGGAGTGTCGGTCCTCGGCTCCCTTCCACAAGGTTTGCCTGCGTTCGAAGTACCTTGGGTCACTCGGGCCGATATTGTCCCCGTCCTGGTCGGCGGCTGCGCCGTTGCCCTGGTATCCTTTGCCGACACCAGCGTGCTTTCTCGTGTCTATGCTGCGCGGACCAATACCTATGTCGATCCGAACCAGGAAATGGTGGCGCTCGGAGCCGCCAATCTGGCCGCCGGTTTTTTTCAGGGTTTTGCCGTAAGCAGCAGTTCGTCACGCACTCCCGTGGCCGAGGCCGCGGGCGCTAAGACCCAGTTGACCGGTGTCGTCGGTGCGCTCGCTGTTGCCTTGCTGTTGTTAGTGGCCCCGGACCTGCTGAAAAATTTACCCACGAGCGCACTGGCTGCGGTCGTGATCGCAGCGGCTATCGGGTTGATCGAGATCAGCGACCTTAGGCGAATCTATCGCATCCAGCGCTGGGAATTCTGGTTGTCGATCGTTTGCACCGTTGGCGTGGCCGTGCTGGGCGCGATTGAAGGCATTGGCTTGGCCATCGTGATTGCCATCATCGAATTCCTATGGGATGGCTGGCGTCCGTACTCAACGGTGCTGGGACGCGCTAATGGCGTCGAGGGCTACCATGACATCAGGCGCTATCCCGACGCACATCTGATACCCGGTCTGATCTTATTCCGTTGGGATGCGCCCTTGTTTTTCGCCAACGCGGAATTATTCCAGGATCGAGTACTCGACGCGGTGGCTGAGTCTTCTGGGTCGGTGCACTGCTTAGTCATTGTGGCGGAGCCGATCACCAGTGTGGATGTGACCTCGGCCGATATGTTGGCCGAACTGTACGAGACCTTGCAGGCGGCGGGTGTCGGTTTGTGTTTGGCCGAGATGAAGGATCCGGTCAAAGACAAGCTGAAGCGCTTTGGGCTTTTCGCGCGGTTTGGCGAAACGGCTTTTTTTCCGACAGTGGAGGCTGCCGTAAGAAGTTACCTCGAGAAGCCGCCGGTGGCCCATGAGGACGAGAATCGTTGAGCGGCATGCGCGGCAGCCAGAGTCTGTCCTTTTTCGAGCTTATTAAGGTTTATCAGTTCGCCCTACCTGGCGTCTAGCGTAGGCGAGTGTCTGGAGTTTTGTGTTCGGGCTTATGATTGCCTTGAGGAAGGCAAACCATGGCACGAGAGCAAAAGGAAACCCGAGGCGTTCCAAGCCATTCCCCCGGCCGCCTCAGGGCTCAATACATCATCCGTGCCCCCTCGACAATATTTACTTTAAGGAAGACTATGTTGTACCGAAAACTTGGCAATACTGATATTGATGTCAGCCTAATCGGCTTGGGCACGATGACGTGGGGCGAACAAAATTCTGAATCCGACGCGCACTCGCAGATCGATTATGCGTTGGCTCACGGTGTAAATCTGGTCGATACCGCGGAAATGTATCCCGTTCCGCCCAAGCCGGAAACCCAGGGCTTGACCGAACAGTATATTGGGACCTGGCTGGCCAAAAACGGCCGCCGCGATGAAATGGTGTTAACGTCCAAAGCGGCGGGGCCGGTTTTTGATGCCAAGCGTCCTGGCCATATTCGCGGTGGGCACACGCACCATAATCGGCTAAGCCTTACCACCGCGTTGAACGACAGTTTGAAGCGGCTGCAAACTGACTACCTCGACCTTTATCAATTGCATTGGCCTGATCGCAATACCAATATGTTCGGCAAGCTGGGATATCCTGTTGACGCCGCTGACTCTCCGGAATCTGTAGCGATCGAGGAGTCCTTGTCGGTATTGGCGGATTTTGTGAAAGAAGGCAAGGTGCGCCACGTAGGTGTTTCCAACGAAACGCCATGGGGTGTGGGCCAATTTCTTAAGGCCAGTGAAACCCTGAATTTACCGCGCATTGTCAGCATCCAGAATCCGTACAACTTGTTGAACCGCACGTTCGAGATTGGCTTGTCGGAATTTTCGCATCGTGAACACGTGGGCCTGCTGGCGTACTCGCCTCTGGGATTCGGCGTTTTATCTGGCAAGTATTTGAATGACGCGCAACCGGCGAATTCGCGGCTGGCATTGTTTACGCGTTTTAGCCGTTACACCAATCCGCAAGCAAAGGCCGCGGTACAGGCTTACGTTGAACTTGCCAAGCAAGTGGGTATTAGCGCCACGCATCTGGCGCTGGCGTTCGTCAACAGCCGGCCTTTTGTCAGCAGCAACCTTATTGGTGCAACGACGCTCGAACAACTGAAAGAAAACATCGAGAGTATCTCGGTACAGTTGACCCAAGAGACGTTGGCGGCCATCGAAGCTATACACACGCTGCATCCTAATCCGGCCCCTTGACGCTGCCGCAATAATTTGCCATTACGGAATACCGGGGCTTTCGAATTTATCGATCGCCCGGGATTGCTCATGTCCCTGCACATAAAAGGGACGTGTGTGTCCTTGGTGTCAAAATGCGTCACAATAGTACTTTGGTGTTTGCTGGAGCCTGTAAGTAATGACCCGTATTGTCCTTTTCGAAAATATTCACCCTAGCGCAAAAGAAGTTTTTGCCGCAGCTGGTTTCAACGATGTTGTTTCGCATGCCTCATCGCTTCCTGTCGATGCGCTGCGCGACGCGATGCGCGGCGCCAGCGTTGTCGGCATCCGTTCCCGTACCCATCTTGATGCCGCCCTGCTGTCCGATGCCCCCGACCTGCGTGTCGTCGGCTGCTTTTGCATCGGTACCAACCAGGTCGATCTCGAAACGGCCATGCTGCACGGCGTGCCAGTGTTCAATGCACCGTTTTCCAATACGCGGTCGGTAGCCGAGATGGTGCTGGGCGAAGCGATTTTGTTGTTGCGGCGCATTCCCGAAAAAAACGACAGGGTGCATAAAGGGCACTGGGACAAAACGGCCGATGGTGCGTACGAAGCGCGTGGCAAAACGCTAGGCATTATCGGCTACGGCAACATTGGGTCGCAAGTCGGCACACTTGCAGAAGCCGCTGGCATGCGGGTTATTTTTCACGACGTGGAGGCCAAGCTGCCTTTGGGTAACGCGCGAGCCAGCACGGCGTTAAAGAAATTGCTTGCCCAGTCTGATGTCGTAACGCTTCACGTTCCTGGTGGAAACGCGACCAAGAACATCATGAATGCCAGCACCATTGCCGCCATGAAGCCCGGCTCCATCCTTATCAACGCCTCGCGCGGTACCGTCGTCGACATCGACGCTCTGCACGACGCCCTACAGTCAGGTCATTTGTCGGGGGCGGCGCTCGACGTCTTTCCAGTCGAACCGAAAAGCGCCAATGAAGGTTTGGTCAGTCCGCTGATCGGCATGCGCAATGTAATTCTTACGCCGCATATTGGTGGCAGCACCCAGGAATCTCAAGAGAACATCGGCCGTGAAGTCGCTGAAAAACTGGTGCGGTACGTATTAAGCGGAACCACCAAAGGGGCTGTCAATTTCCCTGAAATTCCTTACCAAGAGGTCGCGGGAACAGCCCGCATTCTTCACGTCCATCGGAACCTGCCTGGCGCAATGGGTACCTTAAGCAGCATGATGGCCGAGCATGGGCTCAATATTGTCAGTCAGCAGTTGCAAACCCGCGGACCGATCGGCTATGTCGTGTCAGACGTTGAAGGCAAGGTTGACGATACGGTGATTTCAGTTTTGCGCTCGCATCCCATTACCGTGCGTTGCGATCGAGTCTGATTCGAATGGCGCATTGCTGCGCGATTTCTATCTTGCCTTTGATCAATAAGCGCTAGACACAAACAAGGCCGATTCGTCGGCCTTGTTTGTTTTTTGGGTTGTCCGAACGCCTTTTTTGGTGTGACGTTAATTCATGTTTACCAGTTGTATGACATGCGTTGGCGGCTTGCCGTCATTCTGTGACGACTGTGGCAGGATGTCAGCCAGGGTATAGCGATCCAGATGCTGCAAAAACTGCTGCAGGGCGCCGTCGATGATGGCGGTAAGTGCGCATTGGCCGCCCAAGGTGCAGCTATGGCCGGTGGTGAAGCACTCTACCAACGCGAGGTCGTTTTCAGTGTCGCGCACCACTGCCCCAAGGCAGATGTCTTCCGGCGGCTTGCCTAGACGCATGCCCCCGTTCTTGCCGCGTAGGGTTTCTATCCATCCCTTTTGTGCAAGGCGATGGGTGATTTTCATTAGATGGGGCTCCGAGATCCGGTAGGCGGCGGCAATCTCGGATATGGTGCATAAGCGGTCTGGATGCTGGCCGACATACATCAGCAAGCGCATCGCGTAATCGGTCATCGTCGTCAGGCGCATGATGCCTCTGCGGTCCATCGGGAAAGCGTCAAAGGGCAAGCAAAGCAGCAGCACTCGACTTTGCCGAAACCAGAAATAGGATGCCGTACTGTCACGGTGTTTCAGGCTTAAAAGTGGCGCGAACCGGTTCGCTCGCCGAAGGCGTGGGCGCGCTATAACGGGGCCGAATCAGCAGCGGGACGAAGCGCCATAGGTATAAGCCCATCGCGAGGATCCAGCACAGAGCACCCGCTTGTAGCAACCACCCGCCGGCGTTGCTGGGCCAGAGCGCCGCCAAACGGAGGACGACGGCGGCGATCATCAGGAAATAGCTGCAAAGCATGCTGTGGTCAAGCGCCAGTGGGCGACCCAGGTGACCGAGCGCGGTGCGGGTCAGCATGCCGATGATAAGCACGGCAAACCCGCCCATACCAATAATATGCACATGTGTCGCTGAACGAGCCAGCACCCCAGTGGCCAGACCGCTTACATGAACGGCAGCGACGATCAACCCAATGCCCATGGCGCTGTAGCCCAAGTACAGTATCCAGAGCATAGGCTTGTGCAGCACAGACAAAGGCTTCCACCTGGCTGTCTGCCAAAGGCTGATGGCACCGACTAAGGCGAGGCTGCCCGCCATGTACTGATTCAGACCCACCAGCCCGAACGCAATGGCCAGCACACTTATCACCAATTGGACCTGGCCGCTCCGTACTTGCATGGGTAATTCCAGCACAGGGACCATGCGCATGGCAAAGAAGGGGATCACCCGCCGTCCTATGAGCAAGGCAATGATTGCCATGCAGATCAGGCCTAGATCAAAGCGCTGCATTAGCAAGACGTAGTCGCCTTCGAGAGCCGCTTTAAGGTATAAAATATTGACCAATCCCAGCCCGAGTATTAACCATGGCACGCCATAGTTACGGCGGCTTTTGCCTTTGATCATGACCCGCATCAAGCAGGCGGCACTAACGGTAAAGAAGGCGAATTCGGCAATCGCTGCGATCCAGAATCCTGTCGTGCCGCCAAATAAATAGCCCGCCCGTGCCATCAGCCATAGCAGGCTGACCAGGCCAAGCGCTGCGCCTTTCAATGGATTGAAACCGGTCCATGTGGCGCTAGCGGTCAGCAGGAACGCCACGGCAATTGTCGCAATGAAGCCCCACAACATTTCATGCGCATGCCAGGCAACAGCCGACAGCGGCTGCCCTATGAACTGCGGCGCAAAAATCCATAACGCAATCGACACCAATGCCCACCCGGCGCCCGCTATATACAATGGCCGGAATCCCAAACTGAGGAATGCCTTCATGCTAGGATCACGTTTAGGGCTTGGGACGTCAATCGACAGAAGACTAGACATGGGCGAGTTCCGACGGAATGCGGTCAGGTTCGTTATTCATTTGATAGCCGAACCAAAGGCTTCTGGCAATGCGCTGTGCGTACTCTTCTGCCCGCGCCGCGAGGTGCCGGTTTGGCAAGGCCTGAGTGGTTTCATGAAATAGTGCCAGCCATTGTCTGAACATATTCGCACTCAAGCCCGGCAAGGCGACATGTTTGGGCATAGGGGTGCCGGTGTATGATCCCGCGCCCAATAATAGCGACGACCAGAATTGAACCATTATTGTCAAGTGCTTGTCCCAGTCATTAATGTGCGAATTGAAGACTGGCCCTAACATGGTGTCGGCCCTGATTCGGGCATAAAAGCCGTAGACGAGCGTGGTGATTTCTTCTTCGGTGCACAATTCTGATCTGGCCATGCGGTTTTCCGTGCGAGTTATAGGCGGGGAGGTGTTGCGTCGTATCTACGCTATGATAAAGATAACTTTGAAATGTATCTTATAAAGAAAAGCATGGGCAGTCAATACCATCGCACGTGCACTGGACCGCACTATGGACGGCTGGGTTCCGCGATGCTTCAATAAACAATAGGGCTTTACTATTTGTAAGTGGCTCGGCTATGATAATTGGTTATACCTCGTTCGTATTAAGACGCTTACAATATCGCTTAGGTAGTTGTGTCTACGGGGCGTTCGTTTATATCTAGACCTTATGCCTACCAAATTTCCATTGCCAGCGTCCTTGTCTTGCGTCGTTCCTTGCCTGAACGAGGAAGCGAATCTAAACGTCCTGATTCCCGGCTTGATCGCCGTGCTGAAAACGCTCGCGCCCGTTTATGAAATTATCGTCGTCGACGATGGCAGCACCGATGCCACCTCGGATACGATGGAGCGCTGGGCCACCCTATATCCGCAAATTGTCTACCAGCAACTTTCCCGTAATTTCGGGAAAGAAGCTGCACTGACCGCTGGCCTGGAAGCCGCTAGGGGTAAAGTGGTGGTATGCATGGATGCCGACTTGCAGCATCCGCCGGCTCTTATCCCCCAGATGGTCGAACGGTGGCAAGAAGGTGTGGAAATGATCTACGCAGTGCGCTCGACCCGCGACGACGAATCTCTGTTCAAGCGCTGGGGTACTCGGCTGTTCTATAAGTTGATGCGCACCTCCAGCGGGCTCGAGGTTCCCGAGAACGCGGGCGATTTCCGCCTGATGGATCGGGCTGTCGTTGACGCCTTGCTTATGTTGCCGGAAAGAAACCGCTTCATGAAAGGGCTTTTTGCGTGGGTCGGGTTTCGCTCCGAGCCCTTGCTGTACACCCCGCCAGACCGCTTGTATGGCAAATCGTCATTCAAGCCTTTAAGGTTGTTGCACTTCGCTATAGACGGCATCACCGCTTTCACAACGTGGCCATTGCGGCTATTAAGCCTAATTGGTGTCGGCTTGTCATTGTTATCATTCGCCTATGGTCTGATCATACTTGTCGCGCATTTTCTCTACGGCGACGAGGTTCAAGGCTGGACTACTCTGATCACCGTTGTACTTTTCTTCGCGGGAGTTCAGCTCATTTCGGTCGGAGTGGTCGGAGAATACATAGGGCGTATCTTTAACGAAGTAAAAAATCGCCCTGTATATTTAAAGCGGCGGCAGGTGGGCGAGGGCTTGGGTTCAAAAGCCGTCGACGACGTCAAGCTGGCAGTAGTACCCAACGATGATAAAGCGCCTTCTGCACTTCGAAGGCATAGGTAAGTTCCGCGAAGGCCCCGACGCTGGCCAGGCAGCTGCAGCTGTCACCCGAACTACATTTCTGAGTTATCCGTATGCAGCCAGTATCAGACGTCCCGTTGGCGGGGCCAAGCACCGCCGGCATAAGCAGGCCTCTATTGTTACTCTCGAAAACGCTTGAGGTTCAATCAACCGGGGTCGTCGCTGCCTTTACGTTTTTATGGCTAGTTGCAACTACCGGCCTATACCCGTTATTGTTGCCCGACGAGGGCCGCTATGTCGGCGTTGCGTGGAGCATGCTGAGCGATGACCAGTATTCTGTACCACGGTTGAACGGCTTACCTTTTTTTCATAAGCCGCCGCTGTTTTACTGGCTTACCGCTTTTGCGCTGGATGTTTTCGGGGTTAATGAATGGGCCGCCCGTCTGGCTTCCGCGTGCTCGGCGACCTTGATGGTGACCTTGCTTTTCTGGTTTCTGAAGGAATATGTTAATCAACGCGTAGCCATTGTCGCTGCACTGATCCTGGCAACCCAGCCGCTGTTTTTTGGCGGCTCGCATTATGCCAACCTTGACATGACGGTGGCTGCACTGATTACCGCTACGACGATCACGGGTGCTGTAGCGATATTCAAGTACGAAAGCCAGGCGCCATATCGTTTTGTCCTTACGTTGGCATATGCACTGGCGGCGGCGGCCTTTCTGGCCAAGGGTCTGATCGGTGTGGTGCTGCCTGGTGGCATACTGTTTTTCTGGCTACTGTGGCGGCGCCGTTTCGCGACGATGTGGCGCATGGTCTCGTTGCCTGGGATTGCCGTATTCTTGTTGCTTGCACTGCCCTGGATGATATATATGCAGCAGCGTTATCCGGGATTCTTTGACTACTACATTGTGTATCAGCACTTCTACCGGTTTATGGAGAAAGGGTTTAACAACGCCCGCCCGATCTGGTTTTATGTGCCCGTACTGCTGGGCTTGACTCTACCCTGGTCGATCCAGCTGTGGCGAGTGGCTAAGCATAGGTGGCACGAAAATGGCCGTGATGCTGCCGTACGCGGCCTGATGTTGTCCTGGCTGCTAGTGGTGCTGGTTTTCTTTTCGATTCCGAACTCCAAGCTCATTGGCTATATCATTCCTTGTCTTGTTCCCCTGGCCTATTTCATTGCCGAGCCGTTCGCATTCAGAATGCGGGAAGGGCATGGCCTGGATCCCCCGAAGGGATTTTTTTGGTCTTTGATCGTGGCGATAGCAATATGCATGACGGCGGTTGTCGTCATGATTGTGAATCCTCAGCAAAGTACTAAGGGGCTCGCATATAAACTCAAAGGCCATTACCAGCCGAACGACGAAATCGTCATGCTGGAGCGTTATCGCTATGATCTCGATTTCTATCTTGGTACTGGTAAAGCAGCTATGGTTGTCTTGGACTGGGACGATCCCGAAATCAAGAAGTCCGATAACTGGAGCCGGGAGCTTTTCGACGCGGGCTTGTTCGATCCTGAGACTGCCTCGCAATTATTGATCCGGCCCCAACAGCTGACCAATAAGTTGTGCAGTGACCGCAGCATCGACCTATGGCTGGTGGGCGACATCAATAGGGCAGCGCGCCATGAATATCTGCGCGACGTACCAGTCGCGCTGGATGACGGTAAACTGCGCGCATGGCATATACCAGCGGGTCCTGCACTTAGCTTTTGTGCCGAAATGCCCAGGCCCGGCCCAGGATAAAGGTCATACCGGCTATCCCTATTAATATCAGGGCCAGCAAGGCATCGTAGGGCAGGGTGGTGGCATGCAGCAGCCATGCGTAAGCCAGTTCGTTCACCCCGAAGCCCAAGGCGGACACGGCAAAGAATCGTCTTGCGGCCTGTACCAGCGGCGCTCGCTGCTGTCGGAACGTAAGCAGGAAATGGCCGGAAAACGAAACACAGAACGCTACGAGCCAGCCAACAATGTTTGCCAGCAAGGGGCGCATTCCGCTAGCGGACACTGCGCCGACCACGACCAGCCAATGGGTCACAGAAGCGGCAAAACCCACCGCCACAAACCATCCCACTTGTCTGATAAGTTTTTGCATTATTTGTATTTCCGGAGGCAGTCGTGGTCGAGGTTAAGAATAAGCGCATCGTAATATGTGCCGACGATTTTGGCATGAATGCCGCCGTTGACGAAGGCATATTAGAGCTTGCCCGGCTGGGGCGGCTGAATGCGACCAGCTGTCTCGTCGACGGCAGCACATTTTCTGGCAATGCCGCTCGCTTGCGTGCCAGCGGCCTGCAACTTGGTCTACATCTGAATTTCACCGAATCGTTGGGTCAGCCCGGACTATACCTGCCCGTGTCACGGTTAATTTTGCGTACCTGGACCGGGCGTATGGACGTTTCGCGGTGCAGGGATCAAATAGCACATCAGCTTGACCGCTTCGAGGCCGTCATCGGCCGTCCACCCGATTTTGTCGACGGCCACCAGCATATTCATCAGTTTCCTCAAATTCGCGGGCTGCTGCTGGAAGAACTTAAGTCGCGCTTTGCCGGCTCGCTTCCGTGGTTGCGCTATACCGGTGCCGGTTCGATGTCGGGGTCAGGCCTGCGCTTGCGTATCAAGGCATGGATTATCCAAGTATTGGGCGCCCACGCTTTTGCCAAAGCAGCACGACGCCAGTCCTTCGCCACCAATCGGGCATTTCTGGGAGTCTACGACTTCAGCGGTGGCGAGCCTGCTTATAGCGGACTACTGCGTAACTGGCTTCAACAGGCCCGCGATGGTGACCTGATCATGTGCCATCCCGCGTGCCAGGTCGTTGCTCGCGACGCCTTAGGGCGTCAGCGCCAAGCGGAGTTCGACGTGCTGCGTAGTGATGCCGCTGGTACGTGGCTAAAGGAATATGGCGTCGTCCTTGCCTAAGATTCGGGCGGTGTCGTGCTGCCGGCGCCCAGCGCCCGCTGCATGAAGACGACGTCGATCCACTGATTGAATTTGAAGCCGGTAGCGACCTGAGTTCCCGCGTGGGCAAATCCCATGCTGCGGTGCAGACCAATCGAGCCCTGATTGTTCGTGCCGGCAATCACGGCAATCATCTGACGCCATGGGCCTTGTTCGCATCGTTCAATAAGGGCAGACAGTAACGCCTTTCCATAACCTTGCCCCGAGTGCCTTGGGTCCAGGTAAATGGAATTTTCGATGGTGTAGCGGTAGGCGATACGCGGGCGGTATTGCGACGCATAGCAATAGCCGACGACTTCGGTGCCCAACACGGCAACCAGATACGGCATGCCACAGGCCAGCACATTGGCCCTGCGCGCCAGCATGTCGTCGAGGGTTGGGGGTTCCTCTTCGAAAGTTGCCGTACTATGCAAGATGTGGTGCGTATAAATGCGCTGAACGTCAGCCATATCGCCGGGTAAGGCGTCGCGAATGATCAACGCAGTACGGGGCTGCGCTGCGGTGCTTAGGGCGGCTGGCCCGGCCACTTGCGCGATGTTGGCGGCGGTCATACTATTTTCCTCTATCGATATCCTCGCTAGTATAAACATCAGGAGTTCTAAATGTCTGTTCCCATCAACTCAATTACCGATTCCTTTGCCGTCGCTCCGCAGTTGGCTCCCGAAGACATGCAGGCGGTGGCCGATGCGGGCTTTAAAAGCGTGATTATCAACCGCCCCGACATGGAAGGCGGCCCAGATCAACCCACTTCAGCCGATGTCATCGCCGCTGCACAGCGTGCCGGTCTTGCCGTGGAGTATCAACCGGTAGTCAGTGGCGCCATGACGCCTGACGACGTAGCGCGATTTGCGGTATTGCTTAAAGAATTGCCCGCGCCGGTCCTGGCTTATTGCCGTACAGGCACGCGCTGCACCCACTTGTTCAAGGCGGCCAGCAGTCTTTGATCTAGGTCAATTTCGCCGGTCCAGACCCCTGTTTTTTATCGTCACTTGCGGTTAAGCTTTACATATCCGATAACAAAAGGGGGCAATGCTATGTTCAAGAAAATACTCATTCCTACTGACGGCTCGGCTCTGTCCGCACAGGCTGCCAATAAGGGGGTGTGTTTCGCCCGCGAAATCGGTGCCGAAATCGTGGCACTTTATGTAACTCAACCATTTGCCGCGACGGTTGGATTCGATGGTATGGCCGCCGCCTATGCGATCACCGACGAAGATTACGACAAGACCGCGCATGAACAGGCTCAAAAATACCTGAAAGCCGTGCTTGATCGCGCTGCCACCGCGGGCGTCAAGGCGACCGGCAAAGCGGTATCGAACTTTAACGTAGCCGATGGGCTGGTCCAGGCCGCCGAAGAAGAACGCTGCGACCTCATCTTTATCGGCAGTCACGGCCGTAGCGGTTTATCGCGTTTATTGCTAGGTAGCGTAACCGTCAAGGTGCTGGGGCTGGCAAAAACCGCCGTTCTGGTTTATCGCGTTAAAGAAGGCGATAAAACCTAGGCTCAAGGTCCAAGCACACCACAACCGCCGGCATGGCGGTTTTTTTTGACTCGGCTACGTAAGCGGGTGCGCGTTCAGTGTGTCGGGCAGACGCCGGTTACACCGGAGCGCTGGACTTCGGAGTCAGGCGCTCTTTGTTTTGGCTTATGGCCTCGACGACGATTTCACTAAGTGCCATGTCGCCTTCGCGTCCGTCTGGGTGGGCTTCCAAAAAGCGCAACATGCTGATCCGCATCCTGGGCTCCCAGAATTTCTGGATGTGGTTGGCAATGCCTTCGAGCCCTTCCGCACGATCGGGCATGGCTTCAAAAAAACTACCGATACGATTGGCAAGGCGAATTAGATGTTCGACGTTATTCAAGGCTGACCTCTTCAGTATTCAGGTATTCCGGATGGCTGTACACCGTGAACGAATCGTCGCGGGCGAAACCGGCAAGCATCACGTTCAGCTCACTGGCCATATTTACCGCATAAGTGGTCGCGGCCGAAACGGCCACGAGCACCGACATGCCAGCCGCCGCCGCTTTCTGGACCATTTCGAAGCTGGCGCGGCTGGAAATAATCGCTATGCCGCCGGTGGTATCAACCGAGGTGCGCAGCAAATGGCCGATTAGTTTGTCGAGCGCATTGTGTCGCCCGACGTCTTCGCGTACGTAGAGCACATCGCCTGCGCTGCTGGACCAGCCAGCAGCATGGGTCGCACCCGTCAGCAGATGGAGCGGTTGCCTGGCACGTAGTTGTTGCGCCGCCTGCGCGATGGCAGTGGCGTCGTAGGCGAGCGTCGGAGCCGGCAGCGGTTGCAGCGTGCGACGCACTTCATCCAGGCTTTCTATGCCGCACAGTCCACAGCCCGTGCGGCCAGCCAGGCTGCGTCGGCGCAGCTTCAGTTCGCTTACGCAAGCGCTGGCGATCGTCGCTTGTATGATGAAGCCTTTTGCAGTCTCTGCGATTTCCAGGTCGTATAGATCGCGGGCAGACCGAATAATGCCTTCCGTGAAAGAGAAGCCCAATGCCAGGTCTTCAAGATCGGTAGGGGTCGCCAGCAGCGTCGCGTGGCTGATGCCGTTGTATTCGAGGGCAACCGCAATCTCTTGCGCAATTTCGTCTGGTTCGGCGTAGCACGGTGCATGTCGGCCCGCTCGTGTCACGCGATACGAACTGTGACCCGTCGCGAGCGGCTCGTCGCTGGGCGCCAGAGGCAGAGAGAGGTCGGCGGTAGACAATTCTATTCCTGTGAAGTTGCTGCTGTGACAGGTTCAGGCGCTGCTTCAGGCTTGATAGCAGGATTCGGTTCCTTTGTCGGTTCGGGCGCTGGCATGCCTTCGCGCTGACGTTGTGCGAGTAAATTCTGCTGAATGTCGCTAAAGCGCGACCAGTTTGCCTGCCACTTCGAGGGTTCCGTGACGAGTCTGGCCTGCACAGCAGTGACTTTGTATTCGGGGCAGTCGGTCGCCCAGTCGGTGCTGTCGGTCGTGACAACGTTGGCTCCGGATTCGGGAAAGTGGAATGTTGTGTAGACCACCCCTGGCTGCACCCGCTCGGTTACCGTGGCGCGCAGCACCGTCTCGCCCGCCCGGCTTTGTATGGCGACCATGTCGCCTTCACGAATGCCACGATCTTCGGCGTCGTGCGGATGGATTTCCAGCCGATCTTCGCTATGCCATAAAACATTGGGCGTCCGGCGGGTTTGAGCCCCGACGTTGTACTGCGACAGGATGCGGCCGGTGGTCAGCAGCAGCGGGAATTTGCGTGTACTGCGTTCATCGCTGGGAACATACTTGGTGATCACGAACTTGCCTTTACCGCGCACGAAATGGTCCACGTGCATGATGGGGGTGCCTTCGGGGGCGTCGGCATTGCACGGCCACTGCACGCTGCCGCCCAGTTCGTCGATTTTCTTGAAAGAAACCCCTGCGAACGTAGGAGTCAGGCGGGCGATTTCATCCATGATTTCACTGGCATGGCCATAGTTCATTGGGTAGCCCAGAGCATTGGACAATGCGCAGGTAACTTCCCAGTCAGCCATTCCGGCTTTTGGCTTCATTACCTGCCGAACCCGCGAAATACGGCGTTCGGCATTGGTAAACGTGCCGTCTTTTTCGAGAAAAGATGAACCCGGCAAAAAGACGTGCGCGTACTTGGCGGTTTCGTTGAGAAAAATATCCTGGACGATGACGCATTCCATCGACGCCAACGCTTTGGCAACATGCTGGCTGTTGGGGTCTGATTGAACGAGGTCTTCACCCTGGCAATACAGCCCTTTGAACGAGCCGCTAATGGCTGCATCGAACATATTCGGTATGCGCAAGCCTGGTTCAGCTTGCAGTGTCACACCCCAGTCCTGTTCGAACTGGTTGCGAACGATAGCGTCTGAAATATGACGATAGCCTGTGAGTTCGTGTGGGAAGGATCCCATGTCGCAGGAACCCTGAACATTGTTTTGACCGCGCAGTGGATTAACGCCGACGCCTTCACGGCCCAAATTGCCGGTTGCCATGGCAAGGTTGGCAATCGCCATCACGGTTGTGGATCCCTGGCTGTGCTCAGTGACACCAAGCCCATAGTAGATCGAGCCGTTGCCATGGGTCGCGAATAGCCGGCTGGCCGCCCGCAGGTCTTGTGCCGATACCCCTGTGATCGGTTCCATCGCTTCAGGGGAATTTTCAGGTGAGGACACGAATTCGCGCCATTGTTCAAACGCGGCTTGCTCGCAACGTTCGGCGACGAAGGCTTCGTCGATGAGGCCTTCGGTTGCAATGACATGAGCCATGGAGGTCAGCAAGGCAGTGTTGGTGCCGGGCCTGACAGGCAAATGATAGTCGGCCTTGACGTGCGGGGCATTGACCAGCTGGATCTGGCGCGGATCAATGACGATGAGCTTGGCGCCTTCGCGCAGGCGACGTTTCATGCGTGACGCAAACACGGGATGGGCTTCAGTGGGATTCGCCCCCATGACGATGATGACGTCGCTGTGCATGACCGAGTCAAAAGTCTGGGTGCCGGCCGATTCGCCCAAGGTGGTTTTCAGGCCATAGCCTGTGGGGGAATGGCATACCCTGGCGCAGGTGTCGACGTTATTCGTGCCTAATGCGGCGCGCACCAGCTTTTGCACAAGATAAGCTTCTTCGTTGGTGCACCGCGACGACGTGATGCCCCCGATGGAATCGCGGCCGTAGGTAGCCTGTAAGCGTTTGAGTTCCGATGCCGCGTAGCCTATGGCTTCTTCCCAGCTGACCTCGCGCCATGGCTGCGAAATGTCGCTGCGTATCATGGGCTTGAGCATGCGATCGGCGTGGGTTGCGTAACCCCAGGCAAAGCGTCCTTTTACACAAGAATGGCCATGGTTGGCTTTGCCTTCCTTCCAGGGAACCATGCGCACGACTTCCTGGCCTTTCATTTCTGCCTTGAAGGCGCAGCCCACACCACAGTAGGCGCAAGTGGTGATAACTGAGTGTTCGGCCTGGCCCATTTCTATGATGGACTTTTCGGTCAAGGACGTCGTGGGACATGCCTGCACACAGGCCCCACAGGAAACGCAATCGCTTTTCAGGAACGGTTCGCTCTGACCTGCCGTAATGCGTGAATTAAATCCGCGACCGGTAATGGTGAGCGCGTACGTACCTTGAATTTCGTCGCAAGCGCGCACGCAGCGGCTGCATACAATGCATTTGGACGGATCATATGCAAAATAAGGGTTCGATTCGTCAGTCGGATCGGACCGATGATTGGCGCCGTCAAAACCGTAGCGTACATTGCGCAGGCCCACCACGCCGGCCATATCTTGTAGTTCACAATCGCCATTGGCAGGACAGGTCAAGCAATCGAGGGGGTGGTCCGAAATATAGAGTTCCATGACCCCGCGACGCAACTGATGTAATTTAGGCGTTTCGGTCCAGATGACCATGCCGGCTTCCACGGGCGTCGTACACGAAGCAGGGTAGCCGCGCCGGCCGTCGATTTGCACCAGGCATAGCCGGCAGGAGCCAAACGCGTCAAGGCTGTCGGTGGCACATAGCTTGGGAATATTAATGCCGGCCTCAGCGGCGGCGCGCATGACGGAAGTGCCCTCGGCGACCTTGACCGGCGTGCCGTCGATGGTGATGTCGACGGTAAGCGTACTGGTCGAGGCGGGGGTGCCAAAATCACGATCACGTTTGACAACAGTTTCGAGCATGGTGGGCTCCGTCAGTCGACGACTTCGGTGGTCGTGCTGGTGCGCGGCAAACCGAAGTCCTCGGGGAAATGGTTCAAGGCCGACAAGACCGGGTATGGTGTCATGCCGCCCAAGGCACAAAGCGAGCCGGCCAACATGGTGTCGCACAGGTCGCGCAATAAATAAACGTGTTCTTCACGTTGTTCGTTGTGGCGGATTTTGTTGATGACTTCGGTGCCACGGACGGCGCCGATGCGACAGGGCGTACATTTTCCGCAGGATTCGATGGCACAGAAGGCCATCGCGTATTCGGCCATTTCGGACATGTCGACGGTTTCGTCGAAAGCGACCAGTCCACCATGGCCCACCATGGCAGAGATACCAATATACGCTTCGTAGTCCAGGGGAACATCCCACTGTGATTCGGGCAGATAGGCGCCCAGTGGCCCGCCCACTTGAACCGCCCGTAGCGGCCGCCCGCTGGCGCTGCCGCCCCCAAAGCCATAGAGCAAATCGCGCAAACTGAGACCGAAAGCTTTTTCGACCAGCCCGCCATGCTTGATGTTGCCGGCAAGCTGAAAAGGCAAGGTTCCCCTGGAGCGGCCCATGCCGTAATCCCGATAGAAGCCGGCTCCGCGTGCGAGGATGATAGGCACGGTGGCCAGCGAAATAACATTGTTGATTACCGTCGGTTTACCGAAAAGGCCACGTATTGCGGGAAGCGGCGGCTTTGCGCGAACTAGCCCACGCTTGCCCTCCAGGCTTTCCAGTAACGAGGTTTCTTCGCCACAAATGTAGGCGCCAGCGCCTTGCCGCACTTCAAGGTCGAACGCGTGGTCGCTGCCCCGTATGTTGCGACCCAGCCATCCGGCCGCACGGGCGTGGGCGATGGCGTCTTCCAGGGTAGAAATCGCCAGTGGGTATTCGGAGCGGACATAGATATAGCCGTAGGTGGCTTGTGTGGCCAGGCCGGCGATCGCCATGCCCTCTATCAGTGCATAGGGATCGCCTTCCATGAGCATACGATCAGAAAACGTGCCGGAATCGCCCTCATCGGCATTGCACACGATGTATTTTTGATCGGCATCGGTGACCAGCACTGTTTTCCACTTGATACCGGTTGGGAAGGCTGCACCGCCGCGCCCACGCAGTCCGGACTCCACGACTTCATCAACGATGGCCGCTGGCGTCATGGACAAGGCTTTTTCAAGCCCCTGAAATCCGCCGTGAGCCTGGTACTCGAAGATGCTTAAGGGGTCGGTTACGCCTACCCGGGCGAAAGTAAGTCGCTCCTGGTTTTTAAGGTAAGGGATTTCTTCGGTCAGCCCATGGAATAACGGATGAGGCCCGCCGTGTAACCAGTCGGCTTCGAACAAGCTGACCACATCAGTGACATCGACCGGACCATATGCCACGCGTCCGGAAGGGGTTTGAACTTCCACGAGGGTTTCAAGCCATAGCAAGCCGCGCGACCCATTGCGCACGATGTCAACGTTGAGCTCGCGACGTTGTGCTTCCTGTTCGATGGCGTTGACCACGTCCTCGGCGCCTACCGCGACGGCGGCGGTGTCGCGTGGGATATATAGGCGAATAGCGTGATTCATGTTCATAACACTTTTTCCTGCAACAGCGCATCGAGCTTTGCCGGCGTCATCCTGGCATAAGGCCGTCCATTGATCATGACGGCAGGTGATTGCGCGCACAAACCCAGGCAGTAAACGGGTTGGAGGCTGACGCTACCGCTGCGGCTGGTGCTGTGGAAGTCGCAGCCGAGTATCTGTTTGGCGTGGTCCGCCAGCGCATTGCCGCCCATGGACTGACAGGATTCTGCGCGGCAGACTTCAAGCACCACCGGGGCGAGCGGAGTGTCGCGAAAATGGGGGTAAAAACTGATGACACCATGAATTTCCGCACGGGATAGCTGCAGGGCGGAGGCCAGCATAGGAACGACCGACGCCGGAATGTAGCCGAGCGCATGCTGTACGCCGTGCAGAATAGGAAGCAAACTGCCGGCCTGACCTTCATAACGTTTCAGTACCTGAAGCACCAGCACCTGGGTGCTTTCCGGGATGGCCTGCGACTGCGGCTTATCGGTCGCCATATGCGCACCCGTATCCGTGACAGTAGGAGTTGAAGGATTCATGGTCGTCTCGCATATGCTTAGATTTGCATATATATAATCGTTGTATTCCTGTAATCTACTCGGGATAACTGATTATTTCAATAGGCAAAAATACACATATAAGCACCGCGATTTATATGCAAAATAAAACCTATAAATGATAAGGCTGGAACCCGAATGACTCAAAAGTTCAAGGCGCGACTGACCTCGCGGTGGATGCTTGAAAGGCCTTCTGGAAGCGTGGTGGATCTCAGCGAGGTCATTCGCTTGCTCGAAGCCGTAGCAGCAACCGGGCATATCGCGGGCGCCTGCAAGTCTTGCGGGGTGTCATACCGGCACGGCTGGGGTCTGCTGCGCAACGCCGAAAAAGAGTTCGAAGCGGCGTTGCTTGAAACGTCGCGGCGCCAAGGAACCAAATTGACGAATTTCGGGCGGCATTTACTGTGGGCAAATCGGCGAGTCGACGCGCGTTTGATGCCCACGCTGGAAAGTATGGCGTCCGAACTGCAAGAGGAACTCGAGGGTTTATATCCCGAAAGCCAGCCGCGACTGCGTTTGCATGCGAGCCATGGTTTCGCGGTAGAAGGCTTGATGCAGCTGGCGAATGGGCTTGACATACTTCCGCTTGAGCTGCGCTATCGCACCGCGATCGAAGCCTTGGCATCGCTGACCCACGGCGAGTGCGACCTGGCCGGTTTCCAGGTTCCCATTGGGGAATTTGAATCGCCGATACTCGACTACTACAGTGAATGGCTAGATCCTGACAAGCACAGGTTGATTCATCTGGCCGTGCGAAATACAGGCATGTTCGTGCAGCCTGGAAACCCCAAGAACATTACTTGCATAGCCGACCTCGTCAATCCTGGCGTCCGTTTTGTCAACCGACAGATTGGTTCTAGCACACGGTCGCTGGTTGCGTTAATGCTAACTCGGCTCAATATTGATACCAGCCGCGTTCAAGGTTTTGACAGCAGCGAGTTCACGCATATGGCCATCGCGGCGCATATTGCCAGCGGGATGGCCGACGTCGGAATCGGTGTCGAGACAGCCGCGTGGCGTTGCGGTTTGGCGTTCATACCGTTGGCCAAAGAGCGCTATTTCTTCGCGGTTCATCGCGACACGTTGAATACGACCCGAATGCAGCGGCTTCTGGATTTGATGAGAGGTGAGCGCTATCGCGAGTATATTTCCCAACTGGTAGGCTATGACGCGAACAGCATGGGTCTGGTGCAAACAATGGAAGAAGCCTTTTCGCCCGGCATGCTAAAACGCAAACATTCGGCATCGCAGAAAGTTTATGATTAATACATGAGCAAAGTCATCTTCCACGCAGGCCATCATCCCGCGGTATTGGCGCCGGGTGCAACGCTGTCTGAATTTCCTGTAAGGGGCGGTGGGCCGGTACGCGACGCGCGAGGCCGACCCCTGCACGATCTGCGTATTTCGGTCACAGATCGCTGTAATTTCCGGTGTACCTACTGCATGCCGCGTGAAGTATTTGGCAGCAACTACGAATTTATGCCGCACAGTGCGCTGCTAAGCTTCGAGGAAATCGCTCGAATTGCAGGTGTGGCGGTGGGTTTGGGGGTGCAGAAAATTCGCTTGACCGGAGGCGAGCCACTTTTACGTCGAGATCTTGAAATCCTGGTTGGCATGCTGTCTCGTCTGCGTACCGTTGACGATCGACCGGTCGAGATAACACTGACGACGAATGGCACGTTGCTGGCTAAGAAGGCCCGGGCATTGAAAGAGGCGGGGCTTAGCCGTGTAACGGTAAGTCTGGATGCGCTTGATGACCAAATGTTCGAACGCATGAGCGATAGCCACGTCAGCGTCAAGACAGTGCTGAACGGAATAGAGGAAGCCGCGCGAGTCGGATTGGCCCCGGTAAAGGTCAATATGGTGGTACGCAAGGGCCTGAACGATCAGCAAATATTGCCTATGGCGCGGCACTTCCGCCACTCTGGCCATATTCTGCGGTTTATCGAGTTCATGGATGTGGGCAAGACGAACGGGTGGAATCTTCAGGAAGTCGTAAGCGGTGCTGAAATCCTTGAACGGATCTCCGCGGAATTCCCGCTTGAAGCGATAAGCGCTTCTTACCGCGGCGAGGTCGCAAATCGTTGGCGCTACCGCGATAATGCCGGAGAAATAGGCTTGATCACTAGTGTGTCGCAGCCATTCTGCGGGGACTGTACCCGGGCGCGCCTGTCGCCGGAAGGTAAGCTGTTCCTTTGTCTGTTTGCATCGCAGGGGCATGACCTTCGGACGCTGGTCCGCAGCGGCGCCTCCGATGCCGCTATCGCAGCGCATTTCACCGGAATATGGTCCCAACGCGATGATCATTATTCCGAAATACGTGGCCGTGAAACGGCTAATCGGGAAAAAATCGAAATGAGCTACATAGGGGGATGATTACGCGTGACTCGCTGACCGGCCTGGTTCTGGCCGGTGGTTTGGGTCGGCGCATGCAGGGCAGCACTAATGCCCCGGTGGTAGAAAAGGGCTTGCTCGATCTGAACGGAATTCCTTTGGTGGCCCATGCCCAGCGTTTTCTGGCTCCGCACGTTGCGCAGGTTCTTATCAGCGCGAATCGTTGCCTGGACGCATATGCCGAATATGGTGCAACGGTTCCGGATGACGAGGCGCTAGGTGGTTATTCGGGCCCATTGGCGGGGATCGCTACTGCACTGAACAGGATCGATACGCCATGGTTGGCAGTGATTCCGGTCGATGTCCCCCTGCCGCCTGCCGAGCTGATTCCGCGGTTGATAAGTGCGGTGGAGTCTGGCGGCGCTCACCTCGCCTACGCCCGCACGGCTGAACGGGTCCATCCTTTATGCATGTTGGTGCATCAGCGTTTGTTGCAGAGTTTGTACGATTTTCTGCTCGCCGGCGAACGCAAGGTTCAGGTGTGGCAACAGTTGAATGGGGCTGTGCCGGTGTGGTTCGAGGACTCCGAAGATGCGTTTTTTAACGTCAATACTCCCGAGGATCTAATTCGGGCAGCGGAGCTTGTTCAAGGTCGGGGCGATTACACGAGCCGCTGAAAGCTCACGATATTCTTGATGCGTTCATAGCTCGAGTTTGTCTATAAGCTGTCATTGCGCAACAGCGCTTCCGCTTCCATGAGATGCAACGTTTCTATGGTGCTCAATGTCTTCAGTTTCTTAAGGAGGCGCAGGGGGCCAGGGCAGGGCCGGCTCGAGATCGCTGCGGTTTCGGCGATGCCGAAACTGCCCGGGTCAGGCACCGCCAGTGGGGCGGGCGAGAACTCGTGGGGCCGACAGTCCACTGGACTGTCGGCAAGCGCCCACTCACACAGCTCGCCCTTGCATCCCCACTGCCAGCGCCTGACCCGGCGCGCTCAACCTCTCGCCAACCCTGCCCTGGCCCCCTGCGCCTCATAAGTATGGGATTGATGACGGTTCATGGCTGGGGCGATGCATGTCGCTGCGGTGCGCAATCGTCGTTACTGACCTGATCTATTTCTGCGGCCAGGCCTGCTTTGTGGTCCGAGGCCAGCCGCGAACGGATGAGAAAGCACAGTCCTTCAGCGAAGTATCCGCATCGTAGGCATGCCGGTAGGTCCACCTACCAGAGAAGACCGACACAGAGAGTCCGCGTTCGACCAAAGACATGAATGCCAGGTGCATGGGGGTGGGGCTAGTCGGGCGAAGTATGCGTGCGCCGGGCGCAGGATCCGGGCCGGGATACAAGACCGCGCATGTTTGACCAGCACGCTTGCAGTCAGTCCAGTGGACTGACTGCGCTGGGAGTTCGCGGTCGCCCGGGCTCGGTCCAGCGCCCGGGTAGTCCCAACGGGACCGCGAAGCATTGAGCCGACTGGCTCCACCCCCAGGCACCGGGTTCAAGCAGTCATCGATGTCACAGGATCGTCGACTGGACCAACAGCCACCGGGTTCAAGCAGTCATCGGCATCAATCGATCGTAGCAGGCACCGGATTCAAGTCATCCGTGCCCAATAAACGTAACGGCACTCCAAGCGGCGCCCGTCAAGCCAGCCAATGCTGGAAATCGTAATAAGCCACCACATCGCCACCCTGCATCACCGTATTCGCCGGTACACGGGCGAATCCACTTGCCCACGGCAGTGAACTAATGATCCCTGATCCCTGTTGCGTAAAAGGCGATAGCCGACTCAACCCATCCGAACTGTACTCAGCACGGACCCGCAAGAAATCATCCCGCTTGTCATTGAATTTCCTGTCCGTGCTCAACCTTCCATACTGAACATCGGGCACCACTTGCGTACGCCCCTGCATCGTGCGGATCAACGGCGACACCAGCAAGGTGAACACCGCAAATGCCGACACCGGATTGCCCGGCAGGCACACAATCGGTGTAGTGCCGGAATGGGCCAACGCGACCGGTTTCCCGGGTTTCATGCACACCCGCCATAAGTCCAGTGAGCCCCCCAATTGCCCGATCACGGGCTTGACCAGGTCTTTTTCGCCCACCGACACGCCGCCCACCGTAATCACCAGATCGCAGGATGCCAATAAGGTCGAAAAAGCAGAGTGTAGCGATTCCTCGGTGTCGGCCGCATGCAGCAGGTGCACGACCTTCGCGCCCATGTTTTCAACCATGGCTGCCAGCATGGGGCCGTTCGAGTTATAGATTTGTTCTGGGCTGCGCGGTTGCCCCGGCTGGATAAGTTCGTCGCCCGTGGTCAGGATGCCAACCTTCAATGGCGCGTATACCGTGACTTCGGCATAGCCTTGCGAGGCCAGCATAGCGATTTGGGCCGCCTGTATCAGCGTTCCCTTGGCAACAATCTGGTCGCCGGCATGTACGTCTTCGCCTTGAGGCCGCACATGCGAACCCTGGGCGGGTGGGCGGTGTATCTCGAATTCATTATCGACTTCGGCGCCGTCCTCCTGCATGACGACAGTGTCGGCGCCTTCGGGGATAACGCTGCCTGTAAACAGGCGGATGGAATTGCCCTTTTGCAAGGGCTGCGCTGGATCGCCTGCGTAGCAGCGCTGCTGTACCGGGAAGCGTTTGCCAGGCGTGTAGTCGGCATAGTTAATGGCGTAACCATCCATGGCGCTATTGTCTGCCGGCGGCATGTCCACGGTCGCGAATAAGGTTTGGGCCAGGACACGGCCCCGGGCCTGGTCCAGCGTACAGCTTTCGCTGATGCTTGGCGGCTTGCCAGCGGCGGCAAGGCGAGACTGAGCAACATCAAAATCAAGCATAGTGAAACACCCGAAAGAAGATGGGTTAGGAGGGCCGGGGCTTTACGCCCAAGGCAACGTAGTTTATTTAAGCGTAATGCGTGCCAAAATTGCAGGGTCGGTGGGTGCTATCGAGCTGCTCTTTGATGATTTTTTCCCACGCGGTTTTGCAGGCATTGGTCGAGCCCGGCATGCAGAAGATCAGCGTATTGTTGGCCGAACCCGCAAAGGCGTCGGACTGCAGGGCCGAGGTGCCGATTTCCAAATACGACAGCTGGCGGAACAGTTCGCCAAAACCGGCGATCGTCAGGTCGAGCAAAGGAATGATTGCCTCGGCAGTGGATTTCTGATGTGTAAAACCTGTGCCGCCATTGGTTAGTATGATTTGTATGGCGTCATCGGCAATCCAATCGCTGATGACCTTTCGGATCTCGTATAAATTGCCTTGGCTTATGCCTCGTTTCTCGCAGCGGTGTCCGGCAGCAATCACGCTTTCAACCAAATAGTCGCCCGAAGTGTCATTGTTGGTGTCGCGAGTGTCGGAAATGGTCAGTACCGCACATGATAAGGAAACGGCTGGTTTGCTTGTATCGGCTTTGCTCATGATTTTTCTTCAGGCGGCGGACGGCTCGTCCCATTTATCGGTCTTGCTGACATCGCTATCGCGCTGTTGCACCCAGAATTGTTCCCCGCTGGTCAAGGTTTCGCGTTTCCAGAACGGAGCACGGGTTTTCAATGCATCAATCAGAAATTCGCATGCGGCAAAAGCATCGCCGCGATGTGTGCTGGCGACGCCGACAAATACGATTTGATCTTTTAGCTGCAGTTCGCCAACTCGATGCACCACCGTGCAGTCCAGTACGTCCCAGCGCGATCGGGCCGTGACACACAGCGCTTCGATCTCGCGCTCGCACATGCCGGGATAGTGGTCAAGGAACAAGGATTGCGTGTTCGCGTTCTTGGCGTAATCGCGAACGTACCCAGTAAAGGTGACGATGGCTCCGCTTTGGCTCCCCGATGCGGCACGTAGTTCGGTCAGCAGGGTCGCGACATCAAAGTCGGCTTCTTGTATGACGACCATGTCTTACCCTCCGGTGACAGGTTCGAAGACGGCTACTTCATCGCCGGGGTTTATCACGCTGTGGTGCCCGACATGATATTGGTTGATGGCCAGTTTCAGCCGTTTAACCGGGGCGAGCTGCGGATAGCGCGATTCAAGCTGCGCAAGCCATTCTGCACAGGACAGTGCCTGTGCAAGCGGCCACTGTTCTTCGCGCGTTTTTGTCAGTTCGGCGACCTGCGCGAAATACAGAACTTTAATCGTTGTGCCATTCACCACTTTTACCTCCTGATTTGTAGCGCAGGCGTATCTGTTCCAGGATGATGCCCTTGTCGGCCGCCTTGCACATATCGTAGATGGTCAGGGCAGCAATGCTGCATGCCACCATTGCTTCCATCTCGACCCCGGTTTTGTAGTCGCTGCGGCAAGTCGTTCGCACGGTAATGCTGTGGGCGGCGTCATCCGGGAAAAATTCTATTCCCACAAAGCTAAGGGGAAGCGTGTGGCATAAGGGGATAAGCTCGGCGCAACGCTTTGCGGCCAGCACCCCTGCCAGGCGCGCCGTGTTGAGAACTTCGCCTTTAGCGTTTTCTCGGGCTGACAACAATTGGTAGGCCGAGGCGCTCATGCTTACACGACCCTCTGCAATGGCGGTGCGAAGATTAGAGGCTTTGCCGCTAACGTCGACCATGCGAATTTGGCCAGCTTCGTCAAGGTGGCTAAGTACGCCTTCGTCTTTTGTGGTGTTGCTCATTGCGATATACCATAGGACCTGATAGTAGTCCTATGATATACGTATTCGCATGCACAGAGCACCAAAAAGCGGAACCGTCACGCGGCGGTGTTAACAGCTGCTCAGGGCTTTTTCAACGTCATGGTAGGGAATGCTCTTGTCGCGTTGAAAGCCTTGCATGAGCATTGCAAGCCTGCCGTTCTGGCGCAACAGACGCGACGCAACGAGCGTCTTGCCCTCGACGCGTCCGGTATCAAACAGCGCGTCGAAATCGCTTAATGTGGCGCCGTGTTCGGTGGCGTAACGGGTGAGATGCTTTTGAGTTGTCCTACGGTGGCTATCGCAGTCTTGTCTGGTTGCACCGATCGCTTCGGCCGCTCCGTTGGCTGCGCCACACATTAACACCCACTGGTTCAAAGAGATCCTTCGCTCGAGAATCGACGCGGCATAGGCGCTTCCGAGCAAGGACATGCCAATAAGCGCACCAGATAATTTGGGCAGTATCAAGGTCTCCTCCTGTGTTGTAGTCGTTTATTCAGGCCGGCATTCATTATTGGCAAAGAATGCCACAGGTCGGGGCGCGATAAGGTTACAAAGTGCATACGAATCAAGACACTTTCGAAATGTACATATTCAAGTGCGGCATAATTGACTCGTGTCCAGCGTATGATGGCAGTTCCTGCGGCGCCGCGTCGGCGCCGCGCTTCCCGCAAACAATATCGGAGAACGCGTATGTCTATTCAAATCGGTGATCGTGTACCAGATGGTACTTTGGCTGAATTCATTGAAACGGCCACCGAAACATGTGCCATCGGCCCCAACAATTTCCAGGTGGCAGATCAGGTCAAGGGCAAGACCATTGCTCTTTTTGCTGTTCCAGGGGCCTTCACACCTACGTGCTCGGCCAAGCATCTGCCCGGCTTTGTTGAACTGGCCGATCAGTTAAAAGCCAAGGGGGTAGACGAGATCTGGTGCGTTGCCGTGAACGATCCTTTCGTTATGGGTGCGTGGGGCCGTGATCAGCGCGTTGACGGTCGCGTGCGCATGTTGGCCGACGGAAGTGCTGCCTGGACGAAGCAGTTGGGTCTAGAGCTCGATTTAACCGCGCGAGGCATGGGCGTGCGTTCGCAACGCTATTCCGCCTTGCTGGTAGACGGTGTCGTGAAGCAGCTGAATGTAGAACAAGGCGGTCAGTTCGAAGTGAGCGACGCCAAGACGATATTGAATCAAGTAGGATAGTTGTACGGAGCCCCGATTTCACATGGTAAAGATGGTCGCTGCATTTTCCTCACTTTATCTGGCGACGTTGCTGTTGTTGGTCGGGTCGGGGCTCTTTAATACTTATCTTAGTCTACGGTTAACGGCCGAATCAGTATCAGAGGTCTGGATTGGCGCACTGATCGCCGTCTACTACTTGGGCCTGGTATTTGGTGCCCGTATCGGTCATAAATTGATCATTCGGGTGGGCCATATACGTGCGTACTCGGCGACCGGCGCTATCGTTGTTATTACGGTTCTTGCTCTGGCGCTGGTGGACAATTTATGGGTCTGGCTGGCGTTTCGTTTTGCGGCGGGTATTGCCATGGTGACGCAGTTCATGGCGCTGGAAAGTTGGCTTAACGAACAGACCGAAAATCATCAACGTGGCCGAGTCTTCGGCTTCTATATGGTCAGTTCCAGTCTCGGAACGGTGTTGGGCCAGCTCGCGCTTACCTTGTTTCCTACCCTGAATTACCAGCCACTTATCTTTGTGGCGATATGTTCGGCATTGTGCCTGGTGCCCGTCGCCATGACACGGCTTTCTCATCCTGCTGTGCAAGTGCCCGCGCCCATCCATATTAAATACTATGTGTCCCGAGTACCGTTATCGTTGACGGTGCTCTTCGTCGCCGGAACCATTATTGGTGCGTTTTACGGTCTGGCGCCGGTCTACGCCATAAAGCAGGGCCTATCCAGCGACCAGGTCGCCGTCTTCCTGGCTGCTGCCGTGGCATCGGGACTGCTTTTTCAGTGGCCCGTGGGGTGGCTTGCCGATCGCATCGACCGAGTACGGCTGATACGAGTCAGTGCGCTGGTGCTTACCTTGATTTCGATTCCCTTATGGGGATGGTGGACCTTCCCTTTCTGGGCCTTATTGCTGTTCTCTTGCGCATTTGGGATTCTCCAGTTCACCCTTTACCCGCTGGGGGCGGCGTTTGCCAACGATAACGTCGACCCTGAGCGACGCGTGGGCTTAAGCGCTATTTTGTATATGGTCTATGGCTTGGGCGCCTGCGTGGGCCCCTTGATCGCCGGCCTGTTGATGCGTGAACTGAATCCAAGCGTTTATTTTGTTTTCGTATCGGCTTGTGCCGCCATACTGGTGATATTTGTTCGTCCGCAGAGCGTCAGCGGCGTCAATCTTAGCGAAGATGCCCCGACGCATTTTGTGCCGATGTCCGACAGTTTGCAGGCGTCCAATGTGGTCGCTGCCCTGGATCCGCGTGTGGATCTGGAAAGCGACCTGTCGTTCGAATCGGTCGATGAACCGGCCCCCCAAGATGACGAGGTAGTGCCGGCGTCGTAGGTACTGTCGTTTATTTTTATTTGGGGATAAGCAGGACGATTGCCGTAATGGCAAGGACGATGCCTAACACATTGGTCCACAGCAGCTTTTCTTTAAAGAGTCCCGCGCCCACCAGGGTACCCAGGGATATTACGCCAATATTCATGGCCGAAAAGACAAGCGTGGGGTTCTGCGGAAATACCTGATGCGCACGAATGTAAAAGTAGATGTTGCCGAAATTCAGTGTGCCCAATACCAGCCCGGCAATAATATTACGTTTTGCCCAAACGCTGCGCCGTGCGATTAGATATAAGAATATCAGCACGCCGGCCAAGGTGAAGGCGACAAAAAGGCTGCTTGAAAAAGCCGCGCCGCTTTTTGACAATTGCTTGAACAAAACGTCTATAGCGCCATACCCGGTCCAAACAGACAATAGTAGCAATACCGTGCTGCGGGTATCGTTGCCTGCTTCGGCTTGCCTTGGACGAATCAAAAGACAGATCAACGCGACGATTGCCACGCCGATTCCAGCAAGTTTATTAAGCGACAAGGTTTCGCCGAACAGTACAAACGCCGCCAGCAACGGGATAAACAGGGAAAGTCGCTGCGCCGCATCGCTTAACACAATGCCTGCATGGCGAACCGCCCCGGCCATAGCCAGAAAGATAGTCGGTAGCATCACCCCAAGGGCGATCAAGATCCACCATGGCGTAGCAGGAGTCAACAGGGACGCCGGATGGGGTTGGAAAATAACTAGGCACAGGCTGGCCGCGACCACATAATTGACGGCGATGGCTTGATCAATCTGTATGTTTCTGCGACGGGCCATCTTAAGCAGAATTGACACCGCAACGCTACAGGCCACACTGGCAATCAGGGTATACATAAAAGCCTTAGTCAGTGGCTATGGTCGGCAGGCTGGGTCAGGCCCAAGCGGTCAAACAGTGCTTTATCTTTCATTACCTGAGGGTTGCCGGTGGTCAGCAACATGTCGCCATAGAATATGGAATTGGCACCCGCCAGGAAGCATAGCGCTTGCAACGCGTCATTCATCTCCTCGCGCCCCGCCGATAAGCGCACGACGGCTTTGGGCATGGTGATACGGGCTACTGCTATGGTGCGCACGAACTCGAAAGGGTCTACATCCGGTGTATCGCTTAACGGCGTGCCGGCTACCTTCACCAAATTGTTCACCGGTACGGACTCGGGGTAGGGGGTCAGGTTGGCAAGTTGGGCGATCAGGCCCGCGCGTTCGCGACGCGATTCGCCCAATCCGACAATACCTCCGCAACACACGTTGATGCCTGCTTGTCGTACCCGCTCAAGGGTATCCAGGCGATCCTGATAAGTGCGCGTCGAGATAATGCTGCCGTAGAACTCGGGCGAGGTGTCCAGGTTGTGGTTGTAATAGTCTAGCCCTGCATCCCGAAGTTCTTGCGCCTGTCCGTCTTTGAGCATTCCAAGGGTGACACACGTTTCCAGGCCCAATCCCTTGACGGCGGAGATCATTTCCATGACCGCATCAAGCTGGCGGGCGGTGGGTGAACGCCAGGCGGCGCCCATGCAAAAGCGCTGTGCACCACTGGCTTTAGCCTGTTTGGCCGCTTCCAGAACCTCTTGCAGGGGCATCAGGGCATCCTTCTCGACCGGTGTATCGTAACGCGCTGATTGTGGACAGTAGGAGCAGTCTTCTGGGCAGCCACCCGTCTTGATGGATAGCAGGCTTGAAAGCTGAACCGTATTCGGTTCGTGATGTTGGCGATGTTCGGCCTGCGCTCTAAGCACGAGGTCCATGAACGGCAGTTCGTAAAGTTCTACTATTGCTTGCACGCTCCAGGCGACGGTGGCCTGGGAATCTGTATGACTGCCGGCGTTCCGGCTTACCTGGGTGGTGAGCATATCGTTGCTAAGAGGTCAGATGAAGAAGCCGCTTATGATAGGCGCGCCCTAATGGAACGGCAAGGACCGCTTTAGCGCATGATGTAGCGTAGTTGATGGAACTTAGCGCTTAAAGGCGGCATAATCTCGCAATTCGCATAAACCAAAGGGTAAGGGCTGGCTTATTGGCCGCTGGTGTGACATTGTGCCTAAATGTTACATGCGCACGTGGGTCCAGACCAATTCAGGTTTAGCGCATTCGTCCGAAAATACAAATGCCAGTTGTCTGAATCGTTGCGCCAGATTTTTCGCCTGCTCGCGGCTAAGTCCCAGCACGACCCAAGTCGGTTCCGCGGGCCCGTCTCCGTTTGCTGCCCGGTTTTGTCCAGAGAAGCAGGGCGCCCCAAGTTTATGGATTTCTTCGAATAACGCTTGTTGAGCGTGCCGGTTCTGATCGATGTCGCCGGTCTTGGCATCGGGGTTGTAGGCGGTCAGGATAGAGACCGTGTTTTTTCCGTAATCCGCCATCAGGCTGGCCAGCGCGTCGCAGCGTTTTCCGATGTGCGCGGTAAAGTGATTGCCGGGCGCAAATACGTTGTAATGGGCGTGCTGGAATGCGTTGATAATGGAACGGGGTACCGTTGCGGGCATATATTCCTTGGTAACAAAACGCCTAAAGCGAATTCTATAGCCTTGGTATAGTAGCGGCCAAGCATACCTGCCGGATTTATCCGGCTTAATTAAATCGTTAAACGAGAACACCCACATGAAATTGCCGCGCTTAGTTAATAGGTCCTTGATTTCGCTGATGTTATGCAGCATAAGCGGGCTGGCCATGGCCAGCTATCCCGACCGTCCGATTACGCTTATTGTGCCTTTTCCCCCGGGGCAGGCAACCGATATCTTCGCGCGCGAACTGGCTCAAAAACTCGCCATTGCTGTCAGCCAGCCTGTGGTGGTGGAAAACAAGGCCGGCGCCGGTAGCAATATCGGAATGAAGTATGTCGCCCGCGCGAAGCCGGACGGGTATACCTTGGTTGTGGGCGGAAGCGCAGCGGCGGTGAATCAGACGCTCTACAAGAACGCCGGTTATTCGCTTACCGATGACTTCATTCCCGTAAGCGGCATTTTTGCCGTTCCGCTAGTATTTCTTTCAAATCCCAAGTCCGGCATCACGACGCTGAAGCAATTGGTAGAGCAAGCCAAGGCCGATCCGGAAAAGCTTGCGTACGCCAGTGCGGGCATCGGAGGAACGCAACATCTCTCCGGAGAAATGTTCAAAAGCGCTGCGGATATCTCCATGCAGCATATCCCCTATAAGGGTAGCGGTCCGGCTCAGGCCGACTTTCTGGGTAATCATGTGCCGTTGATGGTGGACTCCGTAACGTCGGCCCTACCTCATATCAAGACTGGCGACGCTATTGCATTGGCCGTAACCACCAGTGAGCGCATTGACCAGCTGCCCGCTGTGCCGACGGTAGCTGAATCCGGGTATCCTGGATTCGAGGCAGTTGGCTGGGCGGTATTATTGGCGCCTGCGGGCACGCCTGCTGATGTTGTCGAGTTTCTGAACAAACAAGTGGTAGACATACTGAAGTCGCCGTCCGTAAAAGAGACGTTTCAGAGTCGTGGTGCTCGCGCCATGCCTTTGACTTTGTCCGAAGGAAAAGACTTCATCACTACCGAGGTCGACAAATGGGGTAAGGCGGTAAAGCAGTCGGGAGCAGCTGTCGATTGAAAAGGCAATCCTGACGCGCATGGATCTGCCGGCAGCAAGTCCGGCAGCTTGTTTTCTGCTTATATATGCATCGTGGGGAGGGCTATGAAACATAGCCCCTGACCAGCGGCCATTTTGCCGCATAAGCACGGCGCCAATAACAAAAGCCCTGTAATCGTGAAATTACAGGGCTTTTTAATCTTGTGGCGGAGCGGACGGGACTCGAACCCGCGACCCCCGGCGTGACAGGCCGGTATTCTAACCAACTGAACTACCGCTCCGCAGCGGTGTACTACTGTTGCCAGCAAAAAAGCCTGGCGTCCCCAAGGGGATTCGAACCCCTGTACCCACCGTGAAAGGGTGGTGTCCTAGGCCTCTAGACGATGGGGACCGGACAAAGCAAGCTGCGCATTATAGCATATAAAACACACAGTTCCTGCTGTACTGCTTTTTCTTCGGTAGACTGGTGGAGGTAAGCGGGATCGAACCGCTGACCTCTTGCATGCCATGCAAGCGCTCTCCCAGCTGAGCTATACCCCCGTACTGGCTTGCCTAACGAAGAAGCGAGATTATGCACTATATTTTTTAAGTGTGCAAGTCAGTCGCGTTCTGGCCTGAGAATAATTGATTTCCATCAAGACTATCTTTCTCTCGAGGCGCCAATATAATGCCAGTCCCTACACTTTGCACGGCTACGGTTCCACTGACGTGACTATGAACTCAATTCCCAGAAAATTATGCCTCGCGAGACATCTCCACATACCAAAGCTTTGTTGAACAGGCGGCTCGGGATCAGGCTTACCATCGGTCAAAAGATAGGCGCCATATTTTTGGTGGTGTTGTTATTGGCGGGCTCCAACATCATCGTGGTCAAGGGGTTGATGCACGATTTCAACGGCGTGGCCGCGACGGTAAACGTGGCGGGTAAGCTGCGCATGCTGAGCCAGAAAATTGCGTTTGAAAGTGTCAATCTATCGATCCGGCAAACCGGGGGCCAAAGCGATATCTGGCGAAGCATGGAAGAGTTCGATACGGCGTTGAACGCGTTGGCACAAGGAGGCACCGTTTTTGGGCTCGAAGTGCATCAATTGCCCATCGATCATGGTGTGCTGATTGGGGCGCTTAAGACGAATTGGGCCAACTACCGCACCAGCGTCCATGCGCTGCTGGCAGTAACCACGCCGCCAGGGGGCACCGAACTCGAGCCGCCCGAAGATCACACAGCCTTGCAACAACGGATCGCTGCGGGCTCGATCACTGTGCTGGAAAATGCCGAAGCACTTGTCGGGTCTATCATCAATGAAACTCACTCTGCGCAACGACGGGCGCTGCTGAAGATGTACGGTCTGCTGCTTGCCGACGCACTGGTTTTGCTGGCGACCCTCGCGGCAGCGCGTAGGCAAATGGTGATCCCGTTGCGCCAATTGTCCAGGCATTGCCAGGAACTTGCCGCGGGAAACTATAAGGCGCGAGTCAGCTATCGCGCGGCGGACGAGATGGGGCAGCTTGCGCTTGCGTTTAACGATTCGACACAACGAATCGACCAGTTGGTGGCACACATAGAACAGGACCGGCGAAGCTTGCAGCAGGCCGAGGCAATGTTCCGCGGCATGGCTGAAAACACGATGGTGGGCTTATACATTGTGCAGGATGACCACTTTCGTTTCGTCAACGCGACAATGGCCGAGATGTTCCTTTATGAACGCGACGAGATGATGTCATCGGTCGGCGCATATGACATTTTCTTTGAAGAAGATCGCCCAAAGGTCAGGGAGAGCGTGCGCCAGCGATTGGAGAATCAAGTTCCGCATGTACGGCACGAGCGGCGAGGGGTCCGCAAAGACGGCTCGGCGATCAATATTGAAATCTTCGGCTCTAAAATGCTGCTGGACGGCAAGGCAGTCACCATGGGGATCGCGCTCGATATAACAGCACGCAAAGCGATGGAAGCCTCGGCGCGCATGGCGTCACTGGTTTATCAAAACAGCAGCGAGGCCATGGTGGTCACCGATCCGGATGGCTGCATCATTAATGTAAACCCCGCATTTTCTGCCATCACTGGCTATGGTCCCGAGGAAACAATCGGGGCAAAACTAAGCATACTGAGTTCCGGCCGTCACGATAGGGCGTTCTACGAGGCCATGTGGCATTCGTTGGATAACACGGGAAAGTGGCAAGGCGATATTTGGAACCGTCGTAAGAATGGCGAAGAATACGCTGAGCGACTTACGATCAATACTTCCTATGACGACGACGGCTCTGTCCACTGCCGCGTTGGGTTGTTCTCGGACATAACGAAGAAAAAACAATCCGACGCTTTTATCTGGCGCCAGGCCAACTACGATCATCTGACAGGACTGCCGAACCGGCAATTGTTCCACGACAGGTTGGAACGGGCCATCGCTCGTGCCAACCGCTCCGGTCTGCCCATGGCGCTGGTTTTCCTCGACCTGGACTTCTTCAAGGACGTCAATGATACGTTGGGCCATGGCGTGGGCGATGAGTTGCTTAAACAGGTCGCAAAACGCCTCAGCGGCTGTGTGCGGGCAACCGATACGGTGGCGCGGCTGGGGGGCGACGAGTTCACCATCATTGTGGGCGAGCTCCAGGACCAGGATGTCGCGTATCGTATTTGCCAACATGCCTTGGTGGCTCTGGCTCAGCCCTATTATTTGGGCGACGAAGTAGCCAGCATTTCGACTAGCATCGGCGTGACCTTTTATCCTGAAGACGGCACCAACGTGCACGAATTATTGAAAAATGCCGATCTGGCAATGTACGCAGCCAAGGGAAAAGGCCGTAACCAGTTCTGTTACTTCACGCCAATCATGCAGCAGCATGCGCATAGCCGGCGTCAGTTGTTGCGTGACCTGGTCGGTGCGTTGGGCAGGCAGGAGTTTATGCTGCATTATCAGCCGGTGGTCGAACTTAGCACAGGGCGTGTCTGCAAGGCCGAAGCGCTTATCCGATGGATGCATCCCACCCTTGGTTTGATCAGTCCGGCAGAATTTATACCCTTGGCAGAAGACTCCGGCATGATTGTCAGTATCGGGGATTGGGTGTTTCGCGAAGCGGCGCGCCAGGTAGCGGCGTGGCGCGTTTCACACCATGTCGATTTCCAGGTCAGCGTCAACGTTTCGCCGGCACAGTTCCTGGCCGAAGGCTTGAGTCATTCGGCATGGTTGGAATATCTGCAGGAATTAAATTTATCGGGTCACTGCATCGTGGTGGAAATTACGGAACGATTGCTGATGGATGCCAGCGCCGACGTCAGTTCCAAGCTTCTCGCTTTCCGCGATGCCGGCATACAGGTGGCGCTGGATGACTTCGGCACCGGCTATTCTTCCATCTCGTATTTGAAAAAGTTCGATATTGATTACATCAAGATTGATCAATCGTTTGTGCGGAACCTCGGCCCGGATACGGACGACATGGCGTTGTGTGAAGCCATCATCGTCATGGCCCACAGGTTAGGACTGAAGGTTATTGCAGAGGGAGTGGAGACCGGCGAGCAGCGCGAGCTGCTACGACGGGCAGGCTGTGATTATGGGCAGGGCTATCTGTTTTCGCAGCCCGTGCCCGCTGCGCAATTTTCCGAGATTATCGTGTCGGTCACGTAAGCCGGGATCACAAATTGGCAGGCGCCATTTGGGCGGCAGGCTCGCGCCGGCGCATCAACAGTCCTAGCACTAACACGAGGAAGGTCCACGCGAGGACGGGGGCGTTGCCCCAACGGACATAGGGTGTGAGACCCGTCGTCCCTTGGACCTCAACGTCCAGAACTCCTTTGGTCATCGGGCTCAGTACGCCGCGTATGTTGCCCTTGGCGTCGATGGCCGCAGTCATGCCCGTGTTGGTCGCACGTATCATGGGGCGGGCGGTCTCCAGTGAGCGCATGCGCGAAATCTGAAGATGCTGGCGCAATGCCCACGAATCACCAAACCAGCCCAGATTGCTCATGTTGACAAGTAGGGTGGCGCCTGGCCCCCAGACTTCGCTATCGCGCACCGACTGAATGATTTCTTCACCAAAGACGTCTTCATAGCAAATATTCGGCGAGATCATTTGTCCCTTAATCGGGAAGAGGGCTTGCCGCACCCGTCCGCGATCGAAATCCCCAAGGGGAATGTGCATGGACTCCACGAACCACCTGAATCCCGTCGGTACGAACTCCCCGAAAGGAACCAGGTGCTGTTTGTCGTAACGCATGTCCGGGATGCCCGCGATCAATGCGGCGAGCGGCGTTGTCGCGTCGAAGCTGATGGCGCTATTGGTGTAGCGTTCCTGGCCGTCCCGGCGGTCGAATAATGGAGCGCCCATTAATATTCTGGCGTCGCGTTCGCGAGCAATGTCCAACCATTGTTGCCATACCTGAGGGGCGACGCGGTCCTGAAATAACGGTACGACCGTCTCGGGTAGCACGATAAGATCGGGCGAGGCGTCTGCTTCCTTGGGAGGCAAGGCAGCAAGCCGCATATAGGTGGCAAGCCCTTGCTGCATGAGTTCCGGGTCAAATTTTTCCGACTGAGGCACGTTACCCTGCACCAGCCGCACGATAATGGGGTCGCCTTGCGCTTTGGACCAGTCGATGTGCCCTAACGCGATCCCCAACAGCCCGACCACGATCGCGCAGCCCACACCAACCGCCGCCCGGGCATCATTGGTGGTGTCCTTAGCGCATGCCAGCAAAGCGATTGCAGCAGAGGCGAAGCTGGCGAACCACACCAAGCCGTAGACGCCCAGTAGGGGCGCCCAACTGGCCAATACGCCTTCCACATGCGCATAGCCTACATTGAGCCAGGGAAAGCCGGTAAAGAGCGTGCCACGCAGCCATTCCGCCAGAGTCCAGCACGAGGCCCAGACCGCAGCGATCAATAATTGCCATCCGAAGCTGCAATTAACTTGTAAATGGCGGGCCGAGATCCACCGGGCCACCGTTGCCGCCAACACGATAAAAACGGCTTCGACAGCGGCCAGAAGCAGTACAGCAGCACCGGCCAGCCAGGCAGCCATGCCACCGTACTCGTGCATGCTGATGTAAAGCCAATAAAACCCTAAAGCGAAGTTGGCCAGGCCGAAAATGAATCCGTACAGGGCAGCCTTGCGTACTGTGGCGGCACGGAACACATAGAACGCCAGGAAGGCCAGACTGAATATCTGAACAAAAGGCAGTAGCCAAGTCGGGAATGGCCCGGGTGCGAACGACATTGCATGAATGGCGCCCAACAGCACGCAGGCGTATTGCCTGCTCGAATTCTGGAAGTGGTTCAAAGGTCTACTCGTTGGCGGTGAGGCGCGCGACAGGGTCCGGATTGTCGAGTTGAATATGCAGCCACAAGGCTCGTTTGGCGTCGGCTCCGACCACCGTGATATTCAGTCCCTGATGACTGATGCTGTCGCCGCGGCGAGGGATGCGTCCGAGTTCCGCTGCCAGCCAGCCACCCAGCGTGTCGTAATCATCGTGGGGCAGATCGGTATTGAAGCATCGGTTGAATAGGGGGATTTCAGTAATCCCCATGGCACGCCAACTGTTGGTGCCGGTTTGAAATATGGTCTTTTCGGCGTCTTCGTCGTATTCATCTTCGATTTCTCCGACGATTTGTTCGAGGACATCTTCCATGGTGACCAGGCCGGACGTTCCGCCATGCTCATCGACTACGATCGCCAGGTGGTTACGGCTACTGCGAAAATCGTGCAGCAGCACGTTCAGGCGCTTTGTTTCAGGGACAAAAACAGCCGGGCGCACGAGAGGGCGCAAGTCTATAGCCGGGTTGGTGATGGACAGTAATAGGTCTTTGGCCAACAGGATGCCGACAATATTATCGCGGTCATCTTCATACACTGGAAACCGCGAGTGCCCGGTTTCGATGATTTCAGGCAGGACTTCAGCTAAAGGCTTGCCGATGTCCAGCATGTCGATCTTGGATCGAGGCACCATGATGTCGGCCACCGTCTGGTTGGCGACTTCCAAGGCACCGGAAATCATGGCGTAGGACTCGCCGTCGAGCACGTGCCTATCGTGGGCGGCTTCCAGGACCGCTTTGATATCTTCGCGGTCTTCGGGCTCTGAGGGCCTCATGAACGCGGTCAGGCGTTCAAACAGGGATTTGGATGGGGTTTTCGCCGGGCGGGGCTCGGCATCGGGTGAGCTAGGATCTGACATTGTCCATCGGACTGGTTATAGGGAGTTTTAGCATAACCGAAATTATGGTTTCAGGCTGAAAGCTTTATGGCTGATAGGGGTCGGCGATCCCCATCTGGCGAAGGATATCGATTTCCAGGGCTTCCATTTCACTGGCGTCGTCCGCATCGATGTGGTCATAACCCAAGGCATGCAGAACACCATGCACCGTCAAGTGTGCGGCATGGTCCCGCAATGTTTTATGTTGCTCTTCCGCTTCGCGCTGCAGCACGGGCATACAAAGCACGACGTCACCCGATGCGGTTCCGAAGGGATCGACGCCGTATTCGAAGGTCAGAACATTGGTGGCATAGTCGCGCTGGCGGAATTCGGAATTAAGTTGCCGGGCTTCGTCCGCACCGACCAGACGAATCGTCAAAACGACAGCCGAAAAGCAGGGTTGTGTCCGTTGTTGAGCACCGGATTCCTGGTCCCAAGCTTGTGCCACGGCGTTTATCGCCCGCGTGGCCCAGCGGCGTAGGCGCCAGCGAGGCAATTCGGGCACAGCGATGGCATATTGCACGGACAAGGACAATTCTGGTTCCTTGTGCACCGGCTTTTTACCGCGAACGGACGCTTCAGGCGACATGATCGCCGGCCCTTTCGTAGGCATCGACAATACGTGCCACCAAGGGGTGGCGCACTACGTCGCGGCTGGTGAAGCGCGTCGTGGCAATGCCTTGTACCGATTCCAGAACCTCTACCGCGTGGGTCAGCCCGCTAAGCTGGCCGCGTGGAAGGTCGACTTGTGAAGGGTCGCCATTGATAACGGCCTTGCTGCCAAAGCCAACGCGGGTCAGGAACATCTTCATCTGTTCGGGCGTGGTGTTCTGGGCTTCATCCAGAATGATGAAGGCATGGTTCAGCGTACGCCCTCGCATATACGCCAAGGGGGCAATTTCTATGGTTTGTTTTTCGAACAAACGCTGTACGTGCTCGTATCCCATCAGGTCGTATAAGGCGTCATATAGAGGGCGCAGATAAGGATCCACCTTTTGCACCAAGTCGCCCGGCAGAAAGCCCAGGCGCTCGCCGGCCTCGACCGCCGGACGCGTGAGCACCAGACGCTGAACCGTTTCACGTTCCAGGGCGTCGATGGCACAGGCAACTGCCAGCCAGGTCTTTCCTGTGCCAGCGGGTCCGATGCCAAAGGTGATGTCGTGGCGCAGTATCTGGTTAAGGTAATCACGCTGGCGCGGCGTACGCGGACGCAGGTCGGTTTTCTTCGTGCGCAGATTAATGCTTTGGTCATCGACCGGCGCGATCTCGGGCATGGGCGGCGCCAGCTCCTCGATTTTTTTGTGCTCTTGCGGACGGCCAGCACCCAGTTCCACCAGCCCCAACTGAATATCGTCTATCGACAAGGCTTTGTGTACCGCTTTGCGATGAAACCATTCAAGCGCTCGGGCCGCCGCTTTGGCCTTGTCGCCCGCGATTTTTACGTGATCGCCCCGTCGATTAAGGGTTACGTTCCAACCCTCCGCAATCTGACGCAGGTTTTCATCAAGGGGGCCGCAGAGATTGGCCAAGTGTGTGTTGTCTCCGTCGAGCCTGACATTCACTGGACCTTTGGCATGGGCGCCCCTGCTCATGCGCGCTCTCCGGTCTGCCGGTCGAGTGTGACGACTTCACCCTTTAGTGTGTTCGTCATGGTTTGCACGATACGCACATCTATCATTTGTCCGATGAGGCGCGGCTGGCCCACGAAATTGACGATACGATTGTTCTCACTGCGGCCGGAAAGTTCGTTGGGATCGCGCTTGGAGGGCTTTTCAACCAGCACGCGTTGTACGGTGCCAACCATGGACTCGCTGATGGCAGCGGCCTGCTCATTGATGAGGGCCTGAAGGCGATACAAGCGGTCCAGTTTTACGTCCTTCGGCGTATCGTCTTGCAGATCGGCAGCGGGCGTGCCCGGGCGGCGCGAATAAATGAACGAGAACGATTGGTCGAAGCCCACATCACGGATCAGCGACATGGTCTTCTGGAAATCAGCTTCGGTTTCTCCGGGAAACCCGATAATGAAGTCTGATGAAAGGGTTAGGCCTGGGCGCGCTGCACGCAGCCTGCGCACGATGGATTTGAACTCTAACGTTGTATAGCCGCGCTTCATGGCTGACAGGATTTGATCGCTGCCGGCTTGCACAGGCAAGTGTAAAAATGGCACCAGTTTTGTCAGATTGCCATGCGCCTCGATCAGGCGTGTGGTCATTTCTTTGGGGTGCGATGTCGTGTAGCGAATCCGCTCGATGCCAGGGATTTCGTGGACATACTCCAGCAGCATGGCAAAGTCGGCGATTTCTGCCCCTTCGCCCATGGGGCCGCGGTACGCATTCACGTTCTGGCCCAGCAGTGTGACTTCTTTTACTCCCTGGTCTGCCAAGTCGGCGATTTCGACGAGCACATCATCGAATGGTCGGGACATTTCGGCGCCGCGGGTGTAGGGCACGACACAGAAGCTGCAGTATTTGCTGCAACCTTCCATAATCGATACGAACGCGGTGGGGCCATCCACGCGAGCCGGGGGCATGGAGTCGAATTTCTCGATTTCCGGAAAGCTGATGTCGACCTGCGATCGGCCGGATGAGCGGCGCCGCGCGATAAGGTCGGGGAGGCGGTGCAACGTCTGGGGCCCGAACACGACGTCGACATACGGTGCCCGCTTGACGATGGCTTCGCCTTCCTGGCTGGCAACACAGCCCCCGACGCCAATTACGAGATTGGGGTTGCTAAGTTTCAGATGCTGAACGCGGCCCAGATCGGAGAAGACCTTTTCCTGCGCTTTTTCACGCACGGAACAGGTGTTGAAGAGGATGATGTCGGCTTCTTCGGGATTCTCGGTTATCTCGACGCCTTGGTCTTCACGAAGGACGTCGGCCATTTTGTCAGAATCGTATTCGTTCATCTGGCAGCCGAAGGTGCGGATGAATAATTTGCGTGTCTTCGCGGCGGACGGTTCGGCAGGCTGAATCGATAGTTCGGGGGCGGTAGTCTCGCTCGAATGTTGCGGAGCGTCTGGCTCGGTCGGAATCAGCAGTTGGGACGAGATGATGCGGACTGTAGGAGCGGCGGCGGTCGACGATGCAGCGGCATTGCGCTTGATGGTGGTTTCTTGCATGATTTAAGCCGTGACGGGTGTATATCCCGCGGGCAAGTAAGTAAAAAAGCCATTGTACCGTTATCGTTGCTGGGTCGTTACGGAACGTTGGCGGCGTTCGCTGACGATTTATGTGGCGGGACGCTTTTGATATTGGGTAATTTGATTTCCATTAATTTTGGTATGGAATTTTGGATGCGGCGACTTTGTGCGCGGCGATTTTGGTATCTGACGAACGCCGGCAGCTGGGTCCGGGGCCAGGGACGGCACGGCGGGCTCGTTTCCGCGCCTTCCTCGTCCAGGCGGGCGGCGGGCAAACTCGCTATGGTCCGCTATGCGGACCGTCGCTCAGACAGTGCCCGCCTGAATCCCGCCTTCCCTTCGGAAGCCCGCGGCGCCCGCCTAACCGCCGTCCCTGGCCCCGGACCCAGCTGCCGGCTTTAGCATGAATGGCGAGAAAATCGACAACGGTGGCGTAGATATCGTTTTTAATGAGGATGGCAGCCGCTTAACGGCCAGTCCCTCATTCTCGCTCTGGTACGAGTATGCTGGACGGAAGTCCGGAGCTCAACGAGGAGGAGTAATGCGCGAAAATGTCACGATTCCGACCTTGGAAGAATTCCTCGCTGCATTTAATAAGCACGATCTCGATGCGATCATGAGCTTCTTCTCCGATGACTGTGAGTTATGCATGCCTCGAGGCAAAGAGCCTGGCGGCACCCGCTACGTCGGCAAGGCAGCAGTGCGAGAGGGCCTCGCTACTCGCTTTGTGGGCATCCCTGACGTTCACTATGGTGAGGACAGGCACTGGGTGGCGGGTAACCTTGGCGTCTCAACCTGGTTGCTCAGCGGCACTACCAAGACAGGCGAGTTAATCCGTGTTCGTGGCGTCGACCTTCTCGAGTTTCGCAACGGCAAGATCGCCAAGAAGGACTCCTACTGGAAGATCATCGAGAGGTGAACGGACAGAAGCCCAGAAACGCGTTCACCAAGAACAATCGAGTCGCTGCCGGCCGCTTGGCTCGTTAACGCGAACGCAGTCAAGAGGGGGGCGGTCAGTTTTACTTGTTGCTCTAAGTCTCGAACGGCATTGGCCACACGCTGGTCGCAGGATATGGTCACTAAGGCGGTGGCCAACTTTTTTGGCCGTGATCAGATAGGGATTATCGATGTACAGATCAGAGTGGGGCACCCCACTCTGATCGTGCTGCTAGGCGACGTCGTTTCAGTTACGCGCTGGCCATGGCGGCATGCTTGCGTTTCGCGCACCAGCGGCCGACCAACACAATAAGCAGAGCCCCGATAACTTCAGCCGCAAACTTCAACGTGCCGGAAGGCTCGCCGAATTGTTCGACGATGACGATATCGGTGATGAGCATTCCGCCTGCTATCCAGCCCAACAGCGCTGCGCCTAACGTGACGACGCTGGGAAAGCGATCGATCAATTTCAGCACCAGGGTGCTGCCCCAGATGATGATGGGTACGCTAATCACTAAGCCGAAGATGACCAAGCCCAATTGATGATCCGGATTTGCTCCTTGGGCGGCGCCTGCAATGGCAAGGACGTTGTCCAGGCTCATGACGAAATCGGCCACGATGATGGTTTTGACTGCGGACAGAATGGATGCGCTGCCGCTGATTTTGCCATGCGCATCGTCTTCCGGAATCAGCAGTTTGATACCGACCCATACCAGCAGTAGCGCGCCAATGATCTTCAGGAACGGCACGCTGAGCAGCGTCAATGCAAAGGCGATCAAGGCTACCCGCAAACCGATAGCGCCAGCCGTGCCCCATAAAATTCCCTGCATGCGTTGCTTGTGCGGCAGGTTTCGGCAGGCCAGCCCAATGACGACGGCATTGTCGCCTCCAAGCAGAATGTCGATCAGAATAATCTGAAAGACCGCTGCCCAGCTTAGTGTCTGTAAAAATTCAAGCATAAGTCACCCTTTATGTATCAAGATAATAGTTGCGAAGGGAAACGGATCTGGCCGACTGCAATGGCCTGCTTGAATACCACTTGGTTTGAGCAAGGGTAGCCTGAACAAAGCAAAATGGCCTGATCCGTAAGGACGCAGGCCACAGCTATCGCTGGAGTATAGACCTTGCCCTTAATGGCAAGGTCTTGCTTGCAACATGATGATGTTGCCCGAGCACCGGGAGTCTGCAAAATATTGCAAGCCAGCCGTAATGACGATGCTGCGGAAGAAAGCTACTCCCCTTGATGGACGTAAGTATATTCGCACATGACGTAAAGGTAAAGTCCATGCTTAGGTTACCTACAGTTTCGGTATCGCTCGGACGCCGGCAGACGGGTCAGGGGCCAGGGACGGGGGTCAGGCGGGCGCCGCGCGCTTCCGAAGGGAAGGCGGGATTAAGGCGGGCACTGTCTGAGCGACGGTCCGCGTAGCGGGCCATAGCGAGTTTGCCCGCCGCCCGCCTGGACGAGGAAGGCGCGGAAACAAGCCCGCCGTGCCGTCCCTGGCCCCTGACCCGTCTGCCGGCTTTGCGGTGGACGGCGACGGAATCGAAGGAGGCCGGGAAGACAGTTAGCGTCCATCCGAGTTGAACAACGGGTTAACTTCGAGCGCACTACTGCCGTTCTTCAACATGGCGCGCAAAGTTATCGAGAATTGCCTGCCACCCGGCCTGCTGCTGCTCAATGGAATGGGTCGATTCAGCGTCAAATGAAACCCTTACGCCGACGCCTTCGGGCTTTTCGGTAAATTCAATTTTCGCCTCCCGGTCCCCGAAGGAATACTCGATCAGCCGATTCGGGACTACGTTGGTATAGGTGCCGGCAAAGTCAAATCCAAAGCTACCGTCCTTTGCTTCCATCCGGGACGAGAAAGCACCGCCCGCTCGAAGATCAATACTGGATTTGGTGGTGTGCCAGTCATCGGAAGCTGCATTCCACTGGACAATGTCGTCCGGCGTGGTGTAGGCCTGCCACACCCTCCCAATTGGCGCGTGAACAGTTGTCTCGACGGTAATCTTCATAATCTCGCACTCCCCTTCGGTAGGGCCGCGCCACGGATCGGCGTCGGCCAGAATGAATTGTCAGGTCGCGGTTTGCTCACGGACTTGGCGCAAATGCGTGGCAGCCGGACGATCACGCACGAGCCCCTTGCCCATGATTCTCCACCTGGAATTTTGAACATCGGACTAACGATTTCGATGGCAGGAGTCCTAATCGTCAGGCAAACTTTACGAACACTTTGGCTGGACCGCAAGGGCACTGCAACAGCGCCACGACGACAAGAAACGTCTTCACGGCAGCGTAACTTCGGCCGGCAAAAGCGTCGTGGCTAGCGTATTACTGCGAGCCGGCGGGTGCCCGGGGAGGCAGTCGGCGGTAGGCGGGCGCCGCGGGCTTCCGTAGGGAGGGCGGGGGATGTCGGTGGGCGCTGTCTGACCGGAGACCTGCGTAGCAGGGCGCAGGGAGTTCGCCCGCCGCCCGCCTGGACGAGGAAGGCGCGGATATAAGCCCGCCGTGCCGATTGCCTCCCCGGGCACCCGCCGGCGCCTTAAGAACACAAATTACACCCAACAAAAGAGCCACGTCAGCTAAAGGAAGAAATATACCCAACACGTCAAGGTGGTAAGCAATAAAGTCGACACCCTGAAAAAGAACACAAAATCCGCTCCCAATAAAAAGCGCCCCACTTAAATTGAAAGTGAGGCGCTTCAAAACGAAATAGTCCGGTAAATCCTACATAATCTCTGCCGCAGGATCGTCCTTCTTCACTGTCTTCACCATGTCTTCGCGCGTCACGCCCAGCCACATCGCAATCGCCGCGGCAACGAAAACCGAAGAGTAAATCCCGAACCAAATCCCGATCGTCAACGCCATGGCAAAGTAGTGCAGCGAAGGCCCGCCAAAAAACAGCATCGCCAGAACCATCATCTGCGTAGAACCGTGCGTGATCACCGTACGGGAAATCGTCTGCGTAATGGCGCTGTTGATCACCTCCTGTACCGAAGCCTTACGCTGCTTGCGGAAGTTCTCACGGATCCGGTCCATGATAACCACCGACTCGTTCACCGAATAACCCAGTACCGCCAGAACCCCCGCCAGCACAGGAAGCGAAAACTCCCATTGGAAGAACGCAAAGAAGCCGAGGATAATCACCACGTCGTGAAGGTTGGCGACCACGCCGGCAATGGCGAACTTCCATTCGAACCGAAACCCCAAATACAGCATGATGCCGATCACTACGCTCAATAGCGCGAGCAAGCCGTTATTGACCAGCTCCTGACCGACTTGTGGTCCCACAAACTCTACCCGCCGCAGCTCAACATCGGGATGCTGAGCCTTCAGGGCGCCGAAGACCGAATCACTTTGTGTTGCCGACGTCTCGCCTGCGCGTAGGGGCAAACGTATCAGCACGTCTTGTGACGTACCAAAGTTCTGAACCTGGAAGTCGGTATATCCCAGGCTATCGACGGCGCTGCGGATTTCTTCCACTTGTGCCGACTGCGCATAGTGGACTTCCATCACCGTGCCCCCGGTGAACTCGATCGACAGGTGAAAGCCGCGTGTGGCAATAAAGAATACGGCGGCGGCGAACGTGATAACGCTTATCAGGTTCAGCACCAGCGCGTGGCGCATGAACGGAATGGTGCGGTGGATGCGGAAAAATTCCATGTTTCTGTCTTGCCTGAATTTTAATAAATGGGCGGCACAGTCATCGGTGCCGCACGGAGGCTTAATCTTGCTTTGGCTTCCAGATCTGGCCGATGGAAATGCTTTGCAGCTTGCGCTTGCGGCCGTACCACAGGTTCACCAAGGCTCGAACGCCTACGATCGAAGAGAACATCGAGGTAAGGATCCCGATACAGTGCACGACGGCAAAGCCGCGCACCGGGCCTGTGCCGAACGCCAATAAAGAAAGCCCGACGATCAGCGTAGTAAGGTTCGAGTCCAGAATAGTTCCCCAGGCGCGCTCGAAGCCCAGCTGTATGGCTTGCTGTGGCGGCGCGCCTGCGCGTAATTCTTCGCGTATTCGTTCGTTGATTAGAACGTTAGAGTCAATCGCCATGCCCAAGGTAAGGGCGATTGCGGCGATTCCTGGCAGGGTTAGCGTTGCCTGCAGCATCGACAGCACCGCCAGCAATAGCAACACATTGAATGCGAGGCCCAGCGTAGAGAACACCCCGAACAGGCGGTAGTAAACGATGATGAAAAGCGCAATCGCTATAAAACCGTAGAGCGTCGAATTGAAGCCCTTGGCGATGTTGTCCGCACCGAGGCTAGGCCCAATGGTGCGTTCTTCTATGATTTCCATCGGCGCGGCCAAAGCACCGGCGCGCAGCAGCAGCGACGTGTCGGCGGCTTCCTGTGCAGACATGCTGCCTGTAATTTGTACCTGCCCGCCGGGAATTTCGCTACGAATAACCGGCGCGGTAACGACCTGGCCCTTGCCCTGTTCGAACAGCACAATCGCCATGCGCTTGTTGATGTTGTTGCGGGTGACGTCGCGGAAAATCCGTGCTCCCTTGGAGTCAAGCGTAAGGTTGACAGACGGCTGCTGTGTTTGGTGATCGCGTCCCGGCTGGGCATCTTGCAGATTCTCGCCGGTCAGAATCACCTGGCGGCGCAGCAGCAAAGGACGGCCATCGCGGTCGGTATAGCGTTCCAGACCGAAGGGCACTGTGCCGGCATTCAATGCAGCGATAGCAGTAGGCGAGTCGTCGACCATGCGGATTTCCAGCGTCGCAGTGCGGCCCAGGATTTCCTTGGCCTTGGCAACGTCCTGGACGCCCGGCAGTTGCACCACGATGCGATCGGTGCCTTGCTGCTGAATAACAGGCTCTGCGACGCCCAGTTCATTGATGCGATTGTGCAGGGTCGTGATGTTTTGCTTCAGTGCATTGGTTTGAACCTGGGTGACTGCAGCCTCGGTCAGTTTGCCTGCAAGCGCAAACTTGCCGCCGCTTTCGCCGCTATTGGTAAACACCATGTCGGGCATCGTGCGGCGTAGTTCGGTTGCCGCGGCGCTGCGATCGTCGGCGCTTTCGAACGTCGACACGATAGACAAGTCGCTTCGGTCGATTCCGGAAACCTTAAGCTTGGCTTCGCGCAGTGTGTTGCGCGCATCGTTCGCCAGCGAATCGTAGCGGCCAGTCAGCGCACCCCGCATGTCGACTTGTAGAAGGAAATGGACCCCGCCACGAAGATCAAGGCCCAAGTACATGGGATTGGCGCCTATCGCGGTCAGCCAGGCGGGCGATGCAGGCAATAAATTCAGGGCGACGGTGTAGTCGGCATCGGCCGGATTTGGATTGAGCGTCTTTTCGATCAGGTCTTTGGCTTTGAGCTGCACGTCCGGCGAGTCGAAGCGCGCCCTTACCGTTCCTACTGGGCCATTTTGTTCGAAATAGGCGCCTGTGGGAGTAATGTTGGCGCTTTTCAGTATGTCTTCAACGCGACTGAGGACACTGTTGTCAATTTTGACCGAGGACTTGGCGCCCGCGACCTGCACCGCAGGGGACTCCCCGAAAAAATTGGGTAGCGTATACAGTATGCCAATTATCAGCGCGACTGCTACGGTGAGGTATTTCCAGAGAGGATAACGGTTCATCGTCGGTCAAAAAGTAAAGCGAAAAAAGAACCCCGAACCAGTGTCCGGGGTATGCACATTCAGATTAGAGTGCCTTGATCGTGCCCTTGGGCAAAATCGAGGTGACGGCTGTCCGCTGCAGCACGGTTTCGACAGGTTTGTCGGCCAGTGTGCTGATTTCGATCGTGACGTAGTTGTCGCCGACTTTGGTGACCCTGCCGAGCAATCCGCCTGTCGTGATGACTTCGTCGCCCTTGGCCAGAGCGGCAACCATATTGCGGTGCTCTTTCTGACGTTTCATCTGAGGACGAATCATCAGGAAGTAAAGGATCACGAACATCAAAATGATGGGCAGCATGCCCATCAAGGCGTTTTCTCCACCCGCCGCGGCGGCTTGGGCGGTTATTAGTGTCAATGTATCAATAGCGGCCATCGGGGAACTCCTGAGGTGTTTGGGTAACTTTGTATTGTAGCGACATCTTTACTACTGGATACCAACCGCGCGATCACGTGCGAATTGGCTGCGCCATGACTCGAAGCGTCCTTCTTCAATTGCTTCTCGCATCTCTTGCATGATAGTCAAATAAAAATGCAGATTATGCAAAGTATTCAGACGCGATCCGGTAATCTCGTTGGCTCGTTGCAAGTGGTGCAGATAAGAACGGGAAAAATGCTGACAAGTATGGCACGTACATGACGGATCCAAAGGTTGGGTGTCATCACGGTAACGGGCGTTGCGCATTTTGATGTCGCCAAAACGCGTGAACAGCCAGCCGTTGCGGGCGTTACGGGTGGGCATGACGCAGTCGAACATATCGACGCCGCGGCTGACGCCTTCGACGAGATCTTCTGGCGTACCGACGCCCATTAAATAGCGCGGTGCGTTGGCCGGCAGACGTGGTGCGACGTGAGCCAATACGCGCATCATGTCTTCTTTGGGTTCGCCGACCGACAGTCCGCCAATGGCGTAGCCTTCGAATCCAATATCCACGAGGCCCGCGAGCGACTCATCGCGCAGGTCTTCGAACATTCCGCCTTGCACAATGCCGAACAGGGCATTGGGATTTTCCTGCTCCTGGAACGCGACGCGCGAGCGGCGCGCCCAACGTAGTGACATGCGCATCGAGCGGGCGGCCTCTTCACTGGTGGCGGGGCGGCCTTCAATGGTGTAGGGCGTGCACTCGTCAAACACCATGGCGATGTCCGAGTTCAGGGCGCGCTGTATGCGCATGGATTCTTCTGGCGTCAGGAACAGGCGCGAGCCGTCAATGGGTGAAGCGAATTTGACCCCTTCTTCAGTGATCTTGCGCATGCCATGCAAGCTGAAAACCTGAAAGCCACCGGAGTCGGTCAATATCGGTTTTTTCCATTGCATAAACCCATGCAGGCCGTTGTGCTTGTCCAAGACCTCGGTGCCTGGCCGCAACCACAGGTGGAAAGTATTGCCCAATATTATCTGTGCCCCGACTTCATCGAGTTCATGTGGCAGCATTGCTTTTACACTGCCATAGGTGCCTACCGGCATGAATATTGGTGTTTGGACCACACCATGATTAAGGGTGATCTGGCCGCGGCGCGCGGCACCGTCGGTGGCCAGCAGCTGAAACTGTAAACCGGTCATTGCTTAGGGGGATTCTATAAACATGGCATCGCCGTAACTGAAGAAGCGATACCGGGATTGGACAGCATGCGCATAGGCGCGCTGTATGGGTTCGATACCTGCCAGGGCCGACACCAGCATCAGCAGGGTCGATTGCGGCAAATGGAAGTTAGTGACCAGAGCGTCGACCCAGGAAAATTGATATCCCGGGGTAATGAAGAGCCGGGTATCGCCTTCGATGGTGGCAGTGGGCGCAGCGCCGTCGCACTGGCGCGCGGCTGATTCCAGCGCTCGCACGCTGGTGGTGCCGACCGCCACGACTCGTCCGCCGGCCGCGCGCGCTGCATTGATCATCTTGACGGTTTCAGGCGAAACGCTGAAGCGCTCCGCATGCATGACATGATCCGCAAGATTTTGTGCGCGGACTGGCTGGAAGGTTCCGGCGCCCACGTGCAAAGTAACAAACGTCTGAGCGATGCCCTGCTCTGCAAGGCGCGCCAGCATGGCTTCGTCAAAATGCAGGCCTGCAGTGGGCGCAGCAACCGCGCCGGGCTCCCGGGCATAGACGGTCTGATAGCGCGCTTCATCTTCGTGCTCGGCGGCGTGCTCGATATAGGGCGGCAGAGGTGTTGCGCCATACCGATCCAGCAGATCGAGCACGCGGGTGGGAAACTGGAGGTCGAAGAGCTCGCCTTCGCGGCCCCGCACGGTGGCGCTGAAGGCGTCGGAAAGAATAAGCCTGCTTCCTGGCTTTGGCGATTTACTGGCCTTGATGTGCGCCAGGGCTGTCGTCGTTCCGGTAATGCGTTCGATCAGGACCTCGACCTTGCCACCGCTCTCTTTTTGGCCGCGCAGTCTGGCCTTGATGACCCGGGTGTCATTGAAAACCAGTAGGTCATGGGGCCGTAAGAGCCCGGGAAGATCGAGGAATTGCCGGTCGTGCAAAGCTCCCTGGGCATCCAGGTGCAGAAGACGGCTTTCGACCCGCTTGGCGGCTGGCGTCTGGGCAATAAGTTCCTGAGGCAGTTCATAATTGAACTGAGAGAGTTCAAGGCTAGGATTCACGCGTGAGGTCTTTGAGGTGGGCGCCGATAAGGCGCCCGAAATGATATTTATGCACTATTTTAAGCTGTTGCGAGGAATTTCTGCCTGAACACGATACCAAACTTGCCTTCATTGGTTATGCTGATGTTTTTTTTCGGGAACGAAGCATCATGTCTCTGTTGGGCCGAGTGCAATGGGCCTGTTGCCTTAAGAAGCGTGGACGGCGGGCCGCGATCGGCTCATTTTTGACTGTCGCGTCGCTGTTGAGCACGCAGGTTGTAGCACAAGCATTGCCTGCCGAGCTACAGAAAGCATGGAGCGCGACCCGCTTGTCAGCTGCCTCGATCTCACTGGTCGTACAGGAAATCAACGGCCCGCGTCTCATTTCAGTTAATGCGTCGCAACCTCGCAATCCAGCATCGGTCATGAAAATGGTGACCACCTGGACGGCGCTTGCCGGCCTCGGCCCGGACTACACGTGGCGCACCACATTTCTGGCGAAGGGTGGTGGGCAAGTCGATGCCCTGGGCACGCTGGCGGGTCCTCTTTACTTGAAGGCCGGCGGCGATCCTTTGCTTACGATGGAAGAGCTATGGGGCTTGCTGCGCGAGCTGCGCTTGCGAGGCATCAAGAATCTTACTGAAGTCGTTGTCGATCGTTCCCGGTTCGGGCGTGTCAGCATCAATCCCGGCGAATTCGACGGCGCAGCCGATCGGCCCTATAACGCCAGTCCGGATGCGATGATGGTAGGGCTGGGCGCTGTGCGCTTGCTGTTCCAGCCCGATAGTCAGGCAAAAAAATGGATACCCATCATCGACCCGCCATTGCAGGGCGTACGCATCAATGGCGATATCAAATGGAGCGCAGTGGCCTGCCCGGGCTCGCCCTCGATCGCCACACACGTCGTTCCAACAGGCAAAGACATTGTGGTCAATGTAAGCGGAACCGCCGCCGGCTCTTGTGGCGAATTCAGCGTGTACAGGTTGGCCTTGTCGCAACCCGCTTACTTTTCGGCGCTGTTCCAGATGCTATGGAAGGAACTTGGCGGCACGCTGGCAGTGGGAGTCAAAGACGGCAAAGTTCCTTCGGGCGTTGCGCCAGTCGTGTGGCATGATTCCGAGTCCCTGGCCGACACCATTCGTCAGATCAACAAGCAAAGTAATAACGTCATGGCTCGCACGCTATTTCTGACGCTCGCCGCCGAACGGATGGGCGCCGGGGCGACGCCCCAGAGCGGAGCCAGTGCAGCGCTTGCCGTACTCAAAGATCAGAAAGTCGATACGCGCGGCTGGGTAATGGATAACGGGGCGGGACTGTCCCGTGAGGGTCGCATAACCGCCGAGGGTCTCGTTGGCATGTTGAACGTGGCGTGGCATTCCCCCTTAATGCCAGAATTCATTTCATCGCTGGCCATATCCGGCGTCGACGGCACTGTGCGCAGGCGCTTGCGAGATGATGAAACGAGAGGAATGGCCCACCTGAAGACAGGCACGCTACGCGATTCGAGCGCCCTGGCGGGTTACGTCCTCGGCGCCAGCGGAAAACGATATATTCTCGTCAGCATGGTGAACGACGAGCGCTCGGTGAGTGCGCGAGCCTTTAACGACGCACTCGTCAGTTGGCTGGCCGCGCGCTAGTCCGGGCATAATGTCGATGATACCCACCCCTACGTTTGCAGGTGGGCCGATAGGGTGATCGCGCTCCAACACCCGCACCATATCGGCTCGAATAATTTTCTTTGCAGGAAGCACGATGCCCATACATGAAATCCGTCATCCCTTGATACGCCACAAACTGGGCCTGATGCGTCGCGCCGACCTTAGCACGAAAAATTTCCGCGAAATGTCGCAGGAAATCGCTGCTTTGCTAACGTACGAAGCTTCCAAAGACCTTCCCCTGGAGCCGGCCAGCATAGAGGGCTGGTGCGGAACTGTCGATGTCGAGAAGCTCGCCGGAAAAAAAGTCACTGTCGTGCCCATTTTACGTGCAGGCATAGGTATGCTCGACGGTGTGCTCAGCTTGATTCCTGGTGCGAAAGTCAGTGCAGTCGGCATTGCGCGCAACGAAGAGACCTTGCAGGCGCAACCATACCTGGAGCGCCTGGTGGGCAAACTCGATCAGCGTTTGGCGCTTATCGTAGACCCCATGCTGGCAACAGGCGGCTCGATGGTGGCCACGATCGATTTATTGAAAAAAGCCGGCTGCGTCAACGTGCGGGCCCTGGTTCTGGTGGCTGCCCCTGAAGGCATTCGCGCGGTAGAGCAGCACCATCCGGACGTTCATATTTATACGGCATCGATTGATAGCCACCTGGACGAACACGGCTACATCATCCCGGGCTTGGGCGACGCCGGCGATCGGATATTCGGCACCCGTCAAAAAGACACCTGAATCCAGGTCGCTGCAGGATTTCGCAAGAAATCATAAATCTGCTTACATTTGCTCGATTTTTGTCGGAACGCCGCCAGGCAAATGCGTTAGTATGAACTTCACGAATACATACAGGTAATGCTTATGCGTTTTATACGGTATTCAAGTTCTGCGCTGCTCATGCTTGCGTTTGCCACGGGCTCTGCTTATGCAGGGCTCTGTGAGGCGCCATTCATGCATGAGGGCGGGCAGACCCAGCTCAGCGGCTCCGGTGGCATGCAACTGGGGGCCGACCTTACTTTCTCCAACGTTACCAAGGACGGTAGCGATGCCTGCGAGGCGCGCGTGCAGGGTATTGCAACGTACGGCCTGGCCGGGCTGCCCCCGGGAAAATCCTCTCTGGACTACTGGATGGCAGTCAAACACGGCAAAGCCTCGTTCGAGCGACGCGATGCACAGGGCGGGCGCGAGCCCGTTGAAGGAAAATTCGATCTTCGCATGCTTGGCCTGTTTGCCTACGGTGAGCCGGTTACCCAGGCCGGGCAAACCTTTCCCCCAATGCGCTTTCAGATCAATCTCGATAAAAAGGCCGTACAGACCCAACCTATCGTTGTCAGCACCGGACAAAAGACGGTGGGCGAACGCCAAAGCATACAAACCGCGTCCGGGACCCAATCTTGCTGGCCTATTCGCTATACCCGTGTGACCGACCCGACTCAGGCCTCGTTTAATGGATTGGTTCTTCCAATCCCGGGAATGACGGCCGAAGTTACTGACTGGTTCTGCCCCGATTTGCATATGGTCATGAAACAGGAAAGCCAGCAAGGCGGGGTGGCCTCGGTAGTAGAAGTGATCAAGCTTCGCTAGTTTGTAGTTGAAGTCATTGCTAAAGTTTATCAACCCACTCTCGATTAGGAGCCTCATCATGGCGATAAATAAAGATGCAGCACAAACAGAAGAGCAATTCATCGACAGCGTTAAGGTAAGCCTGGACGACGCTGAAAAACTCCTGCGTGAAGCGGCCTCGGCCACGGGTGACAAAGCAGCCGAATTACGCGAAAGTGCTATGCAATCGCTACGTCGGACTCGCGAGGCGTTGTACGAAACCCAAGATGTTCTACTTGAACGCGGCCGGCGCGCTGCACGGGTTACCGACGATTACGTCCACGACAATCCTTGGCAGGCTATCGGCATGGCCGGCCTTGCCGGTGTGCTGATCGGCGCTCTTATCTGCCGCCGTTAACCTAGTCAACAAGGGCAAATCATGGCGCTCCGAGAATCCGTCGGCGAGCTGGGATGCACATTGCTTTCCATTTTGCGTACTCGCCTTGAGCTATTTTCGCTGGAAGCTGCAGGTCAGAAAGCGCACCTCATTACCATTCTGGGTATGGCCTTCGGAGCGCTGCTCTTTTTAACGCTGGCAGTTCTGGTGTTTTCCATCGCCGTAGCCTTGTATTTCTGGCCTACCGATCAGCGTTATGTTGCATTGGGCTTGCTGGCTTTATTCTATGGCTTGTTGGGTTTGGGCCTATTCATGGCCGTGCGTAGCAGATTGCTGTTCTCGCCGATGCCGTTCGCCGCTACTGTGGACGAGCTGCGGCGTGACCTCAGCATGATCGAACGCTTGCGTGAACCGGCTCCGATGTCGGTTTCCAGGCCCGACTGGACAGGCACCAAGGATCGCCGATGAAAAAATCATTGTCAGGCAAAGAACGTGCGGTGGAGCTGGAACTCGTTCGGGCGCGCGCAGCTCTCGAGCGGCAAAGTCTCACGCACAATGTCCACGCCCTGGGTCAAGAGCTCAAACCGGCTGCGATATTGCACGCATTTTTTCCCCGGCTTACGTCCAGAAGGCCATCCGACTGGCTTTTTCAGGCATTGTCGCTTGGCAGGCAGTATCCGTTGTTGGCGTCTGGCGCTTCGGCCTTGCTCTCAGGTGTGGGCAAACGCCGTCGGCTATGGCGTGTGGCGGCGGGCCTTTTACTAAGCTGGCAAGTGGCACGTGCCATGAAAAAATAAGCAGCCAGCCCGCCTTATTCCGTTTCCAGATCAAACGGCAACGCGAAGACGAACTACAGGCATCACTGACTTAGGCAGGTGAAGGTGACAAGGTGCGCGTTTGACCCGTATATCGAATTACAAGCCTAGTTCACTCCACATTGCATCGACCCGAGCCTTAACGGAAGCTTCCATGTGTATGGGCGTTCCCCATTCGCGCTGGGTTTCGCCTGGCCATTTATTGGTGGCATCCATTCCCATCTTCCCGCCTAGTCCAGATACTGGCGAAGCAAAATCCAGGTAATCGATAGGCGTATTTTCGACCAGAAGCGTGTCCCGGACCGGGTCCATACGGGTGGTCATCGCCCAAATGACCTCTTTCCAGTCGCGTGTGTCGATATCGTGGTCGACCACCACGATAAATTTTGTGTACATGAATTGGCGTAATACACTCCATATACCGAACATCACGCGCTTGGCGTGCCCGGCATATTGCTTGCGTATGGAGACCACGGCCAGGCGATAGCTGCATCCCTCGGGGGGCAGGTAGAAGTCCACGATTTCAGGGAACGTCCGCTTCAAGAGCGGAACGAATACCTCATTCAGGGCCACACCCAGAACGGCAGGTTCATCGGGCGGCTTGCCCGTGTACGTGCTGTGGTAAATAGGATTACGCCGCATCGTGATGCGTTCGACTGTGAACGCAGGGAACCAGTCCTGCTCGTTGTAGTAGCCCGTGTGGTCGCCATAAGGCCCTTCCAAGGCCATTTCGTAGCCCGTATCAACAGGCGGTGTCTTACCTTCCGGGATCGTCGGTTTAATGGCGTCCGGATGCGAGGACGGCAATATGTGGCCCTCGAGTACGATTTCGGCGAAAGCGGGTACCGATAAATTGCTACCCAATGCTTTCGTGACTTCGGTCCTGGAACCACGCAGGAGGCCAGCAAATTGGTATTCCGACAGGCTGTCCGGAACAGGCGTTACGGCCCCCAAAATGGTCGCGGGGTCGGCTCCCAGCGCTACGGCTATCGGAAAAGGGGTGCCGGGATTGCTTAATGCATGATCGCGAAAATCAAGGGCTCCCCCGCGGTGCGAGAGCCACCGCATGATAAGTTTGTTGCGTCCGATCAGTTGCTGGCGATAGATACCCAGGTTTTGCCGTTTGGCGTTTGGCCCGCGCGTGATGACCAGGCCCCATGTCAGCAAAGGGGCGATATCGCCCGGCCAGCAGCGCTGCAGTGGTATTTCTGCCAGATCTATATCTTTGCCTTCCAGAACGATGTCCTGGCATGCGGCTCCCTTGACCGTTTTAGGGCTCATGTCCCATAGCGCCGATTTCAGCATCGATACTTTGGCCAAAGCGTCGCGAAGGCCGCGTGGAGCCTCTGGCTCACGCAGTGACGCAAGCAGTTCGCCGGTCTGGCGCAACTCGCTGACTTCTTCGGCGCCCATTCCCCAGGCGACCCGCTTGGGTGTGCCAAACAGATTTGTCAGCACCGGGATAGGGGAGAGCGAGCCGTTATGCATGGGACGCTCGAAAAGCAGGGCGGGGCCTTCCGCCCGCAGGACGCGATCGCTGATCTCAGTCATCTCGAGGTCAGTCGAAACCGGAGTTGTCAGGCGTTTGAGTTCGCCAGCGCTTTCCAGTTGCGCGATAAAGTCTCTTAGGTCACGATATTTCACAGAGTTCGCCGATCAGGTTACATTAGTACGACAGTGGAAGGTTAACATCGACTCACCAGGTTTGATTCAAAGGACACAATGGCAGTCATGGGTTCCGGCAATTTAGTAAGCCGTTCCGCCCGAGGGGCAATGTATCAGTTAAGCGAACTGATGCACGTCTGTGCCGTTTACCTGGGGATCGCAGTGCTGGTTACGATCTCGCTTACGTTTACGGTTCCATCCTTACGCGAACAAGCCAGGCAACTCCACACGGCACTGGTATTCGTCTTACGTCCTGATGGGCTCAAGGGCGATGTATTCGCCACCTTGGGCACCGGTCAGAACGACTTCTTCTTCGAAGGTGAATCTTACGACCTTGACGGTCCCGATTCCAAACCGTCCGTCGCCGCGCCTTCTCGGGTCGAAAAGTCGGGGGTCTCACCCAAGATCGAATCCGAGCCTGCTGCTCAAACCAACTTCAGCAAGGCGCTTAATGCCTCGCTGGCAGGTCAGCCGATTGCCGGTGTTACGTCTGCCCAGGCTCAGGCCTTGCGCAGCTATATTGCGCGGAAATACAAGATTGCCCATAGTGTGGCCGGCGCATTGATCAACACGGCGTTTCTGGTGGGCAATGAAACCAAGCTCGATCCCCAGCTTCTTCTCGCGGTTATTGCCATCGAATCACGCTATAACCCTTATGCGGAAAGTCATGTGGGCGCACAGGGGCTGATGCAGGTGATGACCAAGGTCCATAAAGAAAAGTTTGCGGCCTTCAATGAAGGCTCTATCGCCGCCCTTAATCCTATCGCCAATATCCGTGTCGGATCGCAAATTTTGCGCGATTGCATAAAACGACGGGGATCCGTCGAAGGCGGTCTGGCCTGTTACGTGGGGGCCACTGGCCCCAGCGACGGAGGCTACGGCGCGAAGGTGTTGGCCGAAAGGCGGCGCATTGCGCTGGCTTCCGGCATTTCCGTCGGCCGGTAAGGCGAATCAGCCCAGGAAGCGTTCCATCCGTTCAACCGCCTCCTGCAGGCGGTCTATTCCTGTGGCATACGAAAACCTCAATGAGTGAGCGGCGTGCGCCGGGCCGAAATCACGGCCGGGAACCGCGGCAACACCGGCTTCATACAGCAGCCGATGCGAAAAGTCGTCGCTATCGTGGCTGAATTTGCGAATGTCCGCATAAATATAGAAAGCGCCGTCCGGCACAACCGGTACATGCAGACCCAGGCGTTCAAGCTGCGGAAGCAGGTAGTCGCGACGCTGTTTGAATGAGAGTCGCCGGTTCTCGAAAATTCGCATGACTTCGGGTTCGAAGCAGGTGATCGCGGCATGCTGCGCAAGCGCAGGGGCGCAAATGGCCAGGCTGGACGCCAGCTTTTCAATCGTCGGCATGAGATGCTGCGGCGCGATCATCCAACCTAGACGCCAGCCGGTCATGTGGAAATACTTTGAGAAGCTGTTGATGATGACGATGTTGTCGTCCAGGGTGAGAGCGCTTTGTGGCGCCTCGCCGTAATACAAGCCCAGGTAGATCTCGTCCATAATAATGAAGCCGCCGCGCTGCTTGACTTCAGCAATTAGTTCCTTGAGGTCTTCACGGGCGATGGTTGTCCCCGTCGGATTGCTGGGAGAGGCGATCAGCACGCCGCGGGTCGCCGGGCTCCAGTGTTCGCGGATGGCCGCGGCATCCAGCTGGAAGCGCTGATCAGGCGAACACGGAATAAGCCGCGGTACGCCGCCCGCAGCGATGATGAAATTCTGATTAGCAGGGTACGACGGGTCGGGCATCAACACTTCGTCACCCGGATTAATCAGTGTCATGGCCGCTAGAAGAAGCGCGCCCGACGCACCGGCGGTCACAATGATACGGTCTGGGTCGACGGTTGCGCCAAAGTGTTGCTTGTAATAGTCGGCGATGGCATCTCGCAATGGCGCTATGCCGGCTGGCGGTGTGTATCCGCTCAGGCCGGCCTGGGCGGCACGATTCAGGGTTTCAACAACCTGCGGCGGGGCCGTAAAATCAGGTTCGCCGATTCCCAAACTGATAATGTCACGGCCTTGCGCGTTCAGCGCAGTCGCCTGTTTGAATAGTTCCACAGCGTAGAATGGCATCACTTGTTCAGTACGCTTGGCAAGGCGGGGCATAAGGCTGGTCTCGGCGAAAAAGCATAATTGTAGCGTTCGTACAGCGGCCTGGTTTTTTTTTCAAGTGTATTCAAAGGAAGTAAACATGGAGTCTCGTTCGCGCCGGGCTTTCTTGACCGGCAGACGCTTGTCGCAAAACCCCTGGGAAGCATTTTGCCAACGCTTGCGCAGTGCCGCTACGGGTACTTTTTTCGAGTTTGAAATGCATGAAGGGGTAGGGAGCGCGCGGCTCATACCGAAGCAGGCAAGCGATGTCCATCATGCCAGGGCGTTATGTGCCGAGTACGGAGTGCTCCTTGCGCTAGACGGCATTCAACATGCGTCGCGCCTGAACGAAGAGCCAGTGCTGTGGGTAGAGCCGGGTCGCGATATGGCTGGGTGCCAGCGTCTTGAGCCTGGCAGTTCCAAATGGTTCGTGCAGCCGGGCTGTCTGCTGGGCGAGCTGGAAGCGGCCGGTTTCCAGCAATTCGCCGATCTGCCCTGCCATATCACGGTCGCCGCCTGGCTGGCCGACCGTACCCTGTGTGATTGGAACGCCGGGGAAACCTTCAAATCCGGAATGGTACACGCTTCGGTGTTGCTGGCGGACGGTTCTAGCGTCAATCTTGGCGCCTTCGGCGAAAGCAACCAGAAGCCGCTCGACGGCTTGCGCCTGCAGCAACTGGTGCCGGCGTTGTTCCAGGCCAGCGTGCATCCCGATGCGCAACTATGTCGCCAGGCCCAGCACTGGCCGGGCCGCTACCGTCTTGACGCCCTGCTACCGGCAGCGGGCCACGCGCCCAATCTTGCCCAGCTATTACTGGGCCACGGGGGCGACCTGGGCTGGATAGAATGGGTAGTGCTGGATGAGCAGTTGGCGCAGCCGCAGGCCGAGCGAAGCTATGCCGATCGTTACTCATCCCGACAGCGCGCGCAAGGCGATGCTGGGACCTGCGGTACGAATCTGGATGCACGTATCAAGGCACTGTTCGACCCCGCCGATGTTTTTCCGTATCCCGGCCAGGATGTCTGACCGATCAGCCTTATCCTTATTGTTTATATGACGTATAGTCATGTCCTAAATGATACCCAGGGGCTAGAATGGGTATCCAACCCACTCTAGACTATTGAAAGCACCATGGAAGAAAATTTTCGCAAAGCTGCTCTGGAATATCACGAGCAAGGACGTCCTGGAAAGATCTCCGTCACGCCGACCAAACAGTTGTCGAACCAGCGCGACCTGGCCCTGGCATATTCTCCCGGGGTTGCGGCGGCTTGCGAAGAAATTGTTTCCGATCCGGCCAATGCCTATCGTTATACGGCGCGCGGTAACCTGGTAGGCGTTATCACCAACGGCACCGCCGTGCTGGGCCTGGGTAATATTGGCGCGCTGGCGTCCAAGCCGGTCATGGAAGGCAAAGCAGTTCTGTTCAAGAAGTTCGCTGGTATCGATGTGTTCGATATCGAGATCAATGAAACCGATCCCGACAAACTGGTCGAGATCATTGCCGGCCTGGAACCGACGTTCGGCGGCATCAACCTTGAAGACATCAAGGCTCCGGAGTGCTTCACGGTCGAGCGCAAGCTGCGCGAACGCATGAACATCCCGGTCTTCCACGACGATCAGCACGGCACCGCTATTTGCGTATCGGCTGCCTTCATCAATGGTCTGGAAGTCGTCGGCAAGGACATCAAAAAAGTCAAAGTCGTTGTGTCGGGGGCCGGTGCTGCTGCATTGGCCTGTCTGGACCTCCTGGTCGATCTGGGTTTGCCCATCGAAAATATATGGGTCGCCGACATCGAAGGCGTGGTTTACACGGGTCGTACGGTTCTTATGGACCCCGACAAAGAGCGCTTCGCCCAGGACACGGCAGCGCGCAAGCTGGGCGATATCATCGATAGCGCAGACGTGTTTTTGGGATTGTCGGCAGGCGGCGTCCTTAAACCCGAGATGGTAGCCAAGATGGCTTCCCGGCCGCTGGTTCTGGCCCTGGCCAACCCCAACCCGGAAATCCTCCCCGAGGACGCGCATGCCGTGCGCGACGATGTGGTCATGGCAACCGGCCGGTCCGATTACCCTAACCAGGTCAATAACGTCCTGTGCTTCCCCTATATCTTCCGCGGCGCCCTTGATGTCGGCGCGACCACCATTACGCGTGGCATGGAAAAGGCAGCTGTCATCGCCATCTGCAAGCTGGCCCAGGAAGAGCAAAACGATGTGGTGGCTGCTGCCTATGGCACGTACGGCGTTTCGTTCGGCCCTGAATACTTTATTCCCAAACCGTTCGATCCACGTCTTATCGTGCGCATCGGGGTCGCCGTGGCGCTCGCCGCCATGGAAGACGGTGTGGCGACGCGGCCCATTGCCGACATCGAAAGCTACGCCGAACAGTTACAGCAGTTCGTGTACCGTTCCGGCTCGTTTATGAAGCCGCTGTTTTCAGATGCCAAGAGGCTGGTGCGGGAAGGCGGAAAATCGCGCATTGTGTTCGCCGAAGGCGAAGACGAGCGCGTGTTGCGCGCGGTGCAGATTATCGTCGACGAAAAACTTGCCAAGCCGATTCTGGTTGGGCGTCCTTCAGTACTCGAAGATCGCATCAAGAAATTCGGCCTGCGCCTGCGTCTGGGCAAAGACGTCGAAGTGACCAATCCCGACTACGACGAACGTTTCCATACCTACTGGACAACGTACTGGGAACGCATGTGCCGCCGCGGAATCAGCAAAGAGATGGCCCGTGTCGAGATGCGCCGCCGCCTTACCCTTATTGGCGCCATGATGGTGCATCTGGGTGATGCCGACGGCATGGTATGCGGCACGGTGGGCGCTTATGGGGATCATCTGCGGTTTATCGATGAAATCATTGGCAAGGCGCCAGGCGCCAAAACCTACGCGGCGATGAACATCCTGCTGCTGGCAGAGCGCACCGTTGCTCTGGCCGATACTCATATCAACGATAACCCCGACGCCGAGCAGATCGCCGAAATCACGCTGGCAGCGGCTACCGAAATGAGGCGTCTGAATATCGAGCCCAAAGTCGCACTGTTGTCGCGCTCGAACTTCGGAACCAGCAGTTCGTCTTCAGGCGAGAAAATGAAAACAGCCCTCGAACTGGTCCGCGAACGCGACCCAGGCCTCGAGATCGATGGCGAAATGCATGGCGACTGCGCTCTTAACGAAGAATTGCGCAAACGCATCATGCCGTCTACGACTTTGCAGGGCGAAGCCAATTTGCTTATATGCCCTAATGTCGACTCGGGCAATATTGCCTATAACCTTCTTAAAGCTGCAGCGGGCGGCAATGTGGCGGTCGGACCCTTCCTGCTGGGGGTCAATGCACCAATCCACATCCTGACGTCTAGCTCAACCGTACGTCGCATCGTCAATATGGCGGCTCTTACGGTGGTTGATGCGAATACCCTGCGTAAATGATACAAACAGGCTCAGTACGGGGCCTGTCGGGCTGATACTGACAGGCGGCGGAGCCCGGGCCGCCTACCAGGCAGGTGTGCTGGCAGGCGTCATGGATATACTCGATCCGAACCGCGCGCCGGACTTTACGAATCCTTTTTCGATCATTTCGGGTTCTTCGGCCGGCGCCATTAACGCGACGGCCCTGGGGTGTTTCTCCGACGATCCTCATACCGGCACGCATAAGTTGCTGGATTTATGGGGTAACCTGCACACCGGCATGGTCTACCGTGCCGATGCAGCAGGCTTGTTCCATACCGGGCTTCAATGGCTGAGCACTCTGGCATTTGGCTGGCTGATGCCGCACGCCAGCCGCCAGCAGCCCCGGTCGCTGCTCGATAACCGCCCGCTTGGGCGGCTACTCTCCGAAAGCCTCGACTTCGAGCGGCTAAGAAAGAATCTTGCATCGAAACGTCTCGATGCGCTGGCTATTACCGCAGCGGCTTACACAACGGGCGAGCATATAACCTTCTACCAGGCCAATCGCGCGATCAAGCCATGGCAGCGCGCGTTACGTCAGGCGGTGCCGTGCACAATAGGAGTAGATCACCTGCTGGCATCCAGCTCGATCCCGTTCATTTTCCCGGCACAGCCAATTCTCGTGGGCGGACAGACCGCTTGGTGTGGAGACGGATCGATGCGGCAATTGGCCCCCATGAGCCCCGCGATACATTTAGGTGCAAAGAAAATATTCGTGATTGGAACGGGGTATAAAGACGACACGCATCCCGAAAAGCGAAAAATTGACACCAAATACCCCACATTAGCTCAGATCGGCGGTCATGCCCTGTCAAACATCTTTCTCGATAGTATTTCGATGGACGTCGAGCGCATGGATCGAATAAATAGCTTGCTTGCACAACTGCCGCCAAATGTATTAAAAACCCAGTCTTTACGGCCTGTCAGCACGTTCTCAATTACTCCAAGCCGTTCGTTGGATGAAATGGCCTTGGTGCATCTGAAAAACGTGCCTAGGGCCGCGCGTGCACTTTTCCGCGTTATCGGTGTATCGTCGAATTCCGGACAAGCTACCGGGGGCGCATTGATCTCGTATTTGTTGTTCGAGGCCAGCTATACACAGGAGCTCATCCGTTTGGGCCGATCCGATAGCTTGAGCCGTATTGAAGAAGTAAAAGCGTTTTTCAAGGAGACGCCAGAATGAAATCAGCGCAGTCATTGCAGAAGCAATTGCAAAAAGGCGGTTTGATAGAGGCTCCCGCCGTCTCCAAGGACGAGGTTATCGAAGCTGCAGGCGCGGCCGGCTTGACGCCATTTGTCGTGGACTGCGACCGGGCCAGAAGCCGTTCGGCGGTATTGCGGGCCGTGGTCAAGGCGGTCGACTTTCCCGAATATTTTGGGGGCAACCTGGACTCTCTGTACGATTGTCTGTGCGATACCTTGCTGGATCAGAAGGGCGGTATGTTCTTATGGTTTCATAACCTGCACTCAGGCGACCCCGCGCTTGCCGAGGATTCACAGGCCATACTGCGGGTATGTGCCGACGTTGTAGACTTTGCCGCTAACAACGATAGGCGTTTTTCTTATGTCGTCGAACATGCTGGCAAGCATCCTGATCCCGAGCCGGGCATTTCGCCTACACCGTATTCTGGTTCACGGGCTCCCGAATAGGCCCGCCGCAAATTACTCCCATCCTCTGAGCGCGCTGATGGCAGCAATCAGCGCCAGGCCGGCGGTTTCGGTACGCAGCACGCGTTGACCGAATCTGACCGGCATTAAGGCATGGCGTTCGACAAGCGCCTGTTCTTCTAATGACCAGCCGCCTTCAGGGCCTACCAGTAGCGTCACGCGATCGGGTGCCGAGGCCATTGCCTGAACCAGCGTCGTGCTGCTCCCGGGATGGCAGAACAGGCTGGTTTGTTCACCCGGACTGGGTCGCTGCAGGTAATCGCGCAGCGTCGACGGGACGTCAATGTTCATGAGCCGGTTGCGTCCGCATTGCTCGCTTGCAGCTTGGGCGACGCGATTCCAGTGCTGCATCCGTTTCTGCAGTCGCTCTCCTGTCAGCTGCAGCACACTGCGCTGGGCCGCGATGGGAATCAGCCGCCTGGCGCCAAGTTCGACCGCCTTTTCGATTACCCAGTCCATCTTGTCGCCGGCCGGGATGCCTTGCACCAGGGTTATATCGCCCGCGAGTTCGGCCTCAATCGGATCGTGCACACCAAGCATGGCCATGCCGTTTTTGCCGTCAATGAGCAGACGGGCCGGATACTGACCGCCTTGGCCATTGAACAGCACTATGTCAGCGTCAGGTTTCAGGCGTAGGACCCGTATCGCATGATGCGCCAGCTCTGTCGGGAGTTCGACGGTTGTGTTGGACGCCAGCGGAACAGAGCAAAAGAAACGTGGAATGGCCATAAGACGCTTTACCTATACCGGGCAGTGATCAAGACCGAAATCATACTGTTGGATTCGATTCTATGGTTTCCGGGGGCCAGTCCTGGCACGGTTTGCCGCCTGCGTCCGGGCGCCGGACGAACGTAAACAACGTCAAAATTCCCCAGTGTTAAAATCGGAGGCTTTGTAAACCTTATTGACGGGGCCGGACCTTTTTTCGGGTTTGGTCGCCTCTTGCGAGTTTTGAATGAGCCACACGCCAGCCCAAGATTCTTCCATGGCCAACGCTATCCGAGCGTTAGCCATGGATGCGGTCCAACAAGCCAACTCGGGTCACCCCGGAGCCCCTATGGGGATGGCCGATATCGCCGAAGCGCTATGGACGCGGCATCTGCGTCATAATCCTGCCGATCCCACCTGGGCCAACCGTGACCGATTTGTATTGTCGAACGGCCATGGTTCCATGCTTATCTATGCCTTGTTGCACCTTAGCGGCTACGATCTGCCCCTGGAGGAACTCAAAAATTTTCGCCAGCTGCATTCGCGCACGCCCGGCCATCCCGAAGTCGGTTTCACCGCCGGCGTGGAAACGACTACCGGCCCGCTGGGGCAGGGTCTGGCAAATTCGGTAGGCATGGCGCTGGCCGAGGCCTTGCTGGCCCAGGAATTCAATCGCGAAAAGCACACGATTATCGACCATTACACCTACGCGTTCGTGGGCGACGGTTGTCTCATGGAAGGGATCTCGCACGAGGCGTGTTCCCTGGCTGGCACACTGAAACTGTCCAAGCTTATCGTCTTCTATGACGACAATGGCATCTCTATCGACGGGCGTGTTGAAAATTGGTTCGGCGACGACACCGCAAAACGTTTTGAAAGCTATGGTTGGAACGTTGTGCGAGGCGTGGACGGCCACGACATGGCGGCTGTCGATGCCGCCATCGTTCAAGCAAAGCAGTTCGCAGGCGAGCATAAGGGCCCGACCCTTATTTGCTGCCGCACGGTCATCGGCAAGGGTTCTCCCAATGCCGCTGGAACGGAAAAAGTCCATGGCGCGCCGCTGGGTGCCGACGAAATCCAGGCCACCCGTACGGCGCTGAACTGGCCTTACGAAGCTTTCCATATTCCAGCCGAAATATATGAGTACTGGGATGGCAAGCAAAAAGGCCAGGCGCTTCAATCCGAATGGCAAGCGCAATTCGACGACTATGCTCAAGCCTTTCCCGCCGAAGCCGCCGAATTGCAGCGCCGCATGTCTAGCACCTTGCCCGACGATTTCGCCGAGCAATCGCAAAAGTTTATCGAAGCGACCAATCAAAAAGCCGAAACCGTGGCCAGCCGCAAGGCGTCGCAACTGGCCATCACGGCCTTTGCCGAGCTGTTGCCAGAATTCCTGGGCGGTTCCGCCGACCTCACAGGATCTAACTTCACTGACTGGAAGGGCGCCGTACCGGTGCGTGCCGGCGAGCTGCACCTGCGGTTTGGCCGCCATATCAACTACGGCGTGCGCGAATTCGGCATGGCCGCGATCATGAATGGTATCGCCCTTCATGGCGGCTATCTGCCTTTCGGCGGAACGTTCCTGACTTTCTCCGATTATTCTCGTAATGCGCTGCGCATGGCTGCGCTCATGAAGCAGCGTGTCGTGCATGTCTTCACTCATGACTCCATTGGGCTTGGCGAAGACGGCCCGACCCATCAGTCGGTCGAGCATGCAGCCAGCTTGCGCCTAATTCCTAATTTGCAGGTATGGCGCCCGTGCGACACCACAGAAACGGCGGTGGCCTGGGCACAGGCGGTACAGCGTCCGGCCAGCGTGGGCATGGATGTCAAAGATGGCGGCCCCACCGCCTTGCTATTGTCGCGTCAGAATCTTCCCTTCGTTCCCCGCGATGCCCAAACCCTCGCCGCGATTAGCCGCGGCGGTTATGTATTGCGCGACGCGGCCAACGCACAGGCCATTATCATTGCAACGGGTTCTGAAGTTGCGCTGGCGCTGGGCGCACAAGAACAGCTGGCGGCAAAGGGCATCGCCGTCCGCGTTGTGTCCATGCCTTGCACCAACGTATTCGACCTGCAAGATGCGCAGTGGCGCGAATCCGTGCTGCCCAAAGGGCTGCCCAGGGTCGCGGTCGAAGCCGGCGTTACCTCGGGCTGGTACAAATACGTTGGACTGGATGGCGCCGTGGTGGGTATTGATACCTACGGCGAATCCGCGCCGGCAGGGGTATTGTTCAAGTTCTTTGGCTTGACCGTCGAGCATGTTGCTACGGCTGTCGAACAGGTTTTATAAACAGGAGATCATTAATGACTATTCGCGTGGCAATCAACGGTTATGGCCGTATCGGTCGCAATATTCTGCGTGCCCATTACGAAGGCGGTAAAAAGCACGACATAGAAATTGTGGCAATCAACGACCTGGGCGATCCCAAGACCAACGTTCACCTGACGCGCTTCGATACGGCCCATGGGAAATTTCCGGGCACGGTAAGCGTCGATGGCGATTACATGGTGGTCAACGGCGACAAGATCCGCGTGCTTGCCAATCGTGATCCTTCCGCTTTGCCATGGGGTGATCTGGGCGTGGACGTCGTCCTCGAATGTACAGGTTTCTTCACCAGTAAGGAAAAAGCCAGTGCCCACATTCGCGGCGGTGCAAAGAAAGTCATTATTTCCGCACCGGGCGGCAAAGACGTTGATGCCACGATCGTATACGGTGTCAATCACGGCGTACTGAAGGCCAGCGATACTGTCATTTCAAATGCGTCGTGCACGACCAACTGTTTGGCTCCGATGGTGCAGCCTTTGCATCAAAAGCTGGGCCTGGTCAACGGTTTGATGACGACCATCCATGCTTACACCAACGATCAGGTTCTAACCGACGTCTATCACGAAGACCTGCGCCGGGCACGTTCAGCCACCCAAAGCATGATCCCTACCAAGACCGGTGCTGCCTCGGCGGTGGGTTTGGTTTTGCCTGAACTCAATGGCAAACTGGACGGTTACGCAATTCGTGTTCCTACCATTAATGTGTCCATCGTCGATTTGTCCTTCGTGGCAGCGCGCGAAACCACGGTAGACGAAGTCAACGGAATTTTGAAAGCTGCTTCCGAACAAGGCCCATTGAAGGGCATTTTGGAATACAACGACGAACCGCTGGTGTCGGTGGATTACAACCATAATCCAGCCTCTAGTACGGTAGATGCCGGCCTTACCAAAGTGTCGGGTTCGCTGGTCAAGGTATCTTCGTGGTACGACAACGAGTGGGGTTTCTCCAATCGCATGCTCGACACCACAGTTGCTCTGATGTCGGCCAAATAAACGGCCGATCCTAGATTCAAGGGCGGGGTAACCCGCCCTTGCCACGTCTGACCTCGGCAAACTGATACCAATTATGTCTACTATAAAAACTCTTTCTTCTTTGGCAAAAGAGGGCGCGCTTGCTGGCAAGCGGGTGTTCATCCGTTCTGATCTGAATGTGCCGCTCGACGACGGTAAAATCTCCGAAGACACCCGCATTCGCGCGTCGGTGCCCGCCATACGCATGGCGCTGGATGCCGGTGCGGCGGTCATGGTCACCTCTCACCTTGGCCGGCCTACGGAAGGCACGGTAACCAAGGCCGATAGCCTGGCTCCCATCGCCGCGCGGCTTTCCGAATTGTTGGGGCTGCCTGTTACTCTGGTCTCAAATTGGGTTGATGGGGTTACAACCAGTCCTGGTCAAGTCGTATTGCTCGAGAATTGCCGTTGCAATGTGGGCGAGAAAAAAGACGACGCCGAACTTTCCAGGAAAATGGCGGCGTTGTGCGACGTATACGTTAACGATGCGTTTGGCACGGCACACCGCGCTGAAGCCACGACGCATGGCATTGCAAAGTTTGCGCCAGTGGCCTGCGCCGGCCCCTTGCTTGAAGCCGAACTTATTGCATTGGGACGCGCTCTGCGCGAACCAAAACGCCCGTTGGTTGCAATTGTCGGCGGGTCGAAGGTCTCAACCAAGCTTTCCATCCTGAAGTCGCTGGCCGATAAGGTCGATCAATTGGTGGTCGGCGGTGGCATCGCCAATACGTTTATGCTGGCGGCGGGCCTAGCTGTCGGAAAATCGCTGGTCGAAGCCGATCAGGTCTCCGAAGCCCGTGCTGTGATCGACCTCATGAAGCAGCGTGGCGCCGCGGTACCCATTCCCGTAGACGTGGTGTGTGCGAAAGAATTCAGCGCCAATGCCGTTGCTACGGTTAAGGCCGCCGATCAGGTCGTGGAAGATGACCAAATTCTCGATATTGGGCCTCAAACTGCGGAACAGCTCGCCGCTATCCTGCGGCAAGCGGGTACCATAGTCTGGAACGGTCCCGTGGGCGTGTTCGAGTTCGATGCTTTCGCCAATGGCACCAAGGTCGTATCCCAGGCGATAGCCGACTCCCAAGCGTTTTCCATCGCCGGCGGTGGCGATACACTCGCTGCCATTGCCAAGTATCGCATCGGCGACAAGGTTGACTATATCTCGACCGGCGGCGGGGCTTTTCTGGAATTTCTGGAAGGTAAAACGCTTCCCGCCGTCGAGATCCTTCAGCAGCGGGCCCAAGGTTAAGGTCATTCACTAACATTCAAGGTAGATATGGCTGCAGCGTTACGTCTTGTCCGTCAACACCCCGACGAACTGTTGGTGGGTTTGGTTTCGATTTCAGACCGGGCTTCCAGCGGTATCTACCAAGATCAGGGTATTCCCGCCCTGCAGGGTTGGTTGGGCGATGCCCTGATCCAGGCGCCGCAGGTGGTTACGCGGCTCATTCCCGACGAGGCGCCGCAGATATCGGCTACCCTGATCGAGCTCGTTGATACCGTGGGATGCGACCTGGTGTTTACCACCGGTGGCACCGGGCCGTCGCGCCGCGATGTGACGCCCGAGGCCACCCTGGCGGTAGCCACCAAAGAAATGCCCGGTTTTGGCGAGCAAATGCGTCAAATCAGTTTGAACTTCGTGCCGACGGCAATTTTGTCGCGGCAGGTGGCCGTTATTCGTGAAACGCCTGACCACGCGGCGCTTATCATCAACCTTCCGGGTCAGCCCAAAGCCATCAAGGAAACCCTCGAAGGCCTGAAAGATCCTGATGGCAAAGTGCTGGTGGCCGGCATCTTCGCCGCAGTCCCTTATTGCATCGATCTGATTGGCGGACCTTATATCGAAACGCGCAACGCGCTTGTTACCGCCTTTCGACCTAAGTCGGCAATCAGGCCTTGATAATCAGCAATTAATTTCATTCCCTCGTAAAATCGATTCTATTCACATTTACTTTGCTTTCAGGAGGTCTTGTCATGGCCCTAGTTTCCATGCGTCAGTTGCTCGACCATGCAGCCGAAAACGGTTACGGTATTCCAGCTTTCAACGTCAATAATCTGGAACAGGTCCAGGCTATTATGGAAGCCGCTGCCGAAACCGATAGCCCGGTCATTATGCAAGCGTCTGCCGGTGCCCGAAAATACGCCGGCGAAGGCTTCCTTAAATACTTGATCCAAGCAGCGGTCGAAACCTACCCGAATATCCCGGTCGTCATGCACCAGGATCACGGCCAGTCGCCGGCAATTTGCCAGGGCGCCATCAATCTGGGTTTCTCCAGCGTCATGATGGACGGCTCACTGAAGGAAGACGGCAAGACGATTGCCGATTACGAATATAATTTGGACGTCACCCGCCGTGTCGTCGAAATGGCGCATAAGCTGGGCGTCACCGTCGAAGGCGAGTTAGGATGCCTGGGCTCGCTTGAAACCATGCAGGGCGATAAAGAAGACGGCCATGGCGCCGACGGCAAGCTCACGATGGAGCAGTTGCTGACCGATCCTGAACAGGCGGCCGACTTTGTCCGGCATACGCAACTTGATGCGCTGGCGATTGCCATTGGTACCAGCCACGGTGCGTACAAATTCACGCGCAAGCCTACGGGCGATATCTTGTCCATCTCGCGCATTAAAGAAATCCATCATCGCCTGCCCAATACCCATCTGGTTATGCACGGCAGTTCCAGCGTGCCTCAGGATCTCCTTGCCGAAATCCGCGAATTTGGCGGTGACATGAAAGAGACCTATGGCGTTCCCGTCGAAGAGATCCAGGAAGCCATCAAGTTTGGCGTTCGCAAGATCAATATCGATACCGATATTCGTCTGGCCATGACGGGCGCAATTCGTCGTTTCATGGGCGAGAATCCATCCAAATTTGATCCGCGCGAATACCTGAAGCCAGCTCGACAAGCTGCCAAAGAAATCTGCCTGCAGCGTTACGAGCAGTTTGGCACGGCCGGCAACGCCAGCAAGATCAAACCGATACCGCTCACCGAAATGGCTAAGCGATATTCGGCCAGCGAACTCGCTCAAGTCGTTCAGTAAATGCTTTTGGCTTTAATTTGACTCCCGTCCCGCCGGTCTTCAGCCGGCGGGATGTTTTTATTCCGAGGAAACATCGTGGTTCAGGCCCTCCATCAATCAACCATCAAATCGCTACCCTTGCTTGCCCGTGGCAAAGTGCGGGACATGTATGCAGTAGGCGACGATAAGCTGCTGATCGTGGCAACTGACCGTATTTCTGCTTTCGATGTCATTCTCGATGATCCTATCCCTGGCAAAGGGCAAGTGCTTACCGAGCTGACCGAATTCTGGCTCGAGAAGCTGGCCCATATTCTGCCGACTCATTCCACCGATGTGGCGCCTGAAGATGTCGTGGCGCCAGACGAACGGGATCAAGTCGCAGGCCGGGCCATGGTGGTCAAGCGTCTTAAACCTATCATGGTCGAAGCCGTAGCGCGCGGCTACCTGATCGGCTCGGGCTGGAACGATTACCGGGCTAGCGGCAACGTCTGCGGCATTCGTCTACCGGCCGGACTGCAGCAGGCTAGCCGGCTGCCAGAACCTATCTTCACGCCAGCCGCCAAAGCGGAATTTGGCTCGCATGACGAGAATGTAGACTTCGATTACGTCGTAAGTCAGGTTGGAAAAGACCTGGCCGAGCAAATTCGTAGCGTGACCCTACGTCTGTATACCGAAGCTGCGGAATTTGCCGCGACCAAAGGGATCATTATTGCGGACACCAAGTTCGAGTTCGGACTCGACGATAAGGGTCAGCTGCATTTAATGGACGAGGTGCTGACTCCGGATTCATCGCGCTTCTGGCCAGCGTCCGAGTACGCCGAAGGCATCAGTCCACCGTCGTTCGATAAGCAGTTTGTGCGCGACTGGCTTGAAACCCAGGTGTGGGACAAGACTCCGCCAGCGCCAGCTCTACCCGCCGAGGTTGTTGAAAAGACCGCTGCGAAATACCGCGAAGCTGTCACGCGTCTCACGGCCTAGCCCGGAGCCGGATCCATGGCCACGGCGGTGATTCGGCACGCCAGCAAGATCTGACGCCTGGGCAAGTTAAAATAGAACTCCTTTGTGCGACCATAAGGTGAGCTGATATGGCTATATTTACTGATACTGATAGCGCTGGTCCAGCCGTGGTGGGTATTATCATGGGCTCGTCAAGCGATTGGGACATCATGAAACACGCGGTTGCCGTGCTTGAAGAGTTCCACGTGCCTCACGAAATGAAGGTCGTATCGGCGCACAGGATGCCCCACGATATGGTCGAATATGGCAACCACGCGGTTGACCGCGGCCTGCGCGCGATAATTGCAGGGGCGGGCGGTGCGGCCCACTTGCCGGGAATGATGGCGGCCCTGACGCCTGTGCCAGTCTATGGGGTGCCCGTGCCATCCAAATATCTGCGGGGCGAAGATTCGCTATTGTCGATGGTTCAAATGCCCAAGGGTGTGCCCGTTGCGACATTTGCCATCGGTGAAGCTGGCGCTGCCAATGCCGCCTTGCATGTCATCGCATGTTTGGCAACGACAGACGCTTCGTTATTGCAGAAGTTAATTGCCTATCGGGCACGGCAGACCGAAGCCGCAAGGGCCATGGCTGTGCCACCCCATGTCGTGATGTAAGGGCCACGCGCCGCCCTTCTACTTTTACGCCACTTTTTATTTTCTCTTTGCTGACAGGTTGTTTTCATGAATGAAGCCTCTATTCCCTTTCCGATATTGCCCGGTAATTGGCTGGGCATGATCGGAGGGGGGCAGTTGGGGCGCATGTTTTGCCATGCTGCACAAAGCATGGGCTACAAAGTTGCGGTGTTGGATCCCGATCCCCACAGTCCGGCCGGCGCTGTCGCCGATATGCATATCAAGACAGGTTATGACGACGTAAACGGCCTCGCGCAGCTGTCCGGCCGCTGCAAGGCGATCACAACCGAATTCGAGAACGTACCCGCCGAAAGTCTGCGCACACTTGCGGCGGCTTCGTTGGTAAGACCGGCGGCGCAAGCCGTTGCCATCGTTCAGGATCGCATACGCGAGAAGGCATTTATCGCCGACGCCGGGGTGCCGCTCGCGCCCTATGCCGCCATCCACACCGCCGACGACATCGCTACCGCGCCCGATACGCTGTTTCCCGGTATTTTGAAAGCGGCCCGTCTCGGTTACGACGGAAAAGGGCAGGCCCGCGTCGTGAATCGAGAGCAGGCGCTTCAGGCATTTGCTGACATTGGCGCAAGTTGCGTACTCGAGGCACTTCTGCCGTTGGCAAGCGAACTTTCCGTTGTCATGGCGCGCGGTGCTGATGGCCACACTGTCTATTATCCTTCTGCACAGAACGAGCATCGCGACGGCATACTGGCAGTCTCCACGGTGGATGCCTGGCCGCCTGCGCTGCCGATGGCCGCACAAGCGGCCAAAGCGGCCAAAGCGGCATTGGCGATCGCCGACGGATTGCAGTATGTGGGGGTCTTATGCGTCGAATTTTTTGTACTACAGGATGGCACACTGGTGGCCAACGAGATCGCGCCGCGCCCTCATAACAGTGGCCATTTCACCATGGACGCCAGTATCAGCAGTCAGTTCGAACAGCAAGTTCGCGTGACGGCCGGCTTGCCTTTGGGCAGCACAGCGTCACTTTGCCCTGTTGTCATGTTGAACCTGCTCGGCGACGTCTGGTTCGATCCGGCAACAGACACTATGCGCGATCCGGATTGGGCTACCGTGTTGGCCATCCCCGGTGTCAAATTGCATCTGTATGGCAAAGCTGAAGCGCGCCGTGGTCGGAAAATGGGCCATATCAATGTGCTCGGCGCCACGCTGGCCGACGCTAACACTGCCGCTGCGCAGGTCGCGCAAGTACTTGGTATTCCTTTCCAGTCATGAGCCATGCCATGACATCGGTCGATATAAGCCGTTTGTTGGCGCAAGGCGCGCAACGCTTGCTGGAAGGCGGTTTAGTGGCTTTTCCTACCGAAACGGTCTATGGGCTGGGCGCCGACGCCGAAAACCCTCAGGCCATCGCCCGTATTTACGCAGCCAAGGGGCGTCCTGCCAACCATCCCGTTATTGTGCATGTGGCACCCGATGCTGACCTGACTTACTGGGTAAAATCCGTGCCGGCCGAAGCGCGGGCCCTGATGCAAGCCTTCTGGCCAGGTCCGCTTACCCTTATCTTGCCCCGTGCCCAGCATATTCCCGCTGCCGTCAGCGGAGGCCAGGATAGCGTCGGCCTGCGTTGTCCCGCACACCCTATCGCCCAGGAACTGTTGCGCCAGTTCGCACGGCTCAAGCCTAACGGGCAGGGGGGCGTAGCGGCGCCTTCAGCCAACAAGTTTGGACAGGTCTCGCCCACACATGCCTCGCATGTGCGAGCCGAGTTCAGTGGACTGACCGAGTCTGAACTGATGATTCTGGAAGGTGGCCCAGCGCAAGTGGGTATTGAATCCACCATCATCGATCTCTCTCGCCTTGACCGCGGTATTGGCCCCGTGCTGTTGCGCCCTGGCCATATCTCGGCGGCACAGATCGGCGCTGTACTGGGTGCGGAACCGGCTCATCCGGACGCCTTCGCACCGCAGGTTTCCGGCTCTTTGAAAGCGCATTACGCGCCGCGCACTCCGCTATATGTATTGTCGACTGCGCAGCTCTTGAACCGTATTGAAAAGGAAAGGATTGCAGGTCGGGTAGCCGCGGTGGCCTTCCATCCCCCCGGCGATACTGCCAACAGCGATGTCGATTGGTACCCCTGCGCCGCTGACCCGCATGCTTATGCGCGCGACCTGTATGCGTTGTTGCGCGATCTTGACGAGCGCGGTTACGCCGCCATCTTGTTCGAGCAGCCCCCGCGGACCTTGGCGTGGCAGGCGGTTAATGATCGTATAGGCCGCGCCGCTGCAGCGTTCAGCTAAGGTGCTGAAACGCGTTCAGACGCCCAGATAACGCATCAGAACTTCAGGTTGCGCCGCCAGGATTTCACTGCGCTCGCTGACAACCAGACAACCCTTTTCAAGTACCACGCAACGGTCGGTGTGCGCCAGCACTTTGCGATAGTTGCGATCGACGATCAGGGTCGACATCCCGGTGCGGCGCACCTCGGCAATTATTCGCCAGATTTCGGCAATGATCAGAGGCGCCAGACCTTCGGTTGCCTCGTCAAGTATCAGCACATCGGGGTTGGTCATTAGTGCACGGCCTATGGCCAGCATTTGCTGTTCACCGCCAGAGAGCTGTTGACCGCCATGATCCAGGCGTTCCGACAGGCGCGGGAAGGTATGCAATATGCGTTCGTAGGTCCATTCCTTGCGGCCGTCAAAACCCGGCCGGGCAGCGACTTGCAGGTTTTCGCGGACGCTTAAATTAGGAAAAATTCCCCGCCCTTCGGGAACGTAGGCAATACCCAGGCGCGCTACCTGGTAGGGCTCGGCCTTCGTGCAATTTTTCCCGCGGATGCTGATGTCGCCACTGCTTGCTGCTACGTGGCCCAGGATGGTCCGGATGAAAGTACTTTTTCCCATGCCGTTGCGCCCCAGCAATCCTATGGATTCGCCACGGCCAATATCCAGGCTTACGCCCTGCAGTACGTGGCTTGCGCCGTAATGGGCATGCACTGACTGTGCCTGTATGAAGGGAGTCACTGGCCTTCTCCCAGATAGGCAGTCTGGACGTCGATATTGCTACGTATCGCCTGGGGTTCGCCATGAGCGATCACTTGTCCATTGACCATTACCGTGATTTCATCGGCCACCTTGAATACCGCGTCCATGTCGTGTTCGACCAGCAAGATGGCATGTTTCGTTTTAAGCGATGCCAGCAGGTCGAGCATTCTTTCGGTCTCTTCGGACCCCATGCCGGCCAATGGTTCGTCCAGTAGAAGCACGCTGGGCTGTGTCGCCAGGCTCATGGCGATTTCCAATTGACGTTTCCGCCCATGTGATAGCAGGCCAGCCGTTTGACGAACATCGGCTTCCAGGCCAGCCAGTGATATCGCCTGATCTGCCGCCTCGATGCTATAGCGGCAGTTTTTGGCGGGACTTGTCCAATTCCAGAATTTTTGAAGATTGGCCTGGGCAGCGAGCCGGCAATTTTCGTGGACGGAAAGGCTGGGGAATATCGTTGTTCGTTGGTAGCTACGGCCCATTCCGGCCCTTGCGCGGCGCGGTTGCGACCAGGACGTTACCTCTTGCTGCTGAAGGAATATAGTCCCCTCGTCGGGCGCCAATTCGCCCGCCAACACACTGACCAGGGTGGATTTGCCTGCGCCGTTAGTACCTATGACTGCGTGCAATGCGCCGCGCCTAAGGGTTAGGGAGACGCGATCGATGGCCGTGAGCCCCATAAAACGCCGGGTGATATTCTTCGCCGATAATAAAATGTCGCTCATGCTTCATCCTTGAGACGCTGCTGCGGCGGCTCGCATTGCCGAGCGCCGGCTGCGCCACTGCGCCGAGATCCCAATGAGGCCGTTCGGCATGATGGCCACGAGTGCCATGATGCTAAGGCCGAAGGTCAGATGCCAATGCGTGGCCAAATCGCCGAACAGGCTTTGAGACTGGAATGCTTCCTGCAAGAGTGTCAGGCCCGCGGCGCCCAGCACTGCGCCCCACAGGCGGCTGCTGCCTCCCAGGATCACCATGAGCAGCACCAGACCAGATTGCTCCCATGACAACAGCTCCGGGTTGACAAAGCCATCTTTCGACGCATACAGCAGACCGCTTATCCCGGCCAGGGCGCCGCCTATCGCGTAGGCGACCAGCTTGTAGTTAAAGGTTGAATAGCCGGCGCTGCGCATACGCAATTCGTTTACCTTGATTCCGGTAAGAGCGGCACCAAAACGGGAGCGCATAAGCATCGCCAGGAAGGCCCAGGTAAGCATCAGGCAGGCGAGGGTGAACAGGTAAAGGCGGTGTGGGGTATCAATGGTGAAAAATAGCCAGTCGCCCAAGCGCAGCTCCGGGCGGAAATACAAATAGATGCCATCGCTGCCGCCACCCACGTCGGTATCGTGGAAGACGTAATAGGCCATCTGCGAAAAGGCCAAGGTCACCATAATGAAATACACCCCCTTGGTACGCAGCGCCAGAGCCCCGGTAACCAGGGCGTAGGCCATGGCACTAAAAACGGCGCATACCATCAGCCATAGCAAGCTGCCCGCTCCGGATTCCGGCGACAGGAGGGTGGTCGTATAGGCCCCAATACCAAAGAAGGCGGCGTGCCCCAGGCTTACCAGCCCTGCGCCGCCAACGAGCAGTTGCAGGCTTAGCGCAAAGATGGAATAGATCATGATCTTGATGATAAGGCTGACGTAATAGTCGCCTATCATCAGTGGCAGCACGGCCACGCCGGACAAAACCCCGACTATGCACAGGGCGCGTAACATCGCTTGCATGAAATCAGCCTTGCTTGAAGAGCCCTTCGGGCTTGAACAGAAGAATGGCAGCCATCAGGACATAGATCAGAACGCCCGCGATACCTGGGAAAAAAACCTGGCCGAAGGTATCAACAAAACCGACCAACATGGCGGCCAGGAAAGCGCCCTTTATAGAGCCGATTCCTCCGATGACGACGACGACAAAACAGATAATAAGAACGTTGTTCCCCATGCCGGGGTACACGGACGATACCGGCGCGGCAATGGCGCCTGCAAGGGCCGCGAGCGCAACCCCGATGGCAAAGACAACGCGGTACAGGCGGTTGATGTCTACGCCCAACGAGCCAATCATCTCGCGATTGCTGGCGCCGGCTCGTATCATCATGCCAAGGCGGGTATGCCCCAGCACCCAATACAGAAGCCCGGCGACTAAAAGGCAAACAGCAGAGATGAAAAGCCGGTAAACCGGGTAGGTCATGACATCGCCCAGCGCTATGGAGCCAGCGAGCCAGGCAGGCGCCGCAACGCCGTGAACGTCGTTGCCGACGGCAATGCTGCGCAATTCTTCAAAGACCAGTATCAGCCCGTAGGTCATGAGCACTTGTTGCAAGTGGTCGCGACGGTAGAGAAAACTGAAGAAAGCCCATTCCAGAAAGTAGCCCAGCACAGCGGCGGCGAGCAGGCAGAACATGACGGTGACGAGAAAGCCTCCACCGATGTACCGGGCTACCAGGGGTTCAAGGGCGAAGGCCATGTAGGCCCCGATCATGTAAAAACTGCCATGAGCCAAATTAATGATACCCATGATGCCGAAAATCAGTGTCAGGCCGCTGGCAACCAGAAACAGCAACAGACCATATTGCACAGCATTCAGGCATTGAATCAAAAAGATGGCGGGGTCCACAAATGCTCCTTCGGTACGGCGACGGTTACAGGCGGCAGCCGCGTGCCGGATCGGCCAGCGCCTTGATGGCAACACCCTGGCTGACGTTCTGATCGCCCTTTACCTGGCGCAGGTAGATGTCCTGAATCGGGTTGTTCGCCTTGGATAAGGTGAAAGGACCGCGTGGACTGTCGATGGTGGCGCTGCTCATGGCGGTGCGCATGGCGTCTTTCTTGGAAGCATCGCCGTTGACCGCCTTCAGACCGGCAGCAAGCAACTGCGCTGCATCATAGCCCTGCACGGCATACACATCAGGCTGCATGGTAGGGTAGTTCTTGGAATAGTTTTCACGGAAAGCGTTGTCTCGCGGAGTATTCAGGCCATCGGCGTAGTGCAGCGTAGTGAACAATCCTTGTGCCGCGTCGCCTTGCGCCTTCAACGTGCCATCGGTCATGAAGCCGCTGCTCAGCAGAGGCACCGATTTCCCCAGGCCAGCGGCCGCATAGTCTTGCACGAATTTCACTGCTCCGCCGCCAGCGAAGAAAGTGAATACCGTGTCAGGCTTCAACGATGCCACTTCAGTGAGCAAGGGCTGGAACTCTACATTGGGAAAGGGCAGCGTCAGTTCCTTGATGACTTTGCCGCCTTGCTTCTCGAACGACTCTTTGAAACCCGCAATGGCCTCTTTGCCTGCAGCATAATTCCAGGTGATCGTTACCGCAGTCTTGTGTCCTTTCTCGTAGGCGACCGGACCCATGGCATAGGAAGGCTGCCAATTGGTAAAGGAAGTGCGAAAGATGTTCTTGCTGCACAGTGGCCCGGTGATGGCATCGGCCCCGGCGTTGGGAATGATCAACGTGGTATCGGAGTCTTTTGCTGCCTTGGCCAGTGCCATGGCGACGCCTGAATGCACCGTGCCTACCAATATGTCGACCTGGTCGCGCTTGATAAGACGATTGGCGTTATCAGGACCCTTGGACGGGTTGGACTCGTCATCAACCTGAAAGTATTCAAGCTCCTGGCCAGCAAGCTTACCGCCTTGTTCTTTTACATACAGTTTGAAGCCGTTCTCTATGGCTTGTCCCAGTGCTGCATACGTACCGCTGTAGGGCAGCATAAAGCCGACTTTTACGGTCGCAACTGCATTGCCTGACCCTAGCGCAAGCACGGCTGCGATGGCCGTGCCGGTGAATACTTGTTTCATATGTCTGCTCCTTGATTATTATAAAAATCACTGCATGGTGCGCGTTGCGCGGGGTAAGCGTAAGTCAAAGGTGGGCACGATCCAGCTTGGCAATGAAAGCGCTCAGTGCGCCGATAACAACGTCGGGCTGGTCCCGGTGCGGCGAATGGCCACAGTTCGGGATAATACAAAGCTCGGTCTGGGTGGCAATGCGTCGGATACCGTAGATTTGTTCCAACGAGCCATATTCATCGTTTTCGCCCTGTATCGCCAGCACTGGGCATTCAATGTCTTTCAGGAAAGGCTCAATATTCCAGGCACGGAAATTGGGATCAAGCCAGACGTCGTTCCAGCCCCAAAATGCGGAATCGGGATCACTGTGGTAACGGCCCAGTTTGCGAGGCAAATCCGTGTTTAGATACGCTTGCCTGGCATTTTCGATATTCGCTACCGTAACGTCTTCAACGAAAATATGGGGGGCAGCCACCGCAATCGCCTTGACTCTTTCGGGATACATCGCCGCATAAAGCACGGCAATCGATCCGCCGTCGCTATGTCCGAAAAGGACCGGGCGTTCATTTTCAAGGTCAAGGGCCTTAAACAGCGCGGGCAGCGCTTGGCCGGCCTGGGCATGCATGAAACTTACTGGCCATTTTTCTTCATGGGGGCGAGGCGTGCTTTCCCCATAGCCATAGCGTGAAAAGACCAGGCCTCGGCAATTTGCTGCGGCACAAGCCAGCGCGGGCCAATCTTTCCACATCGATACAGAACCCAGGCCTTCATGCAGGAAGATCAAAAGGTCTTTGTCGGTTTTATGAGGCTCTATCCATTGGCATTCAATCGTGATGTCGCGTCCGTCGCTGCCAGTAACCGGCACGAGCAGGGACGATGTATTCGCGATGGTCTGATTCATGACTTCTATTTGTTCAATTGCCGCAGTCGAAAGCGCTGGATTTTTCCCGTTGCGGTTTTGGGAAGATCCTCGAGGAAATGTATTGTGCGAGGATACTTGAAAGGCGCGAGATGTTGTTTAACATAGGCTTGTAACTCCTCGGCGATTTGCGGGCCGCCTGGCTGGCCGTCGCGCAATACGACATAAGCCAGGGTTTTGGTAAGCCCATCTTCGTCGGCCACTCCGATGACGGCCGCTTCCAGCACAGACTTGTGCTGAATCAGTGTGTTTTCAACCTCGACTGGCGACACATATTGCCCGCTAACCTTGATCATGTCGTCGCTGCGTCCGGCGTACGTGTAATACCCGTCAGCATCGCAACTATATTTATCGCCGCTTTTAAGCCATTGGCCTTGAAAGGTCTCGAGCGACTTGGGGCGGTTATTCCAATACAGCAGCGCAGCGCTGGGGCCTTTGATATATAGGTCGCCTATGGCGTTCGTATCGACGCGATGGCCCTGATCGTCGCGGAGCTCGACCTCATAGCCCGGAACTGGCTTGCCGGTGGTGCCATAGCGAATCTGACCTGGCTGGTTTGACAGGAAAATATGGAGCATTTCGGTGGAACCGATACCATCCAGAATGTCGCAGCCGAAATGCTGTCGAAAACGGGTGCCAAGGTCTTTGGGCAGGGCTTCTCCGGCCGAGGCACAGACGCGTATGGCGACCTGGTTCTTCTCAGGCAGTAGGGGCGAAGCCAGCATGCTGGCGTACAAAGTAGGAACGCCGCAGAAAATGGTTGGCCGGTGTTGAATCAGGCGCTTAAATACGGCTTCCGGTGTGGGCCGTTCACTCATCAGCACCGTCGTTGCACCGACTGTTAGCGGAAACGTGAGTCCGTTGCCCAGGCCGTAGGCAAAGAAGAGTTTTGCCGCTGAAAATACCGTGTCGTCTTCGACGATTCCCAACACTGGCTTGCCATAGAGTTCAGCGGTATACCAAAGGTTTGCATGGGTATGCACGACGCCCTTGGGCTGGCCCGTGGAGCCCGATGAATATAGCCAAAATGCGATTTCGTCTGACATCGTTGTGCAGACAGGCGATTCGTTTGCTGACGACATAAGCCGGCTAAGTTCGAGCAGGGGTGTCGGTAAGGGATCCGCCGGCTGCGAGACAACAATGTGCTTGACCTCGTGCTGCCCCTGATCCAAGGCTTGCTGAATAACTGGCAGCAGGGTGCCTGAAACGAACACCGCCTGGCTGCGACTATGCTTAAGGATATAGGCATAGTCGTCAGGGGTCAGCAGCGTATTCACGGCCACCGGCACGACGCCGGCATAGAGTGCGCCAAGAAACACTACGGGCCAATCAATGGTGTCATGCATCATCAGCAGGATGCGTTCTTCACGACGTATACCCAGATGTTGCAATAGCCCTGCGAACAGAATGATTTTTCGTGCCAGCTCGCCGTACGTCAGCGTATTGTGATCGTCGATGTAAGCTGGTTTGTGAGGACGTATGGCGTTTAATTGTATAAGGTGGGCAGCATAGTTAAGTTCGGATGGGCAGGCATCCATGGGTTGTCTCCAGACTAGTTATTGATGACACCAGAATCGTGGCTATGCCGATTATTCTTCGGTAAACCGGATCTGCCCTTGCGGTAGAAGATACAGGACCAGAGCCCGCCCACCGCTGACCGTCGGGCTGTGGACGGTATCGGGGCCATAGACCAGCCATCCAGCGGCTTGGCCGTCGAACTTCGCGGTGCTGTCCAATGGCATGATCAGGTCGATCTCGCCCATTGGATGGCAGTGCTGCGGGCCCGCCATGTCATGCATGTCGACTACATCGACGGAATATCCATTTAACGCGTCGAGCGGCTTGATGACTCGCCCGTAACGCAGGCCGCCGTGCTCGTACTTACACATCCACCCATCGTTGATACCGCTTTTACAGGCGGCCAGAATGCGTTGACAGGTTTCTCCGTCGTAGGGAAATGCTTGCTGCAGGCGCGCTTGCAACGAGGCGTCGAGCGGACGGCTACCTATTTCGTCGGTAACGGTTTTGATTATCTGCTGAAATTCGTCGACGCTGCCCATTGCCATCCTTTGCCGATTTAATATCTTTGCCCCTTGTCGCGTTGCTTGATCTGTGTCAAGTCACGGGCTACAGCCTGCAAATTAGGGCTTTTATTCTGGCAAGTCAAGCACTATAATGCATGTTAACCGTAAGCTTAGGGTTTTTCTGGGTGAATAAGAAAACGATGGATCGCAAAGCCGCCGTGGCGCTGTTGGACTCTGGTGCAGGTGTCGACTCTTATTTATCGTCGCTGGGCGAACGGGTAAGGCGCATGCGTGCCATCCGCGGCATGACGCGCAAAGAGCTGGCCGCATCGGCTGGCGTTTCAGAAAGGCATTTGGCGAACCTCGAGCTGGGCGTAGGCAACGTGTCGGTGCTCGTCCTCAGGCAAATTGCGCACGCTTTTAATTGCACAATGGCGGAACTGGTCGGCGATATCACTGCATCCAGCCCCGAATGGCTGCTTATCCGAGAGGTCCTTGAAAACCGCTCTGAACAAGAACTTCAGCAGGCTCGCGAAGCATTGGTTCAGCTGTTCGCAGACCCGGTTTCCGCTGCAGGAAGAAATAAACTTCATCAAATTGCCCTTATCGGTTTGCGTGGCGCCGGAAAGTCTACCCTGGGTCGGCTACTGGCTGCCGATATAGGCTACCCCTTCGTCGAATTGAGCGCCGAAATCGAGCGGGTGGCGGGTTGTGGGATTCTGGAAATCCATAGCCTTTACGGGCCTACCGCCTATCGCCGCTACGAAAGGCGCGCCCTCGAGGAAAGCTTGCAGCTCTATCCGCAAATGGTGCTGGCAACGCCGGGCGGGCTGGTATCAGAACCCGCTACGATGAATCTGATGCTGGCGCACTGCTATACCGTGTGGGTCAAGGCGACCGCTGAAGAACATATGCAACGCGTAATGGCGCAGGGCGACTTCCGTCCCATGGCCGGTAACAACGAGGCCATGGCTGACCTGAAGCGAATATTGGCCAGCCGTGCAGATTTCTACGCGAAGGCCGACTGGGTGTGCTCGACAAGCCACATAGATCTGCAAGACTGCTTTAACGCATTGCGTACTCATATTCGCCAAGCAGCGGGCATGCCCCTTTAAGCCCCTGGGTTCATAAAGCGCACTTTTGTGCATGTCTCGTTGACACTGGAATTTAACTGCAATATGATGCATGCATCGACTCGCGATGAGCATTATCCTTCAGCTAAGACCAGGAAGATCAACTTATGACCGCAGCCAGCTCGCTCGTAGACTTTCGCACCGATCCATCGCAGTACAAGCATTGGGCTCTTAGCTTCGACGGCGAAGTCGCCACCCTTGCGATGGATGTTTCTGAAGACGGCGGCATTCGCCCTGGCTACAAGTTGAAGCTGAATTCGTACGATCTGGGCGTCGACATTGAACTGCACGACGCGTTGCAGCGCATACGCTTTGAACACCCTGAAGTGCGTACGGTGGTGGTCACCAGCCTGAAGGATCGTATTTTCTGCTCCGGAGCCAATATTTTCATGCTCGGCTTGTCAACGCATGCCTGGAAGGTCAACTTCTGCAAGTTCACAAACGAAACACGTAATGGCATGGAAGACTCCAGCCGACACAGCGGACTTAAGTTCATAGCGGCACTGAACGGCGCTTGCGCCGGGGGCGGATACGAGCTGGCTCTGGCGTGTGACGAAATTCTGTTGATTGACGATCGATCGTCTGCCGTCGCCTTGCCTGAAGTCCCATTGCTGGGTGTGTTGCCAGGTACGGGCGGCCTTACGCGGGTTACCGACAAGCGCAAAGTTCGTCATGATTACGCCGATATTTTCTGCACCTTGGTCGAAGGAGTGCGGGGCCAGCGTGCAAAAGATTGGCGACTGGTCGACGACATCATCAAGCCGGCACAATTTCAAGAACAAGTCGCTAAACGGGCGGTCGAATGGGCCGCGCAGAGCGATCGTCCCGCGGGCGAGCAGGGTGTAAGCCTGACGCCGCTGCAACGCCTGATCGGCGATAACGACGTCGAGTACAACTATGTGCAGGTTCAGATTGACCGAGAAAAGCGATCGGCCACCTGGACGCTGCGTAGTCCCGAGGCGCCTACCCCTCAGGACATCAACGGCATACAGGCGCAAGGCGCTTCATGGTGGCCCATCCAGTTTGCCCGCGAGCTCGATGACGCAATCTTGCATATGCGTACCAACGAACTCGATGTCGGCACCTGGATCTTCAAGACATCGGGTAGCGCCGCCTTGGTGCTGGGTGTTGACGAAGTCCTGGAGCGGTTTGCGGACAACTGGCTGGTGCGCGAGACCCTGGGCATGCTGCGCCGCACGCTTGCACGCTTGGACGTCAGTTCCCGTTCCTTGTTTGCCTTGATCGACAGCGGGTCGTGCTTTGCCGGAACGCTATTCGAGGTGGCATTGGCCTGCGACCGTTCATACATATTGGACGATGCCGAATCGCCGCAGGCCGCCCACATAGCGCTCAACGGTTTGAATTTTGGTCATTACCCTATGGTAAATGGGCAGAGCCGCATAGACAGACGTTTCTACGAAGAGGCAGGTCCGGTGTCTGCAGCGCGTGGAGCCATAGGCAGTTTGCTGTCAGCCAGTGAAGCAGAAGCCCTGGGCTTGGTGACGTTTTCGCTGGATAGCATCGATTGGGACGACGAGATCCGCATTGCGCTCGAAGAGCGGCGGGCCTTATCGCCTGACGCCCTCACCGGGCTTGAGGCGAACCTGCGATTTGGCGGTACCGAAACCATGGAGACCCGCATCTTCGGGCGCCTTACCGCATGGCAGAACTGGATCTTCAATCGTCCTAACGCCGCCGGCGAAAAGGGTGCGCTCACGTTGTATGGCAAGGGCGAACAGGCAAGTTTCGACTGGAATCGCGTCTAGCGCCCTCGTATAACAGCATAAACATCCCTCAAGGAGCAGACATGTCAGGCATCAATTATTCAGAAAAAATTCCTAACAACGTCAATTTATCCGGCGATCGGGCCTTGCAGCGCGCGCTGGAACACTGGCAACCGAATTATCTTCAGTGGTGGCGGGAAATGGGTCCCGAGTCATCGCAGAATTTTGATGTATATCTGCGCACCGCAGTCAGTGTGCAACCCGATGGTTGGGCGCACTTCGATCATGTCAAGATGCCTGATTATCGCTGGGGCATTTTTCTGGCGCCCCAAGATGGCAATCGCAAGATCCATTTTGGGGAAAATGCCGGCCGCGATGTGTGGCAAGAGGCGCCCGGCGAACACCGCGCCAATCTGCGCCGCATCATCGTAACGCAGGGCGATACCGAGCCAGCGTCGGTCGAGCAGCAACGCCACCTTGGTCTGACAGCCCCGTCGCAATACGACCTGCGCAATCTGTTTCAGGTCAACGTGGAAGAAGGGCGTCACCTTTGGGCGATGGTGTATTTGCTGCACCGCTACTTTGGCCGCGATGGCCGTGAAGAGGCCGATGCCCTGTTGCAGCGGAATTCGGGTGACCAGGACAGTCCTCGTATCTTGGGTGCTTTCAACGAAAAAACACCGGACTGGCTCGCCTTCTACATGTTCACCTACTTTACCGACCGCGATGGCAAGTTTCAGTTGTGCGCATTGGCAGAATCCAGTTTCGATCCCCTCGCGCGGACGACCAAATTCATGCTGACCGAAGAAGCACATCACATGTTCGTGGGCGAATCGGGTGTTTCGCGCGTCCTGCAACGCAGCGCCGAGGTCATGAATCAGTTGAAAACTGAAGATCCCGCCGTATTGAGAGCCGCTGGCGTTATCGACCTGCCCACCATTCAACGTTATTTGAATTTCCATTACAGCGTCACGATTGACCTTTTCGGCGCGGATCAATCCTCGAACGCCGCCATTTTCTATAGTTCAGGCCTCAAGGGGCGCTACGAAGAAAGCAAACGCAGCGACGATCATCTTTTGAAGAACGACACCTATCGGGTGCTGGAGGTCGTTAACGGAGAATTGCGCGAAACGGAAGTTCCTATGCTGAATGCGCTCAATGAAGTCTTGCGCGATGACTTCATTAAAGATTCCATGGCGGGCGTGGGGCGCTGGAACAAGGTGCTGGAAAAAAACGGCATTGCGTTTCGTTTGAAGGTTCCGCATAAAGCGTTCAATCGCCGCATCGGGACACTGGCCGGCATTCGTGTGGCTCCCGAGGGCACGGTGTTGAGCGAAGAGCAATGGAAAACGCACGAGAACACGTGGCTGCCTACTGCTGAAGACCGTGACTTCGTGGCCTCGCTTATGGGTAGGGTGGTAGAGCCCGGCAAGTTCGCCAATTGGATCGCGCCGCCTGTTATAGGGGTGAATCGTCAGCCCGTCAATTTTGAATACGTCCGCTTCAATTAGTCAGCGCCAGCGTCGCCATTGAGCAACGCTGTGTACCCGCGAGATCTGGCGTCACCCCTTATCGTTTTTAAGGGGTGGCGCCGGTTCCAAAGAGACCGCCATGAATGCACTCGCCCCAGCCAAAATATTGAAACAGCATCTTATCGATCCGGAAATTTGCATACGCTGCAATACCTGTGAAGAAACTTGCCCGGTCGATGCGATCAGCCATGACTCGAATAATTACGTGGTCGATGCCAGCATCTGTAATCATTGCATGGCGTGTGTACCTCCTTGCCCGACAGGGGCCATTGATAACTGGATCAAGGTGCTGGCCGACAAGGCTTATCCGCTTGAAGACCAGTTCGCATGGGAAGCCTTGCCCGCAGAACAAGCGGACATCGATGCGGGGACGAACGAAGAAACCATCGAAGATACGTCTGCGGCGGCCGATGAGTCCGCCAGCAGCCAGGATGGTTTTGGGCTGGACGGTGTGCCATCAACGGGCGCCGGGTCCAGGATTGCACCTAAATCGGCGGCGCATCCCTACGTAAATTTGTACACGCACAAGAACCCGGTGACGGCGACGGTAGTCGGCAACTACCGCGTTACAGGCGACGCTACCGATAGCGATATCCGGCACATTGTGTTGGATTTCGCTTCAACGTCGTTTCCCATTCTGGAAGGGCAGTCAATTGGCATATTGCCCCCCGGAGCGGACAGTAGTGGGCGACCCTATCATGCTCGACAATACTCCATCGCCAGTCCGCGCGATGGCGAACGGCCGCGCTATAACAACCTTTCGATTACCGTTAAGCGAGTCACGAACGATTACGACGGAAACCCCGCGCAAGGTATCTGTTCCAACTACCTGTGCGACCTCAAAAAGAACGACACCGTGCAAGTGATTGGACCATTCGGCAATACCTTCCTGATGCCCAATCATGCCGACGCCAACATCATCATGATCTGTACGGGGACGGGTTCGGCTCCTATGCGCGCCATGACGGAACGATGCCGCCGCCTGTCGAAGGAAATGGCGTTCACAGGCAGGCTTATGCTTTTCTTCGGCGCGAGAACGCAGCGCGAGTTGCCGTATTTCGGCCCCCTGATGAGCCTGCCGCAGAATTTCATTGACATTAATCTCGCGCTGTCCCGCGAGCATGGCCGGCCAAAGCGCTATGTACAGGATCTGATCAAAGAGCGCGCCGACGATGTGTTCTCGTTGCTGGAAAGCGACAACACCTGTATTTACGTTTGCGGCCTGAAGGGCATGGAGGAGGGCGTCCTGGAGGCGCTCGAGCATGCTGCCAGGCAGGGCGGTAAATCATGGCCCGAAGTGCATGCCAGATTAAAAACGCAAGGGCGGCTGCACGTCGAAACCTACTAAACCTGACGAGCGTGCTCGCTACGCTGTTCTTAGGGTTAAACTTCCCGGCTAACAAGTCAGAGAGGCTTTCGGTGTGCCATGAAATTTAATGAATTTAAAATTGGAATGGTGATCAATCATCCGCCCATCGTTGTCGATGAGCAAGAGATGTTGGCATTCGCCAAGTCGTATGATCCTCAATGGTTTCATGTCGACGCTGAGCGCGCCGCTGAAGGGCGCTGGGGTGGCCTGATAGGCAGCGGCTGGCTAACTTGCAGCCTGGCAATGCGCATGGCGGTAAACGCCGCATTAAGCGATTCAGAATCGTTCGGTTCGCCGGGTCTCGAGAGGCTAAGATGGATGGTGCCGGTTCGCCCTGGCGACGCTTTGCGCCTGGAAGCCACGGTCGATTCAGTGCGCACATCGTCCAGTCGCGACGACCTGGGCATTATGCGCTGGTCGTGGCGGGTGTTCAATCAGCGCGACGAACAAGTGCTGGATGTCGAAGCAACCAGCCTGTTCGATCTGGGCCAAGCGTAACGCGGAGGCGGCCTGCTGATTTGCCGCCGGAATACCTCCGGCGGCTTCCAACCCAGTTTTTAGAAGAACGCCTGTAGTCCAGTCTGGGCACGGCCCAGGATCAATGCATGCACGTCATGCGTACCTTCATAGGTATTGACCACTTCCAGGTTCACCAGATGCCGGGCAACGCCGAATTCATCTGAAATACCATTGCCGCCAAGCATATCGCGGGCTAGACGGGCGATATCCAATGATTTGCCGCAAGAATTGCGCTTCATCATAGAGGTGATTTCAACGGCGGCAGTGCCTTCGTCTTTCATGCGCCCAAGGCGCAGGCAGCCTTGCAGGCCCATCGTGATCTCGGTTTGCATGTCGGCCAGCTTTTTCTGAATAAGCTGATTTGCGGCGAGCGGGCGGCCGAATTGTTTGCGATCCATTGTGTACTGGCGGGCGGTATGCCAGCAGGACTCGGCCGCGCCCAGTGCGCCCCAGGCAATGCCGAATCGTGCGGAATTCAGGCAGGTGAAGGGACCGCGCAGGCCGCTGACACCAGGCAGCATTTGGTCGGCGGGGATTTCGACTTCATCCATGACTACTTCGCCGGTAATCGAGGCACGCAGGCCTACTTTGCCGTGGATCGTTGGCGCAGAAAGACCTTTAAGGCCCTTGTCCAGAATGAATCCACGGATTACGCCGTCGTCATCGCCGCCGACTACCTTAGCCCATACAACGAATACGTCGGCGATGGGCGAGTTCGTGATCCACATTTTGCTGCCGCTCAGCTTGTAGCCGTCGGCGGTTTTGACGGCACGGGTTTCCATGCTGCCTGGATCAGAGCCATGGTTAGGTTCGGTAAGGCCAAAACAGCCTATCCATTCGCCACGTGCGAGCTTAGGCAAGTATTTGCGCTTTTGTTCTTCGCTGCCGAATTCATTGATGGGCACCATAACCAGCGAGGATTGCACGCTCATCATGGAGCGATAGCCTGAGTCGACGCGTTCGACTTCGCGTGCGATCAGGCCGTAGCTGACGTAGTTCAGGCCTGCACCGCCGTATTCTTCGGGAATGGTCGCGCCCAATAGACCAAGTTCGCCCATTTCGGAGAAGATGGCTGGGTCGGTCTTTTCGTGACGGAAGGCTTCGATCACGCGTGTGGCTAGCTTGTCTTGCGCATAGGCCTGGGCGGCATCGCGCACCATGCGTTCTTCGTCAGTAAGCTGGGCATCCAGCAACAGGGGGTCTTGCCAGTGAAATGATGGGGCTGCCGACATAATGGGCTCCGAATCGTATAAGTTGGAAATAGGGGTCATCATGCCTGCGTATGCAGGCATGATAGGTACGTTAGGCCTGGGCGGCCTGCGCTTGTTCGCGTATCTTTTGCAGTGTCGTCGAAGGCGAAATGGTTTCGGGGTCGATCAGGCAATGCAGGATGGCCGGCTTTTGACTGGCGACGGCGCGTGCAAAAGCGGGAGCGAATTGGTCAGTGGTTTCTACCCGCTCGCCATGTCCGCCGAAAGCCGCGGCGTATGCCGCAAAATCGGGGTTTTGCAAAGCCGTAGCGGACGGGCGCGCCGGATAGTGACGTTCCTGGTGCATCCGTATGGTGCCGTACATGCCATTATCGATAAGGATCACGATAATCGGCAACTTATACTGTACAGCAGTGGCGAATTCCTGGCCATGCATCATAAAACAACCATCGCCGGCAAAACATACGACGGTTTTTGACGGATCAATGCGTTTTGCTCCCACAGCTGCAGGCAGGCCGTAGCCCATGGAGCCTGAAGTAGGGGCGAGCTGTGTGCCATAGCGTTTGAACGGATGGAAACGGTGCAGCCAGGTTGCATAGTTACCCGCACCATTGCACATGATGGCATCCTCGGGCAATGCCGTACGCAGATAAGACATGACCTGACCCATCTGCAACGTACCCGGGTGTCTGATTTCTGTGGGGTCGGTCCAGGACAGATAGCTCGCCCGCATGACATCTAGCGAAGGAGCCCAGGCCGCAGGTTGAGCGGGCTGCAAAGCGCTAAGGGAATCGGCAAAGGATGCAGGCGACACGTTAATGGCCAGGTCGGCGCGATATACGCGGTTTAATTCGCCGACATCGGGATATACATGAACCAACGTTTGCGCAGGTACAGGAATGTCGAACAGCGTGTAGCTTTGGCTGGCAATTTCCGACATGCGGCCACCAACCAGCAGAACCAAGTCGGCTTCCTTAATGTATTGCATCAGTTCTGGATTACTGCCCAGGCCCACATCGCCAATGAAACACGGATGGTCAACCGAAAATAGCATTTGGCGGCGGAACTGAACGGCGACCGGCAAACGGTAACGGGTGGCGAACTCGGCAAACTTGTCGACCGCAGCCTGGTTCCAGCGTGTGCCACCCAGGATGGCGACGGGCTTCTTGGCTTGGGACAGTTGCTTCGCAAGGGCGTCCAGTTGTGCAGTGGTAGGCGCGCTATCGACGACCTCGTAGTGCGGGGCGTCGCAGACTTCCGCATATTCTACCAGCATGTCTTCCGGCAACGCGATCACGACTGGTCCGGGGCGTCCCGACGTGGCTACATGAAAAGCGCGTGAAATAATTTCGGGTATACGTTCAACTTGATCGATTTCCGTGACCCATTTGGCCTGCGTGCCAAAGACGGCGCGATAATCCATTTCCTGAAAGGCTTCGCGCTCCCGCATGCCGCGTTCGATCTGGCCGACGAACAGAATAAGGGGGGTGGAATCTTGTGACGCAATATGCACGCCCGCCAGAGCGTTCGAAGCGCCGGGGCCTCGGGTTACCATGCAAATGCCGGGTTCCCCCGTGAGCTTTCCATGCGCATCGGCCATCATCGCGGCCCCGCCTTCCTGGCGGCAGACTGTGACCTGAATCGCCGCATCGTGCAGGCCATCGAGCACTGCCAGATAGCTTTCACCGGGAACGCAAAATACGTGTTGAACGCCTTGTGCAATCAGTTGATCGACAAGAATATGGCCACCCAGACGTGGGCGAAGTGCGGAGTTTGAGCTTGCTTTCATAGGGGATGAGGATAATGTGCGTTGGCGGCACAACGCAATTGATAAAATTGCACAATGTCTTGCCTATTATGCAAGACCTTAATGCAGCGGTTCGGAATGTTCGATTCTACCGCTCATACTCTTTTCGCTACAGGACCAGGCACGATGAGACACGGTATTCCGAATTTAGGCGCTTTACAGGCGTTCGAGGCGACGGCGCGGCTTGGATCATTTTCTCGTGCGGCAGAAGAGCTGTCCTTGACCCACAGCGCGGTTTATCGCCAGGTCACCGGCCTTGAGCAACGACTTGGCGTTGAGCTTCTGACTCGGGTCCGACGCCGTGTTGCTGTCACCAGTGCAGGTGCCGAGTATGCTGCTCGCGTGCGCCACCATTTGGAACAGCTTGAGAAAGACACGCTGGGCCTGATGTCGCGCTCAGGTATGGGGCGCAGTCTGCATATCGCGGTGTTGCCCACGCTGGCGACCACGTGGCTGGTGCCTCGCCTGCCCGATTTCCAGCGTTTGCATGGCGACATTGCCGTCAGCTTGTCGGTACGTACTTTACCGTTTCATTTCAATGACCACCCTTTCGACGCCGCTATCTATCATGCCGAGCAGATCTGGCCGCAAACGGCCGGGATCAAGCTGTTCGAAGAAGGCGCGCTGTTGCCCGTCTGTACGGCCGACGTTCTTGCCAGCGCAAGCGATGCTCCCGATCCGATGTCGTGCCTTACGCATTTGCACATGTCGTCACGGCCGGATGCCTGGCGCCAGTGGTATCAGGCGCAGGGCAGGGAATACGTGCCCTCGATAAGTGCTGGGCCGCGGTATGAACTGTTCACGATGACACTGGCCGCGGTGAAAGCGGGCATGGGCGTGGCTCTGGTACCCCGATTTCTTGTGCAAGACGAACTTGAAGCAGGGCGTCTACTGGCCCCGGTAGAAGGCGTCTTGTCAGTACGAGAGTCATACTTTTTCAGCTACCCGGTGGCTTCTGAGCGCAGCGAAGCATTGTTGTCGTTCGAAACCTGGCTAACCGGCATTACGCAATCGCTCCAGAGGTGAAATCGTGAACTACCTAATACGCCGCGCCCTGCGGCTGGCGGCCAGCGGTATGGTATGCATCGCCTGTTCAGGGCCGTGGCAGGCCACATTGGCGTTCGACCCAATGCCGTCTACCAGCGTGCAGGACATCAATCCCGAAGCGGCTTCCCGCTCGCTCGTACGCGGACAGGGTGTGGCGCGGGCGCCAAGCTTCATGGTTAGCAGTGCGAATCCATTGGCCACTCAGGCGGGCGTCGACGTTCTAGCTGAAGGCGGCAGCGCCACTGACGCAATCATTGCTACCCAGATGGTGCTGAATCTGGTTGAGCCGCAATCTTCGGGTATAGGCGGCGGAGCGTTCATCGTGGCCTATGATGCCCAGACGCAGATTGTGCAAGCTTACGATGGTCGCGAAACGGCCCCTTCTGCAGTACGCAGTGACCGCTTCATGAAAAATGGCAAAGCGATTCCTTTCTGGGAAGCGGTCAATAGCGGTAGATCCGTCGGAACCCCCGGCTTGATAAGCGTATTGGCGCTGATGCATGACCAGCATGGCCGTTTAAGCTGGGATCGCCTTTTTGCGCCAGCCATTGCCCTTGCTGAACAAGGGTTTCCCGTATCGGACCGATTGCATACGCTGCTGAAAAAAAACAATGGCTTGCGTGACCAGGCTGACGCTGCGGCATATTTTTACGACGCCAGTGGAGAGCCCTGGCCGGTGGGCCACAGGCTTGTCAACGAGCCCTTGGCACAGGTGTTCCGGCGTGTCGCCCGAGAAGGGCCTGCGGCCTTCTATGAAGGGGATATCGCGCAAGACATGGTGAACGCCGTCGCGGCGCACGCCATACCCGGGGATCTGACCAAAAAAGACTTGGCGAATTATCGGGCGCTCGAAAGATCGCCGTTATGTGCACCCTATAAGCTTTATATCTTGTGCGGCATGCCGCCACCCAGTTCGGGCCCGCTGACCGTCATTCAGATGCTGGAGATCCTCTCGCATACGCCCATTGCGAATCTGCCTCCGGATTCCTTGGAAGCCGTGCATTACTTTTCTGAAGCGGGCAAACTGGCCTATGCCGATCGAGACGTATATGTTGCGGACCCGGCTTTTATCAATGTGCCCGTCAAGGCTCTTCTGGATCCTGGCTACCTGGCGCTGCGCGCCGGCCTTATTCGTCCCGAAAAGACGATAGGTCGGGCACCGCCCGGGGACCCCGTGGGGATGTTAGCCATGCGCGGCGAAGACGCGTCACCTGAACTGCCTTCTACGTCTCATCTGGTGGCGGTCGATGCCAAGGGGAATGTTGTGTCGATGACCAGCACGATCGAATCGGCGTTTGGCAGCAAGATTTTCGTGAATGGATATCTGCTGAATAACCAACTGACGGATTTTTCACTGGTCAATACCGACGCATCGGGCAAACCGGTGGTCAATCAACTAGAGCCTTTGAAGCGTCCGCGCAGTTCGATGTCGCCGATGATCGTACTGAAGGATGGTAAGCCGATTCTGGCGATAGGTTCGCCGGGAGGCAGCGCGATCATCAACTACGTGGCGAAAACGTTGCTGGGTGTGTTGGAATGGGGATTGAATATTCAACAGGCGATCGATCTGCCAAACCGAGGAAGCCGTAATTCTTTCACGGAACTCGAGAAGAATACGTCGTTACATGGTTTGGCTACGGATTTGCGAAAGATGGGGCATGAGGTTCGTGAGGTCGAATTCCCTAGTGGATTGCAGGGGATCATGCTGACGCCGGATGGCCTGGAAGGTGGCTCGGATCCACGACGCGAGGGTGTGTCGGCCGGTGGGTGATGTGGGGTTTCTTTTTTCGATGTTCGGCTCTTTTGACTGTCCACGAATTTTGTAGAGACTGTCCATAATCATGGGTTCGATCTCGGATTATGTTGGTTTTCCGTTTCTTAAGAGCCGTCGTGCCTGGGGCTGGGTGCGCTAGATTCGCCCGGCCCTGGCTTCGCCAGCGCTGCCCGCATTACCGGGCCATTGCGGGGCGTCCGCGAACTCGCGGCGCTGAC
>NZ_RYDV01000009.1 GCF_003971065.1 Candidimonas sp. SYP-B2681
ATCCTATACGAGGATCGATTCACGCAAGGCTATGGCCAGCTAGACTCTCAGTTGTACGGAAAACAGGCGGATCAATGATTTATCAAAACCGCCCAAACACAAAAATTCTGACACTCCCGCGTGACCGGTTCGGCGCCCTGCGCGCCGAACATCGCATCGCCTTGCTCGTCCGCCCGTTCGGGCTCCCTTCGCGTACGGCTTGCTCGGCCCCGTAAGGCCCATCCCCCGGCACCAGTACCCCCGAGACTGGATATTGATCCAATGCCTCGGTCGATGCCAGGGTTTGTGTGCTTGGCCTCCTTGCCTCCCATTAGGGAAGAGAGAAGGGGTTAACACGCTCGCTGAAAGTGGCCCGCCTGCCGGGCCACTTTGAGCATCGGAGCTGGTACGGCGGCGGGCGTTAAATGCTCATAGTTGTTTGTGTTAATTGACGTACGCGTATTCCGGTTTATGCGTTGCGTCCCTCAATATGTTCGCTCAGGAAGGAATCGTGAAGATGTTCGGAATGATTCGGCGTTTCGTACATTTTCACGATTCCTTCCGATCCTTGCCGGTTTCTTATAGAGAGGAAATCACGTAAGGCAGAACAAGCGTTGTTAATCCAAAAGTGAGCTACGGAAACTACGCACACCCTCTAGAGATTCAGGAGAGCGGTTGAACGGGGCGAACGAAACGCCTTACAGTCAGCACACTGGGGCTCTTGTGCAAGCTTCAATAAAAATCCGCTCGACGCCAAATAGACCAAGCGTTGTTAACCCGGGAACGAGCATCAAAAACCCCACACCCGCTTAATAAATCAGCCTGAATGTCTGAAAGGCGGTCCGCAGGGGAGCGCTTTTCAGACGGCGCTGTAATTGCTCCCGACCCGCCGAAAGATTTCATAAAAACCCCAAGCACGCTGAATGTCCCTACGGACTGGCGTATTGATATTCTGCAGTGGGGAGGGGCTTGTGGGCCGGGTGGAGGGACCTTCGGGGCCGAGCAAGCCGTACGCGAAGGGAGCCCGAACGGGCGGACGAGCGAGGCGATGCGGTGTTCGGCGCGCTGGGCGCCGAACCGGTCACGGGGACCGGAACCTGGCCCACAAGCCCCTCACCAGTGTACAAAACAAAATCCCTAATAAAACAACTCAGAACATCTTTCTGCCACACCCCGGATGTCGTCGCTTTCGAACAAGCCGCTGATCAGCGCAATGCTGTCGGCTCCTGCGTGTACTACCGGGCCGGCGTTGTCGGCGGTGATGCCGCCGATTGCGACAACGGCCGGACGTGGGCGTACCAAGCTGCTTTCCACCAGCATGCGACCTTGTTCGATGTCTTCCAGCGTCGCCTGGACAGCGTCAGGTTTCACGCTAGACGGATACATTGCACCAAACGCCACGTAATCCACGTCCGCTTTAAGTGCCATGGCAGCCAGTGCCGGCTGGTTGTAGCACGAGCACCCTATGATTTTGCCTGAACCCAGTGCCAGACGCGCGTCGCCTATGCTGCCGTCGTCACGGCCCAGGTGCACACCATCGGCGTCAACCATGGCAGCTAATCGCCAGTCGTCGTTCACCATGAACAGCACGCCGAGTTCCTTGCAACGTTCACCTACCTGGCGGACCTGGGCCAACCCCTCTTCAGGCGTTGCCGTCTTGCGGCGCCATTGCAGTGCTACCATTCCGCCGCTTGCGGCGGCGCTGATAGCGTCTAAAAGACGGTCGGTGTCGGACCACTCGGGTGTAACGCCGTAGAGCCCGCGAGGGAATCGTAATCCGGAAATCATGGTGTGGACCTGTTGATCAGTCGATTGCCCATGCCAGGTTGGAACGAGCGGGCCCCTGAGGCGTTGACGATAGCCAGTGCCGACTCGACCGCTTGCTGAACATCTTGCCCGCGGGCAAGTTGCGCTGTAATGGCACAGGCCAATGGCCCATCGGCGTCGCTCAGGCGCGCGGCCGGCGCCTGCCATACCCAACTGGCGGTTTGGTTCTGTTGCCCTTGCAGCATATAGCTGCCATGTCCTGGACGCAACGGTGCACCGCTGGTAAGAATCCATTTGGCGCCAGACTGCAGTAACGCCTCGGCGGGAGTGGCCGCCTCGTAGTCGCTAAATGCCCCCTGGGAGTGCCATTGTTCAAGCAGATGATGATCAGCCACTACAATGTCGGTTTGCGGCAACAATAATTCGAAGAGGGCCATCTGGACGTCTTCGATGTCGATGTCGGCGATAAGCGATTCATCGGGCAGGCGTCCTAGTTGCAGAACCAGCGGTACATGGCTGTAATCGGCCGCTATTTGAGCGAGCACACTGATCGATTCCGTTGTATAAAGTGGGCCGACCTTGATAGCCTGCACGCTCATATCCTCGAGCAGGCAGCGAGCCTGGTCGTCGATGAGTTCTGGCGCTATGGGCTGAATATCTTCGGTGCGTGCAGTATCTTGTACCAGGATGGCGGTTAACGTACTAAGCGCATGGCACCCCATGGCAGCGCAAGTAACCGCATCGGCCGGAAGACTACTCGCGCCACTTGGATCGAAAGGGCCGAAAATAAGCACTAATGGTGGAATTGATGCTTGCACAGCGTCGATTATCACAAAAGATTTGCAACACCCGGCGCGAATGCACGGGACGTTGCTATTGGGTTTAGTAACATTAGCCCCATTCTAATAGAAGCATCCAGAATCTGTTGGTTTTGGGTCAAATTTTCAGTGAGTAAGAAAAAATGCGTACGTGGATGTGTTTGATTTGCGGTTGGATATATGATGAAGAGGCAGGACTGCCCGAAGAAGGTATCGCTCCTGGCACGCTCTGGGAAGATGTTCCTCCTAATTGGGTTTGTCCGGAATGCGGGGCGCGGAAAGAAGATTTTGAATTGATTGAGGTTTAAGCTTCTCAAGTGCGTGGTTTGCACTTGGGCCAGGAGGGCGAGTCATGGTTTCAACAATCAATCGGTCCGATGCCGAATCAAGCGTCGACTTGTCCCAACAGTTATTAGTGGCCATGCCCGGAAAAGTATCTGGAAATTTGGCCAATACGGTTATCTACGTATGCGAACACACTGAACACGGCGCGCTTGGATTGGTTATCAATCGGCCCACCGACCTGACGGTGGGCGATCTTCTGAAGCGCATTGATCTTGATCTGGCGCTCGAGATCGGGCCCGTTCAAAACAAGCCGGTGTTCTTCGGTGGCCCAGTGCAAACCGACCGTGGCTTTGTGCTTCATGCGCCTGTGGGGGGCTACAGTTCCAGCATCCGGCTTGGCGACGTAGCCTTGACGACGTCGCGGGATGTCTTGCAAGACGTTGCGCAAGGGCGCGGGCCTGCCATGCTACTGATTACATTGGGTTATGCAGGTTGGGGAGCGGGGCAGCTGGAAAGTGAAATGTCGCAGAACGCATGGCTTAATGTAGCCGCCAATACCGACATCCTTTTCAATATACCGTCCGAGGAACGCTACGGGGCCGCTTTGGCTCAATTGGGAATCGATCCCCTTATGCTCGCTGGCGACGCTGGCCATGCCTGAGGAAACCCTACTGGCATTCGACTATGGAACAAAAAAAATTGGGGTCGCCATCGGCAATACCCTGACGCGGGTGGCCAGGCCGCTTGATATCGTAATGTCGACGACTCGCGAGCAGCGCTTCGCAGCTATCGCCGAATTGCTCGAAACCTGGCAACCGGAACGGGTAATAGTGGGTCTGCCGTTAGCCACCGGCGGCGAGGAACAGTACTCCAGCCTGCGATGCCGCCGGTTTGCCCACCAGTTGCATGGGCGCTTTGGGTTACTCGTGGAGCTTGTCGATGAACGAGGGTCCAGTATGGAAGCGCAGGAGCTGTTGGGTACGAATGCCCCTGACGATGCCGTCGCAGCCGCTGTGATTTTGCAACGTTATCTCGATGCACTGGCCCCTTCCGCGTAAATTCCCCTGCCTTCACCGAGAGAATGATTTGAGCTTGTTGTTATTTATGTTGCGAGCAATCTTTGTCGTCGCCTGGATTGTGCTCAGCTTGTGCCTGGTTTTATTTATCTTTCCTTTTCTTTCGTTGTCGGCTCGTTCGGCTTGCAATCAATGCTGGTCGCGTGCGCTGATGTATGTATGCGGCGTCAAGATTCGGGTTTTTGGCGAACCAAAGCGGCAGGGTGCCGCACTATGGGTTGCTAACCATGTTTCCTGGATTGATATTTTTGTGTTGAATATGGTCCGCCCGACCGTATTTATCGCTAAAAGCGAAATTCGGCGCTGGCCCGTCATCGGTTGGCTGGTCGCCGGGTCCGGGACCCTGTTTATTGAGCGAGGTCATCGGCACGCCGTGCGTGCAGTAGGACATCAGATGAGGTCGCGTTTTGATCAGGGCGAGGTTATAGGCTTGTTCCCTGAGGGCACCACGTCGCCGGGGCTAGACGTGGCACATTTTCATTCCAGTCTCTTCGATGCTGCAATTCGGGCGCAGGTGGATATCCAGCCAGTCGCGCTTCGATTTTTGCTGCATGGCAAGCGCAGCGATCATGTAGCCTTTGTAGGCGATCAAAACCTTGTGCAGAATCTATGGCGTTTGCTGGCCACTACCGGCGTGGTCGTCGAGCTTGAATTTTTGCCCGTAATGGCCAGCGAATACTGCGAGGAGCAGGGTCGTGGCAAGGTCGCGGAGCACGCCTATCATGTGATCCGTAACGCTGTCCTGCCTAAGGAGGACTTAAGGCCTTGAGATTTTACTGGAAAACGCTGCCTTAGGGTGCCGATGGATCTCTGGGGTGTTCAGGGCTGATGAGGGGTTCTGTATTGATGGCAAGCGATTTGAACCAACTTATGGTCCTGCAGGCGCATGGCGGTCAGCTGCCGCCCCCAAATGCAACCTGAGTCCAGGCAGATGACGTCAGGTCGTATCATCAGGCCGAGCGTAGACCAATGACCAAATACGATGGTTTCATTCTTGATGGCCCGGTTCGGGACGTCGAACCACGGCATGATGCGGCCATTATTGATAGGCGCATCTTTGTGGGAAAACTCCATGTGCCCGTGGCTATCACACATCCGCATGCGGGTCAGTGCGTTAATGATGACTCGCAGCCTTTTGCTTCCTTCGTATTCGTCTTTCCAGTGCACCGGTTCATTGCCGTACATTTTGCTCAGCAGTATCTTCCAGTCTGGCCCACGCAAGGCGGTTTCCACTTCCGACGCCAGTTTCAGGGTCTTTTCGACGTTCCACTTGGGTAGTACACCAGCATGAACCAGTAGGTGGTTGTGTTCGTAATGGGCCAAGGGGCAGTGTCGTAGCCAATCCAGCATCTCCTGCGCATCAGGGGCGTTCAGTATGTCGTCCAGGGTATCGGATTTTGACTGTTTCCGAACGCCCGCCGCGACGGCAAGCAGATTGAGATCGTGGTTGCCCAATACCGAAATTGCCCTGTCCCCCAAGGCCATCACCGTTTTAAGTGTCGCTAAAGAATCCGGGCCCCGATTAACGAGGTCGCCGGCAAACCAGAACTGCGCATCGGGGTCGCTGCTGATTTCAGGATGAGTAAGTAATTCGTGAAGGGGTTGATAGCAGCCCTGTAGGTCGCCGATCATCCAGATTCCCGGTTGTGAGTTCATGCCGCCGATTTGCTCCATGGCCAGCGCGTTTGATTGAAACGACGGACGTTATGCTGATTCTCCATTAGGATCAGCGACCCAAGCGCGAGTGCCAGCGCGCCAAGATTTGGTATCAATGCGGTCACCCATGGCGCCCATTTGCTGAGCATGCCTACATTAAGCGCCAACTGATTCAGCATGAAAAAGCCTACACCAAGCAATATACCGATAAATACTTTGCTCCCGACGCCGCCGCGGCGCGTTTGCATAAAACCGATAGGGGCGGCGATCGTGATCATTACAAGAAGGGTGAATGGATAGGCCATCTTCCGCCACAGTGCCACCACCTGACGTTCGGTTTGAAGCTTATTGCTTTTTAGATAGTCGATATAGTCTAAAAGATCGATGATAGACATGCGTTCCGGGGTAAGGATGCGGGCAATCAGTCTTTCAGGGGTGAGCGATGTTTTAACAACACGGCTTGGCAGCGTTTTGATATAGGTTAGTGGCGCATCGGGCTTTTTTGCGTCGGCAAGGGCAGACACCGAGGTGGCATCGATTTGCGTTTCAGTCAATTGCCGCAACACCAAGGTCCCATTGGTGAAGTGGCCATGTTCGGCGTAGGAAAAGGCCGCCAGTTTCTGCCCTTTACGGAACTCGTAGAGCGTCACGCCCGAGACATCGCCGTTGGTTTTCAAAGTGGAAATATTGATGATGCGCTTGCCCTGATTGGCATCGGTCTCTTTGAACCAATAGCCGCTGTTCAGGCGGCTTCCATCGGACTTCCCGAGCAAGGTCATGCTTGCTTCGCTGGTTTTGATCTCAGCAGCGGGTGTAATGACTTCCGATAACAAAAATGCCCCTATGACCAGCGGTATCGTGACGATCCAGAGCATGATCAGTAGTTTCATACCACTGACACCCGAAACCCGAAGAATTACGAGTTCATTGCGCTGCGCCAAGCCTGCCAGAGCCAGGATGGCGCCAATTAAAAGACCGATGGGTAACAGGTCGTACAAGCGGGTAGGCAGAGCCAGTGCCTGCATGTAGAACAGGTTAAGCAAGGTGAATTGGGTGCCGACGTTATCCAGCTCTTCGATTAGCGCAAAAAACGTGAACAGGCCGACCAGCGCCATTAAAACTACGGCGCTGGAGCGATAAATTTCGCTGGCAAGATAACGTCTGGCGGTGCGCATGAAAGAGCTTGAGACCTAAAACGAGGAAGTAACGTACGAAGCAGAAGCTTAACATTTGCCGCTGTGGCGCAGTCGCTTTACCCGGGGATTTCTACTAGACGCATGCGTTTTTGTATCGTGGCAGTACGTGAACGCAAATAGGACGTATTGCGATGGGCGTCGTAATAAGCAGGATTAGGCAACATGGCTGCCAGTTGTGCGGCCTGATACGAACTTAAGTTCGAAGCGCTTACCCGATAATAGTGCCGTGCTGCCGCTTCGGCACCGAAAACGTTGCCACCCCACTGCGCGACGTTCAGGTAAAGCTCGAGTATGCGTTCTTTGCTCATAACAAATTCAATCATGTAAGCCAGTATCAACTCTTGCCCTTTCCGCAAATAACTGCGGGAGCCTGACAAGAAAAGATTCTTTGCCAGTTGCTGCGTAATGGTCGAGCCGCCCCGTATTTTGGCTTTGCCCTGCTGGGCCTGAGTCTGGTTGTATTCCCAAGCCTTGCGTATCGCGTCCCACTCGACGCCTTCATGGTCATTGAAATTGGTGTCTTCGGATGCGACCACCGCGCGTTTCAGAGACGTGCTTATATTCTTGTAAGGCACCCATTGGTACTTCAAGGTCGCTTTGGGATCGTCCTGACGAAGTCGGTTCAAGGCGGCGTCCATAAAGGCGCTGCTGCCGGGATCTCGCACGCTGAGCCAAAGCACCATGACGAACAGGACGAATTGATATAACAGTAGCGCAGCGAATGCCAATAACAATGCAACGCTAGCGACTTTAAATTTGTTTAGTTGTTTTGCGGCCATAAGCTCAGGCAGCAAGAAGTTGTTGTCGCAAGGCATGCAGCACTGGTTCGACTTTGGGGCTTACGCCGTGCCAGATGGCAAAGCTTGCGGCGGCCTGTGCCACCAGCATGCCCAGGCCGTCTGCGACGTGATCGGCTTCGTCTTCCAAGGCCTGCTGCATGAACGGCGTAGGACGTGAGGCATAGACCATATCGTAGGCAAGGGCCCCGGGCCTATAAAGGCCAGCGGGCAGTCTGGGCGCCGTATGGGCCAAACTGCTAGAGGTTGCATTGATAACGATGTCCCAGGATCCCTCGACTTCAGCAAGCGAACCTGCAGATAAGCGCGAGGCCGCTTCAGGCATGTTGCCCAGCATATATTGACGCAATTCGTGAGCCCGTTCAGCGCTACGGTTTACGATACGCAATTCTGCACATCCTGCGTCCAGCAGAGGAAACACCACACCGCGGGCGGCGCCGCCCGCGCCCACCAGCAGTATTTTTTTGTTGTACGGCGCACGGGCAAGACGCTCAAGGTCGTTCAACAAGCCTAGTCCGTCGGTATTGCAGCCGTGCAAAACCCCCTGCTCCATCCACAGCGTGTTGACGGCGCCAGCCAGCCTGGCCCGAGTGCTTAAGTGTCCTTGAGCCAATTCAAAGGCTTCCTGTTTGAACGGGACGGTGATATTGAGCCCGCCGCCATCTTCGAAAAATTCACTGACCACGCGCGCGAACTCGTCGAGTGGCGCTTGGATTCTTTCGTAGCGTACGGGCAGCCCGGTTTGTCGCCCGAATTCCTCGTGGATGAATGGCGAGCGGCTATGTTCAATAGGATTGCCGATAACGGCATAGCGTTTAAACGGAACGGCTCGGATCACGGCGTTGTAGTTTCCAATTGCTGGTTCATAAAATTCCAGGTCCGCGTAATCGCAAACACATCAGTGTCTTTCGCTATGGAAGGCGGAAGAGGGGAAAAAGGCGCCGCCAGCTGCACAATGCGCGAGGCGGCCAAATTCAATATGGCGTGATTCGAAGGCCGATCGATTTCGATACGTTCAAGCGCGCCGTCCTTGCGGATATAAACGGTGAGCTGCAGACTGCCATACACTTTGCCGCGGGCTTCCTCGGGATAGTGTTCGGTTCCAATGAGCTCAATCTTCTGGCGCCAGGCTTCGACGTACTCGGCATAGTCCACCGCTTTGGCCGAAGGCCCGGAAAACTGTAGTCGAGGTCGCGCGTTATAGCGCTCGATGCGTTCCTTCAGTGTACTGATTTGCGAATTCAGTACCAGGCTTTCTTGCTCACTGTCGTCATGCCCCGGCTCTTGGGATTCCTCGGCAGTAGTAGCGCTTTCGCGTTGCGGCCTGATCTTTTCCATGGCCAGCAGCTGCGTGTAAAGCCGAAGCTGCTCGGCTTCCAACTCTTCCTGACGTTTTTGCAACGCAGCTAGAACAACTTGATCGGCAGATTCTGCGACGGTTCGCGGCAGCGGCGAGCTGGCTTGCCCCGTCTGGGCCTCTCCGCCCCCATCGGTCGTCTCTTGAGCGAGAATTTTTGGTTTTAACGGCGCGACTTCGCTACGGGCGTTAACCAGCGTGACTTCCAGAGTGCTGGCCAGCGGCTTGGGGGCCGGCGGCGTGGAAAAGTGTACGGCAAGGATAGCCGCGTGTATTCCCAGCGACAATACCATCGCTATGCGCAAATAGTCGTTACGGGGCATACGGACCCGTAGCAGCAGGGCGGAAAGCATAGACATGTCTGGCCCGAATCAAGAAAAGGATCAGGCTATTGCAGTTTCACGCAGCCGGCAATCCAGCTCAAGAGCTAGTTCGTCAAATCCCAGGATATCAAGCGTAATGATTTGGCCGCGCTCGAATTCGGGTAATCCCGGCACGCGAGTCACCAGGGGAGCACAGTCAAGCCGTACCAGGTCATCGCGCAGCACACTGCCTTGAACTGTGCTTAGCTTTTGCTGTTGCAGCCATCTCAGGCACCAATATCTTTCCATCGTCGACTGATAGTCGCTCCATGTTGCATATTGTGCATCGAAGGCGCCGATTATGGCGAACAGATCGGCCTCTTTCGGTTTGAATGGGGCAACCAACCGAGCGGAAACACCATGCTGGACAGTGGCAATCAATTGCCATTGGTTGACCAGGTCGACATAACGCCGCAGCGGCGAGGTGGACCACGCATATTGAGGCACGCCGATCGCTTCATGCGGCAAAGCGTGCGTAGACATGCGTACACGACCAGCCTGTTGAGACCGGTATATTCCAGGCACGCCATGCTGCGCCAATAATCCGCCCCAGACGTTATTGGTCAGTATCATGTACTCGGCCACCAGCCGATCCAGCGGTGCGTTGCGGCGGCGCGGCACCAGTTGTACTGGCGTGTCGGGATCGTCGTGCGGTCCATCCAGAACGAAAGAATAATCGATCCGGTTGTTATTTTCGGGTTTGCCTCGGATCAGGTCGCGTTGGGCCGATAAATGTTGGGCGAAGGTCCATAGTGGCCGCAGCCATTCGCTGTAGGGCAAGTCGGAATGTAGATCGCCCAGTGCTTCTTCAGTAATGATTTCATCCAGGACATCGTGGCGCAGATTCTCGCGTACTTGTACACGCTCCAGACGTGTTTCCGTCGACACCAGTTCGCCAGTCGCGAGATTAGCGGTCACGTACAGCGACAAAGCAGGCCGAGGCATGCCGGCGTCCAGCGAGAACGCGCTAATGAGTTCGCTCGGCAGCATCGGGATCTTCAGACCAGGAATGTAAACCGTCGACATGCGGGACCTGGCCAGTTTATCCAGGTCACCCCCTTGCGTTATGCCCAGCCCCGGAGCGGCGATGTGGATGCCGATTATTACCAGGCCGTCGTCCAGTGGAGTCACCGACAAGGCGTCATCTACTTCTATTGTGTTTGAGTCGTCGACGGAATACGCGATGACCTCAGCGAGCGGAAGTTCGAGGCCTGCTTCGCCGACCTGAACGGGGGGGAACTGGGTTCCCTTTGGAAAGTTCGCTGTCATGAAGCGGTGCTGGTGCACGGCCAGGGCATGGGGCCACGCACCGAGCTTAAGCAGGAGCTTTTCGGGGCTGGTGTGCAGTTGTTCAAGGGCGGCGTCAAAGGCTTTCCACTGCAGCGTATTCTTATCCGGTCGTGTAAGAAAGGAAAGTGCGACTTCGGCGATCGGCTGTGGGAGCTGGCCGGCAACCATTTGATCGGTCCATTCCTGTTGCTGCGCCGCTTGTTTTTGTTTCTTCTCGATTGCGGCGAGCGCGGCCGCCAGGATGTCCGGCGGCGCAGGGCGATAGTGCCCCTTGCCTCGTCTGTGGAAATAGGCTGGCGCGCTGTTCAAGGCAAAAATCAGCCCTGCCTTCTCGACGGCCGTCGGGGGGTGTCCGAAGTAGTCCTGTGCAAATGTGGCAGCGTCGAATTCTTCTTGCGGGGCACATTCCCACAGGAAGTCTATTTCGAGCGTCTTGGCAAGTGCGTGCGCCTGTTCGAGCATGGCTGCCGGTGCGGGTTGCTCGAAGCTGAACAATACGCTGGCATTCTTTATCTTGCTGCGTTTGCCGGACTCCGACTCGACCTGCATGGTGGAGTCGCTTTGCGAAAAGATTCTTTCCGCCTTGAAATTTCCGTTGTCGTCGTAAAGAACGTACATAATTTTCCATCGAGACACGCACTATGGCGCGTCGGATTGTGGGTATAGGGCGTTCAGATCAATTGCATCTGCCGGTGAGGGCGAATGTCAGGACCTCGGGAAGCCATTGCTCGAAATCGGACAGGCCATGGTCACCGCCTTCCAGAATGCGGCCCTGGCTTCCCGCGTACCAGTCGGCCATTTCTTGCCAGTCTAGGACTTCATCGCCCTTGGCCGCCAGCAAATAGTAGCGCTCAGGATGTGCCGGTTTTCCCACGGCCATTTCGGCAAGCTCGTCGACATATTCGGGCAAGAAGGCGAATGAATCGTCTGAATGATACAGCGTGTGCTCGCCGACCTGCGTGGCCAGGTCGCGCGATGCATAGACCACGGGGTTAAGTACCACAGCGCGGCATTTCCAGTATTCGGCCAGGCATGTAGCGTAATAGCCTCCAAGGGACGACCCTATAAGGGTCAAGTCGCGTTCTGGGTCGAGATCCCTGTTTTGCACGGCTTGCTCTATAAGATAAGTAGCCAAGGCGCAGGACCGTTCTGGGCTCGCCGGTAATTGCGGGCATAGCCACTGGTCTTCCAGGCCCTTTTCTCGCATAGCCTGCGCCATAAGGGTGGCCTTTTGCGATTTGGGCGAAGAACGGAAACCGTGCAGATAAAGGATCATGGGTTGCCTTCAGTGTTGTAATCGATCCAGGATTTTTTCATGTATGCCACCGAAACTGCCATTGCTCATTATCAGGATAGAGTCACCTGGACTTGCTGACAAGCATATCGCATCGATCATTTTATCCAGATCATCGTAGGCTGAAGCACGCTCTGCCAATGGCGCAAACACCGATTGCGGGTTCCAGCCCAGGGCGTGTTTTCCGCTAGTTGCACCAAAGCAGAAGGTGAGGTCGGCGTTTTCCAGGGCCTGAGGCAGGCGTGCCGCCATGGTGCCTAGTTTCATGGTGTTGGAGCGCGGTTCAATGACGGCTAGTATGCGTTTGTTGCCAATTTGCTTGCGTAAGCCTTCCAAGGTTGTGGCGATAGCCGTCGGGTGGTGCGCGAAATCGTCGTATACGTTGATATCGCGCACCGTGCCGCGCAGTTCCATGCGGCGCTTGACACCAGCAAATACGGAAAGGGCCTCAATTCCGGACTGAGCCGGAACGCCTAGCTGCTCTGCCGCTGCCAACGCCGCCAACCCATTCATGCGATTGTGCTCGCCAGTCAGTTCCCATTTTACTGTGCCCAGTGCCGTTTCGTTTTGGATTACCTCAAAATGTGAAGGGTGTATGCCAGAAACTGCCTGCCAGCGGCCAGAGGGCCCAAATGTTTCGACCTGGGTCCAGCATCCGCGGGCTATGACGCGATCAAGCGACTCACAGTTTGTCGGCCGAATGATGCGGCCTTGCGAGGGCATGGTGCGAACCAGGTGATGGAACTGAGTTTCGATAGCAGTCAGATCGGGGAATATGTCCGCATGATCGAATTCTAAATTATTGAAAATAGCCGTGCGCGGCCGATAATGAACAAATTTCGATCGTTTATCAAAAAATGCGGTGTCATATTCGTCGGCTTCAATGACGAACGCTTTTTGATCCGCCTGAAAGCGTGCGGAGACCTTCAGGTCGGCCGCAATGCCGCCTATAAGAAAGTTCGGCTTCAAGCCGACGTAATCGAGAATCCATGCCAACATGGAACTAGTCGTTGTTTTACCGTGCGTGCCGGCGACGGCAAGTACATGTTGGCCCTGCAATATTTCTGCGCCCAGCCACTGTGGGCCGGAAGTGTAGGGCAAACCCTTGTCGAGTATGGCTTCCATCAGGGGATTACCGCGCGTTACGACGTTGCCGATAATGTAAAGATCCGGTTTAAGATCTGTCTGAAGGGCATCGAAGCCTTCAATCAACCGTATTCCTTGTTCTTCAAGCTGCGTGCTCATGGGGGGATAGACCGCGGTATCGCAGCCGGTGACGGTATGGCCCGCCGAGCGGGCAATCAGCGCCAAGCCGCCCATGAATGTGCCGCAGATGCCAAGAATGTGTAAGTGCATTGTTATCCTCCGGCGCTTATTGTAGTCAGTTGAGCGTCATGATTGGGCGGGATAATGGTTCTGCCTCTCCCGCTGTGCGGGCCTTCAGAGTTCGGGTGCTATCATTGGATTGGCACAATTTTTATGGATTCAACCGACATGAAACGGCGAGAATTTCTAAGACACTCCAGCTGGGCTGCGACCGGCGCCACGCTTGCGGCGATGCTGGTGCCGCTGCGCTTGGCAGGGGCCGCCACGCCGAATGCGGATCCTTTCTACGCGAATGCATTCACCGACCTGGAAGGCCGTCACGTTAACGTTTCGCAGTATCTGGGCAAGCCGTTGATAATGAATTTCTGGGCGACGTGGTGCGCCCCATGCGTAAAGGAAATGCCCGATCTTGATGCGCTCCATTCTCGCTACAAGGACATGAATTTTGTCGGCCTTGCCGTGGATACGCCGGTCAACGTAGAAAAATTCATCAAGAAAGTTCAAGTGTCCTATCCCCTTCTTATAGGAGGCCATGGTGCCATACAGCTGATGCGTGCGCTGGGCAACAAACAGGGTGGCCTGCCGTTTACCGTGGTTTTTGACGCGAACGGGCATATCGTCGAGAGGGTACTTGGGGCAATTAAACCAGTCGAGTTCGAACAGCGTCTAAAACATTTGATCTGACGCTATTTCTTGCTATTTTTGCTATGGGCCGGGCCATGTGTCGTAAGCGGTTTGCGGCCTTTTTCCTGCTTGTCATACCGAGGCTTTAATGGACAAATGCGTCTTTTTAGCGTAAAAAGGCGGTCTGTCTTCATAGAATAACCGCAATGGCGCAGCACATCCTTGTTTTGCATGGTCCAAATCTGAACCTACTCGGCTCACGCGAGCCAGAGGTCTACGGCCGGCAGACCTTGGCCGATATTAACCAGCATCTGTTTAAGTTGGCCGCCGATAACGGGGTAAGCTGTACCGCGTTCCAAAGCAATCACGAAGGAGAGCTTGTCGATCGTATTCAAGTCGCCCGGCAGGATCTTACGGATTGCATCATTATCAATGCGGCCGCCTACACCCATACCAGCGTCGCCATTCGCGATGCATTGGCTGCAGTTGATATTCCTTTCATTGAAGTGCATCTGTCTAATGTGTACAAGCGCGAGCCGTTTCGCCATCACTCGTATCTATCCAGTTCGGCGATAGGGGTAGTGGCCGGCCTGGGTGCATTCGGGTACGAAGCAGCCTTGCGCTATGCTTTTGCAAATTGAGCACCTGGCAGTTCTCTTTTAACTTTTAACTATTACGTTCGCTCTGTGCAATGGCAGCAGAGTAATGTCACGGGAAGTTCGTATGGACCTAAGAAAACTCAAAACCTTAATCGACCTGGTAGCAGAGTCAGGCATCGCCGAACTCGAAATTACAGAAGGCGAAGGCAAGGTCAGAATCGTCAAATTTTCCCAGACTGTGCAGCCTGTGGCGTATGCCCCTGAAGCTGCTCCGGCGCCTGTGGCTGCCGCCGCGCCGGCTGCTCCTGCCGCCCCGGTAGTGCCGCAAGGCCATACTGTCAAAGCGCCCATGGTTGGCACCTTCTATCGGGCACCCAATCCCGGCGCCTCGCCGTTTGTCGAGTTGGGCCAGTCCGTAAAAGAGGGCGAGCCCCTTTGCATTATCGAAGCGATGAAGCTTCTTAATGAAATCGAAGCCGACAAGTCGGGCGTTATCAAGGAAATCCTGGTCGAAAACGGCGAGCCGGTCGAGTACGGCCAACCTTTGTTTGTTATTGGCTAATTCATGTTTGAAAAAATTCTTATTGCCAATCGCGGAGAGATCGCGCTGCGTATTCAGCGGGCCTGCCGCGAACTCGGCGTTAAAACGGTCGTTGTCCATTCGGAGGCCGACCGCGACGCCAAGTATGTGCGCCTTGCCGACGAGTCGGTATGTATAGGACCCGCTGCTGCGCGCGATAGTTATCTGAATATGCCGGCGATTATCTCGGCTGCTGAGGTCACCGATTCCGAAGCCATACATCCGGGATACGGTTTTTTGGCTGAAAACGCCGATTTTGCTGATCGCGTCGAAAAAAGCGGATTTGTGTTCATTGGCCCGCGTCCGGAATCGATACGGCTTATGGGCGACAAGGTCAGTGCCAAGCACGCCATGATCGAAGCGGCCGTACCTGTCGTGCCAGGCTCCGAAGGGGCTTTGCCCGAAGACCCGCAGGAGATTATCCGGATCGCCCGCGAAGTGGGCTATCCCGTTATTATCAAGGCGGCGGGCGGTGGCGGCGGTCGTGGCATGCGAGTCGTTTATACCGAAGCAGCGTTGCTGAATGCGGTAACAATGACCCGTTCCGAAGCCGGAGCCGCTTTCAATAATCCCGAAGTCTATCTCGAGAAATTTCTTGAGAATCCGCGCCATATCGAAATTCAAGTATTGGCTGACGGCGGTCGTAACGCGATCTGGCTGGGCGAGCGCGATTGCTCGATGCAGCGGCGTCATCAAAAGGTCATCGAAGAAGCCCCGGCGCCGGGTATTCCGCGCCGGCTTATTGAGCGTATCGGTGAACGATGCGCAGAGGCATGCCGAAAAATCAATTACCGGGGCGCGGGCACTTTCGAATTTCTGTACGAAAACGGTGAATTCTTCTTTATCGAGATGAACACCCGCATTCAGGTTGAGCACACCATTACTGAAATGGTCACCGGTATCGACCTCGTGCAGCAGCAAATTCTTATCGCCGCGGGCGAAAAATTCACCTTGCGTCAGCGCGATGTGGAAATTCGTGGTCATTCGATCGAGTGCCGCATCAACGCCGAAGATCCGTTCAAGTTCACGCCCAGCCCAGGTCGTATTACGAACTGGCACACCCCCGGCGGGCCTGGCGTGCGCATGGATTCCCATGTGTTTAGCGGATACATGGTTCCGCCAAACTACGATTCAATGATTGCCAAGCTGATCACATACGGTGACACACGCAAGCAAGCTATTGCGCGCATGGAAATCGCCTTGTCGGAAATGGTGGTCGAAGGTGTTTTGACGAATATTCCCTTGCACCGCGAGCTTATGCAAGACGCCCGCTTTGTCGAAGGTGGAACCAGCATTCACTACCTAGAGAATAAACTGGCTCAAAAGCCGTAATCAAGCGACGTTATTTGATGCTGCTTTACAAACGGGGGCATTGCCCCTGTTTTACTGATGGAAATGACTATGCGCGAACTCGTGCTAATTTGCCCTGAGGCACAGGCCGAAGCGCTTTCGGACGCCTTGCTGGAAGCCGGCGTGTTATCTGTGTCGGTCGAAGACGCCGATGGCGATACCGAGAACGAAAGCCCTTTGTTCGGCGAGCCTGGCATGGAGCCACAAGTCCACGCATGGAACCGAAACCGTGTGGTGGCCCTTTTGCCCGACGGGTTGGATCCCAGGCAGATACTGGAACAGCTGCGCGATGCTGGCGTGGCGGACTACCAAGACGGGCAATGGTTCCTTCAGGACGTGCCCGACGCCGATTGGGTGCGATTGACCCAGTCCCAATTTGGTCCGATTCAGGTGGGCGAACGTATCTGGATCGTTCCAAGCTGGCACCGAGGAGATCCCGACGTTCCAGTCGCGGCCGATCGCCAGATTGCCGACGAAAAAGGCATCATTCATATTGAGCTCGATCCAGGTTTGGCGTTCGGAACGGGCAGCCATCCCACGACCCATTTATGTCTGGAGTGGCTGGCCGAAAATTTACATGGTAATGAAACGTTACTGGATTACGGCTGCGGCTCGGGCATACTCGCCATTGCAGCCCGGCTACTTGGTGCGACGTCTGTCCATGCTGTCGATATCGATGAACAGGCCGTCCAGTCCAGCCGCTACAATGCAAAGGTCAATCGGGTCGAGCTGCTTGCAATGCTTCCCGATGAACTGCCTGCAGGACAATCGCAGGTGGTCGTGGCCAATATTCTGTCGAATCCATTAAAGGTGCTTGCACCTATGCTTGCCAATCGCGTGCTGCCGGGCGGTCACCTGGTGTTATCGGGAGTCCTCGAACGCCAGGCCGACGACGTCGCGCAGGCTTATGCACCGTGGCTCACAATGAATGTTTGGCGAGCTCGGGAAGGATGGGTTTGTTTGCATGGCCAAAGAACCGGCTAAGGGCCAGACCAACATCTTACGTATATGGACCTGACCACGCGCTGCCCCCAATGTGGCACAATTTTTTCAGCAAGCCTTGAACAGCTGCAGTTGCGCAAAGGCTATATTCGTTGCATCAATTGTGCGCATATATTTGACGGCTACGATTCCGTGGTTCCTGCCGGCGAGGCACCTGCCTCGAAACCGTCGGTTATGGGCCAGCCAGCTTCCCATGCAGGGTCATCGCCTCCACCGGCGCCGCTTCGGACCGCTCCTCGACCCGTGCAAGCTCAGGCTTCGGCGCCTACGCCACAGTCTCCGATAAAACCCGTATCCGCACCACCGCCAGCGCCTGCGGCGCAACCACCGGCACCCGCTGTCATGCCCAGCGTAGTACGTCAACGGGCAACGCGCGATAAGCCAGCGCCTTTCGTTGTGTCCAAGCCGACCACATCGGTACGTGAATCTCAGCCGGCATTTACTATTTCGCCAGGACGCGAGGCAAATCAGGCACGCCGCCAGGATCCTGTCTTTCGGATCGGCGATGCTGCGCATGTGAAGCCCGATCCTATTCATCCAGATATCGCCAGACGCCCGGATTCTGTCGTTAAGCGTCCTGACCCGATTGTTGCAGGTCCCGACCGTAGCCAGAAACCAGCGGTGGGCGCTTCGCCGCCACCGTTATATGTTGAACCACGACGACCATACGTCAGTAAAGAGCCAGACGCGCCCAAATTTCTTAATGACCGTGCGCCCGGTTATGCGGGCGTACTGAAGCTGCTGTGGAGCGTCCTGATCGTTATAGGCTTATTGTTGCTTCTGGCGCAGCTCGCCTATGTTTATCGTTCCCAAATAGCCAATCAAATTCCGGCCTTGCGGCCTGTACTGACGCAAGCTTGCGAGGCCTTGAATTGCCGGGTGGCCTACTCAAGGCGCATCGACATGATTTCCATCATGAGTTCATCGCTGCGTGCGTCACCGGGTGCGGCGAGCGACGCACCCGATTCCATGACATTACGCCTGACCTTGCGAAATACGTTGGATAAGCCACAGGAATGGCCGACTCTCGTGCTGGACTTGACCGATTTTTCAGGCACCGTAGTTGTCAGAAAGAATCTTCCGCCGGCGGCATATTTACCGTCGGAGACGTTGCAAGGGCCCTTTGCGGCCGAGAGCGAAGTCGCTGCAGGCGTTCCTATCGTACTGAATGACATCAAGGTCAACGGCTATCAACTGGGTAAATTTTTTCCATAAGGGAAGTAATGTCTGACAAGATTTTAGTCTGCGGATCGGTTGCATTCGACACCATCGCCGTTTTCGAAGGGCACTTCAAAGATCACATCCTGGCTGATAATATACAGTCGCTAAGCGTATCTTTCTTTGTGCCTAATATGCGCAAGGAATACGGTGGCTGCGCTGGCAACATTGCCTATAATCTGCAACTTCTTGGCGGGCACCCTCTGCCCGTGGGGACGGTAGGCGCCGATGCCACCGACTACCTGGTGTACTTGCAGCAACTGGGCATCGATACCCGCTTGATACGCGTTTTGCCGGACATGTTCACACCGCAATGTTTCATCACGACTGACCTGGATAATAACCAGATCGCATCGTTTCACCCTGGCGCGATGTCCTTTTCGGCGGAGAACGACATTACCGGGCAGCCTGCCGCCTGGGGCATTGTGGCGCCCGATTCCAAAGAAGGCATGTTTGCCCATGCACGTCGGTTGCATGCCCAGGGCATTCCCTTCGTGTTCGATCTCGGACAAGCCATGCCGCTTTTTTCAGGCGATGATCTTAACGAGATGCTCGGGCTTGCCCAGATGCTTACGGCGAACGAATACGAATCCAAAATCGTGGCTCAGCGCAGCGGTCGGAGCATGGCTGAAATCGCACGGTCGTTGCGGGCGGTTATCGTGACACACGGCGCTGAAGGTGCCATGCTATACGCGGACGGGCACGAAACCGAAATCCCGCCGACCCAGGTGACCGACGTCGTAGACCCCACGGGATGCGGTGACGCCCATCGTGCAGGGCTGTTATATGGCCTTACACAGAAATGGAGCCTGGTTGACGCCTGCCGCTTGGCGAACGTGATGGGCGGCTTTAAAATTGCATCACGGGGCCCTCAGAATCATCGCCCCTCGCGCGCCGACATCAGCGCAGCCCTCAAACAGAATTACGGTGTAGATTTAATGGGTTGACTGACAGACCGCCTACTGCGGTCGTCGCCGGGCGAATCGTCATACTAGGAGTTTTTTCATGATAGCAACATATTTACAGCGTTCGGGTAAGCGCACAACACGCGTTATTGCCATGGTTGTTCTGGCAGGTTCGACCGTTGTATTAGCAGGCTGCGTCAACGATAGCGCCTCTGGCTCGGTCTATAACTACGGACAGGCACAACGCGAGCAAATCGTGCGTACCGGCACCGTCGAAGCCGTCCGGAACGTCACAATCCAGCAAGAAGCGACTACTGGCGCAGGCGTGCTGGCGGGCGGCGCACTGGGTGGCGTGGCGGCTAACACCATAGGCAGCGGAACGGGTAATGTCCTGGCAACTATAGGTGGCGGCATCCTTGGTGCGATGGCAGGCAATGCCATCGAAAATCAAGCTGGCAAGACGAAGGGGCACGAAATCACCGTGCGTCTGGATAACGGCGAAACGCGCGTCATTGCGCAAGCCGCAGATGTCCCGATTGGGATAGGGCAGCGTGTGCGTTTGATTAGCGGTAATGGTCCAACGCGTGTCGCACCTATGTAATCCACGCGTGTATGGTTTCATAGCCTGATAAGACCATCACGCGGCTGACATCAACAAAATTAGCTCGCCCCTCTATGGCACCCCAAAAGTTGGACATTCCAACCTTTGGGGTGTTTTTATTTTCCTTAGAGTATCTTGTGCGGCTATACGCCGAACAATGCGAACGTAAAGCTCTGCAGAACCATCATGGCCACCTGGGCCAGAACCAGAAGTACTAACGGCGACAAGTCCAGTCCACCCAAATTCGGCAGAATCCGCCTGATAGGATCGAGCAATGGCGCAGTCAGGGTTTGCAGCACCGGCATCACCGGCGCCATGGGATTCACCCATGACAGAACGGCCTGTATCAACGTGACCCATAAAATCAGATTGAATGTCCATTTCAACATTGTCAGAAATGCGGTCAGAAGCAGTGGCAGCGCGCTATCGAGTGACGGTGGTTGACCGGTCAATATCAGTATGGTCAGCACCAGAAATACAAGCGAAGTCAGCCAGCATGCCAGCAAGCTCGGCCAGTCGATTCGATTTCCAGGAGCCACGATTTTGCGTATCGGCTGAATCAGCCAGTCGGTGGTTCGCAGGACTGCTTGCGAATAGGGGTTGAATGGATGCAGACGGATCGCATAAATCCATGCGCGGACAATCAGCGCAATCCCGAACAGGGAAAAGACAATACTTATAAGAAAGTGCAGGACTTCGCTGAGCATGGTTCGGCCACTTGGAAATTCGGAAGCGCCATTGTCGCATGAGTGCTCATGGGGCGAAAGTAATGTTCAAGAAGTGAAACTGCCCGACATGATCGGGCAGTTGGTGTGGGTTCGATAGAGCTCGAAATCAGCCCAGCATGGGCCAAAGTGGGCACCGGTATAATCCAGTCAGGGACGGCCGCCTGTGGGAAAAGGCCACGAGGCAGCGGGATTGACTGTTTTCTTACTGGCAGGAGCAGCGGTCGCGGCCTTGCTCGCCTTGGCTGCTGCTTTGACGTTAGCCTTTTTTGGAGCGGCTTTTTTTGCCGCGGGCTTGCTTTCAGCTTTGCTGGCTGGCGCCGCTTTTACCGGCGCAGCTTTCACAGAAGCTTCTTTAGCTGCTGGAGCTGATTTCTTGGCAACAGCCTTGGTGGCCGCAACGGTTTTCTTGGCAGGAACTGTTTTCTTGGCAGGAACTGTTTTCGCAGGGGCAGCTTTCTTAGCAACGGTTTTAGTCGCTGCAGGCTTCGCTTCAACTTTTTTCGCGACGGCTTTTTTAGCTGGCGCTGCTTTTTTGGCGACGGATTTAGTCGTTGCTTTCTCGGCAGGAGCTGATTGCTTTGTGGCGGTCTTAGCCGCTGCTTTCTTGGCTGGCGTCGCTTTGTTCGCTACCGTTTTGCTGGGAGCTTTTTTAGCTGCTGTGGCTTTCTTGGCTACTGTTTTTTGGGCGGGCGCGGCCTTTTTAGCGACTGCTTTGCTTGCTGCCTTTTTAGCGGGCGTCGCTTTAGTGGCGACTGCTTTCTTTGCAACGGCGGTGGACTTCTTGGCGGGCGCCGCTTTTTTGGCGGCTACAGGATTTTTCAGTTCGGCTTTTTTAACGGGTGCTGCCTTCTTGGCGGGTGCAGCTTTTTTGCTGGCCGTTTTTGACGCGGCCTTTTTGGCTGTTGCCATAGTAATGCTCCTTGAAAGAGAACGTCCACCCATTTGATATGGCCCCCACGTTGGGTGCGACCCATCTCAAATGGCGCAAGCGTGCAAAGCAATAGTTTCTTTATGCTTTGCACGCCTAGAGTCTAACGTAAGCTCTTACTCTATTCCAAGCATTATTCCCAGCTTAAAGCACCGCCCGTCTGATATTCAATTACTCGTGTCTCGAAAAAGTTGCGTTCTTTCTTGAGATCGATCATTTCAGCCATCCAGGGGAATGGATTTTCTTCTTGCGCAAACAGGGGATCAAGGCCTATTTGCTGGCAACGGCGGTTCGCAATAAATCGCAAATACGACTTGAACATCGAGGCATTCAAACCAAGTACACCGCGAGGCATGGTGTCCTCAGCGTAAGCATATTCAAGGTCTACAGCCTGTTGGAACAATTCGCGTATCTCTTCGCGAAAGGCTGGCGTCCATAAATGCGGGTTCTCGAGTTTGATCGTGTTGATGAGATCAATACCGAAATTGCAGTGCATGGATTCGTCGCGCAATATGTACATATATTGCTCGGCGGCGCCGGTCATTTTGTTTTGCCGGCCCAATGCAAGAATTTGCGTAAATCCAACATAAAAGAACAAGCCTTCCATCAGGCACGCAAATACGATCAGCGATTTAAGCAAGGTCTGATCGTCTTCAGGCGTGCCGGTCTTGAAGTGCGGATCTGCGATAGCGTTAATGAACGGAATTAAAAATTCATCTTTGGCGCGTATCGAGGGTACTTCGTTGTAGGCGTTGAAAATCTCGCCTTCGTCGAGATCCAGGCTTTCCACAATGTACTGGTAGGCGTGCGTATGAATGGCTTCTTCAAAGGCCTGGCGCAACAGGAATTGACGGCATTCGGGTGCGGTGATATGCCGATAAGTACCCAGCACAATGTTATTGGCAGCCAGCGAATCCGCCGTGACGAAGAACCCCAGGTTGCGTTTGACGATACGTCGTTCGTCTTCCGTGAGCCCGTTCGGATTTTTCCACAGAGCGATGTCGCGCGACATATTGATCTCTTGTGGCATCCAGTGGTTGGCACAAGTTGCCAGGTATTTTTCCCATGCCCACTTGTACTTGAAAGGTACGAGCTGATTGACGTCCGTCTCGCCATTGATGATGCGCTTGTCCGCGGCACGAACGCGTGCGCTGGCATTGGCCGGGGACGTGTCCGATGGCGCGGCTGCGTTGCCGCTTGCTGCCGCGGGTGGGGTGGTGGGGGTTTCGTCCCAGTTCAACATAATAAGTGTCCGTATCAGATTATTGGCAGGCTTCGCATTCGTCGAATCCCTCGTCGCCGGGTCGCATGGTGCAGGCGACGCCCATCAGTTCGGCTTCGGGTAACGGTGATGCTTCTGCTGCCATGGCTGCCACAGTGGCAGCCGAGTGGGTACCGTTCGCGACGGCATTGAGTTCGCCGCCCCGGCCAGTTGATTTTTCGGCATTGGTGGCGCCATTCGAACGCAGGTAATACGTCGTTTTCAAGCCGCGCAGCCATGCCAGCTTATAGGTGTCATCAAGCTTCTTGCCCGAGACGCCTGTCATGAAGATATTCAGCGATTGCGCCTGGTCTATCCATTTTGAGCGGCGTGACGCGCATTCGACAACCCAGGTTGGATTGACTTCGAAGGCGGTGGCGTAAAGCTCGCGCAAATCGGCCGGGACGCGGTCGATACGGGCCAGGCTGCCATCAAAATACTTCAGGTCGGCGACCATGACCTCGTCCCATAGATTCCGTTCTTTCAGGTCACGCACCAAGTAATCGTTGACGACAGTAAATTCGCCTGACAGGTTGGATTTGACGTAGAGATTGCGGTAGTTGGGCTCGATACATGGCGACACGCCAATGATGTTTGAAATGGTGGCTGTTGGAGCAATCGCTACGCAATTTGAGTTGCGCATGCCGTGCTGTTTGATATGAGCGCGCAGGCTGTCCCAGTCGAGTGTGCTGCTGTCGTCGACCTCGACGTAGCCACCGCGCTCTTCGCGCAACATGGCCAATGTGTCTTGGGGCAATATGCCCCGATCCCACAAAGAGCCCTTGAAGGTTTCGTAATGGCCGCGCTCGGCGGACAGCTTGCTGGAAGCCCAGTAAGCGTAATAGCACGTTGCTTCCATTGACCGGTCGGAAAACTCAACGGCCGCGTCCGAGGCAAATGGCACGCGCATAATTTGCAGGCAGTCTTGAAAACCCATGACGCCCATGCCGACCGGACGATGCCGCACGTTTGAATTTCGCGCCTTGTCGACCGCGTAGTAATTAATGTCGATCACGTTATCGAGCATGCGCATGGCAGTGGTGATAGTGCGCTGGAGCTTGTCGTGATCCAGCACATACTGGCCGTCGGCTTGCCGTTTAAGATGAGCGGCAAGATTGACCGAGCCAAGGTTGCACACCGCAATTTCGGTGTCGCTGGTGTTCAGCGTGATTTCTGTGCACAGGTTCGAACTATGGACCACGCCGACGTGTTGTTGCGGCGAACGGATATTGCAGGGATCCTTGAATGTGATCCAGGGATGTCCGGTTTCGAACAGCATGGACAGCATCTTGCGCCACAACGAGTTGGCAGGAACCTTTTTAAATAGCGGCAATTCACCGCTTGCAGCCTTGGCTTCGTAGCCAACATAGGCCTCTTCGAAGGCTCGGCCGTATTTGTCGTGCAGGTCGGGGACGTCGGACGGCGAAAATAATGTCCAGTCGCCGTTTTCCATGACGCGCTTCATGAATAAATCAGGAACCCAATTGGCGGTGTTCATGTCGTGAGTGCGGCGTCGTTCGTCGCCTGTGTTCTTGCGCAGTTCCAGAAACTCTTCGATGTCCAGATGCCACGTTTCAAGGTAGGCGCAGACGGCGCCTTTGCGCTTGCCACCCTGGTTGACGGCGACGGCGGTGTCATTGACAACCTTAAGGAAGGGCACTACGCCCTGGCTCTCGCCATTGGTGCCTTTAATATGGCTGCGCAGGGCGCGTACCGGGGTCCAGTCGTTGCCCAAGCCGCCGGCATACTTGGCCAATAAGGCGTTGTCCTTGATGGCGTCGTAGATGCCCGCGAGGTCGTCCGAGACGGTCGTAAGGTAGCACGACGACAATTGCGAATGCACGGTGCCCGAATTGAACAGCGTGGGGGTCGAACTCATGAAGTCGAACGAAGACAGAATTTCATAGAATTCGATAGCGCGGGTTTCGCGCTCGGATTCATTGAGCGCGAGGCCCATGGCCACGCGCATGAAGAACACTTGTGGCAATTCGATGCGCCGCCCGCGTATGTGCAGGAAATACCGGTCATACAAGGTTTGCAGGCCAAGGTAATTGAACTGCAGATCGCGCTCTGCCTTCAGGGCATTGCCAAGTTTCGCCAAGTCGAACTGCTCGAGCTTGGCGTCAAGCAACCCGCCGTCGATTCCGGTTTTGATGAATTGCGGAAAATACTCGGCATATCGAGTGTCCATTGCCGCATGTGAGACTTCTTCGCCCAGGACTTCCTTGCGGATTGTATGCAGCAGCAGCCGCGCCGTTACCTGGCTGTACGAAGGGTCGTTTTCGACCATGGCCCGAGCTGACAAAATGGCAGACTTGAACACTTCGTCGACAGGAATGCCGTCGTACAGGTTCTTGACGGTTTCTTTCAGGATGGCGTCGGCATCGATTTCGTGCGGCAGGTTCTTACCGGCTTCGGCGATCGTCGAGCGTAGACGGCCGAGATCCAGAGGTCGCTTAACGCCATTGTCGTTTACGCTCAAGGTGGGATGTTCGACAACAGGTTGGGTGGTGGCCTTCAGCGCGCGCTCCTGTGAACGCTTTTCGCGGTACAGCACATAAGCGCGAGCAACATCGTGTTCGCCAGATCGCATCAACGCCAGCTCTACCTGATCCTGGATTTCCTCAATGTGGAAGGTTCCGCCGCTGGGGCGGTTGCGCACCAAGCCATTGGTGACTTGTTCAGTAAGACTTTCAACCAGTTCGCGTATGCGTGCTGAGGCTGCGCCCTGTCCGCCTTTGACGGCGAGAAATGCCTTGGTCATGGCGATGGCGATTTTGCCTGGCTCGAAACCACCTACGGCACCATTGCGCCGGATGATATGGAAACTATCCCATTGCGAGGACTCGCCCGCATTTTCGGTCGGGTTGGCTGTTGGCGTTTGATGGGCGGATTCGGACCTGGCTTCAGCGTTCTGTTGGCTTTGCATGAATGCTCCTGGGCGTTATTAGCTTACGGTTAACTACGTTTTAACCGCAACTTAGTGATGGTGGACTGCAAATAGCAGGTGGATAGCGGCTTGAGTCAAGCAAGCCTGTATTATTCTTAGAACCACTATATATTGTGGTTTATGTTTGGGTTGGCACTAATTGTAGTAGTGCTTTTACGTTGAATCAAGCGCTGAAGCCGCTTTATTTTTTTGTCGCCTGCTGTTTTCGGCCAGAAAGTCGGCGATGTCCCTATGCCAAGCGAGGCAGTCAGGCGGGCAGAGCGTGTGTTGCTTAAGCGTTCGCGCGCGAAATAGGGTTAACGTCCATTACAGGTGCTTTCAGTTGCGATCGGAGCTGCGCCAGCTGACGTTCGTAATGTGCGACGTTCGCCGCCTTGATATGGCCATAGCCCCGAACCATTTGCGGAAGTTCCGCCAGTTCGAGCGCTGTGGAAAAGTTATCTGCTCTGAGGTCGCTGATCATATTCAGAACGGTTAAGCGATATTCCTTGATCAGCCGGCGCTCCATTTTACGTTCAGCAGTATACGAAAAAATGTCGAGCCATGAGCCCCGCAGCAGCTTGCCCCGGGCAAGAACCTTGAAAATTTTCTCGGTGCCTGGACCAAATGTCATTTTTCTGACCACGCCGGTGGCAGGATCGCGCCTGCCCAGCAGTGGCGGGGCCAGATGGAAACGCAGGCTGAAGTCGCCTTCGAATTTCTCGTGCAGTTCTTTGTGGAAGTCACCGTTGGTAAATAGCCGGGCGACCTCATACTCGTCTTTATAGGCCATCAGTTTGTAAAGCGATTGCGCCACCTTGACGGCCAGACGCGGCCTGGTTCCCGCCCACAGCGTCTGCTCGGCGGCGAGGACTGCCTCAACCACGTCGGTATATTCTTGCGCGTAAGCGGCATCCTGATAGCCGGTCAGTGCTGCGCGACATCGCTTCACAATCGTCTCCAGCGATTCAGGCATAGCTATCACCGCGGCTTTGTCGACTGAAGCCGATACGTCCAGGACGGCGGGTTGCCAGGCGGCCAGGCGTCCCACTAAAAAGGCTTGTTGGTTAAGCTCGACCGCAACGCCGTTCAGCCTGAGCGCTTGCATTATGGCCGCTTCACTTAGGGGAATGCCACCGCGCTGCCAGGCGAAGCCCAGCATCATCATATTGGCCAGGATACTGTCGCCAAATTGTTGTTCTGCGATGCTGTGTGCATTGAGCAACCAGGTGTTCGCCGATCCGGCGGTTGCACGTACGGTATCGATAAAGGGCCGGGCGTCCAGGTTTATTTGTGGGTTATGGGTGAACTCTGCTGTCGGCGCCAGATAAGTGTTCAACGCGACCACGGTTTGATCCCGCCGCAACGTCTTCAATGCCTCCTCGCTTGTTGCCGCGACTGCATCGCAAAATATTGCGACATCGGCTTGTTGCGCGTCTATCCTTACCGCTCCGGTCGGCTGCGCGCTTTCTGACAAACGAATGTGGCTGATTACCGTGCCGCCTTTTTGCGCGAGGCCCGTGATGTCCAGAACCGAGGCCGCCCGGCCTTCCAGGTGTGCCGCCATTGACAGAATGGCGCCCACCGTAATCACCCCGGTGCCCCCAATGCCCGCCACGAGTATATTGCAGCCAGCCGCGCCGATTTCGCGGGCAGGTGGGGGCAATTGGGAAAGCATGGCCCGAACCCGATCACGGTCAATGGTTTTGCTTGCTGTGCTGCCCTTGCGAAGAGAGCCGCCTATCACCGATACAAAGCTGGGGCAGAATCCGTCCAGGCAGGAGTAGTCTTTGTTGCAGCTGGACTGATCGATGGCGCGTTTCCTTCCAAACGGTGTCTCGACTGGGACAAGGGATAGGCAGTTGGACTGTGTTCCGCAGTCGCCGCAGCCCTCACACACTGCTGTATTGATGAACAGGCGGCGCGCAGGGTCCGGTAACGATTTTTTCTTGCGCCGCCTGCGCTTCTCGGCAGCACAGACTTGGTCGTGAATCAGCACCGTAACGCCTTCAATCTCGCGCAGCTCGCGTTGCAGGCGGTCAAGCTCATGCCGCTCGTGCACGCTGACGCCATCGGCCAATTTGATGTCCTGGTATTTTGCGGGATCGTCGGTTGTGATCACTACGCGCTTGACGCCTTCGCCCAGCATTTGTTGGCAAATCTGGGGTACGGACAGTGTTCCGTCTACTGGCTGGCCCCCAGTCATTGCAACCGCATCATTAAATAGAATCTTGTACGTAATGTTGGCGTTAGCCGCGACGGCCTGGCGAATAGCCAGATAGCCGGAATGAAAGTAAGTGCCTTCGCCCATGTTTTGGAAAATGTGCGGCATGCGGATGTAGCGAGACAAGCCTATCCAGTCGGTGCCTTCTCCTCCCATCTGTGTAAGGCCGCTGGTTTCCCGGTTCATCCAGGTAGCCATATAGTGGCAGCCGACGCCTGCCAAGGCCTGGCTGCCTTCAGGCACTTTCGTTGAAGTGCTATGCGGGCAACCCGAACAGAAGTACGGTCGTCGGCTCAGCGTTGCAGGCCGTCCCGGTAGTGCAGGCTTCAGCTCGCTGGCCGATTCAAGGTCGCCCATTCCGATCGTTTGCTTAAGCCAGCGACGTAAACAGTTGGCTACAAGGGCCGGACGCAGCTGCCCGGTTGCAGGAACCAGTATCGCGTTTTCCAGATCGCGCTTGCCCGAGACACTGGGGCGCACCGCTTGATTGAATAGCAGGTCTTTAATCTGGCCTTCAATCAGCGGTCCTTTTTCTTCAACAACCAGGATGTGCTCCAGTCCGGTAGCGAACCGTGCAAATCCTGCTGGATCCATTGGCCAGCTCAGGCCTATCTTGTAATGGCGCAAGGGCGGCAGGCCTTCCTCATGGCCGTCCTCTGCCAGAAGTTTGAGGGCATCCAGGGTGTCAAGGTAGGCTTTACCGGTGCTTACTATGCCCAATTTCGCTGTGTCGGCCGAATTCACTATCCGGTCCAGAGAGTGTTTGCGGGAGAAAGCATTCACAGCCAGCAGGCGCTCAGCGATCCGGTTTTCGATGCCTGGCGTAAGGAATTCGCGCGCGCTGTACTCCAGCGCGCCATTGAAGTGATCGTCTTCGTTGCTGGACAAATCGGGCATAGGCTCCAGCATGAATGAGCGGCCGCTCTCGACCGTTTCGGTTACGGCTTTGAATGCCACCCAAGCGCCTGAATAGCGCGACAATGCCCAGCCCCAAAGGCCGAAAAGTTCGTATTCGTCCACGGATGCGGGGTGCACAATCGGTATGCTCCATGCCGCCAACGATGCCTCACTGGCATGCGGTATGGAAGATGACGCCGCCGTGTGGTCATCCCCGACTATAAGTAGGACTCCACCTTGCTTTGATGCGCCGGCGGCGTTGCCGTGATGCAATGCGTCGCCTGCACGATCCACGCCTGGGCCCTTGCCATACCACATGGCAAATACCCCATCGACGCTGCGGTCCTCACGTACTCCTGCCTGTTGTGTACCCATCACGATGGTGGCGCCAAGATCTTCATTAATGGCGGGAAGAAAGGAAATTTTCTTTTCATTAAGCAGATTCTGGGCACGCCACATTGCCAGATCGACTCCAGCCAGGGGCGAGCCGCGGTAGCCGGTGACGAATCCAGCCGTATTCAGACCGTGCTGCTGGTCGGCGCGACGCTGGGCAAGCAACATGCGTATCAAGGCCTGCGTGCCGGTCAGGAATATGCGACCCGATGTGGCGGTCAGGTTGTCGGCAAGTTGGTATTGGCTGGCTATCGTAGTGGCGGGCATGGTGGGGCCTCCTCCAGGATCATGATAGACAGATAGCGCAGTGTTTTTATTGCGTTGTTATCACGTAAAATCCCTGACTATCGAAATGAACGTTTCGTAAACGGGCCTAATATGGATAAAACCGATATAAAAATCCTGAAACAGCTGCAGGAAGACGGGCGCTCATCGGCACAGCAGCTGTCCGAAAAGGTGGGCCTGTCTGCTGCGCCTGTATGGCGTCGAGTCAAGGCGCTCGAGGCCAGTCACGTCATACAGGGCTATTACGCTCAAGTCGACCGCAATAAAGTGGGCCTGCAAGGCTGTATGTTCGCGCAAATCAGTCTGGAACGACATTCGGCAGACATTGTTGAAAATTTTGAACGTTCAGTGCGTGATGCGCCGGAAATACTGGAATGCTATGCCGTAACGGGCGATTCCGATTTCCTGCTGAAAATTGTCGTGGCCAGTCCGGAAGCCTACGATAAATTTCTGCATCGTTTCCTGTTCAATTTGCCCGGCATACGGCAAACCCGCACCATCGTTGCGCTACGTGAAATCAAACACGATATAAAGCTGCCCTTATGATCACCACTTAAGGTACAGCATGGTCTTGGCCAAAAGCACAATTCCTATCATATGAATGAAAACGCTGACGTGTATGCGCTGCACATAGCGGCCTTTCAGCAGGCCTTTGTTGCCCAATATCATGGCGGTGATAAAGTGGCCGAGCACGCTCAATGCCAGTACGATTTTTATCGTTAACAGCGTACCGAAACTGCTGGCGAGTGGGTGGGCCAGAATCGTTCGATAATTCCACGCCATACCAATGCCGGCGCCATATAACACCAGTAGCGTCCAGGGCATGATCTGACGTGCGCGATTGCCGATTGCCGTTTCGACCTCGCGCATGGATTCCCGGCCTACGTGCTTGCGGATTCCTTCAAGTATCAATACTTCGAAGAACACCGTCCCGACAAATATCAGTGCTGCGAACAAATGCAAGGTAATCAAGACAGAATAGCTCATGAGAAGCGCGGCTCCTGGGGCAGCGAAAAAAAGATTTGTCCGCGTGATGCGTGGCGGGCAATACCGGCGACCGAGTACCAACGGTCTCGGATAGTGTAGGCCCACCCCCCGGTTGCTGGTCTTGCGCTACATCATGTCTTTGTGGTTTTGCAGGAAACCGGCAAGGGTCCGTCGGATCTGCGCAGCTTCCAAAAATTCTATTCGTATGAGTTGTTACGATCCGGCTAAAATCGTTCACGTTTCAAGTTTATAGGAAGGCCACTCATGTACGATTTCTTGCTCCGTCAGCGCACACTATTGATGGCGGCCGCCACTATGGTGTTCATTGCGGGTTGTGTGGCGCCGGTCACGGCTCCGCCCAAACCGCCCGCAAAACCCGAGGTGAAATGTCAGGCTGCTGCTGCGGGTGAAGCGCTCACAGGCAATTGGCTCAACGTGCGCAAGCAGAAGGGCGTGGCGGGAGAGCTCCGCACGCTGTTCACTTTGCATGCTGATGGCGCAATGTCTTATACGGAACAGTTGAAACGGGGCAAGAATCCATCGCAAGGCCTTGAAGAGACCGGTTGCTGGCAGCGCAAGCAACAAGCTCTGACTCTGCAAACGCTAGAATCCAATGGCGCGCCGGTCGATGTGAACGACCCCATTTACACCAACCGCTATACCATCGTTTCAGCCAGCGGCAACGTTATGACGCTGAAAGCTTCGGATGGCACAACGATCAGGGCCAAGCGGATGTCGCCTGGTTACCGCTTGCCGTTTTAGTGCTTTATACCGCTCCCAGCCGTTCCAGCACCAGATCGCGGCCCAAAATGGCCAGAACCGCGCCGATAGCGGGAGTCTGCTTTTGACCGGTCACAGCCAGGCGCAAGGGTACCCCCAGTTTGGGCATCTTTACGCCATGCTGGGCCAATATCGATTTGATCAGATCATCGAGCGAAGCGCTGGTCCAGTCTGACAGCGCTTCGGCCTGCTTTTTAAAATCGGATAGCAATGCGACCGCGTGTTCATCGAGATGCTCGGCACGCAATTCGGTATTGGCAGGGATGTAAGGTCCGCAGAAGAGCATGGCTCCATCTGCAAGCTGGTTAAGCGTTTCGGCGCGATCCTTAAGCAGCGACATAACGGCCGTCAAATCGACTGCCTGTGGATTCCCACACCGTTGCACGATGCGTGGCGCTACGCGTTCGGCTAGATCCGCATCGTCGCTGTTCTTGATGTAATGGGCATTGACCCAGTTCAGCTTCTTGGGGTCCCATTGCGCCGCCGATTTGCTGAGATTCCTGGTATCGAACCAGTCGACCAGTTGCTCTCTTGTAAAAATTTCGTCGTTGCCGTGGCTCCAGCCCAGCCGGGCCAAGTAATTCACCATGGCTTCGGGCAGGTAGCCTTCCTTGTCGTACTCCATGACGTTGACCGCGCCATGGCGCTTGGAGAGCTTCTCGCCATCAGGACCAAGAATCATGGGTACATGTCCGTATTCGGGCAATGTGGCGCCTAGCGCGCGCAGAATATTGATTTGGCGAGGCGTGTTATTGACATGGTCATCGCCACGGATCACATGGGTGATCTTCATGTCCCAGTCGTCGACCACCACACAGAAGTTGTAGGTGGGAGTGCCATCTGGTCGGGCAATGACCAGATCATCGAGTTCGGTATTGTCGAAGCTGATGGGGCCCTTTATCAGGTCGTTCCAGCCAGTGGCTCCGTCCAATGGATTCTTGAAGCGCACAACCGGCTTGCGGTCAGTCGGCACGGCGGGCAGGCTTTTACCCGGTTCCGGCCGCCAAGTACCATCGTAGCGCGGCTTCAATCCGGCCGCGCGCGCCTTCTCGCGCATGGCTTCGACTTCGGCTGGGCTGCTGTAGCAGTAGTAGGCTGTACCGTCGGCCAACATCTGTTGAACGACTTCCCGGTAACGGTCCATACGCTGCATCTGATAAAACGGCCCCTCATCGGGTTGCATGTTTAGCCAGGCCATGCTGTCTAAGATGGCCTGAACTGCTTCGGGCGTTGATCGTTCTACGTCGGTGTCTTCGATGCGCAGAACAAATATGCCCTTGTGGTGGCGCGCAAAAGCCCATGAAAACAGGGCAGTGCGAGCGCCGCCCAAATGAAGGTAACCCGTAGGGGAGGGTGCGAAACGTGTGCGAACTGCAGAAGGAGTAGACGTGGTCATTGAGAGTCGTTAGGCTTTGGCATGTGCCGGTTCAGCTAGCATGCACAGAATTGGAAGCAATGGTCTATTTTAGAGTACACAATAATTTTCGTTTGAAACGGATACAGTATGCTGCGACACCGCCTTGCCGCATTGTTTGAACCGAACACGCTTTTAGTGTTGTCCGACCGTCCTCTGCCCATCGTTCAAAGCGTGCCTCGCTCGCTGCAAGATACATTAACGATCGTCGACGCAAGCGAGGGCGCGTCCATTCGCTTGCCTGAAACCCTTAATGGGGTGGCGTCAGGGTCTCGTATAGATCAGGCCCTGGTTTGCGTGGCACCCCGGCGCATGCATGAAGCGCTTGCTGCGCTTAAAAGCTGCCGTCCCAGAATTTTGACCATCTTGCCGCACAGCATACCGCCGGCCAATCCAATCGAAGACATGTTCTTCTGCCGTACTTGGGGCGAGCTCAACGATTGCTTGATTCTCGGTCCGCGCTCATTTGGTGTGCAAAGGCCTCACCTGGGCATCAACCTCACTCATGAATCACACGTAGGGCTGGGGGGGCGCGTCGCTTTGGTGGCACAGTCCAGATCCATAACGGCATCGGTGCTCGACTGGGCGGAAGACGTCCGGCTGGGTTTCTCGGCGGTCGTATCGTTGGGGGACGAGGGCACGGTCGATGTCGCCGATGTGCTCGATTATTTAGCCATGGATCCGCGCACGGACAGCATTGCGCTGTACCTGGAAGAAGCCTCATCTTCACGGCGGTTTACCAGTGCCTTGCGTGCTGCCGCGAGTGTCAAGCCGGTGATTGTCCTGAAGGTTGGCCAAAATGCCGATGCAGCTTCGGCCGAAGACGCGGTGTTTAACGCTTTATTGCGCCGCGCCGGAGCGGTTCGCATACGCTATTTTGTTCAACTGTTCTCGGCCATCAAAGTGCTGGTCTACACCAGGCGTCCCCGAGGGCGCAAGATTGCACTTTTTTCCAATGGCGACGGGGCAGCCAAGCTTGCCCTGGACGTCATGGGAGACACTGCTGAAGTGTTTCGTGCCGATCTGGCTCTGCCTACCGTGAAGCTGCTGGAAGAGCTAATGGAACACGGCGCGGCCAATAACAACCCGGTTGTCACGTATGGGCCGCTTACGCCACAGAAGGTCCGTCAGATCGTTACTGTTCTGGTAGATGATCCCGGAGTTGATGGGGTGCTGGTACTGCTGGCGCCCGATCCTCTTTCCGACCTGCAGAGCGTCGCACGACAACTGGCGGACATCTCGCCCGACTCGCGCAAACCTATCATTACGTGCTTCATGGGCGACGCGACGATGCGACCTTTGCGCCACATTCTCGATAGCGTTGGAACGCCTGCATTTCGAACACCCGAGTCAGCGGCCAACGCTTTCGGAATTCTTGCCGCCTATCACTACAACCAAACGCTGTCTCAGCAAACCCTGCCCCCCGAAGCGTTAAGCAAGCCGCCACGACTTGACGAAGCCAGGGCTTTAGTGCGTGCAGCCCAAAGCCAGCGTAGAACTTGCCTTACGTTAGAAGAGTGCCGTCAATTGCTGGATTGTTTTCATGTGCCGATGCATTTCGCTGACATCGAAGAAGGCCTTGCGCCAGGCGAGCACGACGACGGCATTCCGATGTTCATCAAGGTAAGCCGCGACGCTAAGTTCGGCCCGTACATTACGTTTGGGCGCGGGGGGCAAGATGCCACGTTTTCGGACCCCTACAATGCCTTGCAGCTGCCTCCGCTTAATAGTTACCTGGCGCGGCAGCTAGTGGTACGAAGTGCGGTGTGGCAGCGTGGGTTGTCACGCCAAGTGACGCCAGCCGCATTCGCAATACTTCAGGAGTCACTGGAACGAATCTCTGGCCTGGTCAGCGAAATGCCCTCCGTGGATTCTTTGCTGATCGATCCCGTGTTTGCCGATGACATGCGATTAGTCGCACATTCAGTCCGGATCGAACTCACCACTCAATCGATGCTGGTGCTTCCCGAAACGACCCGCTACGAGCACATGGCGATTCATCCATATCCACGACGCCTGGTGCAGACTAAAAAATTTAAGGATGGCAATCCCTGGATGTTGCGGCCTATACGTCCGGAAGATGCAGAGCCCTTACAAGAGTTCGTGCGAGGCCTCTCCGACGAGGCGCGCTACATGCGCTTTATTTCCATGATGCGAGAACTGACTCCCCGCATGCTGGCGCGCTACACGCGTATTGATTACGACCGCGAACTTGCATTGATTGCAACGGTGCAAGTGCCTAATCCTGAACATCGCGGGCACCCGCGCGAACAAATCATTGGATTTGCTCATTACCTTCGTAACCCAGATGGGCGCGGCGCAGAATATGCGTTAGTCATTGGCGATGCATGGCAGCGCCGAGGTCTGGGTTCACAGTTGATGCGAGGCTTGATTGAAGCCGCCCAGCTGCAAGGCTTGACCTATATCGATGGCGTCGTTCTAGCGGCTAATCGCCCCATGTTAAGTCTTATGGCGCATCTGGGTTTTCGGAATGATCCCGATAACGAAGACCCCACCATGCGGCGTGTATGGCTGGATCTGGGTGAAGCCCATCAGGCGTAAAGCATTACACCAGAACCTTACGCAGGAATGTTGAGATATCCTGGACCTCGTCAAAGCAAACAGAATGCTGCATTGGATACGTCTTCCAGCTTACGTCATAACCCAGCGCTATCAGTTTTTGCTGGCTTGCCTGAGCCCGTTCAAGGACTATTACAGGATCCATGGTTCCATGCGCCAGAAAGATCGGCGTTTGCTGGTTGGCGGGATGCAGTTCGGCATCGATCAGGCTAGCCAGCGGTAGGTAGCCGGATAAGCACATCATCCCGGCCAGTTTCTGCTTCAGGCGCAGGCCGGTTTGGAGTGTCATGGCGCAGCCCTGCGAAAATCCTGCCAGGACGATATTTTCGGTCGGAACCCCGCGCGCATTTTCGCGGGATATCAAGGCTTCGATGGCGGCCTGTGAATCGCGCAGCCCCGCGTCATCTTCGCGCAGAACCCCTTGCGGCATGAAAATATCGTACCAAGCACGCATCGACATGCCGTTATTGATAGTGACTGGCCTTACGGGAGCGTGGGGGAATACGAAACGAATCGCGGGAGCGTCCTGCAGTTTAAGCTCGGGCACCAGAGGAGCAAAGTCGTTGCCATCGGCGCCCAGGCCGTGCAGCCATATCACGGCGTGACTCGGGTGAGGTCCGGTTTCGATCTCGATGGATTCAAGTAGGGTAGAGCTCATTTTTCTTCCGTGGAATCGTTAAGCGCCTTGATGGCCTGAAAAAGTGCGCGGTAATGTTTGCGTTGGGGATCCTGCCCGGCATGCAGCGCAGCGTTGTTCTGTGCTTCCTTGCGGCTGGCCCGTATCAAGGTACGAAGTTGCTGAATATCGGCGCCAGGATATTCTTTCAGCAGGCCTGTCAGTGCGTCATCGTCTCGGAGCAGCAAGTCGCGTAGTGCTTCGAGTCGGTGCATGGCAAGGGTTTGCTCGCGTGAACCGTTCTCCCATATGTCCAGCTGCGTGCGTATCGGGTCAGGATCCACATTGCGCATAAGTTTGCCGACATAGTGGATTTGCCGGCGCAAACCTTCACGGCTGGTGGTCTTTTGCGCCTGCCGAATGGCTTCGTAAAGCATCTCGGGCAGTGGCAATTGTTTGAGCCTGTCGTTAGACAACTCGACAAGTTGTTTGCCCAGATCCTGCAGCACAAGCATGTCGCGCTTGATTTGCGACTTGCTGGGCCTATCGTAGCCATCGTCTTCAAATTCGTTTGAGTCGTTTTCTGGGGTATTTGGCATGGAAGTCGAAAAAGTATTCTTTAATTAGCTATGATAACCGTCTAACCTGAAAGAGCAGCAATGACTGAGCAATCCATATCATATTTACCTATCTCTGAAAACCAAAGCCGCTTCCGCGAACTGGTGAACGATGCACTGAATCATGCCAAGGCGCTAGGAGCATCGGACGCTGCTGCCGAGATTTCCGAAAGTCGCGGCCTGTCGGTGTCGGTCCGCAACAAAGATATCGAAACCGTCGAGCAAACCCGCGATCGGTCGCTGGACCTTACTGTATTCGCCGGCACACGTCGAGGCTCGGCATCTACTTCCGACTTCTCCGCACAAGCGCTACGTGAGACAGTGGAGGCCGCCTGGCATATTGCACGTTATACCGCTGCCGATCCCGCCGCCGGACTGCCCGAGGCCGACCAGTTGGCCCACGATTATCCAGACCTGAAATTGCATCATCCATGGGATATTTCCGCCGAAGACGCCGCCGCGTTGGCGATCAAGGCTGAAACGGCGGCGCGCGATATCAGCCCACTGATCACCAATACGGACGGCGCCTCTGTTGATACGTATGAAGGTCATTTTGTACTTGGAAATAGCCGCGGGTTCATGGGCGGGTATCCCTACTCTCGGCACAGCATATCCGTAGCGCCCATCGCCGGCCGTGGTGTCAATATGCAGCGCGATTACTGGTACACATCGGCTCGCGATGCGTCTGATATGTCGGATCCTGCTGCTGTGGGGCGTTACGCCGCTGAGCGTACCCTGTCGCGCATGTCGGCACGCCGCATCAAGACGGGGCGTTTCCCCGTTCTGTTCGAAGCTCCACTGGCTGTGGGTCTTTTGGGTGCGCTGGTGCAAGCCACCAGTGGTGGCGCCCTGTATCGGAAGGCCAGCTTCCTGGTTGATTCGCTTGGCAAGCAGATTATGTCGGATCATATTGATATCTCGGAAAATCCGCATATCTCCGGTGCCATGGGCAGTTCGCCGTTCGATAACGAAGGCGTCCGCACCCAGGCGCGCGAACTGGTCGCGGCCGGGGTGCTTAATGGGTATTTCCTATCTACCTATACGGCTCGCAAATTAGGTATGCAAACGACCGGGAATGCTGGCGGTTCGCATAATTTGCATCTTGGCTCTCGCCTTACGCGCGCTCAAGACGACTTTCCAGGCATGCTGAAAAAAATGGGCACGGGCTTTCTGGTAACGGAATTAATAGGTCAGGGCGTCAACTATGTCAGCGGCGATTACTCGCGTGGCGCGTTTGGATACTGGGTCGAGAACGGGGAAATTCGACATGCCGTCCAAGAGGTCACCATCGCCGGCAACCTGGCCGACATGTTCCGGCAGATCGTCGCAGTCGGCTCTGACGTCATCACCCGGGGCTCAAAGTCCAGCGGTTCGATTTTGATAGAACAAATGTCGATCGCGGGCCAGTAAAGCATTCGTTGTTACGCCAATAAATAAAGCACGCGGGTCTAAGGGATTTACCCGCGTTACAAGACTTGCTACACAGTGTAATATCGACGATAGCAATTTTATTGCAATAAAAATTCGAATGCCCAAAGGAGAACTCGTAATGCAGCGTCGTTCATTTTTAAAGAAAGCAGGCTTGGGCGCCATGGCGGGTTCAGCCGTCGTAGCCGCCCCCGTATTTGCACAAAGCAATCCCAAGATCAGCTGGAAAATGACTTCCACTTTTGGTCCTTCGACACCACCGCTTTATAGTACGGCGCAGACTTTCTGCAAAATGGTCGAAGAGGCTTCCGACGGCAATTTCTCGATACGCCTCTATCCTGCGGGCGAAATTGTGCCAGGCTTCGGCGTCATGGATGCAGTCAGTAACCGCACGGTCGAATGCGGCCAGACGGCTTCGTACTATTACTACGGTAAAGACCCGTCCTTCTGTTTCGATACCGCGGTTCCTTTCGGCTTGAACGCGCGCCAGATGTATTCCTGGATGTACGAAGGCGATGGCATGAAGCTTATGCGCGAACTTTTCGCGCCACGTCACATCATTAATTTTCCATTGGGCAATACCGGCACACAAATGGGTGGCTGGTATCGCAAAGAAATCAAGTCCATCGCCGACCTGCAAGGTCTTAAAATGCGTACGGCCGGCTTTGCGGGCGAAGTGCTGTCGCGCATGGGTGTCGTGCCTCAGCAAATCCCACCTGGCGATATTTATCCATCGCTTGAAAAGGGCACCCTCGATGCCGTTGAGTTCGTGGGTCCTGTCGACGACGAGAAACTAGGTTTCCAGAAGGTCGCCAAGTATTACTACTATCCTGGCTGGTGGGAAGGCTCCGCTCAGGTTTCCCTGTACGTCAACGATGCAGCCTTCAACGGGCTTCCCAAGCACTACCAGACGCTCATTGATATTGCTTCGCGTGCTGCTGGCGGCAAATTGCTGGGCGACTACGATGCCAATAATCCGGCCGCGTTGCGCCGCCTTATCGGCGCCGGTGCCATTCTTAAGGCCTTCCCGCGCGACGTAATGGACGCCTCGTTCAAGGCCTCGAACGAAGTCTATAAAGAATTTTGCGACAAAAACGCCATGTTCAAGAAAATCTACGATAATTACATGGGCTTCCGCGACGGTATCGTGCCATGGTTCCGAGTGGCCGAAGGTTCCTATGACAATTATCTGGGTATTGCACTGGCAGGCCAGAAGAAATAAGCTCATTGCTGCTTGAACCACAAAAAAGCCACCATCGGTGGCTTTTTTGTTGGTCGGCGGCAGCATGCAGCAGATGCCAAAGGACTCAAGGTTTTGAAAAATCACAAGATATGCTAAGATTGTGGGCTTTTCTGGCTGATTTGCACGGGCGAAGTACAACGCTTAGGCATTGTTGTCACCAGAAATTTGCCTTACGGATGTTCCGTCGGGCTTATTTTGATATTTAGGAACCATCATGAAGACCTTTGTGGCCAAGCCGCATGAAGTCCAACGTGACTGGTACGTGATTGACGCCAAGGGCAAAGTCCTCGGTCGTGTGGCCAGCGAAGTCGCACGTCGTTTGCGCGGCAAGCACAAGCCAGAATTCACGCCCCACGTTGACACCGGCGATTACATCGTCATCATCAATGCATCGGAAATTGTTGTCACTGGCAACAAGGCACAAGACAAAAAATACTATCGTCACTCGGGATACCCTGGTGGCATAACTGAAACCACCTTCGAGAAAATGCAACAGCGTTTTCCTGGTCGTGCGATCCAGAAAGCCGTTAAAGGCATGCTGCCCAAAGGGCCGCTGGGTTATGCAATGGCCAAGAAGCTCAAGGTTTATGCCGGCGCCGAGCATCCCCACTCTGCTCAGCAGCCCAAACCGCTGGAATTCTAAGGATAGGTCATGATCGGTAATTGGAATTATGGAACAGGCCGCCGCAAAACGTCGGTGGCTCGCGTGTTCTTGAAGAAAGGATCGGGCAAGATCGTTGTCAATGGCAAGCCTGTTGACGAATACTTCGCTCGTGAAACGGGCCGCATGGTTGTACGTCAGCCTCTGGCGCTTACAAACCATCTGGAATCGTTTGATTTTCACGTCAACGTCCATGGTGGCGGCGAAAGCGGTCAGGCAGGTGCAATTCGCCATGGTATTACTCGTGCGCTAATCGACTACGACGAAACACTTAAGTCGCCGTTGAAGCATGCCGGTTTTGTCACACGCGATGCTCGTGAAGTCGAACGTAAAAAGGTCGGTTTCCACAAAGCTCGTCGTCGGAAGCAGTTCAGCAAACGCTAATTCTGCACAGGGCTTCGGCCTTGCGACAACAAAACCCCGGCCATGGCCGGGGTTTTGTTTTTATAAGGCTGGATTGTCCAGGTAAATTGCCTGCAAGCGTCAAGCTTGCTGCATAATCTTATTGTTAATGACATGTTCTCGGGAATGACTATGACTTCGGCAGGTGCAACACGGATCAAGGTAGGTATTGTGGGCGGTACAGGCTACACGGGCGTCGAGCTCTTGCGTTTGTTATCGCAGCATCCTAATGCAGAACTTACGGCGATTACGTCCCGCAAGGAAGACGGCATGCCTGTGGCGGACATGTACCCCAATCTGCGTGGCCGTGTCGATTTGCAATTTCAAACACCCGAGAAAGCGGCGCTCGACGAATGCGATGTGGTCTTTTTCGCCACCCCTCATGGGGTCGCCATGAGCCAGGCCGAATCGCTGCTAAAGAACAATGTGCGCATCATTGATCTGGCGGCCGACTTCCGTTTGCAAGACACCGGCATATTCGAACACTGGTACAAAATACCGCATTCCTGCCCAGCGATCCTCAAGCAATCGGTCTACGGTCTGGTCGAGCTCAATCGGGAAAAAATTGCGGGTGCCAAAGTCATCGGTAATCCCGGTTGCTATCCCACCACCGTGTTGCTGGGGTTGGCTCCGCTACTTGAAGGCGGAAGCAAGCTGATCGATACGTCAAATATAATTGCTGACTGCAAATCAGGCGTATCAGGCGCAGGCCGCAAGGCTGAGGTCGGTTCATTATTTTCAGAAGCGAGCGATAACTTCAGGGCGTATGGTGTCGCCGGGCATCGGCATCACCCGGAAATTTCCGAGCAGCTTGAAACGATCGCTGGCGGGCCTGTCGGCCTTATTTTTGTCCCGCACCTGGTGCCTATGGTGCGCGGTATGTTCTCGACCTTGTATGCTCGCATTTTGCCTGACGCCCTTGATACCGACTTTCAGGCTTTGTTCGAGCAACGTTACGCCAACGAGCCGTTTATCGACGTCATGCCCGCGGGTAGCTTGCCCGAGACCCGGTCGGTACGCGCATCCAACCATTTACGGATCGCCATCCACCGCCCTGATGGGGGCAATCAGCTGGTTATTCTGGTAGCGCAAGATAACCTCGTCAAGGGCGCTTCGGGCCAAGCCGTGCAAAACATGAATCTGATGTTTGGTTTTCCGGAGTCGGCAGGTCTCGAGCAGATCGCTATCTTGCCGTAACAGTGGGCCGTCAGCATTGCGGAACTGTTCGCTTCAAAACTTGTCTGTTTAACGATGAAGAGAAAAGTATCTGCTGCTGGGGAACCCGCCATCGCCCCAAAGCCAAACGGAAGCAATTCGTCGACTTGGCCAGTGCCTGCAGTACCGCCGACTACGCAGCGCAACACATACGTGCTGATTATGCTCGCTTTGGTAGCGGGGCTGGTAGTAGGGGCGGCGTCGGTGCATCTCTGGGTCGCCAGTCAGGCTATGCGAGCCAACGATGCCACGCAAGAGTCGCTTGCGGTACTGCTTACTGAAACGCGGGCGGAGCTTTTTCAGACTCATGCCCGGATTGACGCCTTGCAAGGCCAATTGACCGTCGAGGAAAGCACCCGCAAAGGGTTAGAGGCCTCTTTACAGCAAGCACAAGCTGAATTGGGCCTGGCGCGCGACCAGGTTGCTTTCTTTGATCAGTTGCTTCCCCCGGGGCCTGCTGGCTCTGTCAGCATACGGGCTCTTGATATTGAGCAGCGAGGCCCCAACTTGCATTACAGGGTGTTGTTAATGCGCAATAGCGCAGAAGAGCTGCCCTTTAAAGGCCTTATGCAGTTTGTCGCTAAAGGAAGTCGTCAGGGAAAAGCAGTTAAAATCGTTCTTCAGGCTCCCCAGTTGCCTGGCAATCTTGTTACCGCTAACGTCGATCCCTTAACAAGCGGCTTCGAGCTCAACTTCGATCAATTCCAGCGCAGCGGAGGTTTGCTGAGCATCCCTGACGGGTTCCTGCCACAGACGATCACCCTGAATGTGCTGGAAGGCACCAGGGTACGAGTTTCGCGCACGGTAAATGTATCAGCCGCCGAATAGCGGCTTGAGTGTTATAGTTGATTATTGGGCAGCCCTTACGGCTGCCATGGAGTACCCATATGAATACCCTTACCGAATCAGTAAACCTGCAGGCTCCGCCAACGCCTATCCTCTTCACCGATGCTGCAGCTTCTAAAGTCAAAGATTTGCTGGCCGAAGAAGGCAACCCCGAGCTCAAGCTGCGGGTGTTTGTGCAAGGCGGTGGTTGCTCGGGCTTCCAGTATGGTTTCACCTTCGATGAAACCATTAACGACGACGACACCACTATCGACAAAGAGGGCGTACAGCTATTGGTTGATCCCATGAGCTTCCAGTACCTGGTGGGCGCGGAAATCGACTACAAAGACGATCTGGAAGGATCGCAATTTGTCATCCGTAATCCTAACGCCAATTCCACTTGCGGGTGCGGGTCGTCGTTCTCGCCCTGACATCCCGTCAGGCGGGGTATGTGCACCCCAGAATGCTGGCATGGCGGGCGCCCGTTACCTTGGGCAACCCGGCGCGGTAGCCATTAACGTGGGCCCACGCCAGCCAGGCAAAAGCAAGCGCCTCCACCAGCTGAACGGGCACGCCAAAATCGGCTGTCGTTCGTAAAGGACATGGCAGGACGCGTTGAAGGTCTCGTATCAGGCCATCGTTTAGCGCACCTCCACCACATACCAGTACATCCCGGGTATCCGGGGCGTAACGCTTGATTCCGTGAGCAATCGTGGCGGCTGTCAGCTGCTGCAGGGTTGCTTGAATGTCGTTATCGGCCAGCGGTGGGCCTTCGAACGCATCAAGTCGCTGCATCAGCCATTTCCAGTTGAATAAATCCCGTCCGGTTGACTTGGGCGGCGCCAGCTCGAACCACGGTTCGCTGCGCAGCAGAAAGTCCAGCAAGGTCTGGTTGGCTTGACCGGTACTTGCCCACGAGCCTTGGGCGTCATACGCGACGCCGGTCTTATGCTGCACCCATAAATCCATTAGAACATTGGCGGGGCCCGTATCGAAGCCGCGAATATCGCCGTCGGGGCTTAATAGGGTCACGTTCGCTATGCCGCCAAGATTGAGCACAGCCCGTGCTTCCGAATGGGAAAATAGTGCATGGTGAAATGCCGGCACCAAGGGTGCACCCTGGCCGCCTGCAGCAACGTCACGCGACCGGAAATCGGCGACTACGGCAATGCCGGTGCGTTCAGCGAGCAGGGCAGGTGCATTGATTTGTATGGTAAAGCCTGCCGCTGGATCATGCCTGACAGTCTGCCCGTGCGCACCGATCGCGCAAATTTTATCGGGGCCAAGGTTTGCCTGTGTCAGGAGCGTTCTGGTAGCGCCGGCATACAATTCGGCCAGTGCGTTGCCCGCCAAGCTCGACCGCAGCAGTTCGTCCGGCCCAGTAATGTTCAAAGCGAGAAATTCTCGTCTGAGGGCGTCCGGCATGGCCAAAGACGAAGAGGCCAAAATGCATGGCCGATCGGGTGTTGAAAAATCGGCCAGCACAGCATCCACCCCGTCTGTGCTGGTGCCGGACATCAATCCAATAAACAGTGTCTGCGGCATGATCTGCAATAAGCCGCTTTAACGGCTTGCGACTTTGGTGTTGTCGCTAGTTTGCAGGGTGGCCAGCAAATCGATGTGCTCGCGGTATTGTGCGACAGTTTGTTCAAACATCTTGCGCTGCGGTCCGTCGAGCGAGCGGGCCACCGGAAGGTCGACCGAGAGCGGGTCTATCTGTTTGTTGTCGACTCGGAACTCGTAATGCAGATGCGGCCCTGTGGCCCAACCCGTAGCGCCCACATAGCCGATAAGTTCGCCCTGTTTGACAGAATCGCCTTTTTTCAGCCCTTTGGCGAATCGGGTTTGATGCGCATACAGCGTGCTGAACTTGCCGTGGTGCTTCAAAATAATGGTATTCCCATAGCCGTTTTGCTGGCCGATGAATTCCACCTGACCGTCTGCGGTCGCATGGATAGGTGTGCCGGAAGCCGCGGCGTAATCCACGCCTTTGTGTCCGCGCCAGCCGCCGTGCACCGGGTGCTTGCGCATACCGAAAGTAGAGCTGATGCGCGAGAATTTCAGTGCTGTGCGTAAAAAGGCACCCTTCAGATTCTTGCCATCGAAGTCGTAATAACTGCCCGAGGACTTTTCCGGTGCAAACCAGACGGCTTCATAGGCCTTGCTCTTATTGATGAATTCCAGCGCCAGTATCTTGCCGACGCCGATTTCACGTCCGTCGTGCGAATAGGTTTCGTATATGACGCGAAAGCGGTCCCCTTTGCGCAGATCCTGTATGAAGTCGATCTTGCTGCCAAGGATTTCGGTCATCTGTATGGTGATCGCATCGGGAATATCTGCGTCGTCGGCGGCGCCAAACAATGAACTTTTGATTTCGCTCTCGGCAATACGGACATGCGTATCGGCAACCGTGCTATGTTCTGAAGCTAGAAAACCACCTTTGCCATCAACAGACACTTCCAACCATTTGCTTACGTAGCCGTCTTTTTCAGTGACGCCTGGGGTATGGTTGTAGCGTAGCCAGATCAGGTTCCCGACGTTGTCCAGTGCTGCCTGGACGGTGCGTCCGGGATAGAGCTTGTAAATTGAACGAGCATCTTCGTTCTGGACCAAAAATTGCTGCAACCCGCGCTCCTGGATCCGCAGACGTTGCAATAGGGCTGCAAGAGTGTCGCCCCGGCGAATCTGGGTTTCGGCGATGAACGGCGCTGTGGATTCGGACAGGGGCGCAGGGAAGGGGTCGGGTAGCGTAAGCCGCTGTTGTGCCTGATAAACGATGGGGGCTGGGGGCGGTTGAACCACTGCCAGCGCGCCAGCACCTGCAAACAAGCCAAGCGCTACAAGTGCGACGCCATTGCGAATGAAGTGGTGAGGTTTGCGATGTGAGCGAAGGGTGTCACGAAACGAGGGCGTGCCTGTTGTCCCTTTTTTGAACATAAAAACTGAAACCTAGAAATGCGCTGCTGTATTTTAAAAATGTATCGGGCCGGAAAGAACCGCTGATAAGGTTGCGACCAGAAAACGCGAGGCCTGTTTTACAGGGTCGAGCGCTCTGATAAGATGGCGCCATCCGTCTTTTCTGGTGGCCATCGCAACTAGCGGGGACCGCGCTCGCCCGTTATGCTAGCGTATTAATTCCGGAATTTCGAGCTTTTTTTTGTATATATTCTTATAAGCGCATTTATATGTCGTCGACCGAAGCCCCTATCACCCCACAAGTCGAAGCTGATCTGGCGATCGCCAAGCGAGGCTGCAGCGAGCTGCTAGTCGAGTCTGAATTCACCCGGAAACTTGCGCGCAGCCACGCAACGGGCAAGCCCCTTCGTATCAAGCTGGGGCTCGATCCTACCGCTCCCGACATCCATCTTGGGCATACGGTCGTTCTGAATAAAATGCGGCAGCTGCAAGATCTCGGACACACCGTTATCTTCTTGATCGGCGACTTCACTTCGATGATCGGCGACCCTAGCGGCCGTAATGCTACGCGTCCGCCGCTTACTGCCGAACAGATTCACGACAATGCCAAAACGTATTATGCGCAGGCAAGCCTGGTGCTTGATCCCGCTAAAACCGAAATACGCTATAACTCTGAGTGGTGCGATCCTCTCGGAGCCCGCGGGCTGATCCAGCTGGCTTCCCGCTACACCGTGGCCCGCATGATGGAACGAGACGACTTCACCAAGCGCTTCAAGGGCGGCGTCCCGATTTCAGTGCACGAATTTCTGTACCCCTTATTGCAAGGTTATGATTCGGTTGTCCTCAAGGCCGACCTGGAATTGGGCGGAACCGACCAGAAATTCAATCTACTTGTCGGCCGTGAACTTCAGAAAGAATATGGTCAGGAGCCTCAGTGCGTCCTTACCATGCCCTTGCTTGAAGGCGTCGATGGGGTCGACAAGATGTCGAAATCGAAAGCTAACTACATCGGTATTACTGAATCACCGGAATCCATGTTCGGCAAGCTGATGTCGATCTCCGACACGCTGATGTGGAAGTATTTTGAACTGCTTTCGTTCCGCTCAATGGACGATATCCTTCAGTTACAAAAGCAAGTACAAGAAGGGATGAATCCGCGTGACACTAAAGTGGCATTGGCCCAGGAAATCGTGGCGCGCTTTCATTCGCAACAAGCGGCACGTGATGCACTGTCTGGTTTTGAAGCGCGCTTTCGCGATGGCGCAATTCCCGACGAAATGCCCGAGGTTCAATTGGGTGCAGCTCCCCTTGGCATACTTAAAGTCCTGCGCGAAGCCGGCCTGGTAGCCTCGGGTGCTGAGGCTCAACGTAACGTCGAGCAGGGCGGTGTCCGGGTCGACGGCGACCGGATCGAAGACAAGGCGTTGCAACTTCCAGCCGGCACGTATGTCGTACAAGTGGGTAAGCGCAAGTTCGCGCGCGTCACGTTGACAGGCTAAACGTTAATTCTTTGCAGGAGTGAGTTATGAAGCTTACCAGTCAGTCGTTTACGGACAACGGGGTCATTCCCGAACGCAATGCTTTCGGCAAGCCCGATGGGCATAACCATATCGCACTGGCCGGCAATGCCAACCCGCATCTGGCCTGGTCAGATGCGCCGGACGCCACGCAGTCGTTTGTGGTCATCTGCCATGACCCCGACGTGCCAAGCAAGCCCGACGACGTCAATCAGCAAGACCGCGAGGTGCCCGCTGATCTTCCACGTGTCGATTTCTATCACTGGTCGCTTATCGATATCCCGGCCACCACGACAGAGATCGCCGAAGGCGCTTATTCCAATGGAATTACGCCGCGCGGCAAAGCAGGGCCACTTGCGCTCGATGGCACCCGGCAAGGCGTGAACGACTTCACTAACTGGTTTGCTGCGGACCACGACATGAATGGTGACTACTTTGGGTACGACGGACCATGCCCGCCCTGGAATGATGCCATCCCGCACCGCTATATTTTTACCGTGTATGCCCTGGATATCGCCGAGTTGCCGTTCGAAGGAAAATTTACTTCTGCCGATGTCATCAACGCCATGCAAGGCCATATTCTTGCGCAGGCCTCTATAACCGGAACTTACACCCTTAATCCGCGGCTTGTGAAGCAATCCTGACGCACTGGCCATCGGGGCTTGGCCGCGGGCAGTGCGGCCCCCGTCTATTCTCCATGGAAAACGCGTATTCGCGTTAGAATAGGAGCGTTTGTCCCCATTGCCAAATCACACACCAGGATAGCTAATGTTTGATTGTTCACGTACCCTTGATCAAGTCGATGCCGAAGTTTGGGCTGCCGTTCAGAAAGAAAATGTCCGCCAGGAACAGCACATCGAACTGATTGCCTCTGAAAATTACACCAGTCCCGCCGTCATGCAGGCTCAGGGTACCCAGCTCACTAACAAGTATGCCGAAGGCTATCCAGGTAAGCGTTATTACGGTGGTTGCGAATACGTCGACATCGTCGAACAGTTGGCTATTGACCGCCTGAAGGAAATTTTCGGCGCCGAGGCAGCTAACGTACAGCCTAACTCCGGCTCGCAGGCTAATCAGGGCGTATATATGGCGGTGCTCAAACCGGGCGATACGGTTCTGGGCATGAGCCTCGCTGAAGGCGGACACCTTACACATGGTTCGCCGGTCAACGCATCGGGCAAGCTGTATAACTTCATTTCGTATGGTTTGGATGCCAACGAAGAAATCGACTATGACCAGCTTGAAAGCCTTGCCAAGCAGCACAAGCCAAAACTGGTTGTCGGTGGCGCCTCCGCTTACTCGCTTCGTATCGACTTTGAACGTATGGGCCGCATTGCGCACGATAACGGCGCCTTGTTCATGGTGGACATTGCCCACTACGCGGGTCTGGTCGCCGGCGATGCCTACCCGAACCCTGTGCCATATGCTGACTTCGTTACGTCGACCACGCACAAGTCCCTGCGCGGCCCTCGCGGCGGCGTTATCATGATGAAAGCCGAATTTGAAAAAATCGTGAACTCGGCAATTTTCCCCGGCATTCAAGGCGGGCCTCTCATGCACGTTATCGCTGGCAAGGCGGTAGCGTTCAAAGAAGCACTGTCACCTGAATTCAAGACCTATGCTGCGCAAGTCGTCAAAAACGCCGACGTGCTGGCTCGTACCCTGGTCGAGCGCGGTTTGCGCATTGTTTCGGGCCGGACAGAAAGCCACTTGATGCTGGTCGACCTACGGTCCAAAGGCATTACCGGCAAGGAAGCCGAGGCAGCGCTGGGCCAGGCCCACATCACGGTCAACAAGAACGCGATTCCAAATGATCCTGAAAAGCCGTTCGTGACTAGCGGTATTCGTCTTGGCACCCCCGCCATGACCACTCGCGGCTTCAAAGAAGCCGAGGCCGAACTCACCGGGCACCTGATCGCCGATGTGCTCGACAACCCTCGCAATGACGACGCAATTGCCGATGTTCGCAAGCGTGTCAACGAATTGACGGCACGTTTGCCGGTTTACCGTTAATACAGGGACAGCCCCGGGGTCGCCTGGGGCCTGCCAGCCATGAAATGCCCGTTCTGCAGCAGCTTCGATACTCAGGTTATTGATTCTCGCGTTTCGGAAGAGGGCGACACCATACGTCGTCGTCGCCGCTGCGCGGGCTGTGAACGGCGCTTTACTACATACGAACGGGTCGAGCTCGTCATGCCTACCGTAGTGAAACGAAATGGCACTCGGGTCGAATTCGACGTCAACAAGATGCGCGGCAGCCTGAATCTTGCCTTGCGCAAGCGGCCCGTCAGCACTGAAGACGTCGATGCGGCGGTGGCACGGATCCAAGAACGCTTGCTGGTCAGTGGTTTGCGGGAGATCGGCACTGGCTACCTGGGAGAACTGGTCATGAGCGAACTCAGGAAACTCGATCAGGTAGCTTATGTGCGGTTCGCTTCGGTTTATAAAAGCTTTGAAGACATAGGTGAATTCGTCAAGGCTATTGACGAAATCCAGGTGCCTCTGAAACCGTGAAGATCAGTACGGCGACTGACGACGAAGGCTGGATGCGTCAGGCTTTGACGCTGGCTGAAAGCGTGATGTATATCACCGCACCCAATCCGCGCGTAGCCTGCCTTATCGTGCGTAACGGTCAATTGCTCGCCTCGGGCGCCACGCAGATCGCAGGCGGTCCCCATGCTGAAGTGATGGCCTTGCGTCAGGCGGCCGAGCGCCATGTCGATGTCACCGGCTCCACGATCTATGTGACACTCGAACCGTGCAGTCATTTTGGTCGCACACCTCCGTGTGTCGACGCCTTGATTGCGGCCCGCCCCGCTCGTGTCGTGGTCGCCATGTACGACCCTAATCCTTTAGTGGGTGGCCAAGGCGTCGCGAAGCTCCGTGCGGCTGGCATATTGGTCGAAGCCATGGTCTGCGCAGACGAGGCCCTGGCCATGAACCCGGGCTTTGTCGCACGCATGACGCGCAAGACGCCCTGGGTGTGGCTGAAGCTCGCGGCCTCGCTTGATGGACGTACTGCACTGAACAATGGTCAGTCGAAATGGATTACCGGCCCGGCGGCGCGTGCCGATGGCCATCACTGGCGTGCTCGCAGTTGTGTGGTGCTGACGGGCTCGGGTACAGTGAAGGCCGACGACCCTCTGCTGAGCGTGCGGCATGTCGATACGTCTCGTCCGCCCATCAAGGCTCTGGTCGACACGCGGTTCGAAGTCGCTGAAGATGCCCGAATTTTCGACGGGACGAGGACCTGGGTGTTTACTTGCGCCTACGATTCAGCCAAGGCGGCCCGACTCGCGAGCCGCAATGTGCTGGTTGTCGAGGCGCCGGCTTCAGGGCAGCATGTGGATTTGGGATTCGTCATGCGATGGATGAGCGATCACGATGTCAATGAGGTCCATGTCGAAGCCGGATCCCGGCTTAGCGGAGCTATGCTGCAAGCCGGGCTTGTTGACGAATTATTGCTGTATATTGCGCCGCTATTATTGGGCGAGGGTATGGGCATGATTTCCATGCCGGCGCTGGACCAGCTGGGCTTAGCTCAGCGATTTGAGTTTGTTGAAACACAGGCCGTCACGCCCGACTTGCGCGTACGTGCGCGTCATACGGAACGCTGGCGGGCGCTATTGCGAGCGGTGCAACCCAGGCAGGCATGAAGCGCATTATGTTTGTTCACGGCCAACCCTATTAAGAGATACCAAAAAATGTTTACAGGCATCGTTGCCGCTATCGGAAAAATTGCAGGTGTCAGCCCATTCAACGCGGGGCAGGCCGATTCCGGCGTGCGTCTTGAAATTCATGTTGAGGATTTCCTGCGCCCGACGACCAAGCTTGGTGATTCCATTGCCATACAAGGCGCTTGCATGACGGTGGTCCAGCTTGGCCCGGATCGTTTCAGTGTCGACGTCTCGCGCGAAAGCCTGGACTGCACCGCCGGGCTGGATGCGGTAGGAGAAGTCAACCTTGAACATGCCCTACGAATGGGCGATTCGTTGGATGGTCACCTGGTATCGGGCCACGTCGATGGGCTGGGCGAGGTAAGTCGGTTTGAGCCCGCAGGCGAATCGTGGGAGCTGCGCATCAAGGTACCGGCAAGCCTTGCCAGATATCTGGCGTACAAGGGTTCGGTTACTGTCAATGGTGTCAGCCTTACCGTGAACCGGGTGGACGATTCTGTTGATGGTTGTGAAATCAGCATCAACCTGATCCCTCACACGGTCAAGATGACGACGCTGAAAGATCTTAGGTCGGGCTGCCGTGTAAATTTGGAAGTCGATACGATCGCTCGCTATTGTGAGCGTATGCTCAACTATCGAAATATCGCCTGATGCGTAGCCACGCCAAAGAAAACGACCTTCGGTTGAGCGTTAAAAACCAAATGCTTGTCTTTCTGTTAGAATAGCGGACTTCGCTTTGGTAAGAAGTCGAAGAGTAGGACAGGTGGCCGAGCGGTTGAAGGCGCACGCCTGGAAAGCGTGTATACGTTTATAGCGTATCGGGGGTTCGAATCCCCCTCTGTCCGCCAAGAATATCAATGAAATCAAAGGCTTGAAAAGTCGGCATGTCATTAAATTGGGGTGTTTTGGGCCTGTTTTGGCTCCACAATGACACGTTTAATGACACGATCAGCTGACCTTGCTGGCTGCCGGTTCGGCAACACCAAATAGCGCTTCAGCCTTGCCGCCAGCATCGGTATCTGCAGACGGCATCCAACGTCCATAAATTCTGGAAATCATCGTCCAATCAGCGTGCCCCATTTGCTTGGCAACCCACATTGGGTGTTCGCCAGCCGACAGTAGCATGGACGCATAGGTGTGCCGAGTCTGGTATGGATATCTGTATCGAACACCGGCAAGCTTTAGTGCACGCACCCATGCCTCCCGTATCTGCTGATCCCCGGTCCAGCGTTCGCCAGTGTTCGGATTCCTGAAGACAGGATCACCAGCCAGGAACGTATGTGGCTTCTGCGCTTTAAGGGCTCGCATCGCGGGGGCAAGTATTTTTACCTCGCGCTTTCCCGACGCAGTCTTGGTGTCCTCGATCTTGCCTTTCGCTGCACTGGTCATTGCTTTGCGCACCATGATTTTGGATCGCACAAAATCTATATCAGCCCAGTCAAGCGCTACCAGCTCGCTCGTCCGAAGACCGGTCCAAAATGAAAATTGCACTTGGTTTGCCATAGAAGGGCTGCATTTGGCTAGGATGGCTATCTGTTCTTCCCGCGAGAATGGGTCAATATCGTTCTCTAGCCTGGGTGCCTCCTTTATCTTGTAGCTCCAGCCCACTATAAAATTGTCGTCGATGAGCTCACTATCCACCGCGTCTGCAAGCGCTTTGCGGATAACGTTTTGAACATTTGTCAGCCGCTTATTGGTGCAATTGAAACCCGCGAGCCATTCCTTCACGTCCTTGCGTTTCCATGAGGCGAGCATGGTCTTGCCGAACTTAGGGATCAGCAAGTTATCAACTATCCTGCGATATCGTTGATGAGTGGATGCTTTAAGTTCTCGCTTGCGCGAAACCAACCACCCGGTAATGAGCACCAGGCCGATAGTGATGACGATGTAGGGAATCCTCATGCGTGGCCGCTCCCTATCCATGTTCTTGTGTCGGTCGGCGGCTCCGGATCAAATGTCGCGTCATTGCCGGCCAAAGGAAGGCGCGTCGCACTTACCGGCCGGCCTGTCAAACACTCAACGCCATGCTGGCCATCGCGCAGAAGACTATCGAATGGCATGACGCTAAAGCGGCCGAAGCTGAGCCCCGAGCGATTGTGGAACTAGCTTACCTCCGCTTCAAGCGGAGTAACGACATCGACTTCGTGACGAAACACACCCCGGAATGGGATGAGATGTGCGAGGCCACCGTCAGCGAGTACACCGTCCTTGCGCGTGCCCAACGCGCGACCTACAACGCCAAGCGCCGATTGGAAACAGCCGTCAAGGCATACAAGCGTATTGAAAACGGGGAGGCGACGGAATGAGCGTTGATATCCAAATAGAAGATTTACATGACCTTTATGATGCTGTACCGAGCCCTGACAGGATTGGACGTGCTGTACGTTCGGTACGTGACAGAGATCTTGTTGCGAGAGTACGGGCAACGCAAGGTCGCGTTAACCGATATTGGTACAGACCTGGGGCTGTCGCTCGGCTCGTGCACGAATTACAAGCGCACCGCCCTTAACTGGCTGTTGCGCGCAGATGCAGTGCCTGAAGAGGTGCTTGCCGGGAAAAAGATACCAGCGCTACCTAAAGGGGTGGAGGTGATTGCTCTAGCAATAGCCGAAGAAACATTGCGACTTGGTGGGTTTATTCAATGAAAAATTGACTGTATGAAAAAACAGTGCAACAATGCGTCTTAATTAGTCACGTTGGTAATTGCGCCTACAGAAACCCGCCAAGAAATTGAGCGGGTTTCATTTTGCGTGCCGTTCATCGTCGATACCGCCATAATGCTTAACTCCAAGAATATAAGGGGTTAGTTATAGCGCATATCGAATTGGAAGGTGCATTGAGCGCTGGCATCGAAGTTTCGATGACGCATTCGTCGCGCACCTATTTTTCAGCGACTTATTCGGACTCCGCAGCGCGTGCGGCACGGGGCGCGTACGCGATTGAGGTCATCGAGAAGGACCGATTCCGGTTCGATGAGCATAAGCAATTCGTTGTAACCGCTGTAATTATGAGCGCGGCTGCGATTGAGGCAGCGATTAATGAGATTTGTTGCGATGCTATAGATGGCTATAGCAACTCGGATGAGCCCGTGTCGTCAGATTCTAAAAAGGATTTGAGTCTGCTTTGGACCGGACCGGATAATCTGGAGCGACAGTCCGCGATAGAGAAGTACAAAACGGTCATCCGCATATGCGGCGGCGACCATGAAAGGCATCAGTTCGCTAATTTTACGAGGCAAACCCAATGGGCGGACGTAAAGCGTCTTCTGGACCTGCGTAATCTTTTAATGCACTACCGGCCGCTTACGATCAGAGGGGACGACGACGGGGGCGAAAAGGATATCAAAAGAGTAAGAGATCATCTTCAGTCCAAGATTGCCGAAAATAAGCTTACCGGCGAAGGGAACTCGTTCTATCCACATAAGCTCCTCGGGCATGGCTGTGCCGAATGGTCGGTCCAGACGTCGGCCTATCTCCTGAAATGGTTCGGCGACGCAATGAAGCTCCACAGCGCTTACTTTTACATGGGGTTAAAGGACGAATTCCCGCGGACCCAGGTTTAAATATTCGCTGCCGGTGCGACGCCTGTTTATAGACTGACGATATTTCTCTGCTTCCTGGCGTAGTGAAACGCAAGTGGACTATATCCACACACAGGCTTCAGCGAACCAACACAACCAATAGTGCCCGCACTTCTGCAGCAGAAGACCCCAAGCAGTTTGGCCGAATGCCGCCCATAGCGATAGGGCTAAGCCCGTCGACTCCATGAAGCGAATTCTCTGGATCATTCGTATCAGTCGGTGAATGAGAGGTGCTTTTGGTGGAACGGGGAATATGTGCGTTGTTACTTCGTTATTCACGGCTTCGTTGCCTTGTAGTTGCGCGGTGTTAATCGGATTGTTTATTGCCGCACTACTACTTAGGACTTTCAATTTTTACCGTCGCCCGCCTCTCGCAAGACTGGCGGGCTTACTTTTTAGGTCGCTAGCCTCGCTTATAGGTGGTTCCGGTGTTCAGGTCTAGAAACTTATCATCCTCGATCGTTGCCGTCAGGGTCATGCCGTTCGCCAGCTCTGTGCTGGTACTCGTGGGCATTTCACCGCCGCCTATCAACCGGCCCGTCTCGTAGACGGTGACTCGCCTGGCTTGGAGTCTCGTGCCATTTGGGTCGATAACTGCGAATGTCTCTACCGCTTCTCTTCGTGTCATTTAAGGATGCCTTTATGAGTAAAGCTATGAATCCAGCTAATGAGCTGGCCAACAGTTTGATCCCTGTGCTTGGCCTGCCACAGAATGTTACACGCTTGGTCCTGACACTGAATGCGAGTAAACCCCCTCCTGTCGAATGTGAATTCATTCCAGAGGCGAGGAATGCCGGCGACGGCTTCGCGCAAGTGGCCGGCAAATTCCACCTTGTTCCGGTTGGCGGCACGCTATCCCCTACGGATACGGTCGGGCATCCGGAGTAAGGCTTTGGATACCGCCGCAAGCATTGATGATGTTCGCCCTTGGTCTATCACTGATACATGGGACTACTGATGATTGGCGACGCGAGCATTGAAGGTATCGGCGGCGCTATCGATGGAGCTGGTTACTGCCGGCCCATGAATGATGGCTGACAGCACCCCATTTCACGACGACGACTGCGACGAAGATCTGGACGCTTACTCGGATGATCGAATGGTCGCGTGGCAGTATGTCGCAGAGCACGGCGCTATAGAAACGAAGGATAGCGAATGATCTACGGATTCATCGGTCTACTGATAGGCATAGGCGCTTGCGAGATCGTAGGGCGGCATTGATCGGGGTATAGCGTGGTGATGGAGGTGGTGGAGTGGGCCAAAAGAGCCTCAGCGATTAGATAAGATGTCAGTTGATAAATAATCCTAAATTGGGATTGACACAATGTTGTATAGGGATTAATATAGCTTTACCTAAACTGCCGCCAAGGAACAGCTATGAAGAAAAATCGACCAGCCGATCAAACCGCATTGATAATTGCCGCAATCTTTCAGAGGTCTGCAGAAAAAAGGGCGAGGATAAGTAAGAAAACGCTCGAGCTAGTGTCGGCTCGCAAGGTGATTAAGGCGTCCTTTGTCGCGCGCTTACAGCAAGAAATGGAAGACTTGGGAATATTGTTTCCGGAACTCGAGACCGGCGGATATGGAATCATGCCAGCTCAGTCGCTGAGGGGGGCAAAGTCGATTACGGTAAAGAACCATGCCGGTGATGACTGGCTGCGCTCGTCAATCCGAACGGGCCGCCCGCTGACTGAAGACGAAGCGGCGGAGCTTCTTGACGATGTTATTGGTGATACCCAAGATAGCGAGGACGGGGAGGACTGAGCTTAACCGCTGCCCGTGATCTATTTAAAGTTTTATGATCGATCAAGATACTAACCCTTGGCAACCATGAGGACAAAATCAATCGGGCTGTGAATGACGACTCAAAGCTGGACGGCGTTTTGTCTGTAGACGATTTAGGCTATGAGGGCTACGGCTGGAAGGTATACCCGTTCCTAGAGGTGGTGGAAATCGCCGGTATCGCCTTCGCGCATTACTTCCAGACTGGCGTAATGGGGCGTCCGGCATCGTCGGCGCAGGCGCAGCTTAATAAGAAGCATCAAAGCTGTATCGCAGGGCATCAGCAGGGCCTGCAGATCGCTACGGGATTTAAGGCGAATAGGAGCATGATCACCAGTATCATCGCTGGCAGCAGCTATGAACACAACGAGGACTATCTCGGGCCGCAGGGCAATAAGCATTGGAGAGGGTTTCTGATGCTGCATGACTCCAAAGAAGGATCGTTTGATCCGATGTTCGTGAGCTTGAATTACATCAACCAGCGTTATGCGTGAAGACCGTAATCAACCCGCCAACGCTGCGCTTAACGTATAGCTTCCCATAAGCGGAATGCCCAATAGAAAAATCGGATAAGATCGGTCGCGTGTTTTAGCCATCTCATGGTGCCGAGTCCGGCAACTAAGTTGGCTCAAGCATATTGTCACGACTTGGCGAAGTCCTCTTGTGGGATTTCCGCTTACGTCAAATCGGCTCGCTAGCATCCGCCAATTGATACCGACTATTCCCCATCGCTGGCGTCACCTGATGCCAGACGAACGCCGACCCAGGCCGGGAAGTCGACAGCAGCTCCAGCGCGTCCTCTACTGGCGTCTCAGGATCGACCCAGGCCAACGCATCATCCGGGGCGAGCGATATTGGCCGCCGATCATGAATATCCACCATTCCGCCCGCAGCATCTTCGGTCACGATCGCGAACCCTCGTGCCGCGTCCATCTCTGCATCTGGATACCAACCTGCGATCCCGGCCATAAGAATTGGCGCACCATCTTTCGCTTGGATGAACCAAGGCTGCTTTGCTCCTTTCTCACCGGTCCACTCGTACCAGCCCTCGGCGGGAACGAGAATGCGCCTGGTCAATAGCGGTTTCCAGAAAGGCGAGCTTTTGAGTACGGTATCGAGCCGCGCATTGCTCGCCGGGCCTCGTTTGTACCAGGGTGGCTTGTATCCCCAAAACATTCGTTGCGCCTGCTCCGATCCATCGCCTAGCCGGTGCAATTTCAGTGGCCTGGTACCAGGCGCACGTTATATTTAGGCGCCTTCGGATCATCGAAGATAGACCGGGGATTCCAGTTCAGCGTCTCCCCGTATTGCTCGCCATCGCCAGCCTGCCGTATTCGTCCGCACATAGCCGCCTCCTTGAATGGCTATCTTACCCCTTCCCGAATTTGCCTAGCTCTGGCTGAAGCAGGGCGCGAAGTGAATGCAGCCCTGCTAATTGGCTACCGCTTTCTTCCTTCCACGCTCGATCTATCGTCTCCCGAAGCTGTTCCGCAGCCAGGATGATTTCGTGCTGACGCCGGATCTCGCGCTTGGTGTGAGGGGCCTTGCTCGAATTGTTGGATAACGCTTGGCTGAATGCGCAGGCGGGCGAAACTGCAAGTAAAGCTCAGCTGGACTAAAACCCCGAAATCCATAAATGCCTTACGTTATGAAAGGGAAGCTTATGAGTATCTGCGGCAACTGTCCTGGTGGTTATTCCGGCGGATTCGGCGTCGGCGGGACCAATAATGATCGCCTCTTGGTTGAGGTGCTTCAAAATATCAATGGGAATCTGCGCGCCATCCGTTGCCTCATCGAAAATGGTGCGGTACCGGTCGCGATCAAAGTTCAAGCTGTCGGCCCACTCGACGATACGATTATGGTCGACGCTGCCATTTCCAGTGCCCCAATTAAGCGGGTGGATGACGAAGCGGCTATGTGTGGCCGCCGTCCGCTCTGAGCCGGCTAAATAAATCACAACGGCGGCGGACTCCACGTTGCCGTTATTGTGGGTCCGAACGGGGACAGGCAGAGAGCGAAGCAATCCGTACGCAGCGAAGCCAGATGCAAGGCATCCGCCCAGGCTTGAAATGCGCAGCTCCAGGCGCTGCGCCCCTTCTTGCAGTGCAAGTAGTGTGCAGTTATGCAGCTGCTGAATGGAGGCTGGAGTTATAGGGCATGCCATGTGGATGACATGTACGGTTTCTACGGGAATATTTTGGGGTTGTGTCGCGTGGCTTTGAAGGCTCTGATGCTGCAGGGTGTCCATAGGTTTCTTTATAAATAGTGACGTCGAAACATACAGCAACAAAGCGAAACTGCCATTGGGCGTTTACCCTTCTGTTCGAAAACACAGCGAGGGCGATACTTCGGAGCCGCCTTTTTATTGCCTGCTATGATCCGGTGTCAAAAAGATACGGGGATGAGTGATGGAGAAAAACGACGCCTGGGGTACAGGCTGGATGATCGCTGCGCTTCTCTTGCTCGCGGTCATCATCGTCCTTACTGCTTTTTTTCCAGAAAACAGTAAGTTTTCATGGGGAACGCTTTGGCAGGCAGCAGCCGCTATAGCTACAGCTGGAGCTATCATCGCAACGCTGAGGATTTCTGCGCAAGAGGTTCGGTGGCGTGAGGCGGAGCGAAAAAAAGAGCAGGAAATCGCCCGGCTCTATGTAATGATTATTAATGGAGAAATGACGGCCGTGAGCAGTGCGCTAAAAGGCGCCGAGAACTCCGTCCCGGGCATCAGAGCGGGACGCCCAGAAACGTTGGCTTCTCTCAATGATGCTGTGTCCAAAGTGATCCAGGTCGCTATGAGCTGGAGCTTGGGAGAAATATCCAAAGCATCACAAGCGTCGGCTGCTGACCTAGCGCGCTGCGTGAGGACTTTAAAGGGAATCCAAAATACGATCTCCATAGTTGGGGCGAATTTCAAGGATGGGAACCCTATCGCAGTGTATAAGCAAGACGTGAGAGCTAGTCAATATTGGTTTGATCGCGCTTATGTCCGCTTGACAGAAATTGCCTATGAGCGACCAATGGACGAGATCACTTCCGCGAAAAAGCCGATTTAAGTCACGGCACGCAAAGAATAGCTATTGGCGAGTAATCTGGGCAGCAGCCCTGCTTCGGCGGGGCTATTTTTTGAGTGAGGCCTGTCAAATGAGTGCGTCCGCTTAGGCTTTTCTGATTCGCGGGTCATGGAGTCGGCGGCTATTGATCCTAATGAACGTGGTGTAGGCTGTTTTGCCGAGTGAATGCAAAACGCCTGGTTAGTTAACTTGATTACGAATCGTAATAGGAGTTGGGAATGTTGAGAAAACTCATAATCAAGATAACCGCAGCCTTATTGGTGATGCCATTCCCTAGCGTGGCGACCTCTCAAGTAATGTACTCGGAAGACACCGCCCGGACGGTAGCGACCCTCCAGCTTCTTACGATGGTGCAGTCAGCAAGAAATTGCTTCCAGATGGTGCAAATGACCTCGGTCGCGCAGGAGGAGAAAGCAAAAGGTATCCCAGTGGACGTTCTTATTAAGAGGGTTCGCAGCGACTTGTCGGCCGAAACTATCGACGCAATCAAACTTGGGTATCAAATCGATTCATTGAGCGGCGCGGAGGTCGAATTGAAATATCGAGACTGCCTAGATAGGGGAATGCAAACTGTAATGAGAAGTTCGTACCCACCTAAAAATTAGATGGACTTCCATGGCCGCTTAGCGCGGCTATTTTTTTGGGATGTCGGTGCGCTTCGACCCGCGCTTCGGTGCGTTGACGCCAGGTGTCATTTTTGGATTGACCCCAAGCTTGCGGAAGTAGCCTAATAAATCTCAGGCCTTGCGTTTCAATGGCACCGCGGAGTATGAGGGCGCACGAAGGTAGATTGTCGTTTTGGTATATCTACACTTCTCGAGATATTCCTTTATGTCTCCGTCTGAGAACAGAACTCTGCGGCCTATCTGATAGCATGGGATCGGGCCGGATGGCGCGGCGAGGCCGTAAACCGTTCGCCGCGACACCCCTAGATGCTTTACCACCTCTAGAACGGACATCATACGACCTCCGAAAAAGGTTCATTCTACGGAAAGTGTCCAGCCGGCAGATGCGAGGCATGGGTGTCCATTACCCGCAGGCTACCTAACCTTCGAGAGGTCCGGCTCCAAAAAGCGGCCTATCGGCCGGCCCTCAACCCAGGCAACCACATGGGCACTTATTACAATAGTGCGGTGTCCGATTGCCTTGTATGGGATGCCGTGCACATCGAGCATGCGCCGTTGCAGATCTGGACGACGATAGCCTGTCAATTCTTCCAGGTCAGCGGGTGTCAACATGAGGCCCAAATCCTACTCCTTTTGAAGGCTCTTACCATTAATAGTATGCGCTGGGCGTTTCTTATTGGCCCAGCGTTCGCGGATGGCTTCGAGATTTGGGCCGATGCGTGCACTGTCATCGGGAGCGAAGCGTTGCGCACCAAGCACCCGTTCAAACTCCGATCTGGCCACAAGGGCACGGCCATTTGGCTTGCGATTTACTAGAAGTCCAAGCGAGCGCAGGAATCGAATCTGTGCGATGGGCTGCTGAAGCGGGTCGCATATGATTCTGATTTCTTCATCCGAAAGGATGGGGGAAGTTATGGGCGATATCATTGCTGCACCTCTAATTTCGAGTTCACTGCCGTGGCGCCCAACGAGCGTTGAAGGGCGTCGGTGTCGATCCACTTGTAGCGATCTTCTACGCTCATGGGTCTGGCGCGCTTGACCGCTCCATCATGGCCTTGATGGATGCGGCCGTTATCCCGCTAGATGTAGTGCTGCCGATTTTAATTAGACGTAATTCTCCGCGCTTCACCAGCCGGTATATGGTCGTACGAGATACCCCAAGGGTTTCCATCGCTTCGTGTATGCGGTACACCAGTTTTTCAGGTTTCATCGTTTGTTACCTCCCCGCATAAAGCAAGGGATGCGATCGCGTTGCGCGCTCAATTCCGATTGAAGCAGATATCTAAATGTAGCTAAACTCCTTAGCTCAGCATCGCACAACCTTAGCGAGGCGGGGTGCGACGGGCCCGCTGCAGGCTCTCCGGTTCCAATACCTTTGGTTGCCATGATGGCTTAGTTGCTGGCGTAGCCTTGTAGGGCAACAGTGATTCGCGGACGACTACCGGCTTACCTCGAGCATTTATGTAGAATGCGATGCCTTGCTTGCGTAGGTGTTCGCATTGCAACTCTTCGCGACGCCTGCCGTCGCGACCGGTTGATATGCCGGTCAGAATGCATATTTCCTCATCGGTTAAAAAGAACTCGGCCATGTTTGGCATCCTCCTCTAGATCTAGCGACACTCATTGAGCCGCTGAACCGTCGTCGCGCGCCGGATTCGCGAATCGCGTTTATGGCAATTTTATACGCCTTAATGCTTCGAACTCTTCCCGCTAATCATGTCGCGAATGATCTGCTCACTCCCGATACGATCGGACTCAGGCAACTGGAAAAATTGTTCTGGCGTAGTTACCTTCAAGGGTCATTCGACCTCTTCATTTTCGTAGATCGCTGAAATTGGGCTCATGGTCGATGTGCGTGGTCGGTTTTGCTGCGGGCTTAGTAATGAAATGGAAGGGCCGTCCTAATCAGCTGCATTTTACGAGATAGTCAGTACTAGTATTGCCCGGCACGCAGAACGAGAGAATCTGCTTTTCAAAATGGTCTGGGAGGGGATGCGGAGCTTTAAATGAGGCGATAGTCATACCGCCCCAAGCCCCGTCGCTAAGCTTGACTTCATATTCACAAAGAAGGAGGATCGCCCGCAGGCAATTAAAATTCCCCTGGCACGAGCCATTGCCACATCCTGGCCGAACGTGGATGATTCGGTAATCATGCATTTATCTTTCACTCTAATTGCCAGCTTCTATGCCGGGTCATGCACGCCGCTTAGCGAGCTTATCGGCATCAATAATAAGCGAGGGGTGGGGCTGATTGGGGTTGCCTTGGCTGACGATCAAAAACCAAGAATGACACGATTGCGCCACGGTAAGTCACGTAACCCGCATAGAATAAGGCTACAGAGGGAGTTCGAATCCCCCTCTGTCCGCCAAGAAATTCAATAAAATTAATAGGCTCTTCCACTTTAACGAGGGATGGGCACTCATCAAAAACGGTTAATCACACCGTTCCAGCCGCACAGGGCCAAGGCCCTCATGCGGTAATTGTCAAAGTATCTAACGCCATACGCCCGTCGCGAGATCATTTCCATCTTCGCGTGGAAGCCTTCTGTGGTGCCGTTGGATTCGAGAACCGCCTCATCCCGACAATTGGCTCAAATACCGGCGCAGGCTGGGCTGGGAGCGCCCCAACACGATATTGAACGCTTTGTGATTCTTCACGTCCACCAGCGTCATGGCGTAGCCCTGCTTACGGCTAAAAAGCGCTCGTCGATGCCTAGCATTTTTGGAGGGCGGGGGCTGCGCGAAAGCTCTGTCACTCTGCGCTTTCTACCGCGAGTGACTGGTGGAGTCTGATTCTGATCTATGTTTGTTCTGGTAAATTACGATATATCTAGTTACCATTCTCGCGTTTCCAGGCCATACCTCACATAAATCAGCAATGAAAAAAACCAGTGTTTATATTCCCTCGGACCCGCTGTTCCCGATACAGTGGCATCTGCTCAATCTAGGCAATACCCCGGGCAGCGTGGCCGGCTACGACATCAACGTGATACCGGTCTGGCGTGATTACACTGGTCGGGAGGTACTGGTCGGCGTGCTGGACGACGGCATGGACAATACCCACCCCGATCTTCTGGCGAACTACCGCTCGGATCTAGCCTGGGATGTTTCGCTGAACGAGCCTGGCGCCACGGTGCGTAATCCTAGCGACGCGCACGGGGTGGCCGTATCGGGCCTGATCGCCGCGACGACGGGAAACGGCATCGGGGGAGTAGGGGTTGCCTGGGGTTCCGAATTCACGATGTACCGCATGGATCTGCATGCCACCGACGCTCATAAAGTTCTTTCTGAATTCCAGCAGGCGGCTGAAAAGAAGGTGGCCGACGGTATCGACATTTCCTCGAACAGCTGGGGGCCGGGGCCCCTATTGGATCAGGAAACTCTGTCTAAGTACCATGCCGTAGGCCGCCACATGGCCGAAGCTGGGCGGGACGGGCTGGGCATCGTGGCGCTGTTCGCCGGAGGAAACGACCGTACGACGGGAATGAACACCAACTACGACCCGACCGACAACTCGCCTTGGGGCATCATCGTCGCGGCCAGTCATCAGAATGGCGGCATCGCCTCCTATTCTACCGAGGGCGCGTCCATCCTTATCAGCGCACCCGGATCGGGGCTCGGCAACGAGCTGGATCCCTACAATTCCATGGTGACCACGGATCGCCAGAGCACCGACGGATACAACCGGGCGCCTGGCGAAGCTGGCAACTACACACATGGCTTTAACGGTACCTCGGCCGCCACCCCGGTGGCCGCCGGCGTCGTGGCCCTCATGCTGGAAGCCAACGCAGGCCTGGGTTACCGCGATGTGCAGGAGATCCTTGCCTACTCCGCCAAGCGCGCGACCTTCTTGAACCGCGAATACGACCATGCCTTCAATGGCGCGCGCGACTGGAACGGCGGCGCGCTACTGGCCAGTCACGATTTCGGCTATGGCCACATCGACGCCCTCGCGGCTGTAAGACTAGCGGAAAGCTGGATGAAGCTGGGCACGGTCTCGAATCTGGTGCTGGAACAGGGGCGGGTCGCGCAGCACTCCCTCACGGTGGGCGCGGGCCAGCAGGCCACGGCGACCGCCAGCTTCGCGCCGGACTACCGCGTAGAGCAAATGACGGTGACGGTCGACATCGAGGCGGACTCCCTGGACGGCATCGTCATCAAACTAATCTCGCCCAATGGCATGGTTAGCCAGCTGATGAAGACCCCGTTCAATTCAGATGATGATGATCATGGTGATGATGGTGATGATGATGATGACAACACCACGCTGCACTACACCTTCAATACCGTACTGAACTGGGGGTCGGATCTGGGTGGGGAATGGACGCTGGAGATCGGCAACACCGCGGACTCCGGCACTCTCCGCCTGAACGACTGGTCCATACTGGCTTACACGGCCGGCAACGTGGGGGGCGGCACCCAGATTTTCACGGATGAATTTGCCCGCTTCTCGGATACCCAATCCGAACGTGTCATGCTGGATGCGGCTAACGGCACCACCCTGAACGCGGCGGCCATCACAAGCAGCGTGCGCTTCGACCTGGCCAACGGCCTATCCTGGATAGGTGCCACGGAAATCACGCTGGGAGATACCAGCGGCTTCCGGCATCTGGTGTCGGGTGATGGCAACGACACCTTGATCGGCAACGGCGCGGCCAACATCCTCATGGCCGGGCGCGGCAACAACCACGTGGACGGCGGCGCCGGGCTGGACGTCGTGCGCTTGATCGGCGACCGGAGTAACTACGGGATCGAACGCCATGACGACGTGCTATCCGTGCGCAGCAAGACGCTGTCCGATGGCGGTGTGGACGTCCTGCACAACGTTGAGCTGCTGCATTTCACCGACCAAGTGGTGCTGGCGCGCACTCCGGTGAATCTGGGGCCCGACCTCTTCGACGAAGCCTCGTACTTAGCGCAGAACCCTGACGTCCAGGCCGCCGTCCTGACGAGCTGGCTGGCCAGCGGCTTCGACCATTACACGCAGTGGGGCGCCGCAGAAGGGCGCAATCCCAATGCCCTGTTCGATGAACAAGGATACTTGGCGACAAACGCCGACGTCGCTGCGGCGGTGAACGGCGGCGTGCTGGTCAGCGGCTACCAGCACTTCCAAGCCTGGGGCTGGACCGAAGGCCGAAACCCGTCGGCCTGGATGGACACGGCGGCCTACCTGACGGAAAACCCCGACGTGGCTGCCGCTCAGGCGAATCCTCTGCAGCATTTCTTGCTCCATGGGGTGCACGAAGGTCGGGAGATCGTGGCACTAAGCGCGGACATGTGGGCGTGAGGCGAGGAATTAACGATTAACGGGTAGACGTGCAAGACCCGCATGCTTGTCAGCATCGCGGGTCTTTATCATTGCAGAGTCGTACTACCAACTAGGCTAATAAGGGTCGCCATGAACGGCGAGTCTATGGTCTGACCCCGGACTTATAACGTTGCCTTATTCGATCTTGATGCCAGCGGCCTTCACGACTTTGGCCCAGTCGTCAACCTGAGTTTTCATCCAGGTACCGAATTCGTCCGGCGTCATCTCGATCGGCTCGGCGCCTAATGTCGTCAACTTTTCCTGCACTTCCGGTAATTGGATTATTTTGCTTATTTCGGTATGTAGCTTTTCAATCACTGGCTTTGGCGTGCCGGCTGGCGCAAGAATACCCTGCCAGCTGCCCGTCAAGAAACCGGGGATCATTTCACTTACGGTCGGAACATCGGGCAGTTGCGCCAGGCGCTTGCTGCTCGTGACAGCCAATAGCTTTATTTTGCCGCTTTTGACGTGTGGATACGTGGCGACCATGCCATTCATCGTGGCGTCGACTTGTCCGCCGACGAGGTCAGTTAACGCCTGAGCTCCACCCTTATAAGGGATGTAGTTCCATTCAATTCCGCTTTTCTGAGCGAATAATACCCCGGCCAAGTGCGTCGCGCTTCCTATGCCGGCCGCGGCTGCGAAGTTCACTTTGCCATTGTTTTTCTTGGCATAGGCGGCGAACTCTTCCTGTGTGTTGACGGGCAGCGAGTTCGTGGTCACGAGCAAGTGCGGTGAATAAGCCAGCATTGAGACGGGGGCCAGATCCTTGATAGGATCAAAGGGAAGTGCGGGATAAACACTAGGGCTGATTGTAAGGTTGCCCAGATCGAGCAACACAAGCGTATAGCCGTCAGGCTGCGATCGCACGACATAATCAGCACCAATGTTCCCGCCGGCGCCTGCGCGATTTTCGACTACAACGGTTTGGCCCAGCGCTTTGCCTAATTTGTCGCCGACCAGCCTGCCCAGCACATCCGAGGTTCCTCCAGCGGGGAAGGGAATAACGAGTTTAATGGGTTTGTTCGGAAAGTTTGCGGCGCCGGATTGAGCAAATGCCGGAACGGCAAAGGCAGCAATGCAGCAAGCAGCGATAGCGGTTTTTATAAGCTTCATGTCGTCCTTTTTTGGGCGCTCCCGGGTTCGGCAAGAGACACTCGGTGCTGACGGTCTACCTGCATAACCTGCTAGCGATCCAACTCCTTTGGTTAGTTTATTTCTACGTGACACCGGTCACGTAGTTCTTTAGTGCGTCTGATCATTCACCCATCGGGTTCAAATCAGTCGCGCCATCTTGTTTACCAGCGACCAACTGCTGCGTTACGCAGACGCCGCGCCAGCAATCAACCTATCAAGGCATGACAATACTACGCGCCTTGTCATTGGGGTCCAAGCTGTTCGACCAGGGCAGCAAGCTGTTCACATTGCGCCGGGCTTAGATCGCACAGCGGCGTGCGTACCGGACCCGCTGATCTTCCGACTATGGTCGCCCCGGCCTTGACGATGCTGACCGCATAGCCCTGCCCGCTATTACGAATGTCGAGGTACGGAAAAAAGAAGGTCTTCAGCAAATGGTCCATCGTGGCGCTGTCGTGATTGATCGACGCGTTATAAAACTCGACAGCAGTACGGGGAATAAAGTTAAAGACAGCCGACGAGTACGTGGAGACGCCCATGGCCTTGCAAGCCGAAGCGAACACTTCTGCCGTAGGAAGTCCACCGATGTAGGCCAGGCGATCGCCCAAGCGCGAGCGGATCGACATCATGAGTTCAATATCGCCAAAACCGTCCTTGAATCCCACCAAGTTGGGGCATTCGTCCGCAATCTTCGCAACGGTTTCGGCACTTAGGCGGCACAGGCCGCGGTTATACACGATGACGCCGATCGAAACGGATTTACAGATCGCCACGACGTGACGACGGAGACCTTCTTGATCGGCTTCGGTCAGGTAATGGGGAAGAATCAGGATGCCGTCAGCACCCTGGCGTTCGGCCTCTATAGCGTATTCGATGGCTATGCGAGTTCCATAGCCTGTGCCGGCAATTATCGGCATTTCGCCCCGGCAGACGTCGACTGCGGCGCCGATGATGTTGGCATACTCGTCCTTGGCCAGGGAAAAGAACTCACCGGTGCCGCCGGCGGCGAAAAGGGCGCTAGCTTCATAGGACTTTAGCCATTCGAGCCGATTCTGATACGAAGGCTGGTTGAAGTTTTGCTGGGCGTCAAAATCCGTCAATGGAAAAGACAGCAAACCCGAACCGATCACTTTTTTTAGTTCTTGGGCGTCAATTGGCATATGTTTCCTTATAAGCAGTGAGGTTGACAGAGCAGCGATCCGCGTACTACGTGTTTGCTCGTGGCGTATCGCACTAGCGATGGTGGGCCGACGCTGGACCGCGTGGGAATTCGTCTCCGCTTCTATCATAAACACTTGTCAGTTGTCAGACAAGTACGTAGTGAACTGGATTGTAGGCGATGACACGTTAGCGTTCGTCTTTTGGTCTTGTTGCTATTTCGCTTGCTGTCTGTAAACGGGCCCGGCTATTACTTAAGTGCATTCGCATTGCTGCGCGAGCAACCTCTGCATCCTGAGCAACGATAGCCTGATAGATGGCTTTGTGTTCGTGATGCACATTGTTCAGGTAAGCCGTTTGAGACTGCGGGTCAGTTTTAAACATTCCGATCTGCGCGCGCGGAATTGCCATCATGCCTAAATAAGTAAAGAGCTCCATAAAATAGCGGTTGCCGGTCGCTTGCGCAATTTCCTGGTGAAAGCGGAAATCCGCGTCGACGGCATCTTCCTGCGCCTCGATACCGCGCGCCATTAGGTCAAGAGTCACACGTAAATTGCGGAGGTGCACATCGGTGCGACGTACCGCTGCAAGGGCTGCGGCTTCAGACTCGAGGCTGATACGCAACTCGAGCAAATTGATGATTTCGTTCACGGTGCCTAGGTCTTCGGCGTCGATGCGAAAAGGCATTGCTGTAGATGGTTGGAGCACAAACACGCCAACGCCCTGCCGGGACGTTACCAATCCGGAGCTTTTAAGGCTCGAGACGGCTTCGCGCACGACCGTCCGACTGACGCCATACGACGCCACCATTTCGTGTTCACTGGGCAGTTTGTCGCCGGGCTTTAATTCGCCGCGTGCAATGCGCTCGGAGAGACTTTTGGCAACCTGTACGGATAGGCTTTGCGGTCGTTGTACTGAAACGGAAGGACGATGAAGGTTGACCATGGCTAATAAAAAAGAGGGAGACACTGCGATTATACCTGTCTGCTTGTCTGACGACATAGCAAGCCCCCGGCCTAACGCACTAGCAGACGTCTTCGAATTTAGGCTTTAGAATGCCCCATTGACAACGCTTACTCGCGCATGGATCCAGCTTTTCGATCCTAAGCCGCTGCCCATAGACTGCGCCTCTACCATTTAAGGTGCGATATGGCTCATAACGGAGATGACTTCCCATGAATGCTGTACTCAGCCACAATCTATTAGCCGACCTGAATGCTCCCAGCTGGGTGCAGCACCCGCGCCTGCTGGCCTGGGTGAAAGAAACTGCAGCGCTTACTCAGCCGGACCGCATCGAGTGGTGCGACGGCTCGCAAGAAGAATACGACAGGCTGTGTAATCTGATGGTGGAATCGGGCACCTTGCGTCGACTTAACCCGTCTAAGCGGCCCAACTCGTATCTGGCCTGGTCTGACCCCAGCGACGTGGCTCGGGTGGAAGACCGCACGTTTATCTGTTCTGAAAAGGAAGATGATGCAGGCCCGACCAATAATTGGACGGACCCTGCGGTAATGCGCGAAACCCTGAATGGGCTTTTCGCGGGCTGCATGCGCGGTCGTACTTTATACGTGATACCTTTTTCGATGGGGCCTCTTGGCTCACCGATCGCTCATATTGGTGTAGAGCTCTCTGATTCGCCTTATGTGGTGGTCAATATGCGGCTCATGACGCGTATGGGCAAGAAGGTTTACGACGTATTGGGGCGGGATGGCGAGTTTGTGCCCTGCGTGCATTCCGTGGGCAAGCCGCTAGAGGCGGGCGTCGCCGATGTTGCCTGGCCTTGCAACGACACCAAGTACATTGTGCATTTTCCTGAAAAGCGCGAAATATGGTCTTTCGGCTCGGGTTATGGGGGCAACGCCCTGCTCGGCAAGAAGTGTTTGGCCTTACGAATCGCCTCGACGATGGGCTTTGATCAAGGCTGGTTGGCCGAACACATGCTTATTCTGGGCGTCACCACACCGGAAGGCAAAAAATTGCACTTGGCGGCGGCCTTTCCTTCGGCTTGCGGGAAAACCAATTTTTCGATGATGATTCCTCCAGAATCTTTGTCGGGCTGGAAGGTCACGACCGTTGGCGATGATATCGCTTGGATCAAGCCCGGAACAGATGGTCGCCTGCATGCCATTAACCCGGAAGCCGGTTATTTCGGCGTAGCCCCCGGCACCAATGAGAAGACGAACTTCAACTGCATGGCTTCGTTACGCGAAAACGTTATTTTCACCAACGTCGCGCTCACCGACGAGGGCGATGTCTGGTGGGAAGGAATGGGCCAGGAACCTGAACACTGCATCGATTGGCAAGGTAAGGATTGGACCCCGGGCTGCGGACGCAAAGCGGCGCATCCTAATGCCCGGTTTACCGTGGCTGCAGTACAGAATCCCGTCATAGACCCCGAATGGGACAACCCACAGGGTGTGCCGATTGACGCTTTCATTTTTGGCGGCCGCCGTTCAAGCACGGTTCCGTTGGTAACGGAAGCTCGCAGTTGGCTCGAAGGGGTATATATGGCCGCCACCATGGGATCTGAAACCACGGCGGCGGCAGCCGGAGAGCAGGGTGTAGTGCGACGCGATCCGTTTGCCATGTTGCCGTTCTGTGGCTACAACATGAGCTCTTATTTCGCTCATTGGCTCGACATGGGCAGCAAACTAAGCGCTACGGGCGCAAGGTTGCCTTCTGTGTTTTGCGTCAACTGGTTCCAGACCGATACCGATGGGCAGTTTATCTGGCCGGGGTTCGGCGAAAATATGCGTGTCCTGAAATGGATGATCGAGCGCATCGCGGGCGAAGCCAAAGGCGAAGACAATTTGTTCGGCATTACGCCGCGCTACGAGGATATCACGTGGGATGGCCTGGATTTCGACGCGGAGAAATACCGCAGCATCACGGGAATCGATCAAGCCGCGTGGCGTACAGAGCTCGCATTGCACGCTGAGCTGTTCGAGAAGCTAAAGCAGCGCCTGCCATCAGAATTGTCCGCTTTACATGCGCGTCTGCAGACTCGCCTTAACGCATAGGGGTCGGCGCGTGGCATGAATCTTGCCTTCATTAGGGGAGGGTGATTGAAATCCTAATTAGCATATACCCTTATTTTCGCGAAACTTTCATCAAAACAGGGTATCTTAAAGGGGTAGCCTGGGTTTTTGACCCTTTCTTTCATTAGGGATGACCCAGTTCGAAAATCGTTTCCAACGATAGTTTTGATTGTGAGGCCAGTATGCTAGTTAAACCACGTACGCCAACACCGTTCCGACCATTGCAGTCGGATACCCAGCAGCTCATCAACGAAGAGCGCGCAAAACAGGCGTCGGCCAAAAATATTATCAGCATGAGCGGAGTCGGTAACGAACGCTATGGCAAGAAGCACGTCAAATCTCCAAGCTGACAGGGCCTTTTCGATAAGCGTTAAAATAGAACATTCTGATCTCTAGAATGTTCTTTAACGATTATGGCAAATTTTTTGGTTGCGGCGTTATACAAATTTGTTCACCTACCTGACTTCAAGGCGTTGCAGGCGCCTTTATTGGCATGCTGCGAAGTCAACCAGGTGAAGGGAACGCTGCTTTTGGCTGAAGAGGGTATCAACGGTACGATTGCCGGACCTTCTGACGGGATCAACGCTGTGCTGGATTACTTGCGCAGCGATCGTCGATTGGCTTCCCTTGTCCACAAGGAATCCTGGTCCGAGAAAATGCCGTTCTACCGCATGAAGGTAAAGCTCAAGCGGGAAATCGTTACCATGGGCGTGCCTAATGTCCAGGCCGAAACCATGGCAGGCACCTACGTGAAGCCCGAGGACTGGAACGCACTGATCGACGATCCCGATGTAATAGTGGTCGATACCCGCAACGATTATGAAGTTTCGATTGGCACGTTCAAACGCGCTGTTAACCCGCAAACGACAAGCTTCACCGAATTTCCGCAGTGGGTAAAAGAACAATCTGGGGAAGGCGGTCTTTTGCATAACAAGCCCCGCCTGGCCATGTTCTGCACTGGCGGGATTCGCTGCGAAAAGTCAACCGCTTACATGCGCACGCTAGGTTTCGACGAGGTTTATCACTTGGAAGGTGGCATCCTAAAGTATCTGGAAACCGTCGCGCAGGAAGATAGCCGTTGGGACGGCGAGTGTTTTGTCTTCGACGAGCGTGTATCGGTAATGCATGGGCTGGAACCTGGCCATTACGAATTCTGCCGGGCTTGCCGTTTGCCCCTTAGCGCTGACGACAAGCTTTCCGAGCATTTCGTCGAGGGCGTCAGTTGCCCGCATTGCCACGATACGCACACCGATGAACAAAAAGCGCGGTTCGCCGAACGGCAAAAACAGGTTGAATTGGCCAAGCAACGCGCTGAACGACACATTGGTGTGCGCGTAGAGCTAAAAAAAGCCGCCAAGGAAAAAGCCGATGCCGAAGCAGAATCGCATCGGCAACAGCAGCTGAAGAAGAAAGGCGCCGCTACAACCGTGTAGTTGGCGTGGCGCCGATTTTCGGCAAGCGAAATGACGACTCAAACATATCCCGTACTCTATTCATTCCGAAGGTGCCCCTATGCCATGCGGGCGCGCTCGGCAATCGTTGTCAGCGGTCAGGTGTGCGAGTTGCGCGAGGTGGTGTTGCGAAACAAGCCCCAAGCCTTGCTGGACGCATCGCCCAAGGCGTCGGTGCCAGTGTTGGTAAATGTGGCAGGCCGTGTCATCGATCAAAGCCTCGATATCATGTTGTGGGCTCTGGAACGAAATGATCCGTTGGCGTGGCTGCGTCCAGCTCAAGGCGATCTGACCGGCATGCTGAAGTTGATCGGCGAGTGTGATGATGAGTTTAAGTTTCACCTTGATCGCTACAAGTACCCCCAGCGCTATGAGAATGTCGACGGCCAAGAGCATCGCGCCGAAGCGGGGCGATGGCTGGAGCAACTGGAATCCCGCTTGGCTACGCATCGTTTTTTGTTTGGCGACCGCATGGGCCTGGCCGACGCGGCCATTGCACCGTTCGTGCGCCAGTTTGCCCATACCGACCTGGAGTGGTTTGCGCGCCAGTCGTGGCCGCATCTACAGGCTTGGTTATTGCAGTGGTCCGAATCAAGTTTATTCGATCGTATTATGGATAAGTACCCACCTTGGGAACCCGGTGCTTCGATAGTAGTGTTCCCTGACCCGTCTTCCCGTCTGGCTGAAATAGCGCAATAAACGAAGCAGGCCCGCCGCGTTGCAACGCGGCGGGCCTGCATGAATGACTTCCTATTTATTATTTAGCGCGCTTATTCCATTCCAGGAATGACAGTCGAGAATCCGCCATCAACATGGGTGATTTCGCCAGTAATGCCGCCAGCCAAATCCGACATCAAAAACGCTGCCACGTTGCCTACGTCTTCGATGGTGACATTGCGGCGTAACGGCGCGTGTGCTTCGACATATTTGAAAATCGAAGAGAAGTCTTTGATACCGCTGGCTGCCAGCGTCTTGATAGGGCCAGCAGAAATGGCATTGGCGCGTATGCCCTGTGGACCGAGAGCCGATGCAAGGTAGCGTACGCTGGCTTCGAGCGACGCTTTAGCCAGACCCATGGTGTTGTAGTGCGGGACAACTTTTTCTGCGCCCATATAGGTAAGGGTCAGCACGGAGCTTTTACGGCCTTTCAGCATCGGCAATGCTGCCTTGGCCAAGGCTCCAAAGCTGTAGGCCGAAATATCGTGCGCAATTCGGAAGCCTTCGCGCGAGAATCCTTCGAGCAGGTCGCCACTCAGCGTTTCGCGTGGGGCGAATCCAATCGAATGAACCAGTCCGTCAAGGCCGTCCCAGCGCGTCTGCAGCTCGGTAAAGGTGTTTTCTATTTGCTCGTCGTCGGCGACGTCGCAGGGAATGACAATATCGGTGCCCAGCGCGGCGGCAAATTCAGTGACACGATCTTTGAAGCGATCGCCAACGTAAGTAAAGGCGAGTTCCGCCCCTTGCTGCTTACAGGCTTGCGCAATGCCGTACGCAATAGACCGATTCGATATGACGCCTGTAATTAGAATGCGTTTACCGTTTAGGAAACCCATGTGAAAAATCCTTTCTTTTATATATGAGAGTTAGCCGCGTATGCTCGTTCCGGGAACACGCAGCCGGTCACCCTTGCTTAGCTTGCTGTCCTTCAGATTGTTCAGCTTGCGCAATTCGTTAACCGAGGTGTTGTACTGCTTAGCCAAGGAGAACAGCGTGTCGCCGCCCTTGACAGTATGAGTTCGGACATTGGCCTTGCGGCGCATGACGACGACATCCTTGTTGCCACGCGATGGCGTGGAACGGGGCGCGTCAGTCTGGCTTTCGGACACCTGAAGCGAGGCCAGCTGAATGCTGCCTTGCATGCCTTCGGCAGGCACTAACAGTGTCTGTGCCACGGCTTTGGTCGCTTTGCTTCCCAGGCCATTGATGGCACGTAGCTGCGCAGTGCTGATGCCGTATTGCTTGGCAATGTCCACGTATGACTCGCCAGGCTGGCTTTTGTAAGTTCGCCATGCGCTCAGCCGGCCTTTGTAAGCTTCCAGATTGGCGTTGAATATGTCAACGCGATTCAAAGGCAGGAGTAAGGCGGGCTGGTGCTCGGCGAGAATAATAGGCCGGTTGAACGATGCGTTAAGCAATTTGAATTCGTCCAGTGGCATTTCCGCAAGCTTGGCCGCCACCTCGATATCGATGTCGTCAGTTTTCTGAACCTTGGTGAAATACGGCGTATTGCTGACTTCCGGCAGAGTAATGCCATACTTTTTAGGGTTGGTAATTATGTTCTTGATCGCTTGCAGCTTAGGTACGTAATTACGTGTTTCTTCGGGCATTTTGAGTGCTGCGTAATCGGCAGGAATGCCCGCTGCTGCATTTTTCTCCATCGCCCGCTTAACCGATCCTTCGCCCCAGTTATACGAGGCCAGCGCCAGATACCAGTCGCCCTGGAAGTCGTACAGATAGGCCAGGTAGTCGAGGGCAGCGTGCGTAGACGCCACGGGGTCGCGGCGCTGATCGCGCCATGCGTCTTGTTGAAGGTTGTAATGCAGTCCGGTGCTGGGAATAAATTGCCACAACCCAGACGCCTTGGCGCGAGAATAAGCAGTCGGGTTGTAGGCGCTTTCTACGAAGGGAAGCAGTGCGAGTTCGGTTGGTAGCCCGCGGCGGTTGAGCTCGTCGACAATGTAATACAGGTATTTTCCGGCCCGCTTGCTCATGAGCAGAACGGACTCGGGGTGGGACGCGTAATATTCGGTCCAGCGTGCAGTTAATTCATTGTCCAGGTTCGGTATGGCAAACCCGCGCCTTACGCGGTCCCACATATCGCGTGGGGGGTGGGTAAGATCGATCGTGCGCGACGTTTCGGCAGCAGTGTAGAACTTCTTTGCCGGGGCGTAAGGATTCTGGGAGGTGTTGGTGGCACAGCCCGCTAGTACTGCTACGATTAGCAGAATGAATAGTCGTAGGCAGTTCATCGGGAATTCATTTAAAGTTATTCTTCCATTCGCGCAAGCTGGCAAAAACGGCCACAGCTGAATCCAGCGGCTTTCCCGCATAGCGCGAGGCAGCATTTAATACGGTAGCTTGCGAAGTACGAAAAAACGGGTTTGTCTTGTGCTCGGCACCTATGGTAGAGGGCAAAGAAGGCGCGCCTTCTGAACGGAGTTGCGAAACCGTTTCCCACCGTTGCTGCAAAGCCAGGTTATCGGGCTCTACCTGAAGCGCCCAACGCAAATTCGCTAGAGTGTACTCGTGACCGCAACACACAAGTGTATCTAGCGGTAAATCGCTTAGTTTACCCAGAGAATTGACCATTTGGGCGGGCGTGCCCTCAAATAAACGACCACAACCCGCTGCAAACAAGGTGTCGCCGCAGAAAAGCAAGGGCTTCCCGGATCGGCATGAGCCATAATACGCAATGTGACCGGCGGTATGCCCGGGGATGTCGAGCACAGTAAGCGTCAAATCCAGGCGCGGCAGTTGTACCGTATCACCTTCCGCAAGGCGCTGGTCGCAAGCCGGTAGCTGCTCGGAAGCCGGGCCATAGACGATAGCCCCTGTTCGCTGTTGTAATGCCGGCGCGCCTGCGACATGGTCGGCGTGATGGTGGGTCAGTAAAATGGCATCCAGCACCAGATTATGGTGCTCCAGTGCTGCTTCCACCGGGGCTGACTGCCCGGGATCGACCACAATGGCATGGCCATTCTTGTGCACCATCCATATATAGTTATCGGACAGGGCAGGAATTGGGATTAGTTTAATGTTTACCATAAAGCCAAGGGAGTTGATGTGCAGGCGGAACAACCACTGAATGTAGAGCTTGCCCAATGGCTGGCCACTGCGCCGGGCCAGTATGTTCAAGCGTGGGAACAAAAACAAATAGACGGCATGGTTACCAATGTGTTCGGTTATCATGCCATACAAATTGGGCTGCCGCATTGGGATTTATTGCAAGCAAATCGCATACCGTTCAAGGGACGCAGCTGCAGTCCGTTCGAAAATGCACTCGGGCAATCCGCTGTCGTCATTAACGATCCTGAATATTTGCCCTTCGATACCCAAAGCATCGATCTGCTGGTGCTGCCACATGTTCTTGAATGTTCTAATGCGCCGCACCAGATTTTGCGCGAAGTCGAACGCGTGCTGATGCCCGAGGGGCGTGTGGTGATATCCGGTTTTAATCCTTGGAGCCTTTGGGGGGGACGCGAACGCATCCCGGGACTTGATCCGCTTATGCCGGTACCGGCTCACATGCAAGTGTCGCTCGCTCGCCTCAAAGATTGGTTCAAGCTGCTGTCGCTGGAGCTCGATCGAGGACGTTTCGGATGCTATGCGCCCCCTTGCCTCAATAAAGTATGGCTGGACAGGTGGTCTTTCATGGAGGCCGCAGGCGATCGCTGGTGGCCGGTATGCGGTGCCGTTTATGTGGTCTCTGCGGTCAAGCACGTAACCGCGTTGCGCCTGGTCGGGCCCGCATGGAAAACGGCCAGTAAAAGGGTGCGCAGCCAGGCAGTGGTAACGGGGCGTCATTCCGGTCTAAAGACGTGAGGCGGTTCTTTCACTATTACTTATTTTGCCATTGCGTGCGCAGAACAAATCAATGAATAGCAGTCAAGTTGAAATATGGACCGACGGTGCCTGTAAAGGCAACCCCGGAATGGGCGGATGGGGCGCTTTGTTGCGCCAGGGACGCCACGAAAAGGTGCTGTATGGCGGTGAACCTGACACGACGAATAATCGCATGGAACTCAAGGCGGTCATCGAGGCCCTTAAGGCTCTAAAGCGCCCCTGCGACGTAGTGGTGCATACCGATTCTCAATATGTTCAGAAAGGCATGAGCGAATGGCTTGCTAACTGGAAGCGGCGTGGATGGCGAACGGCCGACAAAAAACCCGTGAAAAATGCCGATTTATGGCAGGAGCTGGACGTCCTGGTGGCCGAGCACGTATTGACGTGGCGGTGGGTTCGCGGCCACGCCGGAGACCCAGGTAACGAACGTGCTGACGAACTTGCCAATATGGGCGTCGAGCACGCGCGTGCCGCGATGACAAATAAAAGCATGCAGCGATGAACAATCCAATGCTACAGTCACAAATTGTGTCTGAATCCGTCTAGACTTGATGAAAAACTCCACCATAGGTTTCGTGCTGGTTCTCGTGTCCGGCGTAGTACTTGGCGCCGCCGGGGCAAATTGGCTTGCGAATCAAAATGCTTCATCTGCGAAAGTTCCCACCGCAGCTCCCGCGGCCACAGCCCCGGTTGAGAAAAAAATCGCGGTCGAAGTAGCGCCTGTGGTACGCGTGCCCTGGATGCGCGGCGTGTCGGCCGTCGGTAGCTTGCGATCCGAGAACTCGGTGATGTTGCGCCCCGAGGTCACCGGACGGATTGCCGAAATAAACTTCAACGACGGCGGTAAGGTCACCAAGGGCCAAGTCTTGGTTCAACTGGACGATAGCGTTGTAAAGGCCCAGTTGCAGCAAGCGCAGGCCAATCTAAGCCTGGCAAATAGCCAGTACCGGCGGGCAACCGAACTTAGTAAACAGGGGTTCATCAGCAAGCAGGCCCGCGATGAGGCTGCCAGCCAGTTGAAGGTGCAGCAAGCGGCGGCGGCCCTCGCCAAGGCTCATCTTGATAAAACAGCAATACGTGCCCCTTTTGACGGCCTTATAGGGTTACGCAATGTGTCGGTGGGCGACTACGTCAGTCCGGGTATCGACCTGGTCACCGTAGAGTCAATCGATCCACTTAAGGTGGATTTTCGGATTCCTGAGCATTTCCTGGGGCAGGTCCGCGAGGGCATCAAGCTTGCCTTGCGTTTCGATGCGCTGCCGGGTCAAACCCGAGAGGGCGTCGTGGGGGCGATAAGTCCGCTGGTCGACGTGGGCGGTCGCTCTTTATTGTTGCGGGCCAATGTGCCTAATACCGATGGGGCCCTGCGTCCCGGCATGTTTGCACGGGTGCAGTTGCAGTTTGCCGATGACCAGGCGCTTGTCGTACCGGAAACAGCACTTGTTCCCTCGGGCGAGTCGCAGTATGTTTTCCGTGTCGAACAAGGTCGCGTCAAGCGACTGGCTGTTGGAGTTGGGCAGCGCCGCGAAGGGAAAGTAGAAATTACAAGTGGCGTGCAAGAAGGGGACAAGATCGTCGTGTCCGGGCTGCAAAAAGTAGCCGACGGTGTTGCCGTCGAGATCTTGCCATCCGCCGAAAAAACCGCAGCCTCCTGATTTCGGGTGCTCCCATGATTCTTTCTGAAATCTGTATCAAGCGTCCAGTTTTTGCGACGGTCCTGTCGCTGATCATTGTGTTGGTGGGCTTGATCTCGTACGAGCGGCTTTCGGTGCGAGAATATCCCGCGATCGACGAGCCGGTGGTGTCAGTGGTAACCGTCTACAAAGGCGCTTCGCCGGAAGTGGTCGAGTCCCAGGTGACCAAACCTTTGGAAGACCAGTTGGCCGGCATTGAAGGGGTGGATGTCATGACCTCCCGAAGTCGCTCCGAACGCAGCCTCATTAATGTCAAATTCAACCTGTCGCGCGACCCCGATGCGGCGGCAGCAGAAGTTCGCGACAAGGTCTCGCGGGCGCGCCGATTTTTGCCAGACGAAATTGACGAACCTATTATCAGCAAAGTGGAAGCCGATTCCACGCCTATTATTTACATCGGTGTCGGGGTGGGCGATTACTCGCAATTGCAGGCGTCCGACTACATTAATCGATACGTCAAGACGCGCCTGTCCGTCTTGCCTGGCGCCGCCGAGGTGCGAGTGTTCGGCGAGCGCCTCCCATCCATGCGGATCTACATCGACCGCGCCAAAATGGCGGCCTATGGCCTGATCGTGCAAGATGTCGAATCGGCGTTGCGCCAGCAAAACGTGTTGATACCGGCTGGGCGAATAGAATCTCGCGCCCGCGAGTTTTCGGTAGTGTCGTCCACTGATTTACAAACCACGGAACAATTCAACCGGGTCATTGTCGCTACCGTAAACGGGTATCCAGTACGCTTGAGCGATGTGGCCGATGTCCAGATTGGGCCAGCGGACGACCGGGTGCTGGCGCGATTCAATGGCCAGCCCAGCTTGACCATTGGCATTACCAAGCAGTCGACAGCCAATCCGCTGGACTTGTCCCGCGAAGCGCACAAAGAAGTGGCGTTGATAAATGAAAATTTACCGGCGGGCATGCAGCTGACCATTGCATACGATAGTTCAGTATTTATTCAGGAATCGATCAAGTCTGTTTACCACACGGTAGGTGAGGCCATTCTGCTTGTCGTGCTGGTGATCTTCTTTTTCTTGCGTAATTGGCGCGCAAGCTTGATCCCGATTGTCACCATACCCGTATCGCTGATCGGCGCCTGCGGAATCATGTACTTGTTCGGCTTCTCAATCAATACATTGACGCTTCTTGCCATGGTGCTGGCTATCGGTCTGGTGGTTGACGACGCTATTGTTGTGCTTGAGAACATTTACCGGCACATCGAAGAAGGCAAGACGCGGCTTGAGGCGGCGTTGCTCGGATCCAAGGAAATCGGTTTTGCGGTTGTCGCCATGACGCTGACCCTGGTGGCGGTGTATGCACCATTGGCGTTCGCGACGGGCCGGACAGGGCGCCTGTTTATTGAGTTCGCCTTGACGCTTGCCGGTGCCGTGCTGGTATCGGGCTTTGTCGCGCTTACCCTCACTCCCATGATGTGCGCCGCATTGCTAAAACACGAAGTTGGGCATGGGCGGTTTTATACCCTCGTCGAGAATTTCCTGGTGTCGCTTACCCACCGTTATCGAAATGGGCTGGCACGCGCCCTGCGTCATCGCGTCATTGTTCTCCTTCTTGGACTCGTAGTCGCCGCCGGCAGTGTGGTGTTATTCAAGACGGTGAAAAGCGAACTCGCACCCATTGAAGACCGCGGTGTGATTTACGGCATGGTCAGCGCGCCGGAAGGTTCCACGCTCGATTACACCCTTCAAAGCGTGCAACAGATTGAAGGGGTGTATGCATCAGTTCCGGAATCGAGCGGGAACCAAACAATCATTGGTTTTCCCACGGTGACCGACGGCATTGCCATCTTGCGGCTCAAACCATGGGGCGACCGCGATCAGTCGCAGCAAAGCATTGCCCGCGCGTTGCAACCAACGTTTGCGGCGCTTCCAGGCGTACGTGCCTTTCCCACTAATCCGCCTTCACTGGGAGAGCGGGCAACCTCCAAACCGGTCGATTTTGTCGTCATGAGCCAGGCCAGCTACCCGGAAATGGCCAGGCTGGTGGATGAGTTCGTCACCAAGCTGCGCGGCTACCCTGGATTGCAGAATATCGACACCGACTTGCGGCTGAACACGCCGGAGCTCAAAGTGGTGATCAACAGAGACAAACTGGCAGATGTCGGCGTAGACGTCGGTGACGTCGGGCGCACACTCGAATCCATGCTCGGCGGACGCCAAGTGACTCGCTTCCAGGACAGCGGTGAGCAGTACGATGTCATCGTGCAGGTCAAAAAAGCCGACCGTGCCGACCCGGCCGATATTTCTGATATCTATGTGCGCACGCGGCAAGGCAGCATGGTCCAGATGTCCAATTTCCTTACCGTTTCCGAAAGCGTCTCGCCGCAATCGTTGAATCACTTCAATCGCCTTCGTGCGGTCAAGGTGCAGGCATCCATCGCTTCCGGCTATGCGCTTGGTGAAGTCCTCGAGCATATGAATCAGGTTGCGCGCGACACGCTGCCGCATACGGTGCAGACCGACCTTGACGGGCAGTCGCGCGAATTCCGCGATTCTTCAGGGAGTATCTATTTGGTCTTCCTGATGGCGCTGGTGTTCATTTACCTGGTTCTTGCGGCGCAGTTCGAAAGCTGGCGCAATCCGCTCATCATCATGTTTTCGGTACCCTTGTCCATGACAGGCGCCTTGCTCGCCTTGTGGCTGTCGGGGGGCACCTTGTCGATATATAGCCAGATCGGGCTGATTACTCTGGTCGGGCTGATTACGAAACACGGCATTCTGATTGTTGAGTTCGCGACCCAATTGCGCGCCGAAGGGGCTGAGCTATTCGAGGCAGTGACCGAAGCCAGCGTATTGCGCTTGCGGCCTATACTTATGACTACGGGCGCGATGGTATTGGGGGTTTTGCCCTTAGCCTATGCCACAGGTGCCGGCGCGGAGTCACGACAGCAAATCGGTTGGGTGCTGGTTGGTGGTTTAAGCTTAGGCACCTTGCTGACGTTGTTCGTGGTGCCCGTTGCCTATACCCTGATTGCCCGCAAGACCAAAACCCAAGGCGTTCAGGAAACCGGTGAATTGCCTCTGGCGTTGGATCGTTAAGCTTAGCCGGGCCGGAAATAGTTATTAGTAGTAAAGGAACAAAATAGTTATGCGTCAGATTATGCTGGATACGGAAACCACAGGGCTGGACCCTTCCAGGGGGCACCGGGTGGTTGAGCTTGCGTGTGTGGAAATGGTGAACCGCAGTCTTACCGGCCGGCACCTGCATTTGTACTTGAATCCTGACCGCGACAGTGATCCGGAAGCGTTGGCTATACACGGCCTGACCACCGATTTCCTGTCCTCGCATCCCCGTTTCGAAGACGTTGCTGCACAGTTGGTGGATTATGTGAAAGACGCGGAAGTCATCATTCATAACGCTGCCTTTGACACCAAATTTCTGACCGCGGAACTCGCACGAGTCGGCTTGCCATCATTCGACAAGCTATGCGCCAAAGTGACCGATTCCTTGCTATATGCGCGTGAACTGCACCCGGGCAAACGCAATTCGCTTGATGCCCTGTGCGAACGCTACGGAATTTCGAACGCCCACCGTACACTGCACGGTGCGCTGCTCGACTCAGAACTTTTGGCCGACGTATGGCTGGCCATGACGCGCGGGCAAGATGCCTTGCTAATGGATTTCGAGGAAGACAGCGGCATGGATGCCAACGGCCTGCGGGTCGAACGCTTCGACGCCTCGGTCTTGACGGTGTTGTTGGCCAATGAAGCGGAACTTCAAGAGCACGACGCGTATTTGACAACGTTGGACAAGACGGCGGGCAAGCCTTGCTTGTGGCGCGCCGTCGAGGCATGATAGTTTAGTGTACAATTCTTGCCTTCGCAGTTGGTCGTAAAGCAGGCTGTCTTCAAGCTTGGGAACGACAACTTCGGGCGGTTAACTCAGTGGTAGAGTGCCACCTTCACACGGTGGAAGTCACAAGTTCGAACCTTGTACCGCCCACCATAACTCCCCCCCTATATCGTCAGTATCACTGACCCTTGTCGCGACCTTGATTCCATCTCGTGATGTGCTTGCGCTGCGTTGGCAAGGCCGAACGTTGCAATGTGGCCAGGCTGCAAGACATGGTCATTCAGCGCTTCAAAGAGCGCGGCCGCGGCAGCCTGCCGTTTTTCGACTTTCTTCAGGTGCTGAAATACGCTCGGCCGCGACAAGGAATTAGACTTGGCGAACAAGGCGGAAACTTCAAACGGCGGCACAGGCCCGGATGCCTGTCCGTAATTGGCCAGATGTCCGCACGGCGCCAGGCATGCCAGGGATCCGAAAAAGGTGTCTTTGCCAACCGCGTCGTATGCCACTTGCACCCCTTCGCCGTTCGTAATGTCTTTCACCCGGGCGACAAAATCTTCTTGCCGGTATTGAATGACATGGTTGCACCCATAGCGCTGTGCCAGTTCCACTTTATGCAGTGAGCCCACCGTGCCAATGACGTGGGCACCCAAGTGGCTGGCCCACTGACACAGCAAGGAACCAACACCCCCGGCGGCCGCATGAACCAGCACCCAGTCTCCGGGTTTGACGGCGTAAACCTCATGCACCAGAACTTGCGCGGTAAGGCCCTTGAGCAAGGTGGCGGCGATGATGTGGTCGTCAATGCCAGCAGATAGTCGAATCGCTGCCTCGGCGGGTAACGTCCGTTCTTCTGAATAAGCGCCGTAGCCAACATGAATGTATGCGACACGATCGCCTACGTTCAGATGTTCGACCTCGTTCCCCAGCTCAGTCACGACTCCGACGCCTTCTATCCCTGGAATGCCGGGTAGAGCCAACGTTTTATACAAGCCTGAACGGACGTAGACGTCGTGGAAGTTTACGCCGACGGCGGTATGCCTGAGCCGGATCTCGCCGGGTAAAGGTGCTCGAACCGCAACCGGCTCAAATTTCAGGTTCTCCGCCGGGCCGGCTTGATGCAGGACAATGGCTGAAGGCATGGCAATCCAATCGCGTATCAAGGACCATCATTAATAGCATGGAAACGCGGTTGGAATACCGAAGGTGGGCTAGGCGCCATTGTCGGCCCCCACTTGAGCGACGAATCAATAGAGCTAACGCAAATGCTGTGCCAGTAGATCAGCTACTTCGTAGGGCGCTAATCGCGAAGGAATATTTAAAATAACACCCTCGCGAGGGCGTTATTTCGTGAGCTATTTTGATGGGTCATGGTGCAACGCAGCTTCCTTCGCTGCACCATAAGGGGTCACCCTAATCGTCTATTCGAAACCCCGACGCTTCGCGTTGAGCTTACGTTCAAGTTTGCCTATGTATTGCTGGACGATGAAATTCATTGGGTTGGACAGCTCGAAAAACCTGCAGCCAATCAGTCGTGACTCCTTGCCGTTGAGCAAGATCTCGTCGAGCGACCTCATTATCATGAGATCGGTAACCACCACGCCGGCTTCTGGCAGCTCGATTCTGCAGTCTCTGTATAACGTTCCCAGCGCATTATCCAGCACGTGGGTGTTGTCGAAAACCGAGATGCCGCCGGCGCTGATGTCTTTAAGTTCGAACTTGACGGTTCGTTCGCCCTTGTCATCCCTTATGGTAAAGGTCGCCGAGGCCCTATTACTTACCGGTATGTCGACCCGGTAGTATTCGCGCCGCTGTATGCGCTGCAGCGAATCTGGAATAGGTACTCGTAATGCGGGCATGCCGTCTTGCATGCAGCCGGTTACCTGAGCGGTGGAAAACTGGATGCGAACTTTATCGATGTTCGTGTCAAAATTGACAAGCTCTGCCGACGTAATGCGCCGGTTGAAATCCTCGTCGGCGGAATTGTCCACAATGAATGAGTTGCTGGCTGCGTCGATTTCGAGAATGGTCGTAATGATGGCGACCTCCCGACCCTCGACGTGCATGCGCAACAGGGCGCGCCTGGATTCGATGGAACGCAGGACAGACAGAATTTCCAGCGAAGAGGTCACCAGGAAAGGATCGTCTTCGTCATCGGTGTTGCTAAAGTTGGCAGTAGACATTGATGTAGATCATTACTAAAGGACACAGGCGAGCATAGAACAGCGGCGCCGGAATAGTCTACCCGAATATCGAGTCGTTTCCATGACTATTCTCGTTAAATGGCCAGTTCACGCATGCTGGCCATGTGCAGCGCGCAGCGTGCGGCAGCCAAGTCCCATGCGGCACATCCTACGGTCTTGAATACGATAGGCCGATCGCGGTTCACGCCTTCCGCTAGGGCGGATGACAAGGCCTGCACCATGGACCAGTCCACGTTGGCCTGTATAAGGTCGCCCGCTTCGTGTCGCGCGCCAGCGGGGTCGTCAACGTAAATGCGGCTGCCGCCGAGCGTAATGGGACCAATTTCGGCAAGCTCGGGCTTGAACGCGCCCACGCCAATGACCAATATGCCTGCATTGGCAGGCTTGTTGTAGACGGGACTTGCGCTGGTGGTGAGCGTAATGATGGCATCGACGTCGTCAGGGGGGATGGCGGTGGCTTCTAATTGCAATGGCAGACATTGCTGCGTTTTCACGAAGGCCTGCGCCTTTTCCAGGCTTGTTCCAGTCACTGTGACACGCAGTCCTGGGTAGAGCGCGGCAAGTGCCTCGATGTGTCCCACCGATTGTGTGCCGGTACCGATAAGGGCAATTCGGCGCGGGGTTGATGGAAGGAATACGTTGAGTCCCAGCATGGATACTGCTGCAGTGCGTCTCGCCGTAACAGTGGGGCCATCAAGTATGAATAGTGCCCGGCCGGTGCGGCTATCGTAGGCTGACACGACGCCATGTATTGTGGGCAGGTTCAATGCGCGATTGCTCGGGACAACATTGACCAGTTTATGGATGCCAATATCGTCGGCCGTGGCAGGCATGGAAAGCATCACTCCGCCCAGCGGGAATGGCACTACCTGGCGTTCGGGCGCGCAAATGTCGCCGTTGGCATACTGAGTGCAGGCGTTGGCAAGCGCGGTGACCAGTTCGGCAAAAGGTAGCAGTTCAGCAGTTTCTTGAGCATTGAAAGCGTGGATGGAACGGGTTGTCATTAGAATTCGCTTTGAAGAGGTTGAACTATCGGCACATGCATCAGATTATGCTATGACCCATAGCGCATTCGCTTTTTCTTTACAGGTTAACTCATGCCGGAACACCTCAGAATTGAATCGTGCCGGCAGCGTCAATCAGCCCCGGCACTCGATCAGGAAACCCATGGACATTAAAGAACTATTGGCCTCCCTTGGGATCGCCCCCTCTGTATTGACTGGCGGAACCGTGCTCGCGCGATCGCCTATTAACGGGGCCATCATTGCGCACTTGCACGAACACACAATGGCCGAGGTGAGCGCGTCGGTAGATACTGCGCAAGAGGCATTCAAGGTGTGGCGGTCAGTGCCAGCTCCGCGGCGCGGCGAGCTGGTACGTTTACTTGGCGACGAACTGCGTGCCAACAAGCGAGCGCTGGGTCGACTTGTATCCGTCGAAGCGGGCAAGATACTGGCAGAAGGCGAAGGCGAAGTTCAGGAAATGATAGACATTTGCGATTTCGCGGTCGGGTTGTCGCGACAGTTGTATGGCTTGACGATCGCTTCTGAAAGGCCTGGTCATCGCATGATGGAAACCTGGCATCCGTTGGGTGTCGTGGGCGTGATTTCCGCTTTCAACTTTCCGGTCGCGGTATGGTCATGGAACATGGCGCTGGCTATTGTTTGCGGTGATTCTGTCGTCTGGAAGCCTTCCGAGAAAACGCCATTGACCGCTTTGGCGTGTCATGCCTTGTTCGAACGGGCCGTGAAAAAATTCGGTGATGCTCCCCCAGGATTGTCCCAGGTTGTGATCGGCGGACGTCAGGCAGGTGAGGCCTTGGCCGATCACTGTCACGTAGCGCTAGTGTCGGCGACTGGCTCCACGCGTATGGGCCGCGCCGTCGCTCCCCGGGTTGCGGCTCGTTTTGGGCGGTCGTTGCTCGAGCTGGGCGGCAATAACGCGATCATTGTTACTCCTACCGCCGATATCGAAATGGCGATGCGCGGCATTCTGTTTGGAGCCGTGGGAACGGCTGGGCAGCGTTGTACTTCGACACGTAGGCTAATCGTGCATCAACGTATCGCCGACGAGTTAGTGGCGGGCTTGAAGAAAGCCTATGCAAGCGCGCGCATCGGTAATCCCCTGGATGCCGACACTCTGGTGGGTCCTTTGATAGATAAGTCCGCATTCGACTCTATGCAGCTGGCATTGAAGGCGGCCCAGGACGCTGGCGGCGATGTTTTCGGTGGGCAGCGGCAATTGGCTGACGAATTTCCCGATGCGTGGTACGTGGCGCCTGCGCTGGTCCAGATGCCCGCGCAAACGCGGTTGGTGAGCGCCGAAACGTTTGCGCCGATACTGTACGTGATGCGTTACGAAAACTTCGAAGACGCCGTGCAGATGCAAAACGATGTACCGCAGGGATTATCGTCTGCCATCTTTACCAATGATTTGCGCGAAGCGGAGTTCTTCCTGTCGTCGGCAGGATCGGACTGCGGCATCGCAAACGTCAATATTGGGACCTCGGGTGCCGAAATCGGGGGCGCTTTTGGCGGCGAAAAGGAAACCGGTGGCGGTCGTGAGTCGGGTTCGGATGCATGGAAGATGTACATGCGCAGGGCGACGAACACGGTGAATTACTCACGCGAATTACCCTTGGCGCAGGGGATCAAATTCGGCATCGACGCATAAAAGCATTGGGGCCCAAAGCGGGCCCCAGGAAAACGATGCCGGTTATTCTTATTCCACCGCCTTTACCATGTCTTCGATGACCTTTTTCGCGTCGCCGAAGACCATCATTGTTTTATCCATGTAGAACAATTCGTTGTCCAGCCCAGCGTACCCTGCTGCCATGGAACGCTTGTTCACGATGACGGTACGGGCCTTGTAGGCCTCCAGAATCGGCATGCCAGCGATAGGCGATTGCGGATCGTTCTTCGCCGCGGGATTGACCACGTCGTTGGCCCCCAGCACCAATACGACATCGGTCTGGCCGAATTCGCTATTGATATCATCCATTTCGAATACCTGATCGTAGGGCACCTCGGCTTCGGCCAGCAGCACGTTCATGTGCCCGGGCATGCGTCCCGCGACAGGGTGAATGGCGTATTTGACCGTCACGCCATTGGCAGTGAGCTTTTCGGCCAGCTCCTTCAGGGCGTGCTGGGCGCGTGCCACGGCCAGGCCATAACCTGGGACGATGGTGACTGTTTCGGCATTGCTCATCAGAAATGCAGCGTCGTCGGCACTGCCCGAGCGCACGTTGCGCTGCGTCTGGTCTGCCGATGCGCCAGTGCCGGGTTCGGCGCCAAAGCCGCCCAGGATCACATTGAAAAAGGACCGGTTCATGGCCTTGCACATGATGTAGGACAGAATGGCACCCGACGACCCCACCAGAGATCCGGCAATTATCAGCATGGGGTTATTAAGAGAGAACCCAATACCTGCAGCGGCCCAGCCGGAATAGCTATTAAGCATGGATACCACCACGGGCATGTCCGCGCCGCCAATCGGAATAATGATCAGCACCCCCAGCACGAAGGCCAGGGCCGTCATGATGATGAACGGTAGCCATTCTTGCGTGGCCATGAACCACAGGCCGCAGCCCAGCATGGTCAGCGCCAGCACTAGGTTGACCATATGCTGGCCAGAAAACACCACAGGCGCGCCCTGAAAAAGGCGAAACTTGTATTTGCCTGAGAGCTTGCCAAACGCAATGACCGAGCCCGAGAACGTGATGGCTCCAACAAAGGTGCCGATGAACAGTTCCAGCCGGTTGCCCACTGGGATTGGGGCACCCACCGCCGCCACGTTAAAGGCATGCGGCTCGGCGACGACCGCCACGGCAATGGCCACAGCGGCCAGACCAATCATGCTGTGCATGAAGGCGACGAGTTCCGGCATCTTGGTCATTTCGACCCGCTTGGCCATGACGGTGCCCACGGTGCCTCCAACCAGGAGGCCCAATAGCACCCAGCCCAAACCTATTCCGGCTTTGCCTTCGGTGGCCAGGCTAACGATAAGTGCGGCGGTTGTAACGACTGCGATCGCCATACCGGCCATGCCAAACGCATTGCCTCGCCTTGATGTAGTTGGGTGGGACAAGCCTTTGAGCGCTTGGATAAAACATACCGATGCGATCAGGTAGAACAGCGTGACCAGATTGATGGAGATCATGCCGCGCCTCCGCTAGTGGGTTTTTTGTCTTTTTTCTTGAACATTTCGAGCATGCGGCGGGTGACGAGAAAGCCGCCGAATACGTTCACTGCGGCAAGCGTTACGGCAAATACACCCATGTAGCGCGCCAGGCTGCTTTCGGTCAGCGCGGCCGCGAGCATGGCGCCCACGATCACGATCGCCGAGATGGCGTTGGTGACGGCCATAAGCGGAGTATGCAAGGCGGGAGTTACGTTCCACACGACATGGAAGCCAACATAGATAGCCAGCACGAAGATAATAAAATTAATCAGGGTAGGGCTTACGGCTTCCATCAGGCGCTCCTTAAGACTTTGCCGTCTGTGCACATCAGGCAGGCAGTGATGATTTCGTCGTCTTGCTTGATGGCCAGCTGACCATCGGCATCGGTGATGAGTTTCATGAAGTCAAGTACGTTGCGGGCATATAGCGCCGATGCGTCGGTGGCGATGAGCGCTGGCAGATTGCTTAACCCAATCAGGGTGACGCCATGCTTTTCAACAATCACGTCTTTTTCCGAAAGCGGGCAGTTGCCGCCCCTTTCGACGGCAAGGTCGACAATGACCGACCCCGGCTTCATGGCTTGGACGGTTTCGGCGCTGATCAGTACGGGCGCCGGGCGCCCCGGTATAAGAGCAGTGCTGATGACGATGTCGGCCTGGCGGCAGCGTTCTGCCACCAGCGTTGCCTGCCGCGCCATCCATGACGCTGGCATGGGGCGCGCATAGCCCCCCACGCCTTGCGCTATTTCGCGTTCTTCATCGGTTTCAAAGGGGACGTCGATAAACTTGGCGCCCAAGGATTCGATTTGTTCTTTTGCCGCGGGTCGGACATCAGAGGCCTCGACCACCGCGCCCAGCCGTTTGGCGGTGGCAATGGCTTGCAGGCCTGCGACTCCGGCACCCAGTATCACGACGCGGGCCGCTTTGAGCGTCCCGGCCGCTGTCATCATCATGGGGATCATGCGGCCGTAATGGTCGGCGGCAAGCAAAACGGCTTTGTATCCCGCCAGGTTGGCTTGTGACGAGAGCACGTCCAGGCTTTGCGCGCGCGTAATGCGCGGTGCGGCCTCCAGCGCGAATGCCGTCAGGCCGGCGCCGGCCAGATCGCTGATACCGGCCGGATCGAATGGATCCAGCATGCCGACCAGCACGGCGCCAGCTTTCATGTGCTGGCGTTCGAGATGGTTGGGCGAGCGAACTTTGAGCACGATATCGGCGCCCAGCGCTTCAGTGCTGTCGACCAGTTGCGCGCCTGCTTCTGCATAAGCGTCGTCGGGATAGTGCGAGCCGGCACCGGCTCCGCGCTCGACCACAACGGTATGTTTGCCAGCCAGGTACTTCCTTACCGTTTCGGGCGTTGCCGCCACCCGCGCTTCACCGGCAAGGCTTTCCCGAGGGATTCCTATCAGCATAAAGCCTCTCCACCATAATGATTCTATTTTTAATGAAAGCTACTATACCCGAACTACAGGCAGCGCTTTACAGTCATTTGAATGAAAAGCGTTAGACTTAAAGCGATCAAATGTTTGGAGGGGCAAAAAATGGGGTTGTTAGATTCAATCGTTTCCGCCATGGGAAGCGACAATGCGCAGGCGCGCGCGCAGGCATCGTTGTTGCCGGCGTTGATTGAACTGGTCAAAGGCTATCCAGGCGGCTTGCCGGGGTTAATCGATAAATTCCAGCAAGGCGGCCTGGGTGAAATCATTGCATCGTGGGTAAGCAGCGGGAAGAACGAGCCGGTATCGCCCAAGCAGCTGAATGCCGTGTTGGGTGACGATGTGGTCAATACCTTGGCTACGCGGTCCGGCCTTGACACTAGTACGGTATTAAACAGCCTTAGCATAATGTTGCCGAGCCTGGTCGATCAGGCCACTCCGGCCGGCGCGTTAGACGCCTCGCAGGATGGCGGCACGTCATTGATCAATTCCTTGTCCGGAATTTTGGGCAAGCTGTAGCGCACTGCGAAAAGGGCACAAGGCCCTATTCTGCAAATCGACTTCAAACCCGTTAGATTTTGCTGGCGTTCAATGCCTGTGTAAGGTCATCAAGAATGTCGTCGATATGTTCAAGACCTATCGACAGGCGGACCATGTCTTCGCCTACCCCTGCACTGGCCAGCTCGTCGGGGTTCAACTGCCGGTGGGTCGTTGATGCCGGGTGGCATGCCAGCGATTTGGCGTCCCCAATATTTACCAGTCGCAGGATCAGCTGAAGCGCGTCGATAAAGCGGGCGCCGGCAGCGCTGCCGCCCTTGATGCCAAAGCACAGAATGCTGGCGGGCTTGCCGTTAAGATATTTTTGCGCCAGCGCATGTTCTGGGTGGTCGCTGAGGCCGGCATATTGCACCCATGAAACCTGGTCGTGCTGCTGAAGAAATTGCGCCACTTTCAGCGCATTCTCGGTGTGACGTTCCATGCGAAGCGACAGGGTTTCGATGCCTTGCAAGACCAAAAAGGCATTGAATGGCGATAGAGCCGCGCCGGTATTGCGTAGCGGCACCACGCGGCAGCGCCCTATGAAAGCGGCAGGACCGAAGGCTTCGGTGTACACGACTCCGTGGTAAGACGGGTCGGGTTCGTTCAGCATGGGAAAGCGCTTTTTGTTCTCGGCCCAGGGGAATTTCCCGGAATCGACCACGGCGCCAGCGATGGTCGTTCCGTGGCCGCCCATATATTTTGTCAGTGCATGCACAATGATGTCTGCACCGTGCTCGAACGGCCGGCATAATGCGGGCGAGGCGACGGTGTTATCGACGATCAGGGGCACGCCATGGCGATGCGCGGCGTCGGCGATTGCCTGTATATCGACAATATTACCGGCTGGATTGCCTATCGTTTCGCAAAATACGGCTTTGGTGTTTTCGTCGATCAGGGCCTCAAGCGCCGCGACGTCGTCGTGCGGTGCGAATTTGACGGTGATTCCCTGGCGTGGAAAAGTGTGGGCAAACAGGTTGTACGTGCCGCCATATAGCTTGCTGACTGACACAATGTTATCGCCTACCTGCGCAATTGTCTGTATGGCATACGCGATTGCTGCCATGCCAGACGCCACAGCCAGGGCAGCGACCCCGCCTTCGAGCGCGGCAACGCGCTCTTCAAGGACCGCATTCGTAGGGTTCATGATGCGGGTGTAGATGTTGCCGGCCACTTTAAGGTCGAACAAATCGGCCCCATGCTGCGTGCTGTCGAACGCGTAAGATGTGGTCTGGTAAATGGGTACAGCGACCGACTTCGTCGTAGGGTCTGGCTGGTATCCGGCGTGAATCGCAAGTGTTTCAAATTTCATGTGTATTGTCTTTTAGTTTAGAGTTTATCGACGTGAAACGACGGGTATATCGTACCGGCCTTGGCAGACGAGCCGATAGAGTTATGTTTCATTTTCATATATCCCATAGTAATAAAACTCCGATCGCAGTGCTAGTCGTAGAACTTTACGTGTGCTTACTGCCCAAAAGACTGTTGGTCCTGATCAATCCATCTAAGTTGGGTTAGCATTCATGATATTCGCAGTGTATTGTGCCGGGGGGCTCTCCCGTGGTTCTAGAGGCCGTAAATGAAAGTCTGGTTTAAACGAATACTAATAAGTATCGTCGTGGTGTTTTTGGTTGCGCTGGTGGGAATTGCAATCTTTCTCCTGACATTCGACCCGAACGCCTATAAAAGCAAGCTTGAGGAAATCGTGTTTGACCGATATCAACGCACCTTGTCGATCAAGGGTGATATCGAGTTATCGCTGTTTCCCCGGATTGGCTTGTCCGTTCAAGGCGTATCCCTGTCTGATCGAGATAGCTCCGACACCTTCGCTTCTATCGATAGTGCGCGCTTTGCCGTGGCGATCTGGCCGCTAATGTCTAATCGTCTGGTTGTCGACCATGTTGCCGTCACGGGTTTTAAAGCCTGGCTCATACGAGATGAACAGGGTGACTTCAATTTTCGCGACCTGATCGAGCGGCGCTCGCCGGTTGCGGCTCTTTTGGCGCCTGCTGCAGCCGTTGCTGCGGCGGTGCTGCCGGAAGCGTCAGCCGCTTCGGCAACTGTGGCGCCATCCACGGCATCGGCGTCAGGCTCCGTTCCTGTCGCCGCTGCCAGGCAAATGCCGGCGGCGCTTTCCGGCCACGCCGCCTCGGGCACCGATTTTCAGATCGACATCGCTGGACTTGACCTCAAGAATGGCGAGATCCACCTCTTTGATAAGGTTACCGGCTCTGTCGCGCGCGTCGTGCAGCTTGACGTCAATACTGGCCGCATGACCTACGATCAGGCATTCGATGTTGCCCTGAAAGGTAAGCTTATCGGTGACTTTCCCGTGGCCGATGCCCGGCTCGAAGGGCAGGCGGTGGTCAAGTTCAATCCCGAGCAACAAACGTATTCCGCTCAAAAAATCAATGTGCTGGTAAATGGCAAGCTCGGTCAGCTTGAGGCCAAGTCGGCAACGTTACGGGGCAACCTGGCTTATAGCGCGTATTCTCAAATGTTCAGCGCGAGCAACGTTGAATTCCTCGTGCAGGGCGAGCTTGTTGGCGATAAGCCCGTCAAAAACCTTGAAACGAGCCTCATCGTTCCTCAGCTCAAGATCGATCGCAGCCAGGCCGAACTGCAAGTCGAAAAAATGACCTACCGGGCGAAGGGTAACCGGCCTGATGATAATTTTGACATCGCCTTCGATGCGCCGCGTTTATCGGTATCGCCTGGGTCGGCCAAAGGCGAACCCATATCGGGTACGGTCAAGCTACGCAGCAAGGACAAAGTTCTTGGGGTCGCTCTCGGTCTGAATGGCATCGGCGGCAATGCCCAGAAATTGACGCTTAAAGAGCTGAAGGTTGATGGTGGTTTGAAGCAGGGCGACCGGCTAGTGCAGCTTAAGATGACGTCACCGGCCAACTGGGATATGTTGCAGAAAAAGGGGGCTCTGTCTGCAATGAAGGGGGATGTAAGGATAGAAGATGCGGCGCTGCCTGGCGGCACTGTCGAGGTTCCGTTCATTGGCAGTCTGCAGACTGATCTCATCAAAGACGAGCTTGTCAGTGAAATTAATGCAGTACTCAGCAGCAGCAAGCTAAATTTTCGCGTCAAGGCGACGCAACTTGCTAATCCCAAGGTGGCATTCGACCTCTCTGCCGACAGACTGGACCTGAACACAATGTTCCCGCCTCCAGTCGTTAAGGCGGTACCGACTGAGACGCCAGTCAAGGAAGGTACAAAACCGGCTGCCGAGCCCGCCCAAAAAGCGGCGGCAGCCACGACAGCGCGTACCCCCATCATTGTCCCCGCAAGCACACTCGATCTATCTTTTTTGAACTCGGTAGACATCATTGGCAACATCGCCATTGGCGAGATCAAGGTCAAGGACCTTGAGGCCGGGCAGTTTGCGGCAGCGCTTCGTGCCGCGGATGGCGAACTTACTATTAGCGGGATCACGGCTAACTTATACGATGGAAAGCTTGATGGAAAAATCACGGCTACGTCGAACAACGAAGTGGGCGCCGATCTATCGCTTCAAAATATTGCGCTGGGTCCTTTCTTGCAGGGGTTGGCCCAAGAGAATCGCCTGACCGGCCAAGGCAGCGTTAACGTCCTGGTAAATTCCCAGGGTCTGACGGTGCCCGCGCTAAAATCTGGCCTTACCGGTACGGTTCAGGCGCGAGTACGTGACGGCGCTGTTAAAGGCCTTAACGTAAGCCAAACCCTGCGGGAAGCCACGGCCGTCGTACGCAATATGTTCAGCGGCCAGTTGCCCGATGTCGCGACCGAATTCGATCTGGGCAGACAGACTGATTTCACGACGCTCGACGCAGACATCGACTTCAACCATGGTCAGGGTACCGTAAAGAGACTCAGCCTGGTGGGACCCTTGCTACGTATCTCTCAGGGGACGCCAGCCTCTCTGGATATCGTTAATAACCAATTGGATCTAAGCATCAATGTAAGGGTCGTCAATACATCTACTGAGCAAGATGGTAAAGAGTTAGCCGAACTGAAGAACGCGACGGTTCCTGTACGGATTTCTGGCCCTTTCGATAAGCTGACTTATCAGGTTCAATGGAAGGATATCGGTAGCAAGGCAGTGAAAGCGGCCGTGCGGGATGGATTAATTGATATGCTATCTAACAAGGCTGGCATCAAGCTGGAAGAACCGCCGCCTGCCTCCCCAATTCCTCCGCCCCCGAAAAAGCCGATGGATCCAGTCAAAAGCATAGGCGATGCATTAAAAGGACTTCTCGGACAATGAATACCGTACTCTATTTCCCTATTGCGTCTTGCAGCGGCGTCTCAAAGCCCGAAGCAGCCCAATACGACAAGCGGTGGCTGGTGGTGGACGAGTCCGGCAACTGGCTTTCCCAAGACGACTGCGACAAATTGGCCGAAATTCAGGTCGACATCAGCATGGGCTGTTTGGTAATGCGAGCCGACGGGATGCTGCGGCTGGATATCCCGCTAGATGTGCTCGAGGACGACGATAGTGTGCGCCGGCAGGTCATGGTAGGCCGACAGCAAGTGGATGTCGTCGACGAAGGCGAACTGGTCGCCACCTGGGTATCTACATTCCTAAATCGATCATGTCGCTTGGTTAAGGTACACCCGGAATTTGGCCCCGTGCTATGGCCGTAGCGGCCGCACGCGGCGTCGCAGGCCACTTTTTTGATCAGGCGCTGGCGGTCAGGCGTTGGTACTTGGCCAATAGCATATCGTGGTCTTCCGGCTGATCAAGATCGAACACAATGCATTCGACGGGACACACGACCTGACATTGGGGTTCATCAAAGTGTCCGACACATTCGGTGCAATGCGATGGTTCGATTTCGTAAATTTCGAGCCCCATTGAGATCGCATTGTTAGGGCATTGCGGCTCGCAAACATCGCAATTGATGCACTCTTCGGTAATACGTAGAGCCATGGCTTCTTCCTGCTAAAACAAACAACACTAGTCCTGTAATGTCAGCGACATGACAAGGCAAAGCACTAGTGTAATAGCCAATCGCCCAAAGCGCCGTATTAACCCTAGCGGGAAGTTTCCTGTTCCTGCTCTTCGCGGCGGGCTTTCGCCTTGCTATGCAGCCATCGCTCGACGGACGGAAAGACGAACTTGCTTACGTCGCCCCCCAAAATGGCGATTTCACGCACGATGGTTCCGGAGATGAACTGATATTGGTCCGATGGCGTCATGAACAACGTTTCAACTTCGGGCAGTAAATGCCGGTTCATGCCGGCCATCTGGAATTCATACTCAAAATCCGATACGGCGCGCAAGCCTCGCACGATGACGCGGCCGTTTTGTTCGCGCACAAAATCTTTAAGAAGGCCGGCGAAGCTTTTGACTTCGACATTGGGGTAATGCCCCAACACTTCGTGGGCGATTTCTACACGCTCGTTGACTGAAAAATAGGGTTTTTTTGCATGACTATGGGCTACGCCCACGACAACGTGGTCAAACAGGCCGGCAGCGCGACGCACCAAGTCTTCGTGACCCCGCGTCAGGGGGTCGAACGTTCCGGGATAGACGGCAGTAATCATGCGGATTCCGAATTTTCAAAAGGGGTAGTAAATGGCACACCCTCTTGGGTATCGCCACGCTTAAGCTTATTATTTTCACTGATATCGCGATTATTGACTGTTTTTTGCAATGCAGCAAACCGAAGCAGATGAAAGTGCACGTGGCCCGCGCGAGACTGACGCAAAATTTCGAATGATTCGGGCGGCAGTACGGGCGCTTCTGATTCAATATACAACAAGCCGTCCTGTCTGAGAACCAGGGGCAATTTGGCCCATAGCCTTTCGAGCCAGCCCTGATCAAATGGCGGATCCACCATGATCAAGTCGAAAGGGGTGTCGTTGAGTCGATCCAGTACCACCAAAGCGTTGCCGGCGTGGATACGTACATGGTCTGCTTTCAGGCGAGTTCGCAGGCTTCGCAATAAGGCAATGGCCTGCGGGTTATTTTCAACCATCTGTACATGCGCCACTCCGCGTGAAGCGGCTTCAAAGCCAAGAGCACCGGTTCCGGCAAACAGGTCCAGTACACGTTTTTGCGAGAAATCCCCTGCCCATAAATGGTGCAGCCAGTTAAACAAGGTCTCTCGCACCCTATCTGGCGTCGGGCGCAGCCCTTCGGCATCGATAACCGGTATGGGGGTCCGGCGGTAATCACCGCCTACAATACGTACTACATGTTTTTTCATTCGCGGTCTGGGAACGGTCAGTGGTGTTAATCAATATATTCGGGTAGTGTAAAACGTATGTTCAGCTTTTTTAAACGAAAGAAATCTTCACCTGCCGAAAGCAACGAGCAGCTTGATGCCGCGCCAACCGAGCACGGGGCAGAGGCGATCGATGCGGAGCCCGCGCCGCAACAGTCTGCCGAGCATGCGCCGTCAACTCCCGCCGATCACAAGGACGCTGTTGTTACCACCATAGATGCAGTGGACGGTTTAGCGGCGACCGAACCCTTGCCAGACGTCGTGGCCGACATTCCGGATTTCGAATCACCGGTGTCGGAACGGGCGCCGGAAGCTTTTGAGGCACCGCAAGCAGATCATACGCACGCGGAGGCCGAGCCTGTCGTTGCGTCGCCTGCCGGTACAGAAAAAGCTTCATGGCTGACACGCCTGAAAAAGGGGCTATCGCGCACTGGGCAGAGCATTGGCGGTTTGTTCGTCGGCGTCAAAGTCGATGAAGCCCTTTTCGAAGACCTGGAAACTGCTCTTATTATGGCCGACGCCGGCATCGAAGCCACCGAAAAGCTATTAACAGCCTTGCGAGCTCGGGTGCGAAAAGAACGTCTTGCCGATGGTGCGCAAGTCAAGGCCGCGCTGCGCGATATTCTGGCTGACCATCTGGCACCCCTCGAGAAGAGTTTTCCGTTGGGTAAGGCTTCGCCGCTGGTCATCATGATTGCCGGTGTGAACGGGGCAGGCAAGACCACCTCGATTGGTAAGCTCGCCTATGCGTTTCAGGCGCAAGGTGCCAAGGTATTGCTAGCGGCGGGCGATACTTTTCGCGCGGCGGCACGTGAGCAGTTGATGGAGTGGGGCGCGCGTAATAATGTGTCGGTGATCGCGCAAGATGGCGGGGATCCTGCCGCCGTGGCCTTCGACGCTGTGAACGCCGGGCGTGCGCGCGAAGCGAATGTCGTCATGGTGGATACGGCCGGACGCTTACCGACTCAGTTACATTTGATGGAAGAGCTTAAAAAGATCAAACGCGTGATCGGCAAAGCGGACGGAGCAGCGCCGCATGAGGTTCTGCTGGTTATCGATGGTAATACCGGTCAGAATGCGATCGCTCAAATTCGTGCGTTCGATGCAGCAATCACTCTTACGGGTTTGGTCGTAACCAAGCTTGATGGCACCGCAAAGGGCGGTACCCTGGCTGCAGTAGCTGCCGGTAGTCAAGGCGTGCGGCCGGTGCCCGTGTATTGGATCGGCGTAGGCGAAGGTTTGAATGATCTGCAGCCCTTCGTGGCACGTGAGTTTGCAACCGCGCTAATAGGCGACTAGGTGGTTGGCTGGGTGTCACGTAAAGGGCCGCTGTTATGGGTACTGTGCACTATGGCGGCCGAAATCACGCTTTCTTGAAGTGGCCCGCCTTCGACAAACGGATAAATTTTTCCTCGGCTTCGGCTTTTTTCTGTTCCTGCATGGCGCGCAGCCAGCCCACAGCGAACAACGCTTGTGTTTGAGATTCGGCAAGGCGCAGGTAGTAGTCTTCTGCCATATAAAGGTCGTTCAGGTCGCCCATTGTGTGCTGCGCGTCGGTAAGCGTGTCGCGCAAAGCACTGAAGCTTTTATTCGACAACAGGCTTGCAGCGAATTCCATGCTGTAGCGCAATCCCTTTACTCGTTTTCGCAAGCGATGCTGCCCTTCTATTGGCAGGTGCACAAAGTGAATCCCTTGTTGGCATAAGGCGTCGAGCCGTTTATTCAGTCGTTTGCTGAATTCTTTGCCTAGCTTTTTACCTGACTCTGTTTGGGAGGGCTTTGCAGTCTCGCCCTTGTCTTGAATCTTCTGGTCTACCGGAAGACGGCTCTCGACGCTTTCCTGGAGTCCGCCAGGGGCATCCACCACCAAAAGGTGATTGAGTAAAGTCAGCAATATGGCTTGAAAATCGGCGCTGGCGGCAAGAGCTTGGGTGTGGTCGATAAGGTCGTGAGTCGGCAAGGTCAAGGCAGGCATTCCCGCTGCTATCAAGCGAGGCGTCACAACCAGTTCGACGACATCGGCATCGCGCGCCTGCCCCAATACCAGAAAATGGCGGTGTAGTTCCGCCCCTAGTTCCGCTTCATTGATGTCTACCCATTTTTTGAAGAACCTCCAGCACGATCGAATTCGACGGATACCTACTCGTAGTTGGTGGACGTACTCAACTCGCGTGATTTCGGCTGTATCGGACGCATCCACGCCAGCCAGAAACGTGGCATTGCGGATGATTTGATTCATACAGTCGTTGGCGCATAGGCGATAGGCTGCTGGCATGGACAGTTCGGGCTCCAGCGTGATCGTGCCCGCGCGGCGCGGCTTGCATAGTGGCGCGAATTGCACAGCGCTGGAAAGCGATTGAACCCGGGGCGCCGTAGCGTCGATTGACGATGCCACACGTGCAAGCGCATCACCACGCTCGGCTTTACTGCGCAGATCGAGTATCAGCCCGAATTTTCTGAGCCATTGTTCGGCCTCCTCGAATAGCGGGTCGGTACCGCCAGCCATCAATTCCAGCTCAAGCTCACATATAGGAAGTTCTAGCTCACCCGCTTTAATGATGCCTTGGTCGTAAGCAAATTCGATCGTAGAGGTTTTGGTTTTCCTGATCAGTACCAGGCGGTCGACCACGGTTTCATAGCGCAGCGTCAGCGGCGCTTGCAGTTTGGTCAGCGTTTTTTCAACAGAGGTCCCTTCGTACAGGCTTAGATCAAGCGTGCGATCAGGACGTGGATGATTGATCTCGTTACGGGAGAGTTCATCGGGACCTGGGCTTTTTAGCGTCTGGATCCAATGATCACCTTCTTTACGCACGCGCAGCGCAATTTTGGCCGTCGCAAGTTCGTGATCTTCAGTATCGAAATAGCATGCATGCAAGGGAACGTGCGTGGCATGCCATTGGCGCAGTTCTTTTTCCAGTGCCGCGCGCTTATGAAGCGGTACGTGGAATTTAAGTTCGCGTTCTAGCATATTGACCCTTTGCTGTGTATGGGCCGATCTTACCGTTTTATTTCCATAATAATTTGATTGTTTTGTGACACCGGTGGGTTATTGAAACCATTGCTGACGATCGGCGGCGCAATCGTCAGCCGTGGAACCGGTATATATTCCATTACTAAAGCAATGTCTTTCGCGCTCGTGTGATGATGATTTCAGCCAATATGACAATGCCGAAAATCAAAATAAGTATCAAGGCTACCTTATCCCACTGGAACAAGTCCATGGCGCTGTTCAGGGCCATGCCGATTCCGCCTGCGCCGACCAGTCCCAGCACGGCGGATTCGCGAACGTTGATGTCCCATCGAAGTAGCACAATTGACCAGAACGCCGGTCGGATCTGGGGCCAATAGGCATAGCCGATCAATGAGCCGGTACTGGCGCCGGTGGCCATGATGGCTTCGATTGGACCGGGTTGCGCATCGTCAAGCGCCTCGCCCAGCAGCTTGCCGATGAAGCCAATGGATCGAAAGGCGATTGCAATGGTGCCGGCAAGCGGGCCGGGCCCGAAAATAGCGATAAAAAGTAATGCCCAGACAAGCGAATTGATGGACCGGCTGGACACCAGAATTAATCGTGCCAGGAAGTTGATGAACTTATTCTTCGTAAGTTTTCCGGACGCAAGCAGCCCTATGGGGATTGCCATGATGACAGCTAGAATCGTACCAAGCGTAGCCATATGCAGGGTTTCTATCAGTGCTCGTTGAATAGAACCCTGGAAACTTTGCCATGAAACCGGCCACATACGGTTTAGCAGGTCGGCCATTTGCGCCGGAGCGTCGTACAGGAACTCTGGAATAACATCGATCGTACGCGCCGACTGGACAATGGCCAAAACGAACAAAAAGTACAAGGCAAAGCGAAGCAGGCGCTGTCCAGGCGTGTACCTGACCCACGTCTTACCCGCATGACCTGGCAGAATGCTGGACTGGTTCATGCGTCGTCCTCGACGGGCCGCAGCGGCCTGGCTGCGTATGCCTTCGGCCGAAACAGCGCTGCAGGAGACACGTTATCAAGCAAAATGGAGCGCACGACGCCAGCCAGCAGTTCGCCTAGCATGATGATGGCAATGATCGCGATAAGAATAGAGCAGACAAAATCGTAATCGAAGCGTTGGAATGCGGAAAACAGCGTGCCGCCGACACCGCCAGCCCCTACGATGCCGACCATGGTCGAGTTGCGCAGATTGGAATCGAGCTGATACGTTGAAAAACCGACGAAGCGGGCGAAGACCTGGGGCATGACGGAAAAAATAATAACGTTGGCAAACGACGCCCCAGTTGCCCGCACGGCTTCGACCTGCTTTAGTGATATCTCTTCGATGGTTTCGGTAAACAGCTTGCCGATGAATCCGATGGACGCAACGGTTAGTGCCAAGACCCCTGCCAAGGCACCGAATCCTACGGCTTTTACGAAAATGATGGCTACGATCACCGGATGCAGCGCCCGGCACAAAGAGATGATCGCGCGGGCGGGCCAACTGACCCATGCAGGCATCATGTTGCGTGCACCCAATAGGCTGAGCGGCAGCGCGCACGCGATTCCCAGGGTGGTGGCCAGTACGGCGATCTCCAGACTTTCGGCGATGCCTTTCCACAGCATGGCGCCGCGTTCGATGTTGGGCGGGAACATGCGTGAAAGGAATTTTGCGCCATGCCCGAGCCCGGCTTCAAACCTGTCCCACGAGAAGCCGAGTTGTGTCGCGGCAAAAATGGCGTAGGCCACAACCACAATAATACCCAGTTTCGCACGGGCTGATAGGGCGAAAGGCTTGGCCGAACCGGCCGGATTCGCGGTAATTATTCCAGCCACGATTCTCCTCCGTAAATCTGTTTCAGGACGCCTGTGCTTAGGGCGTCTGAATGACCATCGAAGACGACCCTGCCGTCTGACATGCCGATGATCCGCGTAGCGTATCGCCTGGCCAGTTCGACGTCGTGGATATTCACGATGACCGGGATATGAAAGGCATGGCCTTGCTCGATAAGCAGTTCCATGATTTCGACGGACGTTTTGGGATCGAGGGAAGAGGTCGGCTCGTCGGCGAGCAGTAATTGAGGCCGCTGCATGAGTGCCCGGGCAATGCCCACCCTTTGGCGCTGTCCACCTGAGAGCGCGTCGGCGCGTTGATCGGCAAAGCCCCCGAGCCCCACGGTTTTCAGTAGCTCGAAGGCATACTGAATGTCGCGGGGTTCGAAGTGGCGCCGCCATGCATTGAACGCGGAGGTGTACCCCAGCCGGCCTGTCAGCAAGTTTTCCATTACGGTCAACCGTTCCACCAAGTTGTATTCCTGGAAAACCATGCCAATACGGCGGCGTGCCTGCCGGAGCGCCGAGCCGCGTACATTGGCAAGGTCGGTCGATACGCCTGCGTCCTCGAGCAGGATCTTGCCCGAGGTGGGTTCGATCAGCCTGTTAATGCATCGCAACAGGGTGCTTTTGCCCGTTCCGGAAGGCCCGATGATGGCTGTGAGGCCTTCATCGGTGAGGTCGAGATTAATGCCCTTCAGAACGGGTTGACTCGCCTTGTACTCTTTTACGAGATTTTTTATATGCAGAGATGCACCCATGGCGGATCAATTCGCCTTTTTACTGGCTTTGTCGTACGCGGAGCGAGTAAAGCTTTCGCCGCCCGCCTTGGCGACATCGCGCACAATCGCCCAGTCTTTCTCGTAAGTAACCGGATAGAAGCGATCGGCGCCGTTAAAGGCTTCTTTCATTGCTGCCGGGAACCGGTAGTCGTAAAAGCACTTCAGCATATTGTCGCGAAACGTGGGTTCGAGGTCGTAGGCGTAGGCGAACGAGGACGTAGGGAACTTCTCGCTGGTGTAAAGAACGCGGAAATCGTCTTTTTTGACTTGCCCCCGTTCCGCCATGCGGTAAAACACGTCGGAGGCGACTGCCGCAGCGTCGTAATCGCCCGAGTTCACGCCCATGACGGACTGATCATGTTTTCCGGAGTAAAGGAAGTCGTAGTCTTTGCCGGGAACCAGTCCCTCTTTGGGGAAAAGGGCAATGGGCGCCATGTTGCCCGAATTGGATGATGGCGACGTGTGGGCAACCTTTTTTCCTTTTAGGTCGGCAATCGACTTGTAGGGGCTGTCTTTCTTGACGATAAGGATCAGGTTATAGCCCTGGAACCCGTTGGCGTCGCCCTTGACGGCGAAAGGTACCGCCCCGGCCAGGTTAACGGCGAAGTTGGTGGGCCCGGTGGAGAAACCCCCTACATGCAGCCGGTTCGATCGCATTGCTTCGATTTCTGCGGCGTTGCTTTGTACCTGATAAAAAACCACCTTGCGCTTGGTGCATTCGGACAAATGCTTGGTGAACGGTGAGAATATTTCTGCGTACACCGCCGGATCTTCCACCGGAGTGTAGGTAAATACGATAGTCGACGGCGTTTTTAGTTTCGCTGGATCGGTAGGGGTGTCAGCCACGAGGTCGTTATTGGCGTCGCAATACATATTGTCGAGATCGCCGCGATTGGTGCAGCTGTCTTGTGCATAGGTCGCCGATGAGGCACCTAAAATGGCAAGGAATGCGCTCGCCAAGAGCACGCTTGATGATTTCATTTTGTCTCCCGTATTACGGTAATTATTGATTTATGCAAGAGCCATGATTGGACATGGTCTGGAAAAACGTAACTTGCTGGCGGAGTTTAGCGGTTTATCGGTCGGACCGATACCCGAGTTTTTCCGAGATGGCCGAGGCGCAGCTTTTTAGCGCATGGGCGATGGTACCCCGCGGACTGGCATCAAAAAGCGTGGCCGGCCCCAGGCTGGTCAGGGCAAGGACGATATTGCCGGAATGATCGAAGACGGGGACCGAGAGGGCATCGATTCCCGGCAGGGGGTTGCCTAACGCCTGAGCGATGCCTGCTTGTCGGACTTTATCCAGCTGCGCAGCCAATGCTTGTGCGCTGGGCCGCAAAGGACTGATACTCGTCACGACAGCCGTATCGCCGGCTTCGCGTTCTATATAGTGCTGCGCGATTTTGGGCGGCAGCCACGCCGCAAATACGTGGCCGGTGGCAGTATGCAGCATCGACATGACCGTGCCTTTGCGCATATTGACGTGTATGGGGTAGCTGGCTTCTGAGATGTGAATCATGGTCGGGCCATGTGAGCCCAATACGGCAATGGCCAGGGTATGTCCGATCTGGCTTGCCAATTGATTGACTTCGGGCATCGCAACCCGGACCGGATCCAGCCTTTGCAGGCTGACGAGTCCCATCTGCAGGGCGAAGGGGCCAAGTTCGTATTGCCCGGTGCTGGCGTCTTGTTGAACCAGTCCGACCCGGGTGAAACTGACCAGGTAAGGATGTGCCTTGGCGGAAGTCATGCCGGCGCTCGAAGCGAGGTCGCGCAAAGTCATTGACTTGCCTGAATCGACCAATGCCGCCAGCAAGGGGAATCCGGTTTCTACTGATTGGATGCTGCGTCGCCCATCATTCTCAGGTTTGGCCATTGTTTTCTGTTCGCGCATTGATAGTCATGTTATGTTTTCGAAGGATGTTACCCGTGTTTAAACGGTCAAGTTCGCGAAGGCGTTAAAATGATTCAACTTTTTACTGAGCCTATAGTCATGAGCAAGCCACACGCGGTAGATTCCGACCCAACACTATCTTCCGATATCTCTTCCGTTACCGAAATTGTCGCTGAATTGCGTGCCGGGCGGTTGGTTATCTTGGTCGACGAAGAAGATCGCGAAAATGAAGGCGATCTGGTCATGGCTGCCGAATACGTCACCCCGGAAGCCATCAATTTCATGGTCACTCACGCGCGCGGACTGGTGTGCCTGACCCTTACCGAAGAGCGCTGTCGTCTGCTTGACCTGCCGTTAATGGCCAGCCGCAACGGCACTCGCTTCGGTACCAATTTCACGATGTCCATCGAAGCGGCCGAGGGCGTCGACACCGGTATTTCGGCAGCTGACCGCGCCCGCACCATACAGGCGGCAGTAGCGCGCGACGCGAAGCCTGCCGATCTCGTGCAACCCGGCCATATCTTTCCAGTTCAAGCGGTGCGTGGGGGTGTGCTGGTACGCGCTGGGCATACCGAAGCGGGCTGCGACTTGACTGCATTGGCCGGCCTGACGCCGGCCGCCGTCATCTGTGAAATCCTCAAGCCCGATGGCACGATGGCACGCTTGCCCGACCTGAAGATCTTCGCGCGCGAACACGGATTGAAGATCGGCACCATCGCCGACCTGATCCAATACCGTAGCGAGCACGAATCCATGATCGAACGGCTAGCCAGTCGTTCGATGCAAACGCCCTGGGGTGAATTCCAGGCGGTGGCGTATCGCGACTTGTCATCCGGAGCGCCGCACATGGCGTTGGTTCACGGCACCATTACGCCCGACACCGAAACGCTGGTGCGCGTCCACGAGCCTACGACGATGCTCGATGTATTGTTCACCGGGGCTACGACGCACAGCTGGAGCGTCTCCGATGCCCTGAAAGCGATCACGGCGGCGCCTTCCGGAGTGCTTGTGATGTTGAACTGTCAGGGGTCTTCCGATTTGCTGTTCAATCAGTTCGAGTCCTGGAATCAGCCGCCTGGCCAAGGCGCACAAGCCGCCGATCGGGAAAGCCGATATGGGCTCCTTACTTACGGCATCGGCGCGCAGATTATGCGCGACCTGAACGTAGGGCGGGCGCGTTTATTGGCGCGTCCACGAAAAATGCCAAGCATGACAGGGTTTTCCCTGACCATAACGGGTTACGATACTGAACCTCTTTCCACCCCATAACAGGAATTACTGACTATGAACCCATATACTTTGTCTCCCGATCTAAACGGGGAAGGTTTGCATATAGGCATTGTGCGGGCTCGTTTCAACGAGCCAATCGGGCAAGCCGAGCTGGAATCCTGCCTGGCCGAGTTGGCCGAATTGGGCGTTGACGAGCGTGATGTCATGCTGGTCTCGGTCCCGGGGGCATTGGAACTGGGCGTTGCTTTAGCTCAAATGGCTGAAACCTTCGAGTTCGATGCACTGATCGCCTTGGGTGCAGTCATCCGTGGCGATACGTATCACTTCGAGATCGTCAGCAATGAAAGCGCATCCGCCATCAGCCGCGTAGCGCTGGAAACCGGTATTCCGGTCGCCAATGGCGTCCTGACGACCGACACCGACGAACAGGCACAGGCGCGCGCTACCGAAAAGGGTCGTGATTGCGCACGCAGTGCTGTAGAAATGGCCAATCTGGTCGCCGCTCTCGAGCCCGAAACCGAAGACGATGAAGATTTCGAGGACGAAGACGAAGACGACGAAGATGAGGACGAGGACGAAGATTTTGACAACAAATAAAACGCCGGGCGCCCCTGCGGGCGCTCCTTCCCGAGTCAACGCTCGCAGCGCACGCCGGCGTGCGCGTGAGTTCGCCCTGCAGGGCGTTTACTCATGGTTAATTCGCGGCGACGACGGCTTGCAGGAAGCGGGCGCAATCGATGCCCATATCCGAGACGACGAAGAATTCCACGAAGCCGATGCAGTATGGTTCAAGACCTTGCTGCATGGGGTCCTTCGCGAGGCCCCGTCATTGCGGGAAAGCTTCATGCCCTATGTCGATCGTCCGCTTAACGAGCTTTCCCCCATCGAGCACGGTATCTTGCTGATCGGAAGCTTCGAACTTGTGCACCACACCGAGGTGCCCTATAAAGTTGCCATTAACGAGGCCGTGGAATTGGCCAAGTCGTTCGGCGGCACTGATGGTTTTAAGTTCGTCAATGGCGTGCTCGATAAAATGGCCGCCGATGTACGACCTCACGAGGTACAGGCGGCTGCGCGTCGTTAAGCGCGCTGCGAGAGGCTTTTGAATATCGAATTCGACCTTATCGCGCGCTATTTTTCGCGCCCGGCGCCGCCCGGTTTCCTGGGAGTGGGTGACGACTGTGCCCTGTTTCCTGTGAAGCCCGGATATCACTTGGCCACTAGTACCGACCTTCTGATAGAGGGTCGGCATTTTTTTGCCGATGTAGACCCGGCTGCCCTTGGTCATAAATCCCTTGCAGTTAATTTGTCCGATTTGGCCGCCATGGGGGCTCAACCGGTCGCCTGCCTGCTAAGCCTGTCCCTGCCTGCTGTCGATCATCATTGGCTTGCTGCGTTTGCCGAGGGCTTCTACGCCCTGGCAGACCAATCGGCGTGTCCGCTGATAGGGGGCGATACGACACGCAGTGTGACAGGGACCGTTATCAGTGTCACGGTAATGGGGCAGGTCAGGCCGCAGGAGGCTTTGCGCCGTTCCGCGGCGATGGTTGGCGACGATATCTGGATCACCGGCACGTTGGGAGCTGCTGACATTGCATTGCGGCTTCTGCAAGGAAAATTGCCCGCGAACCCATCTTTGCTCGCTAACACTCGTAGCGCACTGGAAAAGCCTTTGCCCCCCTGGACTTTCGGTGAGTATTTGGCAGGTGTCGCGCACGCTGGCCTTGATATCTCGGATGGTCTGGTGCAGGACCTTGGCCATATCCTGAAAGCAAGCCGCTGTGGCGCCGAAATTAATTACGAGGCCTTGCCGATTGCGCCGGCCCTGCTGGGTTTGGATGCGCGGTTGATACAGGACGCCGTCCTCACAGGAGGCGATGTGTACCAGCTTTGTTTTACGGCCTCGGCGGCCGACCGCCAGCGCATAATGGCATTAGCGGGTCGTGCCTCGGTGCAGCTTGCACGGGTCGGCCAGATTGTGGCCGAACCAGGTCTGCGCGTGCGCGCTTCGGATGGAGCCCTTATAACGGTTGGCAATGGTGGTTTTGACCATTTTTCCTGAAACTTTCTAGCGTTTATGCAATCCTTGTATGCCGGCTACTGATACCGATCATTCCGCTCAGTCGACTTTTACGCCTACCGCTGCGTGGGTTTTCCGTTCTTTCCCGCGCATCGTTTCATTTGGTTTTGGCAGCGGTCTGATACGACCGGCTCCCGGCACGTGGGGCACGTTACTGGGATGGCTGCTTTGGGTTGTGCTGGTTGAGCGTCTGCCGGACATTTATATTGCCATACTGTTGCCTGCTGCTTTTGTGCTCGGCTGCTGGACATGTCACCATGTCGGCAAGGAGATGGGCAGGCCGGATGCCGGCGGAATGGTATGGGACGAAATCGTTGCCTTCTGGCTGGTGCTTTGGCTTACCCCTGATTCCTTTGTAGCGCAGCTATTTGCCTTTGCCCTATTTCGCGCTTTCGATATCGTGAAACCGCCGCCTATTCATTTTTTCGATCGGCACTTCAAGAATGGCTTTGGTGTCATGTGGGACGATATCGTGGCAGCGGCCTACAGCTTGCTGGTAATCGCCATTTTGGTCAGACTCGAGGTGTTCACATGAGCGGTAACGATTCTCTGATGCATGCGCCGGTCCTGGGCAAACTGTTGGTTGATCACGGGTGGATGTTTGCCTGCGCTGAATCTTGCACAGGGGGCTTGCTGGCAGCAGCCATGACAGATACTCCAGGCTCCAGCCAATGGTTCGACCGTGGGTTCATCACCTATAGCAATGTGGCCAAGGTTGAACAGTTATTGGTCAACGAGGATACGCTCGAGCGCTTTGGTGCCGTCAGTGAAGAAACCGCGATGGAAATGGCCTCGGGCGTGCTAACGGTTGCCGAGGCCGCGCATTTGGCTATATCAACCACCGGGATTGCAGGCCCTGACGGGGGTACTCCCGGCAAGCCAGTCGGCATGGTGTGTTTCGGTTTTGCACAGCGCACGTCGGAAGGGGTAACGACCCGAGCCATGACCAAAATATTCGAAGGCGATCGCAGAAAAATACGCAACGATGCCGTCGCCTTCGCCCTGAGCACTGCCATCGAACTTATCGGGCAGCGTTAATCGCGTCTCGGGTCGCGCGCGCAGCAAGCGCCGCCGCTTCACGCCAGTCGTCGCCACCGCTGGCATAAAGAATCGCCCGCGAGGAATTGATCATCATTCCGGTTCCGCGACTATTGGCGCCTGCCTGGACGGTGGACGTTATATCGCCGCCCTGCGCACCAATGCCCGGGATCAGTAAAGGCATATCGCCCACGCGTGCGCGTACTTTGGCGATCTCGTCGGGGAAAGTCGCGCCTACCACTAGCGCGCACTGACCATTGGTATTCCATTTATCAGCGACCAACCCAGCGACGTGAAGGTACAAAGGGACATTGTCTTTGGACTCGATAAACTGGAGGTCAGAGCCGCCTTTGTTTGAGGTGCGGCACAGAACGATGACTCCCTTAGTGTTCCAGGCGAGGTACGGCTCGATCGTGTCAAAGCCCATATAGGGATTAACGGTTACGGCGTCCGCCTGATAACGTTCGTACGCTTCACTGGCGTATTGTTCCGATGTAGATCCAATGTCGCCACGCTTGGCATCGAGCACGATCGGAAGGGTGGGATGGTATTCGCGTATGTATTCGCACAATGCCTCCAGCTGGTCTTCAGCCCGCTGCGCCGAAAAGTAAGCGATCTGCGGTTTGACTCCGCAAGCATACTGGGCGGTGACGTCGACAATAGCGCGACAAAATTCGAATATCGCGTCGGGCCGCCCTTGCAGTTCTGCCGGAAAGCGCTGCGGGTCGGGATCCAGGCCCACCATCAGCAGCGAGTGAGAGGATGTCCAGGCGTGTTCGAGTTTTTGTATAAAAGTCATGAGTGCGTGCAGAATATTGTATGTTGACTACGGTATCAGAGTTTCATTTGCCAGATATGCGAGGCAATAACGCACAACCATACGAGACCGCAAAATAGGATAGACAGCATTACCGCGGCACTGCCCAGATCCTTGGCTCGACCTATCATCGGGTGATGTTCGACGGTGATCGTGTCGGCGAGTGCTTCAAGCGCCGAATTCAATAGTTCAATAACGAGGATCAGAAGCAGGGCGCCGATAAGAAGAAGCAATTCTCCGATGCTGCGACTGATCCAGACAGCAACTGGTAGCAGCAAGGCCACCAGCAGAAGCTCTTGGCGAAACGCCGCTTCGTGCTTGAATGCGGCGGCTAGCCCTTGGGCCGAATAGCGTGTGGCATTAAACACGCGGGCAAAGCCGCCTTTGCTTTTATACGGAGAGTCGTTCGGAGTCATGGATTGATATTATGCCTGTTAAACCGAAATTGCCGGTTCACGCCAGCAACGCGTACCTGGGGTTTTACCGTGATGCGGCATGCTAAGATGCCCGCTTGCGATCAACCCAGAGCCCCGGCGGCCATCCTTGCGTTATCGGGGTGCTGCGGCGTCCCGCGCCCATGACACGACCTTATCGAAGTACGAACAGTGTGACTGTGCACGACGTAGCGCGTGTGGCCGACGTTTCGGCGATCACCGTGTCGCGCGCTCTGAATAACCCGGATCAACTCTCGGCGTCTACCCTTGCGCGAGTACTCAAGGCGATCGAGGAAACAGGCTACGTACCCAACTTGCTTGCCAAAGGTCTCAATGCCAATAAAAGCACACGCTTGGTGGCGGCCCTTATTCCAACCCTTTCAGGACCCATCTTCTCTGAGACGATACAGGCGTTGACCCAGAAACTTACCGAGCATGGGTATCAATTGATCTTAGGCCAGAGCGGCTACGACGGCGATTCCCAGGAAGATGCATTGTTGAACGCACTTATCGGCCGGCGTCCCGACGGCATCGTACTGACTGGCGTGTTGCACTCCCAACTTGGCTGCAAGCGCCTTAAGGCATCGGGCATCCCCATCGTCGAAACCTGGGATCTGAGCGACAATCCGATTGATATGCTGGTCGGATTTTCACATGAGCAGGTTGGCGCAAAAGTGTGCGAATTTCTTCACCAGCGGGGGCGCCAGCGTCCGGGTTTGCTGGCGGCCGAGGACGCTCGCGCGCAGCGGCGAAGCGATGCTTTCATTCACCGCGCCGCTGAGTTGGGGATGGGGCCGGTGCGCCTCATTGCTTTGCCGGCGCCGACCACCTTGGCGATAGGGCGGGTCGGCCTGAACGAACTATTGACCGCCCATCCTGATGTCGATAGTGTTTTCTGCAGTTCGGATATGTTGGCTTTAGGCGTGTTGACCGAAGCCCAGGCACGAGGCCTGAAAGTACCCGAGGAGTTGTCCGTCGTCGGCTTTGGCGACTTGGACTTTGCGGCAAGCCTGTATCCGGCATTGACAACCGTGCGCATCGACGGCAAAGCGATTGGCGAGCAGGCGGCGCGGTTTATTATTGCTCGTGCGGATGGCGTGCATTCAGAGCGGCACATTGTTGATATTGGTTTTTCGATCATGGAGCGGGACAGCAGCTAAGGCCGTTCTCGCATAAGGGAAAACCATAGGCTGGTTTTACTTGAGGTTTCAAGTTGGTAAGTTAATATAAGTGAAAATGTTAACGTTAACAATAGAGAGGAGACCTCATGAAGCTACGGTACATTTTCGGTGCGTTGCTGCTTGCAACGAGCGGGCTGGCTCACGCCGCCGACTATCCTACACGCCCCGTCACGATAGTGGTGCCGTTTCCACCCGGCGGATCCACTGACAATATTGCCCGGATTATTGGAGCCAAGCTGTCGACCAAATTCAATCAGCCGTTCCCCATCGAAAATAAACCCGGCGCAACAGGCGCCATCGGGGCAGCTCAGGTAAAGCGCGCAGCAGCCGATGGCTACACGTTGCTGGTATCGTCGCTGTCGGTTTTTGTCGTGAACCCGCATTTGCAAAAGACCTTGCAATACGATCCCACCAAAGACTTCGACTTGATCACCGTTGCGGTGCAGGCGCCTAACGTGCTCGTTGCAGGGCCTGCCGCCAAAGGTGGGGATTCGGTTGCAGACCTGGTCAAGTACATGAAGAAAAATCCCGATCAAGTCACTTTCGCGACGTCGGGCAATGGATCTTCTGACCACCTTACTGCCGAGCTATTCTGGCAGGAAACGGGCACCAAAGGGGTCAACGTACCGTACAAAGGCGGTGCTCCAGCGCAAGCCGATTTGATGGGCGGGCAAGTGGCTTACTCGTTCCAGAATCTAAACGCGGTCATCGGGCACATTCGCGGTGGCAAAATGAAGGCGCTGGCTGTAACCAGCGAGAAGCGATCACCCCTGTTGCCCGACGTACCGACCATGGAAGAGGCCGGCGTCAAGAACGTTGTCGTCAATTCCTGGCAAGCCATGGCGGCCCCCAAGGGATTGCCGGCTGACGTGCGGAACAAGCTTCGCGATGGCGTGGTCGAAGCCATGAACGATCCGACGGTAAAGTCGAATCTTCTAGGAGTCGGGTTCGAAATTGTGGGAAATACACCCGAGCAGTTTGAAAAATTCCAGGCCGAAGAGCTGGCCCGCTGGAAAAAAGTGATTGAGTCGGCTGGCATACAGCCGAGTTAAGCGGATTTAGTCCAACAAAAAAGAGCAACGAAAAGGCCCTCGACGAATCGAGGGCCTTTTTTCTGGGTGGCCCGGATACTAGAACCGGGCCGACAGAGAGTAGAACAAGCTGGCTTAGAAGCCGCCCATACCACCCATACCGCCCATACCACCCATATCGGGCATACCGCCACCTGCTGGCTTGTCTTCCACGATTTCGGCAACAGCGACTTCAGTCGTCAGCAACAGGCTGGCAACGGAGGCAGCGTTTTGCAGCGCAGTGCGGGTAACCTTGGTAGGATCCAGCACGCCTTGCTCAACCAGGTCACCGTACTCGCCAGTTGCAGCGTTGTAACCGTAGTTGCCCGTACCGTTGGCCACATTGTTGACAACCACGCTTGGCTCTTCGCCAGCGTTAGCCACAATGGTGCGCAATGGAGATTCAATAGCACGCAGAACCAGCTTGATACCAGCGTCTTGGTCGGCGTTGTCGCCCTTGACCAAAGCAACAGCAGCGCGTGTGCGGATCAGTGCTACGCCGCCGCCAGGAACGATACCTTCTTCGACAGCAGCGCGTGTTGCATGCAGAGCATCTTCAACGCGAGCTTTCTTTTCCTTCATTTCGATTTCGGTAGCTGCACCGACACGAATCACCGCAACACCGCCTGCCAGTTTGGCGACGCGTTCCTGCAGTTTTTCGCGATCGTAGTCGGAAGAGGCTTCTTCGATTTGAGTGCGGATTTGTTTAACGCGCGCTTCAATCGATTTGCTGTCGCCAGCGCCGTCGATGATAGTGGTGTTTTCTTTGGCCACTTCGATGCGTTTTGCCGAACCCAATTCTGCCAGCGTAGCTTTTTCAAGCGACATGCCGGTTTCTTCGGAGATAACCACGCCGCCGGTCAGGATGGCGATGTCTTCGAGCATGGCCTTGCGGCGATCGCCGAAACCAGGAGCCTTAACCGCTGTAGTCTTGAGGATGCCGCGGATGTTGTTCACAACCAGGGTAGCCAACGCTTCGCCTTCGACGTCTTCAGCAACGATCAACAGAGGACGGCTGGACTTGGCAACTTGTTCCAGAATAGGAAGCAGGTCGCGGATGTTGGTGATTTTCTTGTCGAAAATCAGAACATACGGGTCTTCCAGCACGGAAACTTGTTTGTCAGGGTTGTTAATGAAATAAGGCGACAAGTAGCCGCGGTCGAATTGCATGCCTTCGACGACGTCAAGTTCGTTTTCCAGCGATTTGCCGTCTTCGACGGTAATAACGCCTTCTTTGCCGACCTTGTCCATTGCGTTGGCAATGATTTCGCCGATCGAAGCATCGCTATTAGCCGAAATCGAGCCAACTTGGGCGATTTCTTTGCTGGTTGTGCAAGGCTTCGACAGTTTCTTCAGCTCTTCAACAGCCACGGCAACGGCTTTGTCGATACCGCGCTTCAGGTCCATTGGGTTGATGCCGGCGGCAACGTACTTGAGGCCTTCTTCAACGATGGATTGAGCCAGCACAGTAGCTGTAGTGGTACCGTCGCCAGCAGCGTCGGAAGTCTTGGAAGCGACTTCTTTCACCAACTGTGCGCCGATGTTTTCGTATTTGTCTTTGAGTTCGATTTCTTTAGCAACCGACACGCCGTCTTTAGTGACGGTAGGGGCGCCGAAAGAGCGATCCAGAACTACGTTGCGACCCTTGGGGCCCAATGTGGTCTTAACAGCATTTGCGAGAGTGTTAACGCCACGGACGATACGTACACGTGCGTCATCACCAAATAGAACTTGCTTAGCAGCCATTGTAGAATTCCTTACTTGATTCGTTTGTAATTACAGGACTACGGCGAGGATTTCGTCTTCGCGAATGACGAGGAGCTCTTCGCCATCAATCTTGACGGATTGGCCGGCGTACTTGCCGAATAGAACCTTGTCGCCCGCTTTCAAATCAACTGGAACCACTTTGCCGTCATCGGTTTTTTTACCGGGACCAACTGCAATGACTTCACCTTGATCGGGCTTTTCAGCGGCGCTTTCAGGGATAACAATACCCGAGGCGGTTGTCCGCTCGTTGTCCAGACGTTTGACGATCACGCGATCGTGCAAAGGACGCAGTGCCATGAAGGAACTCCTGTTTTATATGTATTGATGAAAAATAAGCGTTGTTCAGGGTGTTAGCAGTCAACCCCTTCGAGTGCTAATTATAAGGACGATGTTGGGATCTTCAAGGGGGTAAGCTCGATCTGTTACGTTTTGATGCAAGTCCTCGGTTGATTTTCATTGAGTGCCGAATCCAGATACTGCGTTAACCAGGCCGGCCTGCGCGACCTACGGCACGTCAGAAAATATATCGACTTGTCTCCGGCGCCCGGTGCTAGACTCGTATTTCGCGCCGCTTTCACAGACGCGTAAGCCCTGGACCGGAGCTCTTATGGGATCCTTCCCGCTATGCCGCAAGCGCGCGTTTCCTGGTGCAGTGTTCATTGCTGCGATCGCTTTAGCCGGGTGCGCGAGCGGTCCGGTGCCCCATGGCAAACTGTCAACTTCCCCCGATGCCGTGCCGTGGATGGTAAAGTCATTGGCGCCCGAGCAGCGTGCCGACTTGCTGCTTGCGGGCATGAGTTTCGAGCAGAAGGCCCAACAGTTGACCGGCGCAATGCCCGAGATCGTTCCCGAACTGCCCCAATGCAAAGGCGCGCGACATGTCACGGGCATTCCTGCTTTGCACATTCCTACGCTGCGCATCACTAACGGTCCGGTCGGTATCGGCCAGAACGATTGCGTCGCACTCGACACGCCCCCCCGGATGGTTTACCTGAATGGCCTGCATGTTGATGAAGCAGTTTATTTCGACGCCTCTTCGGCCAAGGCAACAGCCGTCCCTTCATCGATTGCCGTAGCCGCCTCTTTCGACCCGACGGTGGCCACCGCCTTCGGCGAACTGATCGGCGAAGAGGGCAGCCGTCTGGCGCTGCACGTGTTCGAGGCGCCCGGCATGAATCTGGCGCGCCTGCCGCTGGCTGGCCGTAACTTCGAGTACAAGGGCGAAGACCCGTACCTGGCTGGCGTCATGTCCGTGGCCGAGACGCGCGCCGTGCAGGGCAAGGGCCTCATTGCCGTCGCCAAGCATTACGTCGGCAACGAACAAGAAGTAAACCGGATGTCGGTATCCGAGCGCATCCATCCGCAGGTGCTGCATGAACTGTACTTGCTGCCCTTCGAGATGGCGGTGAAAGATGGCGAAACCGGCGCCGTCATGTGCTCCTACAACGCGCTCAACGGAGCGTTTGCCTGCGAAAACGCGGAGATGCTTACCGAGATCCTACGCCGCCAGTGGGGCTTCCAGGGCTACGTGCAGTCGGACTTCTTCGCTGCCAAAAGCACCGCCAAGGCGATGCGCGCTGGACTCGACCACGAAATGCCATTGCCGCAGTTTTTCGCGCCGGACAAGCTGCGCGCCGCGTTGGATGCCGGTGAGCTAACGATGGCCGACATCGACATCGCGTTGCGGCGCCGGTACGTGCAGATGTTTAAGTTCGGTGTCTTTGACCGCCCGATCGTGCAGCGGTCGCTGGACGTCGAGGACGGCGGCAGGAAGGGGCGTGCCATGGGGGTCCAGACTGCAGTGCTGCTGCAGAACAACGGCGCCCTGCCTTTAGCGCGCGATGTGCGAGAGGTGCTGCTGGTCGGCAAGTCGAGCCAGATCTACGCACAGCAGGCGGTGGCCGGCGGATCAATGGTAGGCAAGGTGATGGGGGCCGGTGGCGGCAGCTCTGATGTTGTACCGTTTTACACCGTCACGCCCGTCGAAGGCCTACGCAATGTCTTTTCCCGGTCCGGCAATGCATCGGTTCAAGTGCAACTCGCATTGGTGGACGACGCCAATCGCGGCGCCACACTTGATGGCAAAGCCGCCCGTTTCGACGATGTGCTGAAGGCGGCGGCCAGCGCAGACGCGGTCGTGATCATGGCTGGCACCGTCGCCGAAGAAGGCGCCGACCGCGCCAGCTTCGGTGACAAGACGGGCGCAACGCTTACCGCACGAGGCGATTCCCTGGATTGGTATGCGCCAATACCCAAGGCGATTTCATATAACGGCGGGGACAATGCGGGCCGCGACAGCCGCAGCATCGCGATGATCGACCGCTTGTTGGGAACGAGATCTGCGACCACGCGCCCGATGCATGTCAAGACAGCACTGGTGCTCAAGGACAATGCCGGCGTTCCCTTACCGGCACGCTGGCTTGGCGCGCGCGGACCAGCGATGCTCGAGGTCTGGTTCCCAGGACAAGAGGACGGCAACATCGTGGCCGATCTGCTGCTGGGCATCCACAACCCCTCGGGCAAATTGCCCGTGACGTTTCCCATCGAGGGGCAGGGTTTCATGGAGACCATCTCCGCCAGCCAGTACCCCGGCGTGATGGACGGCAAAGGCATTCCCCATGTCGACTACAGCGAACGGCTGCAAATCGGCTACCGCTGGTACGACGCCAATAAAAAGCAGGCCGCGTTCGCTTTTGGCCATGGCCTGTCGTACACCACGTTTGCGATCCAGGCGCCGCGGCTGCATGCGCCTACTAGCCAAAACGCTGCCTATCGCGTCGAGGCGACAGTGCGCAATACCGGTGACCGTGCAGGCGCGGAGGTGATACAGGTCTACCTGTCTGTGCCTTCAGGCTCGGGCCTGCCGCAGCCACCGAAGCGGCTTGTCGGCTTCAGCAAGGTCGTGCTCGAGCCCGGCGCCAGCGAACGCGTAAGCATCAATATCGATCCAGCCGCCAGCCACCATCCGCTGAGCGTGTGGGATGCGTCGCGAAGGGCATTCGTAATCCCGCCAGGCATCTATACGGTATGGGTCGGCAACGCCTCCGACCGTCTGGTTAACGCTGGAACCTTCAAGCGCTAGCAGGAAATTCGGCAAGGGTGGACGGTTCGTCTCCTAAAGATCGAAGCCAGGGCTCGTAAGGAACGATGGCTCCGTCAGTGCCTTGCCGTACGCGCGACAATTCAGTTTTGCCGGGCGATCTGAATGAGATTCCCGCAGGTGTCGTCGAAAATTGCCGTGGTGATCGAACCCATGGCAATCGGTGCCTGAGTAAAGTAAACACCAGCATCGCAAAGCCGGGCATATTCGGCTTGCACATCTTCGACGCCGAAGGACGTATACGGAATTCCGTCTTGCTTCAGCGCAGACTTGAACGGTTTCACAGCAGGATGACCGTCAGGTTCTAGCAGCAACTCAACGCCATCGGGATCGCCAGGCGAAGTCAGAGTGATCCACCGATGCTCGCCCATAGGAATGTCATGCTTTACTTCAAAGCCCAATACGTCCCGGTAAAAGGCCAATGCTTTCGCCTGGTCGTCAACGAGCACACTCGTTACAACAATCTTCATAGATTTCTCCTCGTATTAATGCGGGAATCCTGTTTGCCAAGGGTGGACCTCACACCTTGACAACCGGACCTGGTGCCGCAGGCCGCCCGGCCTGAAAGGAGCTTGGGGCCGCTATCGACGATGGTAACACTCGCAGGCCAGCCGCTTTCAGCACTGCGGCGAATTGACGTTGCGTAACATCGCCGAGTGGATTTATGCTGATATGCAGAGATTTGGGCGGGGCACACGCGGTCCAATGCAATGGCGCCTTTTCTTCAACAAGGAGTCGTAATGGTTACTGAAAAGAAATCAAAAAGACGTCCACCCAAGAAGAAATTGGAAGCTTTCCAGGCAGACGATGGAATTGGCGACCGGATAGCGCGTACTACGGCGCCGCGCCAGCTCGATGATCCGATAAAAAGGGCTCAATGGAATCTACCCGACCTTGATAGCCCAGACGAAACCGGCTCATATATTATTGAGTTAAATGTACAGCACGCCTTGGGCTTGGCGGGAGCCGCCCATGATTTTATTGGTCTCTACGATCGCGTTGTTCGCCCCGACGAAAGGCCGGGCAAACCTAGGACGAAGGCCAATTCACCTGGCGTTCGGAATCGGGTGCCGCTTCAGATTGCCAAGTCCTATTTTCGATGCGATTTCAAAGAGCAGGAGTGGCGCCGCATTGTCGGGCTCGACGAGCAGAAGCCAATGTCCGAGCGCGCGATCTACAGAATATGGCCTGATTTTCCGGTAAAAGCCAACACAGATAGATCCGTTGCGACAATTAAAGGGGATGCCGCCCTTAGGTCATTTGCTGCGACTGGCGAACAAATAACCTGGGCGGTCATTGATTCCGGCGTCGATGCCAGCCATCCGCATTTTGGCAGAGGCGATCGCGGTCCGGATCGTCAAAATCATGCGCTATTGTCCAAAGAGGTGGCCGATCTGCATCGCAGTTTTAGCAGCATCCACGAAGAAGTCAAAGGCAGCTTCCTGGATAAAGGCGTATTGGCGAGCCCGGATTGGGATCCCGCCTTGACTGCCGATCAGCGCGACAAACTGATGGACGAACACAGGAAGTGGGCGTTAAGCGACCATTATGGGCATGGTACACATGTTGCGGGCATTATCGCTGGCGAGGCGCCCGGCGGCGGCATCGACATTTGTGCACTCGAGCGCCAATACACGATGGATGCCGAGGGAGGCAAGGCGTCGCAAAGCTTTGGTGAGCGTTCGTTGTCGAACACTAAACCGCGGGGCGTCGCTCCAAAATGCAAGATTATTAGTTTGCGGGTTTTGGACCGACTTGGAAAAGGCCGTTCCAGTGATGTGATCCAGGCTCTTGAATACCTACGTGAAAAAATAAATGACAATCCAAAGCTCATGCGCGTGCATGGTGTCAATTTAAGCGTAGGGTACGAGTTCGATCCCGAAATGTTCGCCGCCGGGCAAAGCCCGTTATGCGTAGCTGTTGATAGATTGGTGCAAGAAGGTGTTGTCGTGGTTGTTGCGGCAGGCAATACGGGTTTCGGCACGGTTGCCGTTGGGATACACACGACGAGCCTGGGCATTTCCAATAGCATCAACGACCCCGGGAATGCGTCTCAAGCCATTACTGTGGGCTCGACACATCGCGACTCGCCGCATACGTATGGCGTATCGTATTTCTCATCAAAAGGCCCGACTGGCGATGGCCGCTTAAAGCCAGACCTGGTTGCGCCCGGGGAGCGTATCACCTCGTGTGCGGCAGGTGAAAAACTGGCTCAAGCGCTCGTCGACAGCAAAAGGGATATCAACGGGAACGTGGCGTATTACGTTGACGATAGCGGCACCAGCATGGCGGCCCCGCATGTCTCTGGCGCGATCGCCGCATTTTTGTCCGTGCGGCGCGAGTTTATCGGTAAGCCACTTGAGGTGAAACGAATTTTTCTTGATAGCGCCACGCCTTTAGGTCGTGAACGATACTTCGAGGGGCATGGGCTTGTTGATCTTATGCGGGCTCTTCAACTGGTTTAAGGTTTGCACAGCTATCCAAAATAGGGGGGCAATATGTCGTTTACGCACTTTGATGTCGAGTTCACCAAGGACGGTAACGTCTTCGATAACGCCCAGGTCGATGCGGTGCTAACCAGCCTGCCGAACTTCACTGACTTGTTGGTCGTGTCGCATGGCTGGAATAACGACATGCAGGAAGCCAGGCTGCTGTACGAAAATTTTTTCAAGAGCGTTGACCAGCTTCTCGACATCAAGGCGGTAGAAGGGCTAGCCGAACGGAAGTTCGGGGTAATTCGCTTGTTCTGGCCCAGCAAAAAGTTCGCCGATGAGGATCTGCTACCAGGCGGCGGCGCTGCCAGTGCCATACGCCAGAGTGACGATTCATTGATTGTCTTCCTTGAACGTATGAAATCTGATCCGGCACGCCTGGGCGGCCCTGGGAAAACTGACAAGCACGTGCCGAACAAAAAGCGGGTGACCGCCATCAATGCGGCGCAGGCCCTGGTGCCGAAATTGGAGACCGACAAGAGCGCGCGGAGCAAATTCGTAACGCTGCTGCGCTCCATTCAGGATCCGTCATTTGCCCATACCGATGATGGATCCAAGGAGTTCTTTGCGTTGAAGCCAGAGGAATTGTTCGAGGCGTTTTCGGATGGTGTGGCACCGCTCTCTGCGAGCGCCGAATTCGGTGGTGCCAGAGCCGTGGTCGGCTCGGCGAGGCCCGCCCATGGCGGCGATGCCGCTATTGCGGATATGGTCAGCGGCATTAAAGCCGCGGCGCGGCGAATCGCCAACTTTGCCACTTACAACGAAATGAAGCAGCGTGCAGGCTTGGTCGGGTCAAGCGGCGTCGCACCATTAATAGGCCGCATTCGCGATCGAAAAAAAGATATTAAGGTGCATTTTGTCGGCCATAGTTTTGGAGGGCGCCTTGTGACAGCCGCGGCAAACGCCTTGCCCAAAGGCACACCTTCGGTTTCCGTTTCGTTGCTGCAAGCCGCGTTTTCGCATAATGGTCTGGCAACCAAATTCGATGACAAACATGACGGTCAATTTAGCGCCTTGGTCGCTGAAAAACGCGCCTCCGGTCCCATCATCATTACCCATACCAAGAATGATCGCGCCGTAGGCGTTGCCTATCCGCTGGCGTCGCGAATTTCGCTGGATCAGGCCAGTGCTTTAGGCGATGAGAACGATCCCTACGGCGGGATGGGGCGTAATGGAGCCCAAAAAATGGGGCCCGAAACGATTGCCGGCACATTGCTCAGGCCCGGTCAGCAATACGCTTTTGTGTCGGGCCAGGTTTATAACCTGAACGCGGACGACATCATTACCGACCATGGCGATGTTACTAACGAGTCGGTCGCTTATGCCGTATTGAATGCAGTAAAAGCCATTTAGGGCGCGGTTTGGTGGTTTACTATGGAAACAGAATCGGAACCGCGCTTTGAAGCGCTGAGCGCGATCACGCTGGTCACGAGCGACATGGAACGGGCGCTGCGCTTTTATGGGGCGCTGGGATTTCCCATGGAATACGGAGGCCCTAACGAGGCATTCACTTCATTTAAAATCGGCACGTCTTACCTTAATCTGATCGCGCAAGCGCACGCGCCGATCAATGGGTGGGGTAGGGTGATTATCTACGTTTCGGATGTGGACGCGTTATACCGGAAGGTGCTGGCTCTGGGGCTCAAGCCGGCATTTGCTCCGAGCGATGCACCGTGGGGAGAGCGTTACTTTCACGTTAACGATCCCGACGGGCATGAGTTAAGTTTTGCACGGCCGCTGCGCCGTACACCGCTAGCCGCAGATCGTTAACTGGCTTCAATGCTGTGCCCGGTTGGAACCTTGATGTCGTGAGGTCACACCTATCGAAGCTCACTTAGGCTGTAGTCCATCGCGCCAGGCAATTGCTTCCAGTTCGACCCTCACCGCATCCTCGACGGGGATCACCGGTCGTGCCTGGAACTCAAACGCGGGCCAGGTGGAACAGGCTTTATGAACGGCCAACGGATCGTCACAGTCCACCAACATGTGCCCACCCCACTCGCCCACTCGCACAACGAAGAGCTCAATCTTGAAACTGTCCGGTGCTTTCCATTGAGTGAATACTTCGAGTATGCGCCGTTGAGCATTCTCATACTCCATAGCTGATCCTTGCGGACGTTCGTACCAACTGATCATGTACTTCATTAGTGTTCTCCTAATTAGTGGCGGCAACTCATTGCTCTGGAGCGACACGCCATATGACATTGCCCACATCATCCGCGACCAGTAAGGCGCCTCGGTTGTCGATCGCCACACCCACGGGTCGGCCTTGTGCTTTCCCTTCGCCGTTGAGAAAGCCTGTCAGAATGTCCTGAGGCATGCCGTTCGGCTTGCCGTCCTTAAAGGGTACGAATACGACTTTGTATCCGCTCGGCGGCTCTCGGTTCCAAGAACCGTGCATGCCGATAAAAGCACCTCCGCGATACCGTTCGGGAAATAACTCCGCGTTATAAAACGCGAGACCCAGCGACGCCGTGTGGGCTCCCAGGGCATAATCTGGCTTTATGGCTTTCGCGACGAGGTCAGGCCGCTGCGGCTGCACACGCGTATCAACGATATTGCCGTAGTAGCTGTAGGGCCAGCCGTAGAAAACACCCTTTTTCACCGAGGTGAGATAGTCAGGAACCAGATCACTGCCGAGTTCGTCTCGTTCATTGACGACCGTCCATAACTCATTCGATTCCCGCTCCCAGTCCATGCCATTAGGATTTCGGAGTCCCGTGGCGAATAGGCGCTTTTCTCCTCCTGGAAGGTCGATCTCCCAAATGGCGGCTCGGCCCTCTTCTTGATCCAGACCGTTCTCGCCGACGTTGCTGTTGGACCCGACTGTCGCATACAGCCGCTGTCCATTTGATGACGCAACGATGTTCTTCGTCCAGTGATGGTTCAATGGCCCCGCTGGCAGATCGGTCACTTTTTCGCCAGCGGCGTCGATGCGCGTATCGCCCTCCGTGTAGGGGAAACGGACTACTCCATCTGTGTTCGCGACGTATAAATGGTTCTTGACTAGCGCCATACCGAAGGGTGATGTCAGCTTCTCCAGAAACGGCTGCTTGATCTCCGCATGGCCGTCGCCGTCTTGATCGCGCAACAGTGTGATGCGGTCGGCACTGGGTGTGCCGGCGCCCGCCTTTTTCATGAAGTGGCCCATGATCTTGAGCTTGAACTTTTCGTCCTCAGCGGGGCGCTTGGGCGCATTGGTTTCGGCAACCAACACATCGCCATTAGGCAGGACGTAAAGCCACCGCGGATGGTCGAGGCCGCTTGCATATCGGCTGACTTGCAGGCCTTGCGCAGGTAGCGGAGCGGCTCCTTCCGGCCAACCCACAGCTTCGGCCACGTTGACGGTGGGTATGAGGGCTCTCTGCGGCTCCGGAAGCTGAGGATCGGGACCATAACCGGCGTTTTCTGGCAATCGCGACGTCTGCGCGCAAGCCCCCAGTACGGTCAGAGCCGTCACGGCGACTAAGGTACACAATCCTGTGCGCGGAGTTTGCCAGAGCGCGTGTGCTTTTTTCATGTTTTTCTCCGGTATCTTGATGTCTGAAGCAGCAGGTTGCATGCCATGCTCCTTCGCCGTACTCGTAGTGCGACTCGCTGAAGCTAAATACCGGGCGGATGATTGGGACCTGCATCGGTTTCCCATATATGGGACGTGGTGGCATTCATGAAAGTCCTGCCAAGCTTGTCGCCATCTGATTACGCCGATTGGGACAAACGGCATGCTCCGGTGTCGGCGCGGTCGCCCGAATTTCCGGCAACAGCGCCGATGGTGGATCAGCCACTCGGCGACATAGCGGCCGGGCGGCAGGCGCTGCAGCAGTACTTATGCACAACATGTCATGTAATCCCGGGAATCGTGGGGGCAAATAGCCATATTGGTCCCTCTCTCAGTGGTATTGCTGATCGCCAATACATCGCCGGCGTACTGCCTAATACGCCAGCTAATATGGTGCAATGGATACAGAAGCCCAGCGCCATCGCCCCTTTGTCGGCGATGCCGGACTTGGGCGTGACCGAAAAAGATGCGCGCGACATGGCGGCCTTCTTCTATACGCTTGGTAAGAAGGAATAGCGAATCAGGTGCCCGTGCGACAGTTTTTCCTAAGGGGAATCATGTTAGTAAATTTGTTTGATAATTTGCCCTTGGATACGTCACAAGAGACCTTCGACGGAATGCTCAATGTGCCCGGCTTGCGAATTGAACGCATTGTCTCTCACGGCCAGGCAAGTCCTCCGGGATTTTGGTATCAACAGTCCTGGGATGAGTGGGTGATCGTCTTGAAAGGGCAAGCCACGCTACAGATCGAAGGGAAGGAGAATTTGGCGCAGCTTAGGGCGGGCGACCATTATTGGTTGCCAACCGGTTGCAGGCATCGTGTCGTTCGCACGTCGCATGATGGTCCTACGATCTGGCTGGCTGTTCACCGGCAAGTCGTCCTCGCCGGTGAGCACGTATCCTGACACAGTAACCCGTCCGATCCGGCAGCACCCGGGAACGGGTTACGGAATCGCCATATACAATAACGTTATCAAGGCAAGCCCATCCCTCGAGGCTTGATTGAAACGGTAAAGTAGCTGTGACTTATTCGGTTAAAGAGATTTTTCTTACCCTGCAAGGGGAAGGTGCCCAGGCCGGGCGGCCCGCCGTCTTCTGTCGGTTTTCAGGCTGCAACCTGTGGACAGGACGTGAACAGGATCGCGCCATGGCGCAATGTCAATTTTGCGATACTGACTTTGTCGGCACAGACGGCACATTGGGCGGCAAATATAAAACTGCGGATGAACTGGCTGACCTTATTCAGGCCACTTGGGGGGTGAATCCCAGACACCGCTTCGTCGTATTCACTGGCGGCGAACCCTTGCTTCAACTTGACACGTCATTGATAAATGCGCTTCATGAGCGCGAGTTCGAAATCGCGGTGGAAACTAACGGAACGGTTCTGCCGCCGCCTGGCATCGATTGGCTTTGCACCAGCCCCAAGGCGGGCACCGACTGGATTCTTCGTCAGGGGCAAGAACTCAAGCTGGTTTTTCCGCAGCCGGGCATCGATCCGGCCGATTTCGAAGAGCTGCCCTTCGATGAGTTCTGGCTGCAACCGATGGACGGACCCGATCAGGCGGCCAATACCCAGGCGGCGATCGAATATTGCCTGTCGCACCCACGTTGGCGCTTGAGCATTCAAACTCATAAATTAATCGGAATTCGATAGTATGTCCCGCGCACTTGTACTTTTTTCTGGCGGTCAGGATTCGACCGCATGCTTGGCCTGGGCTCTGGACCGGTATTCGAAGGTTGAAACCGTAGGCTTCAACTATGGTCAACGCCATGTCGTTGAAATGGAATGCCGGCAGAACGTACTGGGTGAATTCAAAAGCCAATTCCCTGACTGGGTTGAGCGTCTGGGCGATGATCATGTGCTCGATCTTAGTCTGCTGGGTCAGTTATCAGACTGCGCGCTTACCGCGGAAAAGGAAATAGCCTTTGCCGACAACGGACTGCCCAACACCTTCGTTCCCGGGCGCAACCTGATTTTCCTGACGTATGCCGCAGCGCTGGCTTATCGCCGTGGTATCGATGCCTTAGTGGCTGGAATGTGCGAGACCGACTATTCCGGTTATCCAGATTGCCGTGACAACACGATGCAAGCGCTGCAACTGGCGTTGAACTTGGGAATGGAACAACACTTCCGTATTGAAACGCCCCTGATGTGGCTGGACAAGGCCGCAACATGGCGCCTTGCGGAAGACATTGGCGGAAATAAACTTATTGCCTTGACGCAGGAATATACGCACAGCTGTTACCTCGGGGATCGTTCCGTCCGACACGACTGGGGCTATGGTTGCGGAACCTGTCCGGCGTGCGAGCTGCGCGCACGCGGTTACAAGCAGTTCGTTGCGCAGGGTGGGTCCAGCCATGACTAGTATTACTCGCAAGCTGGAATTTGACGCAGGCCACCGCATACCCGATCATCGTAGCCAATGCAGGAATCTGCATGGACACCGCTATGTCCTGGAAATTACCCTGGAAGGCGAGGTGATTGCGGCCCCTGGCGAATCCGACAACGGCATGGTGATGGATTTCTCCGAAATCAAGGCAATTGCGAAGGAGCATATTGTCGACCGGTGGGATCATGCCTTTCTGGTATTTCGGGGCGATACGGCGGTGGTCGACTTTCTTGAATCGCTTGGTAATCACAAGACCGTTATCGTCGACAGCATACCTACCGCCGAAAATTTGGCGCACTTGGCTTTCGATACCCTTGCGCCCGAATACGCCCATAAATTCGGCGGTAATCTGCATCTAAGCCGTGTGCGGTTGTATGAAACACCCAACTGCTGGGTCGATGTTGTTGCCTAGCTGGCAGCCCTGACCTTTACGCATAGCGCCGCCTTTTTTGCGCGTTCGCGGGCCGCGTTTACATCGTCGTCATAAGCCAGGGCAACGCCCATGCGGCGCTTCTTGAAACTTTCCGGCTTGCCGAACAAGCGCAGTTCAGTTTGCGCAACGCGTAATGCTTCGTCGACCCCTTCAAAGACGACGCCCTGCGCGTCGAGGCCGCCGTATATCACTGCGCTGGCGCCTGGGCTTTTAAGCGCGGTACTGACGGGCAGGCCCAAAATGGCACGGGCGTGCAGTTCGAATTCGTTCTGCCACTGGGTGATCATGGTTACCAGACCCGTATCGTGGGGACGGGGACTGACCTCGCTAAACCAGACTTCTTCGCCTTTAACGAACAGCTCGACCCCAAATATGCTTTGACCGCCTAAGTTATCCGTTACGCTCCGCGCGATTTGCTGCGCTTTAAGCAGAGCTGCGGGGTGCATGGGATGGGGCTGCCAACTTTCCACATAATCGCCCGCGACCTGGGTATGCCCGATGGGTTCGCAGAAGTGAGTTTCTACCTGGCCATCCGGCCCAAGCGCCCGCACGGTCAGAAGCGTAATCTCGTAGTCAAAGTCGATGAAGCCTTCCACGATGACGCGTGCGCCGCTGACCCGTCCGCCAGCCATTGCGTAATCCCATGCAGCCTGAACATCTTGGGGACCATCGATCTTGGTTTGACCTTTGCCCGAGCTGCTCATGGCGGGTTTCACGACGCAGGGGTAGCCGATGGCATCGTCAATGGCCGCCTGCAACTCGTTTATGGAATCGCAAAAGCGGTACGGGCTGGTGGAAAGACCCAGCGTTTCAGCGGCCAGCCGTCGAATGCCTTCACGGTCCATCGTCAGGCGCGCGGCGCGTGCGTTCGGTATGACGCGTACCTGTCCCGCGGCTTCCAGGGTTTCAAGGACTGATGTAGCAATGGCCTCGATTTCGGGTACGACGATATCTGGCTTTTCTGTCGTGATGAGCGCCGTGAGTTGTGCAGGATCGCTCATGGCAATGGTTCGGGCATGGTGGGCGACCTGGTGCCCCGGTGCATTCGAATAGCGGTCGACGGCTACCGTTTCCACCCCGAGCCGTTGCAGTGCGATCAGCACTTCCTTGCCGAGCTCGCCAGATCCCAGCAGCATTACTTTGGTGGCAGAAGGGGATAGTGGGGTTCCGATAGTGGTCATATGGCGCTCTCCAGGCCGGGTGAAAGTGTAAATTGTACGTGGAGCTTAGGAGTCGCGATCTACAATCAAACCGTGTTTCTTCATGGCGGCCTGATAAACCCATAAGTCCAAGAAAGGAGATGTCAATGTACAAGCATATTCTTTTGCCTACCGACGGCTCTACGGCATCTGAAGCCGCCATCCAGGCGAGCTTCCAGCTCGCCCAGCAATTGAATGCCAAAATCACCGGGCTGTATGTGATTCCGGAGTTCCATACGTTTACTTATAAGACTGAAATGCTGGAAGACACCCGGGCTCGATATGACAAGGAAAGCGAATTGGAAGCCAAGAAAATCCTGTCATCGATTGATCAGATGGCCCAAAAGACGGGTGTCAGCTGCAGCACCATGTATGTCGTATCCGACGATCCCTACGACGCCATTATCCAGGTAGCGAAAGATAATCAATGCGACCTGATTACCATGGCATCGCACGGCCGAAAAGGGATCAAGGGTCTTTTGCTAGGCAGCGAAACGCAAAAGGTATTGATTCATAGTCGGATACCTGTGCTTGTTTACCGGGAATTGTAGGTCGCTGTCGACCTATGCGGTTTAGCTGTGTGTCAGGCCGACTAGACGTGTTTTCAGTAGAACAGCCAGGCCTTCGGCTCCCTGCCGCATGACTTGATTATGGTTCCACGTGAACAGTGGCCTTGCCACAGGCCCGAGCAGATTCATCCAGGTTCGAGTTGTGCGCACGCGCCATTCATATCGTACGACCGTAACAGGCGATTCATCGACGAAATACCAGCAGCCTGTTCCCTCGAGTTCCCCGGTGGCAAGTCCTTCCAGTACCTGCAGGGGTACCGCGCGCAGTACACAGATGTTGAATGTCAATCGATATGGAAGATGGCCTTTCCACGTAAAGCGCCATAATGCGCCGATTCCCTCGGGGTCGCCTGGGTTGATTTCATCGACTTTTTCGACGTTCTTCCACCACGTTGGCCATTCGGAGCAGCAGAAAATGGCATCGGATACTTGTGCCAGCGGCGCTTCAATGCGCCAGATCGTGATGAATCGAAATTCAGCCATGGTCTAGAGGTCAAAAAAGCCAAGAGGAAACTCGGGGTCGACAAGCAGGCCGCTTATTTCGACCTGTTCCAGCAATCGCCCTCCAGCGTTGTAACTCGCTACCCTGACGGGAAAACCCGTCGCCGAATCCAGCCAAAGCTGGTATTGGTGTATTTCGCCCAACGAAAACTTGCCGTCTCCTTTGATCACAAGGTGTATGGCATTTTGTCCCTCGATGGACTGGGTGCCGACCCGTTCTGTGCTTCCGCGGGACGCCAGTAACTTGGCATTCTCGAATAGGTAGCCGACATCTGATCGGTCGATGCGCTGCCCCGACGGACTCTTGATCATGCGGTTATCGGGATCCAGAGTGAATACTGGCAAGCGTTGAAAGCCGAACGGCCAAAGCTTGGCTTTTTTTTGGGTCGGATCATAAATGAGTACCGCTCCTTTGAAGGGCTTCTCAAAATCGACCCGGACGTAGCCAGGCTTCTTGAAGGAGTACAGCATGACGTCGGTGCTGCTACCACTGCTGGTCTGTACTTTCATTTGATAGGAATCGACCCGCCGATAGTGCTCGACGGCGCTCTGGAGCGGATCGGTGGCGCCCGAAAGAAACAACGAGACCATCAAAAGTTCTCCGAACATAATTATTCGATGTCCTGAATGTCTACCGGAACCGGAGGCTCGGTCGGCTGAGGAGGCAGCACCGCATGATGGTCCCCGTAGCAAGCATCGGTCCTAAGTGAGGTTCACAGCAGCCTCGTGCCGGGCAGCGGCACTTACGCCCGGCTATGATAGGGCTTCCAAAGTTGCGACGAAGTCTGTAACTGCAATCGAAGCAAGAATTATAAGAATGTCGACATGATCCCCGCTGAAAATTGCGCCGAAAAGGCGCCCATCACATCAGCCAAAAAAAGACTGGCCGGACAGCTCTTGCTTGGTCTTAGCCTAATGCTTATTGCCTTTAATTTACGGCCCGTATTCCCCAGCCTGTCGGTATTGCTGCCCGAAGTCATCCGGCAGACCAACCTGTCATCGTCGGGCGCGGGCTACCTGACCACGCTTCCTGTGTTGTGTCTGGGTCTATTTGCACCTTTTGCTCCGAGGCTTGCGCGGCGCATTGGCCCTGAACGCACCTTGCTAATTGCACTGGTTTTTCTGACGGCAGGAACAGCGTTGCGCGGCGTGGGGGACATCTATTCGCTGTTCGCTGGAACAGCCATGGCTGGCGGCGCCATCGCCATCGGGAATGTCTTGTTGCCCAGTGTTGTAAAGCGCGACTTTCCCAAGCATGCCGCCTTAATGACCGGTTTGTACACCATGGCCTTATGTGGGGGCGCCGCGTCGGCCGCCGCATTTACCCTGCCTGTTTCAGATTTGTTCAATGGCTCGTTGTCTGTCGGTCTTGCTTTCTGGGCCGTCCCGGCTGCCTTGGTGGCGCTAATCTGGGCACCGCTGGCTCTGCGCAGCGCTCCGGGGCCAGGTCGCGCCGCACATCGACCGGGCGGCTTGTGGCGCGATCCCTTGGCATGGAACGTGACTTTTTTCATGGGCTTGCAATCTGCTTTGGCGTATTGTCTTATGGGGTGGCTGGCCCCAATTCTACGAGATCGTGGCCTTGATGGACTGACAACCGGATTGATCGTCTCCGTGTCCATTATGGTGCAGGTCGTCACCTGTTTGCTCGTTCCTCCGCTGGCCGTTCGCTGCAAGGATCAACGAATTTTCAACGTTGTGCTGGCGGTTATCGCCGCAACGGCATTGCTCGGCTTGCTTTTTGCGCCCTTGTCCACGGTGTGGGCCTGGGCGATTTTGCAGGGCATAGGGCAGGGCGGACTCTTCGCTATCGCAATGACGGTCATCGTACTGCGGTCTCCAGATCCTATGGTCGCCGCCCAACTATCGGGAATGGCGCAGGGTATCGGATATTTGCTCGCTGCCTCCGGGCCTTTACTGATAGGGCTGTTACACGGCATAACTGGCGGGTATAGTGCTTCAGGGTGGGTTTTTGCAGCGCTCGGTTTAGGGGTGGCTGCGAGTGGTTGGCAGGCCGGCCGCGCTGCTTATGTAAGGCCGCATCGGCGTTCTTGAATATTCCGCTATTAACTGAAAGGGCGAAGTATGACTCAATCCAACACAATTAACCGTCGCATTGTCCTGGCATCGCGTCCTCACGGAGTTCCGACAGCAGACAACTTCCGGCTGGAACACGCTCCACTTCCACAACCGAAAGATGGCGAAATATTGCTGCGCACGGTTTACCTATCGCTAGATCCCTATATGCGAGGACGCATGAGCGATGCACCATCTTACGCGGCACCAGTGCAGGTCGGTGCCGTCATGGGCGCGGGGACGGTCAGCCGTGTTGTCGCCTCGAACCATGCTGATTATGCTGCTGGTGAATGGGTGGTAGCGCCGGGTGGTTGGCAAGACTATGCCATTTCGAATGGGGCTGGGCTGACGCGTCTGGGCAGCAATCCTGATCATCCCTCCTATGCGTTAGGAATATTGGGCATGCCAGGATTCACTGCCTATATGGGGTTGCTAGACATTGGTCAACCCAAGCGTGGAGAAACCCTTGTGGTCGCGGCATGTACCGGTCCGGTTGGCGCTACGGTTGGCCAAATCGGGAAACTGAAGGGTTGCCATGTTGTCGGCGTAGCGGGTGGTCCAGAAAAATGCCGGCACGCTATACAAGTGCTGGGGTTTGACGCCTGCGTAGACCATAAGGCGGACGATTTCGCCGAGCAGTTGGCCAACGCCTGCCCTGGCGGTATCGATGTTTATTATGAAAATGTCGGAGGCAAAGTGTTCGACGCCGTGCTTCCCTTGTTGAATACCTCGGCGCGAATTCCGGTGTGTGGATTGATCTCTTACTACAACATGACGTCGCCGCCCCAAGGTCCAGATCGCCTGGCTCAGTTTATGCGCACTGTTCTGACCAAACGGCTGAAAATACAGGGTTTCATTATTTTCGAAGACTATGCGTCGCGCTACGAGGAATTCGCGCAGGACATGAAGGTCTGGCTTGCGTCAGGCCAAATCAAGTATCGCGAGGATCTGGCCGAGGGGCTGGAGAACGCCCCCAATGCCTTCATAGGCATGTTGCTAGGCAAGAATTTCGGCAAGGTGGTCATACGTGTGGGGGCCGACGACAGTCCCACATCGTAGCGGGCTAATCCTTCGTCGACCGTTCGTGGCTACACCGAAGCGACGCTTGCAAGGCGGCGTCAGAAGCTGATGCCGCCTAAAGGCTTCCGACGCCTCGTGCCATTAATGCGGCGCATAGTATCAAGGCAGGCAATGCGGCCAATTCAAGATAAATGGTGACACGAAGCTTTCGCAGCTTATCGGGAGCAACATAGGGAATTCTGCCCGCTTTCAACGTGTGCCTCCATGACAAGAATTCGCGGGTCGGATAAATCGACAAGACGCCAATAATAATGAAAAGTGTCAGTTTCGCCATAAAAGGAACGTTACTAAGGTAATACGTGACCCCTTTGCCGAAGTAAACCACTCGCAATAAGCCTATGACCAATACCGCTGCGGCAGACAGGCCGAAAATGAGATCGGCGCGCTGCAGCTTTCGAGCGATAGAGGTGGAGAGAGTTTCCCGTATCAGCGCTAACTCCATCGCCAGGGCCGCCACCAGCGTAAAGGCGGCAATATGATGCAGAAAGGCGAACAACGAGTTCATGGCGAGCCTCCTTAGTTATTGTTGACGCGCTTCTGCAATATAAATCGACTTTGCGTCGGACAGTTCGTTTCATTTCGGTAACACGCAAAATTGTCAAAAACTGCCCGATGTATGGGATAGTGTATTCACTTTGGACGCGGGCCAGTATAGAGGGTATATGGCAAAAAAACTGAGCAATCTATTTTTTTCTACCGTCAAACGCATAGGGCGCATGCAGCGGCAAGCGCTGAAACTGACTATACGGCCTCCCGTCAAACGTGCGAAAGCGAAAGTCGTCAAGACGGCGAAAGCCAAATCTGCAAAACCCGTCAAACGGGCCCGCGCTACCACTACCCGGCTGCCATCTGGGCAGGTGCCAGCCGGATCCGGCACATGGCAGAACTTGAATTTCAAAACCTTGCCCTCGTCAACTGAACTGCTGGGGCGGCTGGCGTATTCGTTATATAGGCCAGCAATACAACCGACCGCCGGTATGCCACTTGTGGTGATGTTACATGGCTGTCAGCAGACTGCCTACGAAATGGCCATGGGGTCAAGAATGAATAAGTTGGCAGACAGTAAAGGTTTTGTGGTGCTGTACCCACAACAAAGTAAACGAGTTCAGGCCATGCGTTGCTGGCGCTGGTTTCAACCAGATGGTCCGCATGGTTGTGCCGAAGCCGACGCCATCGCTGATCTGGCAAGCGACATCGTGGCACGGTACAAGCTTGATGGCAGCAAGGTTTATGTGGCGGGATTATCGGCCGGGGCAGGTATGGCAGCGCTGGCGGCACTACGCAGGCCAGATGTTTTTGCAGCGGTTGCAATGCATTCTGGCGCCGTTCTGGGCGAAGCGCATAACGCGGCAACCGGACTGCAAGCCATGCGACGCGGAACCCTCAAGGATCCGTTAAGCCTAACGCCGCAGATTCTTAACGGTCACGTTCGCTTTCCCGGAATGCCGGCCATGATTCTTCATGGCCAGCAAGATCGTGTGGTGGCGCCACGCAATGCACGTCAGCTGACACAACAGTTCGTACATATAAACTGGCAGCTAACGAATGACCCGCTGGTCCCGACTACAGGAATACCGCGTCGTTCTGTGTCTGCGCTGGGCCTTGTCGACCCACCGCCCAGGAAGGGCGTGATGGCAGCAGGTACAGAACGGGAATATCTGCGAGAAGATTACATTCGCGGGCGTAAACCGATTGTACGGTTATGTTTGATTAAATCAGTCGGGCATGCCTGGAGTGGTGGAGACGGCAAATTGAAATTCCATGCCAAGGATGGCCCGAAAGCCAGCGCCGTAATCTGGCAATTCTTCACTATGCACCAGCGCCTTCTCTAGCGCGTGCATAGGCTTAAATGCTGAAAAGCACGGTGCGCACGCCAACAATCCTGTGGCTGGCCATTTTGGACATAAGCGTCGACTGCGCGAACGCCCCGCCGAGAGGCATCGCCCGTGCACTAAACCGAAGCAGAACTCGGGGTATCGGCTGCTATTTTGCAGCTAATGATGTACGGCTTTTTGGCACGGACTTTGCGTAAGCGTGGATACCTCTTTCCTTCTTTCAGGAGTTTGATCCATGAGTAAGCGTTCTCCTTTAGCATCTGGAATCGTAACCGCATGTCTTGGCATCGCCGCGATAAATCCAGCGCTTGCCCAAACAAGCCCCGATCCTGCTGCCGCCTCCGATTTTACGGTGAGCGCGAATGTGACCCTGGCCACTCAGTATCGCTATCGCGGCATTATGCAAACCAATAATAAGCCCGCCATACAAGGTGGTTTCGATGTCGCACACTCTAGTGGTTTTTACATAGGAAATTGGAATTCAAGTATCAGTTGGCTGGATGATTCAAATCCTGATGTATCAGCGGCGGTCGAAATGGACTTCTACGGTGGCTATAAGGGCACCATTGGGCAAGACCTCACATTTGATGTTGGCGCCTTGCAGTACTACTACCCGGGTAGCTATCCCGGCGGTTATACCAGCCCGGATACCACCGAACTTTACGTGGCGCTGGGCTATGGTCCCATCACCGCAAAATATTCGCATTCGCTCAGTAACTTATTCGGCGTACCAGATAGCAAAAACAGCCAATATTACGATTTAAGCGGAAAGTTTGATACCGGGGTGTGGGGACTGACTGTGAACGCTCATGTGGGCTATCAAAAGGTGCGAAACCTGGACGACGGTTCATATACCGATTGGCTGTTGGGTGTCAGCAAGGATTGGGGTCATGGTTTCTCGACCACGCTAGCCTATATCGATACCAATGCCAAGCGGAACGTCTATACGAACACCAAGGGAAAATACATTGGCAGCTCTACGGCCCTGCTAACATTGACCAAGAGTTTTTAAGTTCAACGGGCCCGTTCAAAGGGCCGTATTCCTTTCTTCTGGTTGAAAACTAGCCTGCAGTCCTCATGTACTTTAATAGTGGCATGGCGGCAGTAGGCTTTTTGGTTTTTTATTTGTTGCTTATAGCCAAAAGCAATCGAGTATATAAAAACTATCAATTATGGAAAATGATAGTTGTGACCTATACTGCAGTTGTGCTCAGTTTTTAACCACCAAAAGGAATACATAATGTCCCTGATCAATACGCAAATCAAACCTTTCAAAGCAACCGCATTCCACAACGGCAAGTTCGTTGACGTAAGCAGTGACTCAGTGGCTGGCAAGTGGTCGGTGTTCGTTTTCTATCCCGCCGATTTCACTTTCGTATGCCCGACAGAATTGGAAGATCTGGCTGAACAGTATGCTGAATTCCAAAAGATTGGCGTTGAAATTTACAGCGTTTCCACCGACTCGCATTTCTCGCATAAAGCATGGCACGATACGTCCGCCGCAATCGGGAAGGTACAGTACCCCATGATCGCCGACCCCACCCATGTTCTGGCCCGTAATTTCGAAGTTCTGATCGAAGAAGAAGGCATGGCACTTCGCGGTACTTTTGTTGTGAACCCTGAAGGCGAGATCAAAGTCATGGAAGTGCACGACAACGGTATCGGCCGTGTCGCCAGCGAGCTCCTGCGCAAGGTCAAGGCTGCTCAGTATATTGCTGCTCACCCAGGTGAAGTTTGCCCCGCAAAATGGGAAGAAGGCGCCAAAACGTTGACTCCTTCGCTTGATCTTGTTGGCAAAATCTAAGCGTTACTTAGCTATTCCGCTTGCGATAAGCAGGTAGTTAATACGTACCCGCTGCGCCCTGGCCATGAGCCGGTGGCGTGGCATATTCCCCGAATCCTCTTATCATGAAGGTCGATACGCTATGTTAGATACAAATCTCAAAACTCAGTTGAAATCCTATATGGAAATGGTCTCGCTACCTATCGAGATCGTCGCTTCGCTCGACGATAGCGCCAAGTCGCGCGAATTGCGCGAATTGCTGCAAGAGATCGAACTGATGTCTGACCGGATCACGCTAACAGAACGTAACGACGGCAATGAACGCAAGCCTTCATTCAGCATCAGTCGCAGTGGCACCGATATCCGCGTACAGTTCGCCGGTATCCCAATGGGACATGAGTTCACGTCGCTAGTGTTGGCCCTGCTGCAGGTTGGAGGACATCCGATCAAACTGGATGAAGCGGTCATTGAACAAATTCGCAATCTCGATGGCGACTACCAGTTCGAGACCTATTTCTCGCTGTCCTGCCAGAATTGCCCAGATGTCGTGCAAGCGCTCAATACCATGTCGGTCATCAATCCACGTATTCAGCACGTTGCGATCGACGGCGCTTTGTACCAGGACGAAGTCGAAGCCCGTCAAATTATGTCGGTTCCGACGATGTATGTAAACGGTGAAGTGTTCGGGCAAGGCCGCTCCAGTGTCGAAGAGATACTCGCCAAGCTTGATACGGGCGCTTCCAGCCGCAAGGCGGAAGAACTCAGTGCCAAAGAACCGTACGATGTTCTGGTGGTTGGCGGTGGTCCTGCTGGCGCTGCCGCAGCGGTCTACGCCGCGCGTAAAGGGATACGTACGGGTGTGGTGGGTGAACGCTTCGGCGGCCAGGTGCTTGACACCATGGCGATCGAAAACTTTATTTCCGTGAAGGAAACCGAGGGGCCCAAATTTGCCGCTGCCCTTGAAGAGCATGTCAGGGCATACGATGTGGATATTATGAATTTGCAGCAGGCCACCAGTCTTGTGCCTGGCAAGCTTATCGAAATAAAGCTCGAAAATGGCGGCGTACTGAAAAGCAAAACCGTTATTCTGTCGACGGGTGCACGCTGGCGCGAAATCAATGTGCCAGGCGAACGCGAATACCGTAACAACGGGGTTGCCTATTGCCCACACTGCGATGGGCCGCTATTCAAGGGTAAGCGCGTCTCGGTTATCGGTGGTGGCAATTCGGGAGTCGAAGCGGCGATCGATCTTGCTGGCTTGGTCAAGCATGTAACGTTGATCGAATACGGTGATGCCTTGCGCGCCGACGCGGTGCTGCAGCGCAAGTTATACAGTTTGCCTAACGTTACCGTGATCAAATCGGCTTTGACCACCGAAATTCACGGTGATGGCAAAAAAGTGAATGGTCTATCTTATAAAGACCGTGACTCCGGCGAAATCAAGAACGTTGAATTGGAAGGGGTTTTTATCCAGATCGGTCTGGTGCCTAATACCGAGTGGCTCAAGGGCACATTGGCTTTATCACGCCATGGTGAGATCGAAGTAGATGCCAAAGGTCAGACCTCGCTTCCGGGCGTATTCGCCGCGGGTGACGTTACTACGGTGCCCTACAAGCAGATCGTTATCGCGGCGGGTGATGGTGCAAAGGCAGCGCTCAGCGCCTTCGATCACCTGATACGCAGTTCGGTATCCGATGAAGAAGACCAGGCAGTCGCGGTTGAAAGCGCAACAGTTTGATTAACGACTGTGGCTGGACTCATCCAGCCAATGACCCCCTAATATGTCTTGGCATATTTCGATCCACGCTTGGGCAGCATGCGATAAGTAGCGGCCATTCCAAATATGTGCCACTTGCCACGGGATTTCAGGATCGACAATTCTTGCCAGCACAAGGCCCTCGGGGTTTAGCTTCTTGACGAATGGTTCGGGCAGCAGCGCTACGCCCATGCCCGCCCTGGCCATTTCTACGGTCCAATCCCATTGACTGCTTTGCGCCGCAACATTCGGTTCGAAGCCCGCCTGGCGGAATTCGCGTTGCAAGCGGCGCGTCAGCGCAAAATCATCTTTCAACAGTACCAATGGCATGTTGCGCAAAGCCTCCAAACGTAGGGTGTCTTTCTGAAGCCGGAAGGTCCCGGCTGCTCCAACGGCCCATACGTCGTGGGACGCTACTTGCACCGAGACAAGGTCCAGGGAGGAATCCGTCGGCATTATGCTCATACCGATTTCCAGTTCCCCTGCCGCCACTTGCCGTTCAATTTCCTGACCGGTATCTTCATGCAGCGTCAGGCTGATATGGGGATATTTTTCACGGAACATCTTTAGAACCGGTGTAAACAAAAGGTTGATCATCGGCGGAATTCCTACGTGCAACGTGCCTCGATTCAAGGCCTGTGTGTCGTGAATTTCCGTCGTCAGTCGTCGCATGGCCCCCAATACATCCTGAGCACGCTCATACATCACACGTCCTGTGTCGGTCAGGACAAGTTGACGTGAGTCGCGAATCAGCAGTGCTTCACCGACTTCCCCTTCCAGTTGACGGATCATTTTGCTGATAGTCGATTGGGTCACTTGCAGCGATGCAGCCGCTTGCGTGAAGCTGTTTAGCTGAACGGTTTCCACGAAATACCGTAAAGATCGTATGTCCAAAATAGCTCCTGTCGATAGACTCTGAACATGAATAATACGACTGAAAGCAGTGATTTTTATTCATACTGTCAATGATAACCTTTACATATCACTTACAAAACCGTGCACGTACCGTTGATTCGCATTGGCAAGAACCAGGCGTTACCGGTAGAAGGCGCTCAGGCGGTCCACTGCCAAGCCGTGCACGTGCATAACTAGCGAGAAAGACATGTATAAGGACAGAATTCGGCAGCCCGGGTTGGAACGAAAAATAATGTCGGCCCAAGAGGCGGCACGATTATTCAAGAATGGAATGACAGTTGGCATGAGCGGCTTCACTAAGGCCGGAGACTGCAAGGCCTTGCCCGATGCGCTCGCCGAGCGCGCCAGGAGCGAAGAACTGAAGCTGACCTTGATCACAGGCGCATCTCTGGGCAATGACAGCGATGGCGTTATGGCGGATGCGGGTCTGCTTGCACGCCGTATGCCGTTTCAGGCTGACGCAAGCCTCCGCAAAAAAATTAACGCTGGCGAGGTCATGTTTATCGACCAACACCTGTCAGAAACGGTAGAACAGCTGCGAGGCCACAATCTTCGGCCTATTGATATTGCCGTCATCGAGGCGGTTGCCATCACAGAAGACGGCGGCGTCGTGCCGAGCACCTCGGTTGGTAATTCTGCCAGCTTCATTGAACAGGCAAAGCAAGTAATTATTGAATTGAATCTTGGCATGCCTTTGTCGCTGGAGGGCTTGCACGATATTTATGTACCCCAGCTGCGACCTGGTCGCGAGCCCATACCTGTCCTCGCGGTGGATCAGCGTATCGGCACGCCCGCCATCTTGCTCGACGCGGAGCGTCTTGCCGGTATTGTCATTACAAATTCTGCCGACAGCCCGTCGACGATATTGCCCTCCGACGCCGACACCCAGGCCATCTCTCGGCATGTCATCAGTTTTCTCGCTGACGAAGTCCAGGCTGGCCGTCTAACGCCAGCACTGTTGCCCTTGCAAGCCGGCATCGGAACCATCGCCAATTCCGTATTGCACGGTTTACTCGAGTCTCCATTCGAGGGCATGACGATGTATTCGGAAGTTCTGCAAGACAGCGCGTTCGAACTGCTGGACTCCGGCCAATTGGCTTTTGCGTCCGCGTCGTCCATTACCCTTTCCGAGAAGATGCATCAGCATTTCCTGGACAATATCGAACGCTATCGTTCACGATTGGTGTTGCGGCCGCAGGAAATCAGCAATCACCCGGAAGTCGTTCGCCGGCTCGGTTTGATCGCCATCAATACAGCGCTAGAGTTCGATATATTTGGCAATGTGAACTCCACGCATGTTGGCGGTACACACATGATGAACGGAATAGGCGGCTCCGGCGATTTCGCCCGCAATGCCCATTTATCCATTTTTGTCACCAAGTCGGTCGCCAAGAATGGCGAGATATCCAGTATCGTGCCTATGGTCGCGCATGTGGACCATACTGAACACGATGTCGATGTCGTAGCCACGGAATGGGGCTTGGCCGATTTGCGCGGCCTTGCTCCGCGCGAACGGGCGGCATTGATTATTGAACGCTGCGTCCATCCCGACTACCGTGACGAGCTTAACAGCTATTACACGCGGGCGTGCAAGCGTGGCGGGCACACTCCCCATTTACTGGAAGAAGCCCTATCGTGGCACGTGCGTTATCAACATAATCGGTCCATGTTGCCCTGAGCGGTACGTAGTCTGGGTACAATCTCCCCATCGTTTTCTAATTATGGGGATGCATTTCGCGATGGGCAAAAAAATTAGAATTGGTATCGTCGGATACGGAAATCTCGGCCGCGGTGTTGAAGCTGCCATTATGCAGAACGCCGATATGGAGCTCGTTGGCGTGTTTTCCCGGCGAGACCCTGCCAGTCTCAGACTGCTGCAGTCCAGCGTGCCGGTGCGCGCGCTGGATTCCGTTGGCGAATATCAAGACGATATCGACGTGCTGGTGCTATGCGGCGGTTCAAAGAACGACCTGCCTGAACAAGGTCCTGCGCTAGCAGCGATGTTCAACACGGTCGACAGCTTTGATACGCATGCGAAGATCCCCGAATACTTTCAGGCAGTTAATCAGGCGGCTGAGGCAGGTGGCAACACCGCACTGATCTCGGTCGGCTGGGATCCTGGCTTGTTTTCATTGAATCGTCTATTCGGAGAAGCAATACTGCCGCAGGGTCAGACCTACACATTCTGGGGTAAAGGGCTTAGTCAGGGGCATTCGGACGCCATTCGGCGGGTTGCCGGTGTCAAGGGCGCCGTGCAATATACGATACCCGTACCCGAAGCCGTAGACCGCGTACGTCGGGGCGAACTTCCTGCATTATCGACGCGCGACAAACACACGCGTGACTGTTACGTTGTGCTGGAACCCGGTGTCGACCGAGAAACGGTGAAGCATGCCATCATCACGATGCCCGACTATTTTGATGACTACGATACCTCGGTCAGCTTTATCACTGAAGAACAGCTAAAACGCGATCATGCGGCCATGCCACATGGGGGCTTTGTGATACGCAGCGGTACGACGGCCAAGGGTACGGCACAAGTGATCGAATACTCGCTTAAGCTGGATAGCAATCCCGAATTTACGTCCAGCGTGCTGGTTGCTTACGCGCGGGCTGCCTTTCGACTTAATCAACAAGGTATTGCGGGCGCTAAAAGTGTCTATGACGTGGCACCCGGATTGCTCTCGCCTAAGACAGCCGCTGAATTGCGTGAGCAGTTGCTGTAAACCAACGTTGACCGTATTGTCCGTCGTTACGGCGGACACTGCAATTTGTCTGCGCTGATGACGCTGCCATCGTTTTGATATTCTGGTGTCGGACCAAGGGGAACGAACATGCCACGTTACGTAAAGATAATTCTGTGGGTATGTTTTGGTCTTTTCATGGCAATGGTTCTGGTTGTGGCGCTGCTAAGCACATTCAACTTGAACTATGCGAGGCCTTGGATCAATCGGCAGGCGACCGAACTACTGGATCGGCCGGTGCAAATACAGGGCGACTTGTCAGTTAAATGGCTGCGACCCCAAGACCAGGACGGCTGGCGCGGCTGGGTGCCATGGCCCGAGATCTCCGCCGGCCAGATCATTGTGGCAAACCCCGAAGGCAGCGGACTTCAAGGTAATATGGCCGAGGTCAAAAACCTTACGGCCGTCGTCAATCCGTTGGCGTTGTTGGGTCGTACTGTCCAGATATCGCGATTGCAGGTGCAAGAGGCTAATGTCTTACTGAATCGTGACGCACAGGGCGCCAATAACTGGACGTTGAAGAAAGACGACCCAGATAAAACCCCGTCAAACTGGAAGTTCGATCTCCAGAAGGTGATGCTCGAGCAAGTGAAGGTGCAGGTGGCCGACGCGGCCAGCGAACTGGCCCTTGATGCCGAGCTCGACAGCTTGAAGGAAGCCAGCAAAGAAGGTTACGGCATCGCCTTCAAGGCAAAAGGCCGCTACAACAAGGCGGATATCAGCGGCGAAGGGCAAACCGGCGACATTCTGTCATTGCGGGATAGCAGTAAACCCTTTCCCTTGCAAGGCAAGGTCAGCGTAGGACAAACCTCGATAGGCATAGAAGGCTCACTTACCAAGCCGCAACAGCTTGCCTCGCTAGATGTCCGTTTGACCTTGGCAGGCGACAGCATGGCCGATTTGTTTCCCTTGATAGGTGTCTCGCTGCCTCAGACGCCGCCGTACAGTACTGAAGGGCGCCTTATTGGTCTGCTTGAAGGTGACAACGACAAATGGCGCTATGAAGAATTCAAGGGTGTTATGGGCGAAAGCGACCTCGAGGGCACTGTTGAATACCTGGCGCGCAAACCCCGCTCACTGCTGACTGGCGACGTCCAGTCGAGACTCTTGCGTTTCAAGGATTTAGGCCCGCTCATCGGCGCCGATACCAGTGACGTGAAGGGCGCGGGGGCGAAAGACGATAAAGTGAAGCAGCCACCCGGCAAAGCCCTGCCGGTTGCGCCTATTAATACCAAAGTCTGGGGGGCGATGGATGCCGATGTAAAGTTTCGAGGGGTAAAGATATTGCGGATCGAAGCCTTGCCATTAGAGAATATTGACGCCCATATAAAGTTGAACGACAGTGTGCTTTCGCTAGTTCCCTTGAATTTCGGCTTCGCAGGCGGGACGCTCAGCAATACCATTACTCTTGATGGTCGGGGTGAAAAGATGCAAGCCGAGATGGTCATCGCTGCACGGCACCTCAAGCTTAAAAAACTATTCCCCGGCGCCGAAACCATGAAAGCCAGCTTTGGCGAACTTCACGGCGATGCGAATCTTAAAGCTCAAGGAAGCTCGATAGCCGAGCTATTGGGCCATTCAAATGGTCAATTCAAGGCGCTGGTAAGCCGCGGGACAGTCAGCCGGTTTTTGCTAGAGGCCGCTGGCTTGAACGTCGCCAATATGGTCTTGGCGAAGTTGTTCGGCGACGAGCAAGTGGTCTTGAACTGTGTCGCAACAGACTTTACGGTAACCGACGGGCTCATGACGGCCAAGGTATTCAAACTGGAAACAGACGATACTACCGTTGACATTACTGGCACCATCAACATGCGCACAGAAGTCATGGATCTTGATATACGTCCGGAAAACAGGACTGTGCGTATCTTTACCTTGCGGTCTCCCTTGTACGCAAAAGGTACTTTCAAGGATCCTGAAGTGGGCGTCCAGATGGGTCCGCTTGCGGCCCGGGCCGGAGCTGCGGTTGCATTGGGCGTTGTCGCGACGCCGCTCGCCGCGCTACTGCCATTGCTGAATGTGGGCAGTAACGAAAGCAATGATTGCGCGCCGATGCTCGGAGAAAAGGCCAAAAAAAATAGAATCTCCGTCGCGAAGGACGAAAAAGGTAAGTCTATCGAAATGGCGCCATCAGGGGCGAATGGCAAGGCTGGCAGCGAACGTGAAAACTGGCCCTCGAACCAACCTAATCCCTGATGATATCGACTGAAGGTTGCGGCGCAACTTCAGTGTGCAAATTTACCGCTTGCCGTCATTGAAGTCTTGGTCATCATCATCTTCGTCGTTAGCATCGTCCGGCGGGCTGAGATCCTCTTCTACACGCCTTAATACGACCAGTATGAAGAGTGCTGCCAGCGTGCTGACAACGGCAGTGGCTTCCCGGCCCATCCCGGCCGCAATGCCGATTCCGGCCGCGACCCAGATGCTGGCTGCTGTGGTAAGGCCTTTGATTTCTCCGCGATTGCTAAACTTGATAATCGCGCCAGCACCCAGAAAACCAATGCCGGCAATGATACCTTGCAGGACGCGGCTGGCATCGTCGATTTCCATGCCGCTTTGAAGGGGTACCAGTATGAAGATGGCTGCCCCTAGCGACACCAACATGTGGGTACGCAGGCCGGCATCCTTGCCCCGCAGTTCGCGTTCAAAGCCAATCGCGGCCCCCAGGATTGTCGCCATAGTCAGGCGCAACACAACACGCGTGGCTTCGGCCACATCCGGTATATCGGAGAACTCTAGAACAATCGTGGTCCAGATACTGGAGGCGGTATCGATCATTTGCGAATTTCGAGCTGGGCAGAGGTTAGAATAGCAGGTTCCGGAATTTTCGAATAAGCGGTTCTACATAATGCGATTGATCATTGCGCTTTTATTGCCCTGGCTGACATTTTTCACAATAGGGCGGCCTATTGCAGGGATAGTCTGCCTGATTTTGCAGATCACGCTGATTGGTTGGGTGCCGGCCGCTATCTGGGCAGTGTATGCCTTAAGTCAATATAAAACTGATAAAAAAATAGAAAACGCTTTGCGGCGACGCTAGCCCAATATGACAAGTCGCCTTGTGCTGAAACAGATCACCAAGCATTATCCGGCAGTGATCGCCAATGATAATGTTGATCTCACCGTATTGCCCGGTGAAATTCATGCCATTCTTGGCGAGAACGGGGCGGGAAAGTCCACCCTGATGAAAATCATTTACGGTGTGACCAAGCCCGACCACGGCCAAATGCTGTGGAATGGGCACGACGTCCATATTGCCAGCCCGGCTGCCGCAAGGCAATTGGGCATAGGTATGGTATTTCAGCACTTCTCGCTTTTCGACACCCTGACGGTCGCGGAAAACATAGCCTTGGGCTTGCCCGCCGAGACCCGTCTTGCCGACCTCGAGCAGCGCATCGCCGAGACCGCCCGGCAATATGGCCTCGACCTTGAACCGCAGCGTCACGTGCATACTCTATCGGTCGGCGAATGCCAGCGCGTTGAGATTGTCCGGGCTTTGCTGGGCAAGCCTCAGTTGCTGATACTCGACGAACCTACGTCGGTTTTAACCCCGCAGGCCGTCGATACACTATTCGATACCTTGCGCGTCTTGGCTGCCGAGGGCTGCAGTATTCTTTATATCAGCCACAAGCTCGACGAAATACGAGCCTTGTGCCACACCTGTACAGTGATGCGCGGTGGAAAGGTGACGGGGGTGTGCGACCCTCGCGCCGAAACCGAGGCTAGTCTGTCGCGCATGATGATCGGCGCAGAGCCGCTTGTGATAACACATCACGAACGGGCGCCCGGCAAGACTATGTTGCAGGCGCGACGATTGTCGCTGGAAAAGTCGCATCCTTTCGCGACGCCGCTACGTAATATCGACTTCGAAGTCAGGGCCGGCGAGATCCTGGGTGTAGCCGGCGTGTCGGGTAATGGCCAGCAGGAGCTGCTGGCGGTATTGTCGGGCGAAGATACCCGCGCAGATCGCGATGCGATTATGCTCGATGGCGTAGCCATCGGGCATCGTTCGACGTCTTGGCGCAGGGCTAACGGCGTGGGCTTCGTGCCTGAAGAACGCCTGGGGCGGGGTGCTGTCCCCGAGCTTTCTCTCGCGCAGAATATATTGCTGTCACATCAGACCACTAACACGGTGAACAAGGGTTTCGTCAGGAATAGCGCTATCCAGCAGCTTGCCGCCGACATTATCCACCGCTTCAAGGTTAAGGCGCCGGGGCCACAGGCCATTGCATCAAGCCTGTCCGGAGGCAATCTGCAAAAATACATTATTGGGCGTGAAGTCATGCGCCATCCTAAAGTGCTGCTGGTTGCTCAGCCTACCTGGGGCGTTGATGTAGGCGCGGCTGCCCAGATACGAGCCGAGCTCATCGCTTTACGCGATGCAGGCTGTGCCTTGCTGGTGATTTCCGAAGAGCTGGACGAATTGTTCGAGATTTCAGATCGTCTGGTGGTCTTGGCGAAAGGGCGGATGTCGCCTTCCATAAAGGCGACGCAGGCAAGCCTGGACCTCATTGGACGCTGGATGAGCGGCCTATGGGAGCCAGCCGGGCAGCCAGATAATCCGGAGCTACTGCATGTTTAAGCTGGAGCCACGCCCGGCCCCGTCGGTATTGATGTCGTGGCTTTCGCCCGTGCTGGCGGTATTGTTAACGATGGCTTGCGGCATATTGTTATTTCTTGCTGTCGGGAAAGACCCTTGGGCTAGCCTTGCCGTGTTCTTTCTGGAACCGATTAAAGACGTGCAAGGCTGGTCCGAAGTCGGCGTCAAAGTGGCGCCTTTGCTGCTGATTTCCGTTGGTCTGGCGATGTGTTTCCGGGCCAACGTTTTTAACATTGGCGCTGAGGGGCAACTGGTCGTGGGCGCCATTGCCGCCGGTAGCGTGATCTTATACTTCGATGATGGCAGTAATGGTGGTTTTTGGCTGATATCGCTGGCCCTGTTTGCGGGCGTAGCCGGTGGCATGTTCTGGGCCGCCATTACCGCTTGTTTGCGCGATCGTTTCAATGCCAATGAAATACTGGTGTCATTGATGCTTGTGTACGTCGCGGAGTTGCTGCTTAGCTATCTGGTGCATGGGGTGCTTATTGATCCTGACGGCTTTGGGTTTCCTCAGTCACGACTTTTTTCAGACGGTTTTCTTCTGCCCATAATAGTGCAGGGAACTCGCCTGCATATTGGCATTGCGTTGGCGTTGTTGACCGCCTTTCTGGGCTGGCTTTATTTGTCGCGCAGTTTCTCCGGATACAAACTCCGAGTCGGCGGGCTCGCTCCGCAAGCTGCACGCTACGCCGGGTTTTCAGCAGGACGGTCGCTTTGGACTTGCATGCTGGCGTCCGGCGGCTTGGCCGGGCTTGCAGGGGCATCCGAAATCATGGGCCCCATCGGACAGTTGACTCCGTCTATTTCTCCCGGCTACGGTTTTGCCGCCATTATCGTCGCGTTCGTGGGGCGCCTGCACCCTATCGGCGTCATATTCTCGAGCTTTGTGATGGCCTTGCTCTACATAGGTGGAGAGCTCTCGCAAAGCCGTTTGGGCATGCCCAGCGCTATCACCGGCATCTTCCAGGGAATTCTACTGTTCTCGCTTCTGGCCTGTGATGTCCTGATCAATAACAAATTGCGCTGGAGAAAATAATGGATGCTTTAGCTCCTCTTGTTGCCTCCGCAATTATCGCCGGCACCCCCCTTATGCTGGCAGCGCTGGGTTTGCTCGTTAACGAGAAATCCGGCGTGATCAATCTGGGTTCTGAGGGCATGATGTTGGTAGCCGCCGTCTTGGGGTTCGCCGCAACGATTCATAGCGGGAATGTTGCAGTCGGATTTCTGGTGGGTGCCTCCGCCGGCATGATCCTGGCAGGCTTTTTTGCCTGGCTTACCGTATGGCTGGGTGCCAACCAGGTAGCCACTGGCCTCGCCTTATCCCTATTCGGAGGGGGCGCATCTGCTTATCTGGGCATTGACTATTCCGGTAAGAGCCTGCAAGCAAACAAATTCGGAATTCCACTGCTGCAAGACATTCCTTTCCTTGGTGAGGCGCTGTTTCAACATCACCCCATGGTGTATTTTTCATTGCTGCTTTGCATTGCCATTGCCTGGATGCTGAACCGCACGCGTGCCGGCCTAATCTTGCGATCGGTGGGCGAGTCACCCACTTCGGCGCACTCGCTCGGGTACAACGTGCGCCGCATTCGTCTTGGAGCGTTATTGTTCGGCGGTGCATGCTGCGGGCTTGCCGGCGCGTTCATGTCGTTGGTCTACACGCCGATGTGGGTCGAAGATATGGTGGCCGGGCGCGGCTGGATCGCTCTTGCCCTGACCACCTTCGCCACGTGGCGGCCTGCCAGGGTTCTGATAGGAGCTTACCTGTTTGGTGGAATCACCATTCTTTCCTATCATATGCAGGCACTTGGTGTGCCTATCGCTTCCCAGCTTCTATCCATGCTGCCGTATCTCGCGACGATTCTGGTGCTGGTTCTGATTTCACGAAATGCAAACTGGATCAGGCTCAACATGCCTGCTTCATTAGGCAAAAACTTTAACCCGGACACCTGAGGATCATCATGTCTGTAAATTCAATACGCAAAGCATTATGTGCATTGGCGGTAATGCCCGCCATGGCAATGTCGCCTTCCGCGATGGCGGCCGATAAAGAGCCACTGAAAGTGGGTTTTGTTTATGTCAGTCCCATCGGTGAAGCCGGCTGGACCTGGCAACAAGACTTGGGGCGCAAAGAAATGGAAAAGCAACTGGGCGATCGGGTCAAGACCCAATACGTGGAAGATGTCCCGGAAAGCGCCGATGCCGAACGTGTCATTCGTGACTTGGCCCAGCAGGGTAACAAGCTCATCTTTACGACTTCGTTTGGTTTCATGAACCCCACCCTCAAAGTGGCGAAGCAATTCCCTGACGTGAAGTTCGTGCACTCCACCGGCTACAAAACCGCTGCGAATGTGGCGACAACCAATGCGCGTTTTTACGAAGCTCGTTATTTGTCGGGCATCATCGCCGGAAAAATGACGAAATCGAACGTGGCCGGTTACGTCGGCGCCTTTCCCATTCCCGAAGTCTTACAAGGCATTAATGCTTTTACCCGAGGAATGCGCAGCGTAAATCCAAATGCTGAAGTACGCGTTATCTGGGTCAATAGCTGGTTTGATCCGGGCAAGGAGCGTGATGCCGCTTTGGCGCTGATCGGCCAGGGCGCCGACGTGGTCACGCATCACACCGATTCGACGGCGACGGTGCAAGCCGCCGAAGAGAAAGGAAAATATGCGATTGCTTACCATTCCGACATGAAGAAGTTCGGCCCGAACGCACAGTTGGCTGCGGTTACGCATCACTGGGGCGAATACTTCACTCAAGAGGCACGCGAGGTTCTCGACGGAACGTGGAAACCGGATAGCACCTGGGGCGGGATCAAGCAAGGGATGGCCGCTCTCGAAGGATTCGGATCTGCGGTACCGGAAGACCTGAGAAAGTTGGTGGCGGAAAAGCAGTCCGAAATCGTCGCCGGTACCTTATCTCCATTTACGGGCCCACTTAAAGACAATCAGGGCAAGGTTCAACTACAGACGGGTGTGCTGGATGATGCTGGCCTGAACAAAATGAATTACTACGTTGAAGGGGTGGCTGGCAAGCTGCCCACTAAGTAAAAGAGGGCGGCCGGCCGGGGACAACGTAAATTCGTAGCGGGCGATTCGCCCGGATTTATGCTGGCCGTGGCCGGCCAAAAAAGGGATAGGTCGGATCGTTGTAGCCCGGGGTAGAGGCATGCCCCGGCGTTACCAGATCATCGACCATGGACTCTTCTTCGGCAGTAATCTCGATAGCGACGGCGGGGTAATAATCTTCCATCTGCAGCAAAGTTCTTGGTCCGGCAATAACGGCAGAAATATGCGGATTGGCAAGAACCCATGCTGTTGCGAACTGCCCCAACTTTATTCCTTTTTCGTCGCAGTGCTCTTGCAGCTTTCGCGCGATGACAAGCGATTCTTCACGAAATTCTGTTTCCAGGATGCGTTTATCGCCACGGCCCGCACGGCTGTCTTGTGCCGGGGCCTGGCCGGGTAGGTACTTCCCGGTTAGCACGCCGCGCGCGATCGGGCTGTACGGGACCACTCCTAACCCATAATGTGCGCAGGCCGGCAGAATTTCGACTTCCGGGCCGCGATTCAGCAGGTTGTAATACGGCTGGCATACGACAGGTTGCGGCACGTTGGCCTTTTCGCACAAACGCACGATCTCGGCAATACGCCATCCCCTGAAGTTCGACACGCCAAACGCTCGGATTTTGCCCGATTGGATCAGGTCGCCCATGGTACGCACGGCTTCGTCCAGATTTTCCTCATGGAAATCGCGGTGCATATACAAGATATCGATATGGTCCGTACTGAGGCGGTTCAAGCTGTTTTCCACCTCGCGCATCATCCAGTGGCGCGAATAGTGCGAGCGGTTGGGGGCCTTGCTCATGCTATTTCCAAGCTTGGTCGCCAGTACCCAGTCGTTCCGCTTTTCATTGATCAGCTTGCCAACCATTTCTTCGCAGAGACCTTTGCTATAGACGTCGGCCGTATCGATGAAATTGACACCATGTTCGCTTGCCGAAGCGACAATATTCCGTGCCTCGGCGAAGTCGGTCTGGTCTGCAAACATCATTGTGCCCAAGCATAGGGCTGAGACTTTTAAATTACTGGTACCAAGGCGTCGATATTGCATTGCGTTCCCTAAGCATGAGGATGTCGAGCACACATATTACCTAGTTAGAGCCGCCCAGGGAACTTGCCGTGCAATGAGAACCAGCGGGTGCGAGACTTATTGCAGTTCGATGCCGGCACTTTTTACAACGGCGGCATATTTGTTCAGTTCCGATTGGAAATACCGGGCAGTGTCCTCAGGCGGCATCATTTGTATGGTGTTGCCTTGAGTCTTCATGCTCTTTTGCACATCCGGGGCATTGAAAGCCTCAGTGAAGGCGGCGTAAATTTCCTTGACCTTCGCTTCAGGCAAACCCGCGGGGCCGACAACGGCAAACCAACCCGCCATGTCGTAATCGGGCAGCCCTTGTTCTGCGAGCGTCGGCAAGTCGGGCATTGCCGACGCTCGTGTCTTGCTGCCCATGCCTACCGCGCGTAGTCCACCGCTCTGAAGATGGGCAAGGATTGAAGGCAAAGACAGCACCCCGAAGTCGACCTGGCCGCCTAACAAATCGGTGATCATGGGGCCGACGCCTTTGTAGGGAATATGGCGGGCCTGTACGTTGGCCTGATCGACGAACATTTCGGCCGCCAGATGCAGAATGGTACCGTTGCCGGACGATGCAAAGTTGTATTCGCCGGGGCGCTTCTTCAACGCTGCAATCAGCTCCTGGACATTTGCGACAGGCAATTTGCGGGGATTCACCACGAGCAGCAAGGGCGTCGAACCAATAACCGAGATTGGCGTGATATCGGCGATAGGGTCGAAGGGTAGCGACTTGTAGACGCTGGGAAATATGACGTGGTTGTTCGATACCACACTAAGCGTGAAGCCATCGGCAACTGACTTCACCAGCGCGGACGTCCCGAGAATTCCGCCGGCGCCCGGCTTGTTTTCGATTACGACCGTGTGCTTGAGCGCTTTGGACAACGCTGGGCCAGCAGCACGAACGATGGTATCAACGCCGGAGCCCGGGCCCACTGGAAGGATGAAGCTAATAGGTCGGTCGTTTTGCGCAAATACCGAGAACGGTTTGCTTACAGCGGCTGCCCCTAGTGCCGCTAAAAAGTGGCGCCGAGTTGTGCTGGTATTGAACGTTGTCATGGATGTCTCCTGAGTTTTTATAATGTAGATTGCCAATCGCGAATCGTTACGCGTCCCGAACTTACTATCCGACTGCCTTAAGCTTCAACAGTTCTCCAATCTCTGCATCGTCATAGCCAATGCTTTCCAGCACTTCCTTAGTGTGCTCCCCAAGTTTCGGAGGATGTATCCGAACTCCCAATCGTTCGCCGGTCAGGGTAAGAGGCAACAGGGCAGCCCGTGCGGTTTGCCCGGCACGCTCGCCGTCGGTAAGCCTTATTTCGGCCAAGCCGCCGGTCGCCTGCAGGTGGGGATCATCAAACAATTCCTCTGGCTTCACAATAGGGGCGAACGGCAGGCCATGCTTTTCAAAAATGGCGGCGAGCTCTGCTGCGGTATAAGTGGCCAGTCGGGGCCGAAGCTCTGCCAGAAGCGTCGCGCGGACGCGAACACGCTCGTTATTGGTGGCGAGTTCCGGGCGTGTCAGCAGGTCGGCAAACCCCATTGCCTTGCAGAACACCTTCCATTGCGCATCGCTGACGGCGGCAAGAAATATCTGTTCGCCATTCTTGACGGTGAACACGTCATAAAGCGCCCAGGCTGAGATGCGCTCTGGCATCGGCGCAGCCGCCTCGCCTGTGATGGCATACTGAAGCATATGCTGTCCGACCAGGAAAATATTATTTTCGAACAGGGCAGACTGCACTTCCTGGCCTTGACCTGTAATGCCGCGTTCAATCAAGGCGGCCATGATGCCGATAGCGCCGAACATGCCGCCCATAATGTCGTTCACGCTAGTGCCCGCGCGTAGGGGGTCGCCCGGGCGACCGGTCATGTAAGCAAGGCCTCCCATCATTTGCACCACTTCGTCCAATGCGGTCCGCAGCTCATAGGGGCCCGGCAGAAATCCCTTAAGGCTGGCATAGATCAGGCGAGGATTTTCAATGCTCAAGTTGGCGTAATCCAGGCCGTATTTTTCCATCATTCCGGGGCGGAAGTTTTCAGCCACGACATCGACGCTACTGACCAGTTTATGCGCTATTGCCACCCCTTCCGGAGTATGGAGATTAATGGCGATGCTCTTCTTGTTGCGATTAAACATGGGGAAAAAGCCTGCGCCAGCGCCCAGTAAATGTCGCGTGCGGTCACCCTCGACGGGCTCCACCTTTATTACCTCGGCACCCAGGTCAGCCAGCACCAGTCCGCAGGTGGGCCCCATCACCATATGAGTGAATTCGACGACGCGCAGTCCAGTTAACGGAAGGCGCCGGCCCGCTTTTGCGCTTGTCGTCAAATTCTGGGCAGGCGGTTGCGCGATGGCATCGCTTGCCACGCCATTCATGTCAGTGGGCATGTGGATTTCAAACCTTATTGGATAGAAAGAGAATGCAGAGTTGATGCCGGTTTGAACGTCTTGGGCAGGCCGGCACGCCAGAGCGTTCCGTGCAAGGTCTCGCCGTCCAGCCATTGGGCCAACTTATTACGCAACGTCAGTAATTGACTGACGTCGATATCGGTGGCGATACCCATGTCTTCAAGCATGAAGACCAGGTCTTCGGTGCTGACATTACCGCTCGCGCCAGGTGCGTGAGGGCACCCGCCTATACCAGCCAGGCAGGCGTCAAACGAGGTAACGCCCAGTCTCAGCACTGCGACCACATTGGCAAGGCCCAGTCCTCTTGTGTCATGAAAATGTGCCACGCGCAGCCGATCTCCGGCAATTTTCAGTGCTTGGGAAAAGAGGCTGTCGACGGTGGCCGGATTGGCGTAGCCAACTGTGTCGGCGAGACTGACCCGATCGGCCCCGACATCGAGTAGTGATTGCATTAAACGCAATACCTCGCCGGGTTCAACATGGCCTTGCAAGGTGCATCCGAATGCGGTGCCAATGCCGGCTTCGATAACAATCTTGGAGCCCGCCGCGTCGCGCATGCTACGTATTCTGGCGACCTCGGCGACGACCTCATCAGGTGTCTTGCGCAGGTTTGCCAGACTGTGTGCGTGACTGGCCGAAAGTGGAATAATCATAAGGTCGGCACCTGCCTCGACTGCATGTTCCGCGCCTTTCAGGTTTGGCACGAGCACTGACGCAAACAGACCGGGAAGGGTCTTGGCAAAGCGGACGAGTTCGCGGGTATCGGCCAGTTGCGGCAGTAGACGCGCCGGTACGAACGAGCCCACTTCGATCTCGCGTTGGCCAGCGGCATGGGCCGCGCGAATCCAGTCTAGCTTGTTTGCTGTGGGTAGTGTACGTGTAATGCTTTGCAAGCCATCGCGCAGGCCTACTTCGCGGACCGTGACCTTTTCTGGCCACGGCTGCCTTGAGCAGTTTGCCGATTCGGAGAGAGATACCGACATATTGAATTCACCATGTGAAATACTATTTGCCCATTTTAGATATTCCAGAAACGGATATGATTCAATTTTAGAAGCTTGACGCTTCCCGAATGGAATATCATGATCTGGTCTCCGACCACTGGCGGTATAACTAAAAATGCGTGACCTCGATCTCACGACGCTGCGAATGTTCGTTACGGTATGCGAGATGCGCAGCATTGCACGCGCGGCCGAACAATCCAATATTGTCGGTTCGGCGATCAGCAAGCGTCTTGCTGCTCTCGAAGAAAACGTCGGCGTAAGCCTCCTTACACGCCGGCGCCACGGGGTGAGTCCAACTGCGGCAGGCGAAACGCTGTTGGAACATGCTCGCGCCATGCTGGCAAGCGCGGAGCGCATACGGCGGGATATGGCAGCGTATTCAACGGGAGTCAGGGGTCAAGTCCGAATACTGGCGACGGCTTCTTCGCTGGCAGAATTTCTACCCGAAGACCTCGCGGCGTTTCTCCAAAAGCCGGACTATCGAAATATCCAGATCGACATCGAAGAGCGTCTAAGCCTTGATGTCGTCCGGGGCATCAAAGAAGGCGTGGCTTCGGTGGGAATATGCTGGGACCTAGCCGATTTTCAGGGCCTTGAAACCCGGGCGTATCGCACCGATCGTCTGGCCGTGGTGGTTCACCCCGATCATCCTTTGGCGTCTCTGAAGACGATGGCTTTCGAAGCATCATTGGATTACGAGCATGTCAGCTTGTCGTCGGCAAGTGCGGTACAAATCATACTGAAACGCCAGGCGTCTCTGGCGGGGCGCCAACTTGTCGAACGCATATTCGTGTCTAACCTAAATGCAGTATTACGGGTGGTGCTGGCAAATCTGGCCATTAGCGTAGTACCCATCGAGGTGGCGCAGGTTTATGCCGACGCCAAAGGACTGCGTGTGATTCCCTTGACAGATACTTGGGCTCAGCGGCGTTTTGCCATCTGCTTTCGAGGTGAATCCTCGCTGTCGCCCGCGGCTCGTTTGCTGGTTGATCATCTGGCGGCGTTTGCGCGGCCTGATAGTCGGGAGCCATAGGTCTGGCTATTGGGGCTTGCAATGGTGCCCTGGACTTTTCTTACTTTTCGCGCGGTAAGGACCATGTGCTGATGACCTGCGCTACAGGATTGCCGCCCACCGCCGGGACCAGCAACACATCGCCAGATGCTAGCCGCCCTGTTTTTAGAATGGTGGCATGTGCAAGAACTCCTCCGGGAGGCGCTTTGCGCAGAAAGTTTATGCTTAGGCTGGCTGTCACCGCTTCGGGATTGCCTGTGGCTCCGACAATCGCTGCGTACAAAGCCAGATCGGCCAGGCCCATTAACATCGGGCCGGCGATGATGCCGCCTAGTCGTTGATGCGCGCTGCGGTTTGGTAATAGCAAAACGGCAGAGCCGTGGCCAATACTGACGACTTCGATCTCGAGCAGCGAGGCAAACGGGTGCTGGTCTGCCAGCAACTGGTTGAATTCGCTTACGCTGATTTTAGGCAGTGTGTTCTGCACAATAGGTTCCATAGCTCGCAAGGTGATGAAGTGGCAAAATGTAACGTTTGCAGGAAGTTCGGCTAGTGTGCCACAGGGACTATTGCTTGCGAAGGATCATGCTGGCCGCAGGCGACAGCGTAGTACACTTGCCCACCATGAATAGGCGCTTACCGCTACACTTTTCTGCGACATACTGGCGTGCCCTGTCGGGCGTGCTGTTGCTTGTATACCTAGTGCGCGCCGTGATTCCCGCGGGCTACATGCCAGCGCACTTCCTGGTCAAGGGCGGCAGCCTGCCGGGCATGACTATTTGTGTGCAAGGCTTATCGGCCAGCACCAAAAGAATTCTGGCTCTCGAAGAGAAGCGTCAAACTGAACCGCAGATGCTTGATTGCGCTGTGGGCTTCGTAACTAGTCAGGCGGCCTTGTCGTTCACGGCAGCGCCTGCTTTTATTTCCGTCGTTGCTGATCTGCAGTTCGCACTATGGCTGACGGCGGTCGAGACCGTGCAACTCGCGGTGCGTGGACCTCCTTTAGGATCGCGAGCTCCACCTTTCTGATTGTGCTGAAATTCTATCGATTTAATAACCAGACAATCATTTTGGGGTACTTCATGAAAAACATAGTTATCGTCGGCATCATGTCATTCACGGGCGCGGCGCTGGCAAATTCCGTCAGCCATGCCAATGCTCTGCCTGAGCCTACCGTATTACTGGCCCACGCGGGACATGATCACGGTACGCCTTCCCACGCAAAGCAGGCAGTCGCCGACAACGCCGCAAACGCTAAAGTGTCGAGCACGCTGGTGGTTTCCGGCTGCTGGATACGGTCTTTACCCCTACCCGCACCCTCGGGCGGCTATTTCGTTATTGAAAACAGCGGGTCCAAAGAAGCCAAGCTGCAAAGTGCGTCATCAACTGCTTACGGCATGGTGATGCTGCATCAAACAACCCATCAAGGCGGGATGAGCAGGATGTCAGCCACGCACGATATTGCCATTCCGGCGGGCGGAAAGCTGGAGTTCAAGCCGGGCGGCTATCACGCCATGCTGGAAAATCCTGCAAACGTTCCGGCAATCGGCAGCAAGGTCAAGATGGACTTTGTGTTTGACTCGGGTGAAAAAGCGTCGGCGGACTGCGAGATCAAGGCGCCCAATACGCAGGCGCCGATGTCTCACTAAGCACATCGCCAAGCCAGTTCTTGCCGATGTTGCGTTGACTCGACCTCGTCACCCGTTTTGGGGTCGAGTCATTATTAGCGGCGGGTTGGTCAGCGGCTTGTCTTAGTAAGAAAGCTAAGAAGGGCTTGATTGAACGCTTTTGGGTTCGCGAGGTTCATTCCGTGCGATGCCAAGGGTATCGAAACCCGTGATACATCGGTAAACGCACGTTCCAGAATATCGATGCGGCTGCCATAGCGCGCCGGACTATTGGCTCCGCCGACTAAAAGGATGGGGCATCTCAAATGGCTGGCTCGCTCAAGGTCGACTGGACGATTAATTTCCCGGACTTGTGAGAGCAAGGTGTATGCGTTGTCAGTGACCATAGCCTTGAACCATCCCACCATCTGGCGCCAGGTTCCCGCACCGTTCACCGTATCGATGAACTGCGACAATGCTTCTTCCACCTTGCCTTGCTCGAGCAACGTGGCGACGTTCATGTGGAAGGGGGAATTCGGCGGTTCATCGCCTATTCTGAAGCCGGGGTCCGCCAAGGTCAGGCTGCGCACGAGCTCTGGCGCCACACAAGCCAGCTCCAGCGCGATCTGTGCGCCACGCGAATGCCCCAGTAGGTGCAGGGGCTTGCCGTCGGCAAGTTGTTGGGCGAAGGCGATCATGTCGCACGTATGCTGAGCCACACTGAATGACGATTCCTCGCGGTCAAAGGCTTGCGGCCAGAAACCGCGCAAGCTGGGAGCGACGACATGCATGTGTTGGCTTAATGCAGGAATCTGCCAGCGCCAATAACGGTAGTCGCACAAAGAGCCATGTATAAGCAGAAGAAGCTCGCCGCTGCCTGCCTGGGTGTAGTGAACCGACGAATCCGCAATCCGGGTCTGAAAGGGCGCAAGCGTGTGAGTAGACGGCATGAGTTAGAGTTGAATAAGGTCATCGACAAGTACACTGGCCTGGCCCAGGCTGCAGTGCTCGACACGGGCCCGGATCAGGAAAGCCTGTGCCAAATGCTCGGGCGTGATGACTGACTGCGGGGCTCCGCTGGCCAGCAGCGTACCATTGTGCAAAAGCAGGGCCGCATTGGCATAGCGCAGCGCAATATTCAAGTCATGCAGAACAATAATAATCAGCAGCCCTCTGTCGCGTGCGAGTCCGTTCAGCATTTGCATGACATGGTGCTGGTAGTTCAGATCGAGCGATGCCAAGGGTTCATCAAGAAGCAGCACGCTGGGTTCATGTACCAAGGCTTGCGCCAGACCGACGAGTTGTTTTTGCCCGCCGGAAAGCTCGTCAAGGAAGCAGGCGCCTAAATGCTCGATGCCCAGGCTGCTCAGGATACCGGCAACCTTTTGCAGGGCCGTCGAGGTACGGATAGGTTTGCGGGCTTTCAACGCTACCAGAACAGCCTCGGTAACGGTAAGGTGAACGAAGTCGGGCAGGTTTTGGGGCAGGTAGCGAATATTCTCGGCTCGGGCGCGCGCGGTAAGTTCGGTTAGATCAACCTCGTCGAGCATCAGGGACTCCGCACGCACCGGTACTAGTCCGGCAATGCTGCGCAGCAATGTCGATTTGCCGCTGCCATTGCGGCCTAGCAGGGCTACAAGTTGGCCGCCATGCAATGCTGGCAGGGTCGCCGCGCGCAGCACCTTATTAGTACCGAGCGTACAGCTGATACCTCGTACCGTCAAAGTGGTTCTGGGTATTTCGGTCGCCATGAATTATTGTACGGTTCGTCGCATCAATGTGATGATGAAAAAGGGTACGCCCACTAGCGTAGTCACGATACCCACTGGGATAACCGTGTGCGTGCTAAGCAGTTTGGCTGCAACCGATGCAGCGATCAATATCGCGGCGCCAATACAGGCGCTGGCGGGCAAATACCACCGGTGATCTTCACCCCAAAGCTTTCTGGCAATATGAGGCGCAACAAGGCCGATAAAGCCGATCACCCCCACCAATGAAACTGCCAGCGCAGCCAGAATGCTGACTCGAAGCAGCGCGCCTCGCCGCACATGGTGCGGATCGACCCCAAAACTGGCCGCACGATCGTCGCCGAATCGCAGCGCGGTAAGCTGCCACGCGTTGCGCAAGGCAAAGGGAAAGACCACGAGTAGCGCCACGCCCATCAGGCCCAACTTTGTCCAGTCGCTGCGTTCCAGACTTCCCATCATCCAGAACACCAGGTCTTGCAATGCCGTTGAACTGGCAGTCAGCTGAACCAGCGACAGCAAGGCGTTGAACGTAAATACCAGGGCGATGCCGAAAAGTACGATGCCCGCGGTGCCTATCCGGGCTCGGCGTGCGACGGCATCGAGCATGTACACACAAAGCAGAGCGAGGATAAACGCATTGATCACCAGCACGTATTGCATCGGGACCATGGGAAGGTGCCAGTCAAATACAAGTGTAAGGGCGGCTCCCAGTGCTGCCGCGGATGATACGCCAAGGGTAAAAGGGCTGGCGAGCGGGTTGTTAAGCACGGTTTGCATTTCAGCTCCGGCTAACCCCAGTGCGGCGCCCACCATAATCGCCATCAAGGCTTGAGGCAAGCGGATCTGCCAGACAATGACGTCAAGCGTTGGATCAGCCGGCGAAGACCCCGATAGGGTGCGCCATAAGGCGGCCCAACCCACTTCCGCGGGTCCCAGCACCAGGTCGATACAGACCAGCGCCAGGATGGCAGCCAGCAATATGGCCAGGAAAAGCTTTCTTTGGCGCCACGTGCGTTCGTAGGCAAGCGTGCTGGCCAGCGCACGTGTCGGCATCACTGCAGCAGCTTAAGGCGGCTTTTGGCCGTCTCGGCGGCATTTGCCTGAGGATAATCTTTAACGATTTTTTGCAGGCTAGTCTTTGCGCCGGCCATATCGTTGAGTTCGATCTGGCTGGCCGCGATGACAAGCAGTGCATCGGGTGCCCGCGGGTCGTCTGGGCTTGCCTTGATCAGGCCTTGGAGTCCTTGTATGGATCCCTTGAAGTCTTTACTGGCGTACATGCTGCTACCGCGGTAGAACCGTGCTTCGGGAGTCAGTGCGCTGTTCGGATACGTTTGGATGAAAGTGGCGAGGCTACCGGCCGCTTCTTTATATTTCCCGCCGCGGAATAGTTCCATGGCTGCCTCATAAGCGGCTTGTTCCTGGGGATCAGCCACTTTGGTGTCAGTGGTACTGCCTGATTTATCCTGGTTCGCACGTCTTTGGAGTTCCGCTTTCATGTTGAGCTGTTCCATCTGCCCGCGCATGCTTGCCATCTCATGCTGTATGGTCTCAAGCTGGTCTGCTAGCTGAAGCCGCGCCTGGCGATTTTGTTCGGTCAGCTGCTTGATTTGTTCGCGCAACTCTAGGATCGCGCGACGCGCTTCGTCATCGGAAAAGGCTTGTGCGGGGGCCGCAAACAGGGCAGACAGCGAGAGTGTCGTGGCCAGTACGGCGGCGCGCAAAGGCATGGAGTAAACGCTCATTTCAGGCTCCGTTGAAATAAAAAAACGCCGCGGCGGGATGCCGCCACGGCGTTACAGTCTGAGTGATCAGATATTATTGTTGATAAACAATATCCGCACGACGGTTTTCAGCGTAGTCGGCTTCGGTATTACCCATGGCTTTGGGTTTTTCCTTGCCGAAGCTGATCGCTTCGATTTGGTTGCTGTTGACGCCTAGCAGGGTCATCATACGCGCAACTGCGTCGGAGCGGCGCTGGCCAAGAGCCAGATTGTATTCAGAGCCACCACGTGCATCGGCGTTGCCTTCGATGCGGATCTTCTGCTGGCCGTGGCCAGTAAGATATGTGGAGTGCATTTCGACCAAGCTACGGTATTGGTCAGGGACTGTGAAGCTGTTGAAATCGAAATAGACCGAACGCTGTTGAGCGAGTGGGCTTTGCGGGTTAAACGGGTCCATGATTTGCCCCGAGCTGGCCGAACCTGCGCCACTACCACCAGTTCCGGCGCCGGACTGGTCGAGTGGTACAGAGCTACATGCTGCCAACGTGGCAACAAGAGCGGCTATTGTGAGGCGTCTTGCGATGCGCGAGCTCATTTAAGTTCCTTTGAAAAAAGAGTCACACTGAAAATTAATTAGTAAATGGTCCCCAGGTAGGTTCGCGTACTTTGCCGTTAAGCGCTGACAGTGTTTGGCGGACGCGGCCGTCAACAGAAGTAACAGCCAAAACGCTACGACCACCTTGTACGGAACTATATAGGATTTGCATTCCATTCGGTGCAAAACTTGGTGACTCATCATCGGGACCGGCGGTTAATAATTGCTCAGATCCGGACCCCATGTTTTGTATTGCAATACGGAATGCACCATCTCTTCGTGTAACGTACACCAGGTTATTTGCGTCTGGCGACATGGCCGGTGAGATATTGTAACTACCATTGAAGGTGACTCGCTGCGCATCACCGCCCGAAACAGGCACCTTGTAAATGTGCGGGCTACCGCCCCGATCGCTTGTAAATACCAGCGATGAACCGTCTGGAGTGTAGTGAGGTTCGGTGTCGATCAAGGGCGAACGCATGATACGGCGCAGGCCGGATCCATCGGCGTTAATGGTATATATCTGCGAGATACTGTCACGTGACAGCACGACAGCTAATTGCTGGCCGTTGGGCGACCATGCCGGCGCGCTGTTGTTGCCCTTGAAATTGGCAATGGGGACGCGCTGGCCACTTGCCAGGGTCTGAACATAGACGACTGGCTTGTTGGCTTCGAAACTGACATAGGCCAAACGCTTACCGTCAGGAGACCATGCGGGTGAAATAATCGATTGTTTCGACCGCAACATTACCTGGGGATTCTGGCCGTCGGCATCTGCAATTTGTAACTCATAGTTGTTGCCTGTTTGCAACACATAGGCGATGCGGGTCGAGAATACGCCGCGCACCCCGGTGATTTTTTCGTAAATACGATCGGCTATTTGGTGGGATACGCGTCGTAGCTCTTTTTCGGTGCCGGTGAATGCCACCCCGTCTAACTGAGTCTTTCGCACCGAATCAACCAGACGATAGCTGACGCTGTATTGCCCCCCGGAATGTGTGACGGAACCGTACGCGAGGTAGTCCGCTCCCTTGTTTCGCCATTCGTCGTAGGCGATCGAGCTTTCAGTGCTCAGATTTGCACCGGCGGCATTGATCAACTGGAATTGTCCGGAACGGGTCAGGTCGGCGCGGATAACTTCCGCAATGGCCTGTCCCTTGGCGTCACCGGTGAAGTCGGCAGTAGCGATCGGGTACTGGGTGGCGCCTACACCCGAAATATCGACACGCAATTGAGCATCGGCCGGCCGGGCAGCGACAAGGCTGACGGCCAGCACAATCGTTCCGAAAGCCCATACGCGTAATGTGGTCGGTACGGTGGTTATGGCTGGAGTGACGGCTGTCATATCTGTGATCTCCTGTTAGTCGTACATTCGGTAATCACCGTCAATATAGGACGGGTATTTGCCGCTAGGCGGTTTAGGGAATGGGGAGCAGGCTTCGATCCCTTTTTTCACGGCTTCATCAAAGCGGGAATCGCCTGAAGAGCCTTTCACAAGGACTTTCTCAACGGTACCATCAGAACTGAGATTAGCTCTGTATTGTACTGTCGGGTTAGCGCGACCCTGGCGTGGGGGCACATTGAAAATTACGCGTGGCCGTATGCAGGCACGCACCTTCGAGGCGTAGCCGTTATCATTGCCTCCGCCGCCTGCCTGATTGCGATCGGCGCTGCCGCCGGGCAGACCTGCTGCACCCAGCGCATCCCCACGCATGGCGGCGCGTATGGCGTCCCTTTTGGCTTCTGCGGCTTTTTCCGCAGCGGCTTTCTTGGCGGCGTCCTCTTTAGCTTTTTTCTCGGCAGCTGCTTTCTTTTCCGCAGCTGCTTTTTCGGCACTGGCTTTTTCAGCCGCTTCTTTTGCCTTCTGCTCGGCAGCGGCAGCAGCCTTTTCGGCGGCTGCTTTTTCGGCGGCCGCCTTTTGGGCTACTGCCTTGCGCTGGGCTTCTTCCTGGGCTTTCTGTTCGGCGGCAGCTTTTTCGGCAGCCCGTTCTTTGGCCTTCTGTTCAGCCGCGGCCTCGGCTTTCTTAGCCGCTTCTTCCTTAGCCTTCAAGTCAGCCGCAGCCTTTTCGTCAGCCCTCTTTTTTTCCTCGGCCTTCTTCGCTTCGGCCGCCTTTTCTGCGGCCGCTTTTTCGGCCGCCGCCTTCTGAGCTGCTTCCTGCGCGGCCTTCTCAGCCTGCTCTTTTTGCTCGCGTTCTTTACGAGCCTTTTCGATTGCGATGTCGGGATCTATTTCGGGTTGAGGTTCGGCCACCGGAGGCGCCTGAGGGGCGGGTGGCGGCGGTGGGGGAGGCGGGGGTTCAGGCGCAGGCGGTGGCTCGGGCGCCGGGGTCGGCTCGGGCTCAGGTTGCGGCTCAGGCTCAGGTTCGGGTGGCGTTTCCTGGGGCTCGTCGGCCGTTTCGGGTTCAGCTTCGGGCTCGGCAGCGGTCGGCGTCGTGCCATCGGTCCAAAGCTCTACCTGCACTGGATTGGGTTGGCTGGGAGCGGCAATGAACCCGATCACCATGAACAGGAATAACAGGACATGTATGGCAACGGCATAGGTTAACCCTCGCCGCTCGTCCTGCTGCTCTGGGGTGCGTTCTGCTGCGTTGCTAATGTGGTGTTTTTTTTGCTTCATCAAGTTGCGCAAGGTTGGCCATCACCCCGCCACGAGGCGGGGTGATGCCTATTTTTTTAACGGTTCCGTGCTGGACTTTTGATCCACCAGCAATCCAAGCCGGGTGACGCCATTGCTGCGCAATTGGTCCATAACCCTCATGACCTGGTCATAAGGAACTCGTCCATCGGCGGCAATGACAACCGGGGTGTCGGCGGAAATACGGGATTTGACCTCGGAGACCAGGTTTTCGCTGTTGATCTTCTGGAAACCGTTGCCAGCATCGCGTACGCGCAATGAAATGGCTCCGTCTTCGGCGATTTCGACTTCTACGGGCTTGGCTGTGACTTCAGAAGCGCTTCCGACGGAAGGAAGTTCGATCAAGCCCGGTGTGATCATCGGTGCGGTCACCATAAAGATGACCAGCAGCACTAGCATGACGTCGATGTACGGCACGACGTTGATTTCATTCTTCAGGCGACGGGTGCGGCTGCTACCGCGAGCAGAAGGCATTAGCGGACCTGCCGTTGCAAGATGTTCAGAAATTCGTCGATGAAGCTATCGAAGCGTATCGATAGGCGATCGATTTCGTTGGTGTAGCGGTTGTAGGCCACTACGGCTGGTATCGCAGCAAACAAACCGATGGCTGTGGCAATCAGGGCCTCGGCGATACCTGGCGCAACGGCGGAAAGTGTGGCCTGCTGCATTGACGATAAACCAATGAAAGCATGCATGATGCCCCATACCGTGCCCAGTAGACCGATATAGGGACTGACTGAACCGGCCGACGCCAAAAAGTTCAAGTGCGATTCCAGACTGTCCATTTCCCGCTGATAAGTGGCACGCATGGCGCGGCGTGGGCCGTCGAGCATTGCGTCGCCACCACCGCCACTGTTGCGCCGGGCCTTTACGAATTCGGTCATGCCGGCGTCGAAAATACGAGCCAGTGCGCCATGTTCGGCGCGTCGTGTCGCGACGGCCTGCTGCAGGACAGAAAGGTCTCCGCCTGCCCAGAAGTCGTCTTCGAATCGACGGGTTTGTTCATTGGCACGCTTGAGCGCAGCGCGTTTGCTGAAGATATAAGTCCACGACAAAACTGAAATGCCTAGCAGCACAAGCATGACCACTTGTACGGGAATGCTGGCATCGATGAGTAAGGTGATCAGCGACAGGTCGCTAGAGGCTTGCATGGTTAGTTCTGAGCCTTTTCCAGTAGGGTTCTAAGTTCGTGAGTAAGCGCGGCGGGACGATAGGTACGTGCGTCAACGCATGCGACTTGAATACCGCTTTGACACAACAGCTCATTACCGCGCAGGGCCGATTGGTCGAAAGTGATCGACGCATGGCCAAGCCGGGTAATCCTGCTGTGGATCGAAAGCAAGTCGTCGAGCCTTGCTGGTATACGGTATTGTATTTCAACCTTCTTGATAACGAATAGCCGATGTTCTTTGGCGGCAAGTTCTGATTGGTTTACACCTAGTCGTCGTAGCCATTCTGTTCGGCCCCGCTCAAAAAACTTCAAGTAGTTGGCATAGTACATAACGCCGCCGGCGTCAGTGTCCTCGTAATATACGCGAATATCAAGGGTGGATAATGGTGTGGGTGTTTCAATCGCCATGTCTTTCGTTAAGTGGTGTGACATTCCCACCAGCGCGGCGGCATGGGGGGAATGATGGCCGCACGATACCTGGAAGCAGCCGGCAGCGTCACTGCCTTACATTGAGTTTAACTGTTCAAGCGTGTGGGCGAGCGCTTGCGACAACGGCACCTTATTGGCGGCGTCCTGTCGCCGTGTCTGGATTTCGATGATGTTTTCTTTCAGTCCCCGGTCGCCTATCGTCACACGCACGGGCACGCCCACCAGCTCCCAGTCAGCGAACATGATGCCGGGCCGGGTGTCACGATCGTCCAGCATTACGTCTACTCCGTGAGCTTTCAGTTCTGCGTAGAGTGATTCCGCAGCGTTGCGGACTGTTTCACTTTTATGGAAGCCCATCGGACAAATGACCACTTCAAATGGAGCGATAGATCTGGGCCAGATAATGCCTTTGTCATCGTGGTTCTGCTCGATGGCCGCAGCGGCGATGCGGCTGATACCAATTCCATAGCAGCCCATTTGCAGCATGGCGGGCTTGCCATCGTTTTCCAGGAAAGTAGCACCCAGGGATTTGGAGTATTTGTCGCCCAGGAAAAATACGTGACCTACTTCAATGCCTCGCTGAATCGCCAGTTGTCCGCCTAGTGGATCAGGGTCGCCCGCCACAACATTGCGCAAGTCAGCAATTGTTGGTTCGGGCAGGTCACGTCCCCAGTTAACGTCGGTGTAATGGAAGCCTTCCTCATTAGCGCCGCAAATGAAATTATTCATATTTGCGACGGTGCGATCGGCGATGATGGTGATTGGCTTCAGGGGGCTGACTGGGCCCAGGTAGCCCGGCACGCAACCAAAGCTGTCCAGAATTTCGTCTTCCGTTGCAAAACGATAGCCGTTTTCAAAGCCAGGTAGCTTGCCAGTTTTGACTTCATTCAATTCGTGGTCGCCACGCAAAAGCAGCAGCCATACTTTGGACTGTGCAGGTTGACCTTCAGCCTCGGTAACCAGCACAATCGATTTGACGGTATCTGTCAGCGGCTTATTCAGCTGACGTGCAACAATTTCGCACTTGGGTGCATCGGGCGTGGCGGTTTTAGCGAGCACATTGCTAGCAGGACCGCGTTCTGCGAGTAAGCACGGTGCCTCGGCCAGTTCGATGTTCGCAGCATATTGCGAGTCAGGGTTATAGACAATCAAGTCTTCACCGGTGTCGGCAATGACCTGGAACTCGTGGCTGCGTGAACCTCCGATTGAACCGGTGTCGGCTGCGACGGCTCGGAATTCAAGGCCCAGGCGCGAGAAAATCCGCATATAGGCATCAAACATGGTGTCATAGCTGGCCTGTGCCGACGCTTCATCGCGATCAAACGAATAGGCGTCTTTCATTGTGAATTCGCGGCCCCGCATCAATCCAAAACGTGGGCGTCGTTCGTCGCGAAATTTGGTTTGAATATGATAAAAATTCAACGGCAACTGGCGCCAACTGTGAATTTCATTACGAGCGATATCGGTGATGACTTCTTCGGACGTGGGTTGCAATACGAAATCACGGCCATGTCTGTCCTTCATCCGTAACAGTTCAGCGCCGTATTGTTCCCAGCGGCCCGATTCAACCCAAAGTTCGGCGGGCTGTACCACGGGCATCAACAATTCGATCGCGCCGGCGCGATCCATTTCGTCTCGCACAATCGCTTCGATCTTGCGCAGAACCTTTAGTCCTAAAGGCATGTAAGTGTAGATTCCACCGGCAGCCTTGCGGATCATGCCGGCCCGGGTCATAAGCTGGTGGCTCGTTACTTCGGCCTCCGCAGGTGCTTCTTTAAGGGTATTGATGTGATACTTGCTTGCATGCATGGTGAGGATCTCGACAGATACGTATAATCAACGGTAATTGTATTGAATTCGCTTTGGGGTGGCCCATGTTAGACCGTGAAGGCTACCGTCCTAATGTCGGCATTATCCTCGTAAATCAAAAAAACGAGGTTTTCTGGGGTAAACGTATTCGGGAACATGCATGGCAATTCCCACAAGGTGGCATTAAATATGGGGAAAGCCCTGTTCAGGCCATGTTCCGTGAACTTCACGAAGAGGTGGGGTTACGGCCCGAACATGTTCGCATATTAGGTCGGACACGTGATTGGCTGCGTTATAACGTCCCGAGCAATTTTGTTCGGCGCGATTCGCGCGGTCACTATAAAGGGCAAAAACAGATCTGGTTTTTGTTGAGAATGGTCGGGCGCGATTCTGACGTGTGTCTGCGTGCCAGCCATAGTCCGGAATTCGACGCTTGGCGCTGGAGCCAATATTGGGTTCCACTGGATGCTGTCATTGAGTTCAAGCGCGATGTCTATACGCAGGCACTCAACGAACTGGCAGCGATTTTATTCAAAAGGGGGCAAGAAACCCGCTATTTACGTCAGCGCGTGCAAAGTCACCGCGGCGTGCAGTCTACGGAAAACAAGGGTCATGCGCATACTTCTGGTTGAAGACGAACGTGAAATGGCAGCATGGCTCGAGCGGGCGCTGGCTCAAAGTGGTTTTGAACCCGAGCACGCGCCCGATGCGCAAACCGCCGAGCACATGTTGGCAAGCTCGTCATACGACGCTGTAGTAATGGACTTGCGCCTGCCTGACAAGCATGGGCTCGTTTTGCTACGCGAAATGCGTACTCGTGGCGACGTCACCCCGGTCCTTATTCTGACGGCGCAGGGCGCTTTGCAGGATCGCGTGCGGGGCCTGAACCTGGGTGCCGATGATTTCCTGACCAAACCTTTCGCGCTCGAGGAGCTCGAGGCGCGCCTGGCTGCGCTAGTAAGGCGCAGCAGGGGACGCAAGCCGCCTCGAATAGAATGCGGAACGCTGGTCTACGACAGCGAAAGCCGCGCGTTCTCATTAGACGGCGCTATCCTGCATCTGACGCCGCGCGAGCATGCTGCGTTAGCGGTGCTCGTTACGCGAAGTGGCGTGCCGGTTGAAAAAAGTCATTTATTCTCGAGGGTGTTCGAGCACGATAGCGATTCCAGTCCAGACGCCATCGAGGTCGTTCTACACCGCTTGCGAAAAAAGCTGGCGGGTAGCGATGTGCATATTGTGACCGTCAGGGGCTTAGGTTATATGCTCGAAAGCATCCTCAATGAAGCCTGATACATGGCGCTACTAACTCAAAAATATCGCGGCAGTATCCGGTTTTGGTTGCTTGTGATGCTGATTCCGGGCGTCGTGACGTTATTAATTGTCGATGGTCGCAGCGATTATCAAGCCCTGAATATCGTTACGCAGGAAGTCTACGATAGTGCACTGCTGGAACCGGCCAAAGTTCTCGAGAACAGCGTTGAATTCAATTCCGATGGCACTTTGCGTATCGATCCGCCGTTTTATGCGCAGGTCATGCTCGAGTCTCGCGCAGGCAATCGGAAATATTTTCGCGTCGAGGAGGTCGTGTCAGGAACATCTAGTCTGGCCGGATCCAGCGCGCAACATTTGGAAGGGAAGGTTTTGTTGGGTATGCAGGGGCTGCCGCGCCCGCCAACCCTGGCCGACAACGAGGGCATGCCCGTCTTTTATAACGCCATGTATCGTAATGATGAAGTGCGTATGGTGGCGTTGTGGCGCGATCTTTATTATGAAGGGGTGCACCGTCAGGTAATTGTGCTCGTTGGCGAAAGCATAGACCTGCGTTTGCGCACGCAACAGCACGCCTGGCGGGAAGGCCTGTTTCGCGATGGACGAATGCTGATATTGGCCGCCTTGCTCGTTTGGTTTAGTGTGCAACTGGCCTTGCGGCCGCTAAGCGAACTGAGGCGCGAAATCAGGGCTCGCGACGTAGATAACCTGTTGCCACTCGATGAGAATCACGTTCCCCGCGAGGTCGTTCCGCTAGTCAAGGCGATCAATCACCACATCGATCTATATCGCCAGGTCCTCGACAAGCAGGCACGATTCCTGGCCGATGCATCGCATCAGCTACGCACGCCGTTGGCGATCATGCGTACGCAGGCGCAGTACGCCAGACGTGAGCCCGATATCGTGCGCATGCGTGAAACCCTTGTTGCGATTATTCGTCAACTCGGCCAAACATCGCGCTTGACGGAGCAGTTATTATCTCTTGCGCATGCAAGCCGCAACGATATTGCACCACAGGCGCAAGTCGATCTGAATACTTTGGCGCGTGAGGTGGTGCTGCTGTACTTGCCGTTAGCGCGCGAAAAACACCAAGATCTTGGCTGGGCGGACAGTAGCGAAGGTGACAACGACGTCCAGGCTCATAGGCCGTGGGTCCTGGGCAGCGATGCCGAAATCCATGAGTCGATTGCGAACCTGGTTCATAACGCGATCAATCACTCCGGCAACGGTAGCACGATCACTGTGTCCGCCGGAGTGACCGACGACCGGGCTTGGGTAAGCGTCCGCGACAATGGGGTGGGTCTGGACCCTTCGTTACGCGAGAGCGTATTTATACGATTCGACCGGGGCGGTACGGCTCGCAAAGGTTCGCGCGGCAGTGGCTCCGGGCTGGGGCTCGCGATTGCGCTCGCCTATGCTGAGCGCAATCGCGGCACGATAGTCTTGAAAGACGGCGACCCCTCGTTGCATGGCGGGGTCGGGCTGTGCGCGGTACTGCAAATGCCTAGAAGTTCGGCGCCAGCCTAAGCCTGGCAATTATTTAGTTCGCAGACGTTTGATCAGGCTGGATGTATCCCAACGGCTGCCGCCCATTTGCTGAACGTCGGCGTAAAACTGATCAACCAGCGCCGTTACCGGAAGACGGGCACCGTTGTGTTTCGCTTCGTTCAGCACCAGCCCCAGATCTTTACGCATCCAGTCCACCGCGAAGCCAAAGTCGAACTTATCGTCGATCATGGTGGTGCCGCGGTTTTCCATCTGCCAGCTTTGGGCGGCACCCTTGCTGATAACGCCGAGAACCTGCTTCATGTCGAGCTTGGCTGCCTGGCCAAACGCAATGGCTTCGGACAAACCTTGCACCAACCCGGCGATGCAAATTTGGTTGACCATTTTGCATAATTGCCCCGCACCGGATTCGCCCAGCAAAGTGACCGCTTGCGCGTAAGCGTGAATGAGCGGTTTCGCTGTGTCAAAATTTGCTTGGTCGCCGCCGCACATGACGGTAAGTGCGCCATTGATGGCGCCTGCCTGGCCGCCCGAGACAGGCGCGTCGACGAAACTGATGTCTTGCTGCTTGCCTGTTCTATATAGTTCTCGGGCGACGTCTGCCGAGGCAGTGGTGTGGTCCACGAAGATCGTTCCGGCCGCCATGCCCGCGTAAGCACCGTTCTCGCCGAGTACGACGCTGCGCAGATCGTCATCGTTGCCCACACAACTGAAAACGATGCTGGCCCCTTGTGCGGCCTCTTTGGGTGTTCTGTGCGCTTCGCCGCCGAACTCGGCAGCCCATGCTTCCGCCTTTTCGAATGTGCGGTTGTAGACCGAAACGGTGTGGCCGGCTTTGGCCAAATGCCCAGCCATGGGGTGCCCCATTACGCCCAGGCCCAGAAAGGCTACACGGGTGGAGGGGTGTGAATCATAAGGCCGGGCGTTGATTGAAGGCATATCGTTATTCTCCGAAATTTAATGGGTTATACATTGCTCCGGGCAATAGATTACCTCATAAGCCATGTCTGCGAGCGCCCATGGAAAAAGGCGCCGAAAGGCGCCTTTTTCGTACTGCGAGACCCGGGATTCTTAGCCTTCTTCGACGAAGGTTTCTTCGCGTTTCTTCTTGATCGAAGGTAGCGCTACGATAGCAACCAGAATGGCTGCACCAATCAGGAGCGATAAGGACAAGGGGCGGGTTACGAAGGTGGTGTAATCACCTCGAGCCAGCAACAAGGCACGACGGAAGTTTTCTTCCATCATTGGTCCAAGCACCAGACCCAGCAACAATGGCGCGCCCTCGCATTTGAGTTTTGCCCATACATAGCCGATAAAGCCAAATGCTGCTGTCATCCAGATATCGAATACGTTGTAGTTCAATGAATACACACCGATCGTACAAAATACCAGAATGGCCGGAAACAGAATCCGATATGGCACTTTAAGCAGTTTGATCCACAAACCAACCAGCGGCAGGTTCAAAATAACCAGCATCATGTTGCCGATCCACATCGACACGATCAGGCCCCAGAACAGCTCTGGGTGGCTGGTCATGACCTGAGGGCCAGGCTGAATGTTGTGGATGGTCATGGCGCCAATCATCAGCGCCGTAACCGCATTACCCGGAATACCCAGTGTAAGCAATGGAATGAACGATGTCTGGGCAGCCGCGTTATTGGCGGATTCCGGACCCGCAAGACCCGCCGGGTGGCCCTTGCCGAAGCGCTCGGGATTCCTGGATATCTTTTTCTCGAGCGTATACGAGGCAAAAGATGACAGCACCGCGCCGCCGCCGGGCAGGATGCCCAGAGCCGAGCCTAAGGCCGTGCCACGAACGACTGCAGGCCACGCTTCCTTGAATTCCTGCTTGTTGGGGTATAGCGAGCCAACTTTGCCAGTAATGTCGACGCGTTGGTCTTTCAGTTCCAGATTGGTCATGATTTCGGAGAAGCCGAACACGCCCATGGCCACAACGGCAAAGTCGATGCCATCTTGAAGCTCTGGAACACCAAAGTCGAAACGAGCCACGCCAGAGTTAACGTCAGTACCGATCATGCCGAGCAACAGGCCAAGCAAGATCATGCAGATTGCTTTGGGCAAGGAACCCGACGCCAATACAACCGCGCCGATCAGGCCCAATACCATCAGAGAAAAGTATTCCGCAGGACCGAACTTGAAGGCCACTTCAGCCAAAGGAGGAGCAAAGCCCGCCAGCAAGACGGTGGCGACGCAACCCGCAAAGAAAGAACCCAGTGCCGCGATTGCCAGTGCAGCGCCGGCCCGGCCGTTTCGGGCCATCTGGTGCCCGTCGAGGACGGTCACCACCGCCGATGTTTCGCCCGGAAGCGCCACAAGGATCGCAGTGGTGGACCCTCCGTATTGAGCGCCATAATAGATACCGGCAAGCATGATCAGGCCAGCAACGGGTGGCAGCACATAAGTAATAGGCAGCAGCATGGCAATGGTAGGTACAGGGCCAATGCCAGGCAATACGCCAATCAGGGTGCCAAGGACGCAGCCAAGTAGACAATACGCCAAATTTTCGGGCGTAAAGGCTACGGAGAACCCTAGCGCCAAGTGTTCGAATAGTTCCATTTCAGCTTCTCCTTTAATTGCCTAGAAAGCTAGGCCACAAGGGGAAGATCAAACCTAAACCCTTGATGAATGCCAGCCAGACGAACAGGACCATAAATATGCCATTGGCGACTGCAACCTTCCAGCTGAATACGTGGCTTGCCAAACTGCTGATAACGACCAAGAGAAATACCGAGATATAAACACCCAGGAAATCCATGACGCTTCCGCTGAGGGCAACTGACCCAACGATGACGAAGGCAATCTTCCAATCGAATTTTTCTACATGGGTCTCGTGTGCTTTAGGCGATAAGGCCGTTAGCGCAACGATTGCTCCTAGCCCGGCCAGGCACACGCCTAACCAGAAGGGGAAGTACCCGGGGCCCATTCGAGCCGCCGTGCCCATTGAGTAGTTGGTAGCGCCCAACGCAAATCCGACACCCAAGGCGACGAACATAATACCGGACCAAAAGTCCTGCTTATTTCTGAGCTGCATGTTGACGAAATCTCCCTGACAGCATGATAAAACTGATAGTTAAAGGCCCGGGTTGCTGCAGCTTCGCGAGAAGCCATAACGATTCAAAGCCCTAACTACCAAAGGTGAAGCATCGTAATAGACGAAGCCTCGACTGAAAACCCCGATTTGCCCTTGGTGGTCTGGGGTTTACCCTAGAGGAGGCCACTTTTTACATATTTAAGCACTCCTGTCACCTCGTTTTTCATCGTTTTGAAAGAAAAATGAAAGGTATTGGAAAGAGCGGTGAAAGGTTATGATCGGATTTCATTTTTCCCTATCCAGTTGATGGCTGGATGGTTTACGATAACGCCCATGTTGCAAGATCTTGATTCTCTCGCTGCCCGTATCGGGCAAATGGTGCAGTTCGCTCGTCAACTCCAGACTGAACGCACTGCCTTGCAGGCTCGCCTGAAAAATCTCGAGCAAGAGCGCGATGCGCTGCGCGATCAGCTCATGCGCCGCGAGGCCGACTCGTCGTCAATGAACGAGCGCATCGCGATCCACGAAGCCGAGCTCCAGGCCGTGCGGGCCGAAGCCGAGGCCAGCCAAGCCACGCTTCAGATCGAAGCGACCCAGTACAAGTCTGAATGTGAAAGCATCAGGCAGCGGCTGGCCGTCAGTCAGGCCGACGCCGATCGCCTGCGCGTGGTTGCCGACAAAGCGCGGGACAGTATCGATTCAATATTAATGCGCCTGCCCGGCGCATCGCAGGAGTAGAGTATTATGGAACGTATCGACGTATCCATTTTGGGGCGAGATTATTCACTGGCGTGTATGCCCGCCGAGAAAGAAGCATTGTTGGCAGCTGTACGTCACGTAGATCAGCGTATGCTGGGCGTCAAAGGATCAGGTAAGATTGCAAGTAATGAGCGCATCGCCGTCATGGCCGCAATTCAGATCGCAATCGAGCTTTTATCCATGCGAGCCCCCGACGGACCATTAAGTAACCTTGCGTTGGGCGATTTCAAGCGTAAAATTGATGACATGAACGATATGCTGGATGAGGTCGTTGGGCCAGCAAGTCAAAACCAAAATGTCCGGTAAGTTTTTTTGTATAAGTTTTCGAGTATTGTTTTTTTCAATATTCAACAGTTAGTCCCTGCCGTGCTCGTGACTTGGCCATACATTCCTTGAACCAATGCTTATGGCATGCAGGTTGCTGGATTGACAAGTAGGTGTGCTTTCCATTTATGGACAACCCGAAGCTTGACTGAAGGCGACCACCTTGAACCCTCGGTTCCAGGATGCCGGCCTTGACGGCACAGGCGGGGCAATTTTTTCAAAGCTCGTCTTCGGACGAGCTTTGTTCTTTTATAGGACCGAAAAAATGAATTTTTCCCAGCAACAGCGGAAATGGTTCTCGGCACTCGTTCTATGTGTAGGGAGCGCTATGGCGCTGCCGGCAATGGCGCAGCCCCTTGATAGTACAGAAGTCCGTGGCGGAAAGTGGCCTCAGGCCAGCCTGCAGGCCGAAGCAGGCGCAGAAATCTCTCAGGATACGGTCAAGATCACCTTGGCATCCGAAATGAGCGACACGAGCCAGACGGCGGTGGCCAAAGCCCTTTCGAAGACGCTCGATAGTGTCATGAAAGACGCGAAGGGTGACCCCGCCGTCAAGGTCAGTAGCGGCAACTATCACGTGTGGCCCATGAATAACGAACAGGGAAAAATAACGAACTGGCGTGGACGAGGCGAAATCTTCCTCGAGTCCCAAGATTTCGCTGCCGCGTCTGAATTGGCCGGCAAATTAAGCGATCGCATGCCTATTGCCAATCTGGCTTTCTCGGTGTCGCCGCAGGCAAGGGCCAAACAGGAAGAGGCCTTGTTATCAGAGGCTGCCCAGGCATTCCGAGACCGCGCTGAAGCGTTGACCAAAGCCTTCGGTTTCGCCACTTACACCGTACGCAATATCGATCTGGGCGGAGCTGGTGCGCGATACGAATCGGCTCCCCGGATGATGTCCATGGCTGCCGATAAGGCCAGTGTGCCACTGGAAGGCGGTACCGAACGCGTCAGTGTGTTGATTCGCGGCTCCATTTTTTTGCAGTCCTCGCAATAAGAGTGGAGAGCCTACGCCTGCCTGGCAGGCTGAATCGCGCTTAAGGCAGGGGAAATTCGCGCGGGGAATGGCCTTCGTACGTGGGTAGATACTGGCGCGGTATTGGGCCCTTATTGCGTCCTCCTTGTTGTGACTGCTCCCAGGCGTGGGCAAGGATGCCGACCGATCGCGAAAGGCAAAATAGGCCGCGAGCCAGCGCCGCTGGAAAGCCGAGCTCAGCATAAATGATCGCCGTCGCTCCGTCGATGTTCAGGGGGATGGGCTTTGCTTTTCCGGTGTTTAGTTCGCGTTCTATCGCTCGGGCTATCGCCGCATATTTGCCCGATACAACGCCTTGGTCCGTCGCTTTATCGACCAGCTCAAGCAAACGCGGAGCACGGGGGTCGATGGGGTGAAAACGATGACCGAAACCGGCTACGTATTTGCCGTGTTCTTGAATAAATTCGTCCAAACCCTTTCGCACTGCATCGGTTTTGCTCATGCCTGCGTTGATGTAGCCGGCAACGTCCTGGTACAAGCCGACAGCCTGCTGTCCCGCGCCGCCGTGTACATCACCCAATACGTTTACCGCCGACCCCATGGCGTTGTTCAATCCAACTCCGCAAGTAATGGCCATACGGGCGATGGCGACGCTTGGCGCCTGAGGACCGTGATCAACCCCCGACACCAGGGCGGCTTCGAGTAAGGCGCCCTGACCGGGCTCAGGTAGATCTCCTCGGAGCATCAGCCATACCATCTCGGCGAATCCAAGATTGCCGATCAAGTCTTCAATAGCGTAGCCACGATATCGGATGCTGCCCGGTTTCATATCAATGATTTCGGTGTGCCACCAATTTTTGCTGGCTGTGCCGTCGTCCGTTTTGGTCTCGGTCATACTCCTCCCTCTTTTTTCAATTGAATTATTTCATCGTCGTCGTAGCCGAGTTGTGTTAGTAGTTCGTCGGTATGCTGGCCCAGCATGGGAGGTGGGAGGTCTACTCCCGGAGCCGTGCCATTGACTTTGAAGCCGCTGCGTACCATCTCGATATCGCGCCCTACTCCGGGTACCGCTACGAAATTGGAGATCAGTCCACGATCACGTATTTGCGGGTGCGCCAGCACGTCTGGTACGGAATAAACAGGCCCCGATGGGATCCCCTTCGCCGTCAGCAGCGGCCACCAGTCTGGGGCTGAGCGCGTTGCCAGCGCCAGTTCCAGTTGTTCCTTTAGCGCGCCTCGATTTTGCAAGCGCGATTGACGTTTGGAAAAACGGCCGTCTGTAATCAGGTCGGGTCTTTCAAGCAGGTGGCACAAGGCCTCGAATTGCTCTTGTTTGTTGGCCGCAATATTCAACAGACCGCTGCCTGTTTTGAATGTGCCTGACGGACTCGCCGTAAAATTCTCATTACCCATGGGGCAGGGCGCATGGGCCGCATTCAGATAATTCGACGTAACCCATCCCATTGTGGCAATAACGGACTCCAGCATCGATACGTCGATAAAACGTGCTTCTGTGCGGGACGTATCGGCCAGTGCCGCGGTCAGCGCAAAAGCTGCGGTCAAGCCTCCGATGGTGTCGGCAATCGGGTACCCGACACGATAAGGAGCTGTTTCAGGTTCGCCTGTAATGCTCATGACTCCCGACATGCCTTGAATGATCTGATCGTACGCAGGCAAGCCTTTGAGCGGTCCCTCTTGACCAAAGCCTGAAATAGCACAGTACACCAGACGGGGTTGATGTTGACGCAAAACCTCAAAGCCCAGCCCCAGGCGATCCATCACGCCTGGCCGGAAATTCTCTACCACCACGTCGGCGCTTTCCAGGAGGCGGAGGAAGATCTCCTTACCTTTAGGGCTTTTTAGATTGACCGTGATCGAGCGTTTCCCTGCATTCTGCGCCAGGAAGGAAAGGCCCATCAAGCCAATATTCAACTCTGGATCGGCGCCAAGCTGACGGGCCAGGTCGCCAGTTCCGGGTGTCTCTACCTTGATGACGTCGGCTCCCATTAGCGCAAGCTGATGACAGCAAAATGGCCCGGCCAGCACATTCGTCAGATCAAGCACTCGTATTTCTTTTAGTGGTTTGTCCATGAAGCGATATTTCGAATGCCAGGGAGCCGGCCAAGCTACCGCTATTTGCGTTGCCGCCACCCTGTGTTTGATAAGCAAGGACTTTGATTTGTTACTTGATGCTGATATTGCCGTCTTTGATAATTTTTGACCATTTGGCGGAGTCATTGGAGATAAGTTCGTTGAATTCTTTGGTCGTCCCTCCAAGGACCACGTTGCCTTCTTCCATGATTTTTTCGCGCAAATCCTGCGTTTTGAGAACTTCATTAATTTGCTTGTTCAATACCTCGATAATCCCTTTAGGCGTGCCGGCCGGTGTCAGAATGCCAGTCTTGGACGCCGCCTCGAAACCAGGCAGCGTCTCTGCTAACGGAGGCACGTTCGGCAGCTGGGGGATCGGCTCCAAGGTTGTAATCGCCAACATATTGATCTTGGAATTTTTCAACTGCGATATTGCTGCGGGAGTCGATGCAAAAAAGGCGTCGACCTGCCCGCCCAGCAGATCGTTCATGGCAGGCGCTGCCCCTTTGTACGGGACATTTAATACTTCGATTCCGGCCTCGCTCGCGAAAAAGCGGCCGGCGATATCGCCCACGGTGCCTGTGCCGGCATTGCCTACTGTCAATTTTCCCGGATTGGCTTTGGCGTATTGGACCAATTCGGCTACCGATTTATATGGTTGGTCCGAGCGAACCACCAGAACCATGGGTTGCGATGCGATCGAGACCACCGGCGCGAAATCTTTGGCGACGTCGTACGAAATATTGTCGTAAAGATAGGGATTAATCGATAAGTTAGACGTTTGACCCAAGGCTATGTTGTAGCCATTAGGCGCTGAGCGGGCAAGTATTCCCATGCCAACAGTGCCGCCTGCGCCAGGTCGATTCTCGACGATAATGTTCCATTTGAACTTGTCAGTCAGGGCGTTTGCTACAAAACGAGCCATGGTGTCAGTGCCACCGCCTGGGGGGAAAGGCACCAGGAGCCTGATAGGTTGGGTGGGATAGGCATCGGCTGCCTGGCTTGCTGGCGCCACGGCTATAACAGCCAGCATCACCGACGTCGCGGCAACGAATTTTCGCAAGTTAATCATGATATCTCCTGATTTATTATGTTTATGCTTAAAGATAAAGATATAGACGCCCATTGGGGCAACCACTAAACAGGTAAGCCTTTTGCCCGCAATACTGCGTTGAACCTTTCGGGATCCGAGCTACCTTGCTCGTTCGATAAACGAATCAACTCTTCCTTTTTTAAATGCGCTTGCACGCGGGGCAACAAAGCTTGAACCTCTTCAGAGGGAATACAAATCACGCCATCCGCATCGCCCAGCATCAAGTCTCCGGGCCGCACAACAAGGCCCGCACACGCTATGGGCACATTAATCTGCCCGGGTCCTTCTTTGCTTGGTCCTCTATGGGTATGACCTTTTGCAAATACGGGCACTTTGCCATCGGCCCATTCGACCAAATCCCGGATTGCTCCGTCGATAACAAAGCCGCCGATTTTCTTTGTGAGCGCCGTTGTGCGCATCAAGCCACCGATGAGTGCTTGGGTGACATCTCCTCCTCCGTCGATCACAATAATGTCGCCCGGCTGCGCCATCATGAACGCTTTATGTATCATCAAATTATCGCCAGGTCGGACTTGCACGGTTAGCGCAAGGCCGCACAGGCCTTGCTGCAGATTGTTATGGTAGGCCTTCAAACCCATGGCGCCCAACGAACGACCCATGCAGTCGCCGGCGACCGCCACCGGAACGTCTGTAAACGAGCGAATCAAACTGTCTTGAAGCTTCCTCGGCATCTCGTTGATGCGATAACCCTGCGGCCATTCACGGGTACTAGACATTTAATCTCCTGGTGATGTCATTGATGCAAACCGCTGATATTGATTACTTTGTCGAGGGGTAGAGTCCCATTCTTTAGATAAGCCAGAATGTTGTTTACCGCCGCCACCGCCATTGCGCTTAGCGCCGCCGAAGTGGAGCCGCCTACATGAGGGGTCAGGACGACATTGTTCATACTGCGCAGCGCGCTAGACGCTGCGAGGGGTTCTTCGGCCATCGTATCGAGCCCCACCGCCGCCAACTTCCTACTGACCAATGCCTCGATAAGTGCCGGTTCATCGATTACTTCGCCACGAGCCGTATTAATTAGAATTGCCCCGTCGGGCAACAGCGCCAATTGCTTTGCTCCAATCAGCGCATGTGTCTCGGCGGTCAACGGTATATGCAGACTTAATATGTCGGATCTGCGAAGCATGGTGTCCAGATCGGTCAGCAGCCGGACGTCCTTTTGCATCTGACCGGCATTAGCGTAGGGGTCGTAAACCAGCACCTGCATGCCGAGGGCATTGCAGAAGGAAGCCACCAGCCGGCCTACTTGCCCATACCCCACCAGGCCCACCGTCCTGCCTTTAAGCTCCAGTCCATTTTGCAAACGCGACCAGCGCCCAGCCCTTATTTCGCTGTCCATGTACGGTATGTTCCTGGCGGTAGCGAGCATCAAACCGAGGGTCATTTCGGCGACCGACTGGGCATTGGCTCCGGGGGTCACAAAGACAGGGATGCCGCGATCCGTACAAGCCTGGACATCGATATTGCTCACGCCCACTCCGTGCTTGGAAACGACTTTCAGGGTGCTGCAAGATGCTATCGCCCGGGCTGACAACGTTGTTGTTCGGGAAATAACTGCGTCGATATTTTCCGACCCGAGTATCTCCTCTACCTCGGCGCTGTCTGCATTACCTTTCAGGAATACTACGTTGCAACCCTCGTTTTCAAGCAAGAACATGCCTTCAGGGCTTAAGGTGCGCGCGGTAACAAAGATTGTGTAAGGCATATGAGGCGATAGTCAGGGTCGATGTTTGTCATTAAACGCAATTGTTGATATAACCGTCTATTCAATAATATTGATCAAACGATTCCTGTGAGTAATGAATTAAACATTGAGATACGCGATCTGCGCTATTTTGAAACTATCGCGGAACTTAAGCACCTGGGCCAGGCTTCCGAAGTGCTGCATCGCAGCCAACCGGCGCTTACCAAGTGCGTGCAGCGGCTAGAGAACGAGCTAGGGGCCGCTCTGTTCGAACGCAAGGGCCGCGGGCTGGAGCTGACTGCGGTGGGCAAGGAGTTTTATCTGCGAGCGAAGAAAATTTGCGAAACCAACGACCGCTATTTAAGCGACATGAAGGGCTTTATCGAAGGATCGACGGGTAAAGTGCGAGTCGGATGCGGCCCAATTACCGCAGACTACCTGCTGCCCATCATTTGTAATCTCGCCTTGAAGCATGCCCCGAATGTAGCGCTGGAAATTATGATTGGCACCAATTACGTTCTGAAAGAACAAATTCGGCAAGAGAGGCTGGATCTGATCGTTGGCGTCGTGTCAGACGACAACGAGTTCGTCAGTCAGGCATTTATTGACGATATCGTCGTGGTTGCGGCACGTAAAGGGCATCCAGTGTTCGATATGCCGCGTTTGAGTCTCGAGCATCTTTTGAACTACCACTGGATTCTGCCGACACCGCCGGTCGAGAGCCGAAAATGGCTGGATAATGCCTTTGCATCGCGCAAGCTTGCGAAACCGGCGGCGCACATTGAAACGAATTCCCTTCCTTCGATTCACGATCTGATAGGGAGCACGGATCTGTTGTGCTTCCTGTCCAGATTAACGCTGGAGCACCCGAAGACCCGCGGCCTTCTGCAGGAGGTTGCGCTCGAAGAAACGACCATGACGCGGCAATTAGGGATTACCTATCCGCACGGGTCCCTGACGCCGGCGACTCTGCGACTTATTGAATTGTTGGATGAGTACCATTCGTCTGGGCCGCGCGGCGATAGTGCGTGAACTACCGAACGGCTTTGTTTGAACTCCACGCATAGATAAGGATGCCCGCTAAGATCATGGGCATAGATAACAACTGACCCATGGACAATCCACCAGCCAGCAGGCCAAGATAGGTATCAGGCTCGCGGGTGAACTCGGCCAGAAATCTGAACACCCCATAACCCATCAGAAACATGGCACTGACTTGTCCGATAGGGCGGGGCTTGCGCGCGAACAACCATACCAGGGCAAACAGCGCGAAGCCCTCCAGGCCCATTTCATATAGTTGGGATGGGTGGCGCGCGATTCCATCCGCGGTTTGTGGAAATACCATCCCCCATGGCAAAGTAGTGGGGCGACCCCATAGTTCACCGTTAATAAAATTGCCCATACGCCCCGCCGCCAAGCCTAGCGGAATGAGCGGCGCAACAAAGTCGCCAATTTCGAGTAAAGTTTTTTGCCGCTTGCGGGCAAAAATCAGCAGCACGACGATCACGCCAATAAGGCCGCCATGAAATGACATGCCGCCCTGCCATAGGTAGAAGATTTCTATCGGATGAGCCAGGTATTCGGCGGGCTTATAGAACAGGACATAGCCAAGCCGTCCACCCGCGACCACGCCTAGCACGCTATAAAAGATAATATCTTCAAGATCGCGCAGGCTTAGGTCGGTTTCACCATGTTGAATCCGCCACCGGCCAAGCAGCCATACAAGGGCGAATCCTATCAGGTACATCAACCCATACCAATGTATGGCCACCGGGCCGATTTGCAGCGCGACGGGATCGATCTGTGGATAGTGAAGCATGTCTTTTTCTACGTTGATGAAATATCGCCGATAATACCGCGATATGCCGCCAAGCAAACCGGCCTTGGCAATGGCGTCTTTTTTTATACGGGGTCAGGTACGGTTTTATGTCTTTTCGTTTTTTCTTCGCTTCTTTAGCAAGTGTGCTTGGTATTAGCTTCAGCACACTTGCTGCCGCCGATAGCATAGGCGTCGATCTGGCACGAAGTAATAATTGCTTGGCCTGTCACCAAATAGATCAGAAGCGCGTAGGTCCGTCATTCAAGCTCATTTCACAACGGTTCGCCAATCAAGACGGGGCTCTGGACTACTTGGCCACCACTATTCGGCAAGGCGGGCGCGGCCGCTGGGGTGCTGTGCCCATGCCTGCCCAGCCACAAGTGAGCCCGGCAAATGCGCAGCTTATTGCGGCATGGATCCTTACCCTTGCTAATAATAAGGCTCCGGAAACCAAATAGCACCCGTTGCTACACGCGTTCAGCGGCGCTCACGGGGCGCGTGCTCCAGTTACCGCGATCCGTTAATTTGGCTAGAGCCGCCACAATAGCCAGCGTCACCAGGACACGTCCCACCAGCACCACCCATACGTCGGCGCCCAAAGCTATCAGCAAAAGCGTGTCTTCGATCAGCGAATGCGACAACGACAGCCACGATAACGCCAGAAAGCGCGTTCGTGCGGAAAAATTCTGCTTTGTGGCTTCCTCGATGATCAGTGCTCCACCATAGGTAAGTCCGAGCAATACACCAACGGTTGTGACGGGCGCAACTTGGGCGTTTAGGCCTGATGCCCGCAACAGCGGCATCATGGCGTCGGTGATGCGCCGCGTGATCCCGAGTCGATCGAGAGCGTCGAGCGCGACCACGAGCACGGCAATGATCACGAAAGTCAGCGCCAGCGAAAACGCGGTCGCCTGTATCCATGCGAAATAGGGGTTCGCCGTGCTGCTCCCGATGCCATCAGGCCCACGCAGCCATTCCATGGATACCGGCTCGGACAAAGTATTCGTCAAATAGCAGGTCCATGACACCGCGGCGCCGTATGCGAGCGCGGTTCCGACTCGTAGCGCTGCCGTTGCCCAGAACCCAGCGCCAGCGCGTCGTACGATAGCTTGTTCTACAGGCAAGCTATGTGCGAAAAGCATCATGGCGCAAAGGGCGCTTAGCTGCCCGGCGCTCATGTCCATCGTTCCTGCCAGACTGCTTAACGACGCCAAGCCCCCGTATATGCCGATAAGCAGGGTGGTGGCCCAGATAATTCCCGCTTCGGGCGGCAAATGCAGTAAGGACATTGCTGGAGCAAGGAGGCGTCCGGCAAGCTCGACCAGCCCGAACACTTGTGCGATCTGCACAAGAATCATGACGGGCAGCATAACCTTGCTTACCGTAGCAAACATTCTCCAGCTGCGCCGCAGCATGACCACAGGATACGATAGCATTGCGCTTCTCTGAACGATAAATGAAGCGATTCTATCGGTTTCCTGTGTCTAACGCTTTTACATTGGCACCCTGGTCGGCACGCTAGGAAGCCGAGCCGGTTTAATCAACATTCTTGAGCACGCCGCGCCGCATTTGGTCGAGCTCGATGGATTCGAACAGAGCCTTAAAGTTGCCCTCACCGAAGCCCTCGTTGCCCTTGCGCTGAATGATTTCAAAGAAAATCGGGCCGATCTGATTTTCGGTAAAAATCTGAAGAAGCAAGCCGCCTTCTGCTGCGCCATCGAGCAGAATTTTGTTGGCCTTCAGGCGGTCCACATCTTCGCCGTGATTGGGCAATCGGAGGTCCAGCAGTTCGTAGTAGGTATCCGGGGTATCAAGAAACTGCAAGCCAGAGCTCTTTAGCTGTTCCACCGTTGCGTAAATGTCGTTGGTCGCCAAAGCAATATGCTGTATGCCTTCGCCGCGATACAGATCCAGATATTCCTGAATCTGGCCTTTTTCTTCAGTGCCTTCTTCATTGATCGGAATGCGTATATTGCCGCAAGGAGACGTCATGGCTTTGGACTTCACTCCTGTGACCTTGCCTTCTATGTCAAAGTAGCGCACCTCCCGGAAATTGAACAGACGCTCGTAAAACTCAGCCCATTCTTCCATGCGGCCTTTGTGCACGTTATGGGTAAGGTGATCAACTATTGTCAGGCCCGCGCCGATATGGTTGACGTCGGTCTGGGCTGTCGTCGTATCAATGGGCTCAAAGTCGACGTCGTATATGCTGATGTCGCCGATACCGCCATGACCCTGTTTTCCATGCCAGCGGTCAACAAGATAAATAAGCGAATCGCCTATACCTTTGATGGCAGGAATATTCAGCTCCATAGGGCCGCTGTGCGAATCGAAACCCCAGGCGCCGAGGTCCAGGGCACGCTTGTACGCTTTACCGGCGTCTTCTACCCGGAACGCGATGGCACAGATAGAAGGCCCATGCAGCCGGGCAAAGCGTTGGGCAAACGAGTCCGGCTCCGCATTAATCAGGAAATTGATGCCACCCTGACGATAAAGCGTGACATCCTTCTTTCGATGACGAGCAATGGCCTTGAAGCCCAACGATTCAAATACCTTGCCCAGCGCCTGCGGGTCTGGTGCTGTGTATTCAATAAATTCAAAACCTGCGGTACCCATGGGATTGTCCCAAGGTTGGACGTTTGCGCTCATATTGACTCCGGACTGAACAGTGTTTGTTGATAGACATTGCAATAGCAGATTCTAAGTAAAAACGCTTGGCATTAGATTGCAAACTATGCTTGATATATTGCCCGTTGCGCAATCTAATGCCTATTATTCATAAATTTGGAGTGCTTAATGGCCCAAAATGAGCTCGACAGGATAGACAAACAAATTCTTATGGAACTTCAGCGCAACGGACGCCTCAGTAATCAGGATCTCGCTGACCGGGTTGCCTTGTCCCCCAGCCCCTGCTTGCGCCGCGTCAGGCGCCTGGAAGAGGAAGGCTATATCCGGAATTATGTCGCCTTGGTCAATCCTGAGAAAGTGGGCCTTAAGTTGCTCGCTTACGTAACGATAAGGCTGAATAAAATACACCGAGCAAGCCATGCGCCCATTTCGGACTTCGCTCAAGATGTGCAAGCCTGGCCTGAGGTGGTGGAGTGTTATGCAATGTCCGGAGACATGGACTATTTGTTGCGGGTACAGGTAGAAGACTTAACGCAATTTTCGCGCTTCGCAATGGACAAGCTAATGCAGCATCCCGCAGTGGTCGATATGCGCTCCAGCTTTACATTGCAGCGAATCAAAGAGACGACCGAGCTTTCGGTATGACGAGCTGACATCAGGTGAGGCCGCCGCGGTGTGCGAGCATTCTGTTTTCGTGTTTGTGGTCTCTCTCTATATATATAGAGTACATAGAGAGGTATTGGGGGGCCAACTCGGACCGTGTGTGCGGACTGCGGCCTGTCTACTTAGAATCGGTTTGCTATAGGCAAGACATCTACGTCGAAAAGAGCGAACTGCTTCGCCGTCTCCTCTCTCTCTATATATACGTCTCCTTTTTATTATTAGTCGGGGCGATCAATAGAGAGCTGCTGATTTTCATGCGTTTCGTCATGCTTGGTATCTATATAGAGAGACCGGGAATGCACCTAGCCTGCAGGGCGGGGCGCTTAACTTCTACACGCCCCGCTTATATATATATAGAGGCGGATATATCGTTGTGCGCGAAACACTTCAATATAGTGCACAGAAATAACAAATCTATGTGCCTAAGATCTTCGCTATAGGACCGGGGCAAAGCCAAGCCTATAAGTTCGTGCCTGACTAACTATAGAGGTTCTATATAGATGCGCGAAAGGCTTCGTCTTTTCAGATGTGGAACTGTCCCGAATGCCGCTGAGTTTATATCGGCACGCAGAATCCCAGCAGCAAGCTGATGAATCTCCTGGGAATGCATGATCTGGGGGTTGTAATCCGTTTTAAACGAAAAAGAATCGCGGGTTCGTCTAGGTTTTCAGACGTTTCGCTTTCAAAGCGGCGACGTCGCCAATTTATTTTTGTGGGGGCGGTATTTATATTTCAGCATTGTTTCAATGGCTTAGGCGCGCGGCTCTGCGTTTGGCGCGCACCGCTGACCGATTTTGCCCCAAAGCCGCTTGCACGGCGTAAAAAACCTGTGCTATAGTTTCGTTCTTCGCCGCACAACGCACTCGGGTTTACCCGGATGTTGGAGGGTAGCGAAGGGCAGGAAAAGAGCAGTGAAGGCAGGGCGGTAAGTGGCAGGTTGGCGGTGCGGTCTAGGCCTCCCCCCGGTTTGACAAGCCCCACGAACTCCTTCATAATCTCGTTTCTCTGCAGACACCGCAGGCAGGGCAGCACCGGTTTTTAGGTTACGCCCCACCCGCAGTGACAAAACTGTGGTACACTGGCAGGCTCGGCTCACACAGCGAAGCAGCGGTACCAGATAGGCAGTACCCGTAGTACCGAATACGCAGTATCGACGCCAGACGTTACCGTTTGATGTCACCCGCTCTTTAACAATTTAACAGCCGATAAGTGTGGGCGCTTGGAATGAGTGTGCAACCTT
>NZ_RYDV01000010.1 GCF_003971065.1 Candidimonas sp. SYP-B2681
TATCCTATACGAGGATCGATTCACGCAAGGCTATGGCCAGCTAGACTCTCAGTTGTACGGAAAACAGGCGGATCAATGATTTATCAAAACCGCCCAAACACAAAAATTCTGACACTCCCCCGCAATATGACGACACCCCACCCCCCCGAGACAAGGAGCAAGTACCCTATTCACTCTCCAGCCAAAGTCCTCGGAGGTACGGTCGACGCAAATGCCGAGGCGCAGGGGACCCGGGCAGGCCGGGCGAAAGGTTGAGCGCGCCGTGCCTGGGGCCGGATCACGGAATCAAGGGCGAGCCTGTTTGAAGTGGGACGCTTGCCAACAGTCCAGTGGACTGTTGGCCCCACGAGTTCTCGCCCGCCGTGATCCGGGTCCAGGCACGGGTAGTCCCGATAGGGACCGCAGCGATCTTGAGACAGGCCTGCCCGGGTCCCCTGCGCCGGTTTGAGACAAAACCAGACATGTACGTAGTCACTGAACGATCCGGCAGCCAGATATCGCTAAGCACAAGCCGCAGCTCAGCCAGACCGCCTACTCGGCGCCAGCCCAATACTCCCTCATATGCGCCTTACACAGAACGGCACGAGAATTTTGAACGGCTATGATATATTTCGCTCCGACAAAGGTGCTTTCGTAGTAAATAAAGCGGCCAAAGCTTCATGCTGGCCACACGGCGAAAGTTAAACGGGAAACAGACGCGCCATTGCCCTCAGGCAAAAGCCACACGCCAAACTGTGCTGCCCCCGCAACGGTAAGCATGACCATCATGCCAGCCCGACACCGGCCTTGATCATCCCCAGTCCATTTCCTGGCCACGAAGTTTCACGATTGCGACATCACCGACTCGCCATCCCGGCCAGGAATGTTTTTCTTGCTTACAACGTGCGGGGACGCGCGTTTTTCGGGTTCATCATGCCTTTCACATTTAACCGGCAAGCACTTGCCGTACTCTCCTGTTTCGTTTCCGCGGCCGCATCGGCGCAGGCTCCCAGTGCCGTTCCCGAGCTCGATCAAATCGTCGTTACGGCCAGCCGAATGGCTCAACTGCAAAAAGACGTAATCGGCGACGTAACCGTCATCGATAAGAAGGAGCTGCAGAAGGCTGGCCAGGACAGCATCGCCGAGACCCTTGCCCGCCAGCCGGGTGTACAGTTCTATAACAACGGTGGACCCCAGACAACCACAGGTGTGTTCCTTCGCGGCACGAGCCCGGCCCAGACGCTAGTCCTGGTCGATGGGATACGTATCAACAGTATCACTTCCGGGGCCACGAGCTGGGGTGCCATCGATCCTGCCGTCATCGAACGTATCGAAATTGTTCGCGGCGCGGCCAGCAGCCTGTACGGATCCGACGCCATTGGCGGCGTCATCAACATCATCACCAAGAAATCGGGTGAAGACCGGGCGCCAGCCGCTTGGGCAAACATCGGCATCGGCACCTACAGCACATTCAAATCCAGCGTGGGCCTATCTGGCGCTCAGGATGGGTGGGACTATGCGCTGTCCACCAGCATGGCTGAAAGCAATGGTTTCAACGCCAGCAGCCCCGTGTCGGGAAGCTTTAACCGAGACGCCGACGGCTACAGTCAGCATGCACTGTCGGGGTCTCTGGGATACCGCTGGAAGCCAGGGCACCATATCGGCCTGACGGCCTTTAACGGTTATATAGACGGGGACTTCGATAGTGGATCCGATCCTCGTGTCGCGCACGCCATCACCCGCCAGCAAGCCTATACGCTGACCAGCACCGATGACATTACCGACTACTGGCAGAGCGTGCTCAGATTTGGACTATCCAAAGAAAGCAACGAAAGCAGGAGTTACGGCGGTTCATTCTCGTTCGGCTCCTTGCAGCGCTCGTATTCATGGCAAAACAATCTGAAATTCTCAGACAATCAGAATGTCTCGGTCATTCTGGAACGATTGGAAGAACGGCCCGCTTCATTTTCGAGCTACACGACGAATCGCCGCGATACCAATTCCGCTGGGCTGATCTACCGGGGCGATTTCGATGCCCATCATGTCCAAGCCAGCATACGCAATGACAATATTTCCAATTACGGCAATCAAGTGACCGGAGGTCTGGGATACGACTTCGACTTGAATGATCAATGGACCGTAGGCGTGGCCGGAAATACAGGCTTCCGCGCCCCGACCTTTGCAGACTTGTATTACCCGTTCGAGCAGTATTACTACGATGGCTGGCCCAGCGGCAGCTTTCAGGGCAATCCCAATCTGAAACCGGAGAAATCGCGCAACATCGAAGCGCGGCTACGATATGAAGACGACACGACGCGCTTAGGCCTGGTCGTCTATCAAAACAAAATCCGCGATCTGATCAACGGTTATGTTTGCGATTTCAACTTTGATTGCACGGCCAACAATACGGACCGCGCCACGATCCGCGGCGTGACGCTCACTGCACAGAAAGATTTCGGCAAAACGACCGTACGAGCCAGCGCCGATTTTATGGACCCTCGCAACGATCAACCGCGTGAAGGCGAAGGATCCGTTCTCGTTCGCCGGGCCAAGCAAGTCTATCTTTTGGGTGTCGATCATCGCATCGACGCGCTGACGGTAGGTGCCGAGTATCAATTTATCGGCAAGCGCTACGACGACGTCGCCAACACCAGGGTAATGGGAGGCTACAGCCTGCTTAATCTGACTGCTGCTTACGATTTCAGCAAAAACGTTGGCGTCCAGGTCCGTTGGAATAATCTTCTGAATAAGGACTACACCAACGTCTATGGTTACAACATGCCAGGTTCCAATGTGTTCGTGAACCTTTCCTTCCGGATGTAGGGCCAACATGTCAGGAATGTGTTCGCGCTGGAACCCTGTCGGAATAGCCGCTCGCAGCCTGGTAATTCTAGGGTTGCTGGCCACCTGTGTGTTCCATACGCGAGCACAGACCGCTGAAGTCAGCCTACTTCCAGATGCGGCACAGGTGGCAGAGTCAATGCCGCCTGCCGCACGCGTCATCACATTGGCGCCCCACATCACCGAGCTCGTTTTCGCGGCCGGCGCTGGCGAGAAGATCGTCGCCACCGTGACCAGCAGCGACTACCCCCGCGCTGCGCTGGCCATACCGCGAATTGGCGATGGCTTGAATATCAGCGTGGAGAAAGCGCTTGCCGTACGCCCTGACCTGGTTATCGCGTGGCAGCCTTCGGGCGCGGCCGTAACCCTGGCTCCGATCCTATCCCAACTGGATATACCATTGCTTTATTCCGCACCGCGCACGCTGGATGAGGTCAAGACAGAAATCGTTCGTTTCGGAGCACTATTCAGTACCCAGGCCATCGCTGGCCCTGCTGCCCAGCACTTCGCAGATCGCCTTGAAGCAATTAACAGCCGATACGCTCACCGCAAGCCCGTTTCCGTCTTCATCGAAGTGGGCACAGCGCCTTTGTACACAATCGGAAATGATCCATTGCTCAACGATGCCTTGCGGATTTGCGCAGGCGTCAATGTGTACGCGAACGCCGCGATCGCCGCACCGCAGGTCACCATCGAAAGCGTGTTGCTCACGCAGCCCGATGTCGTCTTAGCGGCTGCCTCTAACACGGCACGTTTAGCGGACTCGCAAAAAAGGTGGACGGAGTTGAAGCTGCCCGCTGCACTGGACGGACATGTCTACGGCATAAACCCTGATGAGCTCTTCCGACCCGGCCCGCGCCTGATCGACGCCACGGAAAAACTATGCCAATACCTGGACCTTGCACGTTAGGCGCTACTATTCGTCCGTAAAGGGTCCAACATAAGGCCCTCAAATGGATTATGCTTTTACATCGTTCGTGTCCACGTCGACTTCCGCACCGGACATGCAAAACGTAGCCAACGCCGCGCCTTTCTCGTTGACGCTTACCTATAGCCGCATAAACCATGAATCAAGCAGACACTTTCACCCTAGCAGGCCGCAGTTATTCCTCTCGCCTACTCGTTGGCACAGGCAAATACAAGAATTTCGAAGAGACCCGGCTGGCGATTGACGCCAGCGGCGCAGAAATCGTTACTGTGGCCATACGCCGCACCAACATTGGGCAGAATGCGGGTGAACCGAACCTGCTCGATTTTCTGCCACCTTCCAAGTTCACCATTTTGCCTAACACCGCTGGCTGTTTCAATGCCGAAGACGCGGTACGCACGCTGCGCCTGGCGCGCGAGCTTCTCGACGGCCACGATCTGGTGAAACTAGAAGTGCTGGGCGATAAAGATAACCTTTTCCCCAACATGCCCGCCACGCTGGAAGCCGCCAAGACGCTGGTCAGCGAAGGCTTCAAGGTAATGGTCTATTGCACCGACGACCCCATACAATGCCGCATGCTCGAAGACATGGGCTGCGTTGCGATCATGCCGTTGGCCTCGCTTATCGGTTCCGGCATGGGCATTCTGAACCCCTGGAACTTGCGTCTGATTATTGACCAGTCTCATGTTCCGGTCCTGGTCGATGCCGGAGTGGGCACCGCGTCCGACGCCGCCGTCGCCATGGAGCTTGGTTGCGACGCCATATTGATGAACACGGCAATTGCCGGCGCCCGTAATCCCATCCTCATGGCCAGTGCGATGAATAAAGCTGTGCAAGCCGGGCGTGAAGCCTTCCTGGCGGGCCGCGTCCCGCGCAAGTTTTACAGCGCCGACCCTAGTTCGCCTACCGAAGGCTTGATCCAATCCAAGGCGTGACACCTGAAATGATCCCCAATACCCTTACGATCGCCGGCGTTGATCCGTCGGGCGGTGCCGGCATACTGGCCGACATCAAGACCATGAGTGCTCTCGGCGCTTATGGGACTGCAGTGGTCGCTGCGCTGACGGCACAAAACACCCAGGCAGTCACGGCTATCTCTCCCATACCGCCCGAATTCGTAGCCGCTCAGATTGACACCTTGTTCGCCGATGTCCGTATCGACGCTGTAAAAATCGGCATGCTTGGTCAAAAGCTGGTAACCCGAGCGGTCGCCGAGCGCTTGGCCTACTGGAAACCGGCCCATCTGGTGCTGGATCCCGTCATGGTTGCAAAAAGCGGCGATCACCTGCTCGAAGCCTCCGCGATAGAAGAGCTACGTGAAAACCTTTTGCCCCTTGCAACGATGCTGACGCCGAACCTGCCGGAAGCCGGCGTGCTGCTGGGGTCCAGCGCCGTCGATTCCATCAGGGAAATGCGGCGGGTCGCCGAGAAGCTGCGGCGCCTCCTGGCCGATCAGGGCGAACGCTGGGTGTTTTTGAAGGGCGGTCATTTGCCCGGCAATGACACAATTGATATCCTGCATGACGGCGACCGCATGATCGAGCTGCCCGGACGACGCATCGACACGCCCAATACGCATGGCACCGGTTGTACCCTGTCGGCAGCGCTTGCCGCGCTGCTGCCTCAGGTCAACGATGTCCCGGAGGCCGCCACTCGAGCCAAGGCTTACCTGGTCGCGGCGATCACCCATTCCGGAGAGCTTAGCGTTGGCAAGGGCCACGGGCCAGTGCAGCACTTTCATGCGTGGTGGCCGTCGCGTTCCTAAGCGTCGTGCAAGCCGCGCACAGTCATATCGGCCGCCACTCTGGCCGGCAAATAAGCTATAGTAGATATGCTTTGCCCCAATTATTTACCTGGGGCAACATGTACCACCCAACCTTACTTTTGTAGAAGCTATGAACGTCACCGCGCTTTCAGAAATCGAACAAGCCCGATTCAATATGGTCGAGCAGCAAATTCGCCCCTGGGAAGTGCTTGACCAGACAGTCCTCCAGGCTCTTTTTGACGTCCAGCGTGAACGTTATGTACCGCCGGCCATGCAAAGCCTGGCATTTTCCGATGTCGAATTGCCGCTCATCATCAATTCGGTCGATACGCGCGAAACCATGCTTTCGCCTAAGGTCGAAGCGCGCCTCGCGCAGGAAATGCAGCTCAAGCACACCGACTGCATACTCGAGATCGGCACAGGCTCAGGCTACCAGGCCGCACTGCTCGCCAAACTTGCCCAGCAAGTCACCAGCGTCGAGGTCGACAGCCGGCTGGCGGCATTTGCCGTACAGAACCTGCAACGCAACCATGTCGACAACGTGAAGGTGGAAGTCGGCGATGCGCACTCAGGCTGGGGCACCACCGAATACGATGCCATTCTGGTAACGGGTTCCGTGCCTGTTGTGCCCGACGCCCTCAAATACCAATTGCGGGTCGGTGGGCGCCTGGTCGTTGTCGTCGGCCAAAACCCGGTCATGACGGCCTGCCGCATCACCCGCACCAGCGCCGCCAGCTTCGATACCAAAACGCTTTTCGACACCGTAATAAAACCATTGCGCGGTGCGACCATTTCCCAGTTCAAGTTCTAAATGGCTCGCGCCCCCTGGTCTGCGAGGCTTTCTGTAGCCCTGATCATGGTGGGCGGTGTTGCACAAGCCTGCGCCCAGGACCTCCTTCAAACGTGGCAGATGGCGCTGCAGCGCGACCCCATTTTCGCGGCAAGCCGGGCGGGACGAAACGCTGAGCAGGAACGAATCCCTCAGGCACGGGCGAAGTTATTGCCCTTTGTTACTGCTGATGCCATCGCCGAAGTCGATGATATCCGACGCCTTGGCGGCCTGAACAATAGCTCAAGCGAACGCCGGGCTCTATGGACTCTGGCGTTGACCCAGCCTATCGTCGACGTCAGTGCATGGCGGGAACTTAAACGCTCCGGTTATATTGCGAAATCGGCCGATGTCGTGCAGGCCGCAGCCTACCAAGACCTGGTATTGCGGGTGTCGCAAGCCTATTTCGACGTCTTGGCAGCCCAGGACACCCTACGTGCCCTTCAGGCACAAAAAGAAGCCGTGCAGACCCAATTGCGGGCGGCGCAAAAAGGTTTCGAATTGGGTAGCACTACCATTGCTGACACCTACGAGGCCCAGGCCCGTCTGGACTTGCTGAACGCCAGCGAACTGCAAGCGCAGAACGTCCTGCAGGTAAGCCAAGACCTGCTGGCAAAAATTATCAACGAACGTCCGTCATCACTGGCCGAGCTGGCCCCCGGCACCGTGCTGCCCGGCCCATCGCCCAACCGGCTGACAGACTGGACGGCGCAGTCCTCGCACGCCAACCTGTCCGTAGCGCAAGCAGACCTGACTGCCAAAATTGTCGAAAAGCAGATCGACATCGCCAAGAGCGAGCACTACCCGACCCTGCACCTGCGGGCGCTAACCGGCAGCGCCTCTGATCGAGGCCTGGTCAGCAATAATACTGGCGGGGGCAGCAGCGGCCCACGCGCACTGGAAAGCATCATAGGCCTACAGGTCTCCATCCCAATATTTACCGGCGGCGAAATCTCGTCCATCGTACGGGAACAAACCTCGCGGCTGCAGCAAGCCCGCTACCAACTCGAAGACGCCAAGCGCGCCGCGGTGCAGTCCACTCAACAATATTTCTCGGGCGTAACCTCAGGCCTCGCTCAAATCGAAGCCCTGCAAGCCGCCGAAAAATCCAGCCTGGCTTCGCTCCAAGCGAACAAAACCGGCTATGAAGTGGGTGTGCGCATCAACATCGACGTCCTTAACGCCCAGCAACAGCTGTTCGAGACCCAGCGCAGTCTTTTACGGGCCCGCTACGATACCCTCATGAACAGTCTTAGACTCAAGGCCAGCAGCGGCATCCTGAGCGACAAGGACATCGTCGCGATCAACCAACTACTGACACAGAAGCGATAAGTCTTTCGCCGTCGTCGTAGCAGTCGCTTAAGTGGACGTTATTGGGTTCTTGACCGGTCTGTACGGCTTTTGTCCGTGCTTATTGGGCTCTTAACCGGTGTTTCCAGTTTATGCTTACTGGGTTCTTTACCGGTGTTTGCACTTGGCGCCGGGGCCCGCTCAATGCGTTTGCGGTCCCGTTGGGACTTCCCGGGCAAGCAGTTCAGGTCCGGCGCACGCTTACTTCGCCTACCCCGGCGCCAAGCGCAAACACCTCGGCTTACGAATCAGGCCACGGCCTAGACCCGTTCTAGCGCAGATTAACCGACTCGCCTAATTGTCACTGCCCCGAGGTGCAGAGGGTTTGCGGGGGCTGGGCGAAAGGTTGAGCAAGCCGACCGGTCCGCTGTCATCGGGAAAAAAGGGCGAAGCTGTCTGAGTGGGGTCAACAGTCCTGTGGACGGTTGACCCCGCGAGTTCTTCGCCCGCCCCGATGACAACGGACCGGTCGGGAAGCCCGGCGAAGCGCGGGCCGCAGCGATCTTGAGCCCAGCCCCCGCAAACCCTCTGCACCATCGCAAGAACCGAGATATCCAGAGAAATGCGAGATAGCGAGAGAAATGCGAGATAGCGAGAGAAATGCGGGATCGATGAAGGAAAGATAGGAACACCGAAAAACGGCCAAACGATCAAATGGCCAAGAAAACGAAATAAAACCGTGCTGTATGCGCAGAAAGATAGAAAGCTAAAAAAAATCCAACCACCTACACAGCCGAAAACCACACGGCAATTCAGCCGCGAATCTTCTTCAATAACCGCGTCGTCGAACGCTCGAACTCAAAAGGAATCGCCACTGCCGTCCCTCCCCAGCTCTTGACACTCGCCGTCTCTGGCAACAACTCCATATCGTAATCGCCGCCCTTCACAATCACGTCCGGCCGTAACTGCTCGATCAACGCCTGCGGCGTATCCTCGTCGAACTCCGTCACCACCGACACACACCCCAGCGCGGCAAGCAAAGCAGCCCGATCCGCCGACGTATTCAAAGGGCGATCATCCCCCTTACCCAGGCGTCGCACCGACGCATCCGTATTGACTGCGACCACCAGCGTCGCGCCCAACTGCGCCGCCGCATCAAGGTACGTTGCGTGACCCCGATGCAAAATATCGAAGACGCCGTTTGTGAAAATCAACGGGCGAGGGAAGGCGTCGGCCTGCGCTGCGGCGACGCAGTCCTCGCGCGAGAAAATTTTAGACTCGAAACGCGCTGCCATATCAGGCCGGAGCAATGTCCTTGATCAACGTCTTACGATAGCGATTCAAGTCCTGCACTGTCGCGAAACTCGTTTCCATCAACAGCGACATATTATGCAAAATGCGCGAACTGACCTTGCCTTCCCATTCCTTATCGAACTGAATCTGGTTATCCAGCCAGTTCTCGAGCCAACCCGGCGAAGGCAACTTGGACTGCACCGTGTCTTCCGGGTACATATCCTTGTTCACGTGCAGATTGGTGGGGTGCAATGCTTGCGGAGTGCGATGCGCAGAGGCCATCAAGACGCCGATTTTTGCGAACGCCAGGCGCGCGCTCTTGCCCAGATCCTGACGTTGATTCATCAGCGCGCGCTTCATATAGCGCAAATAGGCGCCTGCATGGCGCGCTTCGTCTTGCGCAATAATTTTATAAATGGCCTTGATGACCGGCTCGGTATGCCAATCGGCTGCCCGACGATACCAGTGGTTCAGGCGCACTTCACCGCAGAAATGCAGCATCAACGTTTCCATTGCCGGGGCGGGATCGAATTCAAAGCGCACTTTGTGCAGCTCTTCTTCGGTCGGGACCAGTTCAGGGCGAAAACGACGCAAGTATTCAATCAGGGCCAGCGAATGCTTTTGTTCTTCGAAAAACCATACCGACATAAACGCGCAAAAGTCGCTGTCGTCGCGGTTATCGCGCAGGAACATTTCTGTTGCCGGCAATGCCGCCCATTCGGTAATGGCGTTCATTTTAATCGTATAGGCCTGGTCGTCAGTCAGCTTGCTGGCGTCGTATTCATCCCAGGGAATATCGGTGCCCATGTTCCAGCGCACCGCTTCCATCGATTTGAACAATTCAGGATAAAGCATAAAAATCTCTCTTAAGTGTGACGCGTGAGCGCCCATAGAGCTACACCTACAGCCACTGCCAGAATGGCAGATAGCACCATCAGCAGCCGGTTGGTCTGTTGATAGGCACGACGCAAGCGTTCAAGCTCCAAGTTTAACCCAGGCCCCGTGTCAGGCCTGTTAAGGTTTGAATAAACCAGCCGCGGAATTTGGGGCAAAATCTGAGCCCACTGACTCGCTTCTTTATCCAGACGCTTCTTCAGGCCGACGAGGCCTACGCGTTCATGCATCCATTTCTCAAGATACGGCTTGGCGGTTTTCCATAAATCCAGTCCGGGATCGAGCTCGCGTCCCATTCCTTCCACATTCAGCAGGGTTTTCTGCAGTAATACCAGTTGCGGCTGGATTTCAACATTGAATCGACGGGACGTCTGAAATAACCGGAGCAACACCTGCCCCAGGGAAATTTCGGACAACGGCCTGTCAAAATACGGCTCACAAACGGCGCGTACAGCGCCTTCAAGGTCCTCCTCACGCGTATGGGCAGGAACCCAGCCAGATTCAATATGCAACTGCGCGACCCGGCGGTAATCACGTTGGAAAAATGCCAGGAAATTCTGAGCCAGATAGTTTTTATCGAATTCAGATAACGACCCGACGATGCCGAAATCGAGCGCAATATAACGCCCCAGCGTTTCGGGGTCATCAGATACGTAAATATTACCCGGGTGCATATCCGCGTGGAAGAAGCCGTCAGTAAATACCTGTGTAAAAAATATTTCGACACCGGTGCGCGCCAGACTCTTGATGTCAATATTGGCGGCCTTCAGTTCCTCGATGCGGCTCACGGGTATGCCACGCATGCGCTCCATGGTGAAGACCGTAGTCGCGCAATATTCCCACACCACTTCGGGCACCATCAACAAATCGCCCCGCCCGGTTTCCGGCCCGAAGTTGCGCCGCAACTGGCTGCAGTTGGAAGCTTCGCGAATCAGGTCCAGCTCGTCGTGCAGATAAATGTCGAATTCGGCGACGACCTGGCGCGGCTTGAGCCGCCGGGCGTCAGCGGCCAGACGCTCTACCAGACCGGCCAGGGCACGCAGCAGAGTCAGATCTTTTTCAATGATCTCGCGCATTCCCGGACGCAGCACTTTGACGGCCACCTCGCGCCCGTCGTGCAAGACGGCGAAGTGCACTTGTGCGATCGAGGCCGATGCAACAGGATCCGCATCGAACTGCTTGAAGAGGGTATGAGGCGATGCCCCTAAAGCGGCTTCGATCAGGGCGGCAGATTGATCCGAAGGGAATGGCGGCACTTGGTCTTGCAACAAAGCAAGCTCTATCGCGATATCAAGCGGAATCAAGTCGCGCCGGGTCGAAAGCACCTGCCCGAATTTGACGAAAATAGGACCAAGCGATTCAAGCGCTACACGCAGCCTGACTCCGCGCGCCATCTTCGGCGGCCGGCCCAGCCGCACCACTCGCAGCAAGCCGTACGCGACCGGGTGCTTGATCCCCGACAGCACAAGTTCGTCAAGACGAAAGCGCAGCGCAATAACAATAATATGAAACAGGCGAAAGAAGGTAAACATGGTCAGCCTTTCCGGGCCGGGCTACGGGCGCCGACCGTCGTAAGCTGGCTTACGCGCACGTCGAGGCTGTCCAGACTTTCGCGCAGCTTCTGTACCCTTGCGGCAAAGTCGTCGAAAGCCGGGCGGCTTGCCACCATGCCGCTTTCTTCGGATATGAATTCGCTTACGTTTCCGGTCAGACGCATGGCCGCCGCTTGCACGCCACCTGAGAGCGCCCTGCCTGTCTGCATGAGACGACGCGCCGCCACGTCGCCCAACAAGCCCGATAGGTCGTCTTCGACGTCCCAGCGTAGATCCCGGGCCAGGTCGGAGACCAGCTGCGCCAGTGCGGCGTCGCCTTCGATATGCATCAAACTGGCGATCAGTGCGGGGTCTCGCGCACGAAGTACGGCTGGCAACTCGGCAAGTTTCCCGGCGGGAATGGTAAGAATGACGTCGGGCACAATGGCGGGATCGGACGCCTGCGTAAGGCCTCCCGCCTGTACAGTAAGGCTGGCTTTAAAGCCGCCCACATTGAAGCGCGCGGTTTTGCCGGAATGGCGGCTTAATCGTTCACGCGCCCAGGCCTCGCGCTGCAACAGCTTGTTGAGCAAGCGTGCATACGTCGCAGTCGGAGTCAGAAATGTAGGCAAAGGGAGCATGTTCAAGATTGTGCGGCAAGGCCGGATTCATGTAAGCGCTTAGGGCAAGAGTTCAAGTTTAACGGTTTTACGCGGAAATACCGCGATAGCCGATTCATCAAGGGTAAGTCGCGCGTGCATGAATGAATTACAAAGGGCACCCATGAGGTGCCCTTTGCGTTAGGTAGCAGCAGCCACAAGCTTAGCTGGCGTACTCAACGGGGATTTGTTGTATGCCAGCTAACAACCAGCCGGCACCGTCGCCTTTGTACAGATTCCAGACTTCTTCGAAACGGAAGGCTTCAGCATCTTTGGCTTCCCGCAACATTCCGGAATAGCGGACGCTGGCCAAGTGACCGCCCGAGACAGCTTCGATACCAAGCAATTCTGCGTTCAGCAGGACGACGTCAGTCTGTGTGCCTTCGCCGCGCGCCAGAATTTCAGGCTTGACTTCGGCGATAAGGTCGTCAGTCATGTATTCGCGCAACTTGTCCAGGTCACCGCTATCCCATACAGCCTGGATTTCAATGAACTGCGACTTGGCGTTTGCCAGGAACGAAGACGTGTCGAAGTCGCCCGGAATAAACCATTTGTCGTCTACCGGAGCGGCGGGCACAGATGCCAGCGTAGCAGCGGTTGCGGCATTGGTAGCGGCGGACACTGGCTGACTTGCTTCGCGCCACGTGTTTTGCGACTGAGCCCCGTGCGACTGCGAGGCATTATGACGTTGCATTGGGGCATTGCCACCAGCCTGTTGCATGGCCGGACGGGCAGAACCGCCGCGGAACTTGCGAACGATGAATATGACCGCGAAGATCAGCAAACCGATAAGCAACATGCTGGACATTGCTTCAAGGAAAGCACCCGACAAGCCCATGCTTGAAAGCAATGCGGCGATACCCAAACCGGCGGCTATACCCGCAATAGGGCCGAGCCAGCGCGACATGCCGCTTTTCGCAGCCGTACCCGCCGCCGCAGCACCGGCCGCAGCAGGCGCAGCCGAACGAGCGGTATTGTTAGCAGCTGCCGGGGGAGTAACCGCTTGGCGCTGTTGGGTGACATTGGAAGATTGGCGGCCAAAGCTCTTGCCGCCGCCCGCGCGGCGCGCTTCGGCGTCGAACGACACCGAAAGCATCGCACCTGCTGAAACCACCAGCATGGCGATGGCGATAAGCCGAGAAAAACGTTGGGACATTTAGTGCTCCTGTGTTGCGGCGCGCTAGGGGCACCGCCGAAATTGTTATTTCGCTTGACGAATTCAGTCGTAAGAAATCTTACTGGAAGCTGAACATTAGCATAAAGTAAGACGGCGTGATAGAAAAAAAGTTCGAGGCTTGATTAAATATTTAGAGCAAGCAAGCAATAGGCCTAACCTCGTTGCTACAACATCGCCCTGCCGTCAGCCTAGATTAACGCCTTCGTGCAAGGCAACCATACCGGCACTAAGATTGAAATACCGCACGCGCGAAAGACCTGCGGCTTCCAGCATTGCGGCCAGCGTGGCTTGATCGGGGTGCATACGTATGGATTCGGCCAGATAGCGATAGCTTTCTTCGTCACCCGCTACTTTTTTCCCCAACCAGGGCAATATATTGAAGGAATACCAATCGTACGCGGGCGCAAGCGGTTTGGCTACACGGGAAAACTCCAGCACCAGTAACTTGCCGCCCGGTTTCAGCACGCGCCGCATCTCGGCAAGTGCGCGCTCTTTGTGCGTCATATTGCGCAATCCGAAGGCCACGCTTACCCGATCGAAATAGCCACTGGGAAACGGTAGCTTTTCGGCATCGCATACCGCCGTGGGAAGAAGTAAACCGCTGTCAGTCAGGCGATCGCGCCCGACCCTGAGCATGGAATCGTTGATATCGGTTAGCCACACTTCACCGGAAGGACCGGCGCGCTTGGCAAACGCCTTGGCCAAATCGCCTGTGCCACCAGCGATGTCAAGCACCTTCATGCCTGGGCGCACATCGGCGCGCCCTATAGTAAAGGCCTTCCAGACACGATGGAGCCCTACCGACATCAGGTCATTCATGACGTCGTAACGGCTGGCCACCGAATGAAAGACCTCGGCTACCTTGCCTGCCTTTTCGTCTTCACCTACCGTCTTGAACCCGAAATGAGTGCTTGCCTCAGCCGAAGGCGAGGCCTTGGTATAAGAGCCGGTTTCTGTAGTGGAGGAGGTAGTTTTTTGCGTCATTAGATAATCGTACAACATTACAGGCGATTTGATAAAACTTGAAACTCCTTCGTCGTTTTGATGAAACTTGAACTCCTTCGCAGTTTTGATGAAACTCAACTTCTTCGTAGTTCTAATGAAACTTGAAACTCTTGCGAGTTTTGATCAAACTTGAAACTCCTTCGTCGTTTTGATGAAACTTGAAACTCTTGCGAGTTTTCACAAACCTGAAATATTTAAGCCATATGATCGGTAACATACGCTGTCCCGATCACGATTTACCTTAATTTATATCAGGTCTTATGAGCACTACCATACTCGTTGTCGAAGATGAGCCCGCTATCCAGGAACTTATCTCGGTGAACTTATCATTCGCTGGCCACAAGGTGTTGCGGGCGTTTGACGCCGAACAAGCCCAAACGCTAATACGCGCAGAATTACCTGACCTTATTTTATTGGACTGGATGCTGCCCGGCGCTTCCGGCATAACGCTAGCCAAAAAATTGCGGTCCGACGAGCGCACACGCCAAGTGCCCGTCATCATGCTCACGGCGAAAGGCGCCGAGCAAGACAAGATCGACGGCCTTGAGGCGGGTGCCGACGATTACATTACCAAACCATTCTCGCCCAAAGAACTGATTGCCCGCATCAAAGCCGTATTGCGACGGCGCGCGCCGCAACTCACCGACGACATTATTCAGATCGGCACGTTGCGGCTCGATCCCACCACTCACCGCGTATCGGGCGGCGATACGGCATTGACCCTCGGCCCTACCGAGTTTCGCCTGCTACACTTTTTCATGACGCATACCGAACGCGTGTTTTCGCGCGCCCAACTGCTTGATCAGGTGTGGGGCGATCATGTTTTTGTCGAAGAGCGCACGGTAGACGTACATATTCGTCGCTTACGCAAGGCTCTTGAGCCAAGCAGCCACGAAAATCACGTCGAGACCGTGCGAGGAGCGGGGTACCGATTTACCGCTCAACCTCCCAAGTATGCTTAGTCGTCTCCCAGACATTGCCCCATGAATCGATGCAAAAATGATTAAAACGCTGATTACAATAGTTTTGTGGGCATTTTTGGGACGGTTGTCGACGTCATGGTTCGGTACCCATGCCGGATGGGCCGTGTTCTCGTTTGGCCTGCTCTTGATGATATTCGTCAGTGCCTTTCAATTGACGCTTATCAAGCGGTGGGTGAAGAATATCGATGCGCCGCCCCCTCCGTCCGTTGGCCCATGGGACGAAGTGCTGGCCCCTGTCTATCGCCACTTGCGTAAGGATAAGCAGGAAATCGAAACGCTTAACCGCCATGTTGATGGCATCATGCTCGCCGCAGAAGCCCTGCCAGACGGCGCCATTACATTGAACGAAGCCATGCAGTTAACGTGGTGCAATCAAACGGCTAGCGAACATATCGGCCTGAATCTGGAAACCGACCGCAATCACAGTATTTTCAACATACTGCGTGCGCCCGAATTCGCCCACTATGCAAAACAAAACGGCTGGCCCGGTCCAGTAATGCTGCATTTGCAGTCCGAAGGCCAGGAAAAATCGTTATTGGTGCAATTGACGCCCTATGGCGTGGGTCAATTCCTGATCGTTACCCGCGACGTTACGCAGGTTGAAAAGTTGGAAACCACCCGCAAAGACTTTGTGGCCAATGTGTCGCATGAATTACGCACGCCGCTTACCGTGCTGTCGGGATTCCTGGAGACCTTGCGCGACATGCCCGACGAATCGTTAAGCCGTGAACAGAAAGAACGCTATCAGGACTTAATGCTGGAACAGGCGCACCGGATGCAGGCGATCGTGGCTGATTTGCTTACGCTGTCGACACTGGAATCGTCTCCTACCGCTAACGGCGATACCGTCCGCATCAGCAACATCATCCACAAGGCCTTGGAACAAGGACGCATCCTGTCCAACAATCAGCATGTTTTCGTCGAAAATATCGCCGAAGACCTATGCGTCAAAGGGATAGAATCCGAACTGGCTTCGGCAGTGTCCAACCTGCTGACCAATGCCATCCGCTATACCCCCAAAGACGGCACCATTACCGTTAGCTGGTATTTGACCGAAAGCGGCCACGCTTGCTATTCGGTGCAGGACACGGGCATAGGTATCGCTTCGCAAGACATTCCACGCCTGACCGAACGGTTCTACCGGGTAGACCGCGGACGTTCGCGCGCCACCGGCGGAACCGGCCTGGGCCTTGCCATTACGAAGCACGTCGCCATGCGCCACAATGCAGAGCTGTCCATCCATAGCCGCTTCGGCGCCGGCAGCCTGTTTTCGTTGATATTTCCGCCCGCCCGCATCAGCATCGCCGAATAATTTCCTTTCCAGGTCAAACGTGAACGCAAAGGCCACGCCCAGACATTACGGCAGGGCAGGCGAGGTCGCTAACGTGCACGTTCGATAGAGAACTGGAATATTTCTCCCCTTGGCAATTTACTATTAGAATGGTCGCTCACGTGAACTCCCGCTACGGCGGGGGAACGAATTCCGGCTTGTTCGGGACCTCCCTGCACGACGCCTGCCTACCAACACGGAGCACCAAATGTCTTTGCAAAGCACCATTCCCCCGTTTCACCTGGCCTTCCCAGTTCGTGACCTGGCTGAAGCCCGGGCTTTTTACGGCGAACTGTTAGGCTGTCCTGAAGGCCGCTCGTCGAACGAGTGGGTGGACTTCAATTTCTACGGACACCAAATCGTTACCCATTTGTCGCCCGACGAGTGCGGCAGCACCCAGACCAACAACGTCGACGACCACAGCGTACCCGTACGCCACTTCGGAGCGGTGCTTGAAATGGGCGCCTGGGAAGCATTGGCGAAAAAACTGCAAGACGCCGGTACCAAATTCATTATCGAACCTTATGTACGGTTCAAGGGCGAAGTGGGCGAACAGGCTACGATGTTCTTCCTTGATCCGTCGGGTAATGCCCTCGAATTCAAGTCGTTCAAGAATATCGATTCATTGTTCGCCAAATAAAGCCGTTCCCAACGCATGTCCCGCTCTCCCAAAGATAGCTCAGCGCCCTGGAAAATCGTGCCGCAAGGCGACCGCGGCGCGCTGCTAATCTTTGGCGATGAAATCAATATCAAGATAGGGCAGCAATGCACCAGGGCGGCAGCCGCATTGCGGGCGGCCAATATCAAGGGAATCAGCGATATCGTCCCGACATTCAATTCGGTCGCCCTGCATTACCAGCCCATGCTCTTAGGCGCCAGCACCGGTTTCAGGCAGCTGGCGGGCGAAATCGATAACGTACTTGCCAATGCCTTCGATCAAGATGCTCCCCCGGCGCCATCTCGCCAAATAGATATTCCCGTTTGTTATGGCGGTGCTTACGGCCCCGACCTGGCCTCGGTGGCAGAACACTGCCGCCTCTCGCAGGACGAGGTCATCGAGCTGCATAGCCACAATCCAGCCTACGTATTCATGCTGGGGTTTGCTCCGGGCGCGCCGTACATCGGCATGCACGACGAAAAGCTTGCCATCGGAAGGCGCAGTACCCCGCGTACCGATGTTCCGGCAGGGTCGGTAGCCATCGCGAATCTGCAGACCATGATTTATCCCAATACCTCTCCCGGCGGCTGGCATATCATCGGTGCCACGCCGCTGGTCTTGTTCGATCCGTTCCAGGAACCACCGACGCTGCTTTCGCCTGACGACACAGTCAGATTTGTTCCGATCAGCGCCGACCAATTTGTGGCGTTACGGGGCCAGCGAACATGAGCATCACCGTACTCAAGCCAGGCTTGCTGTCCAGCTTTCAGGATCTTGGCCGCTTTGGCCACCAACATCTGGGCGTACCGGTCGGCGGTGCGATGGACAGCCGGGCCCATCGGCTGGCCAATCTATTGGCCGGCAACTCCGAAAAACAAGCGACCCTGGAAGTTACTCTGGCGGGGCCGTCACTGCGCTTCGACGCGCCCGCCTGCATAGCCATCAGCGGTGCGCATCTGAACCCCACGTTAAACAAGGAACCTATCCCGAATAACCGCCCCCTGATTGTGCGGACGGGCGACGTATTGGCTTTCGGTGCGCGGGCGGCGGGTTTACGGGCCTATATCGCCTGGAACGGCGGCATAGAACTGCCGTCGGTGCTGTCTAGCCGCAGCACCTATCTGCGCGGCGGTTTCGGCGGCTATCAGGGCCGCGCGTTAAAGGCGGGCGATGTCCTGGTCCTGCGCCGCAGCCCCGACAGCGCCAGGCTCGACGAACTGGAACAGGAACTCTGGAAGATCAAGGTTTATCTGCCGGCTATTCTGGGCCTTATTCCGCGATCGGACATCCGCGTCATGCGGGGTGCGCATACGCCCTTGTTTACCGATGCGTCGATCAACGACTTTCTTACGACCGGGTATCGTATTGGCCCGCAATCCGAACGTATGGGATACCGCCTCGAAGGCGCGCGGCTATTGATGAAAAGCAGTAAGCAGTTGCTGTCGGAAGCGACAAGTTTCGGCAGCATACAGGTGCCCCCCGACGGCAACCCTATTGTTTTGATGGCCGACCGCCAGACAACCGGCGGCTACGCCAAAATCGCCCACGTTGCCACGGTCGACCTTCCGGTTATTGCGCAATGCATGCCGGGCGAAACGCTGCGATTCACCGAGACCACATTGGCTCAAGCGCAACAGCTGGACAGCCAGCGTGAAGAGGCCTTCGACCGATTGTGCCAGACATTAAGGCCGTTACGGCAACTATTCGAAAGCTAGTGCCGTAGCGCGGCTGTCGACCACGGTAAGAATAGACAAGAAACCGCTGATATCGAATACCTCGTGCACATGGGGTTGCAGGTTGCACAAAACAAGACGGCCAGCACTCTGCTTCAGCCTTTTAGCCAGCAGCAGCACGACTCGCAACCCTGCGCTGGAAATATAGTCCAGCTGACCCATATCGAGCACCCATTGGTGCTCGCCTTGTTCGACGATGGCCAGAAGTTGGCTTTCGAGCTGTGCGGCATTCGCACTATTGATTTGGCCGGCGGTAGAAACTACCAGTACGTTGCCGATTTTTTCTTGAGAAAGGCTCATGGGACGACCGTATTAATGAAGAAAGGTGCTATTACCAAGCGTAATCAATTAGTATCTACTTTATATAATACGCGACAAATATAGAAAAACGCACATCAGCGGATGCCGTATCGACTTGCATGGCTATTTTTTCAAAAATAAAACTGCCCCCTGTCCCGTCCACCAGGCGTCCTTCCGACCTGGCCTATGCTGCTATTGAGCAACCTCCCGGCATTGCTCTTATAGGTCTCGCCCTGCAGCATGCGGCCACCGCATTGGCGCTCATCGCTTATGTTCTGGCCACCGCCAAGATTTCTGGTCTAAGCGGCGACGCCACCCGCAGCATGGTGACCGCCACCATCATGGGAATGGCGCTGGCCACTTTCCTGCAGTCCTGGGGGGGCCGTCTGGGTTCAGGCACTCTGCTGGTCCACATTCCCGATCCTTTGCTCGTGGTGCTGTCGGGTATGGTCGCGGCCCAGTATGGCATCGGCGGCCTGGTAGCGGTGGGCCTGGTAAACGGCATCATGGCGTTGGGCGCCAGTTATCTCTTCCCCCGATTGCGATCCATATTGCCACCTACCGTTGCAGGGGTGGTCATCTGCGTGGCAGGCTTGTCGCTGATTGCTCCGGCCGTCACGCACACAACGGGCTTGAGCCCGTCGGGCATCTTGAATCCCAATGATGCGCTGATCGGAATCACGACACTACTGGTGATCATGGCGCTTTCCATCTGGGGAAGTAAACGCGTCAAGCTTTTTGCGCTTCTTGCAGGCCTGACGACGGGTGTCATACTCGCCGCCACACTGGGCCAGCTTCACGGCTTGGACGCCCTGACCACGACGCCGGTGTTTGGACTGCCCCGGGTGCCCACGCCGGTCTTCAGCGTCGATCCAGGAATGTTGCTGGCGATTGGAATACTGGCGGTGATGACCCAGCTAGACACATTTGGCAGCGTGGTCCTGATGCAAAAAATGGACGATAGCGACTGGAGGCGGCCCAATATGCAGATGGTGGGCGGCGGTATCCGAGCCAATGCGCTGGCCAATCTGCTGGCGTCCTGGCTGGGCGCCTACCCCAACGCCACGTCGTCAGCCAATATCGCCCTATGTCATATCAGCCGTTCGACGTCTCGCTATATTGGCCTGGCAAGCGCTGCGCTGCTGATGGCATTTGCTTTCTTACCGCAAGTGTCCCTGGCGCTTACGCTGATTCCCACCCCTGTCATCGGCGCCGTCGAAGTCTACGCCGCGGCCTATCTGGTTGTTTCAGGCATCGAACTCATCGCCTCGCGGGCCATGGACTCGCGCGGAATTTTCATGGTGGGGCTGTCCTTCGTGGCAGGCATCGGAATCATGTTTCTGCCGGGCATTGCTCAGATGGCGCCCGTTTCGGTGCAGTTTCTGGCCAAGAACGGCATCATCGTCGCAGGGCTTACCGCGATTGCGCTGAACCTGATCTTCCGGCTGGGCACCTCGCAGCGCGCAACCCTGGCGCTGGATTTCGGCGTGGGCAGCGTGCCGCTGACACAGCAAATTATTGATTTTGTAGAAAGCAAGGGGGCGGGCTGGAGCGCACGCCGTGATGCTGTCCGGCGCGCTGCGCAAGCGGCGCTGGAAGCCGCCGAAGCGATTCAGTCTGCAGGAAGCGATCGTCAAATTTTCGAAGTGCGCGGCAGCTTTGATGAATTCAATCTGGATTTCGAATTGTTGCATCAGGGAGCACCGCTAGTGCTTGACGCCGCGCGCGCGGCAACACCCGCCAATCTTCTGGACGTCGACGATGAGGCTTTCGGCGCGGCGCTGGAACAGGCCTTGTCGGGGGTGTCCCACACCTTGCTCAAGCGACTCGCCGACAGATTAAGCAGCGGAACGCGGGACGGCCATTCCTACCTCCGGTTACACTTTGACCATTAACCTATCACGTTGTCTGCCATGTCGACACTCGCCACCCTGTCGCTGACCCCCGGTCCGCAAGCCGTGCCGCAGGCACTTGCCTGGCTTGAATCGGTTGCAGATCAACAGCAATGGGCTCCCCGCACAGCATTCAAGTTGGGCTTATGTCTGGACGAGGCGCTCACCAACATCGTCATGCATAGTTTCTGCAATGCAGATAACGCTCAAGACGCCAATATCGACCTTTCTGTGCAGGCCGAAGGCCCCTTGCTCGCTTTGGAAATAATTGATAACGGTACCGCTTTCGACCCGACACAGATGCCGTCGCCCGAATTGGCAGGCTCGCTGGACGAGGCCCGCGTCGGTGGCCATGGGCTACGCTTGATGAGGCACTACCTGCAAGACATCCAATACCAACGTGCCAACGGGAAAAACCGCTTGCGCCTGATGGCCACGTCTGATCCGGTTGCCTCGTAAGCCCATGACGGCACGCTACGTCCATGGCGCTTGCGCGCACATTGATCCGCTTGCCATAGCTCACAATCTGCGACGCTTGCGCGAATACGCAGGCAAGGGTGTAGGCGGAACTGGCCCTTCATTCTGGGCAGTGGTGAAAGCCGATGCTTATGGTCACGGATTGGATCATGCCTTGCCTGGCGTGCTGGCTGCCGATGGGTTGGCCATGACCAGCGTGGCTGATGCCTATCGCTGTCGCGCTCAGGGATGGACCAAACCCATACTTCTGATGGGCGACCGCCTGACAGCGGCAGATCTGAACGATCCTGTGCTTTACCCCCTCCATCTGGTGGTGCAGGACGCCTGGCAGCTGGAGCAACTGGAACGTTTCTCGGGTGCGTCAATCCCACACGTGTGGTTGCGCTTTGCAGGCAAGTTGAATCATGCGGGCTTCACTGCTTGCGACTACCCCGCAGCCTATGCGCGGCTGCACGCTTTATTCATCGCCGCTCGGGTCGCGGGCATTGGTCATCTGCAACACTACGCTCGGGCTGACGATGCAAAACAGCTCGCCCTCGAGCGCCATGCCTTTACCGAATTAACGGCGGGCCTGGCCGGCCACCACTGTACCGAGAACTCGGCGGCGCTTCTGGCCTCGCCAGCAATTGCGGCGCAAACGCAATGGCTGCGCACGGGTATCGCGCTTTATGGTGTCAGCCCTTTCTCCGGAAATTGCGCTTCGGCCTGGGGGCTCAAGCCCGCCATGTCCTTGCAGGCGCCCATTTTCGCACTGCAGGATGTACAGGCTGGCGAGCCTATTGGCTACGGCGGGGCTTTTCGAAGCGGCCGGCGCCTGCGCATAGGGCTGGTACGTTGCGGCTATGCCGATGGCTACCCACGTGCCGTGCGCGACGGCTGCCCGGTACTGGTGCGAGGCCGCAAAACGCGTATCGTTGGCCGCGTATCCATGGATACGCTGACGATAGATTTAACCGAATTACCCGAAGTCAGGCCCGGAGACCACGTCACCTTATGGGGAAGCGGCGCACTTCCGGTGGAAGAGATCGCCCTTGCGGCGGGCACCATTGCCGCCCAATTGCTGACTGGCCTTACTGCCCAGGTAGCGCGTCGGTCTGCGAGCGGCGGCTGAACCCTGGTGCCAGCAGCAGGAACGCCACGGTGGCAAGCAGGTAAATCGCGCCAGTAAGGACCAGACCACCTGATATGCCCATTGACGCAAAAAGGCCGCCGACCAATAACGGGCCCAGCATCTGCCCGAACTTGTCAGCGGCGCGCATCACACTGGTTGCACCAGCAGCCCCGTACCGTTGCACGTTGTCCAGCCCCAGCATATAAGCGGTCTGGGCGCCGCCTGCGAAACAGCTGGCAAGCGCCAGCATCACCACGGCCACGGCGGCCGCCAGGATACCGCTCGCAAAATAAAGGCTTAACATGCCGGCGCTACCGATCAGGCCGCCAGCAACAATCCATTGTTTTTTGCTGGTGCTTTGGTCGGCAAGCCTGCCCATATAAGGCCCCACGTAAATGACAAACAAGCCATACAGCATCAAGATGCGTCCAACGCTGGCTGCCGTGGCGCCGTGGGCCTCCAGATAAATAGGAAGCGCGTACGTCAACAAACCCACCTGCGCGATAGAAAAAGGTACCACGCAGCCCAGGAGCAACATGCCAAAGCCTCGTGAGAACAGCAGTCCGCGTAGTTCTGCCCAAGACGTTTGCGCTCCGACAGCTGGAGCTGAAGCCTTCCGCGAACCCGCGCCCGTCTGGCGATAAGGCCACATCAGTGTCAGTACGCCGATGGCCGGCAAGCACAACAAGCCAGCGGCGACCACAAAGACCGTCTCGAACCCCGACTGCTGCATCAGCATGGCACCCACGGCAGCACCCGATAAATGTCCAGCAAACAATCCGGCAATCACTGTGGCCATATTGCGGCCTCGATAAGCCGCTGGGCTGCGTGTCACGATAAAGCCCTGCAACCCCATCCACGTCAATCCATATCCCAAGCCTACGAGTCCGCGCGCCAGCGAGAAAGACATCAAGCTATCGGCCCCGGCACACGCAAGGTTTCCCAGCATCGATACCAGCAGACCCGCCAAGACAGGAGTTTGCCAGCCACGGCGGTCTGTCAGGCGCCCCGCCAACAGAGCGGTAAGCAATCCGCAGCCCATCTCCGCCGCGATGGGCACGGCCATCAAAAATTCAGCACCCGCTGCAGCGGCCCCCCCATGCAGCAAGGTTCGAGCGAAAATCGGCAAAAAGCTGAGCGGCAGCGCCAGCGCAAACAGGAAACCGAACATGACCGGCCTGACGATTTTGCCCATATCCGACTGATCGTCCAGGCCCAGCGGTTCTCCGGTTGAGGTTTGCTTGCGCACCGAAAAAGCCCTGTCCATCAGCAAGGTCAGCAATAATAAAAGTTCGATCGCGGCAACCAGCGCCACCACGGTCACCGTGCCGGCATCCATGACACGAGCGCGCACGCCCGCCGCGATGATGCTTTCATCAAGGACCAGAACCAGGCGGGCCAGTACAGGCCCCTCCGCCTTTGCGTGCAAGGGGAAGATCAATTCTTCTTGCCTGGGCGGCGGCGCGCCGGCTGGGTTTGCCAATAAGCCGTGCGCGTTAGCGCGAACCAATAGCCCGCCATGCGCATCGAGGATATGCAATTCCTTGACGACCGGGAAAGAGCTCGCCAGGCGTGCCATAGGCCGTTCGACACCCCGCAACTGCTCTGGCGCTATGCCGTACCCCAGCACCCGGTTCAGGTCGCGCTGCAAACCCTCGCCCAGCATCTGCGAATTATCCCGCGTTACGCCCACCCATACCTCGCGGAAGGTATGAATCGTGTGCATGGCATACACGCCTTGGGCAAGCAGTAGAACGAGCAGCGGCGCCACCATTCTGGCCTTGCCCGCAGTCGCGAGCGCCTGCAATGGCAATGCGAAACGAAAGATCAGCAGCAAAATTGCGGCAGCGCCCAGCGTCGTGACAAGCAGCATTTCAAGATTGCCCTTAAGTACGGCACGCTGCTGCATGGCCTGGGGCTGCACTTGAAGAATCAGGGCGCCGCTCACCGTGCTGCCGCGTTGCTCCAGTGGCACAGCAAATTGCAAACGGTTGCCATCGCGTCGCTGGGCCGTGCCGGACGACGGGCGTATACCCTCTTGCTGATCCTGACCGTCGCTTGCATGCAAGGTAGACAACAACGGTTTGGCGGTTGGCGGTTGGCCCCTGGATGCCAGAACCCGGCCATCGGCCAGCACAACGCTGGCACCGAGCAAATCCGGAACGGTGGTCTCCAACTCGCCCAGCAACCGGTCCAGGCCAAAAAATTGGCCCAGCGGCTTGCCTACATCGAGTCCCCTCTGGATCTGCGCCGACGTCTGCCGCGCCATCAATTCGACGCGGGCCGCCGTGTTATCGGCAATCAGACTATTCAGTGCCGACAGGCTGAGCGATCCGATCAACCCTTGGGCCAGTAGTAGCACCAGCAGGCATGCCAGCATAATGTCGCGCACCGGGCGGCGCCTGGATGCCGGCGTCATTATTTTCTTATTCATGTTGCGTGACAGTTGCGGATTACTAGGCCCGCCCTTTTATGAACGATAGCCGCAATAGTAATTTACAATTCCATGCAAATGTACGCTCCTTATGTTGCGTGGGCGAATCGACGACGGCTTGCCAAACCACCTGCGCCTTTCCGGGCACGACACCTGTTCAATAAAGCGTTCCCACTATGCGTTTGACCTCGCTGCGCAGCAAAATCTTCTTACTCGTCGGCATCACCCTCTTGGCGGGCGCGGCGGTCGTCATGCTGGTAACCCAGCGCGACGTGACCAGCACGGTAGTCGCCAGTGAAGAAGTCGCCGTACGCAACGTCTTGAACCTTCTGATGAAAGACAGCGAAGCCCGCTGGGGCAGCTTGCTTAGCGACAAAATTTCCACGGTTCGTAACGGCCGCGAACACCTGGTGCAGTTAGGCGCGACCTTGGAGTCGGTACTCAGTATGTATGCCCGCCAAGTCGAAAGCGGCACACTCAGCCAGTCGGCCGCGCAGGATCTGGCCCGCGACTGGATCGATCGTCAAGGGGTTCACAAGCAACGCTACAGCTTCGTATTCGACAGCAAGCTGACGGCGATAGCCAGCGCCAACCCCGATATGCGGGGCGTGAATCTGTCGAATATCAAGGATTTCAAGGGCAACGCGCTCGCCGCAACGGCCTACCAAGAGGCGCGCACCACGGGTCAGAGCTTTGGCATCTATCGCCTGGCCACGTCGGGCGACGCCGGCAAAGAAGAGCCGGGCAAAAGCCAACTGCGCTATGCCTATTTCGGCCACTTCGAACCCTGGGACTGGATTTTCGCCGTTACGGACGATGCGCAAGCGATCGTCACTCAGTTCGACTTGCGGCGCAAAGAGATGGAGGCATCCATCAGCGAAGTCATGAATTCCCTGCGCCTGGCAGAGTCGGGCTTCGCCTTCATCGTAAAGGCCGATGACACTTTGCTTTCCCCATTGCCCGCTGCCCAGACCGGACTACTTGACGCGCAGGACGCGACAAACGGAAAAACCTTGCGCCAGTTACTGGCCGCCGCCCCCGCCGACGGCCAAATCCTCTCGTTGCACTTTGATCCAGCGGGCGACCCGAAACCATGGCAGATCAGTGCAGCCCACTTCAAGCCGCTGGGCTGGACCATCATCGCCGCCGTGCCGGCCGAAGACTTGACGCGCGCGGCGACAGATCTGCGTAACCGTCTGGGCTGGGTGTTCTTGCTGGTGCTGCTCGCGTCGCTGGGCGTCGCCTGGGCGCTTTCAGTCCGCCTGACTCGGCCACTGCAACAGCTTAGCGACTTCGCACGCGCCTTGCCCGAACAAGACCTGAGCACCGCCAGCCCAATTCCCGAGCATATCAAGCGCTTGCCTGCCATGCAGCCAGACGAAGTCGGGCGCCTGGCTGCAACCTTTATATTCATGGACCAGCAGCTACGCGAGAAAATCGTGAGCCTGCTGCGCGAGACCTCCAGTCGCGAGCGCTTTGAAAGCGAGCTGAATATTGCGCGCGATATCCAGATGGGTTTGCTGCCTATCCCGCTGGCTTCAACAGTACTGGAAAAGATCGACCTGTACGCCACCATGATTCCCGCCAAGGAAGTCGGCGGCGACCTGTACGATTATTTCCTCCTGGCCGACGGCCGCCTTTGCTTTGCCATTGGCGATGTCTCCGACAAGGGCGTTCCTGCCGCCCTGTTCATGGCCGTCACCCGCACCCTGATCAGGGCGTCCGCCGAAGACGAAAGCGACCCCGCGCGACTCATGGAACGCGTCAATAACCGCCTGTCTGAAAACAATCCCAACGTCATGTTTGTGACCCTGGTGCTTGCGGTTCTGGACCTGGCCACCGGCGACCTGGAGTGGGCCAACGGTGGACACCCGCCCTTGTGCGTCGTCACAAGCCATGGCGAACTGCGACTGCTTGAAGGACGCAGCGGCCCTGCCTGCGGCGTACAAGACGGATTAACCTATCGCACATTCTCGACACGACTGGAACCCGGGGAAACTCTCCTGGGCTATACCGACGGCATCACCGAAGCGGTAGGGCCGGACGGCAGCCTTTATGAAGAACAACGATTATTCCGGCAACTCAAAGACGTGCACCATAGCGGCGCTAAGGAACTGGCTGACGGCGTCTTGCAAGACGTGCAGCAGTTCGTCCAGCAAACCGAGCAGTCTGACGACATCACCCTGATCGCCGTAAAAAGGTCTTCGCCATGATTCACATCCTTACGCTTGTACTTCTCATCGCGACAAGTCAGTTGCTCGCGCCCGCGTCGCAGGCCCAATCGACCGTCGCATCGGCCGCGGCCCACTCTCAGGTCTTCCCGACCACTCCGGTCAGCAAGCCCGATGGGACGCGCTGGCGCATTGCTTATGTAGAAAGCGGCGACTACGCCGACTACCCGCTGACGCTGGGCGAAATCGCCGATGGCCTGCAAAGCCTGGGATGGCTGCGCTTCGAAGGAAATCGACCGCAAAACCTGTCCGGCGCGGATTTATGGAAATGGCTGGCCAGCAATACCGATAGTCCGCATCTGCAATTCGTGGAAGACGCCTATTGGCAGCCGGGCAACTTCGACGCAGAAAAGCGCGAACCCATGCGGGCGGCCTACGCAAAACGCATCCAGCAACGAGCCGACATTGACCTGACCATCGCCATGGGCACCTGGGCCGGACAGGATATGCGCAGCCTCGGACCCCTGGTTCCCACGATAGTGGGCTCGACCAGCGACGCCATAGGCGCAGGAATTTCCGATAACGCCCAAGACAGTGGCCGCGATAATCTGCACGCGCGCATCGAACCTGAGCGCTACGAACGGCAATTGCGGCTATTCCACGAAATCGTGCCGTTTAAGACGCTGGGCATTGTGTACGAAGACAGTCAAGCCGGACGCACCTACGCGGCGGTTTCAGCGGTTGAACAGGTAAGCCGGGAACTGGACTTCAAGGTGGTGCACTGCCTGGCGCCATCCAGCAGCGTATCGACCGAAACAGCCATCGCAAACGCGTTGCATTGTTACCAGGACTTGGCCAGGCAGCATGTCGACGCCGTTTATGTCACCTCGCATCGCGGCGTCACGCGAAGTTCAATCGTCGCGATTGGCGACACGCTCGAACATGCCAAGATCCCCAGTTTTTCGATGGGTGGGTCCAAAGACGTCGAACAAGGCATCTTGTTGAGCCTGGCGCAGGCAGACGTCTCGTATGTCGGCCTGTTTCACGCTGAAACCATGGCCCGAATATTTCACGGTGCCAAACCGCGCCAGCTTAGTCAGCTTTGGATAGACCCGCCTAAAATCGCGCTTAATCTGGCTACGGCGCGCATCATAGGCTTTGACCCGCCCGTGGATATCTTGCTTGCCGCCGACGAAGTCTATGAGACCTCGCCATAATGGTCGTCAGATAAATAGACTCGGGTGCAGGGCAGCATGGTGGGGTAATAGGCGCTGCAAGCGGTCTTCGTATTGCGATACGCTGTTCCAGGTGTCAAGCAATCGGTCGGCAGCACTGCGTCCAGACTCCAAAACGTGGTCGGCGTAAGCCAAATGCTGCCTGGAATGCGCCGGCAAGCCGGCATGGGCAACCGCCAGTACATCTGAACATAGCGCTCGCACCCGGGCATCGGCCATGCCGTGCTGCATCGCCGCTTGACGCAACATTCCCAAGGTTTGCCAGCCCCAGTCTTGCACCAATTGCGTAGCCTCTTCCAGGTTGCCCAAAATGCCCAGTTGCAAGGCAGATGGACCTATCAGCACATGGCGCGCAACCGCGGCGCCTGCTTCACGAATCAGGCAGGCGTCGGCGAATCCCGCCCCCGCCGCCCGGCCCTCAATGTATCCGTCGACACCGCAAGCGGCAAAGAGCGACTCCAGCCCACCTTCTTCGCGCCACGCCGCGAGCAGCTCAGGCATGGCAGGCAGAGTATGCAGACGATAGCGCCATCGCGCATCCAGGAATTGCGCAATCTGCGAGTGCTCGAAATGCATGGCGTGCGGAATCAGCACCGCTTCCTGCCCATTATCGCTGCGACGTCCTGGCCAACGTGCAGCGTGCAAAACTTCTGTCAGGCTGGGGTCCCGATCCGGAATCACCGTGGGCGCCGACTTGTAGTCATAGCGATGGTCCAGCGGCAAGCTGCGCGTTACGGTACCGGGCTGGAACATCCACCGAAAATAATCCCCCAGATCGCGGAATGGCCGCGAGGGATATTCTGTTAATAACGCGTCACCGGCAAAACGAGCGGGCTTGAATACGCGCGGCCAGATGGTAAGGCGGTTTTCCTTCAGGCCTGTGGCTGACCCCGACTCCAGCGGGCTATTGCCAAATAAGGCAATACTGGCGGCGGCCAGGCCTAGCACCACATTAAGCGACTGCGCGGCATGTAAAACAGGCGCCGACGTATTGGGTCCGTTTTGCGCTTTGGCATCAATGCCTACCCAGTGATGCCAACCTCGATACGACACCAATTCCTGATAAATAGGACGCGGCACGCACACTCGCGCATACCAGTCGGGGTCGCGGGGACAATCCGGATGTTGCGCTACGTTCAGCACACACGCCTGCTCATGCTGCAAGGCGTCCAGCGTATCGGCAAGTTCCTGGTGCGCCTGCGCATCCAAGCGCTCCAGGCTCAAGGGGCCGGCATCGACTGGCGCGGTCGCAGTTTCGAGAAGATTGAAACCATTATCGAGTCCGCAATGGGCCGTCGGCGTCTCGATCCCCACGCACCGGCCTGACAGCCATTCGGCACGACAGGCATCGCCGCGGTCTTGTTTAACACGGCTTAAGGCGTCAAAGTAGGATTCGACCGGATGACTGACACCCGTCCCGGCATGCGCCACCACCATTTCCATTTCAAGGCCCAGACGAGCGCGATAAGCAAGGGCGGCGCAAGCGTCGTGGACGGCGAGCGTACTGTTGGCGGCGACATCGGCGACCTGACGCATATCGGTCACGCCGCCCTCGCCTTACAGGAACAACTGATAAGCCGGGTTTTCGGACTCGTTCCAGTACGGATAGCCCAGCCCGTCAAGAAAGGCTTTGAATGCTTTCTTGTCGGACGGCGGAACCTGTATGCCGACCAAGATGCGGCCGTAATCGTCGCCTTGGTTGCGGTAATGGAAAAGACTGATGTTCCAGTCCGGGCTCATGGCGCCCAGGAACTTGATCAGCGCGCCGGGGCGCTCGGGGAACTCAAACCTGAACAGCAATTCGTGTTCGGCCAGCGCTGAGCGGCCGCCGACCATATAACGCAAATGCGTCTTGGCCATTTCATTGCCGGTCAGGTCCAGCGTGGGAAAGCCTTTCTTCTTGAAACTGCTAGCAAGCTTATCGGGCTCTGCCGCAGAATTTATCTGCAAACCCACAAACACATGGGCCTGTTCCGGATCCGAAATACGATAGTTGAATTCAGTTACGCTGCGATTGCCTATCGCTTCACACAGGCGCAAGAAGCTGCCACGTTTCTCGGGCAACGTCAGCGCAAACAAGGCTTCGCGTGCTTCGCCGACGTCGGCGCGCTCGGCCACAAAACGCAGGCGGTCAAAATTCATGTTGGCGCCGCACGTAATGGCGACCAAGGTTTTGCCCTTCCATTTGTGTTCGGCGGCATAGCGCTTGGCACCCGCCAAGGCAAGGGCTCCGGCGGGCTCGAGCACACTGCGGGTATCCTGGAACACATCCTTTATGCCCGCGCAAATCGCGTCGGTGTCCACCAGCACGAAATCGTCGACATATTTTTTGGTAAGCCTAAAGGTTTCAACACCCACCTGCTTAACCGCCGTACCGTCCGAGAACAAGCCGACATCGTGCAAGGTGATACGCCTGCCCGCCTTGACGCTGCGCGCCATGGCGTCGGAATCCACCGTTTGCACACCAATAATTTTAATTTCCGGGCGCAACTGCTTTACATAGGCGGCAACGCCGGAGATCAGGCCGCCCCCACCAATTGCCACAAAAATGGCATCAATGGGACCCGTATGCTGACGCAAAATTTCCATGGCGACTGTGCCTTGCCCGGCGATCACGTCCGGATCATCGAATGGATGCACGAAAGTCAGCTTCTCTTTCTTTTCCAGTTCCCGGGCGTGTTCGGCGGCATCGGAAAAGCTATCGCCGAATAGCACGACCTCACTGCCCAGCAGACGCACCGCGTCGATTTTGACTTGCGGCGTGGTGACCGGCATGACGATGACGGCACGGCAGCCCAGCCGTTTGGCCGACAGCGCCACGCCCTGGGCATGGTTGCCAGCCGACGCGGCAATAACGCCGCGCTTCAGGTCGGCTTGGCTGAGGTTCGCCATTTTGTTATAGGCGCCGCGCAGCTTGAAACTGAAAACAGCCTGGGTATCTTCACGTTTGAGCAGCACCTTGTTATTAATTCGAGCCGAAATTTGCGGGGCAAAATCTAGAGGTGACTCGATAGCAACGTCGTATACCTTCGAATTGAGGATACGTTTCAGATAGTCTGCTGACATGGTTGAAGATAGGTAATAAAGGGTAATTGAGCAGAATACCATAGTGATAGTGCATAAAAGCGGCTCCCATCCGGCGATTTCAGCGATACACTAGCGCGCTATGGAAGCATGGATGCATTCGTCGATAGCCTGGTTACTTCTTACCTTGGCCTTGCCAAGCGTAGGCCTGAGCGCGATTTTCATCGTCAGCCTCGTGTCGGCGACCTTGCTACCGCTGGGGTCCGAACCGGCCGTATTCGGCTTCATAAAAATTGCCCCGCACATGTTCTGGGCCGCGATCCTGGTTGCAACACTCGGCAATACCACCGGCGGGGCGATCAGTTATGGCATGGGCCTCGGCGCTGAAAAAGCGTACGAGCATTGGCGCCTGAACCATCCGGAAAAGGTCTACAAGAAGGCTGGCGGGCGCTGGCACGACTACATCAGTTACTGGCTGCACCGCATCGGCCCTCCCGCCTTGTTCTTTTCCTGGGTCCCCGTCATAGGCGACCTGCTTTGCGCCGTGGCCGGTTGGCTGCGGCTACCGTTCTGGCCCAGCGTTGCCTACATGGCAATCGGCAAATTCCTGCGTTACGCCCTTATGACAGCCGCCCTGCTGTGGTTTTTTCCGGCCGCCCATTAGTCGAATTGAGCCATAAGTGGCGCCGCCTATAGGCCGATTGGATTAAACTCCACGTTCTCCCTTACACTATGTCTTTAAGGGCCCTCCTTTTTTCCACGACATGAACGCCCCCCTCGCCAGTCATTTGCTTGCCGCCAAGGCTCCCCTTGCCGCTACGCCTCGTTTGCGTGAAATTCCTTATAACTACACGTCTTACTCAGACCGCGAGATCGTTCTGCGCCTGCTGGGGCAAGAAGCGTGGCAAATGCTCTCCGAGCTGCGCGGCGAACGCCGCACAGGGCGCTCCGCGCGCATGCTATTCGAAGTGCTGGGCGATATCTGGGTGGTGCGACGCAACCCCTACCTGATGGACGACCTGCTCGACAACCCCAAACGTCAGCAGCTACTTATCCAGGCACTGAACCACCGATTGGGCGAAGTTGATAACCGGCGCGACACCAGCGTGGCGACCCGCGACAGCAAAGTCGCCCGCCTGCTGACTGCCGCCCGCTCTGCCGTTGCTGACTTCGAAAGCGAATTCGCCCGCACCCGCGACTTGCGCAAAAAGGTAATACGCACCCTGTCGCGCATCACCGCCAAAGACAACGTCAAGTTTGACGGGCTGTCGCGTGTATCGCATGTCACCGACGCAACCGACTGGCGCGTCGAATACCCCTTTGTCGTGCTCACCCCCGACACTGAAAACGAAATGGCTGCGCTGGTGCGCGCCTGTATCGAACTTGAACTGACCATCATCCCGCGCGGAGGCGGCACCGGCTATACGGGCGGTGCCATTCCGCTTACGTGGCGCTCGGCGGTCATCAATACCGAAAAGCTCGACAATCTGGGCGCCGTTGAAGTCAGCCAGCTGCCTGGCGTAAGCGAACCCGTGCGCACCGTGCACACCGGAGCCGGTGTTGTCACCCGCCGCATTGCCGAAGCCGCCGAGGACGCCGGTTACGTGTTTGCCGTCGACCCCACCTCAGCCGACGCCTCCTGTGCGGGCGGCAATGTCGCCATGAACGCCGGCGGCAAGAAAGCCGTTCTATGGGGCACGGCACTCGACAACCTGGCCAGCTGGCGCATGGTCGACCCACAGGGCAACTGGCTGGATGTCACTCGTCTGGATCACAACCTCGGCAAAATCCACGACGCGGCCGAAGCGCGCTTCCTGCTGGAATGGTCCGACGGCAAATCGCTGCCCGGTTCGTTGCCACTGCGCAGCGAAACACTGGTCATTGAAGGCTCACGGTTTCGCAAGGCGGGCCTGGGCAAAGACGTCACCGACAAATTCCTTTCCGGCTTGCCCGGCGTACAAAAAGAAGGCTGCGATGGCCTGATCACCTCGGCGCGATGGATTCTGCATCGCATGCCGGCGCACACCCGTACCGTCTGTATGGAATTCTTTGGCCAGGCACGTGATGCCGTGCCGTCCATCGTCGAAGTCAAAGACTACCTCGATGGCCCGGGGCGCGCGCGCGGCGCCTTGCTGGCAGGGCTTGAACACCTTGACGAGCGCTATTTGCGCGCCGTCGGCTACGCCACCAAAAGCAAACGCGGCGGCCTGCCCAAAATGGTCCTGATTGGCGACATCGTGGGCGATGACGCCGACGCAGTGGCCATCGCCGCAAGCGAAGTCGTACGCATCGCCAACACACGCCACGGCGAAGGCTTCGTGGCGGTAAGCGCTGAAGCCCGCAAAAAATTCTGGCTCGACCGCGCCCGCACCGCCGCCATTGCACGCCACACCAACGCCTTCAAGATCAATGAAGATGTCGTCATCCCATTGAACCGCATGGGCGAATACACCGACGCCATCGAACGCATCAATATCGAACTGTCCACACGCAACAAGCTGCGTTTGCTCGATCAGCTGGAAGCGTTCCTGCAAGGCGACCTGCCCATCGGCAAAATCCTGGACCATGAAGACGCGGACCACACCCGTGAAGAAGTTCTGGCCAGCCGTACCAAAGACGCCGTGCAAACCCTGCAGGCCGTGCGCCAACGCTGGTCATGGCTGTTGGAAAACCTGGATGCGCCGCTGGCCCAAAGCCTGGACGCGTTAAGCAGCTTGGGGCTCGATGAGCTAGGGCCTGTCCTTGCCCAGCGACTTGCCCGTCAAGCCGATGCCCGCGTGTTCGACGTCGTTCAGGACCATAGCATCCGCATTTCCTGGAAAACTGAAGTGCGCGCCCTGATGGAGCGCTACTTCGCCGGCGCAGACTGCGCCGCCGTTCTGGCCGAAATACAAGCCATTCACGATCGCGTCCTGAAAGGCCGTGTATTTGTGGCCCTGCACATGCACGCCGGCGACGGCAACGTCCATACCAATATCCCGGTCAACTCCGACGACTACGAAATGCTGCGCGAGGCCAACGAAGCCGTCGCACGCATCATGCAAATCGCGCGCAATCTCGATGGTGTGATCTCGGGCGAACACGGCATAGGCCTGACCAAATATGAATACCTGACCCAGGCCGAACTTCAGCCCTTCCAAGACTACAAAGAGCGCATCGATCCGCAAGGCCGATTCAACAAAGGCAAGCTGATGCCCGGCGCCGACCTGCGTCATGCCTGGACCCCCAGCTTCAATTTGCTGGGCCACGAATCGCTGATCATGCAGCGCAGCGAAATCGGCTCGATTTCCAACGCCATCAAAGACTGCCTGCGTTGCGGCAAATGCAAACCGGTATGCGCCACCCACGTGCCGCGCGCCAACCTGCTGTATTCGCCTCGCAACAAGATCCTTGCGACATCGTTGCTGATCGAAGCCTTCCTGTACGAAGAACAAACCCGGCGCGGCGTCAGCCTTAAGCACTGGGAAGAGTTCGAAGACGTCGCCGACCATTGCACCGTCTGCCACAAGTGCTACAACCCCTGTCCGGTGGACATCGACTTTGGCGACGTTTCCATGGAAATGCGCTCGCTGCTGCGCGGCATGGGCAAAAAATCGTTTAATCCCGGCACCACCGCGGCGATGTTCTTCCTTAACGCCAAAGACCCACGCGTTATCAAGGCGACTCGCACGGCCATGGTTGATGTTGGCTACAAAGTCCAGCGCCTGGCCCACGATTTCCTTGCCGCCCCGGCGAAGAAACAGGTCGCCGCGCCCCCAGCAACAGTGGGCAAAGCACCCATGCGCGAACAGGTCATCCACTTCATCAATAAGAAGATGCCTGGCGGCCTGCCCAAGCAAACCGCGCGCAAGCTGCTGGATATCGAAGACGCCAACTACGTCCCCATCATCCGCAACCCGACCGCCACCACGCCCGAATCCGAGGCCGTGTTCTACTTCCCCGGCTGCGGCTCGGAACGCCTGTTCTCGCAGGTCGGCCTGGCAACCCAAGCCATGCTGTGGCATGCCGGCGTGCAAACCGTTCTGCCCCCAGGCTATCTATGCTGCGGCTACCCGCAACGCGGCAACGGCATGACGGACAAGGCCGAGAAAATCATCACCGACAATCGGGTCCTGTTCCACCGTATGGCGACCACACTGAACTACCTGGATATCAAGACGGTGGTAGTCAGCTGCGGTACCTGCTACGACCAGCTTGCCGGCTACGAATTCGAAAAGATTTTCCCTGGATGCCGGTTGATCGATATCCACGAGTACCTGCTGGAAAAAGGCATCGAAATTCACGGGGTGCAAGGGGTACGTTACATGTATCACGACCCTTGCCACTCGCCGATGAAGCTGCAGGAGCCGATGAAGACGGTCAAGGCTCTGGTGGGCGATACGACGATCAAGGCCGACAAGTGTTGCGGTGAATCGGGCACGCTGGCGGTGTCCCGCCCCGACATTTCGACCCAGATCCGCTTCCGGAAGGAAGAAGAGCTCGCGAAGAATTCGACGGCGATCCGTGCCGATGGCTTTGACGGTGAAGTCAAGATACTGACGTCATGTCCTTCCTGCCTGCAGGGCCTATCCCGTTTCGAAGGCGACACGGCGATGGAGGCGGACTACATAGTTGTGGAGATGGCGCGACATATTCTAGGCGCCGATTGGATGCAGGACTACGTGCGAGATGCTAACGCGGGTGGGATCGAGCGCGTACTCGTGTAAGGAGTGTTCACCCAGGCATAGGGGCTTGCCTTTATGCCTGGTGGGTCCCTTAACCGCTTTCTGGGTTCTTAACCGGTGTCTATGCTTGGCGCCGGGGCTAGCTCAACGCGTTTGCGGTCCCGATACCGGGACTCCCCGGTCCCAGGCCCCAGCCCGGGCGACCGCGAACTCGCAGCGCAGACAGTCCACTGGACTGTCTGCAAGCGTGCTGCTCACACAGCGCGGTCTTGTCTCCCGGCCTGGAACCTGTGCCCGGCGCACGCTTACTTCGCCTGCCCCGGCGCCAAGCACAGACACCTCCATTTAAGACTCATGCCACGGCATAAACCCGTTCTCACGCCGATCGTCAGAACGCCCAACAAACCGAGGCAGAAAACTGCATATGGCTGAGCCGGCCGTTTCATCCTAGACGGGAATCAGCCGAAACTCCATCGGGGTTGCAGTTGCGTTTAGCGCGCCGTGGCTGAATTGCCAATATACATGTTCGACTGCCGGATAATTAGTGTACAGCTGCTGCATGATCGGACCCCACTCGCCACCGTCGGTACGAACGTAGTGTACGCACTTCAACACCTCGGCAAGTAGCGGGATAGCTCCAAATTTTGGCGCCAGCAGACGTACTTCGTTCTCATGTGCCCAGTCTGTATGCTTGGTGGATACTGCTCGCGCCGCGGTTGCAATACCCCATTTTCGTCGCGCATTTTCCTCTAGGGAAAGTTGACGCAGTTCATCCAAGGTAGCGCCCGGATGCTCCTCTGCAAGTTCAAGAAAGGCTTTTCTCCAATCGTGCGCACGATTGTGTAGACGAGGCTGTCCGCTATAAAGCACATCAACCGGCCATAATTGGTATTTATCCATTAACTCATGGGTCCAAGCCAGCTCAAAGCACACGCCTCGCCCATTCTCCGCGTAATAGGCCCACATGGCTTGGTGGTCAGGACGGCGGGCAGCTGAAAAAACTCCCATTCCATCACAGAACGTACGAAGCCGCTGGTTCTCAGTTGCATTAGCCTGGCTCATTTCTGGGAGCACATCTGGGTCATAAAACAAAGCTGAACCGCCGCGCCGCTGACTAATTTCTGACATAGTCTGTCCGAACACGCGTTGGAACTCCTCTGGTTCAGCGTAATCGAACTTGGCCTCTAGGGTGTCATTCAACGAATCCGGTCTGGCGAAATATAGAGAACCCTCTTCTAAACAGCGTAAGGCTGCCTCCCCACTTCGGTATTTGAAGCACGTCAACGGTTCTATTGCAACGTCCAGCGAATTCATTATTCAGTAATCTCTTATATTGCACAGAACGAACGTTAGTATGAGCGAGGCCGTAGAACGCCCTGCGCCTATCCAATTTCTGAAGTCTAGCAGCGTGGCAGCTTTAACTTATTTCATCGTACCAAGTGGCCACCGCTTCGCATCGAGATTTTTCACCTAAAAGAAATTGCGAGGCGAAATTGCTTTATGTCCTCTTGGCATCGCCAGGGCCGAGGCAAAGCTCAAGCGTGCAGAGAGCTGCGCCGCCTACAATGTCCTCCGCATGCACTGACGGCGCCGCGACTCACCGAACATGCCGCGGCATACCCGGTCCTCACGCAGATTACCGAGCCGTCCAATGATTATTGCCCCCAGGTGCAGCGGGTTTGCGGGGGCTGGGCGAAAGGTTGAGCAAGCCGGCCGCGCCGTTGGCATCGGGGAAAAAAGGGCGAAGCTGTTTGAGTGGGCGCTTGTCAACAGTCCTGTGGACTGTTGACCCCACGAGTTCCTCGCCCGCCCCGAGGACAATGGCGCGGCCGGGAAGCCCGGCGTAGCGCGGGCCGCAGCGAGCTTGAGCCCAGCCCCCGCAAACCCTCTGCACCGGCGCAAAGACGCAAAACCGATGTAGAAAGACGACCTCGCAAACAAGCAAAGCCTATGCAGAAAAGACCACTTCCCATAGCGGCAATACCGACGGCAGAAACCCAAACCGTTGCAAGAACGACAACGAAGTGAAACTTCCTTTACCACATAGCGGCATATTTGTATACAATATTGTATATAAAACTGTTGTTATCCTGAAGGAAGTATATGGCAGAAACCAAAACCGGCGCGCCAGTCAAAGTCCGCAGCAACGCTTCTAACGTCAGCATGGAAGACATAGTCGAAGTTCTTCGCACCCGCATCGTCAACCAAGAACTCCCGCCCGGCTTCAAACTCAGCGAAGCCATGCTCACCGACGAATTCAAAGTATCCAGGCCCCGCATCCGCGAGGCCTTCGGTGTGCTCGAAGACCGTGGGCTAATCGAACGCATCCCCAACCGCGGCGCAGTCGTCAGCCGCCTCGAAGAAAAAGAAATACTCTCGCTTTTCGAAGTGCGAGAAGTCCTCGAGGCACTCGCCGTACGGCTCGCCACCGAGAAAGCACAGCCTGGCGCATGGGACGAGCTATCCAAGAATTTTGGACATCCGGCAAAACACGCGATCGAAGCGGGAAACCTGGACTTCTATGTCGAATGCGTGAACTCATTCCGCGAAACAGCCATTGCCGCGGCAGACAACGCCGTGCTGGCTGCCCAAATGGAAAGCCTGTTCGACCGCACCCGAGTGTTGATCCGGCGCCTGGTACTCGTTCCCGGCCGTGCCGAAGCCGGCAGACAGCAGCATCAGGAAATCCTGCAAGCCATGGTGGCCGGCGACGCCGAACAGGCAGAGCGTCTTAAACGCAATAATATTCGGAGCTCACGAGAAACGTTTATCCACTACCGTAGCTTCCTGATTTGAACGGCGCAAAAAAAACAGACCGCTGCGCCGCTCGCCGCCGGTAATCTTCATTGCGGTTTAATGCCAGCGCCAGCCGCAACACGCTTCCACAATGCAACTTCCTCTTCCAACGTCTTCTTGAAGTCTTCCGCACTACCTTCCTGAAGCGTCAGGCCGCCGGCCTGTGTTAGCCGCTCGCGAATCGCCGGATCCTTCAAGACCAGGTTGATTTCTTTATTGAGTTTTTCGACCAAGCCAGCGGGCAGACCGGCAGGCGCCATCACTCCGAAAAACAGGCTGCGGTCGTATTCAGGTATGCCGGCCTCGCTAAAGGTGGGCACGTTCGGAATGAGCGGTGAACGCTTCTTGCCGGAGATAGCCAGGCCTTTGGCCCGATTCGACGTGATAACCGGCGCCGCAAGCAGAATGGTTTCTATCATTGCATCGATTTGGTTTCCCAGCAGTGCAGCGCTCGCCTGGCCGTTTCCCTTATAGGGAATATGCACCAACTTTGTCCCGGTAGCGCTAGAAAGAGCCTCCATCGCCATATGCGTCGACCCGCCGATCCCAGAGCTACCGAAGTTCACGATGCCAGGATTTTTCTTTGCGTAGGCAATGAATTCTTGCGCCGTATTAACGGGCAGTTTGCTTGAAGCCATAAGCACGGTGGGCAGGTAGCCGATCAAGGCAATGGGCTGCAACTTGTCGATCACGTCGCCCGCGCTCAGGTACACAGCCGGATTCACGGCGATGGCGCTCGATACAGTAAGAAGGGTGTAGCCGTCCCGAGGGGCCCTTGCGGTATCCTGGGCCGCAATAGAGCCGCCCGCCCCGACCTTGTTCTCGACAACGACTGGTTGATTCAACCGTTTAGCTAAGCCTTCGGCGATGACGCGTCCGACTATGTCGGTGGCGCTGCCGGCCGAGAAGCCGATATACATCTTGATCGGCTTGGAGGGGTAGTCCGCGGTCGCATCGGCGGCCACCGCGCCGCTTGCGCCCATCACCGACAGGCTGATAGCGAGCGCCAGCTTACTTAGATTCTTGAACATTTTTGTCTCCATGATCTATAAATTTTGCGTTTTGTACTTCGTCGGACGCCAGCTTGAAGAGCCGTTCATCGCGCCTGACGCTGAACGCTTAGTTTGCCGCCAGCGCCTTGCGCTTCATAAAGTACTGATCGACGTAGCCGGTCGTGACATCGGCCGCTTGGAAGCGCGCATCTTTCATTACCTCCGCAAGGAAATTTGCATTGGTCCCGGGACCTTCGACCACCAGACCCTCGAACGCAGCGATCAAACGCTCGATCGCCTGCTGGCGAACTTGGCCGTGGGCGATAAGCTTGGCGATCATTGGGTCGTAGAAGCTTGTAATGCGGTCTCCTACCCGCACCCCTGAATCGATGCGCAACGATGCATCGGTTTCCGGCCAATTCAGCGCGGTGATGAGACCCGGCGAAGGCAAGAAGTTTTTCTCCGGCCTTTCTGCGTACAAACGGCACTCGACGGCATGCCCCTTGATGGTGATGTCATCCTGAGAAATCTTGTCGAGTCTGCCAAGCGCATGCAAGAGCTGCCAGGCGACGATATCGATACCAGTGACCATCTCGGTGGTCGGATGCTCGACCTGGATGCGAGTGTTCATTTCGAGAAAGTAGGCGGTCTCGCGGTCGCGGTCGTAGATGAATTCAACCGTGCCCGCGCCACTGTACTTTTGCGTGCACGCAAGCGAGACGGCGGCGCGATGCAGTTCGGAACGCACCGCGTCGGGCAGCTCGGGGGCCGGCGCTTCTTCGATAATTTTTTGAAAGCGTCGCTGCACGGAGCATTCCCGGTCGTGCAAATGGATGGCGGTGCCGTCGCCGAATCCAAACACCTGGACTTCGATGTGCCGCGCATGGGGTACGAAGCGTTCCAAATATACGCCTGCGTCGCCAAAGGCCTTGCCTGCCATAGACTGCGTAGATCTCACCACAGCGTCAAGAACGTCAGGGCTATCTACCTGTCGCATGCCAATACCGCCTCCGCCGGCGGCCGCCTTGACCAGCAACGGAAAGCCGACTTCCTCGCCGGCCTCGGCCAAACTGTCCATCGCGTCGGGATAAAAGCGGGTGCTTCCCGGCAGTACCGGCACGCCGGCGGCCTTGGCAATGGCGCGAGCGCGCTCCTTGTCACCCATATCGATAATATTCTGGGGCGAAGGCCCCACCCAAACCATCCCGGCTTGCATGACCGCCGAGGCAAACTCGGCGTTTTCCGACAGGAAACCATAGCCAGGATGCACCGCGGTGGCCCCGCAACGGCGTGCGGCCTCCAGGATGGCGTCTACTTTAAGGTAGCTTTCGCGCGCCGCCGCCGGGCCAATGGCGACGGATTCATCGGCCAGCTCCACATGTCGCGCACTGCTGTCAGCCTCGGAGTAAACCGCGACGGTTTGTATCCCCAAGCGCTTACAGCTTTGAATGATGCGACACGCAATTTCGCCTCGGTTAGCGATCAGTAATTTATCTGCCATGTTGATATCCTTGCAAGAAACGCTCAGGGCTGCACGCCATAACGCGCTTTGCGACCGACGTCGGAGCGCAGCCTTTTTTCTGCCAATTCGATAAACTCGCACAGCACGGGACGCGTCTCACGTGGGTCGATTATTTCTTCGACGGCGAACGCTTCCGCGGTCCTGAACGGGGACGCATAGGGTTTGAACTCGGCCTCGATCTCCTTTTCGCGCGCGGCAGGATCGGGCGCCGCCATGATGTCTTTACGGAAAGCCGCGGCCACCCCTCCTTCAACCGGCAGGGAACCCCACTCGGCCGAAGGCCAGGCCAGCTTGAGGTCGACGTCGTTTTTGTTGCAAGTGGCCATGCCCGCCATACCGTAGCACTTGCGAATCACCAGGGTGATGGTCGGTATACGCAGCTGACCGGCAACATAAACCGCGCGCATACCTTCGCGCAGGGTGCCTTCTTGCTCGGCTTTCAATCCGACCATGAAACCTGGTACATCCACGAAGAACACCAGTGGAATGTGGAAGGTGTCGCACAATTCCATGAAATGAATCTGCTTGCGTGCCGAGTGCACGTCCATGGCGCCGCCGTAGACCATGGGATTATTGGCGATGAACCCCACCGGGCGCCCGTTCAATCGGGCCAGCATGGTGATCACCGACTTACCGTAACTCGGCTGGATCTCGAAGCTGGACTCCTCGTCACACACCATCCGCACCAGACGGTGCATGTTGTAGGCCTGGGTGCGTTTCTCGGGCACGATGGACGCCAAGCGCTCGTCCATGCGGTCGACCGGATCGTTGCACTCGGTGACGGGCGGCAATTCCCATACATTACTGGGCATAAAGCTTAGAAAACGTCGAATCTGCTCAAGCGCTTCATCTTCGGAATCCGCTGCGTTATGGATGGTGCCGCCTATATCGACGGCCACCTTGGTGCCGCCCAGATCATTTTTGTCTATGGTTTGGCCCAATGACCGTTTCACTACCGGAGGGCCGGCAGCGAAAATCTGGCTAGTGCCCCGCACCATGACCGAGAAGTGCGACAGAATTGCGCGCCCGGCCGGTCCCCCTGCGGCAGTTCCCAGCACAGCCGACGCGACCGGGACTTCGCCAAGCAGCTGCACCGATTGCTCGAAACCATGTACGCCCGGAAACACGCTATGGCCGCGCCGCTTCAGCGACGTGACACTGCCACCGGCGCCGTCGATCAAATTTACCAGCGGGATGCGGTAGTGATGCGCCAAATCTTCAATGAAGCCACCCTGGCCACCTTTGCGACGAGCGCTGCCAAAGGTCGTTCCGCCCCGGACAGTGAAGTCTTCGCCCCCAATCGCGACGGCGCGGCCATCGATCTTGGCCAGCCCGGCGACATAGGGAGCCGGCGTGACCGAGACCAGGCGTTTGCTTTCGTCATAGGTGCCTGTGCCGGCCAAGGTGCCGACCTCGCGGAAACTGCTTGCATCAACCAGTTTTTCGATGCGCTCGCGAACGGTAAGCCGGCCAGCGTGGTGCTGACGTTCGATGGCAGCATGGCCACCCATCTTCATTGACTCCGCGCGGCGGAACTTGAGTTCGGCAAACTTTTCGTCTGGCGTGGGCGCTTGCGACCCCAAGGAAGGCGCCGCTACCGATTCATGGGAATATTTCATGCTTCTACCCTACCTAACACTTGATCTTCATCGACACTGTTACCCGGCTCTACGCTCAACGATGTCAGCACACCCGACTCGGGGGCTTCGACGGGGATCTCCATCTTCATGGATTCCAATATCATGATGACGTCGCCTTCGCTGACGGTATCGCCCACGGCCCGCTCGATCTTCCAGACGGTTCCCGTGACGGGCGAAATAATTTCGATTTGTGGCATTACTGCGTCTCCTTGACTGCCTGCCGAATGGCGGCGTAGCCTTGTTGGGACTCGACCTGTTCGGTTTCGTCTGCTCTGTAAATAATTTCTTGCGCTGCCAGGGCGTCGAGCGTTTCAGGCGTCAGTCCCAGCAGCTCGGCCAAGACCGAATCGGTGTCCTGACCGATGTCGCGCCCGGCCCAGCGAACCGCTCCTGGCGTACTCGACATTCGCGGCACAACGTTCGCCATGGCCACCGGCCCAAGCTCGGGATCCTCGGGCGTGACAATCATGTTGCGGGCCTGATAGTGAGGATCCGCAAAGATGTCCTCCATATTGAAAATTCGCGAAGCCGGCACACCGGCCTCGCCAAGAAGCCGTTCCAGTTCCTCAAGCGTGCGCGCCGAGGTCCATTCGCTGACAATGGCTTCCGTCGCGTCTTCATTCTGTGCGCGCGCAGTCGGCGAGGCGTAGCGCGGGTCGTCCAGCAGTTCGGTCATGCCCATGACCGCGACCAAACGCTTGAAAATGCTCTGGGAACCGGCCGTAATATGGATGTAGCGCCCATCCGACGTCGGGAACAAGGTGTTCGGCGTGTGACCCGGCAGGCGCGATCCACAACGCCGGGCAATCAAGCCCAACTGTTGAAAGGCCGGGATGTGTGGCTCCATAAAGCTGAATGCGGCCTCGTAGAGCGCAGAATCAATGACCTGCCCGCGGCCCGTACGCTGGCGCTCTAATACGGCCATCACTGCACCGAAGGCACCATACAAACCGGTGATGTAATCCGTCATGGATACCGCGACCCGCGCCGGCGGACGATCCGGATCACCCGTGACCTCGCGCACCCCGCTGAAGGCCTCACACACCACGCCATAGCCCGGACGCTGGCTGTAAGGACCATCTTGTCCATAACCGCTGATACGCACGAGAATCAAGCCAGGGTTCCCCGCCGATAGCGTTTCATAACCCATGCCCCAGCGTTCCAGCGTGCCAGGCTTGAAGTTCTCGATAACAATATCCGCCTTCTCGCACAACTTGCGAACTATCTCGCGGCCTTTCTCCTGATGCAGGTCCACCGAGATGATCTTCTTGTTGCGCAGTATCGAAGCCCCATACAGCGAGCGGCCGTCTTTCTGGTTACCCATATAACGGACGGCATCGCCCTGCTTTTGTTCGACCTTGATCACCTCAGCCCCGAAGTCAGCCATCAGCCGCGCACAAAACGGCCCCGCCACCGTCGACCCCAGCTCAATCACCCGATAGCCCGACAACGGCCCGTTGCGCCCTTCGCCGCTATCGCTTCCTTGCTTATTCATGTCTCTGTTCCACCCGCGTGACAGTCACAATTAACTTTGCGTCTTTTCGCTGAGTCTACAATCACCGAACAAATAGTGTCAACGAAACTGTATACATTTTTGCTATTAAGTTGTGACAAACTTTTATTTGGGAGAAAGAGGACGGAACGGGCGCCAAACGTGGCGCCGCGATGGGCGTCAAAGCGCTGCCACGCTTCGCGTTGAAGCGCCCGGCGTATCCATCAGGCAGGGATAGCGTTAAACGAGGCGAACGAGCTGTCCAACGATGCACCGGACACGGTGTCGTCAATGAAAGAAAGATTACTTAAGATGCCGCGACAGAAAGCGTCGCCGCTGAGGTGCGGGAGAGCAAAGGGAAGACGAGAGCGAGAACCGTAGATATCTCGCGATATGCCTTCTGAGTCCTTAACCGGTACCTATGCTTGGCGCCGGGGCTGCTCAAGGCGTTTGCGGTCTCGTTGCCGGGGCTCCCAGGTCCAAGATCCCAGCCCTGGCGACCGCTTAGTTCGCCTGCCCCGAAGCACTGACACTGGATTCGAGATTCACGCCGCGGCATCATCCCGTCCGAGGGCTGACAAGTGAGTTCGACCCATAATCCTGGCCACAAGATGGAGACGCGTGCCCGACCACACTGGCTAGGGCAAGCCCAGACGCCGCCGAGCCTCCCCCACCCTGCCACTGGATCCCCGGCCCTCACGCCGATGACCGGGTTCGTCCAATGATCATTGCCCCCAGGTGCAGAGGGTCCGCGGGGGCTGGGCGAAAGGTTGAGCAAGCCGGGCGGGCCGTTGGCATCGGGGAAAAAAGGGCGAAGCTGTCTGAGTGGGGCGCTTGTCAACAGTCCCTTGGGCTGTTGACCCCACGAGTTCTTCGCCCGCCCCGAGGACAACGGAACGGCCGGGTAGCCCGGCGAAGCACGGAGAGTGTCGGAAATTTTGTGTTCGGGTCTATGATTGTCTTAAAGGAGACAAGCCATGGCACGAGACCAGAAGAAAGAACCGATAGGGGTCCCTAAGGGCAAGCTGCCCGCGAGCGCC
>NZ_RYDV01000011.1 GCF_003971065.1 Candidimonas sp. SYP-B2681
GCACAGCAGGCACAGCAGGCACAGCAGGCACAGCAGGCACAGCAGGCACAGCAGGCACAGCAGGCACAGCAGGCACAGCAGGCACAGCAGGCACAGCAGGCACAGCAGGCACAGCAGGCGCAGGTCCAGCAGGCGCAAATGCAGCTGGCCCAGGCACGGCGGGCTCGGCTTCAGGGACGACATCGGGCACGGCAGATTCAAGGACTGCTGGGGATTCCGGGTCCGGCGCGGCGGGCAGTACCCAGGCCAATGTCTCTAATAGCGCAAAAAGCGACCCTGCAGGCGTCGAGAATCTCAATCTCGCCCCGGGAGCCGGCGCTGCGGCTGCTTCTTCAGGCAAGCAGCCAGGACAGTCGCCCTCCAGTGGCGTTACGTCGTCGGCCAGCCCTTCTCCATCGGGCTCGGATCCGGCGGACAAAATATCTAAAGATTCTGCCTCACCTGGCTCCGACCGGGTAGGCGAGCAAACACAAACGAATTCGAATAAGGCAGACCAAACCGTGTCATGGATACAAGAGCATATGCTGGGCGTCATTACCGGCTTGCTGGCATTGATCGTATTAATCATCGCATGGATATTGCGCAGGGCTAATGCCGCCCATGACGATGATGATCATGCAAGTCCAATAACGGAAGCAATGGTCAAAGAAAAGCTGGAACGGATCAATCTCGATCTGGCGCAGCCGCCAACTGATGATCTGAAAACGCACAAGCGATAAGCTGTTATGCCACGCATGGCGCTGGGAGTCGCTTACGACGGATCGTTCTGGCAGGGCTGGCAAACACAGCCTAACGGCCGGACCGTTCAAGACACCCTGGAGTCCGCGCTAAGCCAGTTTCTAGCACAACCCGTCGCGACTATTTGCGCAGGACGTACCGATACCGGGGTTCATGCCCTGGGGCAAGTCGTTCATATCGATACCACTGCGGAACGACGCGTGGAATCATGGGTACGTGGGCTGAACGCTTTGTTGCCCGACAGCATTGCCGTGCAATGGGCTCAGTCAGTGCCGGACCGTTTTCATGCGCGGTTTTCAGCCAAGTCGCGTACCTACTTGTACCTGGTGAGAAATACACGGGTGCGCTCGCCCATGATGCAGGGGCGAGCAGGCTGGGTATATCACGCCCTGGATCTTGATCGCATGCGTGATGCCGCCGAACGTTTGGTCGGAGAACATGATTTCAGTTGCTTCCGATCATCGCAATGCCAGGCCGCCAGCCCAGTCCGTACTCTACATGCGCTTCAGGTAGACCGGTACGGTGACTTTTTTCTGTTCAGGTTCAAGGCTAACGCTTTCCTCCACCATATGATTCGCAATCTGATGGGGGCGTTGCTGTACATAGGCCAAAACAGGCAAGAGCCTACATGGATAGACCAATTGTTAAGCCAGCGGGATCGGCGCATGGCGGCCCCCACATTCGCGCCGGACGGCTTGTATCTCGGGCGCGTCGATTATCCAGAAGAGTTCCAGTTGCCAGAAATATCTTCCGAAGCTGCCATTTTTTCGCACCTTGGATTTTCTTCATAATCAGCCTGATACGAGGGCTTACACCAAGGGTCAAGTACGGTGAAATCAACTAGAATTCACGCCGTTTTGATCTGATACTAGCGCTCTATACTCGTCGGCTTTGTTTATCCGGCCTACCTGCCACGAATAGTTTGCTCATCGTCACCCTTTGCGTGGGATTCATGAAATTTTTTCTGGTTTTATCGAAATTAATCGACGCCGTAAATCTCAAAGTCGGACAGGCCGTTATCTGGTTGACCTTGGTTGTTGTGCTGGTTAGTGCAAGCAATGCCGTCATACGCAAGGTATTCAACTATAGTTCCAACGCTTGGCTGGAGCTGCAGTGGTATTTATTCGGTGCGATTTTTTTGCTGGCAGCAGGCTATACATTTTTGCGCAATGAGCACGTAAGGGTCGACGTGCTGTCGCAGCGGTTCTCCAAACGCACGCAGATATGGATTGAGATCTTCGGCGTGCTGTTCTTTTTGTTTCCCGCTTTCGGTTTGGTTTTTTGGTTGTCGTTGCCGTATTTCTACGAGTCTTGGGTTCTGCATGAGCTCTCTTCAAACACCGGTGGCTTGATACGGTGGCCGGCCAAACTTCTTATTCCCGTCGGCTTCGCCTTGCTTATTCTGGCGGGCGTTTCTCATCTTATTAAGTGCATAGGCTTCCTTAGGGGCGCGTGCCCCGATCCTACCGCAAGGGTAGCGGGGAAAACCGCCGAAGAAGAACTGGCTGATGAAATTCGCCGGTTGGCCGAGCAAGACGCTCGCGATTCTGGTCAGACTATAACAACAAGCAAGGGCCTTTAATCATGGAGTTCTTCGTCGATAATCTGGCCCCGATCATGTTTATTAACTTGATCGTATTTTTGTTGCTCGGGTTTCCTGTTGCATTTTCGCTGGCAGCCAATGGTATTTTGTATGGACTAGTAGCCATCGACCTCGGGCTTATGCAGCCGGCTTTGTTCCAGGCCTTACCGCAGCGCGTCTTCGGTATTGTTGCGAACGATACGTTGTTAGCGGTCCCCTTTTTTACGCTGATGGGCCTGATTCTCGAACGTTCAGGAATGGCGGAAGATTTGCTCGAAACCGTTGGGCAACTGTTTGGTCCTATTCGCGGAGGTTTGGCGATTGCAGTGGTGCTGGTCGGAGCTATGCTGGCGGCAACTACCGGCGTGGTATCGGCCTCGGTTATTTCGATGGGTTTGATTTCGCTGCCCATTATGCTGCGCTATGGCTACGATCGACGACTTGCTGCTGGCGTAATCGCGGCGTCGGGCACCTTATCGCAGATTATCCCGCCATCGCTTGTACTTATCATCCTGGCTGACCAACTTGGCCGTTCCATTGGCGATATGTACCGCGGAGCCATGATCCCTGGGCTACTGCTGGCACTGGCTTATATTGTTTATATCGTCGTTATCTCGTTAATAAGCCCTGCCAAAGTGCCGGCCTTGCCCGAAGATGCCCGTATCTATGTCAAGCCCGACGGAAGCCGGGGTCTACGTTCGCTCGCCGTGCTTACGATCATTGCGTCGACAGTCTCGTATTTTGGGGCAGAGTATTATTTCAGTGAACATACCCAGATTCCGGTCGACGAGCGGATCGTTATCATCTTGATGGGCTGGGGCATCACAGCGCTGATAATCGCGTTGATTAACAAAGCGCTAAGGCTTGGTCTGCTGTCCGAAATCGCCGAACGAGTCACGTTCGTCATGATTCCGCCTTTATTCCTGATCTTCCTGGTGCTGGGTACGATATTCATTGGCGTGGCGACACCTACCGAAGGTGGTGCCATGGGGGCTGTCGGCGCGTTGGTGATGGCCGTTACGCGCGGGCGCTTTTCTTTTCCCTTGCTTAAGCAGGCGATGGACACGACGACCAAGCTTTCGTGTTTTGTCGTTTTCATCCTGGTCGGCTCTACCGTATTTAGCCTCAGCTTTCGGGGCATAAACGGAGATATCTGGGTCGAGCACCTGCTTAGTGGGCTTCCAGGTGGACAATGGGGCTTTCTTATCGTAGTCAGCCTGTTAACCTTCTTTCTGGCGTTCTTCCTGGATTTCTTTGAACTCGCCTTCATTATCATTCCGTTATTGGGTCCGGTAGCGGATAAAATGGGAATTGATCTGATCTGGTTTGGCGTGCTGCTGGCCGTCAATATGCAAACCTCTTTCATGCATCCGCCATTTGGCTTCGCCCTGTTTTACTTGCGATCCGTGGCGCCCAAAGACGACTATCATGACCGAGTCACGGGCAAGCTGATTCCCAAAGTTACGACCGGCCAAATATATTGGGGATCAGTACCGTTTATTTGCATACAGGTAGTGATGGTAGCGGCCGTAATGCTCTTTCCCGGTATGGTCACTCACTATAAGAATGATGCTCCCGTCGTGGATCCCGCAACGATCAATTTTGGCGCTGATAATATATACGGTTCAGACTCTTACGATGGTGGCGCCACCGATAGTGGTGCGGCCGAGCCGGGAGCCGCGTTTCAATAAATGGAAAGCTTCACAATGTATGGTCAGTTTCGAACTCGAGTCAAAATTTGCGGTCTGACCCGCGCTGAGGATGTGCATGCAGCCGTCCAGGCAGGCGCGGACGCCATCGGGCTGGTTATGTATCCTAAGAGCTCCCGTGGGCTCACGGTGGAGCATGCTCGCTTACTACGCACAGAGGTCCCGGCCTTCGTCAGCGTAGTCGCTTTGTTTGTAAACGCCACTGACTCAGAAGTGAGGGAGGTCATCAGTCAGGTCCAGCCTGACTTACTGCAATTCCATGGCGACGAGACGCCGGAGTATTGTGAAAGCTTCAATCATCGATATTTCCGTGCCTTTCGCGCGGGGGCTCCCGGCTTAGATACGCCCGCGGGGCTACTGCAAACCTGCCAGCGTTATCGGTCTGCAAGTGCCTGGCTGTTCGATAGCTATAGTCCCGGATACGGCGGCAGCGGCGTCGCAATCGATGCCTCGCTGCTGCGGTCGGTTCAAGACGCGCAAGACAGACGCTCGTTGATTCTTGCCGGCGGACTCTCCTCTGCTTCAGTCGCGAGCAGCATCAACTTGATTAGGCCCTACGCGGTCGATATCAGCAGCGGGGTTGAGACGTCCCCAGGGATCAAGTCAGCCGAAAAAATAAGAGACTTTATTACCGCAGTGCGCAGCGCGTAGGCCATAGCCTAAAGCGCATGCAGCCGATTCCATAGTGAATATGCCGAAGGGGTTCAGCAATTGTGCTTGAAGGCGCAGTGCGTCCGGCACTGCATCTCCACCGAGTTGGAGTAACATTGGCGCCGACGAAGTCCACAGGAGCAAAAAATGAGCGTAGACGCTAACCGGATCAAAGAAGTGATAGAGCTTGGCAAGCAACGATTCTTCGAGCAAAACCCTTCGAAGTTGCAAGAGCTTGAAGCCATCATCGAGCGGGACGCAGATAAATCGGGATCCGACATCAGCAATCGAAGGGAAGTCGCCAGATACCGCATTATTGCTGCTGCGGCAAAGGCGATCGGCAAGGACAGTATGATGATGTTGCTCGAGCTGGGAACGGATTCTAAAGAGGAGTTCGATCATATGATCGCCGCCCAGAATAGCCAAATAAAGAGCATGATCGGCATGTAGTGCCGCCACAGGATCTAGCTGCCATTTGCATGTGGCGCTGCTATTGGGCCCTAAGCAGAAAAGCCCGCAAACCTTTCGGCTTGCGGGCTTTTCTGCTTTCAGATGACCCCGTAAAAGTTCACCTGAATAATGTTTGGTAGGCAGTACTGGGTTCGAACCAGCGACCTCTACGATGTCAACGTAGCGCTCTAACCAACTGAGCTAACCGCCTAGGAAGAACGAAATTCTAACTCAGAAGTTTACTGCTTGTCAAAGGGGGGTGTCGGGGGGCGTTTTTTTGCGTCGGCAGATGGCCGAAAACCTGGTAACGGTTTCCCTTTTTAGCAACACACACCTCTCCGAGCGGGCGTCATATCGCGCCCTTTGCATTCTATACAAGTCAATATGACGCTGGGGTGTTACACTAAAGCAACGATTACCCAACTAATTTTCTGGTTTATATGAACTTGAGCACTACGCGAACTACGACCTTTTGTACATAGCTGTCGCCGCGTATTGTTTTCAGCCTAAAAGCAAATCAAAAACTCCCAAAACGCGGCTGGTGCCGCGTTTTTGCATTTTCAGGACAATTTATGGTTCAAATTACCTTACCTGATGGCTCGCGCCGCGAGTTTCCAGGCCCCGTCTCTGTCAGCGATGTTGCCCACTCGATAGGTACCGGGTTGGGGCGTGCCGCGCTGGCTGGGCGTATCACGGTGAACGGAGCCGAGCCACGTCTGGTTGATACCAATTTTGTCCTCGAAGAAAATTCCGAACTGGCCATCATTACCGCCAAAGACGCTGACGGACTGGATCTGATTCGACATTCCACCGCACACTTGCTGGCCTATGCGGTCAAATCCCTCTTTCCGGATGCCCAAGTCACCATCGGCCCTGTCATCGAAAACGGCTTTTATTACGATTTTTCCTACAAGCGTCCGTTTACCCCAGAGGACTTGGAAGCCATCGAAAAGAAAATGGCCGAAATTGTGAAGAAAGACGAGATCGTTACTCGCGAAGAGTGGATGCGTGACGACGCCGTCGCCTATTTCAAGGGAATAGGCGAGCATTACAAGGCCGAAATCATTGCGTCAATCCCTTCGAACGAGCCTATCAGCCTGTATCGTGAAGGCGACTTCATCGATTTGTGCCGGGGCCCGCACGTGCCCTCTACGGGGCGCCTGAAAGTATTTAAACTGATGAAGGTTGCTGGAGCTTATTGGCGTGGCGATAGTAAAAACGAAATGCTTCAGCGCATCTACGGTACGGCGTGGGCCTCCAAGGAAGAGCAGGCTAACTATCTGACCATGCTGGAAGAGGCTGAGCGCCGCGACCATCGGAAGCTGGGACGTGAACTTGATTTCTTTCATTTTCAGGAAGAGGCGCCAGGTTTGATTTTCTGGCACCCCAAAGGCTGGACGCTGTGGCAGCAAGTAGAGCAATACATGCGTGCGGTTTATCGGGATAACGGGTACCAGGAAGTAAAGGCCCCTCAGATCCTGGACTTATCGCTATGGAAAAAAACCGGGCATTGGGATAATTACGCCGAAAACATGTTCACGACGGAGTCTGAAAATCGCACTTATGGGCTTAAACCCATGAACTGCCCGGGCCACGTCCAGATATTCAATTCAGGACTGCATTCCTACCGGGAATTGCCAATCCGGTATGGCGAGTTTGGCCAATGCCATCGCAACGAACCCTCGGGGTCCCTGCACGGCATGATGCGGGTGCGCGGCTTCACTCAGGATGATGGGCATATTTTCTGTACCGAAGATCAACTGCAAGCCGAGTGCGTAGCCTTTACTGCCTTGCTTCAGAAGGTGTATTCCGATTTTGGCTTTACCGAAATTCTTTATAAGGTTGCAACGCGGCCCGAGAAGCGTATCGGTTCCGACGAAGTATGGGACAAGGCGGAGCAGGCCCTGATGGATAGTCTGAACCATACGCAATGCGCGTATGAAGTTTCTCCCGGTGAGGGGGCCTTCTATGGACCGAAGATTGAATATACGCTGAAAGACGCTATTGGCCGGCACTGGCAATGTGGCACAATCCAAGTGGATTTCTCGATGCCGCAACGCCTGGGCGCCGAATATGTGGATCCAGCCGATCAACGCAAGACACCGGTTATGCTGCACCGAGCCATACTGGGTTCGTTCGAGCGGTTTATCGGCATGCTGATTGAAAACCATGCAGGGGCCATGCCAGCGTGGCTGTCGCCCGAGCATGCCGTGGTTTGTTGCATTTCCGAGCCGTCGGCGGAATATGCTGCAGAAATCGTTCTAAGCTTGAAAAAACAAGGGTTTAGGGCTAGTTCCGATTTGCGTGCTGAAAAAATCACCCGTAAAATCCGAGAACACAGTATGCAGAAAATCCCGTACATTCTGGTAGTAGGCGAAAAAGAACGCGAAACCGGTAATGTGGCGGTACGAGGTCGGGGTGGCGTCGATTTGGGGGTAATGTCCCTGGAAGCGTTTTCAACCCGCCTCGAAAATGAAATCAACACTCGGGCGTAATACCGGGTAAGCCTGCAGGCTTGATTTTTTTATTAATTCTAGGAGTCTTAGACATCGCAACCGAAAAACCACATCGCATCAATGGTGAAATCCGCGTCCCTGAGGTGCGTCTTATCGGAGTAGAAGGCGAGCAGCTAGGGGTTGTTAAAACCGCCGATGCCCTCCTTCTGTCAGAACAACACGAAGTAGACTTGGTCGAGATTGCACCTAATGCGGAGCCGCCGGTCTGCCGATTGATGGACTATGGCAAGTTCAAATATCAAGAACAAAAGCGTCAACAAGAAGCCCGGTCCAAGCAAAAGATCATTCAGGTAAAGGAAGTCAAGTTCCGCCCGGGAACTGACGAAGGCGATTATCAGGTCAAGCTGCGCAATTTGCGCCGCTTTATCGAAGAAGGCGATAAGGCCAAAGTCACCTTGCGTTTCCGTGGCCGCGAGATGGCTCACCAAGAACTTGGTATGCGGGTGCTCGAACGAGTGCGCGACGATCTGACCGAGCTTTGCCTGGTCGAAGCGATGCCCAAGCTTGAAGGTCGCCAAATGGTAATGGTTTTGGCGCCCCGGAAAAAAGCGACACCCGGCAAGCCCGGCGACGCCGCTTCCTGAACCCGAAACTTTTAATCCCCCTCCGACGGAGCCATCCAGCGGAGGGGTGAACGCAGGTGTCTTATGCACGTTTTGTTTGTTATTGATCCCTTGACGTCCCTAAGGGCCTACAAAGATTCTTCAGTAGCGATGATGCGTGCTCTTGTCGCCCGAGGCCACATGTTAAGCGTGGCCCATCAGGGTGACTTGTACATCGACGAAGGAACGGTCAAAGCCTCTGCGACAGGTATTGCGATGGTCGAAAATGCTGACCTTAAAGGTACGGCATGGTGGACCGAACGCAGTGCGGCATCAGATATCGAGTTAGCCGAGTTCGATGCCGTCTTAATGCGTAAGGATCCTCCGTTCGATATGGAGTACGTCTATGCGACGCATTTGCTCGAGTATGCCGAGGCGCAAGGCGCGAGGGTATTTAACTCGGGCTCAGCGATTCGGAATCATCCTGAAAAGCTCGCCATTACCGAATTTGCTGATTTGACGTCGCCCACCCTGGTTACGTCCGACATTAAGCGACTACGTGCCTTCCACCAAAAATACCTTGACGTCGTTGCCAAACCGTTGGACGGTATGGGCGGAAGCGGTGTGTTCCGCCTTCTGGAAGCCGAACACAATGTGGGCGCCATCCTCGAGATGCTTACCGACAACGGCAAGCGCACGATCATGGCACAACGGTATATTCCTGAGATTCTGGAAGGCGACAAACGAATTCTGTTGATTGCAGGAAAACCGGTACCTTACGCACTGGCACGTATCCCCTTGGCGGGGGAAACCAGGGGCAATTTAGCCGCCGGAGGCCGTGGGGTAGCGCAAGCTTTATCGCCGCGCGACCTTGAGCTTGCACGGATTGTCGGGCCACGGCTCGCGGCTCGGGGTTTGTTGCTTGTCGGGCTTGATGTCATTGGCGACTATGTCACTGAAGTCAATGTCACGAGTCCCACGTGTTTTGTAGAGATAACCGAGCAAACGGGATTCGACGTTGCGCAGCATTTTGCCATGGCTCTCGAGCAGGCAGTGGATTCTTGAATGGCACACATTGTATTGGTTATGCATCAGCCTCTCGGATCGGCCTTTGCGGCATGTGCCGAACATATCCTTGGGCAGAAAGTTGAGCTTACCGTATTCGACATTGCACCCGATGCCGAGCCTAAAAAGCTGATATCTGAGCTTGCACAGCAGTTGGCTCACGATGTCGACGAAGCTGCCCTTATCCTTTGCGACATATTTGGTGCAACTCCCTTCAATATTGCCAAGCAAGCCCTTAAACTGGCGACTGAACAAGGTGTGACAGCGCACTTGATTACCGGCACGAATCTGTGCATGGTCTTGAAGGCGCTTACCGATCAGCAAGAGAACCCTGACCGCTTAAGCGAAAGCGTGCGACTTGGCGCCCTTAGGGGTATTGTCAATGCCGACCAAACGGGCTGACGCGGCGCCCGACGTTCTTGCTTATTAAACAAAAAGAGTCTTATGCCATCCATTGATATCGTCATCAGTAATAAGTTGGGTTTACACGCACGAGCGGCAGCAAAGCTTACCCAGCTGGCCAGCAAATTCAGCAGCGAAATTTTTATTGCTCGCGGTGCACAGCGAGTTAATGCCAAAAGCATAATGGGTGTGATGATGCTAGCTGCCGGTCTCGGAGTCACCGTCAAGGTGGACGCGAACGGTGACGATGCCGAGCAGGCCTTGCAGGATATCCAGTCATTGTTTTATAACAAATTCGGCGAGCAAGAATAGCCAGGTCGCCGTACCAGAACCCAAGCGCCGAATGACTTTCCACCTATCTTCCGAATTGCCGGTGTTTTGCTCCATGGTCTCCATGCAGGGGCAAGGAGTGGTCAAAGGCTACGCCATAGGCAAGGCGGCGATCATGAGTGCCGCGGCCCTGGAGGTCGCCCACTACCGCATTGCCCCCGAAGAGGTGGCCGGCGAATGCAAACGGCTGAAGAACGCGTTGATTACTGCGCGCGACGAATTGAAGGTAATGGCCAGCACGCTGCCCGACGACGCACCGCGGGAACTCGGTCCATTGCTCACCGTTCATAGTTTGCTTCTTGACGACCCTATGTTGTCTGAGCAAAGCTGCGACCTCATCCTCGAGCGCCATTACAACGCCGAATGGGCACTAACGACTCAAGGTCAGCTGCTGGTAGAGCAGTTTTCTATGATGGAAGACGAGTATTTGCGCGAACGGGGCGCCGATATACGACAGGTCATCGAACGAGTATTGCGCGTACTGTCTGGTTCTACGGCCTTGCTGCCTGATCTCGACGCTGGCGACTCCAATGATCCCCTCATCGTTGTGGCGCGCGATATTTCACCCGCGGATATGCTGCGCCTGCGAGGTGCCCGTTTTGCCGCGTTTCTGACCGATTTGGGCGGGCCAACTTCCCACACCGCTATTGTCGCGCGAAGCATGAATGTGCCAGCGATTGTTGGCTTGGGACATATTCGCATGCTGGTTCGCGATGGCGACGTACTGATCGTCGATGGTTTCACCGGTGTGGTGCTGGTTAACCCGTCCGAGCAAGTCCTTCAAGAGTATCGCGACCGACAGACCCTTTACGCTGAGGAACGCGCACAGCTTGCGCTGTTAAGAGACGCGCCCGCGGTCACATTGGATGGTATCCATATTCGGCTCGAGGCCAATATCGAGCTTCCCGAAGAGGCTCTGGCTGCGATGCAAGCTGGTGCGGATGGCATTGGGCTGTTTCGAAGCGAATTCTTGTTTATGGGTCGGCGCGATCTGCCTACCGAGGAAGAGCAGTACGAGGCCTACTCTTCGGTCGTCAAAGCCATGGAGGGGCGCCCGGTAACGATACGCACGCTTGACCTGGGCGCTGATAAAACGCTCGACGGCGACATTACGGTGGCGACCAATCCGGCCTTGGGCCTGCGCGCGATCCGATATTGCCTCGCTAATCCCGAAATATTTGTAACGCAGCTACGCGCGTTATTGCGTGCTTCATTGCACGGGCATGTGCGGATTTTGATTCCCATGATCTCTCACATGCATGAAGTTCATGCAACCCGGCTCGCAATAGAACGTGCATGCTCCGAACTAGAGGTAGCTGGAATTCCTTATGCCCGGAATATTTCCCTGGGAGCCATGGTGGAAATTCCCGCCATCGCCATCGCTATTGAGCCTTTTGTCGAGACCCTTGATTTTCTGTCGATAGGTACTAATGATCTAATTCAGTACACGTTGGCTATCGATCGGGGTGATAGCGAGGTCGCCGACCTATACGATCCCATGCATCCGGCCGTCTTGCGGTTGATTGCGCATACCATCAATGCTGCTGAACGGGCAGGGAAGCCGGTTGCCGTGTGTGGCGAGATTGCCGGAGATTCCCGAGTGACGCGGATGCTATTGGGTCTGGGTCTGACCGAATTTTCCATGCATCCGCAGCAATTGTTGGATGTAAAGAAAGAGGTTCGGCAGGCCCACTCTAACGCACTACGGGTCAAGGTGGCATCGGCGCTAAACCGAGCAGAGCGAATCGATTTAGCGTCGTTATCCAATTAGTAGTGATACGCGGTTTCGCCGTGTGAATTGATATCCAGTCCTTCGCGCTCGACATCAGGACTTACACGCAAGCCGCATACTTTGTCAGCCACGAAGTAGGCAACCCATGCAACGACCGCAGACCACACTAGCGTAATCATCACGCCTTCGAACTGCACCCATAATTGATGCGGAATCGCACCCACGGTATCCAGGCCTGGTCCCCCCAGCGGCTTGGCGTTGAAGATGCCTGTTAGCAAGGCGCCCACAATACCGCCTATGCCATGGATACCAAAGACATCAAGGCTATCATCTGCGCGCAGCATTCGTTTCAAGCCATTCACGCCCCAAACGCATGCTGCGCCCGCAATCAAGCCAATAAGTAACGCCCCTCCGGGGCCTACTAAACCCGCTGCTGGCGTAATGCCGACGAGACCAGCAACTGCGCCCGAGATGGAGCCCAAAAGGGACGGCTTCCCCTTGTACTTCCATTCGATTAAAAGCCAAGCCAGTATTGCGCCAGCGGTAGCAACCATAGTGTTGAAAAAGGCGAGCGCTGCGGTTTCGTTGGCACCCAAAGCGGATCCGGCATTGAAACCAAACCAGCCGACCCACAACAATGCTGCGCCTATCATTGCCATGGGCAAATTGTGGGGCTGCATGGCTTCGCGTCCATAGCCCACACGTTTGCCGATAAAGTAGGCGCCTACCAGACCAGCGATCCCTGCATTGATATGAACTACCGTGCCGCCAGCGAAGTCCAGTGCACCGCGCACAAAGAGCCAACCGCCCGGCGACCATACCATGTGGGCGATAGGGATGTAGGCGAAGGTAAGCCAGATGGCAGTAAAAAGCATGACAGCAGAGTATTTCGCTCTCTCAGCGAATCCACCCACGATCAGTGCGCAGGTAATGCCGGCAAAGGTCGCCTGGAACGCGGCGAAGCTTAGTTCTGGAATTGTGCCAGCCAGTTCATATTTAGCGTTGGACAAATCAAGCATTCCACTGAATAGGACACGCGTGAATCCGCCGATTACGGCATTTCCTTTGGTGAAAGCAAGTGAATAGCCATAAACAAACCAGATCACGATAGCCAACGAGAATGTCGACACTACCTGGATCAATACTGACAATACGTTTTTGGCGCGTACTAGGCCGCCATAAAAAAGCGCAAGCCCGGGTACCACCATCAGCAATACCAGCACGGTTGAAATGCTTACCCATGCTAAATCGGCTTTATCCATTTTCTACTCCTGAGTATCAAGCGCCGGCCTTGCCGCTATAGTCGAACAAGCGCTGGATGGTTATTTGAAAAAATCTGGGCACGGACGACTTACAGCGCGCTCTCGCCGTATTCGCCTGTTCGAATCCGAATTACTTGCTCAATAGGGGTGACGAAGATCTTGCCGTCTCCGATTTTGCCGGTGTGGGCGGCGGAGCAAAGATTCTCGATGGCCTGCTCAACCATATGATCGGAGACTGCCATTTCAAGACGTAGCTTCGGAAGAAAGTCTACGGTGTATTCGGCGCCCCGATATAGTTCTGTATGCCCCTTCTGACGACCGAAGCCCTTGACCTCGGTGACCGTCATGCCTTGTATGCCGATGTCTGAAAGTGCTTCCCGTACTTCATCCAGTTTGAAGGGTTTGATGATGGCGGTAATGAGCTTCATTGCGATTCCTCGTGAGATTGACAATGAGCTTTACGCAAAAGTCGTGCCATATTTATCAGGGCGGCTTGCACGCTCGGAACGGGAAATTCGCTAATCCTGAGGCAAGATACTCGCGCACGCTTCACTTTCTATTGCTTTAGAAGGCAGCACCGCTCGCTGTATTGGTGCTCCAGTGCATGGTCGGTGCACCGAAACAGTGCGTCTTTGATGTTGCTTTTGCACAAAACTGTAACGAAAGCTTCGGCTGTCGCGGGATTTGTATCGTTATGTGTTGCAGGGGAAGGGACGCCCGTTCTTCCCAAATGCCGATGATTAAAGGTATTTCTCGAAAATTTGAGGCGAATAAATCAATCCTTTGAAATCAGTATTTACACTAGCTTTACGGTGCACGTTCTTTCTGTGGCTAGAATTGTTTCTAAGCCAGTTGTAACAAGCTCGCTACTGAACCGTTAGTCGCAGCGGATCAGTAAGACGTACCGCGACTTAGGATTAGTGAGGATATTATGGAAAAGACTCGTACACATCTTGCCGTCATTGCAATGGTCGCCTCGATGGGTCTGCTTGCCGCATGCTCGAAAGGTGAAGATACCTCTGCGCCGGCGGGTGGCAGTGCAGCACCTGAACGTTCCGCACCAACCCCAGCGCCCATGCCCGCTCCGACCCCATCCCCGGCTCCAGCGCCCGAGACCACACCGTCGCCCACGCCGGCTCCGTCATCTTCGCCTTCATCTTCTTCTGGTGCGCCAGCAACGCAATCGCCGACAGTCACCGGAGAGACCATCAAAGAGTCGGCGAAGCACGCTGCCAATACCGTTGGCGAAAAAGCAGTTGATTTGAAAAACGCAACGGCCGAAAAGGCTGGTCAAATGGGGGACGCCATAAAGGAAGGCGCGGCCAAAGCTGACAGGGCAATACAGGATTCCGTAGCAAGCTCAGGCACAGAAGCAAAATAGATCAGGACTTTCTATATGGATGGAGGGCGCCTGAGAGACGCCTAATAAAAAGCTCTGATGAACTACGCCCCAAAGGTTGGGAAAAATTTCCAACGTTAGGGGTGTAGTGCATTCTGGAAGCGTTTTTTATTACACTATCTCATTGTCCTATGGAGATTGCCATGATCAACCGAAGCGATTGGATCGAAGACTTTCAAAAAAACATGTCCGAGCTGATAGCCAAGACGCCCGCTGCCGATATCGAACGCAACGTCAAAGCCATGATGGCCCAAACCTTTGCCAGGCTTGATCTTGTTACCCGAGACGAATTCGAGGTGCAAGTCGAACTCCTGCAAAGGGCTATGGCTCGTATTGCGGCTCTGGAGTCCAAGGTCCAGACTTTAGAAGGACGCCCGGACACACCGCTGCAATCAGGAACGAGTAGCGGGGTGGTTTGACGTGAAGTTATTCTGCGGCCAACGCCCGATCCAGAAAATCGAGTCTGTCTTGTCCCCAGAATGACTCGCCCTGATATTCGTACCAGGGTGCACCGAACACCTGCAGCTCAATAGCCGCCTTTGTGTAGCGCTCGTAAAGGTCGGTGCCAGCTTCTCGTCCGGCGTATAAGGCAGCCCCATCCAACTGGCACTCTTCGGCTATTTGAATAAGGGTCTCGGAGTCGGCAATGTCCCGTTCTTCGGCCCATACTGCCCGTAGTAATGCGCCTGTTAGCCGCAATGCCGCGTCGTGTCCAGCCACCTTTATCGCATTGGCTATCAGTTTTGCCGCTTGCTGATCGTCGACAGGAAAGAATTGTGGGTGGATATTAAGAGGAATTCCGAGATAGTCCGACCAGCGTTTCAGTTCAATAATCCGATAGGCCTGCCGCTGCGGTGGTCGCTGATTTAAGGGCAGACCACCCGAAATCGGGAAAATGCTTTCGCCGAGCCCTATCGGCCGGGGCTCCACCGCCGCCCCGTGTCGGTCAGCTATGGCCAATAGCCTTTCGTGCCCAAGGTAAGTCCAGGGGGATTTCGGGGAAAGATAATAACGGATGGTCTTCATAGTGACTGAGGTCTCGTTGCGTAAGTGGGCTGGATATCACCCATTATTGCCGATCCTTTGTTTTGGGGTCATGCGTATTAATCCTCATGGCCTATCGATGGCCGTAGCGTAGCGTCAGCTATGCTATGCCCACATACTTCATCATCGATTACCCCTGCTTTCAGGGATTTGGCGAGGTATGGAATGTCTTTAGCAATCTTGGCAAGCAGGGCCCTTTGCGGCCTCGAGGCCTTTTCTGTACGCGTTGAGGTCCATGTGGGACCCGGTTTGCCCGCATTCCACGTGGTCGGTTTACCTGACACTGGGGTGCGCGAAAGCCGGGAACGCGTCCGCTCAGCGATTATCAGCAGTGGGTTCGAATTTCCTGCAGGGCGCATTACGGCGAATCTTGCGCCGGCCGACTTGCCAAAAGAGTCGGGCCGGTTCGATTTGCCAATTGCGCTGGGTGTATTGCTGGCGTCTGGTCAGGTCCAGGCCGACCCCGGAGCCGAAATACCCGACTTGCAGCGCTACGTCTTTGCCGGAGAACTATCCCTCACCGGAGCCATTGTCTCAGTTGGTGCGCCCCTCGCCATCGCCCTGGCGGTGGCACGTAGCGAACCCAGCAGCACGCTTATCTTGCCACCCGACGGCGCTGCAGTGGCGAAGCGCGTTCCCGGCTTGACTGTTTTGGCGGCTAGCACCTTGGTAGATGTTGTCGAACATTTTGCCGGACGAACCCCACTCATGGTCCCGCAATCGTTGCTGTCGGCACCGATTGATGCCGGGATTGCATGTCTGTCAGATGTACGGGGCCAGGCATCCGCGCGGCGCGCTCTGGAAATAGCCGCTGCCGGGGGCCATAGTCTGCTTATGGCAGGTCCGCCAGGCACGGGAAAAAGTATGTTGGCTCATCGTCTTCCGGGCTTGTTGCCGCGCTTAAGTCACGAACATGCGCTCGAAGTCGCCGCTTTGGCCAGCATCTCGGGCCGGAACCATGGTTTCAGCGACCTGCCGCCCTTTCGCGCTCCGCACCATTCGGCCTCAGCGCCTGCTTTGGTCGGAGGAGGGGCGTCGCCTCGTCCCGGGGAAATCAGTCTGGCTCATAGAGGCGTCCTGTTTCTTGACGAACTTCCAGAGTTCGAACGGCGGGTGCTGGAATCATTGCGAGAGCCTCTGGAAACCGGTTGCGTATCGATAGCTCGATCGTCGCGTACGCTTACTTTCCCGGCCAGATTCCAGCTGGTCGCCGCGATGAACCCTTGTCCCTGCGGCTGGCTGGGCCACAAGAAAATGCAGTGTACGTGTGGCGTGGAACGCATTCAGAAGTATCGCAGCAAGCTTTCTGGCCCTTTGCTAGACCGTGTTGATCTGCAGATTACATTGCCAGCGACCGATGCGAATTGGCTGGACGCGGCGCCGGGTGAGTCGTCCGATAGCGTGCGCGAAAGGGTGGTGCGTTGCCGTGAACGGCAAGAGCTCCGTCAATCGCGGGTCAATGCGCATCTCGATGTGGCCCACATCGAACAATATTGCGTTATGCAGTCTTCTGCTAAAAAACTTCTGCAGGAAGGCATACAGCGTTGGAATTGGTCCGCCCGGGTTATCCATCGGGTGCTGCGTGTGGCGCGCACCCTGGCCGACTTGGGCGAGCACGACGTCATAGGAAGCCTTCATTTGGCGGAGGCTATACAATATCGGCAGCCTTGGCAGAGTTGACGCTGCGGCTGTCGATGCTTTGTGCAACGGCCTGTTTCAACAACCCGGTACCGTATCGCGTGCTTCCGTGGATAGCCAGCCTTCTGGTTTTTCCAGCACTTGTATGATTCTTTCTACATCGCCCCGGCCCACCAGCTTCACAGCCTCGGAATCTATAAACCCTTAAGATTCCCACGCCGTAGGCTCATGCAGCCAGAGATAGGCCTTAACAAGGAGTGAAGTAATGGGGTATATCGTGATCGTCTTTATCGGTATGTGCATAGGGTATTTCTATGCATCGATGAGACACCAACGCATGCACGACGAACTGCGCCTTGAGGTAGTAGAACTCAGAGAGCGGTGTCGCGCATTGGAGGCATTGGTTGATGGGGCGGGGGGAAAGGCGCCCCAGGCATAGACAACGCCTTGAGGCGTGCTGAACGGCTGCAGCGGGCGAGTGTGTCGAGCAAAGACATCAGCGACCGGAGTTTCGAAAACTGACATCTTGATCGGCGCCAACATCGGGCGTGTTCGTTACCACAGCTTTTATTGGCCGGCGGACTGGTGTGATCAGTGCGGCGCGCAATATTTCATGGTGCTCGGCTTCGACACTGCGTCCGTGTAAAGCCGCCGATTCGTTTAACGCCCGAACGACTTCGGCTTCAACATTTCGAACAACGAGATCGGTGGCCATGGGAACCTCCAGGAACGGACTGTAAGGATCCTTTATAGCCCCGAGCGCGATCAATGCCAAGTGGTTGACGCCTATGACAACTAAGCATCGAGATCGCCTTGACTCACGCTTATCGCACAGGACCTCGCCGGAAGACCCTCGCGCTACATGAGCTGGCATTGGGTTCGAGGCAGGCGACCAACGAGCCCGATCCCTTGTTGAAAGAGGTCGGGCTTTTCCATGGACTTCGCTACTTGTATTTGGGATGCCCAGGTAAGTGGGATGAATGTAGCTGCGCTGTTGAGTAGGTGCAGCGACCCCTGTGCGCAATCCGGCGTCCCCACATCGAGACGTGTCCCATGACCAAGAAGGCGTCATCTTTATATAGATGCGAGGATGGGGCGTTCTAATGACATATTATTACTAAAGTAACCTTTTGTGTAAAATGCATCTTAATGGCAGTAGGTTGGCTCCAGCACGCGACTGTCGCTTAATAGCGTACATAAAGGGAAGTTATGTTTAAGAGGTTCGTAACAACGGGTTCTGTTTTAGTGCTATCCGCGCTCGTCGCGGGTTGCGCGGTAGAGCGTTCACAGGCGGTGGCCGTACCAGCCGTGGCCTCTGCGGGAACGGCGTATCAGGGGGTGCGTAGCCCGGTTTCGGTAGGAAAATTCGATAATCGAAGCGACTTTCTGCGCGGTATTTTTTCCGATGGCGTCGATCGCCTTGGAGGCCAAGCGAAAACGATTCTTGTGAGCCATCTTCAGCGCACGGGTCGCTTCCAGGTGATGGACCGAGAAAACCTCACGGAAATCGCCCAAGAGGCGGGCTTCAATAAAAAGGCAGCCACGATCAAGGGCGCACGCTACGTCATTACGGGCGACGTGACAGCGTTCGGTCGTAAGGTAACAGGCGATCACCAGTTATTCGGCATCCTAGGGCGGGGCAAAGAACAATTGGCCTACGCTAAAGTCGACATTAATGTGGTCGATGCCACGACCTCCGAGGTCGTCTATTCCACCTCCGGTGCCGGCGAATATACCTTGTCCAACCGGGAAGTCATCGGTTTCGGTGGTACTTCTGGCTACGACTCCACGCTGAACGGCAAAGTGCTTGATTTAGCGATTCGCGAGGCGGTCAATCGCTTAGTCGAAGGCATTCACCAAGGCTCCTGGCAGCCGGCTAACCTTTAAGGCCACATCATGTTCAAGGCATTTATGGCTGAGTACGGTGCCGCTCGCGCAATGCTTAGCAGACCGAAGCAAACGGTATTTCGACTATCCGTAGCCGTCATCTTGACTGGCGGCCTGGCCGCCTGCGTACAGCCACAAAAGCTGATGTACAACTGGCAATCGTACCAAGCGGGGGTCTACGACTATCTTAAAGACGCCGACTCGGATTATGCGGCCCAGGCTGCGCTTCTGGAGCAGAATGTTGAGATAGCCAGATCCGCCGACCAGGCGTTGCCGCCCGGTTTTCGTGCCCATCTTGGCATGCTTTATCTAAAGCAAGGCAAAGCCGACAAGGCCGTGGAGCAACTACACAGCGAGAAGCTGGCGTTTCCGGAAGCCACGCCATTTATGGACTTTTTGTTGCGCAATGCCGAGTCCTCGGCCTCGAAGGGGCAAAAGTCCTTGTCGGTACCGGATGCCGCTACGGCAGGACCTAGTTCCTCCACAGCGATCAAGTCGCGGGCTATTGAAGAAGCAAAGAAGGGCACATAACAAGCATGAAAACGATAATTCGAATGGCCGCGGTGATGGTTGTTGCAATGCTCGCGGGCTGCGCCGCCCAGAACCAGAATGTAGATTACTCGGCATTCAGGGAAAGCAAACCCGCATCGATTCTAGTATTGCCGCCGTTAAATAGTTCAGTCGAAGCCGGCGCGTCTGCCGCCGTATTGGCCCAGTCAACGTTCCCGCTGGCTGAGTCCGGCTACTATGTGTTGCCTGTAGCGGTGGTAGATGAAACCTTCAAACAAAACGGTCTCTATACGGCGGGTGATATTCATGCTTTGGCTCCGTCCAAGCTGCGCGAAATTTTTGGCGCCGATGCGGCGCTCTATATCGACGTAAAGAGATACGGCTCCTCCTACGTCGTTTTTTCGAGCTCCGTCGTCGTGGAGGTCGAAGCCGTCCTGGTCGATTTGCGATCCGGAAATAAGCTATGGGAGGGCAAGAAGGCCGTGGCAGAAACCAGTGGCAGCAGCGGCGGGTTAATCGGCATGTTGGTTCAAGCCGTGGTGAGCCAAATTGTCAACACGCTTTCTGATCGAAGCTATCGCGTGGCAGGGGCAACTAATCAATTCCTGCTGACCGCCGGGCAACCCGGTGGACTGTTGTATGGTCCTCGATCCGAAAAGTACGAATTGAACTAGCCTGGTTGCTGCTTGCTTTAATCACTTAGCGAGAAGTGACTCAGGTATCGTCAACAATCAGGACAGTCGAGGTGGGGATCTGATCGGGTGTTGCTTGTGGCGCGCACCCTGGCCGACCTGGGCGAGCACGACGTCATAGGAAGCCTTCATGTGGCGGAGGCCCTACAATATCGGCAGCCTTGCCAAAGTTGGCGCTGCGGCTAGACACATTCTTATATAACATCGTATAATCAATGGCTTTTCCGGCTGGTCTTGGAAAAGAATCAAAAAATACCCCAACAAGTGGGCGCGCGGTCATGCAAGAATTGTCAGTTTGGTATGGCAATCACCTGCGTTCATAAACAACAGAGTTACATCATGCCTAAGATGAAAACCAAGAAAGGCGCTGCGAAGCGCTTTAAGGTTCGTGGTAGCGGGTCTATCAAGCGGGGCCAGGCGTTTAAGCGCCACATCCTCACCAAGAAAACAACCAAGAGCAAGCGTCAGTTGCGCGGCTCTACCGCGGTGCACAAGTCTGATGTCGCCTCGGTCAAGGCAATGTTGCCTTTCGCTTGATTAACGGAGATCTCCTACCATGCCACGCGTAAAACGCGGCGTAACTGCCCGTGCTCGTCACAAAAAAGTTATTAAAGCAGCTAAAGGTTATCGCGGTCGCCGCGGTAATGTATTCCGTATCGCCAAACAGGCGGTAATGAAAGCGGGGCAATATGCCTACCGCGATCGTCGCAATAAGAAACGTACTTTCCGTGCTCTCTGGATTACCCGTATCAATGCGGCTTGCCGTGAATTGGGCGTATCGTACAGCGTGTTTATCGCAGGCACGAAAAAAGCCTCGATTGAACTGGATCGTAAAGTATTGGCCGATATGGCTGTAAACGATAAAGCCGGCTTTGCGGCTGTGGTTGCTCAAGCACAATCTGCTTTGGCTGCCTAATCGATTTCGATTCTGTATTGCTGCAAACGGGGCTCAAGTGGGCTCCGTTTGTATTTGGAAAAGCGACAATATGACTCCTCCGGTTGATGACCTGATTGATCAGGCGAAAGAACAGTTTTCCCAGGCAGCAGATGCTGCAGCGCTGGAAAATGCCAAAGCCAGGTTTTTAGGTAAACAGGGTGCACTGACGACGATGCTTAAAGGGCTTGCCAAGCTTGAGCCTGAGCAGAAGAAAGCTGAAGGTGCACGTATCAATCAACTGAAGCAACATATTGAAGGCATGCTGAATGCGCGCCGCGCCGCAATGGCGCAGGCCGAACTCGACAAACGTCTGGCGTCCGAGACGATTGACGTCAGCCTTCCGGGTCGGGGCAGAGCATTCGGCGGTATTCACCCCGTTATCCAGACGTGGCAGCGTGTCGAGGCCATTTTCCGCTCGATAGGATTCGATGTTGCCGACGGCCCTGAAATCGAGAACGACTGGACCAATTTCACAGCGCTGAATAATCCTGAAAATCATCCTGCGCGCTCCATGCAGGATACTTTTTATATAGATATGCAAGATGCGCAAGGCTTGCCTTTGCTGTTGCGCACCCATACTAGCCCCATGCAAGTGCGCTACGCGCGCACGCACACACCACCGATTAAGGTAATTGCGCCCGGGCGCACCTATCGCGTCGACAGCGATGCCACCCATTCGCCGATGTTCCATCAGGTCGAAGGCTTATGGATCGCCGAGGACATCTCTTTTGCAGATCTGAAGGGTGTTTATACCGATTTTCTGAAGGCTTTTTTCGAAACCGACGATTTGTCGATTCGGTTCCGGCCCTCATTTTTTCCGTTTACCGAACCTTCTGCCGAAATCGACATGATGTTCACTTCTGGACCGAATCAGGGAAGATGGCTCGAGATCTCCGGCTCGGGACAGGTGCACCCTCAGGTTGTACGAAACTACGGGCTGGACCCGGAACGTTACATCGGATTTGCGTTCGGTTCAGGGCTGGAGCGCCTGACCATGTTGCGTTATGGCGTCAATGATTTACGACAGTTCTTTGAAGGTGATCTGCGCTTCCTGCGCCAGTTCAACCGCTAGGGTGTCGGCGCCAAAGCGGTCAAATCCAATTTCCGCGTTGATCTGTATGGTAGTGTCTACCCCTAAGTCTCGCATTAAAGTCCTTGCCGTAATTTAACGAATCCAACGAGTATCCTATGCAATTCCCCGAGTCCTGGCTGCGCGCCTTTGTCAACCCCGACTTAGATACGGATGCCCTGTCGCATCAGTTGACCATGGCCGGTCTGGAAGTCGAGGAAACGACGACGGCAGCGCCGCCGTTCAGCGGTATTGTCGTCGCGCATATCAAAGAAATCGCGCCTCATCCGAATGCCGACAAGCTGCGTGTCTGTCAGGTCGACGATGGATCGGGGCAACTGCTCCAGATCGTTTGCGGCGCACCCAATGCCGCAGCAGGAATTAAGGTGCCTCTGGCTCGCGTCGGCGCTGAATTACCAGGCGGCATGAAGATTGGCACTGCAGAAATGCGCGGGGTTCAATCCGCAGGCATGTTGTGTTCGGCCCGCGAGCTTGGCTTGTCGCAAGATCATGGTGGTTTACTAATTCTCGACTCGGAAGCACAAGCTGGCGCATCGTTGCGTGACTTCCTTGATCTTGATGACACCCTCTTTACCCTGAAACTGACGCCGAACCGTGCCGACTGTCTTTCCATTCTTGGCGTTGCCCGCGAAGTTGCCGCGCTAACCGGTGCGCCGCTTACCTTGCCGACGTTTGAACCGGTGGCCGCAACCCTTAGCGATCGTCTTTCGGTTACGGTAGAAGCGCCCGATTTATGTGGGCGCTTTGCCGGACGCGTAATACGCGGTGTCAACGCCAAAGCCGAAACACCAGCGTGGATGAAAACTCGCCTTGAGCGATCGGGCCAAAGGTCCATTTCCGCTCTGGTTGATATTTCGAACTATGTCATGCTTGAACTGGGTCGCCCAACCCATGTTTTCGATCTTGAACGTATTCAAGGTGGCCTCACGGTACGCTGGGGCAGGCCGGGCGAGACGCTTGAATTGTTGAACGGCCAGACCGTTGAATTGGATTCAGACGTGGGCGTTGTTGCCGCTGGATCCGTCGTTGAAAGTCTGGCCGGCATCATGGGTGGCGAGGCCACTGCAGTCACTTTGGATACGACGGACATTTATCTTGAAGCAGCGTTCTGGTGGCCGGAAGCCATCATGGGCCGCAGCCGGCGTTTCAAGTTCAGTTCAGAAGCCAGCCATCGCTTCGAACGTGGTGTCGACTTCGAGTCGGTGGTGGAGCATCTCGAATTTATGACCCGCCTGCTGATCGATATTTGTGGCGGTCAAGTGGGGCCGGTCGACGATCAGAAAATTAATTTGCCTTTGCGAGCGCCTGTTTCGATGCGGCTGGACCGCTGTCATCGTGTGTTGGGCGTGCCGGTATCGCGTGAGGAGATTGAGCAAATCTTTACCCGCCTGGGGCTTTTGTTCACGGTTCAGGATGACGTTTTTGTCGTCACTCCTCCTTCGTATCGTTTCGATTTATTTATTGAAGAAGACCTGATAGAAGAAGTAGCGCGGATCTACGGTTTTGAACGAATTCCGGACTTGCCGCCTATCGCCCGCGCTCAAATTCATACTACGCCGGAAATCGTCCGTGGACCTCACTCGCTGAGAGCCCGCATGGCGAGCCTGGATTACCAAGAAGTCATTAATTTTGCATTTGTGGAAGAGGCATGGGAACGCGATTACGCGGGCAATTCCGACCCCATTAGGTTGTTGAATCCGATTGCCAGCCAACTCGCTGTGATGAGATCCAGCCTTATCGGCGGATTGCTGGCCAATATCGTTCATAACGCTAACCGTAAGCAAGCCCGGGTGCGTGTATTCGAATTAGGTCGCGTGTTCATGCGCGACGCGCAAGTTGTCGATGGTGATTTGACCGTGAAAGGGATACATCAGCCGCAACATCTAGCGGGTGCCGCATGGGGTCCCGCTGACGACGAGCAGTGGGGCCTTGCGACCCGTCAGGTCGACTTCTACGATGTGAAGAAAGACCTGGAGTCGCTGCTGGGTTCACTGGCGGCAAAATTGACGTGCGTGTCGGCGCCATATCCAGCCTTGCACCCCGGCCGATCGGCGCGTATTGAACTTGACGGCAAAGCGATTGGCTGGATCGGCGAACTTCACCCGCGTTGGGCTCAGCAAAGCGACTTGACTCACGCGCCTGTCGTATTTGAAATCGACGTTGCTGCGATATCGACTGGCGCAATGCCTGCGCCCGTCGAGTTGTCACGCCAGCCTATGGTAATTCGTGATCTCGCGGTGTGGGCTGATGCCGATAAATCGTATCAGGATTTGTTGAATACGCTTACCCAGACGGTCCGATCTAATGCTACTCTTGACGTCGTCAAGGATATTAGGCTGTTCGACATTTGGCGAGATAAATCCGCCGAAACGTCGGAAAAAAGCATGGCCTTCCGATTCTGGCTGCAGGGCAGCGAATCGTCGCTTGACGATAGTACGGTGGAACAGTGCATCAACTGCCTGCTGCAGGCCCTGATTAGCGAGCATGGCGTGCGTGCGCGCGCGTAAGGAGTAACAAACAATGAATACGGAACGTACTCTCACCAAGGCCGAGCTGGCCGAGCTTCTATTCGACCGTGTCGGGCTGAACAAACGTGAAGCCAAGGATATTGTCGACACGTTCTTCGAGGAAATCCGCGAATCGCTGGCGCGTGGTGTCGAGGTCAAGTTGTCTGGGTTTGGTAATTTCCAGGTTCGCGACAAACCCCCACGCCCAGGACGTAATCCGAAGACCGGCGAGGTTATCCCAATAGCGGCGCGCAGGGTCGTTACTTTCCATGCCAGCCAGAAACTTAAGGGCGTCGTCGAGCAAGGCGGGAAGGCCGTTACTGCGCAAAAGTAAATCCTGCCATTCGTCGCGGCATTGCTTTAGTAATTTTCCTTCCCCTTTCTCCAACGTCTTGTCTAATAATCGGCCTACAATCCGCCCATGAGCTCTAGCGAAAATCCTGTAACATTGCCTCCGATTCCCGCCAAACGTTATTTCACGATAGGCGAAGTTAGCGATTTATGTCTTGTGAAACCCCATGTGCTGCGATACTGGGAACAAGAATTCACGCAACTCAAGCCAGTAAAGCGTCGGGGAAATCGCCGTTATTACCAGCACCATGAGGTCTTGCTGATTCGACGGATTCGTGACCTTCTCTACGAGCAAGGTTTCACCATCAGCGGGGCACGCAACCGTCTGGGCGACACACACGAAGTTCCTCATGACCAGGATGCTGCTGTACGACTGTCCGGTACCGAACTGCAAAGCCTGCGTAATGACTTGAACGCTATAAAAGAAATGCTGGCCGACGCGGTTTCAAAAAGTGCACACCACGGATAATCCATAAATAGTTGGACAATTCTTAGTGATGTAATTAAGGTGTAATGATTCGCAGTCCGCTGCAGTTGCCCGCGGACCTGGCTTATCATTCGATGCTTTATGTCCGCTCTTGCCGACAATGCTGGCCTCCACGAATCCCGCGATCAAATACTGATCAGGGCCGTGAAGCATCAGCTGTCGCTGCGTCTGTCGGACCGCTTGCATCTTCAACTGCTGGCGGATTCCATGGGGGTAAGCAAAAGGTGAATCTCTGACGTTTTTCGCCATCGCCTTGGTATAACGGTAGCGGGATTCTTGCGCAGGAGCGCATGCGAACCGCGCCTTTGGATTCACTTAGCAGACTGCAAGGAGCCCTCTGTTGGAGCTCCCCCGTTAATTGAGAATTTAACGCTACCGGCCTGACCTATGTGCGGAATGCGTCAAGGCACTGTGGTCGTGTTTGGGTTTGGAGTAGCCAGAGGTTTGCCGAAGGTGACGATGCGACCGATGAATAGGATTGGACCGGAAGGGCTCGCGGTAGGTGATCCACCCGCTGGTTCTTGTGTCATTTCAAATAATTGATCAGCGCTTATTTCGCCCATCAGGCTCGCGGGAACCGTCACGGGCTGATTAGGATCAATCAATCCCAACGAGCGCGGTTGCGGTAAATTTCTGCTGCTTGTCCAGAGTTGAACCGAGGAGTTGGCCGGAATGTCGCTGCGCACTTGAGGCGCCATCAGGACGTTGCCTTGTGGGTCTATCGTCACTACCCAGCCCGGCGTCGAGCTTTGTCCCGGTGCTTGCAAGATAGCAGCCCTGGTTGGCGCGACTTGTACTACCGTAATTGCAGGCTCTACGGGTTTAGCCGGGATTAAGGCGAGCGTGATGGCGATTAGCGCAAGAACAAGGCTTGCCCCGCGCCACAACCAGATATTTCCTTTATCGTATTGAGCCTGAGCGTTGGGACTTTTCACGATGGGCGGTTTGACGGTAGGGTCGCCTGTTTTTAGCGATTGCGTTGGGGGAGCAGGTTCGGGGCCGGATGGTTTCACCGTATTTTCCGGCCTCCGCAGCGCCGCAGCCACGGTAAGCGACTCTTCCTGCGTTTTTTTTGCTTGAAGCGCGGGTTGAGAAGCCGGCGGCTCGGCGGGGCTGTTGCTGCTCTGAGGCGTAGGTAAGGCTGGCGATACCAGGGGAGGGCTTGAACGATGGCCCAATGTTGTCTTAAGTCGGGCCAGTGATTCCGGCTTCGGGACGACAGGTGGCAATAGATCGACAAGGGCCAGGAAATTGTGTTCCCATTGCAGAGCTGTTAGCGCCGCATGGGGGTCGTCACCAAGAATGCGTTGTGCTTTAGAGGTTTCCTCGTCATTCAAGAGGCCAAGGGTGTATTCTGCAATCAGGATATCGCGGTCGGAGATCGGCAAACTGCTCATGCTTCTTGATGCTCCTGGATTTGCTGCAAACCCGCTTTGACCTGCGCCTTGATTAGTACGGCCGGGGTATGAAGGCGTGTTGCGATTTGCTCGTAGGTATAGCCGTTGTAGAACGCCATGAGAATAGGACGCCGTTGACGTTCATCAAGTTCCGACATGATTTCTACCAGGCGGTTGCCGGAAGCGCTCGACGCGGCAACATCGACGCCTCGTGTGTCATCAAGGCTCCATTGTGTTTCCGACGATTGCATGCACCCCGATCGTCTTAGGTGATTCAACACTCTATAGCGCATGATGCTGTAGATCCAGGCACGCGCTGATCCTAATTCCGGGTCGTAGCTTGAAGCGTTCTTCCAGATCGTCACAAAGGTATCGCGCATAAGGTCTTCGGCTGTGGAACGCTGCGTAAGCATCTTCAAGCACAAAGCCAACATGTGAGGAGACTCGTGCAAATACAGGTCTTGAAATGCAATTTGATCACCATGGGCACACGCAAATAGCGCAGCTTCGTAATCAAAGGGTGAAACAGCCATACAGTCTCCGGTTTATCCAGGGCAACTTGGGGTAATGTAAATCGTCCTCGCAAGATCTTGCGATTCGTGTTCACATTATCCCTGATTGTATTAGGAGTTTTGACCGGTACCGGAGCGGATGGCTTGACGTGGCGTAACAATAAATTGCGCCGGCATGGTTTTTTGCGGGAGCCTCTTGGTTGGGCTCTGTCGTCTATCAACGTTTTCTGAAACGTTACGAGGGCTGAATGCCGGCTTTCTTGATGATTGCGCCCCATTTTTCGGTTTCTGCTTTCTGAAACTCGGCGAGCTCGGCCGGTGTGGACGTTACCGCTTGCGTTCCTGTCTGAGCGTAGAACTGCGTTGCCGCGTTGCGCGTTGTCGCAGCAACCAGCACGTCGTGAAGTTTCGAAACCGTGGGAGTAGGGGTTCCTGCGGGAACATAGGCGGCGAACCAGTATCCCATTTCATAGCCGGGGACCCCGGCCGCCGCAATCGTGGGGACATCTGGCGACAAGGGCGACGGTTTGCTGGTCGTAACCCCCAACGCCCGTAGCTTGCCGGCTTTGACTTGCGGCAATCCGGTAGCCATATCAGCCATCATCATGTCGATCTGGCCGCCGAGCAAATCGGTAATGACCAGCGGATTACTTTTGTACGGAATGTGTAATAGCTGGACGCCCGCCATTTGCTGGAATAATTCGCCCGCCACGCGGCTGCTTGAGCTGCCACTGCCAAAGGTAAGTTTACCGGGGCTGTCTTTCGCCAGCTTAATGAAGTCGCTCACGGTTTTGACGGAGGACGAAGGGTTTACGACCATGATTTGCCCACCACTACCCAGTAAGGTGACGGGTTCGAAATCTTTGACCGGGTCATAACTCAGCTTAGTATAGAGATGAGGGTTTGCCGATTGCGAGGTGTTGGTCGTAATCAATACACGATAGCCGTCAGGCGTCGCGCGAGCCACATCGCTCGCGCCTATCATGGCGCTTGCGCCCGGCTTATTCTCGATGACTACAACTTGGCCGGTTTGCTCTGTCACCCCTTGACCTATTGCACGGGCTAATTGATCGGTCGCGCTTCCGGGCCCAAACGGCACCACGAAGGTAATGGCGCGACTGGGATACTCCTGAGCGTGCGCCAATGGCATGGATAGTGCAATGGCGGTCGCCAGGATGGTTCTTCTAATTGTGTTGTCAGGCATGGTGTGTCTCCTTTGTGTTCGGTCAAGTTCTAAATAATGTTTACTTCGTCGTGCAAGTCGGGCAGCTTTTCGCTCAGCTCTTTGCTGACGCGTATTGGAAAATCAAGCAGGTAGAACGATAGGGCCTTGCCGTGCGCGTCCAGATTCAGTGCATCGTTCACGCCGCCATCCAGAATTCCATCAAGAACGAAATTCATGGAAAAAATGGATTCGATTAGGTATCTATGTACAGATTTGGGTTGTCGGAAGGCGAACCAGTCCTGCACCGCCGCTTCAGTCAGCTGCTTGGCAAGCATGCGGAAATATTCCGGTTCAAAGGCGATCACGCTGATATTCGAAATATTGCCTTTGTCTCCGGTCCGGCTATGGGCTAGCCGATATAAGGGAACATCGATATAACGGTTGGGCATCGCATTTATTCCATAAAAGACCAGCTGGCAGGGGCTAAAGCGCGCGGGATTAGATCTGAAATACTATTGAGCCGCGGTCGTATCGATGTTCTGACACCGCCTCCGCCGGCCGGCCCACAGGTGTATAAGGCAGTCACTTCGCGCAATACAAGTTCGGCGGTTGGTTTGTGACGATGCGCCGCGGCGATACGTAGTCGCACGTCGCGACTTTGATTCGGGCGGCTCTGGCGCAGTAAATATCCACCATCATCTGCGAAAATGCTACACGAACCGATCAAGTCGACGCGCAGGTTTAGCTGGTTTCCTATCCGTTTCTGAACCGTGTCGGCCGCCAGTCTGGCTCTTGCTTCTGCTTGAACTCCCGCATAAGAAATCTCGGCTTCTGCAAGCCAGCCGCCGTGATAGCAGATATTGACCTTGAGTTCATCGGGTCGGACGTGCCCTGTGATATGGTCTACGCGAATACGGTCCCGGGCAATAGGGGTAAGTGACACCCGGCTAATGTCGGCCGTGACATCCGGTGTCAGGTAGGCTTCAGGGTTGTGGACTTCGTAGAGCAATTGTTCCTTGACCGTCCGCTCTGTCACCATGCCACCAGTATTGGCGGCCTTGCCGATAGTAAAAATTCCGGACTCTTCGATTTCAGCGATGGGGAAACCCAGGTTTTCCATTCCAGGCACCTCTTTGAATCCGGGAACGGCGAAGTAGCCGCCCGTGACCTGCGTGCCACATTCGAGCAAGTGACCGGCAATGGTGGCGCAGCCTAGGCGATGCCAGTCGTTGGGTTGCCAGCCAAAATGGGCGAGCGCAGGCCCAGCCACCAGCGACGGGTCAGCCACTCTACCGGCCACGACGATTTCGGCTCCGGCAAGCAACGCCTCTGCGATTTCGGCCGCACCTTGATAAGCGTTTATGCTGACAATGTCCAGCGCTTCGAAGTCTGGGCCTATCCGTTGACGCAGAAAGTCAAGCTGCTCCGGCTGCGTTAACTGGTCGCCTGATAGCACAGCGACGCGCGGCGCCCGAAGGCCCAATTCTTTCGCAAGCAAGAGGATCCGTTTAGCGGCAGCAGGAGGATTTGCGGCACCGAAATTACTTATGATTTTTATGCCATGTTGCAGGCACTGGCCCAGAGCAGGCCGTAGCAGCTCGACCAACAGCGGTTCGTACCCCAGTTCTGGATTTTGGTTTTTGGCAAGCTGGGATAATGCCAGCGTTCGTTCGGCTAGCGTTTCGAAGATAAGTGCTTGGCCACCGGTTTGAACTAACGTGTTTACAACGGGCAGGACCCCGTCAGTACGATCGCCGGAAAAGCCCGATGCGCAGCCTATTTTCAATGATGGTATGCCCATGTTTGCGCCTGGTGTGGAGTGTCGGGCCACTATAGATCCGGGGAATTAACAAGTAAAATAGAAATTTATTATCTATTGATGTAATTTTTTTATGAATCTTTCGTCCCGCCAATTGCGTGCGTTTGTAGCCTTGGCCGATGAGCGTCACTTCACCAGAGCTGCCGAACGCTGCCATCAAACCCAGCCAGCGTTCAGTGCTCTCATCAAATCGCTTGAAGATTCCGCTGGTGTGCGGTTGTTCGACAGGACGACGCGGCGTGTTGAACTCACGCCAGAAGGGAAACTGTTCAATGCGTCGGCATTACGGCTTCTGAATGACCTCGATGCTGTTATGGGCGACTTGCAGGATCACGTTGCCAAACGGAGGGGTCGGGTATCCATCGCAGCGCTGCCCTCGTTGGCCGCAGGATGGCTTCCAGGCATATATGCCCAATTCCATGCCCAATTTCCGGGTATTGAGCTTCAGCTGCATGATGCCTTGCTCGAGCCTTGTCTGGACCTGGTGCGACGCGGAACGGCCGATATTGCGGTGGCTGCCAAAGGCCGTGATATGACTGGCCTGATCGCTGAACCGTTGTGCGAAGACTAGTTCTATATGGTATGTCGGCGAGATCACCCTTTGGCGTCCCGGCCCGCAGTCCATTTGCGTGAGCTGTCAGATTGTCCGATCATACAGCTGGGCAAAGGCAGCAGCATCCATCAAAGCTTGGCACATAAGGCGGCCGCGGCTGCTCTAGGGCACTTTCTAGAAGTAGACCACTTGGCGACCGTGACGGGCTTGGTGGTGGCCGGTCTGGGAATCACCCTTGTTCCAGCTATGACTCTTTTTCATTTTCAGCATCCCGAGCTAATCATCATTCCCTTGTCGCCCAAGAGCCAGGTGAAACGTGCCTTATATTTGATTCGTCGCGAGGAAAAAAGTCTTTCCAGTGCGGCGCTGGCGTTCTATGAAGTGCTGTTGCAGCAGCGCAAGCAGTTGGATTAGCCCATAAAAGCGAGCGTGTGGTGTGGAGCACACCGACGGTCTTTGCTTGCTACACTGTGCCCCTTTGTTGATTCGCAACGCAGGGAAGGCTTGATCCGCCTCGCGGGAGCATCGACCGTATTCCCGGGCTGTTTGATCGGCCGATCACGTCGCTTAAGGAACCCGCTACATGAAGTTTACCCACCGCGGCCCCGCGCCTGCTAATCGAAACGATATGCAGACTCTGAAGTCGCTTTTGCCTTATGTCTGGCAATTCAAGGGTCGCGTGCTGGCCGCTCTGTCTTGTTTGATTGCAGCCAAGATAGCCAGCGTTATCCTCCCGCTGTTCCTGAAAGACATCGTAGACAAGCTAAGCCTGCCGGCCACTCTAATGGTGTTGCCGGTGGCAGCTTTGTTAGGCTATGGATTCGCGAGGCTCGCCTCCAGCGTATTTGGAGAACTGCGGGATGCCTTGTTCGCACGGGTAACTCAAGGGTCGATTCGTCGAATTGCTGCACAGCTTTTTGAGCACTTGTTCGCCTTGTCTTTGCGATTCCATATGCAACGTCAAACGGGCGGCCTGAGCCGGGATATCGAACGCGGCACGAAGGGAATAGGCTTCCTGCTTAACTTCATGGTGTTCAATATATTGCCTACGCTGCTGGAAATCGGCATGGTGACCGCCATCTTGCTGTGGCGCTACGATTGGACGTTTGCGGTAGTTACATTGGGAACTATCGCGGTCTATGTTCTGTTTACGCTATTCGTGACAGAAAAACGCATGGTTTATCGCCGCAGTATGAACGATCTGGATAGCAAAGCGAATAGTAAGGCTATCGACGCACTGATTAATTACGAGACCGTAAAGTACTTCGGTAATGAAAAATACGAGCTGAACCGATACGACAACAACTTGGGCAAATGGGTCGATTCAGCGGTTAAGAATCAGATATCGCTGAACTTCCTGAATATGGGGCAGGGGGTCATTATCACCATAGGCATTACCTTGTTGTTATGGCTCTCGGCCGATGGCGTCGTTAATAAAACCATGTCGGTTGGTGATGTTGTGCTCGTGTCGGCTTACCTGACGCAGTTGTATGCGCCGCTGAATTTTCTGGGGTTTGTCTACCGCGAAATCAAGCACGCACTTGCGGATATGGAGCGCATGTTCGGCTTGATGGAGCAGGGCCAGGAAGTGGCTGATCGCAAAGGCGCCATGCCGCTTCAAACGTCGCAAGCTTCGATACAGTTTAGGCATGTCGATTTCGGCTATGAAGCCAATCGCCAAATTTTGTACGATGTAAATTTCACGATACCAGCCGGCCGGACGCTTGCCGTCGTGGGTTCATCAGGAGCTGGGAAGTCGACGTTATCGCGTTTGTTATTTCGTTTTTATGATGTCAGCGGCGGAGAAGTCACGATCAATGGTGTCGACATCCGTGACCTTACCCAGGCAAGCTTGCGCCAGCACATTGGCATTGTTCCTCAGGATACGGTGCTTTTTAACGATAGTATTCTGTACAACATCGCTTACGGCAATCCCGGTGCGACACAAGAAGAAATCTATCAGGCAGCCAAAGCTGCAAGCATCCACGAGTTTGTATTGGGTCTGCCGGAAGGGTATCAAACTCAAGTGGGCGAGCGGGGCTTAAAGCTTTCGGGCGGAGAAAAACAACGTGTAGCCATCGCCCGCACGCTACTGAAAAACCCGCCGATCTTGATTCTGGACGAAGCGACCAGCGCCTTGGACACTCGCACCGAGCGTGCCATTCAAGAAGAGCTTAGGCAAATCGCAAAAAACCGCACAACGCTAATTATTGCGCACCGGCTCTCCACCATTGTGGAGGCTGACGAAATTATCGTTTTGGATCACGGTAAGGTGCTTGAGCAAGGCTCTCATCGGGACTTACTGTTGCAAGGAGGGCGATACACCCAAATGTGGGCCTTGCAACAGGCTGCCCAGGACGAAGATTAGCCTGAATTGACAAATATAGTACCAAAACAGTACTATATGCTTTAGCGAGCAAATCAGGAGATCCGACGGATGCTGCGTATCAGCAAAATCATCGATTACGGTACGTTGGTGCTTACCCACATGGCGGGGTCACCCGACCGCGTGTTCAGTGCTGCTGATCTTGCTATAACGCTTGGGCTAGGGCAGCCCACGGTAAGCAAAGTGCTTAAGTTGCTCGGCCAACACGGATTAGTCATAAGCAGTAGGGGCTCACGAGGCGGATATGCGCTAGGGCGGCCCGCTCATGCAATCAGCATTGCCAACATTATAGACGCTTTGGAAGAACAGCCATTTGGCCTGACCGAATGCGCCTCGGTGCCGGGGTCATGCAGCGTCGAGGCTGGCTGCCACATCCGCAGTAACTGGCAACGAATCAATTCGGCTATCCGCCGTACGCTTGAAGACGTCAGCGTTGCCGATATGCTAAGTCCAACCCCAATCGAATTTCCGCTGCTTGCCCGGCCTTTGGCAGAATCAAAGGTACGCACCCGAGCGGTACAGTCAACGACATGGAGCTTTCCAGAATGAATACCGTAACCGACCACCTTGACTCTTTTCTGGACCGCGAGTACTCGGCAGGATTTGTCACCGACATAGAGTCCGACACCATACCTAAAGGCTTGTCCGAGGACACCATACGTCTGCTGTCGGCCAAAAAAGGCGAGCCAGAATTCATGCTCGAGTGGCGTCTTTCGGCATACCGCCATTGGCTGACGATGACCTTGCCCGAGTGGGCGCAGGTCAGCTTTCCCCGTATTGATTTTCAAGACATTAGCTACTATTCGGCGCCCAAGAAAAAAGATGGCCCTAAGAGTCTTGATGAAGTCGATCCCGAGCTGTTGCGTACGTATGAAAAACTGGGTGTGCCCCTGCATGAGCGTGCGCGCCTTGCGGGTGTGGCGGTCGATGCCGTTTTCGATTCCGTGTCAGTTGCCACCACTTTTCGCAAACAGCTCGCCGAAGTTGGAGTCATTTTCTGTTCGTTCTCCGAGGCAGTCCGAGAGCATCCCGAGCTTGTACGCAAATATCTTGGAACGGTGGTTCCAACGGCCGATAACTATTATGCTGCACTAAATTCGGCCGTATTTTCAGATGGGTCCTTCGTGTACATTCCAAAAGGCGTCCGGTGCCCCATGGAGCTGTCGACCTATTTCCGAATTAACGCTCAGGATACTGGCCAATTTGAACGCACCCTTATCATTGCCGACGAGGGCGCTTCGGTCAGCTATCTAGAGGGCTGTACGGCGCCAATGCGCGACGAAAACCAATTGCATGCCGCTGTCGTCGAGCTCGTCGCGCTGGACGATGCGCGCATTAAATATTCCACTGTACAGAACTGGTATCCAGGCGATAAAGACGGCAAGGGCGGCATCTACAATTTCGTTACGAAGCGCGGCGACTGTCGCGGAGCGCGGTCGCGGATTTCATGGACTCAAGTTGAAACCGGCTCGGCCATCACGTGGAAGTATCCTAGTGTCATCTTGCGCGGAGACGATTCCACGGGCGAATTTTATTCGGTGGCGCTCAGCAACCACAGACAACAGGCCGACACGGGTTCCAAGATGATACACATGGGCCGTAATACGCGCAGCACCATCATTTCGAAGGGTATATCGGCCGGCCATGGCAGTAATACCTTCCGCGGTTTGGTGCGCATGACTCCCAAGGCAGAGAACGCACGCAATTTTACGCAGTGCGATTCCTTGCTGATCGGCAAGCGTTGTGCGGCTCACACTTTCCCCACTATTGAAGTCCAGAATCCGACTGCCAGCGTCGAGCACGAAGCAACGGCCTCACGGATTGGCGAAGATCAATTGTTTTATGCCATGCAGCGCGGCCTTTCGGCCGAGGATGCGGTTTCCATGATAGTGAATGGATTCTGTAAGGAAGTTTTCAAGGAATTGCCAATGGAATTTGCAGTCGAGGCTCAGAACCTGCTCGGCGTAAGTCTGGAAGGCAGCGTAGGTTAAGGAGAAGTAGTAATGCTGAATATCAAAGATTTACACGCGTCGGTTGAAAACAAGGCTATTTTGCGCGGCCTTGATCTGACGGTGAATGCAGGTGAAGTTCACGCCATTATGGGGCCTAACGGCTCCGGGAAAAGCACGCTCTCCCAAGTATTGGCGGGACGCGAAAGCTACACAGTAGAAAGCGGTAGTGTTGAATACATGGGCCAGGATTTGCTGGCAATGCCCATCGAAGAGCGCGCTCGTTCCGGCTTGTTTTTGGCATTTCAGTATCCGATTGAGATTCCCGGAGTCTCGAACGCGTATTTTCTGAAAGCCGCAGTCAATGCTGTGCGTCGCCACCAAGGCTTGCCTGAGCTCGATGCAATGGATTTCCTTAAGCGCGTCAAGGCCGAGATGAAGGCAGTGGGCATGAAGGAAGAGTTCTTGTATCGCTCGGTGAATGAGGGCTTCTCGGGTGGAGAGAAAAAACGCAATGAAATTTTGCAGATGACCTTGCTTGAACCCAAGCTGGCCATACTTGATGAAACCGATTCAGGTCTCGATATCGACGCACTGAAAGTCGTTGCCGATGGCGTTAATCGCCTTCGTTCCCCTGATCGCGCGCTTGTCGTCATTACCCACTATCAGCGTTTGCTCGACTACATTGTCCCTGATTTCGTGCATGTTCTGTCGGGTGGAAAAATTGTCCGTTCGGGTGGCCGGGAGCTGGCGCTCGAGCTGGAAGAGCGGGGATACAGCTGGATTAGTGAATTGCCGCCAACCCAGAAAGGAGCTGCGGCATGAGCACGGCACAAACCTGGGTGGCCGATTTTGCGGCTCGCGAGCCCGGTTTAGCCGGCGCAGACGTGCCCTGGCTCGCCGCCATGCGTAGACGAGCCATTGATCGTTTCGCGGCAGAAGGCTGGCCCACTCCGAAAATCGAAAGCTGGCGCCACACCTCGCTCGCTACGCTTGAGCAACAAGCGTTCTTGCCAGCCAATGAGGTTGATGCAGCGGCGTTGGCCCAGGAGGTCCGCAAGGGAGAACCCGGCCATTGGCTGGTGTTTGTAGATGGCAAATATAAACCCGAGCTCTCTGACATAGGCGTATTGCCCGCGGGCGCGCAGATCGGTACTTTGCTTCAGGCTTTGGTAGATTCCCCCGATGAAGTGCAAGACGGCTTTGGCACGGAGAGTCTCGGGTCGAGCACGGCTGCGTTGAATCTTGCGTTGGCTTCTGATGGGGCTGTTATCCGTCTGGCCCGTGGCGTCGTACTGGAACAACCAGTGCATCTGCTATTTATCACTGCCAGTGCGCAAGCTGCAAGTTTTTCTCGCAATCTAATCAGTGCCGACACCGGTTCCCAAGCCACTATTGTGGAACATTATGTAGGCCAGGGCAGCAGCGCGACGCTGACGAATACTGTTACGCGTGCAAAGTTGGCAGCGGACGCTCGTATTACGCACGTAAAGCTGCAGCAGGAAAGCGAACAAGCTTTCCATCTGGGTGCTCTCGACGTTGAGCAAGGCAAAAGCTCGGTGTTCAACTCTCATTCGATGTCGTTTGGGGCCCGGCTGGCTCGCCATGAAATCGCCACCACGTTCAATGGGCAACGGTGCGAGACCTTGCTGAATGGCCTGTATTACGTTGACGGGCGTCGACATGTTGACCACCACACGGTAATTGGCCATGCGCAGCCGCATGGCGTGAGCCGGGAGTATTATCGCGGCATCCTTACCGATATGGCGCGCGGCGTATTCGGCGGCCGCATTCTTGTTTCGCCCGGCGCCGATGGCACCGATGCCGTCCAGCGTTCAGACAGCTTGCTACTGTCGCGTATGGCGAAAGCTGATGCACGGCCCGAGCTGGAGATTTACGCAGACGACGTCAAGTGTGCACACGGTGCGACAGTGGGCCAGATCGATGAAAACAGCTTGTTCTATTTGCGGGCCCGCGGCCTGGACGAAGTCCATGCGCGTAATATTCTGACCTACGCATTCGCCGCTCAGGCACTTGAGCGCATTGAGCTGCCATCGCTTCGTCAGCGTGTCGCACACGCCATTCGGGCGCTCTTGCCGGGTGGGACTAGTTTGGGAGAGCTTGCATGAACGCACCATTGCTAGCTCCCCGGAATGCCAGAATCCTCGATCGGACAGCCGATTTTCCGATTCTATCAAGGCAGGTGCATGGAAGGCGGCTTGTCTACCTGGATAACGGGGCCACTACGCAGAAACCGGCAGCGGTCATCGACGCTGAGCGCGCTTACTACGAGCTCTCGAACGCGAATATTCATCGGGGCGTACATTGGCTGTCTCAGCATGCGACTGACCTGTATGAACAAGGCCGTGAACGCGTGCGTAGTTTGCTGAATGCTGCACGCCTTGACGAAATCGTGTTCACACGCGGCACGACTGAGGCCATTAACCTGGTGGCTTTCAGCTGGGGTCGGTCGGTGCTGAAAGAGGGCGATGAAATCCTCCTGACAGGCATGGAGCATCATTCCAACATCGTGCCTTGGCAACTACTGGCTCAGCAAACTGGTGCCGTGATAAAGGTGGTACCCGTTACCGACAGCGGCGAACTCGATTTGAATGCCTACCGTGCCCTGCTTAACGCACGCACCAAGCTGGTGGGTGTTACCCATGTTTCGAACGCTCTCGGGACGATCAATCCTATTGTCCAGATGGTGAATCTTGCGCACGAAGTCGGTGCGTTGGTGTTAGTCGACGGCGCTCAGGCAGTGGCGCACCAGATCGTGGATGTCCAGAAGCTTGGTTGTGATTTTTATGCCTTTTCAGGTCACAAGCTGTATGGACCGACGGGTATTGGCGCCTTGTACGCACGTCACGATATCTTGAAGGACATGCCCCCTTGGCAGGGCGGTGGCGACATGATCCACACCGTAAGCTTTGATGGAAGCACCTTCGCTGATGCGCCGCAGCGCTTTGAGGCCGGCACTCCGAATATTGCTGGAGTCGTAGGGCTGGATGCGGCCATAAAGTACGTGCAGGATATCGGCCTGACGGCTATCGCCGCATATGAACAGAATTTGCTTGATTCAGCCACGGCGCAATTAACATTATTGCCGGGCATTCAAATGGTAGGTACGGCTCCAAATAAAGCCGGCATCCTGTCATTTTTGGTCGACGGCATACACCCGCATGACTTGGGCACCATCCTCGATATGGAAGGCGTTGCGGTTCGGGCCGGTCACCACTGCGCTATGCCATTGATGACCCGTTTTGGAATTCCGGGTACCGCGCGTGCTTCGCTTGCGCTGTATAACACCGAGGAAGACATTGCGGCTCTTATCGTCGGCTTGAAGAAGGCACAAAAAATGTTTGGAACGGGGCACACGCATGACTGAACAGTACGGCGATTTACGTGAGCTTTACCAGGAAGTGATCTTCGATCACAATCGGCATCCTCGAAATTTCCATGCCATGACCGACGCCAATCACACTGCCGACGGACACAACCCCTTGTGTGGCGATCAACTGACTATCTACGCGCGTATCCACAATGGAATCGTCGAAGAAGCAAGTTTTGTGGGCCACGGCTGCGCCATTTCGAAAGCCTCCGCATCGCTCATGACAGAGGCGGTCAAAGGCAAACCGATTAGCGAGGTCGAGTCGCTATTTCATGATATGCATGTGATGTTGACCGAATCGCATCCGGAAGGGCGTGACTTTGGCAAGCTTGAAGTGCTGTCAGGGGTCCGCGAGTTTCCGGCCCGCGTAAAGTGTGCCACGCTGGCCTGGCACACTTTGCATAATGCGATTATCCAGGCAAGGGATACCGCTCGTACCGAGTAAGAGGCGCAACATGAGTTATGCACGGCAAGAAGTCATCGTAAACCGGGATTGCCCGGCAGTCACTGTGCCCTATGGTTCTCCCGTAACTATCGAAGAAGGTTGTTCGGCAACGATCACTCAACAGTTGGGCGGCAGTTACACCGTCGTGGTCGAGGGCAATTTATATCGAATTGAAGGGGCAGACGGCGATGCGCTGGGTTTTGATCCGATCGAGGAAACAACCCATGTACCCGAAGGGCCTGCCACAGCGCAGTCGATTGAAGATGCCGCATGGAGTTTGCTGGCGACGTGCTATGACCCGGAAATTCCCATCGATATCGTTAATCTTGGGCTCGTGTACAGCTGCAAGGTTGTTCCGGCGGGCGACGATCGATTTAACATCGAAGTTCAAATGACTCTTACAGCGCCGGGCTGTGGAATGGGTACCATGATCGCTGATGAAGCGCGCAGTAAATTGCTCTCTATTCATGGCGTCGAGGAAGTGAAGGTGGATTTGGTGTGGGATCCCCCCTGGAGCCGCGAAATGATCAGCGAACCGGCGCGTTTGCAAATGGGCTTGCTTTAACCTTAACCGGACCTGCTTTTACCCGTCCGTTGAATTGGTTCCGCGTGAAGGCGGAATGTTTTTTTACTCAAAGGAGCAGTCATGATCAAGAAAGCATCGGCGGTATGGAGAGGCAGTTTCAAGGAAGGCGGGGGCACCATTTCTACCGAGACAGGAGCCCTGAGTAATGCCGGCTATGGCTCTAAGGGTAGATTTGAAAGCGGCCCTGGAACGAACCCGGAAGAATTGATCGGTGCTGCTCACGCTGGCTGCTTTTCAATGGCTTTGTCACTGATGTTAGGCGAGGCAGGCCTTACGCCCGACGAAATAGATACGCAGGCCGCCGTAACCTTAGAAAAGGTAGGTGACGGTTTCGCCATTACTTCGAGCCATTTGACCGTCGTTGCGAAGATTCCCGGGGCTAGTCAGGAAAAATTCGACGAGATAGCCAATTTAGCTAAAGCGGGGTGTCCGGTGTCTAAACTACTTAACGCCAAAATTACCATGGATGCCACACTTAAAGCCTAATGCATCGGGCTTCAAGTCAAAGCGGCGTGCCAGCCTGCCAGAAATAACAGGCTGGGCATGCCGATATCAAGTCCGGGCTCCAGTATTTTGCCGCGGCTGCGTAGCGGGTCGCGAATCTACGCTTGCTGGCTCATCAGGTTGCGGCTTTTGAATATCTTCGCATGCTTTTTGCGCTCCGCTGATTGACGCCCAGCCTAATGTGGCGCCGCGCGATACCGCTGCATAAACAGCTGCATTGCGATTGTGAACATCAAGACGCTGATATAACGTCTCGGTATGCGCCTTCGCTGTAGCCACCGAAATATTCAGATAGCGCCCCACTGTTTTCATCGTAAGCGTTCGGGCAACCCGTCTCGATGGATCGATGGAGTTAACACTGTTAACTCAACAAGAGGGTTTCCAGTTATGCGGCAGCAGTTCGCTGATCCGGCTGGCCGGTTGTGTGGGCAG
>NZ_RYDV01000012.1 GCF_003971065.1 Candidimonas sp. SYP-B2681
CCTGCCTGCGGTGTCTGCAGAGAAACGAGATTATGAAGGAGTTCGTGGGGCTTGTCAAACCGGGGGGAGGCCTAGACCGCACCGCACCGCCAACCTGCCACTTACCGCCCTGCCTTCGCAGCTCTTTTCCTGCCCTTCGCTACCTTCCAACATCCGGGTAAACCCGAGTGCGTTGTGCGGCGAAGAACGAAACTATAGCACAGCTTTTTAGCGCCGTGCAAGCGGGTTCGTGCCAAACTGCCCCATCGAGCCTGCCCCGCAACATTCGACGACACGTAAGCCGTTGAAATAAATCCGTAAAACTATTCTAGCACCCTGAAAAATAAATCTCAAAAGTGCTGGTTCCGGCTAAAAAGCAGGAGAGGCTTCGTTGATACCCTGCTTTGCTCGACCTGGACTGCATCACTTTTTCCTGTTTATTGACCGCAGAACTAGTTTATCGACCTCTAGTACGTTGATTTGTACTTTACCTATCCTTAGCAGGCCGATTGCTATTGCGCCCACTGCCAATGCACCGACGGCGAGGGCCCCTATCGCCACAGCTCCAATAGCCTGCGAAGTCGAATCGGAAGAAAGTAAGCCTTTTCGCTTATCAGACACGTCGTAAGACGTATCGCTCTTCCCACGAAGTGTGTACGACCGTGTAGATCTCGACTGCATTATTGCGCTCCTTTTTGTGCGCGACTATATATAGTGACTATATATATAGACAGAGATATAGCAATCTCGCTCGCGACGGCAACTTCCAGCTCTACGGTTCTAAACAAGTTTACTGGCCTGCTCGTCGGTCTTGCCATGAATGCACATAAGTGTTTGCTGCCCCAGAGCTACCAATTTCCTTTGCTCACCCGTCACGCCAAACACTTCAAGCTGGCAAATCGTCAACGTGCGTCCCGAGCGAACGACTTTGCCCACCGCCTCTAGATAGTCGCCTTCAGCCGGCGACACCAAATTGATCTTGAATTCAACCGTAAGAACCGAGCTATCGAGCGGAAACAAGGTAAAGCCCGCATATCCCCCTGCCGTATCAGCAATAGCACTCGTCGCACCCGCATGAAAGAACCCATGTTGTTGTGTAAGTTCTTCTCGAAACGGCATACAAACGTAAACCAACCCTGGCTCGACCCTGGTAATTTCAGCACCCAAATGCCGCATCAACCCTTGCCGGTCAAAGCTTTCCCGGATACGTTTTTCCATCGCCGCATCTTTGCGCTCTTTCATCAGCTGTTCTGACATGATTTATCGCTCCTCGGTAGCGTCAAAGCGTAGCAGGAATACCACCGAAAGCAATCGTCTTGCGCTGAGTACTTAATTTGTCCGACGGGGTCGCCTTTTGCTGCAAGGGCCCGTAGCAAAATTTGCCACCTGCTTTATGCTGTAACGTTGTGATAACGCTGGATTACTCGGTAGATTCTTCGAGATCGCAGCCGATGGAAACTGTCGCGCAAAATTCTAACGAATAACGCGCTTCACCCCAGCAACAACTAACAGAGTGATGGCTCCGGCGACAATACCGAGGATGGCACTTGCCAAACTGGGGCCGATCAGGTTTAGGGCTACGTTCCACAGCCCCGGTGAACCCGCGGCGTCGATATGAACGTAATCATGAACAAGCGCTTCAGCACCTGCGATTCCATGCATCAATATGCTGCCACCCACCAGAAACATGGCTATCGTCCCAACGATGGAAAGCGATTTCATCAGCCATGGCGCCATGGTTAAAATCGCCGAACCCAACCGGCGCGATACGCGCGGTATAAAGCCGTCACCCCTGCGCTGACTTAAATACAGTCCACCATCATCCAGCTTCACAATCCCTGCTACCAGGCCATAGACACCTACGGTCATTATGATCGCAACCGTCGAGACCACTATTGCCTGTGAGACGAAACTGACCGCCGCCACAGTACCCAAAGTAATCGCTATGATTTCTGCCGAGAGGATAAAGTCTGTCCTGATAGCCGCTTGTATCTTGACCTGCTCAGGCGTCGGGCTAGTCGGCACATCGCTTGCCTCAGCTCCGGCTACCGGCGCCGCGACTGCGCCAGCGGCTGTCGACAGCTTAGGTGGAACATCCAGATGTGCCACATCGTTCGGGCGAAATAAACTATGAACGACTTTTTCTACCCCTTCGTAGCAAAGGTATAGGCCACCAACCATCAACAACGGCGTAATAGCGGCGGGTATGAAAGCACTGATTGCCAACGCGGCCGGTACTAATATTAGTTTATTGACAAACGAGCCTTTGGCTACAGCCCAAACCACCGGCAGTTCGCGGTTTGATACGACTCCTGTCACTTGCTGCGCATTTAGCGCAATATCGTCACCCAACACCCCAGCCGTTTTTTTAGTGGCGGCCTTGGTCATCAATGCGACATCATCCAGAACACTGGCGATATCGTCCAACAAGGTTAATAGGCTGCCTCCGGCCATAATGCCCTTCCGAACTCGGGATAGAAGTTTTGGATCTTACCGTTCGCCAGATTCAGCCGCGAGCTCAGTTACATCCCGTTAATCCATTATTTTATGGCGGCGTCATTGAATCATTGCGGTCCGTTGGTTCATTGCGGTCCGTTGGCTCATTGGACGATGCTCGAGAGCCGTAATGGTTGGCGTAGATCCATGTAAATTCCGCGCCCAGTAAGAAAACCTGCGCCGCGTAATACACCCAGATAAGCACTACCACCACCGAACCAGCGGCCGTTAGCGAAGATATGGTGGAACTCTTGCCCACGTACAGCGCAATAAGTGATTTTCCGATCTCGAACAGTATGGCGGTGACGATTGCCCCCACCCATACATCGCGCCAGTTAATCTTTGCCTGCGGCATGAATTTATATATCATGGCGAAAAGCACGGCAGCGATAGACACTGAGACAAGTGAATTGAGGACTTGCAGCAGGATCTCCCAGCCAGGAAAAAGCCCCCCCGTCCATTGCCCCAGGACGGCGAGCGCGGCGCTGACCACCAAAGACACAAGTAAAAGAAAGGCCAGACCTAACACCAGGCCAAAAGAAAGCAGCCGAGCACGCACGGTGTTCCAGATTCCAGAGACTTGCTTGCTCGGCACCCGCCAGATCCGATCCAGCGCGCTTTGCAATTCGGCGAATACAGTCGTCGAACCGATTATCAGGAAAATCACACTAATTATGCCCGCGGTCATGCCTTGGGCAGGTTTATTGGCACTTTTTATTAGCTCCTGTACACCTGATGCGCCATCGCTGCCCACTAACCCGCCTAGCTGACGGAAGATTTCTCCCTGAACGGCATCTTCGCCCCATACGAACCCTGCCACGGCAATAACAATAATAAGCAATGGCGCGATGGAAAACACCGTATAGAAAGCAATCGCAGCGCCCATGCTTGAAGCATTGTCTTCTTGCCACGCCACGATAGAGTTCTTGACCAGTCGATAAAACGTTTTCACTCGCATATTGCGCTCCGGGGATGGCAACTTTCCTTATGAAAGGAAGTTTTCCTAATAAAGCTTTGCCGATGAAGTGACCGGCCGCCTGAAATACGCGTGTGCGATGCAAGCCGTGGGCCTGACATCGGGAGTGGCGGCGGCATCAGGGATGCAATCTAGCGAAAACCAGGGGTAGCGATGTCTAGAATCTAGAAGAACAACATAGACGAACAAAAAGTTGAAGCGATAGCTACCGATCTATCGTATGCATGCAGTATGCTGCTGATGGAAAACAATAAGATCGAAAACCACCGTTCTGAGACAACCACAACTAGCCCGTACCGGTAGCGACTATGACTAGCATCGAACAGCCCCTCGACAATAATGAATCGCCCTACGCGTGGGTGCGCCTGGTCGTATCGCTCCTGCTTATGACAATTGGCGGTTCCGGCATGTATTCGGTAACTGTGGTGCTGCCACAGATACAGGCCGAGTTCGACGTCAGCCGCTCAGAGGCCTCGCTTCCGTATACCCTTACCATGATTGGGTTTGGCTTGGGCGGCATCCTTATGGGGCGTCTTTCAGATCGCTTTGGGGTGATCATGCCGATCATCGTAGGGACACTGGGCCTTAGCGGCGGATTTATCCTCGCAGGTCTGGCCCAAAACCTCTGGCAGTTTGTCTTCGTGCAAGGACTACTGATCGGTTTGTTAGGCACTGCGGCAACGTTTGCTCCCCTGGTCGCTGATACCTCACAGTGGTTTACTCGGCGACGCGGCATCGCCATAGCGATCTGCATGAGCGGAAATTATCTGGCCGGTGCCGTATGGCCGCCGATAATGCAGAACTTTATTGATCTTGTTGGATGGCGACAGATGTACATAGGCGTCGGCATCTTCTGCTTGATCTCAATGTTACCTTTGGCTTTGGTGTATCGTCGAAAGGCGCCATCGATTGCGGTAGTCGCCAAGCAAGGCGCCCGGCCCAACGCCCGCTTCAGGCTTGAGGCTGAAAAGTCGGACCCGAACCGGCCACTGGGACTGACCCCCGGCGCGCTCCAAGGACTATTATGTATAGCCGGTGTGGCATGCTGCGTGGCCATGGCTATGCCCCAAGTGCATATCGTGGCCTATTGTGGCGATCTGGGATTTGGTGCTGCCAGAGGCGCAGAAATGCTATCGCTTATGCTGGGTCTGGGAATCGTAAGCCGGTTAGTGTCGGGATGGCTGTCTGACCACATTGGCGGGCTACGCACCTTACTCGTCGGTTCTGTGCTTCAAGGTGTCGCCTTGTTGCTATTCCTGGGCAATAACGGCTTAGTCTCGCTGTATGTAATATCGGCGCTTTTTGGTTTATTCCAAGGAGGTATAGTTCCCGCCTACGCCTTAATAGTTCGCGAATATTTTGCGCCTGAACAGGCTGGCGCGCGAGTGGGGACAGTCCTCATGGCCACCTTATTCGGTATGGCTTTAGGCGGTTGGATGTCAGGTGCAATCTTCGACATTACCGGCTCTTATCGTGCCGCTTTCATGAACGGCATCGCCTGGAACCTTATAAATTTAAGCATAATCGGCTTCCTGCTTTACCGGGCACGCCGCGGGTTTAAAACATTCGACACCGCCGTCCGCGCTTGATGTGCTTGCGCCGTTTTGCTGTACATAACGACAGCTTAGTCTCAGTCTAAACATCCGACCTAAACTTTTTCTTAACAAAATCTTGTAACTTACTAATATGGCGGCGGATTTTCTGATACTATCCGATCAATCAACAATACTTTAAGCGTCAGCTATGCTTGCCTGGAATCCTTCGTCGCGTCATTTTTCACTGTCGGCTTTGCTTCCATTGCTGGTATTAGTAATGTTCAATGCGAACATCCAGGCGCAAGCCGCGACGCATTCTAGCGCACAGTCGACCCAAAAGACTGTCGTTAATGCGAAGAAAAACACTGCCAAGAAAGGCAGCTCTCGCAAAACGCATATCGTCCAGCGCCGCAATTTGCGTCCTGTCGCCTATGGCAGTGCCGTGGCGGCAGCGGGAGCCGCAGCGAAAGTACAGGTTGGATTGCGCACTGGGCCGGCCGACGATATCGTTGTGCAGCCTAATGCGCCCCAGGTGGAACCGCTTACAACCCAAGCCATGTTGCGTTCCGAAGTCGCTTTCGTCCAAGATCTCGAGACTTCTGACATTCTTTATGACAAGAATAGCGATGAAGTCCGCCCTATCGCTTCAATTTCCAAGTTGATGACAGCTTTGGTCGTAGCCGATTCGGGCCTTCCCTTAAACCAAATGATGCAAATTACCGACGCCGATGTCGATCGGGTACGCTATTCGCGATCCCGCTTATCGGTCGGTACAGAATTGAGCCGTGCCGACATGCTGCATCTAGCCTTGATGTCGTCGGAAAATCGGGCCGCCCATGCCCTGGGTCGCTACTATCCTGGCGGCATGCCTGCCTTTGTACGTGCCATGAACGATAAGGCACGCGCCTTGGGAATGCGTAGCACGCGATTCGTCGAGCCCACGGGTTTGTCGAGCGAAAATGTTTCGACGCCCCGCGACCTGGTCAAGCTCCTGCAAGCTACCAGTAAACAACCACTCATTCATCGCTACACTACCGATGACAAATACGAAATCGAGATCGCGCGTGGACGGCAGCTGGTATATAACAACACCAACCGTTTAGTCGGTAAATCCGACTGGGACATAAAGGTTTCGAAAACCGGCTTCATTAATGAAGCGGGCGAATGCCTGGTTATGCTGACCCGGATTGATAACCGCGATGTCGCGATTGTATTGCTTAACGCGTCGGGACGATATTCTCGTATCGGCGACGCGGTTCGCATCCGCACCTTAGTGGAAAACGCCAGCAACAGCGTTGCCATGCTGTAAAACCGCTGACGTATGTGCATCGCATATTTAGCGCTTAACGCTCATAAAGAGTGGCCGCTTTTCATTGCAGCGAATCGCGACGAATACCATAGTCGACCGAGCCTGACAGCGGCGCCCTGGCAAGACCATCCCGATGTAATAGCCGGCATCGATTGCCAAGGCAAGGGCACCTGGCTTGGCATCACCCGGCAAGGTCGGTATGCCTTACTGACGAATTATCGCGATCCCGCAACGCTTATCAAAGATGCTCCCTCGCGAGGCGATCTTGCACGCCAATACCTTACAAGCGATAAACAACCAGATTCATATGCACAAGACGTATTTGATGCGTCCAACGCGTATAACGGGTTTAACCTCATTGTTGGCGATTTAACGACGGCCAGCTACGTCGGGAACCGGACCGATCAGGACGGCCCTCAAGCACTCGGGCCTGGACGCTACGTTATTTCAAACCATCTATTGAATACGCCCTGGCCGAAGGCAGAACGGCTTAGACTAGCCCTCGATTTGTATCCCCTCGAAACGCTTGAGCAATCATTGACGCACGTATTTGAAACCCTGAAAGACAATACGCAAGCTGAAGATCATGCGTTGCCCGTTACGGGATTGACGCTCGAGCGCGAGCGCTTGCTAAGCAGCCCCTTTATTATCAGCCCTGAGTACGGCACCCGGTGCTCAACCGTTATCGCCGTCCATGCCAGCGGCCGCGCAATTTTTAGTGAGACCAGCTATAACGCTTCGGGGTCCGCGACAGAACGCCACGACTGGCCCTTTTCAATCGAAAGACCCAACGGTAGGTAGACGTCTAGCACGTTAGAATACTGCAAACGTCGCACTCGCCTTCGCCAGCAAGGTCAATAGCAAAGCGGCTTACGCGAGTGACGTGCAGCTCGTCATACGCAACGAAAACGATGCCAATGTCCTGAATATGGCGTCTGAAGGACCTTTCCTTCTCATCCGGTTAAGCCCCGGTACCTATCAGGTATTTGCCACCTATCGGGGCGAGACACAGTCGCGCACGGTAACCACAGGAGCATCAGGCAGCAAGCGCCTGACATTCCAATGGAACCGCAGCGCGTCTGACCCCAATTAATGTAGCGTTCGTTTCGCAGTGCCGTTCGCGGACTGATTACAATCCGGCGGCGAAAGCGGTTCTTTGTCGCTGGCAATCTGTTGTAAAGACGTTATGGCCTCTTCCCAACTGCGCAAGGGCACACAGGTTTGCAGACGAACAATCGCTTGTTTAATTAAGGCCCGATGAAGTTCGTGTCCCACGGCCGACGCTACGTCAAGCGTGGCATCACCCTGTAATTCGCTTATACGAACCACCGTAGCTTCGACCTGTCCCGTGGGAACGTCCTGATCGGCAGATCCGTGGAAGAAATGCAGCAGAGAGGCCGGCGCCGCTTTGTCAGGCATTGAGGCATACAAGCCCGAGAATGCCAGAACGCGTCCGGCAATATCGGGTTGCGCCAAACTGGCTTCCAACGCCATAGAGGCACCTTGCGAGAACCCCGCCAAGGCAGTCTGCTCGCCCGATAAATCGTATTGAATCTGCAATTGTTGTATTTGCCCAATCAGATCGGGCAATGCCTCGTACATCCGCGACGAATAGTTATGCGAGGCAAGATCTTCAGGGTTCACCCAGTGGTATCCCAAAGATGCCGCGCGCTTATCGTCAGATGGAGCGCTTTGAACGCTCACAGAGCCATAGGGCAGCACGACCACCGCGAAGGGAAATGCATGTTTGATCGCTTCAGCTAAAGGAAATAACTGCTCGGGAGTGGCTGATTCCCCGTGCAGCAAGACAAACAATAGACGAGGCGCACCGTGTTTGGGTACGAAGACAAATGGCTGTGGATGTGTGGGATTCATGACCATAACAATAAATATAGATGAAAAATTCGGCAGGAATCTAGAAAATTGTACGCCAGATGGCACGGGATACGCATCTGCAACTGCGCCGCAATCTTTTCTGCACTCGGTGCTTGGCGGGTACCGTTGCATTCATCGCGCGCCCGCTATTTATGCACTGCGCTAAAATAAAATTATTTTTCAGGATTTCATCATGAGCAATACGCTCAAGCCACAACTTTCCGATGCCGTTAAAGCGGCAATGCGCGCCAAAGACGCCCCGCGTCTAGCGACGCTACGCTTTCTTTTGGCCGCCATACAACAGAAAGAAGTTGATGAGCGTCGCGACCTTAACGACGGGGAAGTCACAGCCATCATCGAAAAACAGGTCAAGCAACGCCGCGAATCAATCGCCGCTTTCGAACAAGCCGGACGCGTTGAAACCGCCGAACACGAAAAGGCGGAACTCGTCGTTTTGCAAGAGTTCCTGCCTCAGGCGGCAACTCACGAAGAAGTTGAAGCAGCAATTGCCGCAGCGATCGAAGATGTGAGCGGTCAAGGAATCACAGGCGGGCCGGCAATGGGAAAAGTCATGGCTCTAGTTAAAGCAGCACTTGCCGGCCGGGCGGATATGTCGGCGGTCTCAGCCCAGGTCAAAGCGCGCCTGATGTAAGGCCTGGTAAGCTGGCCTTACTTGTACACCATGCAAACCGAGGTATCCATGCGTATCGACTCACGCATGGCATTCAAGGCTTTGTTATCCCAAGGGCTACGGCCCCAAACGGCATGGGTCACTTCAGTATGGCGGGCGTCTACCGCCTTTATTTCCGTCCGTGCAACTTCAATGCTTTCCATCGGACCGCGTACCGCCACAAGCGCCGTTTGCAGAACCGGGTCGACCTGCGCATAAACATCGTATTGTTTTTTACCACGCAGGCATTCGCTTGCCTGATTCTGAGCCCGCAGGTAAACAATTTGATAACTACGCGGAACGGTGTACGAGATGCTAGGCGAGTTGCCTTGCGGCTGTATGCCCAAGGTACAGCCTGACAGGAACGTCGCGGTGCCAATACCGATAACTAAGGCTTTCACCTTGCCTCCTTTTGGCCATTTCGGGCCGTTGAATGAGCATGATCAACGAACCACCGAGTCCAATATCTCGCTGCACACCTAAACTTAGCATGCCGCTTGAAAATGCTGGCAATTTTCTATCGATATACCGTATCGATCAAGGGCAAACTTCGCCTACTACAAGATTTTCAGCATTCATGACGGGATAATCAATATAACCTTTCGGCCCGTCGGCATAGAACGTATTGGCATCCCAGGCAGCGAGTTCTGCGCCGGCACGCAAACGCGCCACGAGGTCTGGATTCGCTATAAACGCCTTGCCGAATGCCACGGCGTCAGCCTCACCGCTCGAGACGACCTGCTCGGCCATTGCACCATCGTACTGTTCGTTCAAGATCACGGGACCGCCGAACGCGCTCTTCATGTCGGCAGTAATGCCATCCTTGCCCGACGCTTCCCTTATAAACAGAAAAGCGATGCCACGACGACCAAGTTCGAGAGCGACATGGCCGAAAAGAGCACGAGGGTCAGAATCTGACATGGAGTGGGCGCCGCCACGCGGCGACAGATGCACGCCGACGCGGCCAGCCCCCCAGATCCCCGTGCATTCGTCCACTATATCAAGTAGAAAGCGAGCGCGATTCTCGACCGAACCGCCGTATTGATCGTTTCGTTTATTTGTACTGCTTTGCAGAAACTGATCTATCAGATAACCGTTTCCAGCATGGACCTCAACCCCGTCAAAGCCGGCTTCACGAGCATTCCGGGCTGCTTCGGCAAAATCCGCCACAATGCCCGGAATTTCCTCTGTATGCAGGGCGCGCGGGACAACGTAACCCCGGATAGGTCGCAGAAGGCTGACATGCCCCTCGCAAGCAATAGCACTTGGCGCCACGGGCATCTCGCCATTGAGATATTCTGGGTCCGACACCCGCCCTACGTGCCAAAGCTGCAGAAAAATCTTGCCGCCTTTGGCATGCACCGCTTGGGTTATGGTCCGCCAGCCTTCTACTTGAGCGCTATTCCAGATTCCTGGTGTATTAGGATAACCGACACCTTGAGGCGAGACCGATGTTGCTTCTGAAAGAATAAGGCCAGCTGTTGCCCTCTGGCAGTAATAGGTACGCATCAGATCACTGGGAACTCGACTTTTCGTTGAGCGTGTGCGCGTCAACGGTGCCATTACAATCCGATTGCTTAATGCGACTGCACCCAGTTGAATGGGGTCGAACAAACTAGCCATATTTAGTACCACTATTCAAAACGAGGTTGGACCTAATACATTAGTCTGCACGAAAACTACAGAGTCTGCCCACATAAACGAAATTCCGTAAGGGTTTTTACCAGAATTTGCGGTAAGCTACCATTCGGCGATGGCATTAATTGCGCCGCCGCGAATGCACAACCGAAGGAGCGTAAATGGGACAATTCGCTGTAATCGGACTCGGCCGTTTCGGTTCGGCAGCTTCGTTAGAGCTTATGAAAATGGGACACTCCGTGTTGGGCGTAGACACGGATACCAAAATAATAAAAAAGCTTGCAGATGAATTGACTCATGCCGTAATTGCCGACGTAACCGACCGTGCGACCCTGGACGAGCTAGGTCTTGATCACTACGACGTTGTGCTGGTGGCCATAGGTGAAGACCTCCAGGCCAGTCTGTTATGCGTGGTTCACCTGAAGTCGCTGGGTGTCCAAACTGTTTGGGTGAAGGCGTCTTCACATGCTCAACATCTGATACTGAGCAAGTTAGGGGTCACACGAATCGTGCATCCTGAGGAGGAGATGGGTATACGGATAGCACAGGCGCTCAGTTACCCCATGGTTAACGATTACATCTCGCTCGGCAATGGGGAATTCGTTGTTGAAATTGACGTGAACGAACATTTGAATGGCGTGCCCCTCGGCGAAATTCTGAAGAACCAGCCGGACACCATTCACGTGTTGTTGATTAAGCGAAAGACAGTCATCACGGTCCACCCTACCCCCGATTTTATTCTCCACGCCAAAGATGTTCTCGTTATGTTGGGACAGCTGAGCACGTTAAAAACTATTGCTCCCAAACTGATGTAGCCATGCGTAACTGGCACCCCCTATATACCTATCAGTCCTATAAGCGAATTAAACGAACAGGACTGCTGCGAGCCAGCCCGCCAGTGGTACTGGCAGCTGGTTTTTTAGGATTAATTGTGTTGGGTACTGCCCTGCTCTCGATCCCAGCGGCTACGCACCAGCCAATAAGCTTATTCAACGCTTTTTTCATGGCAACCTCTGCGGTCACCGTAACGGGGCTTGCTGTGATCGATCCGGCGACAGTGCTCACCCCTTTCGGGCAAATCACGTTGATAACGCTAGTTCAGTTAGGCGGACTGGGGTTTGTCACTTTTGCTGTCGTCTCCGCTATTACTCTGGGTAGACGGATGAGTCTGACGCATCAGGCACTGGCGCTCGAAGCCTTAAACCAGACGAGCGTGTCGAAGATTCAGCATAATGCTTTTCTTGTTTTCAGGACGTCACTGGCGATAGAAGCCATCGCCGCTGTCATCCTGACGTTATGGTGGTGGGGCGACTATCCCTTCATCACGGCGTTGTACCGTGCGATTTTTCATGCCATCGCCGCCTTCAATAATGCAGGATTTTCACTTTTCCCCTCCAGTCTTGCAAAGTTTGTGGACGACCCTGTCACCATTATCGTTATATCCTCACTGATCATTCTGGGGGGGATAGGATTTACGGTGCTAGGTGATGTCCGCCATAAGAAAGCATGGTCCAGGCTACTACCCTACACCAAGCTCATACTGTTAAGTACTCTGGTCCTAAACCTGGCGGGCTTCTTTGCCATCTGGGCTATGGAATTCACCAACGCCAACACGCTGGGCGCACTCTCTATACAAGGACAGGCTTTAGCGGCATGGATGCAAAGTGTGACATCGCGCACGGCAGGTTTCACGACCATAGACATCACCCAGTTGCGAGACAGCTCCACGCTTGTCGTCATACTATTAATGTTTATAGGCGGGGGCTCGTTAAGCACGGCCAGCGGCATCAAGATTGGTACCTTCATCGTGCTCCTGGCAGCGGTGTATTCCTATATCTTTCATAAGAAAGAGGTCGTACTGTTCAAGCGCTCAATCTCCCCGGAGACGGTCCAAAAGTCCCTTGCCCTTTTGCTCGTTACCACTGCGCTTGCTTTTGGTGGCGTATTGCTTATGACGATATTCGAAGATATTCCATTTATCAGCATCCTGTTCGAGGTAGTGGCCGCCCTGAGCACAACCGGCCTGAGCCGTGATTTGACGCCACATTTATCCTGGCCCAGCCAAACGCTTTTAACGGTTCTTATGTTCGCCGGAAGGTTGGGCCCATTGACCCTTGTGTATAGCCTGGCAACGCAAAAACGCAGCCGCATCCGCTACCCAGAGGCCGACTTTCAGGTCGGCTAAGGGATCTGCTTGAACAAGCTGAATAGAAACGGAATTTGTGCTAGAATTTCGTTCTTCACTAGACGGCATTTGGCCAACAGTGAACGACTAAGGTCGCGAGATCTGTAGTTTTCGGGGCGTAGCGCAGCCTGGTAGCGCACTTGCATGGGGTGCAAGGGGTCGAAGGTTCGAATCCTTCCGTTCCGACCAATAAAATCAAGGGGTTAGCCGATTATTCAGCTAACCCCTTGTCCTATTTTGGCTCAATATTTCATTCTGGGGGCCAGCCTGGGGAAGTGGTACACGCCCCCTGACCATGACCTACGGGAGCTGTCGAACACGGTACTAGGGAAGCTGGCAACCGGCATTTCATGGAAAAGAACGCTAACGGGACGATTTTCTATCACGGAGCGGACCGCAGCCTTTCGCCGCTGGAAAATACCCGGACGCCTTGAGTTGGTACTGGCTCATCTGGCGACTACACGAGGCGATAAGTGTTAACTATTTTTGGTCCAGTCTCGTTCATAGAGTTAGGCGACAGTTTTTCTTCTCCCCTTCGTTATCCTCTGGCTGCCGTCGTGTCTGAAGCGCTGGGTCCGCCAAAAAAACCGAACGGTTCTATGGCACGCAAGCCATATCTTGGAAGCAAGATGCGCGCTAATGACCTTTCCCACAGTCCTGAGTCTGAACATCGGAACGACTTAGATGTCCTTTTTGCAACCACACGCTAGCTTCCTGCTGCTTTCATGACCCCGACCCTGGCCTCTAAAGACGCAAGCGCTCTAGAACCTCTGCGACCACAGTTTTAACGACGGGCTGAGCGCTCGTCTCCCTGCAAACGGCTAAGCCTACGGCGGCACTTTACGGAGGAGGAGCAGTTCTAGACCTAGGCGTTCCGTAATGGCGAGTAATGTCGTGATTTTGTAATCAGACGCGCCGCCGAGTACGTTCGTCAGCGTATGTCTCGAGCCGCCCGCATTTTTGCGCAGCGACTCTTGATTGACCCGCACGCACTTTGCTTGCTTGCACAGTACAGAAGCAACCTGGGCTAGGTACGGGCTCAATTCCTTAGAAAAAACCGAATGACTACCACGTGCCGGATAATGTGTGGGGGCCAATTAATCCATATTCGACCAATGCCGAACTAGGAGATGTGATATTACTCATGACGCCAATACTGACTACAGTGTTACAGCCTTGGCTCTGTGCATCCAGAAGGTGAACTTAAACTTGTCGGGCGGGTAGGTGTTCACCGTAATCAAGAATGCCTGCTTGGCACGGTCAAGATAATGCCGCGTGATTTCTAGCACCGGTGCGTGCGCCTCGGTGCGCAGCTGCGCTGCAATCGTCTCCGATATGGCCGTCGCGCCGATCTCCTGCTTTACATCGAATACGCTCGTGCCCGTTTGCTTCTCGATGATGTTGCTTAGGAGCCCTGAGCCATCTTTGATCAGCGACAGCACTTGATAGCCGATTTTGGGCTCCAGGTAAGCATCCGTCCAGCATACAGGCGAATGATCATCGGTCTTCTCTGTACGCAGCATCTGGATCTTCAGCCAGTGCTGTCCCGGCTTACATTCCAGCGCCGCGGCAAGTGACGCATCAGCCACTACGTCCGCAATGCTCATCACCTTGCGTTCAGTCTGGCTCGCGTAGTGAACCAGATCCTCGATGTTGTGAAGTGACTTTGTGTACGTATCCGCCGTCGTTTTGGAAACGACGACCGTGCCGGCCCTGCGCTTTCTGCTAATTAAGCCCAAGCCTTCCACGATATTCAGCGCGGAACGAATGGTTGTGCGGCTCACCCCATACTGCTGAGCCATTGCGAGCTCGCTAGGCAGTTGCGATCCAATCGCAACGTCTCCTTCCGTGATGTTCTTTACGATGGCATTAGCCAGTTCGGTATAGCGAACTTCCATTGTTAGTTTCGTCTGTTAAAAGTTACGCCGACCATTTCACCACAAAATGCGAAGTTGAAGACTCCGCGATATCGGTTATTATAGTCCGTACCATTCAATGGTAGTAACCAATAACATGGCCGGTTAGGCCTCTGAGTCAGTGGAGAGAAATTATGTTTAATAAGCTAATAGTTGGGGGTATCGCCGCCTTAACGTTGTCAGCGTCGGTTTTCGCTGCATATCCCGATCGACCCGTGACCATCATGGTTCCCTTCCCTGCGGGGCAAACGGGCGATATCATCGCTCGTACCGTTGGCGAGCAGTTAACCAAGAAGCTTGGCCAGTCTTTTATCGTAGAAAATCGCGGCGGGGCTGGAGGGCGTATCGGTACGGGCTTTGCGGCTCGGGGAAAGAACGACGGATATACACTTTTACTGACCAGCACTGGACCTTTCGCGATCGCGCCCTCGCTTTACTCAACGCTTAATTACGATCCACTGAATGACTTTGAACCCGTTGCCGACATTGCTGCCACGCCCCAGATTTTGGCGGTAAGCAAAGAATCAGGCATCAATAATGTCGAAGGGCTACTGAAAAAAGCCCGTAGCGAAGATATTTCATACGCCTCTGCGGGTAACGGCTCAACACAGCACCTGACTGTCGAGCTCATTAAACAGGAACTGAAAGTTCCGATGGTTCACATCCCTTTCAAGGGCAGTTCAGAATCCAAAACCCAGGTAATGAGTGGGCTCATTCCCTTTACCTCTGATTCGCTCCCCGCAATCCTTCCCCAAATCAAATCCGGTCAACTCAAGCCAATTGCCGTGGTCGATTTGGAGCGGTCTGAGTACCTGCCCGACGTGCCAACGCTTGCGGAGCTGGGTTACCCCAAATTCAGCACGGTCGCGTTCTTTGGCCTTATGGCGCCTAAAGGCACTCCAAAGGAAGTCGTCGACACCTTGAACAAGAATGTGATCGAAATTCTTAATTCGCCTGAAACAACAAAACGCTTCGAAGAGCTTGCCCTGACTCGCGCCAAGGAACGCACACCCGAGGAGTTTCGCGAATACCTGACCAGCGAAGTGGCCAAGTGGAAAAAGGTGATTGACGACGCCGACGCGAAGATCGAGTAAGTACTCTGACCAAACAACTTTGCGGGATTCGCTGTGAAAATAACCCAGATCATTGAAAGGCCGATTCGGCTTGAAAGCAATATCTCCAATGCTTTCGTGAACTTCTCGGAGCATACGGTTTCGTTGGTGGCTATCGTGACCGATCGCCGCATCGCCAACAAGCCAGTGGTGGGGCTCTCGTTCAATTCGATAGGCCGTTACGCGCAGAGCGGGATTCTTCGGGATCGGATGATTCCGCGCCTTATGGGCGCCGCCCCCGAGAGTCTGCTTCAGGATGACGGCAAGCTCTTTAGTCCTGAGAAAGTGCTTGCCTGTGTATTAAAGAACGAGAAGCCAGGTGGGCATGGCGATCGGGCACAAGCGGCGAGTGCCTTAGAGCTTGCCGTCTGGGATTTGAATGCAAAGTTGCTCGATGAACCAGCCGCCCACACCATCGCCAAGCACTTTGGTACGCGCTTCTCGCCTAAAGTCTCCGTGTACGCGGCCGGCGGATACTACTATCCTGGCGAAGACGGAAAGCAACTACGGCGGGAGCTGGAACAGTACAAAGCGAAGGGGTTCGACCGATTCAAGATGAAGATCGGCGGCGCCTCGCTCGGCGAGGACATCCGCCGGATTGAGTCTGCCTTACACGTTGCAGGAGCTGGAGAAAATCTAGCCGTCGATGCCAACGGCCGACTCTCTCTGGAGCAGGCTCTTGCCTATGCACGGGGACTCGAGTCGTACAAACTCATGTGGCTTGAAGAAGCGGGCGACCCGCTGGACTTTGAGTTAAATCGTGCGCTCGCCAATGCCTACAGCGGCCCTCTGGCCACTGGCGAGAACCTGTTCTCGCATCAAGACGTAAAAAACCTCGTGCTCTTTGGCGGCGCCCGGCCGCAATTAGATATTTTCCAGATGGATTCCGGCTTGAGTTACGGCATCACTGAGTACGCCCGGATGCTGCGTGAGTTGGAGAGCCGGGGATTTAGCCGCGCGCAAGCCTTTCCTCACGGTGGCCAGCTATTGGCGCTGCACGCGGTCGCTGGCCTGGGCCTCGGTGGGTGTGAGGTCTATCCAAACATCTTCCAGCCCCTGGGGGGATTTGGCGACGACACCGTCGTCGAAAATGGCATGGTCGAAGTGTCGGACGCGCCGGGTTTCGGACTCGAACAAAAGTCGAGCCTGGCACAAGAATTTGCACGAATGTTTCATTAATTAATACCAAATCAAGGATGACCGATGCGTGAAATACACGTCAACGAGATAATTAACCAAGTCGCGCAGCTTTGCATCGACGCCTGCCATAAGCTGCCAGACGACGTCGTGCAAGGTTTTCACCGTGCAGCCGAGTCAGAGATTTCGCCGCTGGGCAAATCCGTACTCATCAAGCTCATCGAGAACGACAAGATTGCCCGGGAAAACAATGTTTCCTATTGCCATGACACGGGCCTGACCATCGTCTACGCCAAAGTCGGCCAAGACGTACATATTGTTGGGGGCGATTATCAGGAAGCCATTCACGCCGGCGTGCGCAAAGGCTATTCCGACGGTTTCATGCGTAAGTCCGTCGTGGCCGATCCCCTACTTCGCGTAAACAGCAACGACAATACGCCGGCCGTCATTCACACCGAAATCGTGCCAGGAACAGAAATCGAACTGACTGTGCTTCCTAAAGGCGGCGGGAGTGAAAACTGGAGCACGATGAAGTTCTTACTGCCAGGTGAAGGGGTAGAAGGTGTTAAAAAATTCGTGCTCGACGCCATCAATGCGGCTGGCGGCAGTGCATGCCCTCCATTGACAGTGGGTGTGGGCATTGGCGGTAGCTTCGATAAAGTCACCGACATCGCCAAGAAAGCCATTTTGCGAGACATTGGTGATCATCATCAAGACGAGCATATTGCCCAGCTCGAACGTGAGCTTCTGGAAGCGATTAATAAAACGGGGATCGGCCCTCAAGGTTACGGCGGCATCAGTACCGCATTGTGGGTGGCCGTAGAGACGTACGCTTGCCATATCACCGCCCTGCCCGTGGCGGTAAATATCCAGTGTCACGCATCACGCCGCAAAACGGCCGTCATCTAAGGAGTGAGCAATATGGCAACCTACCACCTGAACACGCCTTTGACAGACGCCGACATCAAGCAACTCAATGTTGGCGACGAGGTCTTGCTTACTGGCACGATCTACATGGCGCGCGATGCAGCGCATAAGCGACTGATCGACTTGCTCAACGAGGGCAAGCCGTTGCCTATCGACTTGCGCGATCAGGTCGTCTTTTATGGGGGCCCTGGCCCCACCAAGCCCGGTCATGCCATCGGGGTCGTAGCGCCTACCTCGGCATACCGCATGGATCCCTATGCACCGGCCCTTTTCGAATACGGCGTGAAAGCGGCCATCGGTAAAGGCGATCGCGGAACATCCATGCGCCAGTCCTGTCAGGACAATGGCACAGTATGCTTTTCAGCGATCGGCGGCATCTCGGCGACGTTATTCGCGTGCATCAAAAGTGCGACAGTCGTCGCGTACGAAGATCTGAAAACCGAGGCGATTCAACGCCTGGAAATCGAAAACTTCCCGCTGCTAGTAACGAATGATGCCCATGGGCGCGACTTGTACGAAGAAGAGGTACAAAAGTACAAAGCCATTCTTAATCCCTAGGCAGCATACGCGCACAAGGAAGCGGGCCTCGCCCGCCTTCCTCTTCTAAATCTTCAAATCTATACCGATATGCCATTACCCCTTGCCGGAATTACAGTTGTTTCTCTCGAACAAGCTATTGCAGCACCTTTTGCGTCAAGGCAACTAGCCGATCTGGGAGCCCGCGTTATAAAAATCGAACGTCCAGGACCCGGTGACTTTGCGCGCGCTTATGATTCCCGGGTCAAAGGAATGGCTTCACATTTCGCATGGGTGAACCGCTCCAAAGAGAGTCTCACGCTCGATTTGAAACAGGCCGACGCGAGGCGCATACTCAATGAGCTGCTCGCCAGCGCCGACGTTTTTATCCAAAATCTTGCCCCCGGCGCCTGTGACCGCATGGGCTTGGACTTCGCCACCTTACATCGTGTCCATCCATCCCTCATCGTCTGTGATATCTCCGGTTACGGTGAAGGCGGCCCGTATGAAAGGCGCAAGGCGTATGACCTGCTTGTACAGGCCGAATCGGGCTTTCTTTCGGTTACCGGCGACGACAACGACGTGGCCAAAGCCGGTTGCTCTATCGCCGATATTTCGGCCGGCATGTATGCCTATAGCGGCATTTTGGCCGCGCTACTTGAACGCAAGAACACGGGACTGGGCACTAGAGTCGAAGTCTCTATGCTTGAATCCATGGTTGAATGGATGGGTTTTCCGATGTACTACGCTTACGACGGCGCATCGCCCCCTACCAGGTCAGGGGCATCTCATGCGACGATTTATCCGTACGGACCTTTTCGCAACAAAAGCGGTGAAACCGTAATTCTTGGCATCCAGAATGAACGCGAATGGGCGATCTTCTGCGAACACGTTGTCTTGAACGCTTCATTGGCAAGCAACCCACTCTTTTGCACCAACAGCCTTCGCCATGAACATCGCGGGGCTCTGGAGTCGATTATTCTTAATGCCTTCGCCGAACTGTCGCTCGACCAGATTGTTGAGCGGCTGGACACAGCCAACATCGCGAATGCCAAGTTGAACGATATGCAGGGCGTTTGGGATCACCCCCAACTCAAGGCTCGCAAGCGCTGGAGAACTGTAGAAACTCCCCAAGGGCCCATTGAAGCACTGCTACCCCCTGCGGTCGACGCTCTAGAACCACGAATGGACCCCATCCCGGCTGTCGGCGAGCATGTCGATAAAATACTTGACGAGCTGGGTTACACAGCGAGCGAAATCAAGCTTATGCGAGCAACAGGCTCGGTCTGAATTCCTTTCAAATCGTGCGCGAAAACACTGTCTTGCTCCTACGCACCAGCACCGTAACGTCAACGTGCGCACCGTGGCGCTGGTACTATTTAGAGCGCGATTGGATCGCCGTAAAAGAAAGAGGCCATGCCTATGAATCCTCAACAGAGATTTTGACTTAGAGATTAATCAAGGCTGCGACATAAGCAACTGTCCCACGAAGCGAATGGGGACATACACATGCGGTAAAGACATCGGGCTTGCAGCCGAGGCATCGATGGGACCCAATGTATCGAGCGATCCGTCGAATTGACTTCAATAGGCCGCAGCCTCATACGTGACGTCGTGCGTGCGGAATAACTCACGTTCTTTCCTTCACTGCAAGTTCAATTCGATCTCGGCCTGTGCTAGAAGAAGCATCTGGCGCAGTGTCGGCCGTTGCGCTAAGCACAGACGTCATTCCTGCCTGAGACTTCAGTTTCAGCCGTCATTTTGGCCCAACGCGCAACGTCGGCGCGAATGAAGGCAGCAAATTCATCCGGAGTATTGCCGACCACCTGTGCTGCTGCTCAGTTATGAGCTTGCGCATTGCAGGCTCCTCTGCCAAATCAATCGCCGCCAAGCAACGCATACATAGTTGCCATATCCAGTCCCTCAAGACCCGCTTCGGAACAATGTCGGCAAAAGCCATGCTCAACGGAAGGTCTCCAACTCGTCCAGCTGAAATCTGCTTAGAACAATTGTTGGTGCTGTTACGATCCTCCTCAAGTGAACTCGATGACTTCACGTAACGGTTTGCGAGGCTTCTGTGGCCAGTTGCCCGACATCGCATAACCGACCGTGACAATGATGGCAGGCACTTCTGACGCCGTCAGTTTGAATTCGCGCGATACGCCCTCAGAGTCGAAGCCAATCATCGCCCCTGTGGCCAACCCCATCCCCTCTGCCGCAAGCATCAATGTCATTGCAGCCAGCGATGCAGAGCGGATGGCTTCGTCACGCTGTAATTCTGGGTTGTCGGCGTGCGTGCGAGTGGCTTGGGCGACCCATCGATCGACTATCGATTGGTCCATGATCCCCGCTTCCGCGGAAGGCGCGAGGGCCTGGCCCAGTTGCTCATGAGCAGCCAGTGTGCCGCAGATGATGAAGGTCACCGACGCGTCGGCGACCTTCTGCTGCCCGTAGGAAACAGCCTTCAAACGCGCCTTGGCCTCGGGCGAACGCACAGCGATGAACTTCCAGTTCTGGAGGTTGTACGCTGAGGGCGCGCGCGTGGCTTGGTCAACCAGCACCGTGATGTCATCGTCGGATAGTTGTCGGTTAGGGTCGTAGTAGTTGGTCGAAACACGCGACTCAATAGCTTGCTTGATCGGGTTACTCATAGGACTTCCCATTAAATTTGATTGAACGGTTTTAAGAAAATGATGCCGGTAATTTAGTCAGGTCGGCCGGTTTGTTGCCCATTGCACAGCCAGGATGCTGCCGAGCACCATGAGAAGTCCGACCAGAGACATGCCCGTAACGGATTGCCCCAACAGTGCCCAGCCGAGAATCACTGCCGTCAAGGGACTCAGCAATCCCAGCGATAACACAGCCACCGGTGACAATCGTGCGATGCCACGAAACCACAGCACATAGGCAAACAGTGCGCCTGCAATGGATAGATAGGCATACGCCAGTACGTGTGTAAGGTTTAATGTTGGCAGTGGCGCATCCGCGATCATGGCGACAGGCGCCAACATCAAACCACCCACCAGCAGTTGCCAGCCGGTCAGGGCAAGCACTGGCATGTCCATTCGCCAGCGGCGTGTCAGATAGATCCCGGCAGCCATGCATGCGGCTCCAGCCAACGCAGCCGCAATGCCGATCGGCTCCCAAATGGTGCTCGGAGACAGCAGCAGGAGCGCCATGCCCACAACGCCCAGCATGCTGGCCCACATTGCCAATTTGACAGGCTTGCGATGATCTACAGCCCATATCAACGCCATGACCAGCAGTGGCTGGATCGCGCCCACTACCGCTGCCAGACCTCCAGGCAGGCGATACGCCGCCACGAACAACAGCCCCTGAAAAAACCCGATGTTCAACGCTGACAGTACGACCAGGCGGCCCCACTCGCGCCCCGCCGGCAGATGCCGCATGAACAAGACGAGCAGTAAACCAACGGGCAATGTCCTGATCAAAGCAGCGGTAAACGGACGATCTGGAGGGAGCAGCTCCGAGGTAACGATATAGGTCGAACCCCAGATAGCAGGCGCCAAGGCGGTCAGGATGCTGTCACCCCAGACTGGGCGGTGTGATGGACTGGGCATGAAACAATCTTCAATTCAAGATAAAATCGAAGTTTGACGGTTTTTTATCTTGAGGTCAAGACAAATGGGAACTGCAATAAGAAGCAAGCGACCGCCTGACTCGGTGGATGCCATCCTTGAACAATGGCGCCGTGAGCGCCCGGATCTGGAGATCAGTCCGATGGGTCCTATCGGGCGCCTCAAGCGTTGTGCAGCGCTACTACAGCGCAAACTGGACAAGAAGTTCTCGGAATTTGGAATGACTAATTGGGAGTTCGATGTGCTGGCCACGCTGAGACGTTCTGGAGCCCCATACTGTCTGGCGCCGACAGTGCTGTTTGCAGCATTGATGATCACTTCCGGTACGATGACCCACAGGCTTCAGCGGCTGGAGGCTGCCGGTTGGGTTGAGCGCATACCGAACCGCAACGACGCACGCAGTATGCTGGTCCAGCTGACCGCTGCAGGGCTTGATCTGATTGATCGCGCAGTAGAGGCGCACCTTGAGAACGAACGGGAAATCCTGGCGCTGATCAGGCCTGATGCGCTGGCATCGCTGGATGACCGGCTCGCTGAGTTGTTGTCGACGTTGGAAACCCCGGATCCGTAAAACGGCTGCTTTCGGCCCAAGGCTGATCACTGAACCACCGGTGGCAATAGATAAAGCGTCATCGCGAAAATCAGGTACACCAACAGTGCGAGCACTCCGACAAACCAGGCCGAACGCCCGCTGTTGGTCACCAGCGACACGGTCATGGTGGCGATGATCATCATGATCACTGCGCCTGGCCAGAATTGCAGATTCATCGGTGTCGGCCCAATGACGTAACTGAGGAGCACTAACACTGGGGCGACGAAGAGCGCGATCTGGGCCGAGCTCCCCAGCGCGATGCTCACACTCAGGTCCAGGCGATTCTTGCGCGCGGCGGAAAAGGCCGTGGCCATCTCCGCCGCAGCGCCAACCAGCGCCACGACGACAAAACCTACGAATGCGGGTGTCATCCCGAACGCTACCGCCGCTTGCTGCACGGATTCGATGAAGACCTCGCTTACCAGCGCGATCAGGATAGTGACGCCAGCCAGCGTGGTCAGGGCCAATCGCATTGGCCACGGCGCCTCGCCGGCTTCGGCATGATCCGCGCTACCGAAAAATTCGCGATGTGTCCCAAGCGTGAACAGCAGGCCCAGTCCGTAGGCGGCGATGAGCAGCACAGACAGACTCACGCTTAACTTGTCGGTAAACGCTGATCCCGCCGTGGAATCGGCTCCAGACACCGCCGAGGGCACCAACAACGCGATCGTAGCCAGGAAGAGCAGGCCCGCTTGTAGACGGGCGTTGCCAAGGTTGTATTCCTGCACGTGGTACTTGAGTCCGCCGAGCAGCAACGACGCACCCAACATGAACAAGGAGTTGGCGACAATCGCCCCGGCGATGGAGGCTTTCACCAACGCGTATTGTCCGGCGCGCAACGCTGCCAGCGCAATGATGAGTTCGGTCAAGTTTCCGAGTGTGGCGTTGAGCAGGCCGCCAACCGCATCGCCCGTCTTGGCCGCTACCGATTCGGTGGCGTGGCTCAGTAGCACGGCCAGTGGCACGATGGCCAGGACGGATAGCACGAATAGTAACGTATGGGCTTCAGGCGCGACCCACTGGGTGACGAACACCACGGGCACGAAGGCCAGCAGCCAGAGCGTGGGATTGTGACGAACTTCGATCAGCAGCGAGTTCATAGGAGCGGCCTCGGCTAACTTCGGTTGCGCCTATTTCTCTCACGCATCGCTCAGGCGCTGCACGACCAGAATATTCTAGCATCGTTGCCATGCTCCTCCGAACTCACTTTATGGAGCCCTATCCAGGTAACATTCGAAAGTATCGGCTTTAAGGCGCTGTGGATGACGCTTTCTACTAGTTTGAAAGGAGCAGATCAATCACCTTACTCATGCCGAGTTCACTGAAGCCGACATGAGCACTGCGATGGAGCCGGACCGTTTGCCTCTCCAATCACGATTGACGGCTACGGATTACCTGTACGCGTCGCACTGGTGATCGTTGATGTTTCCTTGATCAGTGCAGCCATGAGTGAGCGGGCATCGCGATGCCTAAGCAGCGGGGCCGCCTGGCCGCACCATATCGACATCAGATCGGAACGTTCCTGCTCACGCGCGGCCTTCTTCATGATGCCAGTGAACCAGCTCTGTATGGGGTATTGCGGTATCTGCGTCTCGTGCGCTTGCAGCTCGTTCATCAGGCGGTTCCGTATGCCCCGCGCAAGCCTGCCGCTGAATACCCTTGTCAAGCCCGTGTAGCGTGCCTCTGGGCTGAAAAGCATCTTGCGATGAGTCGCGTCTGCATTGGATTCTACGCACGCAAGAAACGCTGTGCCGATTTGCACGCCGTGCGCGCCAAGTGCCAGCGCGGCTGCAACTCCGCGCGCGTCGCCGATGCCACCTGCAGCTATCACAGGAATGCGCACGGCATCGACCACTTGCGGTACAAGGGAAAAGGTACCGGATAGCGATTCTTCGGCGCTGCACAAGAATGATACGCGATGCCCCCCTGCCTCGAAACCGGTCGCGACGATCATGTCGACTCCGGCATGTTCCAATGCAATCGCCTCGTCTACCGTGGTCGCTGCGCCAAGCGTCACAATGCCAAGTTCGCGGCAACGCCGCAATACGCTTTGCGAAGGGATCCCAAAAACAAAACTGAAAACCGCCGGACGCGCTTCAAGCACCGCCTCAATCTGCTCGGCATACGGCGGCGCGAACCGCTCCGGTCGTCGCGGTGACGCTAAACCCAGCTCGGTAAAATACGGTTCCAGCAAGGTGGCATTGCGTACAAATGTCGCGTCATCTATCTGCGGGTCGTCGGCGTCATCTAGCGGAATCCATAAATTCAATGCGAACGGACGCGATGTGCCCGCGCGGATCTGGATCGCGACTTCGCGAATGCCCTTCGCATCGAGATGATGCACGCCGTATGAGCCAAGACCGCCGGCTTCACAAACGGCAACAACCAGATCGACCGACGAAATGCCACCGCCGAACGGTCCCTGGATGATTGGCGCCGCCAAGCCGAGGCGGCGCGCCACTTCAGTATTTTTCCACATGATTAGGGCTCCCAATGCTGTCTGCTCCGCAGTTTGCGGAGCGGATGGTGTTATTAACCGGCTGTCAGCAGACCCTCAGCCTTCATTGCTTCTTGCACTGCCGAGTGTGATGCAACACGCTTGAGAAATACAGATAAATGCACATAATCCGAAAGATCCAGCCCGACATATTTGGACCAGCCCGCTACCGTGAAGAGATAGGCGTCCGCGGCAGTAAGGTTGTCACCGGTAAGGTAGGCGCCGCTGCGCAGCTGGCTCGACACCCATTCAAATTTCTTGCGCAAGGATGCGACGAAGACTTCCTTGGCCGATGTGTTCAGCGCCGGATTGAACAGCGGGCTGAACGATTTGTGCAGCTCGGAAGTGATGTAGTTCTGCCACTCCATCACACGATAGCGTGCCATCGATCCGGCGGCAGGCATAAGGTCTTCGCGGCGTGCACGGTCGGCTATGTATTGCGCGATAACAGGTCCCTCTGAAAGCCGTTGGCCATTCTCAAGTTCCAGCATCGGCACATACCCTTTTGGATTGATCGTGTAAAAGTCAGCCCCGCTTTCGGTGCGATGCGTACCTGTGTCGACCTTGGCCAACGTGTGCGGCAGTTTGGTTTCGCGTAATAGGATATGCGGCACGAGCGAGCAGGCACCTGGCGAGAAATGAAGTTTCATTGTTTGTCCTTAAAAAGTTAGCTTTCAATGTCGCTGAAGCAGAGGCGTATCAGCATCAAGGCCACAGTTTATTGATGCTATGATCAATAATAAATATCAGTCCAGGCAATTTATTTAATACACCACGTAATATATGAGACGCCATTTCCAAGACGTCCTGGTGGGAAGCATTGAGCTTTTCTGTGCAGCCGCCGAATGCGGCAGCTTTACCGCTGCGGCCAATGTAGTCGGCGTGACGCCGGCTGCCGTTAGTCGCTCCGTATCGCGGCTGGAGGCGCGTCTCGGCGTGCGTCTGTTCGTGCGTACGACACGCCAAGTCAATTTGACTGACGATGGGCGCCGCTATTTCGAACAATGCAGACAAGCACTGGCGCAGTTGGTCGATGCTGAACGTGCACTGACCGGACGGCAAATCGTGCCTTCGGGTGTGCTGCGAATCAGCGTGCCGACGACCTACGGGCACCATCGCGTACTTCCGTTGCTGCCAGGATTTCATGCCCTGTATCCGGAGATACGGGTTGACGTCCACGTCAGCAATCGCAATATCGATTTTGTCGACGAAGGTTACGACCTCGCCATACGCGCCCGTGCGCCGGCCGACTCCACTTTTATCGCCCGCAAATTGGAAGACGCGGAGCTTGTCGTCGTGGCGGCGCCCGAATACCTTTCGCGGGCGGGCATTCCAGAGTCTATCGCCGCACTCGCGCAGCACGACTGCATCAACTTTGTACTGCCCAGCACGGGTCGTCCGGTTCCCTGGCTATTCCGCGAAAAAGGAAAAACACTCGACGTGGCAACGACCGGCAATTATTGTCTTTATGAGGACGTGCTTTCCGGTGTGACATTGGCGCGCAGCGGCGGGGGCCTGTTTCAGGCCTACCGATTCACGGTCGAAGAAGATCTGCGCAGGAAAACGCTGGTCGAAGTGTTGTCTGCGCAAGGCGGCTGCTCGCGCCCGTTTTCAGTGATTTATCCTCATGGCCGGCACCTGTCTTTGAAAGTAAGGACATTCGTGGACTTCCTGCTTGAGGCCTGCCGCGCCAAGGCATACGTCGATGGCCGCTTAGCATAGTAAAGTGCGGCAAATCCCAATTCCATGGTCCCGGCAATCATTGACCGCGATTTTGTCCTGTGGGCATCAAATACGATTTGCCGCTACCTATGCAACAAGAATCGAGCGGCCGTGGTGTCCGGCGATCGTCGACTATTACGAGCGCTTGAGCGAACGCCCGGGCTTTCGTGCATTCGGCCGCAACGGTGAACCTTAAGCCTGGTTTCGAAAACGCAAAGACTCTTGCTCCTGGCCGCATTCGCAGCCAGGCGCGCTCGCATGATTATCTCGGCGGATAGCACTACCCTGGGAATGATGCCAGCCCCGGCGTTGTCGAACCGCTCGGGCCTGAAAGCGGGCTTGCATCGAAACCGGAAAATTGCCGAAGCGTTCGACATATATCGCAGTGGTCCGTTAGCCCTGCTATGACGTGCTTCACATGTCCAACGCCTTCAAAGTCCATAAGCCGATCTCATAATAATTATTCCACCTTCAGCACCCTCTGATGCTAAGCGAAATCATAAGCGCACACCACTAACCCAGCCGCCCACAGCCTTCAGGCTACCGGCCAATATCGGGCGCTAGTTGCTGGGGTAAAAACCAATGTCAGTATGCGACGCCGCCGTTAAACGACTAACGCAAAAGCCAACGCTTGCTTGAACCCAGAGCAGCAGACCGCAGGTCGCTCGCTTTTGCGGTAAGCAAGGCGCAGTTTAATTATTTTCATCCCTCAATGTCCATGAAAGCGTGCCGTTAACAACACTCACACTGCGTATCGGATGTCATCACGCTGGCGTCCGAGCAGATCATGCCGGCGCCGGCAAATGGCGCGAAACCACATTACCCAAACCACATCACCAAATCAATTACAGAGAGAAGCGTTTTCTGCTCATGGTTACTGACAGCCGGCATCACACGGCCTATTCGCGAAGCTGTCGATATTGCCGAAGCCGTGGCAAGCGGCGATCTAACCCGATCCATTGCCGTTTCAACCAATGATGAGCTGGATGCGCTGCTGAAGGCACTAAAGAACATGAACGACTGTCTGGTGACTATCGTCAGCCAAGTGCGCATCGGTACCGACACCATCGCCACCGCTTCGAGCCAAATCGCAGCAGGCAATCTCGACCTATCGTCGCGCACCACACAGCAGGCCAGTTCGCTCGAAGAAACCGCATCATCGATGGAAGAACTTTCCGCGACCGTAAAGCAGAATGCCGGCAACGTCCTGCAGGCCAATGAACTGGCGGTCTCGGCTTCGAACGTTGCCGTCAAAGGCGGCGCCGTAGTATCACAAGTTGTCGACACGATGGGCTCAATCAATGACTCGGCCAAAAAAATCGTGGACATCATTGGCGTCATTGACGGCATTGCCTTCCAGACCAATATCCTCGCGTTGAACGCGGCGGTGGAAGCTGCGCGCGCAAGATGGACCAAGTGACCCAGCAAAACGCATCGCTAGTGGAAGAAGCCGCTGCCGCTGCCGAATCGATGCAGGATCAAGCCGACAATCTCGCGCAAGTCGTCAGCGTGTTCAAACTCGACGGCATGCGGACCACGACGGTTGCGTCTCGAACTGAGGCGCAGCGCCATGGTGTCAACATCACAGCGTTAGCCACGAACGTTGCTCCAAAGGCGCGGAACGCGATTGCTGCCCATCAACAACAACGCATCACGAACATGTAGCCTGCTGCCGGCGACATTGACAAGCTTGTGTAAAGGTACGGTAATGCGGTGCCGGGTTATCCCTTGCGTCAAGGCGTCGTTCTCGACATAAAATATGCAAGTGCCTTGATGTCGTCGTCGCTGGCGCCATACAGTGCCGCCGCCATGATCGTGTCGCGTCCCACCGCCTGGTTCGACTTGAACTGCCGCATGCTTTGTAGCAAGTAGTCCTCGCGTTGTCCTGCCAGCCGCGGCATCTGTTCACGCCCCACGTAGTTGGGCAGGTGACAAGTGCCGCAACGCATCTCGCGCGCAAGCTTCTCGCCCATAACATACAGCGATTGCTGGCGGTCCGCAGGCGGGCTTGTCAGGGGCAAGGCAGCATAATGCGTGGCCATGGCCGTAAGCTCCTCATCTGTCACGCCGTCCAGCACACCCTGCATAATGGGGATGTTGCGCATACCTTCCCGAATCATCACCAACTGGTTCTCGATGAAAATCTTGGGTTGGCTCGCCAACGACGGCACACCCTCTTGTTGGGAATTGCCGTCAGCCCCGTGACACGCGACGCAACGCATCAGCTTCGCGCTGATATTTTGCGCTTGCGCCCCGGACGTCAGGCCGCTGAAGAAGGCGGCCAGCAGGACCGCCTTCCAAGACAACAAAGCCCCGAAACTAAATGACAAATGCATACGCTTACTTGCTGTAGCTTATGCGGTAAATGGCACCGTTCTGCTCGTCGGATACCAGCATGGCGCCGTCGGGCATCTGCATAAGATAAGCGGGACGGCCCCAGAAGGACTGGTCCGCTTCATTCATGAACCCGGTGAGAAAAGGCTCGACCTTGGCGTTCTTACCATCGGCATCCGCCTTGACCATCACCACGTCAAAGCCGGTTTTCTTGCTGCGATTCCATGAGCCTTTGCGTGCCGCCAACAAGGCATTGCGGTATTCAGCAGGAAACATGTCGCCGGTATAAAAGGCGACGCCCAGCGAAGCGGCATGGGGCCCCATCAGTGCCACGGGCTGCTCCACGCCTTCGCAAGCATCGGCCTTATTGATGTCCGGATCAGCCACATTGCCCTGATGGCAGTACGGGAAGCCGAAGTTAAGGCCCGTCTTGCTGATACGGTTCAACGTATCGTTTGGAACGTCGTCGCCCATCCAGTCGCGTCCATGGTTGCTGAACCACAGTTCCTGGGTTGCTGGATGCCAGTCAAAGCCTACGCTGTTGCGCACGCCTTGGGCAAGCACCTCCATGCCGGAGCCATCGGCGTTGTAGCGGCGAATCTGCGCATATTCTTGAGTGGGCAGTTCGCATATATTGCAAGGCGCTCCGAACGGAACGTAGAGCTTACCGTCAGGACCGAAAGCGATGTATTTCCAGTTGTGGTGCTGCTCGGGCGGCAAGCTGAACTTTTCGGTCATGTCCACTGGCGCCGCAGTGGGGTTCTTCTCGATGCCGTCGTAGCGCAACACCTTGTCGATGGCCATCACGTATAAAGAACCATCTTTGAAGGCAACGCCTGCGGGTTGATTCAGTTTGTCCGCCACCGTGCGCACGCTGCGCGAACCGCCCGCGTCAGTCACTTCATAGACGCGACCTATGCCGCGGGTGCCGACATAAACCTTGCCATCGTCGCCGCGCGCCATCGCGCGTCCGCCCGGCAAGCCGGTCGCCCAGATCTCGGCTTTAAAGCCGGCCGGCATACTCAGCTTATCGATCGGAATCTCTGACGCAGGCGTGACCGTCAACTTACCGGCCATGGGCGCCAGAGTGGACGAAGACATGCTGGCCGGCATGCCCTGCTTCCATGCGGGGGCTGGCGGTGTCTGCGCCCAGGATGCCGTGGCTGCGGCAGCGAATGTCAGAGCAAGCGTGCCGCGACCCAAAGATAGTAGGTTTTTCAAGTTTGTCTCCAGTTGTCGTTATAAATTATTCTTCTTGCAAACACGGTTGATTCTATCTACCGTCTTTACGGTCGACCAGCCCAATACGTCGTAGGCGATGTTACTGAAGCATCTTCACTGCGTTGACCATTGAAGTGTATGAAAACGCGCAATAGAAATGCTGTCTCGTCGAACTTGCACGTTGCCAGCGCGGGGATCTTTCCTATCAGAAGGTTTCGAAAGCGATTACCACATCAACAATTCAAGATGCGTCACCTTTTCACCTGAAGGGGGGTAATTGGCTCCGTTTGGTATGAGATCTAGCCGCGCGCCGCATTCATGCGTACACTTGCCGCATGCTACGCATCGACAATCTCAGCAAGCGCTATGGTGACCATCTACTATTCCAGGGGCTGACTCATACGTTCCCGCCTGGATGCGTGGCGCTATGCGAAGAAGGCAGCACCGGCAAATCCAGTTTGCTCGGCATCATCGCGGGCGTGATCGCGCCGGATGCAGGAGACGTCTGGATCGACGGACATTCGCTGATAAAAACTCCGCTTCAAGCCAAAGCCCGCATGGCCTATATTCCCGATAATTGCTTGGCGATTCCGAAGCAAACGGGGCGCAGATTACTCGAACAAGTCGCCTTGGAAAAGAACACAATACTCGACGATGCCGTGCTCGATGTGGCATACAAATTGGGGCTGGAACCGCATCTGGACAAGCGCTTCGAACAGATGTCGACGGGGACGCGCCGAAAGGTCTTCCTGACGGCCGCCGCCCTGGGTCAGCCAGCTGCCGTCATCGCGGACGGCCCCAGCGACGGGTTAGACGCGCGGGCTCGGGCTGTGCTCGCCGCACAGTTCAAGACCTGGTCCCGGGATCGCGTCGTGCTATTCGCCAGTCACGATGCCGAATTGGTCCAAGCCTGCGGAGCAAGCACAATCAATGTCGCCGCGCTGGATGCGCTCCACAGGTCTTAAGGCATGCGCTGAATTTCCGTAGGGTGATATGCGGAGCCACCCGTGAGCGCTCATGCAGTCAACTAAACCGGCAACCATCCAATTCCGCACCATGGCCATGGGCCCGAATAGTGCGTCACCTTGGTCCGCCTTGTCGGTGCGAGATATGAGCCTACTGCTTATAGCTGTCGTCCTTCCTATCGAGCATTCTTATTAACGCTGCCCATTCCGTTATTCCATAGGCCTTGCGCTCACCAGGGTGATCAGCGCAAGACTGGACGCTTAGCTGATCGTTGGTCGACGCGATGATAGGCTCAGATGGAACTATCAATTCGGTGTTGGCCGCCATCGCCTTAAGTTGAATGGCGCACGCGCGCTGCAGCCGGTAAATGTTGTTGAATGCCTCTTGGACTGTAGGACCAGCCGCTAAAAGGCCGTGATTACGCAGAACCATAACGTCGGCGTCCGCCATATCGGCAATTAAGCGCCCGCGTTCGCCCTTACTCAATGCAACAGCTTCGTGGTGATGATAGGGGACCTGTCGGAACCGCATGGCTGTCTGGGTAAACGGCAAAAGCCCGCGCTTCATCGTGGAAACTGCGACGCCATCTATTGTGTGGGTGTGAATGGCGCACTCGAGATCTTTTCTGGCGCTGCGAAGCGCATTATGAATAATGTACCCCGCCTTACTAATGGAATAGCTTGTCCAGGGGTTATAGAGGACATCACCTCCCAGATCAACCCTCAAGAGCGAGGATGCCGTGATCTCGGAATACATAACGCCGAGTGGATTAAAACCGTACCTGGCGATATCTCGCCACTAGCCGCTAGCCCGTTGGGTAATTAACGCGACCAGCCCAATGTAAGCTCGCCTAAATCCGCATCCAAAACTTTTCCTCGAGTCGGCCGTCGTTCATATGGACGATGCGAAGGAATAAGGCTAAAAAAGACTGGATGTAACCGGCTCGGGGTTCTTTCCTTATTGGTAAGCCGGCACAAAGTCCACGATCTCTGTGGCCTGAAACTGCTATGCCATCTCCCTCGTCGACTTCCGCCATTCGGCCTAATAAGGGTTGCTACTCCCAGACGTAAAGCGGAGCGGATCGTAGGCTGTATTCCGCATGTATCGATCAGCGTAGGACCTTAAGATATCCCCATGCATTTCGTTTCTTTCGTTAAAAAAAGAATCAAATGTGTAACAACAAGAAGCGGGGGAAAAAGACCACTAACGAACTGGCACACCCCGCCGTAACGCCTAACGAAAATAAATAACGTGACTGCGGTTGGGAGAGGATTAGATGCGTCTGTTCGAGGTAACCCTGGCAGGGTCTATTGCCTTTGCGCTGTGTAGCTTTGCTGCTTATGGCGCAAACCCTTCGGTGACCAGGGATGTACCCGAAAAATTAATAGCACGCAAGGACCCTGGGCAGAAAACCCGCGTTGATGGTCCGGCCGGAACCAGTGGCATACCGGGCGTCACTGGCGGCAGGAAAAGTGTTTTTGATGACCCCCTTGCAGGTGTTGTCGTCAATCGCACCATAACGGTACTTGGCAAAGATTTTTATCAGCACTTCACCTCTCGTTGGCGCGAAAAAGACGTTGGCAGCCAATTCACGATTTCCATTCATGAGCGCCCGTCGGCACGCTTTGGCAGTGAAATCTGGGTGCAGTTCCGACAAAAACGTATGTTCCACACGTTTTTGCCACCCGCCCGCGCAGCGACCAAAAAAATCAGTGCGATGGCAGTAGAGACGGTTTACCAGAATATCAATAACAGCGAAGTCGAACGCATTATGGTCAAAAGCCCTGATCTTGGGCCTGAGGAGATGTAAATGAAAGGAGCAATCGTGTCAAAGAAAAACGAATACCGCCTGCGTAGCGCCCTGTTTTTTGCGTCATGGGCAATGCTCAGCCAAGCTGCGGCAACCGAACTGGTTTATTACCCGTTGAATCCATCATTTGGCGGCAGCCCCTTAAACGGACCTGTCCTATTGAATTCAGCTTTGGCTACAAACAAGCATACCAACCCCGACATGGGCGCCGAGGAATTCAAAGAGAAGACACCGGCGCAATTGCTGAATGAATCGATTGAGCGCAATGTCATAGGCCGGCTCTCCAGCGCGGCCAGTTCGCAGATTATGGATGCCAATGGAAACTTTGTACCAGGTCGGTTGGAAACCACTAATTTCGTCATCAATGTTGTGGTGTCGCCAGCAAACCCCAATGATCTGACCGTCACGACAACCGACAAGTTGACAGGCGCGTCCACGATCTTCCATGTGAGTAATCCAGCATGAAGCGCGGCCTGGAATATAGCAACCGGTATGCGGGCATTTCACGAATTGGCATGACCCTGCTCCTATGCAGTTTGTTAGGTGCATGTGCTGTTCCTAGTACTCCGGTAGCCGTTACCGCCTCGGCGAAACTGACTCCACCAACCCCTTCATCGCACGACTTGCGCAAGCTGCCACCGCCGAAAGGCAAGGTAGTGGTCGCAGTTTACGGATTCCGGGACCAAACCGGCCAATACAAGCCTCAACCAGACAGCTCATTTTCGACGTCAGTGACACAAGGTGCAGCGTCAATGCTGGTCAAAGCCTTGAAAGAATCGGGATGGTTTACACCGGTAGAACGGGAAAGCTTGCAGGAACTTTTGACCGAAAGGCGGATTGTGCGGGCCTTGGACGGATCCCAGAACAAGGATGCCCCGGAAATTAATATCCCGGCTCTGGTGCCAGCATCGGTTCTTATCGATGGAGGAATTATTTCCTACGAAAGCAATGTACGTACAGGCGGCTTGGGGGCACGCTTCCTGGGGGTCGGTGTGTCGACTCAATACCGTATGGACCAAGTGACTATTGGTCTACGCAGTGTCGATATAAGAACAGGACAGGTACTGCAAACAGTATCCACTACCAAGACCATCTACTCGTATGAAGTGCGCCCCAGCGTCTATAAGTTCGTGAACTTCAAGGACTTGCTCGAGATCGAGGCCGGCGTTACCGGTAACGAGCCGGCACAACTGTGCGTAAAAGAAGCCATAGAGGCAGCTGTTCTGCACCTAACCGTTCAGGGGCTAAAGGACAGAAACTGGATGCTGAAAAATGAAAGCGACTGGAATCTGCCCATTATCCAGGAATACCTCCGCGAAGAGAATAACTACGCGAGATATCCAATTACTGACCCCACTGCAGAAGCTACCAAAACAGCCGCTGTAGCAATCTCAAACTGAACGTCCGACCAGTAAAACGTGGGTTGTACGGAAACCCGGTTCCAAAGACCGCCGGGCCCGAAATTAAAAAATGTGGTCTTTACCTAGAGGAGAAATACAATGAGCATCAAACTGTCTGCAATCGCCCTTGGCATTACCTTGGCCTACGGCGCCACCGCAGCCATGGCCACCGAACAGGCAACGATCTGGCAAGGTGGCTGGGATAACCTCGCGCAAATTGAACAGTACGGGGCCGATTTATCCGTGGCTAAGATTAGCCAGGACGGAATCCGCAACGATGGGTTCATCAGTCAAAACGGTGTTATTAGTAGCGAAGCCGAAATCAAACAAACCGGCAACATCGGAACTGCAGTTATCGATCAAAGCCGGCATGGCAAGGGCAGCTATCAAGTTGCTTATATCAACCAGATTGAAGGCTGGCACAACGTGGGCGGTGTAACACAAAGCGGCAGCCGGGTTGATGCACATATCGTCCAGAGTGGTAAAAATAATAGAGCAGATATTGAGCAATACGGCGGGGGCAAGGGGCGTGACCGTGCAACTGTCAGTCAAAACGGACGCCATAACGAGACCGATGTCATCCAATCCGGCAATGATCTTATCGCCACCGTTACGCAGGCAGGCTGGGGCCATGATGCTACGTTGACCCAAACCGGCCAGAATCTTCGGGCCGACATTAACCAGTCTGGCGTAAACCACGAAGCGACCATTACCCAATCCGGCTCAAACAAGATCGCAACGATTACGCAGTCGGGCGGTTACAACAACGTCGCATCCATCATGCAGAGCAGACGCTAAAACGACATAAGGGCACAACACCTCGAGGATCGCGAATAGGTATGACGCTTGCTCGCGAAGATGTAAACGATTGCACGACGTTTACCTAAAGGAACGCGTTGTGTAATCGCCACGCCGGATTAATTAATATGGGGGAACAGCAATGATCGCAGACAACGATATACAGGTGTGGCTGGAAACTTTTGCCAGGGCTCAACCGACCGTCATCGTGCCATACGTGAAGAGCAGCGAGAATATGACGCTGCGCTACAAAGTGCGTACGACCAAAGAGGGGGATGGCGGTAAGTCGGTAATGGGACAGGGCGGCATAGTAAGCACTGTAGCAAATGTTCCCGTCGCCTTGTCGCGGATGTCGTTGAATCGTTCCCCGAATGACCAGTGCAAAATAGATTTGGTCTTATCTCAGGCCGGAGTCCCCGACCGAAGTTACCATTTCGATTGCCCGAATTAAGCTAGCACCAAATAATTTAGTCAGTTAGGGTAAAGACTTACGGCACATTACTAAGGTAAATGAATACTTGCATATTGTGTCGGCTACCCATACCATATAAAACGTAATGATTCAGATGAATCATTTTGTTTCGCCAGGTGCGAGACTTGACAGTTGGCTGAATATACTGCGACAAGTCGTGGATGTTGATTGCCCTGTTGTAATGCAGTAAGGGCAGTAACGCTCTAAGACCTTAAGCGGGCACTTCAGCCTCCTATCGACGCTCGCAGCGCCGAATTTAGGAAAACGAATGCCGATTATTATTGTCGTCGAGCCCCATCCCTTGCTCAGGCTCGGCATCTTGCAATTGCTTTCAGACGTCGCGCCGGGCGCGACGCTTGAAGGAACAGACTACGCCCATCTTTCAGGGGAACATCCGAACTCGCGCGAATGCAATCTGCTGTTGTTGTCGGTCTCGTCAATGGAAGACATTTACGAACTGACAACCGCCGCAGATCGAGCCTATTCCCCGAAAGCCATGTTGCTGCTTTCGGAAAGCAGCGAGATGCCAAATTCGCTAAAGGGCCTGCCCCATTCTGTTGCAGGGTATGTTCCCAAGAACGTCCCACCCGAAGTGTTGCAGGCTTCGGTACGGCTAGTACTGGCGGGAGGAAGTTGTTTCCCGTTACGGCCTAATGTCAGCAAGGTGCCACAGTCCCTCGTACCACTGTACGAACCGGTTAAATGGCCGCCTCCTGCGGAAACCAAGACCAAGATCGCCCCGCCTGCAAATTCGGAATGCCAAATGCTAGGCCTTACTCCCCGGCAATACGAAGTATTGGTATTGTTGGCGCGTGGCTATCCGATGAAAAGTAAGCGTCCGCCGAACACACATTGAATCGGGCTTCAGATTTCGTCAGTATGCATTTCTCCACTACTCGATCGTGGAGTAGTTCAACCCAGCAGGTGGAGAAATGCGCACCATGGAAC
>NZ_RYDV01000013.1 GCF_003971065.1 Candidimonas sp. SYP-B2681
TCGCCAGCGCTGCCCGCATTACCGGGCCATTGCGGGGCGTCCGCGAACTCGCGGCGCTGACAGTCTCCCAGACTGTCAGCCAGCCTGCCGCTCGGACAGCGCGGCCTTGTCTCCCCGCAATGGCCCGGTAATGCGGCGGGCGAAAAAATCGCTTACCCAGCCCCAGGCACGACGGCTCAAGAACATGGAATTGCATCGATGCACGTATTGGCGGGGCGATCGGTATCTGGAAGCGCTGGCAGCTAAGCTTGCTGCGGGGCAATAGATATTTGGTGAGGTTGGCCGATACGCTGGCTGCGTAGCAACGTACTTCATGGCCGTAGCTTCGGGAAATTGTAGCCATACCGAGCCATGGTTGGCCTCATTGCTACGTCGCCTTATTGCCAGCGAGCGAACATCGCAACATTCCAACATCGCAATATCGCCTGCGAGCCAGAATACATAGGCACACTAGACTCGAGCGTAGCCCAACGCAGCGCTAACCTAGCCACAAGACGAAGATCGGTCCAATCAAATCTAATCCCAAGGTGCAGCGGGTCGCGGGAGGCTGGGACGAAAGTTTGAGCAAGCCGGCCCACCGCTCTGGATCGGGGAGAAAAGGGGCCGCCTGTCTGAGCCGAAGCACAGGCCCCAGGCCTGGCGAGGGCGAGTTCGGCCCCGCCCCGATCCAGAGCGGTGGGCCGGGCAGTCCAGCGAAGCTGGACCGCAGCGATCTTTCGCCCAGCCTCCCGCGACCCGCTGCACCGACTTAAGAAACGACGATCTGTCTGAAGAACGAACGAGCCGACTTAAGAAACGACGATCTGTCTGAAGAACGAACGAGCCGACTTAAGAAACGACGATCTGTCTGAAGAACGAACGAGCCGACTTAAGAAACGACGATTCGTCCGAAGAATAATGTCCCGACTTAAGAAATACCGCCCGTCGCAAGAACAGCCAACTCCAAAAAAACCACCCCTTACCGAAACACCACCGTCCGCTGACCATTCAGCAAAATCCGATGCTCCACATGCGAACGTACAGCTCGTGACAGCACCAGGGACTCCACATCGCTGCCGACTTGCGTCAAATCGTACGCACTCATCGCGTGATCGACGCGCTCGATATCTTGCTCGATGATCGGGCCCTCGTCCAGATCCGCCGTTACATAATGCGCCGTCGCCCCGATAATTTTTACACCCCGGTCATGCGCCTGATGATACGGACGGGCACCCTTGAAGCTTGGCAGAAAACTATGGTGAATATTGATGGCCCGGCCTGATAGCGCCCGGCACAGACCATTCGACAGAATCTGCATATAGCGCGCCAGAACCACCAAATCGATCTCTTCACGCTCAACGATATTCAGAATCTGCTGCTCCTGCGAATCACGAGTCTCCGGCGTCACCGGTAAATAATGAAACGGGATCCCATACGATGCCGCCATCGCTGCAAAGTCATTATGGTTGGATACAATCCCTGCAATCTCCACCGGCAATTGCCCGCTGTGCGTGCGAAACAGCAAATCATTCAGACAATGACCTTGTCGGCTGACCAGAATCAGCAAACGCGCCTTGCGATGGGCGTCGTAGATTTGCGCCTGCATATCAAACTTCTCTGCAACCGGGGCGAATGAGCGTTCCAGGTCAGCGACGTCGGCGGGTATTGGCAGGTGAAAATGCACCCGGAGAAAAAAGCGTTCAGTGCCAAGATCGCCGAATTGTTGGGCGTCAATGATGTTGCCATGGTGAGTCAACAGCCATCCTGAGACACCGTGCACAATTCCGATGCGGTCAGGACAAGAAAGGGTAAGAATGTAATCGTTCATCTTCAAAGGTCAGGTCAGGTCAGGTGAGGAGGTTGTGCAAGGGCATTGTGTGTCGTTCGGGCAAGGGCCAGGCAGGCCGTGAGTCCGGGGGACTCGATGCCGAACAGATTGACCAGCCCCGCAATCCCATGGGTGGCCGGCCCTGCAATCACGAAATCGGCAGCGGGGGAGCCGGGGCCCACAATCTTGGGCCGTATGCCGGTATAACCCGGGTTAAGGGCGCCATCGGGCAGGGCAGGCCAGTAGCGGCGCACGGCGTCATAAAACGAGTCCGCACGGCTGGCGTCCAGGGTGTAGTCCTCGCGGTCTATCCATTCTGTGTCAGGGCCAAATTTCGCTTGACCGCCTAAATCCAGAGTCAGGTGGACGCCTAGGCCAGCGCTGTCAGGCATGGGGTAAATCAGTCGACTGAAAGGCGAACGTCCCGACAGAGTGAAATAGCTGCCCTTGCAAAAATAGGCTTGCGGTATATGTTCGGCCGGCTGACCGCGCAGCTTGCGGGCTACCGAGGGGGCTGATAATCCCGTCGCATTGATAACGCAGTTAGCGGTCAGTTCCATCGGCTCATCGCCCTCGAACTGCAGTAGAAATTCGCCTGTTTCAAGCACCTCGCCCTGACTAAATCGCGTGTGAAACACGCATTGCGCGCCATGGTTCTCGGCGTCGCCCTGAAGTGAGAGCATCAAGGCATGGCTGTCGATGATTCCGGTGGAAGGCGATACCAGAGCCGCGTCGCATACCAGAGCAGGCTCTAGCTGGCGTGCTTCTGCTCCGCTGATGCGGTATAGGTCGTCAACGCCATTCAACCGTGCCCGCTGCGCTATTTGTTCCAGCTGGGCGCTTTGCTCTGGACTTGCTGCCACAATCAGCTTGCCCAGGCGCTTATGGGGTATGCCGCGCTCGCTGCAGTATTCGTACAGTAACTGTTTTCCCTCAACGCATAGTCTTGCCTTCAGACTATTTTGCGGATAGTAAATGCCGGCGTGTATCACCTCGGAATTGCGCGAACTGGTTCCCGTACCGATTGCCTCGCTTGCTTCCACCACCAATACTTCGCGACCTGCGAGGGCTAGCTCGCGCGCCACGGCCAGGCCGACGACGCCGGCTCCCAAGACGACGCAGTCTATATCTGCAGCCATAGAGTGTCCTGCATAAAGTGTTTGCCCTTACCTTTTTTCTTAATCGTTCGACAAAGGCTCGGTAGAGGGGGTCAGATCAAAGTCGCCAGCATGATAAACCAGCGGTTGAGCGAAACTGCGCTGACAGCGTTCTACTTGTCCAATAAAGATCAAATGGTCGCCCGCTTCGTGATGCTGCATATTGTGGCATTCAAACCAGGCTGCGCATTCCGGATCATTGAGCATCAGCGTGCCTCCCGGAGCACGGGTCAGAGGCAAGCCTTCAAAGCGCTTGTCTTGGGCGCCCGAAGCGAATCGCTTTGCTAAATGCAACTGAGATGCGGCCAGGATATGGATCACGTACCGTTCGGCGTGCTGAAAGTGGCGCAGCGATGACGCTGCTTTGGATAAGCTCCAGAGCACCAGGGGCGGCTCCAGCGAGACGGAATTGAATGAACTGATCGTCAGGCCGACAGGGCTGCGATCAGTACAGTTCTCGGTCGTAATGATCGCCACTCCCGTAGCGAAACGGCCCAGGGCCGAGCGGAAGAAATCAGCATCAAAATCGGGGGGCGTTGCAGTCATGGCTAAGTAGTTCGATGCCGGGATCAAGGCGCCAGGCGCAGGCTCGACCAGGGTCCGTCGATCTCGCGCTTGAACACCAGCCGATCATGCAGGCGTGAGGGGCGTCCTTGCCAGAATTCGATATAGTCAGGCTTGAGCCGGTATCCGCCCCAATGTTCCGGGCGGGCCGGTGATACACCCAGGGACTCGGTCAACTCAAGAGTACGTGCCTCGAGTTCAGCGCGGGAAATGGGCTGGCTTTGCGGCGACACCCAGGCACCTATACGCGAGCCCAGCGGCCTGCTGTAATAGTATTCGTCAGATTCAGCGGCGGACACTTTTTCTATGATCCCTTCAAGACGTACCTGACGTTCCAGCGCGGGCCAGAAGAACAAGAGGCTGGCATAAGGGTTGGCCGCCAATTCGCTACCTTTGCGGGACGCGTAGTTGGTAAAGAACACAAAGCCACGTTCGTCGAATCCTTTTAGCAGCACGATGCGCGCAGAAGGCCGCCCCGTCGGGCCGGTCGTTGCGAGCGTCATGGCATTGGGTTCAGGTACCTGTGCATGTAATGCTTCGTTAAACCACAGAGTGAACTGTTCAAGCGGAGTGGCGGCCAAAGACGCCTCGAGCAACTCGAATTTTTCGTACTTCTGACGGATATCGGCAACAGACATGGTAGCGACGCAAAAAAGTGACAGATTAGTAGTTTACCGGAGTCTGCATTGCGCATCCCTGGGTGCCTCTGTGCAAAAGCCTGTTTTAAGCGGTTTTACTCGGCATCGCTGGCAATCGAGTTTCGTAATTCACGAACCAATGCCTGAAGACGCTTGTCTTGAATGTTTGATTCCGTCAGTGCCTGGGCGGTTTCAAGGACGTATTCGATGCATGGGCCGTAAGTGCCGTGTGCATTACAAACAATGCTGATAAGTTGTTCGGTGGGCAGGTCTCGCACGTAAGCGTCGGTATTGCGGTTCATGGTGAAAGCAAGGGCACTGATCACCCCATGTTGGGTGCGGCAGGTCAGCCATCGGGGTATGTAGGCACCACTGGGCATTTCCCTGCGCCACAACGCCTCCATGGTGGTCGGAACGTCGCTCGCGGAAATCCGGTACGCCATGCCCCGGCAGGAACCGCCAATATCCAGTCCGAACACCAGCCCGGGCTGGTCTGGTGTGCCCCGATTTACCCTGGACCATAGACATAAGGCCCGATGATAGCCATGAAGCAAGGCCGGACGTTGTTCAGCAAAGTCGAACTCCGGCCGCCAGATAAGAGAACCATAGCCATATACCCAGACATCTTCATCGGCTTCCCAGCCTGCCAGTGCATCCAGCATAGATGCGTGGCGCTCGGCTTCTGTCAACAGGCGAAAGCTGTTGGGCGCGGCAGCAGGATGAGGGTCGGGTGTAAAGATCGGGGTCACAGGCTTCCGGCTAATACAATTTATCGGACAGGCAATGTGGGTATTTTAAATCACTCGTCGTTGCCAAGCCTTATCATGGACGTGATACCGTTCAATCCCTTTCTTCTGAATACTTGTGCTGCGCTATGCCCGATACCTGTCAACTTGATACTGAACGCCGTTTTGGAGGCGTCGACCGACTGTACGGCCCGGACAGCCTTAACCGATTGCGTACCGCGCATATCGTTGTGGCTGGAATAGGCGGTGTGGGTTCATGGTGTGCGGAAGCGTTGGCCCGCTGCGGCATCGGCGCCATAACTTTGATCGACCTTGATCATATTGCTGAGTCGAACATCAATCGTCAGTTACATGCCCTAACCGCTACTCTAGGGCAGTCAAAAGTGGTTGCGATGGCTCAACGCGTGCACGGTATCAATCCCGAGTGCCAGGTCCGCATGCTCGATGACTTTGTCAGTCCACAAAATGTGTCCGAAATGTTTGCCTCCGATACCAGCCTGATCATCGATTGCACGGACCAGGCGCAAGCCAAGATTGCCATGATTCTGGAAGCGCGTGATCGCAAGCTTCCCGTCGTCGTCTGCGGCGGCGCCGGTGGCAAGACCGATCCGCTCAGTTTGCGGGCCGGCGATTTATCGCTTGCGGTGAATGACGCCTTGCTGTCGAAGCTGCGAAACACCTTGCGCCGACAGCACCGCTATCCCAAGGCATCGGATCGTGCTGGCAAGGTGCTCAAGCGCGTGCCCAAAATGGGCGTGCGGGCTTTGTGGTTCGACCAGCCTGTATTATTACCGGCCCAATGGCGGCAAGCCGATACGCTGCCACCCGATTCCGCGCAATCCCCACAACTGGCGGTCCAGTCCGAAACCCTGCAGGGCCTTTCCTGTGCCGGCTATGGCTCGGTCGTCACGGTAACGGCCGCCATGGGCATGGCTGCGGCAAACGAAGCGGTACAGTGGGTGCTGGCACAATAGGCCTCTTAAGGCCTGACCATCTATTTAACGGAGCAATGAAACAGTGAACGATATGCCACTTCCCGCCTCAGATGAGCTCGACGATGAAGTCGATCTTGATGTAAAGACGCAGGAGCCGCGGTTCTGGCAGGATGATGGCTGGACCGCCCGCGTTATCAAGAACGAGGATGACGACGGCTGGGCGGTCGAAATGATCAAGGACGGAGAAGACGAGCCTGCGTTGGTTGGCCCCTGGACCATGGGGCGCGATAAAAAAAACCCCAAGCCCCTCGATACTTCTGCGTTTTACACATTGGTCAAGACAGCCACCGAGGTCTTGATGCGCCACGAGCAGCAATTACATGCGTTGCTTCACAAAAGCGTAAAAGTCAGCTCTCCGGCAGGCCGGCTGACGATCAAGCTCGATATTGTTCCCGACGACGATAACCCATCCGCAGTACTAAGCGCCTGGGACGTGCAAGGAGAGCAAATTGCGCAGGTCGATATATCGCCGAATTTCAGGCTGAACGTAGATAGCGCTGCTGCTTGGGTAGCCGACAACTTTAAGAAGCCCGCTCGGTAGTCGACTTATCCACAGTCTCTGTGAATAAGTCTGAGCATAACTCGTGCATAGTCCGCCGTAAGGCACGGAATTCGCCGTTCACTGGTTGATCGGCCGTCAACTAGCCATTTGGCACATGTAATCCGTTGACCTTTTATGATTCGCCGAAGTAGCATGGCTTCTGCATTGCTTGCATACGCTGGAGCGCGATTTGGCTGGTAATCGTAGTCGACATCTCTCGGCATGGCTGGCGTTGTTCGCCATGCTGCTGATTCTCATTGCTCCAGTGATCTCGCAGTCGCTGGCGGTGAATCGTGCGCCGATGTCCGACATATCGCGCATTGACGACCACAACCAGTCTCATCGGCCGGAGCATACCTCCGGGCGTTACCCTCTCCATGCACGTGCCGCGGGGGCACTTGACTCTCCGGATCAGCGACCCATTCCCGCAGAGCATTCCGATCACAGGTTGGCCGAATGTGGCTATTGCACGCTTACTGGCAAATTGCCTGCTTTGGCCGGCTTTAGCTGTTGTGTTTTGGATGGTGCTGTTTTCACGACGCACCCGCTGCGCGCAGGCACCCGAAATGGTCGTCCGATTAAAGCCATATTCCCTAATGCACTGTCACGTGCCCCACCGTTCTTTGCTCATAACGCCGTTTATCCACGTGGCACGTGAGCATTCACAACGACACAATTACATATTGCAAGCCAATTTCTGGCCCACGGGTTGAAAGGGGTGTTTGCGTCGCCATGGAATTCCTGAACCCTACAGGTGATCTATGCCGAACAATTCTTTCATTACTTCAAACTCGTCCGAGGCGGTACAGGCAACGCAGTCCGATGCACAGCCACGTAGGCAGCGATGGCTGCTTCCCTTGCTGACAAGATTGCATTTCTATGTAGGCCTTCTTGTTGGCCCATTCTTGCTCATCGCCGCACTAAGCGGTGTGTTGTACGCCTTGACCCCACAGATCGAGGACGCGGTATACCAGCATGAGCTCTACACGCCCAGCACCGGTGCGCCGGGCACGCTTGCCGATCAGATTATTGCCGCCCAAAGCGCGGTCAATGGCGATGCGAGACTTTTTGCTGTAAGGCCCGCACCCGAGGCCGGTACGACGACGCGAGTGATGTTTATCGAGCCCGGTATGGGGCCGTCGGAAAACCGGGCCATCTTTGTCGACCCGGTGACGGCTGAAGTCCGGGGCGACCTGGGTGTATACGGTACCAGCGGTGTATTGCCAGTACGCGCCTGGATAGACTTACTGCACCGCGGATTGCATCTTGGCGATATTGGCAGGCTATACAGCGAGCTGGCAGCATCTTGGTTGTGGATCGCTGCGTTAGGTGGATTTGCCCTTTGGCTGGCAAGATGGCGCAGCCAACGGGGCGCTGCGCCGGTTAACCCTGCCGCAGCCCGGCACCGAGTGCGCCGTTGGCATCGCACGTTCGGACTTTTTCTGTTGATAGGTGTTTTGTTTTTCTCGGTGACCGGGCTGACGTGGTCGCAATGGGCCGGCGCCAATATATCAACGTTACGCGCCTATTACGGGTGGGGAACTCCGACAGTATCGACAAACCTTGATGCCGTCCGGGCCGTTGCCACCGATGAGCATGCACATCACAAGATGCAGTCTGGGCCAGCGCCCATTAACGGTGAGCCGGCGATGTTTGATGCCATGCTTGCCGCGGCCCGTGCAGCCGGGATCGACGCCGGTAAAGTCGAGATACGGCCACCTGCCAAGCCAGACAAAGCATGGACTGTGACCGAAATTGACCGCAGTTGGCCAACACAGGTCGATGCCGTCGCCATTGATCCTCGCAACATGGCGATTGTCGATCAGACTCGATTTTCAGATTTCCCCTTGGCCGCTAAACTGACCCGGTGGGGTATCGACGCACACATGGGGGCGCTTTTTGGTGTGCCCAATCAGCTGGCGCTGATTTTCTTTGCCAGCGGGTTGGTGACTATGGTGATATGGGGCTACGTAATGTGGTGGCATCGACGGCCGGCCCGTAATACCGGACCGGGTTCACACGACACCTTATTTCGATTGCTGCGCAAGGTTCCACCCGTTGGTCTGGCGGGAATTCTGGTGTCCGCGGTGGCGATTGGCTGGTTTCTGCCGTTGATGGGCATTAGCCTTGTCTTGTTTCTATTATTCGACCTCGCCCTGCATTGGAGCTCAGTGGCGCGCTCGCAGTAGATTGGCGGGTGCCGTCTGAATGGCGTAGTGATTCAGGCGGCGCCGCGCAACTGCTGTTCGTACCGTATTCGCGCCTCTTCTTCAAATCGCGCGTCCTCGAGGTCGTCAAGCAGGGATTCGAGGTCTACTGGCCGGGTGTCGACTTCCACCTCGCCGGTGAGCACCGTGTCGATATTCAGTTCACCCGCTTCGAAGAGAGACCAGATCTCTTTGCCGTAGCTTGTAGTTAGCAGTTGCGGTGCTGACTGAGCGAAAAAGGTGGCAAGATTTTCGACATCGCGTTCCAGCATTGCTGCCGCTTCGCTATTGCCTGCGGCATCGACGGCCTGCGGCAAATCGATAATGACGGGACCGTCGGCGGCCAGCAAGATGTTGTATTCGGATAGATCACCATGAATGACGCCAGCACAAAGCATGCGTACGACTTCTTTGATGATCAGAGAGTGCAGCTCGAGCGCACGCGCTTCATCCATTTCGACATCGTTAAGTCGAGGCGCGACATTGCCAATATCGTCAATGACCAGTTCCATCAGCAAGACGCCATCGGTGCATATATAAGGCTGGGGCACGCGCACGCCTGCATTGGCAAGCCTGAATAGGGCATCGACCTCGGCGCTTTGCCACAGCTCTTCCTGCATCTGGCGTCCGTAACGGGTTCCTTTTTCCATCGCCCGTGCCTGCCGGCTATTCTGTACTTTGCGGCCGTCACGGTATGAAGCCGCCTGCCGGAAGCTGCGCTGCTTGGCGTCTTTGTACACCTTTGCACAGCGAGTGAAGTCGCCGCAACGCACGACATACACGGTCGCTTCCTTACCGCTCATCAGTTGACTGATGACTTCGTCAATCAAGCCTTCTTCAACAAGCGGAACCAGCCTTTTGGGCACCTTCATGCAACTGCCCGGCGCTGGCCGTCGAACTTGGTACAGCCGGACGATGGCAGGAAAGGTTTCAGATGCAAGGATGCGGTCCTGAGAAAAAATAGGGTCATGCCTGATTATACGGGGCGAGTGCTTATCCGCCTAACAGATGCCGTCAGGCAGCTGAAGGCAGGTGCTGAGCACCCTTTATTGACCGGACGTAACGAGGGCGGCATGTACAATTGTTTTTTCAGAATCCGTGACTTTAGACGACGATATGAACAGATACGCGATACAGCTGGCGTTTGCCTACATGGGTGTGATCATTGGCGGGGGTTTCGCTTCTGGCCAGGAAATTTTTCAGTTTTTTACTGGGTATGGCGTTGCCAGTATTGCCGGTACTTTGGTAGCCGGATTTTTATTCGCCTTTCTGGGTTGGCAAATTGCTCGGCTAGGTACCAGGCTGCAGGCAAAGTCGCATAAAGAAGTTCTGCGGGTTCTTTTTGGCGAGCGTTTGGGCGCTGTCATGGACCTCTTGCTTACCTTCTTTCTTTTTGGCGTCGGTGTGGCCATGCTCGCGGGTACCGGGGCGTTGTTCAAACAGCAGTTCGGCCTCTCACCTGTAGTGGGAAGTTTGTTCATGACTGCGCTGGTCGTCTTGACACTATGTCTCAATGTTAAGCGCATCATCGACCTGGTAAGTCTGGCCACCCCTCTGCTAATGGCTTTGGTACTTATCATTACGGGCTATGCCTTGCTCACCAGCAATGCGGATATGGACGAACTGATTATCCTTAGCGCGGCACAAGAAACCGTCGCTCCGCATTGGGCTCTAGGAGCGGTACTGTACGCCTCCTTCAATATCGCCGTCGGGTTTCCCATGCTGTCGGTGATTTCGGGGCGCAGCAAAGACAGTAAAACCACATCGCTGGGCGGCATCCTGGGGGGAATCGGTCTGGGTCTGCTGATCTTGCTGCTCAATGTCAGTTTGTTCTCGAATCTCAATCAGCTCCAAGGCGCAGAACTACCCACGTTGATGCTGGCAAGCCGTCTGTCGCCGGTGTTGGGTGCTGTCATGACGTTTTCGATTACTTGCATGATTTACAGTACCGCCGTTGGTATGTTCTTTGCCTTCAGTGCGCGGTTTTCGCGCCCCGAAACTTCACGTTTTCGCATTTTCAGCTTACTCTCATGCAGCATCGGCGTGTTTCTGAGCTTTGTCGGTTTCACCACGCTGGTCGGCACGGTTTACCCGCTGCTTGGTTATCTGGGACTGTTGTTGATTGGCGCGATTGCCGTCAACTGGTATCGTGATCGCTCCACGCGCATCGCGGCCGCCACCGACGCTATCTGAAACCATTTTTGCTGCAGATCAAATGCCGGAATCGACTGTTCAATTGATAGAAACCATACGCGTCGATCGTGGTCGCAGCGCTCCGTTGCTGGCGGGCCACTGGCGACGTCTGCAGCATTCCTGCATAGCGCTGGATTACGTTTGGCCCGGTGATGCGTTGATGCGTGCTGTCGAGCAACATATCGGACAACTCGATGCCGACACCGCTTACCGCTTGCGGCTATTGCTAAGCAAGGATGGGGCTTATTCAATCGCGTGCGATCCCTTGCCGGCCACACCGCACGTGGTGCGACTCCATATCAGCAACGACCCTTTGCAAGCCGATCGCCTCTGGTTGCAGCACAAGACCACCTATCGCCCTTGGTATGACCATGTGCCAAGCTGGCTGGAACAGCATCCCGAATATTTCGACGTGGTGTTTTGCAATCATGATGATGAAGTCTGCGAAGGTAGCCGCAGCAATATTTACGTTCTGGATGTCGATATGGGCTGGCTGACGCCTCCACTGACGTCAGGTTTGCTGCCGGGGGTGCAGCGCCAGGCGCTGCTCGATACCGCCATGGTGAAAGAGGCCCGCATTACTCGTCAAGACTTGCTTGGTGCTCGCGCCATACGAATATCCAATGCCTTGCGGGGCTGGCTGGACGCCACGCTTTGACGCTTGGTTCCAATCGTCCATCGGTCAACGAGTGGATCAAGCCGTTGCGGTGGTCAGAGCGCTAGAGAGAATGCGGGCTTTCCACAGACATTCCTGCCATTCAAGCTCCGGATCAGAGTCGTACACGATGCCCCCGCCCACGCCGAAAATTCCTGACCCATCCGGTTGCATCACCAGGGTCCGAATCGCGACGTTCAAAGAACAGTCGCCATTGGGAGCGAGCCACCCCACGCTCCCGCAATAGATCCCGCGCGGCGCCTTTTCCAGCTCGCGAATTTTTTTCATCGCAGCTATCTTGGGAGCGCCGGTAATCGAGCCGCAAGGGAAGAGTGCACGGAGTAACTCTTCCAGCGTCCTGCCAGGTAGCTGAGCGGTAACGGTAGACGTCAATGTCCACACCGATGGATAACGCTCAAGAGAAAAGAGGGCTTGAACGTGCACGGACCCCGGTGTCGCAAGCCGTCCCAGATCGTTGCGCAGCAGATCGACGATCATCAAGTTTTCGGCGCGATTCTTTTCACTGTGCAGAAGTTCCTGGCCATACTGGCGGTCCAGCGTGGGGTCGGTGTGGCGCGGGGCGGTGCCCTTCATGGGCCGTACGGTAACCGTTGAACCTTTTCGGGCGAAAAAGAGCTCGGGCGAAAATGACAAGATGCTGCGTGTGCCGTCTTCGATGTAGGCCGCATGGGCCGTGGGGTGCCGCGTCGCAATCGACAGGTACAAATCGGCAAGCGGCGTTGACGTTTCAATCTTTATGGGAAATGTGAAGTTGGTCTGGTAAAGCTCGCCACGGCCTATGCAAGCCCTGATCTCCTGAACCTTCCGCTGGTAGCTATTTTTGGCGATCAACGGCTCAGCGCGCAGGGTAATGGGGTGGATGGCGCTCAAGGTGTCGTGAATCGGCTTGTGAACGGCGCGCCGGTAGACCAGTGCCGTAAGCCTGGCAGGATTGTTGGAAACGGGGGATTGCGGCTCGGTGTGGCCAAGCGGAACGCCGTGTTTGACCACCGTGGGTTCCAGCCATTCTCCCAGTTCATAGTCCAGCAGAAGCGCCACCCAGTAGCCTTGTTTCTGGGCAGCGTCGATGCGTTCGAATGCACCGGACAATTCTTCCGGACTGCGTGCGCTGATGCGATGACTGTAATCAAGCAATTCCAGCGACTGCCCGGACACACGATCTTCAAAACGGCAAAGCATTAGTGGGCGGCTTCCAGGAAAGGCCCCAGCACTGCGCCGGTATGGGAATGCTGTTTCAGGCTCACGATATGTTCCGGTGTCCCCTCTGCCACTAGGCGCCCACCCCCGTTCCCGCCTTCAGGCCCCAGGTCCAGTATCCAATCGGCCTCGGCAATAACGTCTAGATTATGCTCGATGACGACGACGGTATTGCCGGCCTCGACCAGTCGGTGCAATACATGAATAAGCTTTTCGACATCGGCCATGGAGAGCCCTACAGTGGGTTCATCCAGCACATACAACGTATGAGGAATGCGCGACGCCCGACCGGTTTTGATGACCCCATCGGTAAGTCGGGCTTTGGTCAGTTCCGTCACCAGTTTAATGCGCTGGGCTTCGCCGCCCGACAGGGTGGGGGAAGGCTGACCCAAGGTGAGGTACCCCAGCCCAACGTCCTGCATCAGCTGCAGGGGGCGGGAAATTTTTGAATGGGCGGCGAAGTAGGCGATGGCTTCGTCCACTTCCATTTTCAGAACCTCCCCGGCATTCTTTTCACGCCAGGTCACATTTAGCGTGTCCCGGTTGAAGCGTTCGCCGGTGCACGCATCACACAGCACTTTGACGTCGGGCAGGAAACTCATTTCAATGGTTCGCAAGCCCTGACCCTCGCAAAGAGGGCATCGCCCTTCGCCCGTATTGAAGGAGAACCGCGCCGCCGTCCAGCCGCGTATGCGCGCATCGCGCGTTTCGGCAAACAGTTTGCGCACATCATCCCAGAATCCTATGTACGTGGCGGGGCAGGAGCGGGGCGTTTTACCGATAGGGGTCTGATCCACCTCAAGCACACGGTCGATGTGCTCCCATCCTGTGATGTCGACGCAACCGTGCCAAACCGGAGCCTCACGCTTTGACACCGCTTGTGCCAGGTTGTCCAGCAACACGTCCCGGGCCAGCGTGGACTTGCCGGAACCGGAAACGCCAGTCACTACTGTCAGGCGCCCCACCGGTAAGCGTGTCGTGACATTGTGCAGATTATGCAGGTGCGCTTTACTGACCTGAATCATTGGAGTGTCGCCGTTGACCGGTCGGCGAGGCTGTAAGGGGTGCGCCAGTGGCTTTTTAAGATATTGCCCGGTGATGGATGTCGGGCTGTCCATAATATCTTGTGCGGTACCTTGGGCAACGACCATCCCGCCCCGAACTCCCGCGCCCGGACCAATGTCGATAATATGAGAGGCCCGGCGTATGGTGTCTTCATCGTGTTCGACAACGACCAGCGTATTGCCATTGCCCTCGAGGGCGGCCAGTGCATTAAGCAATATCTGGTTGTCACGCGGATGCAGCCCTATGGTGGGCTCGTCTAGAATGTAGCAGACCCCTTGCAGATTTGAACCTAGTTGCGCAGCAAGGCGAATGCGTTGCGCCTCGCCTCCGGACAGGGTCGGCGCTGCCCGGTCAAGCGCCAGATAACTGAGTCCAACCTCTTGCATGAAATTAAGGCGCCCCTGAATCTCCGAAAGGATATCTCGGGCAATTTCGACTTCCCTGCCGCGGCTTACGAGTCCTGAAAAAAACGTCTGGGCATCCGAAACCGGCAGCGCCGCCAGTTCAGCGATCGACCGGTCACGCCATCGGAACGCGCGGGACACCGGGTTAAGTCGTTCGCCGTGGCAACTGCTGCAGGTTTCGGTGTTGCCTTCATACCAGGCATTCCAGGCGGTTTCTTCACCCGTCTGATCGGCGTCAAAGCCGGCAAGTTGCAGGCCCGTACCGAAGCAGCCCGTGCACCAGCCATGTTTCGAGTTATACGAGAACATGCGCGGGTCGGGTTCGGGAAAACTGGTGCCGCAGCTCGGGCATGCGCGTTTAACCGAGAAATGGCGTTGTACGGGGGCAGCGCTAAGCCCGCCCAGGCGCCGCTGCTCTATTGTTTCTGTGTGGTTGTCGGTGAGTCCGACAAGCACGCTAAGGCTACCCTGGCCATGTTCCAGCGCGCTGCGTATGGCTTCACGCAGGGCCGGTTCGTCGGCGGGATCTACAAGCAGGTCGGCAATCGGAAGCTCGATGTTGTGTTCTTTGTACCGGTCCAGACGCGGCCATGGTGCAACGGGAATGAATTCCCCGTCGACCCTCAAGTGGGGATAGCCTTTGCTACCCGCCCACTTGGCGAGATCGGTGTAATAACCTTTGCGGTTGCTGACCAGCGGCGCCAGTATGCCAATGTGGCTGCCCTTGTAGTCGCGCAGCAACTGCGCAACGATTTGTTCGGCCTTTTGCGGCTCGACCGGTACATTGCACGTCGGACACATTTGCGTGCCAAGCTTCACATAAAGCAAGCGCAGGAAATGGTGGATTTCCGTCATGGTGGCCACGGTGGACTTGCGTCCGCCGCGACTGGTGCGCTGTTCTATGGCGACGGTCGGTGGTATGCCGTAGATGGCGTCGACATCGGGCTTGCCCGCGGGCTGAACAATGGCGCGGGCATAGGCATTCAAAGACTCCAGATAGCGGCGCTGCCCTTCGTTGAACAGAATGTCGAAAGCCAGCGTCGATTTGCCGGAACCGGATACGCCGGTGATCACGGTGAACGTATCACGCGGTATCGTGACGTTGATACCTTTCAGGTTATGTTCACGGGCGTTGATGATGTCTATGCTGTGTACCTTGCCGTGTTTGCGTCTTAGCAGGCTTTGCAGCGGGGTGCCATCGTTGCCGTTGTATTCGACCGCAGGTTCCGCAAGCAGACGGGCTTGTTGCGACTTGGCTTCATAGACGATGGCGGTGGTGTAATCGGCAAGTGCTCGACCCGTATGCGATTCTTCATTTCGAATCAGGTCGTCGGGTGTCCCGCTTGCTATTACCCGGCCACCGGCGTCGCCCCCTTCGGGGCCAAGGTCGATAAGCCAGTCTGCGGCCCTGATGACGTCCAGGTTGTGTTCGATGATAAGAAGTGAATGACCCGCGGCCAGCAGTTTCCGGAAGGCACGCATCAGTCTGGCGACATCGTCAAAATGGAGGCCTGTGGTGGGCTCGTCAAACAGGAAAAGGCTGCCTTTTTTGGCCACCTTTGCCGACGAGATGCCGCTACGGGTTGCGGCAGCAAGGTGGCCTGCCAGCTTAAGACGCTGCGCTTCGCCACCCGACAGAGTCGGCACGGGCTGACCAAGGCGCACGTATTCGAGCCCAACATCGGCCAGTGGGGCCAAACTCCATTGCACATCGCGAAGCCCGCTGAAGAACGCCAGGGCTTCGCTGATCGTCATGGCAAGCACCTGATCGATCGAGGCGCTCTGGCCCAGGTGTTCGACTTTGACTTCCAGGATCTCTGGCCGAAAGCGCTTGCCATCGCAATCGGGGCAGCGAAGATAAACATCTGACAGGAATTGCATTTCGACGTGTTCGAAGCCCGTTCCGCCACAGGTAGGGCAGCGGCCATCGCCGCTATTGAAGCTGAACGTGCCCGCGGTGTAGCCCCGTTCCTTTGACAAGGTCGCCTGGGCGAAAAGCTTACGTATCGCGTCAAATGCGCCCACATAGCTTGCCGGATTCGAACGAGCTGTTTTCCCGATTGGCGTTTGGTCGACCATAACAACATCGGCAAGCTGTTCCGCACCCAGGAGCTGAGTGTGGTCGCCCGGAGCTTCGGTTGGCTTGCCTTTTTGCTTCAGAATGGCCGGATACAGCACATCTTGGATAAGCGTGGACTTTCCTGACCCCGATACTCCCGTTATGCAGACCAGCCTTCCCAGCGGGATCGAGACAGAAACGTTCTTAAGGTTGTTGGCGTTAACTCCCTCGAGTAAAAGCCGGGGCGTGCCGCTTGCTACTGGCATGGGTCGCGGCGCTTCGACCCGCATTCGGCCTCCGAGATAGTTACCGGTCAGGGTATTGGCGTTGCGCAAGGCGTCGGGTGTGCCGTCGAAAACAATTTGCCCGCCGCGCTCTCCTGGGCCCGGCCCCATATCCATGATGCGATCGGCTGCAATCATGACCTGTGGGTCGTGCTCGACGACGACCAGGGTATTACCGTTTGCACGCAGCCGGTGCATGACCTCTACCACCCTGTGCATATCGCGCGGGTGAAGGCCGATTGAAGGCTCATCAAGCACGAACAAGGTATTGACCAAGGACGTGCCCAAAGCCGTCGTAAGGTTGATGCGCTGGACTTCACCACCAGAGAGCGTTCGGCTTTGACGGTCAAGCGACAAGTAGCCCAGGCCCACATCGCACAGGAATTTCAGTCGGGTCCGGACTTCGCTAAGTAGAAGCTCGATGGCCGCGTCTATGCCTGTTCCGAAACTGATGTCGAAAAAGTAGTCCCGCACGCGGCTGACCGGCAAGCGCATAAGGTCGTGTATGCCGAGTCCCGGCAAGGCATCCAGTTGTTCACGGGTCCACTTCGCATGCACTGGCATGAAGCGGGGATAGGCATTATCCGTGTCACTGCCGGTTTGATTACCCAGGCGCCAAAGCGTTGCGTCCGGTTTTAGCCGTGCGCCGCCGCAAGTGGGGCAGGGTGTATAGCTTCGATACTTGGACAGCAATACACGCACGTGCATTTTGTAAGCGCGCGATTCCAGCCAGTCGAAGAAACGCTGGGCGCCGTACCACTGTGTTTTCCAGGCGCTTTGACCGCCTCTCCAGTCCGGTGTGCCGTCAATGACCCAGCGCTTTTCCTGTTCGTTCAACGCTTCCCAGGGTGTATCGAGCCGGATGCCGGCTGCAGGCGCGTATTGTTCCATTTCCGCCTGACATTCTTTATAGCTTGCGGTTTGCCATGGTTTGATCGCGCCGCCGCGTAAGGTTTTTTTCTCGTCCGGCACGACCAGTCCGTAATCGATCCCCATGACCCGCCCGAAGCCGCGGCACGACTCGCAGGCACCCAGTGGAGAATTGAACGAAAAATTGCTCGGTAGCGGCGTGGTGTATTCAATATCGCAGTGCGCGCAATGAAGACGGTTGCTGAATCGCCATACCGTCTCTTCGTCGGAGGATTCCGCCAGCGCGTAAATCGCAATGTGCCCATCGCCTTGTTTAAGCGCCGCATCCAGCGCTTCCATCACACGCTGAAGGTCGGCCGTACCGAAGCGGAAGCGGTCTTGCACAACATATAGGACACGCAGTTTTTCTGCTTTCCCGGCTCGCTGGGTCTTACCTTTGGCCTTGGTTGCTGGCGGCGCCTGCATGCGGCTTTCTTCATGATGAATCCGCGTGTAGCCTTGCTGATCCAGAAATCCGCGCACTTCTTCTTCAGTGAAATTGGCCGGAATCACGATGGGGAAGCTAACCACCAGGCGCGGGTCGCCGGGTTGCGTGCGTACAGCAAGCTGCTGCTGTATCGATTCGGCGCTATCGCGCAGTACCTGTGTGCCACAACATTGACAGAACAAGCGGCCAAGGCGGGCATACAGCAGCTTCAAGTGATCGTTGAGCTCGGTCATGGTGCCGACGGTGCTGCGCGAGTTTCGAACCGGGTTCACTTGATCGATGGCGATCGCCGGCAAGATACCTTCGATTCGGTCGACCTGAGGTTTATCCATGCGATCGAGAAACTGGCGGGCATAGGGCGAGAACGTTTCAACGTAGCGTCGTTGCCCTTCGGCGTACAACGTATCGAAGGCCAGTGAACTTTTCCCCGAGCCGGATACACCGGTCAGAACCAGCAGTTCTCCGGTGTTGATCGAGATATCGAGGTTTTTGAGATTGTTCTGGCGCGCGCCAAAGATGCGTATATGTGAGCTCATGACATTATGATAATCGTTCTTCTTTGGCCGGTCAGGCGCCGCGCATTTTGTGTGGAGGGCCATTTTTAAGGTAGAATGGCGAGTTAACCAATTTTCAGGGTCGCGTCTTTGCGAGCCTACGCATGTAAAGATCGGAGATCATCATGGCAGAAATCAAACGTACGCGTCGCAATACTCTAGAGCGCCGTTGCTTGGGTAAAGCATTCAAGCGTCTTTTTATTCGCGCACCTAAAGGCGTTTTCAAAATGCTGGAAAAAGTTAAACGCGCTTAATGTAGAACACCTTCAATAGTAGGACCGCTTTACGTTGAAATCGCATGACGTTGAGCAGGTTCGATGTTGAAGATGTAAGCCGTTTTTTACGTCGGCATATAGCAGCAGCGACAGTAAGGTGTATTTAAAGCCGTATTTGTTGCACAAATTATGTCTGGATGTAAGTAAGGCAAGGAAACCGCAGATTCAAGGTCTGCGGTTTTTTTTTGGCCTATTATCACTTGCATTGGCAGAACATATAGAAAATAACTATGCTGACCTGGCGTCATCTTTTTACTGTCATAACGCCCACGTACAACAGGGCACATACCTTGGAAAGAGCCTATCTTTCCTTGCGGGATCAGTCATTTCAAGATTTCGAGTGGGTCATCGTCGACGATGGGTCAACCGATAACACCCGAGCCATGGTCATGGGCTGGCAACAAGAAGCCAGTTTCCCCATTCATTATGTCTGGCAAAAAAATCAGCATAAAAAAACGGCTTTTAACCGTGGCGTGAAAAAGGCGAACGGGGAACTAGTCGTCGTTCTGGATAGCGATGACAGCCTTGATACCAATGCCCTTTATGCTATGGCAAGCGCATGGCGAGAAATCCCTGAAAAAGACCGCTCGCGTTTTGTAGCCATTACAGGGCTGTGCGCGCGTCCTGATGGGCATGTGGTCGGTGATATGTTTCCGCGGGATATCTTTGATGCCACGGCGCTCGATATGACGTTCAAATACCATATCAAGGGCGAAAAGTTCGGTTGCCTGCGCACCGATGTGCTGCTGCAATTTCCGTTCCCAGAGGAAATAGCTGGTTTTGTGCCTGAGAGCCTCGTGTGGCGTGCCATTGCGCGGGCTGGCTACCTGACCCGGTTCGTAAATCAGGTGTTCAGGGTTTATCACGATAGTGCCGATTCCCTTTCCAGCCAGTCCAGGGAAAGTCAGCAGCATGCGCTTGGCTTATGGTTGCTCGCGCAAGATACTATCGTCGAATGTTTGCCCTGGTTTCGTTATCAACCGCACACCTTCCTGATGGCTGCTGCGCGTTATACCCGGTTTTCCCTTCATTTGCGCCACAGCAATCAACCTTTTCCGCGCGGACATACCTTGCGCGGGATAGGTGCTCGCGCGCTGGTGGGCGTGATGTGGCCCATAGGGGCCTTGCTGTACATGAGGGACCGTACCCGAACCTGATAACGACTTACCTGGCCGGCAGCGGGTAATCGAGTTCGACCGCGTCAGTGCAAGGTACGGCGTGTCGCGGATTCATTGGGGTCGAAGACATCGTTGTCGTCGTCGGGGCTATCATCTTCAAAGTCGTCGTTGTCGTCAATGTCGTCGCTTATGGCTTCGTCGGTCATGACGAAAGGAAGAACGTCGCGCAGGTTTTCCGACCAGGCAATCTCCTCACCTTCCTGATCTACCTTGATGAAACGCACGCCTTCGAGGTCAGACAGCTGGATTGCCCAAAGGTATTCGCAATCGAAAACGTCGCCCTCGGCGATCGTTAGTCCACCTTGATTGCCCACGATCTTGGCGCCCGAACCCCCAATCTGCACGACAACAAGATCTTTCGGGTCGTCCTCGATGTCGAGCGGCACGGCGAATATTGCCCATTCAAAGCCGGTTTCGTCGGCATTGATGACTTCCGCCAGGACAGGCTTGCCCATGTAGGCGCTTAACGCGTCGGCCGTTCGACCGATCAGGTCGAGTTCGTCGGCAGAAAAAACCAAAGGGGAATCTTGAGAGGTGGGCATGGTGGTCAACGTCAGGGTAAAGATTTGCTATTTTAAGGCATGTGGGAATGGTATGGACAGGCGGCATGTAACCCGGATAACACTTTATTTCCCGGTCCAGCCTACAATCGACGTTTTACCTCTCTCAGACTTTTGTTGCCATGGCTCAATACGTATACACAATGAATCGGGTGGGAAAGATCGTGCCGCCCAAACGGCAAATCCTGCGCGATATTTCCTTGTCTTTCTTTCCTGGCGCCAAAATTGGCGTCCTGGGTCTGAACGGCTCAGGGAAGTCGACTTTGCTTAAGATCATGGCTGGCATAGACCGCGAGATCGAAGGCGAAGCCATACCCATGGCTGGAATAAAAATTGGCTATCTTCCGCAAGAGCCTTTGTTGAATGCCGAGCACACAGTGCGTCAATCGGTCGAAGAGGGCCTCGGTGAGCTTTTCTCGGCCCGCAAGCGCCTCGAAGACGTCTACGCCGCCTATTCTGAGCCCGATGCCGATTTCGATCAGTTGGCCACCGAGCAAGCCGAACTTGAATCGATCATTGCGGCGGCCGCATCCAGCGGTGCCGATGATATCGAGCATCAAATGGAAATCGCGGCCGACGCTCTGCGTCTGGCTCCCTGGGATGCTGTCATCGGCCAGCTCTCGGGCGGAGAAAAACGCCGCGTCGCACTGTGTCGTTTGCTGCTGTCCAAGCCAGATATGCTCCTGCTCGATGAGCCTACCAACCACTTGGACGCCGAAAGCGTCGAATGGCTCGAGCAATTCCTACGCAAGTTTCCGGGGACGGTGGTGGGGGTGACCCATGACCGGTATTTCCTGGATAACGCCGCCGAATGGATCCTCGAACTGGATCGCGGCTATGGTATTCCCTGGAAAGGCAACTATAGCTCGTGGCTTGAACAGAAAGACGACCGTCTGAAGCAGGAGGACGCGTCCGAATCAGCGCGCCAGCGCACGATTAAGAAAGAACTTGAATGGGTACGTCAGAATCCAAAGGGCCGCCAGGCGAAGGCCAAGGCACGTCTGGCCCGTTTCGAAGAGCTTTCATCGCATGAATATCAAAAGCGGAACGAGACCCAGGAAATATTCATCCCTGTCGCCGAACGGCTTGGCAATGACGTCATCGAATTCGAGAATGTCAGCAAGGCATTTGGCGATCGCCTGCTTATTGATAGCTTGAGTTTCAAGGTCCCTGCAGGGGCGATCGTCGGCATTATCGGCCCCAACGGAGCCGGTAAATCAACGCTGTTTCGAATGATTGCAGGGCAAGAGACCCCCGATTCAGGTTCGGTCAACATCGGCAAGACGGTCAACTTGGCCTTTGTGGACCAGTCACGCGAATCGCTACCCGACGAGAAATCGGTATTTGATGCGGTGTCCGACGGGGCCGATTTATTGACGGTAGGCCGGTTCGAAATGGCATCGCGCGCCTATCTGGGCCGTTTCAATTTCAAGGGCGCGGACCAGAACAAGCTTGTGGGAAAACTGTCCGGAGGCGAGCGCGGTCGGCTGCACCTGGCTAAAACGCTCATTGCAGGCGGCAACGTCTTGTTGCTGGATGAACCATCGAACGATCTCGATGTCGAAACTCTGCGCGCCCTCGAAGATGCTTTGCTGGAATTTGCTGGCAGTGTCATGGTTATCAGTCATGACCGGTGGTTCCTCGACCGGATCGCAACCCATATTCTTGCGTTCGAAGGCGATTCCCAGGCCGTATTTTTTGACGGTAACTATCAGGAATACGAGGCGGACAAAAAGCGCCGTCTGGGCGAAGATGGCGCGAAGCCAAAACGTTTGCGTTATAAGGCATTGAAATAGCAGCTTACTTCTAACGGAGGCCATATGGCCGCTCTAAGTACCCATGATTCCATGGTTCTGTTGGTCGATATGCAGTCCGCCTTGTTGCCTGCCATCAATGATCACGGAGGGGTACTTGGACGCGCCGAACGCCTACTGCGAGCAGCCCAACTCCTGGGCGTTCCTGTTGTTGCGACTGAACATTGTGTGGACAAGATAGGCACAACTGATCCCAGCTTGCGCCGTTGGGTCGATCATGTCATTCACAAGACGCATTTCGACGCCACGCGCGAAACATCCTTTTTGCCGGAACTCCCGACGGGGCGGCCCAATGTGTTGTTAATGGGCACCGAGGCGCATGTGTGCGTGTTACAAACCGGGCTAGGCTTAGCCGGTCTAGGCTTGTCGCCGATTCTAGTTACAGATTGTATCGGTTCTCGGCGTATTAACGATCACCTCGCGGCCTGCACGCGATGGTCTTATTACAAACTCGAACAAATTAGTTCCGAGATGGCCATGTTCGAGTGGCTGGAGTCGCCTGCGCATCCGCAATTCCGAGATGTGCTTGCCCTGATAAAAGAGGCGTGACACCTCTCTGATACATCTGTTTCGTCAGCTAACAACGAGGTCTGTCGCCGATGCGCTCATCGTGCTGAAAATAGAGTAATGTAAGGGTCTGCACGTATTTGTTTGGAGATAAAAATGAAGTTAGCTACCTTTACCAAGCTGGGCGCCATAAGCTTGTTGGCGTTCACCATGGCAGGCTGTTCGTCCTGGGACAACATGAGCAGTCGTCAGAAAAGCGCCGTCACCGGTGCCGGTATTGGCGGTGTGGGCGGGGCGGTAATCTCTAATGGCGGTATCCTTGGTACTGTAGGTGGTGCGGCCATTGGCGGCGTTATCGGCGACCAGGTTGGCAAGAATCGTTAATAGCCCACGATCTGAAAAGCCGGCTCACTGAGCCGGCTTTTTTTCGCACTAGCAGTTTGTGAACCGTTAGGTTCACGCCTGCCTAGCGTCCTTCTGCCTGAGGCATCTCGATTTTGACTTCAAGAATTTCCAGGGAATCCTGACGGTCCAGATTGACCTTGATGTCTTCAGGATTGATCTTGACGTAACGCGAGATCACTTCGACAAGTTCTTTTTGCAAGCGGGGCAGGTAGTCGGGGGTGATGCCGTCGCCACGTTCGTTAATGAGAATAAGCTGCAAGCGGTCTTTTGCGACGCTGGCAGAAGTCTTTTTTTGGCCGAGCAGGAATGACAGGAAGGACATATCATTTCCCTCCGAAGAGGCGCTTGAATAAGCCGGGTTTTTCGTAGTCGACGAATCGCAAGGGTTTGTCTTCGCCGAGATAGCGGGCAACAATATCTTGATAAGCGGCTGACACATCGCTATCGCGTATGTGGATCGCCGGGATACCCTGATTGGAAGCCTGCAGCACAGACTCAGATTCGGGCACGACACCGAGCAGTTTAATGCGCAAGATGTCTTCGATATCTTTCAGCGAAAGCATCTCGCCGTCTGCGACACGTTTGGGGTTGTATCGAGTAAGCAGAAGGTACTCCTTGATCGGGTCTTCGGCTTTTTCCGCACGTCGCGACTTGGCCGACAGAATTCCCAGAATACGATCGGAATCTCGTACCGATGAGACTTCAGGGTTAGTGACGACCAACGCATCGTCAGCAAAATAGGAGGCCATCAAAGCGCCTGTTTCAATGCCGGCAGGCGAGTCGCACACAATATACTCGAAACCCATCTCGCCCAGATCTTTGAGTGCTTTCTCGACGCCTTCTTTGGTCAGCGCATCTTTATCGCGAGTTTGCGATGCAGGCAGTATGAAAAGGTTTTCAAGTTGCTTGTCGCGGATGAGGGCCTGATTAAGGGTCGCCTCGCCCTGAATGACATTGACGAAATCATAGACTACTCGACGTTCACAACCCATGATCAGATCAAGATTGCGCAAGCCAACGTCGAAGTCGATAACCACCGTTTTATGGCCCCGCATCGCCAGTCCTGAAGAGAAGCTGGCACTGGTGGTTGTTTTGCCCACCCCGCCTTTGCCGGAAGTCACCACAACAATTCGCGCCATGACGATTGCATTCCTTTAGTTTTTGGTAAATCTTATAATCGTAAAGCAAAACGGCAACAATGTTGCTGTGTCCTGCAGCTATTTAACAGTTGGTTCGCAACAAAAAATATCTTACTTGCCCAGCGCCGTAATTTTCAATTGGTCACCATCAAGCTGCACAATCGTCGGTTGATTGAGCAGGGTCGAATCCAGACGGGTCTCGATCACGCGATACACGCCGGCTATGGCCAGCAGTTCGGGGTCCAATTGCGTCGTGAATATTCTTGCGCTGGTATCCCCGCGGGCCCCGGCCATTGCCTTGCCGCGCAATGGGCCATACACGTGGATATTGCCGTCTGCGATGATTTCAGCGCCCTGGCTGACGACGCCGATAACAATCAGATCAGTGTTGCGGGCGTAAATACGTTGTCCGGATCGCAACTGGCGATTGATCACCATGGCAGCGGGTGCTATTTCGGCTATGGCCGGATCGGCTGCCGCTTTTTCAGGCGCCGCACTGGAAGGGGACTGATTTTCTGTGGGCGGCGCAACGACGGGCACGTCTTTATCGGCAACTGGTGTACTGGTCGGGCGTGGCGCTGGGTTGGCAAGGTCAACAGCCACCAGCCCACAGGATTTGGCGGATTCCAGATTGCCTTCATGTGCCACGACCCCAACGGGATGCAGGCGGTGGGTGACCAGGGCTTGCACCAGGGCGTCCCAGTCTACGGGCTGGTTGACCTGGGTGGCATCGATTACGACGGGTTCGTTCTCGAAGAAGGAGCCGGCATCGCGCATGCGCTGATCCAGGGCAGCGATCAGGTCGGCCGTTTCGTGACTGTGCAGCACGACGCGCAAAGCGTAGAGCGTCGCACTTTTGAAGTCTAGGGCCAACTGGCCCTTGCGGGTGGGGGGAGAGTCGCTCACTGGTCGGTTTTCACAAATAAAATTTACATCTTCGCTTGCGCGTTAGTTGTTAGATACCCACGAATCCCTGAGGGTGATGGCACGATTGATGACAGGCTTTTCGGCCGTCGATTCTTCGCGATCAGCAACAAAATAGCCCAGTCTTTCGAACTGCCATGTGGCACCAGGTACCGCGCCGAGGCCGGGTTCGAGCCAGCCCTGTACAACTTGGCATGAGTCGGGATTCAGGGCCGCCAGGAAATCCTTGTCACCGGCATCGGGATGCGGATCGGTGAAAAGCCGATCGTACATGCGTATTTCAGCAGCGACTGCGTGAGCGGCGCTAACCCAGGTGATATTGCCTTTTACCTTTACCGAGTCTGCGCCAGGTGTGCCACTTTTGGTATCGGGTAAATATTCAGCATGAACCTCGACAACATTGCCTTGATCATCTTTTACACAGCCTGTGCAGCGAATAATATAGCCGTATTTCAAGCGTACCGTACTACCCGGGAAGAGGCGGAAATATTTTTTGGGCGGGTCTTCTTTAAAGTCGTCGCGTTCTATCAATAGTTCACGCGACAATGGAAATTCGCGCATGCCGGCATCTGCGTCATGCGGATTTATCGGGGCGTGACAGAGTTCGCTTTGGCCTTCGGGGTAATTGGTCAACACAAGCTTTATAGGGTCGATCACGGCGACTGCTCGTGCTGCTTTGGGGTCGAGATCGTCGCGCAAGGCTTGCTCAAGCACGCTGTAGTCGATGCGGGAATCAGCCTTTGATACCCCGAGGCGCTCGCAAAACAGTCGTATGGCTTCGGGCGTATAGCCGCGGCGCCGCAAACCCGCAAGAGTGGGAAGGCGCGGGTCGTCCCAGCCGTTAACCAGGCCTTCGCGCACAAGCTGGAGCAACTTGCGTTTGCTGGTGACGACATAACTTAAATTGAGGCGGGCAAACTCGTACTGCCGCGGAAGCGGCTGCGCCAACTGATCCAGTTCGGCCAGATGATTGAGGATCCAGTCGTAAAAAGGGCGCTGATCTTCGAACTCCAGCGTGCATATGCTGTGTGTAATGCCTTCGAGTGCATCTTCGACCGGATGAGCCCACGCATACATCGGGTATATGCACCATTCGGTGCCGGTGCGATGGTGAGCAACGTGACGGATGCGATATAGCACGGGGTCACGCATATTAATATTAGGCGAGCCCATATCGATTTTTGCGCGCAGGGCAAGGCTGCCATCGGGATGTTTGCCCTGACGCATCTCTTCTAATAAGGCGAGCGATTCGGCCGCCGGGCGGTCGCGCCACGGAGAATCTTTCCCCTTTTCAGTAAGGGTGCCGCGCATGGCTCGCATTTGTTCCGCATTTAGCTCATCGACATAGGCATGACCCGCTTTCACCAGCGCCTGTGCGAACCCGTACATGTAGTGGAAGTAGTCACTGGCAAAGTAGCAGTTGGACTCTTCGCCGTACTGCCAATCAAAGCCCAACCATTTCACCATGTCGATGATGGCCTTGACGTATTCGTCTTCTTCCTTCTCGGGATTGGTGTCGTCAAAACGTAAGTGGCAGGCACCCTGGTAGTCGCGTGCCAGTCCGAAGTTCAGGCAGATGCTTTTCGCGTGCCCGATGTGCAGGTAGCCATTGGGTTCTGGCGGAAAACGGGTGCGGATTCGAGCGGCGTCGATACTTCCCTGTTGCTGTACAGACGCAGGTCCAGGCCGTCCCGCCCAGCGCTTATCGGCGTAGCGGCCTTGAGCGAGGTCGTTATCAATGATGGTGCGCAGAAAATTCGAAACCGGTGCGGGGCTGGGTACAGAAGTCATACAGAGTCAACAATCAAATGGCGGAGAAGTAAGCATTTTGCCACGTTCAGGGTTATTTGCTTGCTGGCGGTAGTCGCAAATCAGGAAGTGGCTCTAAACTAGCGCACATTATGACGTACTCGACCTTGTGGTTATCTCAGATCCAGTTCTTTTCCAGCCTGGGCTTTATGTTGCTGTTTCTGGTCATAGAGCTCGGCCTGGCGTGGGTGTTGCTGTATTTCAAGCTTCGTTCGCTGGGTCCCGCTTCGGCGCCGTGGACAGAAGCTTATCGCTTCTGGGTGCGAGTATTTGCGCTGGCTTTTATTTTGAGCTTTGCCTCGAGCATGCCGGTATTGATCCAGTTTGGCAGCCTTTGGCCATCCTTGATGGAAAAAATCGGTGATGTGGCAGGACCACTTCTGGCCGCCGCTATATTGTCGGCTTTCATCTTTAAGTCCTGTTTTCTTGGCGCGATGTTATTCGGGCAACGTTATGTGTCGGACAAGGTACATGCGATCCTGGTGTTCATGGTTGCGGTGGGCGTGCTGGTCTCATCGTTCTGGCTGCTGGTGCTGCTTTCCTGGATGCACGTTCCTGCTGGAGTCAGCTGGGTAGATGGGCAATATCACGTACTGGATTGGTGGGCCGTGATGCTTAACCCTGCCTTGCCCTGGTACGCAGGACTGTTCATCCTTACCAGTGCATTGACGGTTGCTTTCCTGATGTTGGGCGTTGTGGCGGGGCAGACCTTGCGTCGGCCCGCAGACATCAGCGGTCGAGTGGTGTTCAAAACCGCTTTGTGCATGGCGGGTTTCGCTATTGTCCTGATGATTCTGGTGGGCGCTGGATCCGTTCAGATGACGGCGCAGTATCAACCCGCCAAAGCGGCGGCGGCAGCCGCATATTGGAATAGCAGCCCGCAACCGGACCTCGTCTTGTTTGGCTGGCCCGACGTTGGAGCGGCCGCCAATCGTGCCGCCTGGGTGTTGCGCGATGCGGGCGGCATGTGGCTGGGCCGCGAAATCGGCGGTAACTTTCGCGGGCTGGATCATTTTTCAGGCATGACACCCCCGGTGGGGCTGACATTCTGGTCCTTCCGCATTGCCGTATTGGCGGCCTGCCTGATGGCACTGGTCATTACATTAACGCTGTGGCGCGCACGGCGTGTTGATTACGATCCGGGCGCCTTGTCGCGCGGATGGCGCCACGTGCTGTCAAGCATGACTTTCTTGGGCTGGGTCTTGTTGTTGGCCGGGCTGGCTTATCTACTGTTTGGTTCTTTTCCCTATGCCGTCACGGGCACCATTACCGTAAGTGAGATTGCAAGCGACACGTCTTTCGACATTCTCATGGGTGGGTATGTGGCTTATGTGGTGTTCTATGTGCTGTTTCTAGCCGGTTTTTTCCAACTCTTGCGTCATATTGCCCGCTATGGGGTCGTGCCGATTGCCAGACGAAGGGGCCGCGCATGATCGATTCATTTGCGGTTTCTCTGGGTATGAACGCGCAGGATCCAGGGTTCTGGATGCCGATGGTATTCATGGCCTTGCTTTTTGCCATTATTGTGGCGGGGACGATACTTGATGGCTTCGATATTGGCGTTGGCTGTCTTGCTTTGTTCGCCCCAGCCGACTTACGTCCGCGGATGCTGTCTCTGTTGAGTCCGTGGCGCGATGCCAATGAGTTTTGGCTGTTTTTAGGCATGGGTCTTTTCGTTGCCGCCTTCCCGCACGCCTGGGGCAGCGTAATGGGAGAGCTGTATCTGCCATTGTGCGTGCTGGCGCTGGGTGTGTTGTTGCGGTCGATTTCATTCGAACTGCGTTTGCGGGCACCGCAGGAGTTGCAGTCGCGCTGGCTTCTGGGTTTTGCGGTGGGTTCGCTTATTACGGCCGCGGCGCATGGGCTTTTGCTAGCCCAAATCGTGGTTACGTATCAGACGCGGTCGGGTTATCTGTGGTTTTCTCTATTTTTGGGGTTCTGCGCGATATCTGCGTATTGTCTGTTGGGCGCGTCGTGGCTGATCATGCGCGAGGCGGGCGAGCTTCGCGCCCGTGCGGTGATGTGGGGCCGGCGGGCCGTTCGATGGGCGGCAGCGGGCGCTGTGGGTGTGTCGGTGGTGTTGGCGTTTGCGAATGCGGGTATTTTCTTGAAATGGAGCGACGGGCCTCATTGGCCCATTGTGGTGTTGCTGTGGGTTTGTGTGTTGGCCGGTTTTGTGTCGATCGAAATGTGCTTTCAGCGGATGATCAATAGTAGTTACCGGACGACTGCGTTGCCGTTCGTGATGACTTTGATGGTTTTTTTGATTACGTTGGGCGGGCTGGGGTATAGTTTTTTTCCTTATTTGGTGTTGGACGATGTAACGATTTGGGACGCTGCGGCGTCGGTGGATTCGTTGCGTTTGATCCTGGCGACGACGGTTGTGGCGTTGCCGGTGGCGTTGATTTTCAATATTTGGGTGTACTGGCGGATGTTCGGGCTGTCGATTGCGCCTAAGCCGCCGGTGTTCAAGGATCGATCGGCATCGTAGGAGGTTGTCCGGTATTTTGAATCTTCGACTACTTGTAGAGCATGGCGCCGGTGCAGTGTCGCAAATTTGACGTTTCCTGATACATCCTTATTTGAGCGTGACGCGAAGGCTGGGCGGCTGAGCCTGGCCAGACTCGCCGTTCGCGGGAGAGTGTCGGAAATTTTGTGTTCGGGTCTATGATTGTCTTAAAGGAGACAAGCCATGGCACGAGACCAGAAGAAAGAACCGATAGGGGTCCCTAAGGGCAAGCTGCCCGCGAGCGCC
>NZ_RYDV01000014.1 GCF_003971065.1 Candidimonas sp. SYP-B2681
ACTCCCAAACTCGTCAAGGATCCGACTGCGTCCTGTTGACCGAATTAATCAATTCGCGTCGTTTATATTGTCTTAATGACTTCGCATCAAGTGCCTGGCGCGTTTTCACACAGCCTCGACCCGTTGCTGACCTTTGGCGGTATCACGCAGTCCGGTGATCCGTTGTTGATTCCGCCCGCCTTCATGGCGGCAGCGTGAAAAGCCTCGGCGTCGGCGCGCTTCACCCGTCCAATGAAATATTCCCAGCCTGAATAATCCCGCGCCATTTAATAATTTCAGACGCGATTAAGCCAGCGAATGCGCCCTCATTTCATCTAATATGGTTGTGCAGAGCTGTCCAGTTCGGAGCAATCCAACCATCAATGAAGCAAGCGGTCACGGTATTTTCCGTGGCCGCTTTTCATACAAGCATTACGGAGCAGTTATGGCAATCACGTTGGACGATGTTCGTCTTGGCGAAATTTATTACGGTTATTTGCTGGAGCTGGCTCGTACGAATCCGGGAGCAACCGTGCGATACGGCGCTTTAGTGGAACGGGCAAAAGTGGAGTATCCGGACGACGATATCGTACAGGGCGCTATCGCCACCAGTATCGGCCGGCGCCTGGATTCATGATTCCCTGCCAGCGGGCCGTGAAGGATGGTAGCGGTCGAGGATATGATTATCGGCGGGCGGGTCCTCCTGGAAAGCCAGGGATACGGTCTGGATGATTTCCGTCCATACGCCGGGCTCACTCAGTATTGGCATTTGCTTGGCCAGTGCATTGCTCAATTCACTGTTGTTTTGCTCAATGGATCTAAGGATACGGTCTGCCTGCTGGTCAGGCATTTCGACGACCTCTTTGAGCGCCTGGCGAGCGCGCCCGTGATTGCGCAGGTAGCGTGATTGCTCCCGCATCTGTTCTGTCAGAGTACGTTTGACAACGTTGGACAGGTAGACGACATGCGGGCCCAAATCAAGATAGCGCCATACAGGGCGAACGTGTTCATTTCCGTTGAACTCGAAGTTCGAAACGACGCCATCCGGATAGGTGGTATGCCTGGATGTGGACGTTATATGTTCACGCGCCTCTTGCATCAGGGGTTTGGATACCTCATCCAGCACGCGATCGTAATTGCGACGCTCTCCAGAATCGTCTGTGATGACTGCTGATACGGGGAGAATCAACGGGTCGGGCACCGCGCCATCGCGCCGCAATATGTCGTTGATTAGAAAACGGTGTACACGACCATTGCCGTCGGCCAGCGGATGAATGTAGACAAAGCCGAAAGCGGCTACCGCACTGCGCATGACAGGCGACTGTCCTTGTGTGCGCTCAAGGAAAACGCGAAGGCCTTCCAGCATGGCCGCGACGTCATCTGCTGGTGGCGCCACATAGTGCACAACATCCTGATTGCGTACGGTTTCTCCTACGAAGACGGGCGACTGGCGCAAGCCGAAATGGGTGAGCGTAGTGCGCTCGCCCAGTATCTCGCTTTGTAGTTGAGCAAGGGCGGTGTCGCTCAACGGGCTTTCGCCGTGGCCCGTTCTTCGAGCCATGACCTCGGCGAACCGTTCGATGCGGCTGGCGCGGTCTGCTTCACCCTCAATGGCAAAACTGGCTTTGCTTTCACGTAGCGTCATCCATACGGCGGCGCGTTGCAGCAGGTCTTCGCCGAATTCGTCCGTCAGGTTCTGGAAGAGCTGCGGTACATCCAAGGCCATGGCCTGGATCGCTGCATCGGTCTTGACGATGGTTGGGCAAAAGTATGGTGTACCCGGCAAATTGTCATTGATCCGCCAGCGCGGTACTTTCACCGCGCGATCCGCTGAAGCCGCTACAAGTTTGGTGTTGTCGATGGCATCGACATAATTACCGCCGATGCGTTCCGGTACCTGTAAGGTATCTTCGGTCAACCACTCGTACAGAAAGGCAGCCCGGCGGGCATACTGCCCCGTCGGCTCGGCATCGACCCAGGCCTGAACAAAGGCGGGGCCGGTCTTCGCGAACAGGCGAGACAGGAACTCGAGCTGCGGCACTTCGTGGCGCAGGTGAAATTGAAGGTGTGCGGCAGGCTCAGGTGAAGGTCGCATGGCCTTCGGGTAGGTCTCCAGTCTGTCGCCGTTACTGATCTGTGTGGCCCGTCGCCCGCCGAGCTGGCTTTGTACTGGCATACGCCCGATCGGAAGAAGCTGATACGCCTGTGCGAGCCACCCCCCGCCAATAGGGTCGTTGGGAAGGTCACTCATGGAATGTTCCTAGTGCTGTTGCGGCAGGATGCCCAAAAATGATTAACTTATGCTGGCAACGCGTTAATTCCATTATGCTTGCATAAAAGTAATTATAAAAGCGTTTTCTGGTGAAAATTCGATTTCCTGTCTACTAGACAGCAAACGGAGTTTTTCGGCCTGGCCGTTGCAAAGAAAGGATTACGGCTGCTCAAAAACGATTAGTATTCACCAGTTCTGCACGTTTTCGATTATTTCGTGGCTTATCACTGTCGCAATAAATTCCGGATTCCAGCCGTAACTTTAGCCGCGAGCAGCAGGCGAACGGTATCAGCGTAGGTTTTGTCCATGAGGGGTCAGGCTTAATACTTCTAGCGTTATCAAACGATATTGGAAGCGTCCTTGACGATGTCGCGCTCGTGACCAAAGCGGGCTTCAAGAAAGACCGGAGCCGTGGCCAACATGGGTGCCGGGTAACATGGATCAGAATGGATTACGCCAAGCGCTTCTGCATTAAACTTGGCAAAGTAAGACAAATAGTAAGTCGCTCACCTAAAAGCACACATGCCACTTAATAAACCCAAGCCGCGCGGTCGTACAACGCTGCGTTCGCTCGCTGAACAGCTGGGCATCCATGTTTCGACCGTGTCTCGGGTTTTAAATGGTACCGAAGCAGAGGCGCGCAGCGCCGCGTCACCCGAAGTCATCGAGCGCATCAAGCGGCTCGCCGAGGAACTGAATTACCGCCCTAATCGTCAGGCCATTGGGCTGAAAACGCGCAAGACGCGTTTGCTGGGCGTCATTTTGCCGCGCCTCACTGATTTGGTCGTCGCCATGATCTACGAAGGCATTGATGCGGCGGCCAAAGACAACCAATACCTGACATTCGTCGGGGTAACGCTGGATATGCCCGAGCGTCAAATACAGCTAGGCGAAGCGGCGCTGGATCAGAATGTGGAAGGGCTGATCATCGGGGACGCTCGCCTTGATAATGTCTCGTTCCTGGACGAAATCGCCCGCAGAAACATTCCCATCGTGCTCGTCAATCGCCGTGCCGGATCGTATTGCTCGGTGACATGCAACGATCGCAAAGGCGGGCGCCTGGTCGCCGAACATCTTGTTGAGTTGGGTCATCGGGATATCTGCGTAATGGCCGGCGAGCCCTACGCCAGCACCGGGCACGACAGGACAGCAGGTTTTCTTGAGCGCTGTGCCGAGCTGGGCGTCGCTATTTCGCCAGACTGGATCGTTCATAGCGGGTTCGATACCAAAAGCGGCAGGGCGTTAGGAGAACAGATTTTCTCGCGCAGCAAACGTCCTACTGCAGTTTTTGCGGTCAATGATTTCTTGGCAATAGGGTTGATGGGTGCGCTGCGCGACCAGGGCATCCAAGTCGGTCGCGACGTGGCGGTGGTGGGGTTCAATGACACGCCGATCGCTGCAGAGCTGCCCATAGGACTCAGCACAATACGCTCGCCGATGCACCAAATGGGCTACCGCAGCGTTGAAGTGTTGTTGGATATGATTGCAGGCCGCAGCACCGCGCCAGAATTACTTGAGCCTACCTTGTGCGTTCGCGAGAGCTCGAACCCAAACGTTCGGGTTTATACCGGGTTGTAGATCTGCAACGACGAAATATAGAATTACCCTAACGTTCGGGTAAACAGATACCAAGACATAAAAATCACGAGGAGACGCCGGCTTGAGTCCGTCGAACGAGTCCACCGACACTCGCTGCGACGCCAACGTTTATTACCGTAAACATCAATCAAGCCGATAGGTCCGCCCAAAAAAATAGCGGCGTAACCGAAAAGTCATAATCCAGATCCAAAGAGCACCAGTTTTTGCGAACGACGTATTGGCTTCGCAAGCCTTAGTGCTGCCCGTTGATTCGCCGTGCACTGCATAGGTCGGATACTTTTTAACTGCTATTGAACACCCCAGTCAGAAGAAATTTAAAGCCGTGTAACAGCTACGTATGGGAGGTGGCTTGATGGAAGATTTCATTCAACAGCTTATTTTCGGCCTCTCGGTCGGAAGTACTTATGCCTTGATGGCGCTTGCCATCACGCTGGTTTTTCGAGGCATGGACGTCATCAATTTTGCCCAGGGCGAGTTCTTTATGGCGGGGGCCTTCATGGGCTATGTCTTCCATGTGGATTTAGGGTTGGCCATGTGGTTGGCCCTGCCGCTTAGCATGGTGTCGGCCTTCATCTTTGGCTCGCTGATCGAACGCATTTTCTTGCGCAAACTCGAAAATAATGCCAACGGCCTTTCACTGCTGGTCATGACGATCGCCTTGTTCATCATGCTCCGAAGCGTCGCGCAGCTTATCTTTGGGTCTTCAGCCTACCGTTTCCCCGCCATGACCGATTCGGTCGTAAGGCTAGGCGGCGTCCAAATCAGCACTCAATATGTGATTGTGATTGCGACCACCTTCATCATGATGGGGCTTCTGTACGTGCTGTTTACCAAGACAGCACTGGGCCTGTCGCTTAGGGCAGTGGCACAAGACAAAACGACGGCCCGCATGATGGGCATCAATGTTTCTCGCGTGAACAATGTTACGTTTGGCTTGTGCTCGGTGTTGGGCGCCGTGGCCGGGATCGTCTACGCACCCATTGCGGTGCTGTCCTTTGATATGGGGCAACTGATCATTCTTAAAGGATTCACGGCGGCATTGCTTGGCGGCTTGGGCCTGGTGTCCGGTGCGGTGCTCGGTGGCTTCGCGCTGGGTGTCATTGAGCAGTACGGAACGTTGTTGCTGGCTTCGGCCTACAAGGATCTTGTTTCATTCTCGATTCTGTTGCTCATCATCCTTGTCAAACCTAATGGTTTGCTTGGCAAGAAACAAATCCAAAAGGTCTAGGGGCATTCGATGTTGATAAAAAAATATGGAAACATCATCGCCCTAGCGGCATTGGTGATTATTCCCTTGCTGTTGAATGACCCATTCTTCACACACATGGGGATTCGCGCCACGACCGCGGCCATCGTGGTCATGGGCCTGACGCTGTTTATTGGCTATACCGGGCAGATCTCGCTGGGCCATGCCGCGTTCTTTGGTCTGGCGGCCTATATTTCCGGCCTGCTCATGAAATCCGGCTTTCCTTTCATGGGATCCGTTGCGATCGCCACAATCAGCGTTGGCATACTGGGCTGCATTGTTGGGCTGATTGTCTTGCGCACCGCTGGTCATTACCTTGCCTTGGCGAGTATTGCCGTGGGGGTCATTCTTCAGGTGCTGGTCAAGAACAGTTCCATTACGGGCGGCCCTTCTGGATTGACGTCCGTACCTAGCCCGAGCTTTTTCGGTTGGACGCTCGACAGTGACCTTGGGTATTACTACATGGTGCTCGCCTGCATGGTCGTGGGCTTTATTGTGCTGCGCAGGATCACCGATTCGCGAACGGGCGATGCCTTGCGCTCCATCGCCAATAACGAGCTCGCCGCCCAATCGCTTGGTATTCCGGTCTTTAAATACAAGGTACTTTCGTTTACCGTCAGCACGATGTTCGCCGCCTTCGCCGGGACATTGTTTGTTCATTACGATGGCTTCATCGACCCCGAAAGAATGGGCCTGCCGATTTCCATCTTCTTCTTTGTGATGGCGTTTATCGGCGGTATTGGAAATCTGTACGGCTCGATCATTGGCGCATTCGCCATCACGATACTGGAAGAGTACGCCCAAGGCTTTGGAAGCTACAACGTGCTGGTTTATGGATTGTTATTGGCCGTCGTCATCCTTTTTCTGCCCAAGGGTTTATCGGATCTGCCAAACGTCGTGCACCGCTGGAAGTCGCGCTACCTGCCTAATGGGTTAGCTGATTTGCCAGGAATTGTGCAGCGCTGGAGAACACGATAATGACCTTATCAGTAAAAGAAATTTCGCTTCAGTTTGGTGGGGTCAGTGCCCTGACACAGGTTTCGTTCGATGTGCCGGAGGGTCGAGTAACTGGCCTGATCGGCCCCAACGGGGCAGGTAAGACGTCGTTGTTCAACGTGATCAGCGGGATCTACACCCCCACGTCGGGCCAGGTGTTCTACAAAGAGCACGAGATCAGCAAAATGCGGCTCGACCAGATCAACCGGCTGGGGGTGGCCAGAACCTTCCAGAACATCATGGTGTTTCCCGAGCTGAGTCTGGTGGAAAACGTCATGATAGGTCGTCAAAGTCGCACCAAGTCGGGTGTTATCGCCTCGATTTTGCGTACCCGCAAAGAGCGCGCGGAACGACGCGAGGCCGAGCGTCGCTCGATCGAGTTGTTGTCCTACGTGGGTCTGGACAAGAAAAAAGACGAGTTAGCCAAGAACTTGCCTTACGGCGAGCAGCGCCAACTTGATATTGCCCGCGCATTGGCAACCGACCCGAAAATTCTGCTACTGGATGAACCCGCTGCGGGCTTGAACCTGCAAGAGCGTGTGGCGCTTAAAACGTTAATCAAGAAACTTAATGCCATGGGCTACACCATTGTGCTCATCGAGCACGACGTCAAGCTGGTCATGGATCTTTGCAGCAGCATTGTGGTGCTCGAGTATGGGAACAAAATTGCCGAGGGGGATCCGGAACGGGTGCAGAACGACCCCAAAGTGATCGCCGCATACCTCGGCACGGGGGCCGAATAACATGTTGAAAATCAAAAATATCGACACCTACTACGGCCACGTGCACGCCATCAAGAAAATCAGCGTTGAGGTCGATACTGGCGAGTTTGTGACACTGATCGGGGCCAATGGGGCCGGGAAAAGTACGCTGTTGAAATCCATTATCGGATTGCAGCCGGTGCGTAACGGCAGCATCGAATTCATGGAGCAGCGCATCGAGGCCGAGAGTTCCGATGCGATTATCCGGCGCGGCATCAGCATTGTGCCCGAAGGCCGGCGCGTATTCCCGGACTTTACGGTCGCCGAGAACCTGGCCGTTGGCGCGCGTGCCCGAAGGTCGACCAAAGCGGAAATGAAAGAGGACGCTGACAAGATTCTTAGCCAGTTTCCACGGCTTAAGGAAAGGTGGAAGCAAAAAGCCGGAACGATGAGCGGTGGCGAACAGCAGATGGTTGCCATTGGCCGCGCCCTCATGGGTCGCCCCAAATTACTGTTGTTAGACGAACCTTCGCTGGGGCTGGCACCCTTGGTCGTTGCAGAATTGATGACCAAGCTTAAAGAGATCCATGCCGCCGGCACCACAATTTTGCTGGTCGAGCAGAACGTAACGCTTGCGCTGAAAATCGCGCAGCGCGGCTACCTGATGGAGTCCGGCGAAATCGTTGCCACGGACGACGCCAAGACCTTGCTGGAAAGCGACGAGATTCGAAAAGCCTATCTTGGCATCGAAGCCTAACCGGTCATTGTTGTTGACTTAAAAAAATCATTAGTCCCACCATGAGGAGATGGAGCATGTTTAAAAAGTCCAAGCTGTTTTTTGCGGTGTTGGGTTTAACCGTCGCAACGGGCGCTGCCCATGCCGACGCATTGAAGATGGGCATTATCGAGTCGATATCGGGTTCTGCTGCGGCGTATGGCGATAACCACCGCAAAGGCACGCGTTTAGCGATCGAAGAGATCAATAAGGCCGGAGGCTTCAATGGCAAGCCCATCGAGGTTCATGCCGAGGACGATCGCAGCGACCCGGCAGCCGGCATTAACGCGGCGAAAAAGCTGATCGCCCAACAAAAGGTGGACGTTATCGTTGGCTCGTCGGCCAGCCTGGTGACGATCGCCTTTACCAAAGAAAACGAACGCTACAAGGTTCCTGCCATTACCGGACAGGCGGGTTCACCGACCGTCACAGAGCAGGGCTACAAATATACCTGGCGCGTCAACATGACGGACGCCCAGCTGAACGAGAAGGCCGTCGAGTACTTTGCCCAGAATAAGAACACTAAGAAGTTCGCGTTCTTGGTGGAAAACTCTGACTACGGCAAACCACCCACCAAGGTTGCCGCTGACCGCGCCAAAGCACTTGGCGCCCAAGTCACGGCCTACGAAGAATACAACCGTGGTGAAACCGACTTCAAAGCGCAGTTAAGCAAAATCAAAACCACCGCGCCTGAAGTTATCTTCGTTCATGGCTACTACACCGAGGGTTCTATTATTGCCCGTCAAATCAAAGAGTTGGGCATCGATGCGACCTTGATCGTCAACATGGGCCAGGGCGTGCCAAAATTCGTCGAGCTGGCCGGTGCGGCGTCAAATGGCTCCGTCTTCCCCACCACCTGGATCACGGGGCTCGATAACGAAAAATCCCGCAAGTTCGAGGAAGCTTTCAAGGCCAAGTACAACCACGAGCCCGGTGCGTTCGAAGCGGGCACCTATGATTCCGTGTACACGGTCGTCGAAGCGGCTAAACGCGGTGGCGGCACCAATCCAAAGCAAATCCAGGAAGGCTTGGGAAAGCTTGAAGGCTTTGAAATCTTGTTGGGCAAAATAGCCTTCAACGAAAAAAACCAGAATAGTGGATCGGTTCGCCTCGCCACGTTCGCGGACGGAAAAATCGTTCCATTCAATTAAGTTGTAGTGGCGGCGGCCTGCCTTGTCGGTAGGCCGCTTTTGTTGCATGGTGGAAAGGAATTGTTGATATGGCTTTTCAGTATGTGAAGGTCAGCGGAGCCCCCTACGATATCGGTACGCAAATGGCGCAACAGGCCGGTGCAAAAATCAATCGTTGTATTGCGCTTTACGCGGAGCTTTTTGCCTCGGTGGGGGTGTCGTGGGAGGTGGCAGTAGAAAGGGCGCACGGGTATATCCCTGCCATAGAGCGGTACGACGCTGACCTGATCGCTGAGATGCAGGGCATGGCAGATGGCCTGAAGCGTCCGTTGGTTGACATCGTCGCACTCAACGCAAGGTCTGAAGTGATCTTTTCCGCAGCCGCTCTTGATGGCTGCACATCGCTGTCTGCCATTCCGCCCAAGACCGACGGGCACACCTATATTGCCCAGAACTGGGACCATTATCTGCGCTGGCACGATGTCATGCTGGTCGTTGAAATTGAACAAATCGACAAGCCGCGAATTCTTATGGTTACCGAAGCCGGCTTGATCGGCAAGATAGGCATGAACGATGCGGGCATCGGCCTGTGCTTTAACGCCTTGGGTTGTGAAGGCACCGCGGGCGGCCTGCCCATTCACTGCGCCGTGCGCGGCGTGTTGAACTCGAACTCGATCGGCGAGGCGATTGGCGCAGCCATTCAGCAGAAATCCGCCAATGGCGTCAACTTGCACATTGCCTCGAAAGAGGGCGTTGCCGTCGATATCGAGATGTCCAACGACGGCTATGACGTCATGTTCAATCACGATGGCACCTTTGCGCACACCAATCACTTCATCAGTCCCACCATGTTGAACTTCGTCAAGGACCGCTTCCAGGAGCGCACGCCCGACACGCACATCAGGCTGGGTGTCGCGCAGCGTCGCTTGAACCATCATGATGGCCCTATCGACTTGGCGGCCATGCAGAATATTCTTAAAGACCACATCAACTATCCCGATGCCATTTGCCGCCATGCCGAAAGCGACCCGCGGCCGGTGGGCAAGCGCGGCAATATCTTCGAGACGGTGTTTTCCATCGTCACGGATCTGACTGACGGTGCCATGCATGTGGCCAATGGTCCGCCCTGCACGGCGGCATTTACGGTGTATAAATTTGGAGCCCGGTCATGAAAAGTGTCGTAGAACTTGTAGACGCCTATCGCACAGGAGAGCGCTCGCCCGTGGAAGTCGTCGACGGTATGCTGGCCGACATCGAGACATCGACCATCAACGCCTACATCACTGTTTTAGGAGAGCAGGCCCGAGCTGAAGCGCAAGCCGCGCAAGAACGGATTGCCGCGGGTCAGGAAATCAGGGCGCTTGAGGGTGTGCCCATCGCCATTAAAGATTTGATCGATGTCGCCGGTCATCGCACAACAATGGGCGCGGAAGCGTACGCCGATCATGTTTCCGAAGCCGATGCCGAGGTCGTGCGCCTGCTTAGAAAAGAGGGCGCCATCATCATCGGCAAGGCCAATACACATCAATTCGCTTACGGATCGACGGGCGACAGGTCTTTCTTTGGCCCGGCTAAAAACCCCCATGATCCCGCGCGCATTACGGGCGGTTCAAGTAGCGGCTCAGCGGCAACCGTCGCCGCAGGCTTGGCCTACGGCTCGATAGGCACCGATACGAGCGCATCCATACGGCTACCCGCAGCACTTTGCGGTGTGGTCGGCATGAAAGCCACCTTGGGACTGGTCTCTAAAGAGGGCGTGTTCCCGCTGTCTGAAACGCTGGACCACATTGGACCCTTGAGCACCTGTGTGAAAGACAATGCATTGCTGCTGGAGATTATTGCGCAACGCCCGCTGGGCACGTATTCCAGCAAGATAGGCCGAGATATTAGCGGCTTGGTCATAGGGGTGCCGACCCGGTTTTATGGCGAGTATCTGTCGCCCGCGGTGAAGCGCAGCATGCAAGAGGGCATTGAAGCGTTGCAAGCAGCCGGTGCCACGGTAAAAACGGTAGAGATCGACAACATTTACGATATCTACGACGCGCAGCAATTCGTGCTGAAGGTCGAGGCCTATGCCACCCATGCGGCCTCGTTAACTGTCAAGGCGTCCTACCTGCCCGAGGTGCAAGCGCGGCTATTGGCGGGCAAAGACGCCTTGGCGTCAGATTACCTTCAGGCGCTGAAATACCAGGGCACTGCTCAAGCGAGCTTTGACAAAGCGCTGGATGGTGTGGACGTGTTGCTTACGCCAACCTGCGGCATCAGCGCGACCTTACGTGATGAGCGCAGCACGCGTATTAACGATGAAGAGCGTGGAACCATGTGGTTGCTGACCCGCTTGACGGCGCCCACCAACTTTTCGGGGCATCCGAGTTTGTCCGTTCCTTTTGGGAAGGATGTCAACGGCATGCCGCTAGGCTTGCAGTTGATCGGGAAAATGCATGATGAGGAGACGCTGTATCAAGTGGCTCGCCGCCTGGAAATCCCTGCCGGTTAAGGTTTGATTATTCGAGCGGGTGAGTCGTCCTTTCCTCTGAATAGTAGAAGCAAGGTGACGCCCCGCGACGGGCGTGGGCAATCTGGTTAGAGTTTCTTCCAGCGGTAGCGCACTCCAACATTATCTGCCTGGATCACCTCAAGCAGCTTGTCGTTGATTCCCACCAGAGTCGGCTCTCCGGCGAAGTCAAAAACAAACTTTCTTGAGGTTTTATCAGCATCGTCAACCTGTTCCCATGTAAAGTGAAGTTGACCGCCGTAGTAGCCATCAAAGTTAATCCGCGTGACTGATTGGATGGCGAACGGCCTAGTGTCCTGTTGTGGCTTATAACTCTGGCGGTCTTCATCGGAAAAATTGCGCTTCCAGATGGTGGTCATGCCATTGTGGATGGAGTTATCCACTACCCACTGCATTGTCCCATCGGTGTTTGAAATTCTGACTCCAATGCAGTCTCCGTCCTGCACAACACTGCCCAGACCAGGGAAGGACGCTGCCGACGTGGCCAAGTCACCGCAGTAATACTTCCACTCTCCGCTGAAGCGGGTTAGTACGAGCCGTCCTACGCCTACATGCACGGGGAACGGAATGTACATGGACCCGGGGATCATCATGTCTACCGGATGGTCCACTGGAATGTATTCCCCTTGGACATAGCTGCCGTCGACGAAAATCGACTGTCCCGTTCCGGCTTTCAGTTCAATATCTAACGGCGCAGAAAATCGATGCACTGTGAAGGCTGGCGGAACGTGGCGTGGTGTTGCAGCACAGCCGACGAGAAGGACGGTAAGGGCGAGTAGTAAGTAGAATTTGCGTTTCATCATGGTAGATCAGACATCATAAGACGACGGCAGTATACCGCTCGAAGATACCGCTTCCTGCTTAAACCGATGCGCAGTTTTGTTCAACGTGCAGCGTGTGATTCATCAAATTAGTCCTTTTCCTAGCGGGGCGCGATAATCACTCCCGCCGAATGCGGGAGTCATCTAACGGGCAACATATTTGGTGCCTTCCGAAATAGGGGGCCGCCCCATGCCAATTACTGAGCGAATGTGCCAGGACTAGAGACGGTGTTATTCGCAGCCTTAACTGGAGCAATAGGGGCCCGAATGTTTACATCTGCGCCGAAGGTCGCGCATTTTTTCGCGGTGAATCGACAAGCCAAAAGCCGCCAGAATACTTAATGCCACAAATCGGCGCGAACGAAACTACCGCCATTCTCTATGAGTAAATGTCTTTCCAATCGCTACACACCCGGAAAAGACTACTTGCGCGACTGCAGGTAGTTGTTTACCGCCAAAGCGTTAGTTTGGTCGTCAGTGTTTGGAAACCGTCGGGGCGCACGAGAAATGTATCCCTTCACCATCAGTTAAGGCACGCCGAGAGTTGTGTTTCCGCGCATATCAAAAATCGCCGGGGTCGTCCCAATAGGGTAAGATGATGAGCAAAAACTTTGACACAGAGTTCCATTACTTTATTTATGAAGCCATTCGCAAATCCTGCACGACCAAGAAAAGCGAAGGCGCGGAGCCAGGGAGAGTTCTATCCATACTATGCCGGTTTTTCGTCGTTGTTTGTTGCAGATGCTATTGCGTGGGCACTACAAGGCTGTACGGGATCTGTACTAGATCCTTGGAATGGGGCAGGAACCACAACGACTGCAGCATTTCGCCGAGATGTTGTTGGCATAGGTTTTGACCTTAACCCTGTAATGGTAGTCGTAGCAAAGGCAAATTTACTTTCGCCTTTAGACGCGGGCGTAATTTCGCCACTGACCGACAAACTGATCGAGGCTGCAAGGGTATTCGATGGAAGTGGGCGAAAGAATTCGCTTGAATTATATTTTAAGCCGAGGGCTGCAAATACTCTCCAGTGCATTGCGCTAGCAATATGGGAGTATCTAGTTGCAGAGATGAGACCGATCTGTAAATCAGACGAAGTGAATAAAATATCGCCACTACCCGCGGCATTTTTTGTTGGATTGTTCAATACGGTCAGAAGTTTAATCCGCCAGTTCAATACCAGTAATCCAACATGGATCAAAATTCCTAGCACACCCCAGGAAAAAGTAAGTGCGCGCAGTTGCGTGGTTCTGGAGCGTTTTAAGCAAGAAATGAATCGAATTGGGGAGCTATGCTCCAATCGTCAAGTTTTTGCGCACACGTCTCAGTCTATCTGTATGTTGGGTGATGCAAGAGCGTTGAGTTTGGCAGACTCATCGATTGATGCCATTATCACTTCTCCCCCCTATTGCACTAGGTTGGATTACGCGAGGGCAACATTGCCTGAACTGCTCGTATTGGAGACGATAGGTTTGGCACGTTATAGCGAGACACGAAAATTACTTATGGGTTCTGCCATAACAAACAAGCCTGCAACTGCAGTTCCGAACCACCGGTGGGGCAACGCCTGTCTTGGGTTATTGGAGTCTGTCTTCAATCACCCTTCAAAAGCGTCCAAAACGTATTATTACAACCAGCACTTTTCTTATTTTGACGATCTCTTTGATTCCATCGGTGAAATTAGTCGAGTGACACGTCCCGGGGGTAGAGTTTGTATTGTGGCGCAAGACTCATATTACAAAGACGTCCATAATGATCTCCCTGCAATAATCGGTGAAATGGCTGCCGATAGAGGTCTAACGCCGATGGGATCACATGCATACAAAAAATCGAACTCAATCAAATTAATAAATACGCGCTCTGCAGGTTATGGAGTTCAACGGTTTCCTGTGGAGACCGCAATCCTATTTGAAAAAGGTTGAAGATGGGTGTTTTAGACGACGTCGGAAGTCATCGAAATGAGTTAAAGACGGATTCATATACCACTACAATTAGCGATCTTCTTGCGACCTACAAGCGGGGAGATTTGAGGATCAATCCTGAATATCAGCGACTTTTTCGATGGGGGCTAGATAGGCAGTCCGAATATATTGAGTCGCTGCTATTAAATATTCCAACACCACCGCTTTTCTTTGCGACGAACCCGGATGGTAAAACAGAGGTCATCGACGGTTTGCAGAGGCTTAGCACTTTGCTCAAATTCTTTGCAACTGAGATTTTCGACGGTGCACCTATTGCTACAAATGAAAATAACGATATTGAGCAGAATAATATTCAGGTGGGTACGCTGCTATATTCAGCGCCTCTCGTCGAATCATTAGAGGGATTCTCTCTTTCCACATTACCGGAAACCCTCACTCGTACTCTCAGGTACACCCGAATTCCGATTATCGTATTGGAGAAGGAATCTTCGCCACGAGCTAGATTTCACGTTTTCAAGCGGCTTAATCGCTCTGGCTCAATCTTGTCGGACCAAGAAATCCGCAATTGCTCTGCGCGGCTATTTGGGAATAAGTTTCCGGATATATTGCGGGATTTGGCATCAGAAGAATGTGTTGAGTTAGCTTTGGCACTTCCTGACGAACAAGCTAAAAAAATGGGCGTAGCAGAGCAATTGCTACGGTTGCTCGCTAACGCACATAGCCCACAGCCTCTCCGACATTCAGTCATTGAGTTTCTTGATGGCTTTATGGAATATGCATCGGAGGGCAAGTTTGTTTTTGATCGAATGGAGCAGAATAGAGTAATTGAGATTTTTTCATTAATTTCTGCTATGTACCCAAATGGGGAGGCATTTCGCTTTTGGAAGGATGGAAAGTCTCAGGGAGCGTTCAGCTCCAATTTGTTCGATATTGTCGCCACAGGCATTTATCGGAATCTGGATTTCCTACGTAAACATCCCGATCAGCTGAGTACCCGTATTGCTCGATTGCTACAAGGTGATGAAATCAGAGAGGTTACTGGGGCAGGTTCTAATACAAAGAAGAAACATCAAGGACGCTTAGACCTAGGCGCTCGTTGGTTCTCGGAGGACTTTATGCCTCCTGAGGAGCACGGAGATGAATAATACTAGGCGCGATTTTGTCGCAGAGGTGACATTCACTCGCGATAATGATTGTTTGCCGGTTCTTGAAAACCTTCGCTCGTTGCTTTCTGATCAAATATCTGAACGTGATACGCTCCGTCTGATGGCTGTCCCAATGCTCTATTCTGTTTGGGAGCGGTGCTTTTCCTTATGGACGTCTATTTGTTTAAAGATCATTCGTGATAATCATATAAGAGCGGCCGACTGTCCGCCTCAGCTTCGTGCTTATTGGTTACGGAAAGCAGGATTTTTCAAGAGTTTTATTGATACGATTCGTGATGTTGTGGAGTTGGAGCGAGAGGATTCAGTTTTTAATCAAACCTCAGGGCTGAGCAAAAAAATAACTAAAGGCGGTTTTCATCTGTCCGCTAAAGTATTGAGGGAGCTAGATACGTGGCATCAGCAGCCCTTTTCGGCAAAGCTCGACGTTAAGGAATTGGTTTTAACTTACTCTAATGTAAACGATGCGGTTGTGGCGGTAAATGCCGAAGCTCTGGGGCTTGTCAATATGGACGCATATTCCAAACTTGACTTGTCACGCTTGGGCGGTTTGGTAGGCTTGCGAAATGGTATTGGCCATGGCGCGATGTTGAACCCGCCCGGAGAAAAGGAGTTGGAGGAGCTTCTTGCATACACCGAATCTTTGGTGCAACAATATGCCGATGTGATTCTTGAATGGGTAAATGCGCATGCTGCCTCAGACCCAGATGATGGATCAAGCGTGGGAATAGCATACAGTTCGTAGGACATCTACTGCGAAGTTTATCCAACTTTGCCACCGAATTCTTAGCCTCAATATGCGTATACCGTTTCAGCATCTGCATAGACTTATGTCCGCAGACCGGAGGCACTTGCTGATCCGATAACCCGGCGTCAACGAGCCGGCTGACAGCTTCATGTCGCAAGTCATAAAACTGTCCGGATGCGGGTTTCTTTCAGGTGGATGTCATGGCCCCGCTGCGTCATCACTTCGCGCGCCTCGTGCAGCATCCGGTCCCGTGCGTCAACGCCGACGCTGTGGAGTGTCTGGGTCCATACGGCTTCACGAACATTAGCGGACATGTATGTTGTATCGAAGAGGTTCAGACCTCAATATGCGTAGTCCTGACGCATACACAAGTCGGCGTCTCGATCAATATGTTTTAACCCGCCGCTGAGCATAGAACGACAACGGCCGCTAACGCAGCCGTGTCGATGTAGATTTGCTTGTGAATTACAGCAAGACTAGTTGAACCGAATATTTGCCTTTTCCAGTACGCCTTTCCAATACTTGGTGTCCTCCCCGAGCTGACGCTTAAAATCAGCCGCATGCACCGGATTGGGCACCATGCCCAGCGCAATAAGCTGGCTTTTCACCTCGGGCAGTTCCAAAATTTTTGCAAGCTCATTACCGATTTTCGCAACGATGGGCTGGGGCGTGCCTGCCGGAGCGAAAACGCCATACCAAGACGGTAGCTCATAACCCGCAATGCCAGCATCCTTCAAGGGGGGCACGCCAGGCAAGGTGTCAAGTGGCTTGCTGCCAGTTACCGCCAATGCGCGTAGCCGACCATTTTTCACATGCTCAACTGCCGTGGGCACCGACGAGAAGATGAGATCGGTTTCTCCGCCAAGCAAGCCGGTCATGGCGGGCGCTCCCCCGCGATAGGGCACATGGGTGAGCTTTATGCCAGCCCCTTGCTGAAACACTTCTCCTGCCAAATGGGCCGTCGTTCCGATGCCCGCGGATCCAAAATCCACTTGATCGGGGTTGGTTTTCGCCAACTGCACGATGTCTTGTACGCCTTTTGCTGGATGATCCCCTTTGACCACCATGACGTTCGCCACATCGACCAGCGACAATATAGGCTCAAGGTCTTGTAGCGGCTTGTAATTCAAGTCCTTCATGATGTTCGGGTTCACGACGATGGGTCCTATCGTGCCCAGCAGCAGGGTGTATCCATCAGCTGCAGCGCGCGATACGTGTGAGGTCGCCACAATGCCACCGGCCCCGGCCCGGTTCTCTACAACAACGGGCTGACCCAAAGCCTTACTCAGATGCTGGCCCACCACGCGAGCCAGTACGTCGGTTGAGCCGCCAGGCGCAAAACCATCGACGATGGTGACTGGTCGCTGCGGGTAGGACGCAGCCGCGTCCGATCCAGTGGCCCATGCAGCCGAACCAGAGGCGAGCGATACGCTTAGAGCGCAAATTGCGGTGCCAAGCACGAAGCGCCTGACTGGTTGAAATTTAATGGTCATATTGTCTCCTGATAGTGATTTCTTTAAGTGATGAACCGGTGAGCTTCATGCGTAGCGCGAGGTGTCGGGCCGATGCACTTCGAATAGGTCTGTCGTTCGGCTATACCAACTGCGTCCATGCATGCGTGCAATCAAACCCATCTGTTCGGCAAGCACATAGCCTTTTTCGACGTCATAGAACTGGTCTTTAATGTGGTAGTGCACGATGGTGCCGACGATGATGCTCCGCTCATTACCAATGTCGAGCGCGGTTAAGCGTGAACACTCAAGGCTGATGGGCGATTCTGCAATGCGCGGCGGTGCCACCTGCACCGAGGCTACGGCCGTAAGGCCCGAGTGTTCGAGTTCGTTCACATCGGCATCCAGCGCACTGGCACACAAGTTCATTTTGTCGGCCATCGGTTCGTTCACCAGATTGATGACAAATTCGCCGGTCTGTTGAATGTTCCGCGCCGTATCCTTAGGCGTTCCGGGCGCGCGAGCATCAATGCCTATGACCACCGTTGGTGGGGAGGCTGCCATAATGTTAAATAGACTGAATGGCGCCGCGTTGATGACACCGTTTCGATCCAACGAAGTAACCAAGGCGATAGGGCGCGGAAGCACACTGCTCATTAGCAGCTTGTATTGCTGCGAGCTATCTAGGGTTTTTAGGTCAATGTCCATGTAAATTTTCTTCTCGGGTGATCCGCTTATATGCTGCTTTGCGTAACGGAAAAAATAAAGTCGTCCACCAACTGATTAAAGAGCTGCGGCTCTTCCAGATTGACGGCATGTCCTGATCGAGGAATGATAGCCAAGCCGCAACGGGGGATGCTGCGGTTAAGCATCAGGTTAGGCATTAGAGTGGGCTCATCGCGATCGCCCGTGATCAGTAAAACAGGAAGGTCGATCTTTGCGAGCTCGCCTTGCAAGTCCCAAAGTGAAGGACGACGACTTTGCACGCCCAATAGCGTACGGCGCGACCCCTCGGCGTGATGTTCGGCCATCTGAGTCTTAAATTCCATCCAGCCTCTTGGGTCCTTTGCTAGCAAGGTCTTTCGAGCCGGTCCCATTGCATATCCTTCAACGTAGGTAGCAATGCCCACGTCTTGAATCTTCTGAGCGGACTGTGCGAAGAGATCTTGAAATTTGGTTCGCTCGCTAGGCTCGGCACCCGTGCCGCAACCGACCACAACCGCCGATAAACAACGCTCCGGAAAGTCCATGGCGAGCTGTAGAGCTGCAAAGCTACCCATGGACAGACCAACAATATGGGCACGCTCAACGCCGAGCGCATCCAAAACAGCAACAGCATCGACCGCCGCTTGCTGCATGGAATATTCATCGACCTTAGCGGGCACGTCCGAAGGCGGGTAACCCCGTGCGTTGAAGGTCACGCATTGGAACCGGCGGCTAAAGTGGCGTACTTGGCCCTCCCAGCTGCGGTGATCCCCAGCATATTCATGAATAAAGAGTATGGCTTCGCCCTTGCCCGTACTTTCGTAGTAAAGACGAGTGGCATCTACCGTGGCGAACCCCTGCTGCGTCATCATGTTCACAATTCAAAGCTCCTTCTGATGGACAGTATTATCGGTCTGGATTAAGCTAAATCACAAATATATAATTAAGCTGTATAAATCGATTTTCCATATGAACATTACGATACGCCAGTTGATCTACCTTCGCGAGATCGCCCGCTCACGCAGTTTCACAGAAGCGGCCAATCGCCTACATACGAGCCAGTCAAATTTAAGTACGGCCGTGAAAGCGTTGGAGGACGTTGTTGGCCTGCGGCTCATTAACCGGTCGACCAAGCACTTTGAATTAACAGACAGCGGGCGCAGTTTTCTCGCCGTATCGGAGCGCGTGTTAGACGACCTTCAAGCAGCACTGGAGAGTACTTCGGCCATCAGCCGTCTGGAGCGCGGTACGCTTTCAGTGGGCGCGCCAACGACGCATGCAGCCACTTATTTACCTGACATAATCGGCAGATTTCATCGCAAGCATCCAAATTTGGAGTTGCGCTTACATGAGGTGCAAAGTCGCGAGCTCTTGAACATGCTGCGTTCGCGTGATATTGAGCTTGCAGTCGGTACGTTTCGGAATGTGGGCAGTGACATCATGACCAAGGCGCTATTTGAAGACGAGCTTGTCGTCATGGCGCATCCCGACTTAAAGGTCTCCGGGTTCTGTACCTGGCGAGATTTACTACGCTTGCCGCTTGTGTCAATCGTCAAGACAAGCAGCGTGGGGCAGATGATCGAAGAAACGGCATGGGACAGCATCCAGCAGCGGTTCAAGCCGCTGATGGAGGTAGAAAGCTGGATGTCCGTTGTGGCGCTAACAGAGTCTTTGCGCGCTGCCAGCATTGCCCCAAAAAAGGTCGCAGAACAGACTCGGTTGCGTGCTGGAGGTGCGTTGCTACAGATACATCCCTTGCATCGGCCAAAAATTAGCAGGACGATCTCTGTTGCTTATCTTGCCACACACAGTTTGACCCCTGCTGCGCAGGCGTTTGTTACGTTACTAAAGAACTCTCGAGAAGAGGATCACGCTGAAACATGATCGCTTTTTGATATAAATCAATCTAAATAATCAAATTGACATATAGGTAGGCAAAAAATAGACTGGCACCATTGAATTAAACGGATACTTAAATGGACCAGAGCCGCAGCCTACCCCTTCGGGGAATCAAAGTACTTGACCTGACACGAATCCGAGCTGGCCCCACCGCCACGCGGCAGTTCGTACATTGGGGAGCCGATGTGATCAAAATTGAAGCGCCCGAACTTCGCGTAGACGGTGTAGACATGGGCGGGCCGAGAACAAATTCTGACTTCCAAAATCTGAATGGGGGCAAGCGCAGCTTGACGCTGGACCTTAAGCACCCGCGTGGTCGACAGTTGTTCTATGAATTGGTGAAAACCGCCGACGTGGTCGTCGAGAATTTTCGGCCCGACGTCATGGACAAGCTGGAAATAAGCTACTCGCATTTGAAAGAGATCAACGCGCGCATCATCTGTGCCAGCATATCGGGATTTGGACAAGATGGCCCCTACCACAAGCGTCCAGGCTTCGATCAAATCATCCAGGGTATGAGCGGCTTGATGTCAGTCACGGGTCAACCCGGCACACCGTTCGTGCGTACAGGCATTGCCGTGGCCGACTCGGTAACCGGCCATATGTGCGCGCAAGGTGTGTTGCTTGCGCTTCTCGAACGTGAGCGCTCTGGCGTCGGGCAATGGGTGCAAGTGTCGCTTTTGGAAACGCTGATCAACTTAATGGACTTTCAAGCGGTGCGCTTTTTGAACGAGGGCGAGATGCCGGTTCAGGTCGGCAACGACCACGCAACGCGTATGCCTACGGGTGTATACCGCACGGCGGACGGCGAGGTGACGATTTGCGCTGCGGCCGACGCCATGTGGAAGAAGCTGTGTATGCAGATAGGGCGAGAAGACTTGATCGCAAACCCCTTGTTTTCGGAGCAGGCGGGCCGATCCAAAAACCGTCAAGCGTTAAATCATGAGTTGGAATCGACCTTGCTCACCCGTGATACCACCTATTGGGTGAACGAACTAAACAAGGCGGGGGTGGCCTGCGGACCGGTATACACAGTCGAGCAGATGTTTAGCGATGAGCAGGTAAAGCATCTTCAAGTGATCCGGCAAGTTCAGCATGATACGCTGGGTACTCGCTATGTGCTTGGCCAGCCGATCCGGCTATCTTCGGCCGCAGCAGTTGATGATAGGCCTGCGCCCGCACGAGGTGAGCACTCGAAGGAAATACTCAAAGAGATGGGCCTAACGGATCAGGAAGTAGCCCAGTTGCAGCGCGAACAAGTGCTATGAATCGATCACTAAAGCCAAGTCAAATATGAAACCTTCGCAGCCGCTATTCAGTTGCCCAGAGAACGAAATAGGTTATCTGGTATTTGATAATCCAGCCCGGCACAACGCCATGTCCTTACCGTTATGGGAAGCGGCCGAACGTAGCCTATTGGAGTTTGAATCCGATCCGAAGGTTAAAGCAGTGGTTATGCGCGGCGCGGGCGAGAAAGCCTTCGTTTCCGGGGCTGACATCTCGGAATTCGACACCGCTCGTGCTAATGCTAAACAAGCTTCCCAGTATGCGGCGGTGTCAAATCGTGCGCGTGAAGCGATGAGCTTATTAACGAAGCCGCTGATCGCTATGATCCGAGGCTATTGCTTTGGCGCAGGGCTTGATATTGCGCTGCGTGCTGATATACGGATCGCGAGCGAATGCGCGGTATTTTGCATTCCCGCAGCGAGATTGGGTATCGCTTACGGCTTGGAGAGCGTACAGATGCTCACCGATCTGGTTGGGCCCTCAGTGGCCAAAGACATACTGTTCACCGGTCGGCGAATCAATGCGCAAGAAGCGCTGCATCTGGGCCTGGTGAACCGCGTGATGCCCGCAGCTGAGTTGGAGCAGGCTACGCGAGACTATGTGTTGACGATCACGCGTAACGCCCCACTCACCATCAAGTCATCCAAGTTTAGCGTCAACCAAGCTTTGCTCGATTCTGCATCGCAAGACCTGGTGACGGCCAGGCGTTTGATCGCAGACTGTTTCGATAGCGCAGACTATCAAGAGGGGCGAGCAGCATTCCGAGAAAAAAGACCGCCGCAATTTCGCGGGTTGTGACTGCTCGAAACCCGTGGCCCCCCACAAAAAAGATTCATGCATCTGAGGGGACGCAAGGGTATTGAATCAGCCCAACGCGCGAGCAATTCCGTAGACCGGAGTTGCTCGAGTCTTCGTTTTTTCTTGTTCATCTCCAACCCCTTGGCACGGCGGGTGATTGGATTTGGCTACAGCGTGGCACAGACGCCTTCTGGCCGACTTTTACGAATTCGCATTGCGGCTATGGCTAGCCAGTGATTCAACCAATATCTCACATGCGCGCCCTGATTTGCAGCCCGATCATCCCCACTTGCTGGAACACGCATCGCACGGCGAGCACCGCCATCTTCTTATCATGGATGACCTGCAGCGGAGCTGGCCGCGCGAATAAGGACTTTGATTCGGGCACATGGACTCTTAATTTTTATCACCCCGGCAGAATCGAATGTCCTTCATCCGATTTCATCAGTTTTAGTGGCTCCTTCACTTGACCTTCGCTCAAGCGGCATCAGGTCGATGGAAGACTGAGCTTTCTGGTATCAGCGTCCTGTTAACCCTCCTCGGTAAGCCAGAGTTGGTTACCTTGAGTAGGGATATCGACGACCATGACGGAAAACAATGGCTGTTTTACCATAGCCAAACGAGATTCTTGGCCGGCTGGCGTCGAGAATCGAACTTGAATTGCAGGAGAATCAATGCTCAAACTTCTTGCGATCG
>NZ_RYDV01000015.1 GCF_003971065.1 Candidimonas sp. SYP-B2681
CGTGCTTTTTCTTCAGGGGCCGCGTCAATTTGCGCGTAGCCTTTGGCTTCGCCGCCGAAGGCGGTGGCCAGCACTGTCGTGATCGCAGCCGTCAGCGTAGTCTTGCCGTGGTCAACGTGACCAATCGTGCCTACGTTTACGTGTGGTTTGGTACGTTCGAACTTACCTTTTGCCATGATTTAATCCATCAATGTTTTCAAGGAAACAAAAAAGTTTACCTGCCCACCATACAAGATGGGCAGGACCTATATATTACTTACCGCGAGCGGTAATGACTTCATCAGCTACGTTCTTGGGAGCTTCGGCGTAGTGCTTGAACTCCATCGTGTAGGTCGCGCGACCCTGCGTTTGCGAACGCAATGTCGTCGAATACCCAAACATTTCCGCCAACGGCACTTCTGCCTTGATGATCTTGCCGCCACCGATGATGTCGTCCATACCTTGGACCATGCCACGGCGTGAAGACAAATCGCCCATCACGTTACCAGCATAATCTTCAGGTGTTTCGACTTCCACAGCCATCATGGGCTCGAGCAGCACTGGGCTGGCCTTGCGCATGCCGTCCTTGAATGCCATCGAGGCAGCCATACGGAAGGCGTTTTCGTTCGAGTCGACGTCGTGGTACGAACCAAAGAACAGCGTAACCTTGACGTCAACAACCGGGTAGCCCGCAACCACACCAGCTGGCAAGGTTTCCTGAATACCCTTGTCGACCGCAGGAATGTATTCACGAGGAACCACACCGCCCTTGATCGCGTCGACGAATTCATAACCACCGCCAGGAGGCAAAGGCTCGACCTTGAGCACAACGTGACCGTACTGACCACGACCGCCCGACTGCTTGACGAATTTCCCTTCGATTTCTTCGCAAGTCTTGCGAATCGTTTCGCGGTAAGCCACTTGAGGTTTGCCCACGTTGGCTTCCACACCGAATTCACGGCGCATGCGATCGACCAGCACTTCGAGGTGAAGCTCGCCCATACCCGAAATAATGGTCTGGCCGGATTCTTCGTCGCTGCGTACGCGGAAGGAAGGATCTTCCTGGGCAAGGCGCGACAGCGCAATACCCATTTTTTCCTGGTCGGCTTTGGTCTTGGGCTCGACAGCTTGCGAAATCACGGGCTCTGGGAAGATCATGCGCTCGAGCAAGATGTGCGAATCGAGATCACATAGCGTTTCGCCAGTGGTTACGTCTTTCAGACCCACCACAGCAGCGATGTCGCCTGCCAGAACTTCCTTGATTTCGGCGCGGTTGTTCGCGTGCATCTGCAAAATACGGCCGATACGCTCTTTTTTGCCCTTGATGGGGTTGAAGACCGTTTCGCCCGATTTGAGGACACCGGAATACACACGCACGAAAGTCAGCTGACCCACGAACGGATCGCTCATGAGCTTGAATGCCAATGCCGAGAACTTGGCGTTGTCGTCTGCCGGCAGGCTGACGGCATTGCCTTCATCGTCCATGCCTTCGACCGGAGGAATGTCAATCGGTGAGGGCAGGTAGTCGAGCACGGCGTCGAGCATGCGCTGCACGCCTTTGTTCTTGAACGCTGTACCGCATAGCATTGGCTGGATTTCGCCAGCGATGGTGCGAGTGCGAATACCGAGATTGATTTCGTCTTCTGACAAAGTGCCTGTTTCCAGATACTTGTTCATCAGCTCTTCAGACGATTCCGCAGCCGACTCGAGCAGCTTTTCATGCCATTCGTTGGCCTCGTCGACGAGATCAGCAGGGATGTCGGTGTATTCGAACTTCATGCCCTGGCTGGCTTCGTCCCAGACGATGCCTTTCATTTTGACGAGGTCGACCACGCCCTTGAAAGTGTCTTCTGCGCCGATGGGTATAACGATAGGCACAGGATTGGCTTTCAGGCGCAATTTCAGCTGGTCATAGACCTTGAAGAAATTGGCACCGGTACGGTCCATCTTGTTGATGAACGCGAGACGCGGCACACCGTACTTGTTGGCTTGGCGCCATACGGTTTCCGACTGAGGCTGCACGCCGCCCACAGCGCAATACACCATGCAGGCGCCATCAAGGACGCGCATGGAGCGCTCGACTTCGATAGTGAAGTCGACGTGTCCCGGGGTGTCGATGATGTTAATACGATGCTCGGGGCGATCCGTACTCATACCACGCCAGAATGCCGTGGTAGCAGCCGAAGTAATGGTAATGCCACGCTCTTGTTCCTGCTCCATCCAGTCCATGGTGGCAGAGCCTTCATGGGTTTCGCCAATCTTGTGGTTGACGCCGGTGTAGAACAGGATGCGCTCTGTCGTGGTGGTTTTCCCTGCATCGATGTGCGCAGAGATACCAATATTGCGATAGCGCTCGATTGGGGTTTTGCGGGCCATGATAGTGTCCTTAGATTACCAACGGAAATGGCTGAATGCCTTGTTGGCCTCTGCCATCTTGTGCGTGTCTTCACGCTTTTTCATTGCCCCGCCACGACCTTCGGAGGCGTCAAGCAATTCGCCGGCCAGGCGCAAATCCATCGATTTCTCACCACGCTTCTTGGCTGCTTCACGCAACCAGCGCATGGCCAGTGCCAGGCGGCGCACAGGGCGCACTTCAACTGGAACTTGATAGTTTGCACCACCTACGCGGCGGCTCTTGACCTCAACGAGAGGCTTGATGTTGTTAATGGCGAGATTGAAAACCTCGATAGGCTCTTTGCCAGTTTTAGCCTGAATCTGGGAAAAAGCACCGTAGATGATGCGTTCCGCTACAGCTTTTTTACCAGACAACATAACAACGTTCATGAATTTCGCGAGTTCTACGCTGCCGAATTTTGGATCGGGGAGAATCTCACGTTTGGGGACTTCGCGACGACGAGGCATTTTAACTTCCTTGTGACAGTTCAGTTGAACCGCTTTATGCGGCCACGACCACTTTATTGGAAAGGGTCACTTACATGCTATGGGCGCACGCCCACGGCTGCACTGAGATGACCAGACAGGCTGGACGATGGAATAACTTAGGCTTTTTTCGGGCGCTTTGCACCGTACTTGGAACGCGACTGCTTGCGGTCTTTAACACCTTGCAAGTCAAGCGAACCGCGGACGATGTGGTAACGAACGCCTGGCAAGTCTTTTACACGACCACCACGAACCAGAACGACAGAGTGTTCCTGCAAGTTGTGACCTTCACCGCCGATGTACGAAATAACTTCGAAACCGTTGGTAAGACGAACCTTGGCGACTTTACGCAAAGCCGAGTTAGGTTTTTTAGGGGTAGTGGTGTACACGCGAGTGCAAACACCACGGCGCTGCGGGCAGTTTTCGAGCGCGGGGCTCTTGCTGTTCTCGCGACTTACTTCGCGCGGCTTGCGCACGAGTTGGCTAATGGTTGGCATGACCTTTACGCATCCTGTGTCTTTTACGTATTTTGTACTTGCGTACTGACTAACGTATTTAAATGAGACGCCTGTTGCTATAGTGCCGGCATGGCCGAACACTAATGGAGCCTCAGGCGGTTTTGCGCAAAAACCGCCTGACACGAAAAAACGTAAAAGAGCGGGTCTTGCGGCAATTCTTGCTGGTGTATCTAGCTTTTTCTGCAGATACGGGCAGTCTTGCTAAAGGTATTTTGGCAAATAGACCCTTTAGTAAGCTCGCCATCGTAGCATGCCACCAAAGAAAAGGTCAAGAAATATACTTCACTGCGCTATTTAGCGAAAATCGATGTGGATTCGCGACATAACAGGGGCTTACGCCTAGCCGGAACACATGCTTCCTTGCAAAAGCCCAGCACAAGGGCCTGGCTCAGCACGGGGGCCCGCTTCCAAGCTAGGGCTGCGTAGGGCGGCGCCGGTACACGACATTAACATGTGGGCGGGCAACAAAAAAACCGGGTGCAAGCACCCGGTTTTCTTTACAGCGAACCGTCGATTTACTCTTCGGCTGAACCGGTGACTTCGTCTGACGCAGACTCGTCATGCGCTTCGGCAACTTCAACCGGCGGCGTATCCTCGAAAGGATTCGCCATTGCACGTGCGGCTTGACGTTCGGCCGCTTCATGGGCCTCTTTGTCTTTGCGCGCTATGTGATACGCCATACCCGTACCTGCAGGGATCAGGCGTCCGACAATGACGTTTTCCTTCAAGCCGCGCAGATCGTCTCGCTTGCCCATGATTGCCGCTTCGGTCAGGACCCGTGTGGTTTCCTGGAACGATGCTGCAGAGATGAACGAATCGGTCGACAGCGATGCCTTGGTAATACCCAGCAATACGTTGTCGTAGGTAGCTGGAATCTTGCTTTCGGCTTCCATGCGATCGTTTTCGTTCAGCAATTCGGAGCGCTCGACCTGCTCACCTGTAATGAAGCTGGTGTCGCCAGCATTGGTGATGTTCACACGACGCAACATCTGACGAACAATCACTTCGATGTGCTTGTCGTTGATCTTTACGCCCTGCAAGCGGTAGACGTCCTGGACTTCATTGACGACGTAGCTGGCGAGACGTTCGATACCTTGCAGACGCAGGATATCGTGCGGATCGGCCGGACCATCAACAATCATTTCGCCCTTGTTTACCACCTGGCCGTCATGCACGAGCACCTGCTTTTCTTTAGCAATCAGGAATTCGTGGCTGATGCCGTCGAGGTCGGTAATGACCAGACGCTGTTTGCCCTTGGTGTCCTTACCGAAAGAAACGGTACCTGTAACGTCGGCAAGCATGCCGGCGTCTTTTGGCGAACGCGCTTCGAACAATTCCGCCACGCGGGGCAGACCGCCGGTAATATCGCGAGTCTTTTGCGATTCTTGTGGAATACGCGCCAGAACTTCACCGATGGAAACCTGCATGCCGTCGCGCACGGTGATCAGTGCGCCAACCGGGAAGGTGATGTTTACCGAGTGATCGGTGCCGGCAATCTTGACTTCTTCGCCCGCATCGTTGATGAGCTTGATCTGCGGACGCATCATGATCTTGCCGCCACGTGTCTTGGGCGTAATCACAACTAGCGTCGACAAACCGGTCACTTCATCAAGCTGTCTTGCTACCGTCACGCCCTCTTCGATGTTCTCGAAGCGGACGAGACCGGCATATTCGGACACGATAGGACGGGTCAACGGATCCCAACTGGCCAGACGCTGGCCGGCTTTGACCTGTTCGGAATCGCCCACAGCAATCGTGGCACCGTACGGGATCTTGTGACGTTCGCGTTCGCGGCGATTGTCATCGAATATGACGATTTCGCCTGAACGCGAAATGGCAATCCGGTCGCCCTTGGCGTTGGTAACGTAGCGCAAACCAATCGCAAAGCCAATCGTGCCTGCCGACTTGGTTTCAACCGAGCTGGCCATGGCGGCACGGGACGCCGCACCACCAATGTGGAACGTACGCATCGTAAGCTGCGTGCCTGGTTCCCCAATGGACTGGGCGGCAATAACGCCGATAGCCTCACCGCGGCTGACCATGCTGCCACGACCCAGGTCGCGACCGTAGCAATGGGCACACAATCCGTGACGTGTTTCGCAAGTAAGCGGCGTGCGCACCTTGACTTCATCCACACCCAGGCTGTCGACGTAATCAACCAGGTCTTCATCCAGCAGTGTACCGGCGGTCAACGCCGTTTCCTGAGTCTCAGGGTTGACGATATCGGCGGCCACTACACGACCCAGAATTCGATCGCGCAAAGGCTCAATGACCTCGCCACCTTCGACGATGGCTTTCATCAGGTAGCCACGCGATGTGCCGCAATCGGACATCGTAATGACCAGATCTTGCGTTACGTCTACCAGACGGCGTGTCAGGTAACCCGAGTTCGCCGTTTTAAGGGCGGTATCGGCCAAGCCTTTACGTGCACCGTGAGTGGAAATAAAGTACTGAAGTACGTTAAGGCCTTCACGGAAATTGGCAGTAATAGGCGTTTCGATAATCGAACCGTCAGGCTTGGCCATCAGGCCACGCATACCGGCCAGCTGACGAATCTGAGCCGCTGAACCGCGGGCGCCCGAGTCAGCCATCATGTAGATGGAGTTGAACGATTCCTGACGCACTTCCTCGCCATGACGGTTAATCACGGGCTCGGTGGAAAGCTGTTCCATCATGGCCTTGCCGACCTTGTCGCCAGCCTTGCCCCAGATATCGACCACGTTGTTATAACGCTCTTGCGACGTAACCAGACCCGACGAATACTGTTTGTCGATCTCTTTGACTTCTTTGGTCGCCTGGCTAAGGATTTCTTCCTTGACCGAGGGGATCAGCATATCGCCCATGGCGATGGAAATACCGCCCCGGGTAGCCAAGCGGAAGCCGGCCTGCATCAGCTTGTCGGCGAAAATTACCGTTGCACGCAATCCGCAGCGGCGGAACGACTGATTGATCAGGCGCGAAATTTCTTTCTTTTTAAGCGGACGGTTCAACACCGAAAACGGCAAGCCGTGCGGCAGAATTTCTGACAGCAATGCGCGACCGACTGTGGTCTCGAAACGCTTCAGTAATGGTTGCCATTGGCCCTGCGCGTCTTTTTCGTACTCGTTCAAGCGAACGGTAACGCGACTTTGCAGTTCGACTTCACGGTTGTCATAGGCGCGCTGAACTTCTTCGACGTCCATGAAGAACAGGCCTTCGCCTTTACCGTTCGTACGTTCGCGTGTGGTGTAGTAAAGACCCAGCACGATATCCTGCGACGGCACGATAGACGGTTCGCCATTGGCCGGAAACAGGATGTTGTTCGAGGCCAGCATAAGCGTGCGCGCTTCCAGCTGAGCTTCGAGCGACAGCGGCACGTGAACGGCCATCTGGTCACCGTCGAAGTCGGCGTTGAACGCGGCGCAAACCAGCGGGTGCAGCTGAATGGCCTTACCTTCGATAAGGACCGGTTCGAAGGCTTGAATACCCAGACGGTGCAAGGTAGGGGCGCGGTTCAGCATGACCGGGTGTTCGCGAATGACTTCTTCGAGAATATCCCAGACCACAGGCTCTTGGGTTTCGACCAGCTTCTTGGCCGCCTTGATGGTGGTGGCCAGTCCCATCATTTCAAGACGATTGAAAATGAAGGGTTTGAAGAGTTCCAGTGCCATCAGCTTGGGCAGACCACACTGGTGCAGCTTGAGCTGTGGCCCGACCACGATAACCGAACGACCCGAGTAGTCGACCCGCTTGCCCAGCAAGTTCTGACGGAAACGACCGCTCTTGCCTTTGATCATGTCGGCCAGGGACTTGAGCTGGCGCTTGTTGGCGCCCGTCATGGCCTTGCCGCGGCGACCGTTGTCGAGCAGCGAATCAACCGATTCCTGCAGCATGCGTTTTTCGTTGCGCAGGATAATGTCCGGAGCCTTCAGTTCGAGCAGGCGTTTCAGACGATTATTGCGGTTGATGACGCGGCGATACAGGTCGTTGAGGTCGGAAGTTGCAAAGCGGCCGCCATCGAGCGGTACCAGCGGACGCAGATCAGGTGGCAGTACTGGAAGTACTTCCATGACCATCCATTCTGGCTTAATGCCCGATTTCTGGAAGCCTTCCAAGACTTTCAGACGCTTGGAAATCTTCTTGATCTTGGCATCGGACGATGTCGCTTTGAGCTCGGCACGCAGGACTTCGACATCGCGGTCGATATCAATGGTGCGCAGCAGTTCGCGCACGGCTTCCGCACCCATCAGGGCGTGGAAATCGTCGCCGTACTCTTCAGTCTTGGCCAGGAAGTCGTCATCGGACATGATTTGACCGCGCTTGAGCGGTGTCATGCCAGGTTCGATAACGCACCATGCCTCGAAATACAGTACGCGTTCGATGTCGCGCAAGGTCATGTCGAGCACCATGCCCAGACGCGACGGCAGGCTCTTGAGGAACCAGATGTGCGCTACAGGGCTGGCCAGCTCAATATGGCCCATGCGTTCACGGCGAACCTTGGCAACGGTAACTTCAACGCCGCACTTTTCGCATATAACACCGCGGTGCTTAAGACGCTTGTACTTGCCGCAAAGGCACTCATAGTCTTTGATCGGGCCAAATATTTTGGCGCAGAACAGGCCATCGCGCTCGGGCTTGAAAGTACGGTAGTTGATGGTTTCAGGCTTGCGAACTTCGCCATAGGACCATGACCGCACTTTTTCAGGCGACGCGATGCCGATCTTGATGGCATCGAATTGCTCGTCTTGCGAGACTTGTTTAAACAGATCGAGTAGCGCTTTCATTATTTACGCTCCAAATCCATGTCCAGGGACAGGGATCTAATTTCTTTGACCAGCACGTTAAACGACTCTGGCATACCGGCGTCGATGACGTGGTCGCCCTTGACGATGTTTTCGTACACTTTGGTCCGGCCTGCAATATCGTCAGACTTGACGGTAAGCATTTCCTGCAAGGTATACGCAGCACCGTAAGCTTCGAGCGCCCAGACTTCCATTTCCCCGAAACGCTGTCCACCGAACTGAGCTTTACCGCCCAATGGCTGTTGCGTAACCAACGAATATGGACCAGTAGAACGCGCATGCATCTTGTCGTCAACCAAGTGATGCAGTTTCAGGTAGTGCATGTATCCGATCGTAACTGGACGTTCGAATTGCTCACCCGTCCGACCGTCAACCAGCCATGCCTGCGTACGAGTATCCGTAAGCTTCAAGCGCTCGGCAACGTCGTCCGGATAGGCCAGCTCCAGCATCTTGGAAATTTCTTCTTCCGTTGCCCCGTCGAATACCGGCGTTGCCAGCGGCACGCCATTTTTCAGGTTATGAGCCATTTCGACGACTTCATCGTCGGTGAGTTGGTCAAGGCGGGACGAAGCGCCGGTGCTGTTATAGACCTTCTCGAGATAGGCGCGAATATCCTTGATCTGGACACTCTTTTCATCTTCGAGCATGTCGGCAATGCGATAGCCCACGCCTTTGGCAGCCCAGCCCAAATGCACTTCCAGAACCTGACCCACGTTCATCCGTGAAGGTACGCCCAAGGGGTTCAGAACGATGTCCGCGGGTGTGCCGTCGGCCATGTGTGGCATGTCTTCGATCGGGGTAATGCGCGAAACAACACCCTTGTTACCGTGACGACCGGCCATCTTGTCACCTGGCTGCAAGCGGCGCTTGACGGCAAGGTAAACCTTGATCATCTTGAGCACGCCTGGAGGCAGTTCGTCGCCCTGAGTCAGTTTCTTGCGCTTTTCTTCAAAGGCCAGATCAAATTCGTGACGTTTCTGTTCTACCGATTCCTTGGCCTGCTCAAGCACCAAAGCGTGCGCTTCGTCGGACAAGCGTATGTCAAACCACTGCCAGCGATCCAGGTCGGTCAGGTATTCGGTCGTCAGTTCAGCGCCCTTCGCCAGCTTGCGTGGACCGCCGTTAACCGTTTTGCCGACCAGGAACTTGCCGATACGATCGAAGGTATCGTTCTCGACAATACGCAACTGATCGTTCAGGTCTTGGCGATAGCGGCGCAGCTCGTCGTCAATAATCGACTGGGCACGTTTATCGCGTTCGATCCCTTCGCGGGTAAAGACCTGAACGTCAATGACGGTGCCAACCATGCCCGATGGCACGCGCAGCGATGTGTCTTTGACATCGGAGGCCTTCTCGCCGAAGATGGCGCGCAGCAGTTTTTCTTCCGGAGTCAGCTGGGTCTCGCCCTTTGGCGTGACCTTGCCTACCAGCACGTCGTCGGCGCGGACTTCCGCACCAATATAGACAATGCCGGAATCGTCCAGGCGATTCAACTGAGTCTCAGCCAGGTTACTGATGTCGCGCGTAATTTCTTCAGCGCCAAGCTTGGTATCGCGCGCAACGACCGTGAGTTCTTCGATGTGAATCGACGTGTAGCGGTCGTCTGCAACGATTTTTTCGGAGATCAAGATTGAATCTTCGAAGTTGTAACCGTTCCAGGGCATGAACGCGATAAGCATGTTCTGGCCCAGCGCCAGTTCACCCAGATCGGTCGATGCACCGTCGGCCAGAACGTCGCCACGCGCCACGTGATCGCCACGCTTGACGATAGGACGCTGGTTGATATTGGTGTTCTGGTTGGAACGTGTGTACTTGATCAGATTGTAGATGTCTACACCGACCTGCCCCGCAATGTCTTCTTCGTCGTTGACGCGAATCACCACGCGCTCGGCGTCGACGTGATCCACGATACCACCACGAATCGCCTGCACGGTTGTACCGGAGTCGACGGCAACAGTGCGCTCGATGCCCGTACCGACGAGTGGTTTTTCAGGGCGCAGGCAAGGAACTGCCTGGCGTTGCATGTTGGCGCCCATCAGTGCCCGGTTGGCGTCATCGTGCTCGAGGAACGGAATCAGCGATGCTGCCACTGACACGATCTGCGATGGCGCGACGTCCATGTAGTGCACGTTCGACGGCGCCGTCATGATCGTTTCGCCAGCCTCGCGGCAAGCCACCAGTTCGTCTGCGAAACGGCCTTCGTCGTCAAGCTCGGCGTTAGCCTGGGCAATAACGTAGTGGCTTTCTTCAATCGCCGACAGGTAGTCGATCTGTGTGCTGACCTTGCCGTCGATGATCTTGCGGTAAGGTGTTTCCAGGAAGCCGTACTCGTTCAAACGAGCATACAACGCCATGGAGTTGATCAGACCAATGTTCGGACCTTCCGGTGTTTCAATCGGGCAGACACGACCATAGTGAGTCGGGTGCACGTCTCGCACTTCGAAGCCCGCGCGTTCACGCGTCAGACCGCCAGGTCCCAATGCCGATACGCGACGCTTGTGCGTAATTTCGGACAATGGGTTGGTTTGGTCCATGAACTGCGACAACTGGCTTGAACCGAAGAATTCCTTGATGGCCGCCGAGATAGGCTTGGAATTGATCAGGTCGTGCGGCATGAGATTTTCGGTCTCGGCCTGGCCCAGACGCTCTTTGACGGCGCGCTCGACACGGACCAATCCGGCACGGAACTGATTTTCTGCCAATTCGCCGACACAACGCACACGACGATTGCCAAGGTGATCGATATCGTCGATCTGGCCACGGCCGTTACGAAGCTCGACCAAAACCATGATGGTTTCGAGAATGTCTTCGTTGGTGAGTGTCATGGGACCGGTGATATCTTCACCGTGGCCAAGGCGGCTATTGACCTTCATGCGGCCTACACGCGACAGATCGTATGCATCTTCGCTGTAGAACAGACGCTGGAACAACGCTTCGACGGCGTCCTCGGTAGGAGGCTCGCCGGGGCGCATCATGCGATAAATGGCAACACGAGCCGCCATTTGATCTGCGGTCTCATCGGTACGCAGTGTTTGCGAGATATAGCCGCCACGGTCCAGATCGTTGATGTACAGCGTCTGAATTTCGTGGATATTGGCGGCGCGCAAATCGGCCAGAGTCGATTCGGTGATTTCGTCGTTCGCGTTCGCAATGACTTCGCCCGTTTCGGGATTGATCACGCCCTTGGCAAGCACGCGGCCCAGAAGGAAATCTTCGGGCACGGAAACGCGCTCGACCTTGGCAGCAGCCAGGTCGCGCAGATGTTTCGCGTTGATGCGCTTGTCTTTTTCGACGATAACTTTGCCTTCACGGTCGGTGATGTCAAAGTGAGCAACGTCGCCCTTCCAGCGTTCGGCGACAAATTCCAGCGTGCCGCCTTCCTTATGAACTTCGAAATTGTCGAAATCAGAGAAATACGCCAGGATGGCTTCGGGTGTCATCCCGATCGCTTTCAGCAGGATGGTGACAGGCATTTTGCGACGACGGTCGACACGGAAGAACAGAACGTCCTTGGGATCGAACTCGAAGTCCAGCCACGAACCACGGTAGGGAATTACGCGTGCAGAAAACAGCAGTTTTCCCGAGCTGTGCGTTTTACCGCGATCATGCTCGAAGAACACACCGGGCGACCGGTGCAATTGTGAAACGATAACGCGTTCTGTACCATTAATTACAAAGGAGCCCGTATTGGTCATGAGCGGAATTTCGCCCATGTATACTTCCTGCTCTTTTACTTCCTTTACGGTAGGCTTGCTTACTTCGCGATCCAGAAGGACCAGGCGCACTTTCGCACGCAACGGAGAAGCATAAGTCAGACCGCGAAGTTGACATTCTTTGACGTCAAATACGGGTTCGCCAAGCACGTAGCTGACGAACTCAAGTCGTGCCATCTGATTATGGCTAACGATTGGGAAGATAGAACTGAAAGCCGCTTGCAGGCCTTCATCTTTGCGTTTGGAAGGTGTAGTATCCGCCTGCAGAAATGTTTTAAATGATTGCAGTTGAGTCGCCAAAAGGTAAGGGACGTCCTGGACGTCTTCACGCTTGGCGAAGCTCTTGCGTATGCGCTTTTTTTCGGTGAACGAATAAGGCATGAGCACTCCGACTCGAGGGTTACATGGGCCGTCAACCACGGCCCTGGTTTACGACTCCAGAAAACCCGACTAAGGCAAAAAACAGGCCTGAATCGCGGGTTTTCTGGAAACGCAAAAGCCCGGGAAGGCCTTGGCGCTTCCCGGGCAAGCGAAAACTGACTTATTTAAGTTCAGCTTTTGCGCCAGCTTCTTCAAGCTTTTTCTTGGCAGCTTCAGCATCTGCTTTAGACATGCTTTCTTTAACTGGCTTTGGTGCGCCGTCAACCAGGTCCTTAGCTTCTTTCAAGCCAAGACCAGTGATTTCACGTACGGCTTTAATGACGCTAACTTTGTTTGCGCCGATTTCAGCCAATACCAATGTGAACTCTGTTTGTTCTTCTGCAGCGGCAGCGCCAGCAGCAGGAGCAGCAACAGCGACAGCGGCGGCAGCAGCCGACACGCCAAATTTTTCTTCCATTTCCTTGATCAGCTCGGACAACTCGAGCACGGTCATGCTAGCGATAGCGTCAAGGATTTCAGCTTTGCTTAATGCCATTTTAAAAAACTCCAAATATTGAAAATGCCAGGGTTGGGTGTCGCTCGGTTCGACGAAATCCGAAGGGTCTGCTTAAGCAGTTTCCTTCTGATCGCGCACAGCCGCGAGGCCGCGTACGAACTTGGTGGGAACTTCGTTGAGCGTACGCACAAATTGCGTGACTGGGGCTTGCATCGTACCCATAAGTTTCGAGATCAACTCGTCGCGCGACGGCATGGTGGCCAAGGCCTTCACACCATCTTGGCTCAAGACGTTATTGGGCAATGCCCCGCCTTTGATAACCAGCTTGTCATTGGTCTTTGCGAAACCGGCAAGTACTTTTGCCGCCGAGACCGGATCCGTGCTAAGCGCATAGATTAGCGGACCGGTCAGCTGTGGAGAGAGTTCCTCGAAGGGACTTCCCGCAACAGCACGACGGACCAGCGTGTTTTTAAGGACACGCAGATACACACCCGACTCACGCGCAGTTTTGCGCAATACGGTAACAGAGGCGACGTCCAGACCACGGTACTCAGCGATAATGATCGATTGAGCCTTTGCAACTTGTGCAGTGACTTCCTCGATGACTACCGCTTTCTCTTGACGATTGAGACTCACGGTTTGAACACTCCATCTAAAGACGCATGGGAGGGTCCCTTGCGTCAACCGAATGCGGCGCACCTGGTCGAGTTCTTTAAAAAAACAAGAATTCTTCCATGGGCGCCGTCTGCGCTGGACTCAGTCTGTAAACAGCCTGAAATTAAGCGCTGCCGTTTTGGTACGGATACCGTTCACGGCATTGCTCCAGCGGTCTTTGACAGCAATGTCTGGCGAACCCAGACACGGCCCAAAGTTCTTTTTCCCTGCAGCTTTTATCAAGCCGTCAGGGAAGCTATCTCTACGCGTGCACCGCCGCCCATCGTGGACGAAACGGCTACTTTGCGCAGATACACACCTTTTGCTGCAGTCGGACGCGCCTTGCTCAGGGCATCGACCAGAGCGGTCAGGTTGGATTGCAATTGTTCTACGCCAAACGAGGCGCGACCGATAGTGGCGTGAATGATGCCGGCCTTGTCGGTACGGTACTGCACTTGACCTGCCTTGGCATTCTTGACGGCGGTAACGACGTCAGGAGTCACGGTGCCAACCTTCGGGTTAGGCATCAGGCCGCGAGGACCAAGGATTTGACCCAGGGCGCCGACAACGCGCATGGTGTCTGGCGAAGCAATGACCACGTCGAAATCGATCTGACCGGCCTTGATGGCGTCTGCCAGGTCGTCCAGCCCGACGATATCGGCGCCAGCGGCTTTAGCAGCTTCGGCTTTCTCGCCTTGCGCAAATACAGCCACACGGACCGATTTTCCGGTACCAGCGGGCAGTACAACCGAGCCACGAACCAACTGGTCGGATTTTTTAGGGTCGATCCCTAATTGCACAGCCACGTCGATGGATTCATTGAATTTTGCCGTAGCGGTTTCTTTAACCAGCGCCAAGGCTTCGGCGACAGGATAGAACTTGTTACGGTCGATCTTGGCAGCAATAGCGGCTGCACGTTTGTTCAGCTTAGCCATATTAAACCCCTTCAACCGTAATGCCCATGCTGCGGGCGCTGCCAGTAACCGTACGTACGGCTGCGTCGAGATCGGCCGCCGTCAGATCGGGAGCTTTGGCCTTGGCAATTTCTTCAGCCTGGGCACGCGTCAGAACGCCTACCTTATCCTGGTTCGGACGAGCCGAGCCTTTCTGCAAACCAATGGCCTTTTTGATCAGGACAGTGGCAGGCGGCGTCTTCATGATGAAGGTGAAGCTCTTGTCTGCGTAGGCGGTAATGACCACTGGAATTGGCAAACCTGGCTCGAGGCCTTGGGTTTTGGCGTTGAACGCCTTGCAGAATTCCATGATGTTCAGACCGCGCTGACCCAGCGCCGGACCGATAGGGGGTGAGGGGTTAGCCTTACCAGCTGGTACTTGCAGCTTGATAAAGCCGACGATTTTCTTCGCCATGCTTAGCTCCTTGCGGGTTCAATCACCAGTCGTCATATAAGCGCGACTGGCTCCCCGGGGTTTAAAAAATTCAGGTTTTTTCGACCTGACCAAAATCCAGTTCAACAGGTGTTGCACGTCCGAAAATTGTGACGGACACACGCACCTTGCTTTTCTCGTAGTTGACGTCTTCGACATTGCCGTTGAAATCAGCGAACGGGCCTTCTTTGACACGGACCATTTCGCCGACTTCAAAGAGGACTTTAGGCTTCGGTTTCTCGACGCCCTCTTCCATTTGCGAAAGAATTTTATCGACTTCGCGGTCGGAGATGGGCGCGGGACGGTTACCGGAACCGCCAAGGAAACCGGTAACCCGGTTGGTGTTCTTTACTAAGTGCCAGGTTTCGTCGGTGAGATCCATCTCGACCAATACGTAACCGGGGAAAATGCGTCGTTCAGTAATGGACTTCTTGCCGCCCTTTACCTCGAGGACTTCTTCTGACGGGACCAGGATGCGCCCAAATGACGTTTCTAGACCCGCACGCTCGATGCGCTCGACCAGTGCCTTGTGCACGCTTTTTTCCATTCCGGAATAAACGTGTACGACATACCAACGCTTGCTCATGTGTGCCCTTTATTTCCAGCCTAAAAGCAGGCCGTATATGACCCGCTCCAGACCTTTGTCGACGATCCACAACAAGATACCCATGACCACGACGAACACAAAAACGATGCCCGTCATTTGCGTGGTTTCTTTACGGGTCGGCCAGACAACACGCTTGACTTCGTTATAGGAGTCGCGAGCGAAGCTGATGGTGCGACGTCCGGGTTCGCTGAACCAGGCAATGACAGCAGCGATGACAAGGCTGCCAATAAACACGCCTACGCGCGCAATACCGGGCTGACCTTCGAGCATCGAGTAGCCGACAATGCCGGCCACGATAACAAGCACCGCCAGACCCAGCTTGACGCGATCTGTGGTACTGGTAACGGTTACTATGTTGCTATTCGACATATTCCGGCGAGTGGCGCCGCGATTTGCGGCTGCGATGAAACTGATTGTGTGGCAGGGGCAGTAGGAATCGAACCTACAACCTTCGGTTTTGGAGACCGACGCTCTGCCAATTGAGCTATGCCCCTAGACCCCGAAAGGTGGTGAACCAGTTTTGGCCTCACCACCTTTTAACACTTCCGGCGGAGCAACCCTTTGGGCTTGTCCGCCATACAACTTTACTGCTTATTTGATGATGGTGGCAACGACACCGGCACCGACCGTACGGCCACCTTCGCGAATGGCGAAGCGCAAGCCTTCTTCCATGGCGATTGGGGCAATCAGGCTGACCTTGATCGAGACGTTATCGCCAGGCAGAACCATTTCCTTGTCCGCAGGCAATTCAATCGTGCCGGTGACGTCAGTCGTACGGAAGTAAAACTGAGGACGGTA
>NZ_RYDV01000016.1 GCF_003971065.1 Candidimonas sp. SYP-B2681
TCGCCAGCGCTGCCCGCATTACCGGGCCATTGCGGGGCGTCCGCGAACTCGCGGCGCTGACAGTCTCCCAGACTGTCAGCCAGCCTGCCGCTCGGACAGCGCGGCCTTGTCTCCCCGCACTGGCCCGGTAATGCGGCGGGCGAAAAAATCGCTTACCCAGCCCCAGGCACGACGGCTCAAGGCAACGGAATGGCAGCGATGCACAGTATTGGCGGGGCGATCGGTATCTGGAAGCACTGGCAGCTAAGCTGGCTGTGGAGCAACGGATATTTGGTGAGGCTGGCGGATACGCTGGCTGTGTGGCAACGTACTTCATGGCCATAGCTTCGGGAAATCGTAGCCATACCGAGCCATGGTTGGCCTCATCGCTACGTCGCCTAATTGCCAGCTAACGAACATCGCAACATTCCAACATCACAAAATAGCCCGCGAGCCAGAACACCTAGGCACACTAGACTCAAGCGTAGCCCAACGCAGCGCTAACCTAGCCACAAGACCGAGATCGGTCCAATCAAATCTAAGTTCAAGGTGCGGCGGGTCGCGGGAGGCTGGGACGAAAGTTTGAGCGCGCCGGCCAACCGCTCTGGATCGGGGAAAAAAGGGCCCGCCTGTTTGAGCCGGAAGCACAGGCCGAAGGCCTGGCGATGGCGAGTTTGGGCCCGCCCCGATCCAGAGCGGTTGGCCGGGCAGTCCAGCGAAGCTGGACCGCAGCGATCTTTCGCCCAGCCTCTCGCGACCCGCTGCACCGACTTAAGAAGCGCCAACCCGTCCGAAGAATGAATGATCCGACTTAAGAAACGACGACCCGTCCGAAGAAATAACGCGCCGACTTAAGATTGCCCAGCCGAGACCGCGCTTTCAAGCCCGTACACCACGGTATCCAAACTTGTCAGTCCCCGTTCGGCAAATTTCGGCTCTTTATCAAGAATATCCCGGCGGTCAAGGATTCGGGCTTCAGAATGCCGGCTAAAAAGAGACTGAACTTCGGCATCGCCCACCGAGAACGGCGGACCTTCCATCTGGTCCTGATGATAGTCCAGGGTCAACAACAGTCCGCGATATTGAACCGGAAGCTGCGCGTAAACGTGCTCCACATAACGTTGACGCATCGTTGGCGGCAGGGCGATCAGCGCTGCTCGGTCGTACACCCCCACGCATGAATTCAGCGTAGCAACATCGAGTGCAAAAATGTCGCCGCAAATGATTTCGATGTTTCCTGCAATATGGTGGCGGCCCAGCGGCGATTCATGAGTTTCCGGCTCTAGACCGTTCTCAGCAAAAAACTGATCAATGGCCAATTGCGCCAGTTCGATACCCAATACTTGATGGCCCTGTTCAGCGAGCCACATCATATCCAGCGATTTCCCGCACAGCGGCACCAGAACCCTCTCGCTTGATGGCAACGACAGTGATGGCCAGTATTTAGGCAGTAACGGTGTTACACGATTTTGATGAAAACGGGTTTGTCCGTCGCGCCATCGCTCTAGCCAGAAATCGGCGTCCATGAAGCCATCCTTACAGTGATAAGTGACGTTTATTGTAGAGACAAATGCCTATAGAGGTAAGGCATTCATGCATCGCAGAATCACTTGGCCAAGAGCTGCAGAACGTGTGGAATCTGGGAGCAAAAATAGAGTATTAGTCCGATCAGGCCACCGACTAGTGTTCCGTTGATCCTGATAAATTGCAAATCCTTGCCGATGTTCAGTTCAATCTGCCGCGACATATCTTGCGCCTCCCAACTTTTTACGGTATCGCGAATGTGTCGCGTCAAAAATTCGGAGAAATCGGGGGCCATCGTTTTGGCGGCGCGTTCCATATGCTGGTTCAGCGACGCCCGCAGTTCTGCATCCTTGCCCAGCGCCTGACTTATCCATTGGCCTGTTGCCGCGATTTTCTCGTGCAAAACGGAGCCCTTGCGATCAAGGTCTCGCTTAAGCCAATCGCGCAAGTCGTCCCATAATTCTTTCACATAGGTATTTAGTGCCTGATCGTTTTTGAGGTATTGCTTTATCTCCTCGGCTTTGCTTGCCATATTGGGGTCGTTCTTTAGCTGTTGAATCAGCCTTTCCAGAACGTCATCGAAACCCTTTCTGAATTTATGGCCCTTATCTTCAACGATATCGTCAAGCACCATGTTGACAGCGCTAGCGATCTGATTAGAAAGATTTTCTCCTAGCCATTCGGTTGGCAGAACTTTTTCTTTGATGGGATGTTCGCGTTTTAGCCATGCAACAATTTGTTCGGAAATCAGGAGGCGCGTAGCGGGTGTGTCGAGCTGCTTAATGATAAGGCCCACACCCTGATCCAGGAGCTCTTGATGCCGGCCATCCTTGGTCAGATTATCCAGAACCGTGGCGACCGAAGACGATAAATCCACTTTGTCGATGATGACATCAATGGCGTTTTTCATGAACGACTGGATACGCCTGTCGTCGGTAAGATCCAATATGGTCCGTATCAAGGTCGCCATATGGTGTGCGATACGTTCCGCGTTGCCGGGTTCCGTAAGCCAGCCGGCAATTGCTTTTGCCGGGTCATGTTTTCTTATCAGCTCGACAATTGATAAGGGATGCAGAAACTTTTCTTTCACAAAGGTTGCCAGGTTCTCGGCGATCTTATCCTTATTTCTAGGGATGATGGCCGTATGCCGTGATACGAAAGGAATGGGAACGCGCCGGAAAAGCGCCACTACAGCGAACCAGTCCGCCAGAGCGCCGACCATTGCGGCTTCGGATATGGCTTTGAGCCCGTCCATCCAGAAACTCCGGGGCGAGAAAATGGTAATGACAAACACGATGGCTGCCCCAAGTAACATGCACAGGGCAGTGCGCTTTGCTCGCTTCAGTTCCGTTTCTTTGTTCATTCTTGGGATTCAGGCTTTTAGTGGTAGGCAGCAGAGGTAGGTCCTATCTATAATAAGCTCCTCGTCGTCTCTAGCGGAGTCGGATATGAAGATCAAACCATTGCTTTGCTCCATCGTATTGGCAGTCTCGGCAGGACCGGTCTGGGCTCATCATGGCTGGAGCTCCTATGATGCCGACAAACCCATCAAAGTGGAAACAGCGGTGGTCGACGTGCAGTATCGCAATCCTCATGCCGAACTGGATATCGACTATCAAGGCAATCGCTGGGATGTCATCTTGGCCCCTACGCGTCGCATGGAATCGCGTGGCCTGCCGAAAGATGCCCTCACCGTCGGCAAGAATGTGATTATCGAAGGCTATCCGCGACGTGATGGTGCTCACGAAATACGGGCCGAGCGTATTACCGTCGACGGCAAGACGATCGAGCTTCGCTAGTGGAGCTCGGTAGCTGGGCTGCGTGGCTGGAAGCTTCGCCGATGGGTGTATGGATGCGCATGTCAGATTTTGCGTATCCTGCCGTCAACCTTGTCCACTTAGCTGGGCTGGTGCTGCTTGTCGGTTCAATGCTCATACTTGATCTGCGCTTATTGGGCGTAGCGCGCCGCCTTCCATTGACCGAAGTGTCGTCCCTGCTGACCCCGCTCGCTGTAGTGGGACTTGTGCTGCTTTTACTCAGTGGCGTGCTGCTATTTTCGGCAGACGCTGGCCCCCTATTAAATAACCCATTGCTGCCTTTTAAGCTCGGTTTTATTCTGCTCGGTATTGTCAACGCACTGTTATTTCGGGCGATTTGGTCCCCCCGCTTATCGCTGTGGGACCATGCGGCGCCAGTCATCGGGCGTATGCAGGCGGCGGCTTCTTTGCTGTTATGGATTGCCGCAGCGACGTGTGGCCGGCTGCTAGCCTACGTTTAAGACTTAACCGGGCGGCTCTGGCCTTGCTGACAGGGTACCCCTTATTCTGGCGATCTCATGGCATTTCTTCGTTCCTTGCTTGCGGCTCGTCCGGTTGTGGCGTGCGTTTTGGCGGCGTGCTTTGCACTGATCACGACCCTCGCACTGTTAGACCCGGGTTCGGCTGCGGTCATCCATACCGAGCAGTCTGAATTCGCTCCCGTGGTTGTATTCGAAGAACTTGATCAACGATGCATGAATTTCAACAGTCCGGAGGACCTCGGCCGGCAAAGCTGCATCGATCTCGACGATCCCGACGAACTGGTGTTCAGCTATACCCGCACGATGATGAGCGCGCTATTCGTCAATCCTGAGCCCGCGCATGTATTGATTGTGGGGCTCGGAGGCGGGTCACTCTCCCGTGCATTGGCCAAGGTGCTTCCAGAGGCGGTGATTGATACGGTCGAGATTGACCCCGCCGTCGTAAACGTTGCCAAAAAATTCTTTGGGTATATGCCCAGTGCCAAGCAACGAATTTTCGTTGAAGACGGTCGTGCGTTTATCGAGCGTGCGCATCGTCAGGGGCAGCAATATGACTTGATCATGCTCGACGCATTCGACGTGGACTATATTCCCCCGCATTTGCTTACTCGAGAATTCCTCCAACACGTCTATGCCACTCTGACGCCGGGCGGCGTATTGGTAGCCAATACTTTTTCACGCAGTCACGTATACGATCAAGAATCGGCGACTTACGCTGATGTATTTGGCAAGTTCTTCAATTTGCGGGGACCTAACCGCATTATTATGGCGCGTCGGGGAAGCCTTCCTGAACTCTCAGAAATCACTCGAAATGCGAACGCCTTGGCGACAAAGCTTAGGCCATTTGGCGTGAATGTTGAGAATCAGCTGCGGATGTTTTCAGGAGCGCTGGACCGTGATTGGGATCAGAACGCCAAGGTGCTTTCGGACTGATTCTCAATTCCGTTCGCATCTATATGCCGTTTTCCCCAATGCTGTCTGGCATTCAATATGTGCCATTTGGCTGATTGGTCACGGGGACCAAAAAGACGACTATCTGAGGGCAGTTTTGCGCTTGCGCGAATGGTAAACGGGGATTGATCCAGACACACAGAAGTGGCCGTGCGTCGCTTCAGCGTGCCCCTCAGGAGACTGACCATAAATTGACTGTGCCTATCGAAAACACATCTATCAAACTAATAGTGGAGATTGACATGACACAAAACCAAGATCAAGACCAAGCGGCAGTGCCAGAAGTCGATAGCGTTGCTGACACGCAGGCTGAAGAAAATGTGGCGGTTCTCGAAGACGTGAATACGGATTCTGAAGAGGCTGGCGCTGAAACAGACGATGCAGAAAGTCAGCAAGAAGGGGAAGTCGACCCTGTCGCGCAAGAGGAAGAGCAAGAAGCTACGGACGTAGTCAGTGAAGACGCCGCAGAGGAAAATCCCGATGCCGTAGAAGACAGCGACGATGAAGCCGCCGAAGAGGTAGTGCTTGACGAGGTACAGGACGAGGAGTCGACTGACGGTGATGAGCCGGCTGCTTCGTAGACAATAGAAAGCCGGTCAGGACAGCTATTTTTCCTGACTGGTCGCCTCTTAACGAGGCGTAAATCTTCGCAAGGCCCCAAGAAAACCGAGACGACCATGTGTCGCTTTTTTTTTGTCATCGTTTTGGTCCCATCCCGGAACAGCTAGGGAAAGCACTTAGTTGCGCGCGCAACTATTTTGATTAAACTTGATCGGTGTCATTTACATGGGTACTGGCCCGGTAGTAAGCGCAGATCCCCTTATCTCTTTACATTCGTGAGATTCCTTATGCGTACATTTTCGTCATGGTCTAAAAAGTTGCTGTTCGCCGCTATGCTGGCGATTCCTGCTGCCGGCGCCATAGCAGCGGAACCCTTCCCGAGCCGTACCATTGAATGGGTAGTGCCGTATCCCGCTGGGGGTGGCACGGATATCGTTGCCCGCACTTTGGCTCAGTACATGTCCAAGATCCTGGGGCAGAATATTGTCATTCTTAATAAGTCTGGCGCAGCGACAGCCATTGGCGCCGAATACGTTGCACGGGCGTCGGCCGATGGCCATGTATTGCTGTCAGCGGATACGGCGACCCTCGCCGCAAATCCGTTTATTTATAAAAAGCTCAGTTACGACGCCGAAAAAGACTTTGCGTCTATTGGTTTAACCGTGCGTTTTCCGATGATTTTGGTCGTCAACCCGAAAGTACCGGCAAAAAACCTTGAAGAATTCATCGCATGGGCTAAAACGCAGCCCGAAGTCCCTTATGCGACGCCTGGCTCGGGAAGTCCACATCACCTTGCCACTGAGTTGTTCCGCGAAATGACGGGCCTAAAGCTGTCGCATATCCCGTACCGGGGCGCTGCTCCTGCTGTGCAGGACGTCGTAGCGGGCCAGGTTCCTTTCATGTTCGTCGATACCGCTAGCGGTCAGCAATATATTTCGTCGGGCAGACTGCGCGCCATCGGCGTCGCCAGTCCAAAGCGGGTAAAGAATTTCGATACTATTCCAACCCTTGACGAACAGGGCTTGAAAGGATTCGAAGCATATGCCTGGCAAGGTCTTGTGGCGCCAGCCGGCACGCCAGTCGCGGCGATCGATAAGCTGAATAAAGCGATGCTGGCTGCAATGGAAACGCCCGAGGTTAAAGAAAAGCTCACGACCTTGGGTCTGGAAGCAATCCCAAGTACCCCCGAAGAAATGACGAAATTTGCCGCCGACGAGCGCATCAAATGGAGCAAGGTCATTAAGGCTAGCGGTATTTCAGCCGATTGATCGACAATCCTCCGATGAATACTCCGACCACCTTCGACGACGAGCTGGCTGACGAATTGGGCCTTGCCGATGTGCAGCCCCTGAATCGGACCATGACTTATCGCTTGCACATGCTGCATAAGCTAAGCGATCACCGCAGCCAGCGGACTTACTCTCACGAAACCGGGCTTTCGCTCAGTGATGGGCGATGCCTTGCCACAGTGGGTTCGTTTGAGCCCTTGTCAGTTAACGATCTCGCCCGTTTGTCTAATCTGAACAAGGGTCAGGCCAGCCGCGCCGCGCAGGCGTTGGTGAACTATGGCCTTCTATCAAAAAAGGGCCAGGTTGAAGATGGGCGGGGTGTGGTTTTAACCTTGACCGCCGAAGGGCGTCGGGTTTGGCGCAAGACGATGGAATTGATCAGGCTTCGCAATGACGACATTTTCAGTTGCCTGAACGACGAAGAACAATCCCAATTAAGTGATTTTTTAGATCGCTTGATCGCTCACGCCAACGATGAGAAGAATGATCAGCGCGGTTAGGGCGGCTCGATTCAGTACCCCACGGGCGCGCTTGAAAGAACAACTACGGCAGCCGGTCGCTGCCAGTAAACAGGAGTCCTGAATGCATCAGCCTGATACGCAACCTCGGCGTTCGCTGTACTACAACTATCAAGTATTCGAGCCTTGGCTGGCGTCAGAAAATGCGCCTCAAGGTCGCAAGAAAGTGGTGGTTGTCGGTGCCGGCCCTGCAGGACTGACTGCAGCGCTCGAACTGGCTCGCCATGGTGTTTCCAGCGTGGTGCTGGAATCGGAATTGCAGGTTTCAGAAGGCAGTCGGGCCATTGTATTTACCCGTCGTTCAATGGAAATCCTGCAACAGGTGGGGGTGGCCGATCGCGTCACCGAGAACGGGCTCCCCTGGTGTTTTGGGAATTCGTATTATCGGGGCCAACGGGTATTCCGCATGGAAAACGATCGTGATGACGACGATCGTTTTTTCCCCATGATCAACCTGCAGCAGCAGTACCTGGAGGAATACCTGGTCACTGCGGCACACGCCAATCCCTTGATCGATTTTCGTTGGGGTAACCGGATCGACCAAATCGAACCATTGTCAGATGGGGTTCTAGTTCGGGTCGACACCCCAGAAGGCCCATACGCGCTGGAAACCGACTGGCTGGTGGCCGCCGACGGGGCGCGTTCAGCCGTCCGCACCATGATGAACCTGAAGCTGGAAGGGGCCTCGTACGAAGGCCGGTTCGTGATTGCGGACATTCGTATCAATCTGCCGTTGCCAACCGAACGCATGGCTTTCTTTGACCCCGACTGGAATCCTGGCAATACGGTGCTGATGCATCGCGAGCCGCAGGGAATCTGGCGTGTTGATTACCAGTTGCCCGTTGGAGAGACGCCCGAGCAGGCATTAACCCCTGAATCACTCAAGACGCGGATTCAAGCCCTATTGGCGCAAATTGGTCACGATGACAAACCCTGGGAAATGGATTGGTGCTCGGTGTATTCGGCACGCACACTGACATTAGCCGATTATGTTCATGGCCGTGTGCTATTCACTGGCGACGCCGCACATCTATTGCCGATCTTCGGCGTACGGGGCGCGAACACGAGTTTCCAGGACTCGCAGTCGCTCGCATGGCATTTGGCATACGTCGTCAATGGCTTGGCCTCTGAAAAACTGCTTGCCAATTACAGTCGCGAACGGGTCGGCGCAGCCCGGGAAATTATCGACGAAGCGGGTAAGAGCACACGGTTCATGACGCCACCCACGCGCGGCTTTCGTTTGCTGCGCGATGCAGTCCTGTCGTTGTCCCTGTCGCAGGAATTCGTGCGGCCGCTATACCATTGGCGCACGTCTCGGCCGCATGCGTACGCGCAGTCGCAGCTCAACAGTGCTGGCGACGACAATTTATTATTCAAGGCCGGTCCTGCCAACGGAGCCCCGCCGCAGAACATTCGCCTTTCTTCCAACGACTATTTGCTTGACCATTTGGGCGGCGGCTTTGATCTGCTGTATTTCACACAGGCGGGCGACATTCCGCATCCGTTGCAGCGGGCAGTGGCCGGGGCGCGCGATCGCGGTCTGGTTTTACGAGTGATTGCCGTAGGGGCCAGCGAACCTGTCGCAGGCGCAGACCTTACGTTTGCTGATGCTGACGGCCACTTTCGTCAACGTTATGGTGTCCTTGCCAGTGGCGCAGCCTATCTGCTGCGCCCTGATCAACACGTCTGCGGCCGGTGGGTGACGCTGGATGAGACTCGGCTGCAAGCCGCCTTGGATACCATACTGAAGCAATAAGGAAGACCGCCATGAAGCAAACTAAATCCCTATCCGTCCCCGGCTTGGAGTCCGTGTACGACGCGCTGGCGACGGCCATCGATGAGGCGGGCGCGGAGAAGACGGAGCTTTTTCTCGTCAAATTGGCCTTGCTGAATGCGAATGCACTGGCCGACCCCGACAAGTTCCGTTCCCACATTCAGGAAGCATTGCAAGATTTGTAGTAGGTAGGCTGTCTATATCCCCAATATGACTCGTTATGCTCTGTTCGTTTGCAGGTGCTCATTAAGCACGTCAATGAAATGTGGGGTTAGCAGAGACGGCGCGGTGTGGGCAGACATAGCCACATGTGTCGACGTGTCAGGGCAGCTCACGATCGAGGCTGTGTGAAAACCCCCATTTTCTGTGCGATCAGTTCGAGGTAGAGTTCTAGGCATGTTGAGTGGGGATTCAATATGTCCAGATACATCACAGGTCAAGACAGACAGCAA
>NZ_RYDV01000017.1 GCF_003971065.1 Candidimonas sp. SYP-B2681
CGTCGATCACGTCAACAACCTGGGATGGACGGCCTTGCTCGAGGCCATTATCTTGGGTAACGGCGGCGCGCAACACCAGCAAATCGTCGCTCTTTTGCTGAAGGCCGGTGCGAATCCGACTCTGGCCGACCGGGAAGGCATCACGCCGCTGCGCCATGCAAGGTCACATGGCTATCGTGAGATTGAGGAAATGCTGGTCGCCGCAGGCGGCTCGCGCGCCCAACCGTGTAGAGGCCGCTAAAGGTTCGGTAGCGATTTGACCCTACAGCTGCACTTCGGCTAGCCCGATACCATCGAAACTGACTATGACATGGTCGCCTTGGTGGGCTTCGAGGATGCCGACCCAGGTCCCTGTCGTTACAACCGTTCCGGCGGGAACGGTTGCTCCGTCGCGCGTTGCGTGGCGCAGCCAGGCGGGGAGCCCCCAAGTCGGTCGACCCAAGGGATGCGAGCCACTCTGCTCGACGACAGGCTGTTGACCGATCTTCACCCGGCAAGTTTGTTGTGACCAGTCTTGCGCCGACCAGGGCTGCCAATCGCCCAACACGAGAGCGCCGTGGCTCTGCAGGTCCGCAAGGCGAAGTAGCGGTGGAGCGGAAATGCCCTCAATCCAGCGCGAATCGACGATCTCGATGGAAACAGCCATAGCATCGATCCGGCTGATGGTACTGGCTTCGTCCAATATCGCAGCGTCTTGCGCATTAACGTCCTGGCCCAGGCGCAAAGCGATCTCGGCTTCGATATAGCGGTTATGGAAAGGGAAATCACCCGCTGAAGCAGGGCTGCGCCACACTCCCTTCGGCGGTAAGGGCGCGTGCGTTAGCATTGATTCACGAGAGGCACCGCCAGACTTCCAGTAGCGGGGGAAATTTATGTCGAACCAGCCAAGTTGCCGCGCCACGGCAGCCTGTGCATCGTATGCGTCGTCGGCGCTGTTCAACATATGGGAATGGTCGGCTGATTGCAGTGTACGGTGCTGTTGGCGGGCAGCCAATAGTGCATCGGCGACATGTTGAGGCGAGCATTGCGTCATTGAAAAATTCCTGAGGGCTGTTTATGTTTAAGCACCGCGATTGAATCGCGGAACTGCGATAATTTACTGAGCGGAAGTTGTACCGATCGAAGGCCAGCGGTGTGCCCACGGCGAAGCCGCTTCGTAGGCTTCGCCAAGGTCAAGCAACAGGTCGTCGGCGCCATAGCGCGAAATCATCTGAATGCCCATGGGCAAACCTTCTGGGCTCGGCGCGACGGGAACGGCAAGCGCGGGCAGGCCGGCTGCGTTAACCCATGCCGTGAACACGGCATGGCCACGTGGCCCGACAGGTTGCCCCGCGATAATTGGCGGGAATGCTTCGCCCGCCGGCCACGGCAATGCTGCCGTCGCGGGCGTAATCAAGATATCGTATTCGCTGAACAGGTCGACGCAGTCGCGCCGTAAGGCTTCCACATCTTCGATGATTTGCCAAAGTAGCGAGGCTTCGTGACGCGAACCCTGTTCAGCCATGTCGAGATATTTGGTTGAACACGCCTCACGCCATTGCGGATGGCGCTGGAACAGGCGGGCCAGACCTACCTGGCCGATGACCGGCCATGCCTGTGTCATGAAAGACAGATCCAACGGCAATTCGCCCTGTTGAACGTCGTGGCCCAATTCGCGCAAGGTCGCCATTGCGTCGTGGCACCGCGTAGCGATGCGAAAGTCGACCGGGGCGTTGTCCAACGTCGGCACATACAGTATCCGTAATGACGTTGCGCGAGATTCACAGGCCTCTGGCACAGGTGTCTTTGCTGACTCAGCTGCGTAAGATCGGCGATCGTTGGGATGGGGTCCCCGAAGCACGTTGAATAGAGTCCTGGCGTCGATCACGCTTCGGGCCAGGGGGCCTGCCACTTCGAAATCCAACAGCAATGATGGTAGGCCGCCATCGCGTGCAATGGAGCCAATTGATGGCTTGAACCCAACCAGCCCACAGTGTGAGGCGGGCCGTCGGATAGACCCCCCGCCGTCTGTTCCCAGCGCTATCGGGGTGACGCCGGCAGCGACACTGGCGACGGCGCCGCCGCTGGATCCGCCGGGGGTGAGGGCAAGATCCCACGGATTGACGGTAGCCCCGAAAAGGCTATTGTCGGTGTATCCTTCAAGCGCGAACTCAGGCAGGTTGGTCTTGCCAATGATGAGGGCGCCGGCAGCCCGCAATCGCGCTACAGGCAATTCATCATTATCGGCCACATGCTGCCGAAGGGCGGGCGAACCCCAAGTGGTTGGCAGGTCGCCGGTTTGGAGATTGTCTTTGATGCTGACCGGCACGCCATCCAGCGGGGATAATGGTTGACCTCGTGCATAGCGTTCAGCGGATGCATCCGCATCACGTAAAAAGGCCTCGTCGCGTCGTGCGATCACTGCATTCAGCTGGGGATTCACGGCATCGAGCCGTGCCAGGCATGCATCCGCCACGGCCCGCGGCGTAAGCATGCCCTCGAGGTATTGTCGATGCAACTGGGCTGCGGATAATCGCCAGACGTCAGCCTGGCCTGTGGCGGGTTCTTCAAGATGATAAGTCACGCGTTTCATGGTTAGACCTACATGTGCGCCGGCAGCCATGTCACCAACCAAGGTGCGACAAGCAGCAGCAAGGTGAAAAGCAGCATGATCACCGCATAAGGCAAGGCGCCCCAGATTGCGTCCTCGATTCCGCCGTTGTCCGGCCGGATGCCATGCACGACGAACAGATTCATGCCCACGGGGGGCGTGATCATGCCCAACTCGCACATCAACACGATAAAGATGCCGTACCAGATTGGATCAATGCCCAACGCCATGGCGATCGGGTAGGTGATCGGAATAGTCGCCACCTGCATGGACAGCACGTCCATGAACATGCCCAGAATCAGGTAGAAAAGCATCAGCACCAGAATCAGGCTCGTGGCTGACAAGCCCAGGCCCACCACCCAGCGCGTCATGGATTCAGCTACCCCGGTAAGGCTGATGGTGAGATTCAGGATAAATGCGGCGACCATGATCAGCAGAATCATGCCGCTGAGGCGGGCGCTGGATATGAAGCAATTACGGAGCAGTTCCCAGTTCAGCCGACCCGAGCGCCAGACGAAATACATGGCTGCCACGACGCCCAGGGCTGCGCTCTCGGTCGTGGTTGCAATCCCGAAATATAGGCTTCCCATGACCACGCCGAATACGACAGCCGGGGGAATGAAATGCCGCAGGAGGCGAATACGTTCGTTCAGCGGCACGGAAGCTTCGCGCATCGTTTCACCGCGCCAAAGTGCCGAGGCTGCGATAAAGACCATAAACAGCGCAGTCAACAGCAACCCGGGGATGATGCCCGCGATGAATAATTTTCCAATTGAATTGTTGGTCAGCGAACCATACACGATCATGTTTAAGCTGGGAGGAATCAAGATGCCCAGGGTACCGCCGGCGGCTAGGGAACCAAGCGACGAGCGCATGGAATAGCCACGAGCTTGCAGAGACGGCAAGGCGACAGTTCCCACCGTTGCAGCGGTCGCGACCGATGAGCCCGAGGTGGCTGCAAAAAGCGCACAGCTGCCGATATTGGTGTGCAACAAACCACCGGGAAGGCGGCCTAGCCAGGCCGACAGGGTGCTGTACATGCGATCGGCGATGCCGGATCGCAACAGCAATTCGCCCAACAACACGAACAGCGGTATGCACGTCAAGAGGTTATCATTCTGCGTGCCCCAGACCACGGGCACGATAGAATCGAAAAAAGGGATGCCATAGGCGGCTATGCCCCCGACAATGCCCACGACGGCCATGGATACTGCAATAGGCAGTCCGAACAGCATCATGACAAGCATGGTAAAGAAGCCAGCCGCGATGAATAGTATGCTCATTATTGCGCTCCTTGTTGGCGCTTAGCCAAGTCATCCAGCTCTTCCTTGACTTCCTCTTTCGCGCTTTTGGGCGAGAACTCGGAAAGAAGCGCGCGCTCATTGCCTTTCAGCAACAGGCCCAGTGCTCGAAGCGCGTAGAGGGTCGCGACGACGGCAAAGATGACGAGGCCACCGAACCAGACTGCCTGCGGATAAATCAGCGGCGTTGCCCAGGGGGTGGGCGCCGTGCTTCCATAGGACAACGTGTCGGTCAGCACTTTGATGGCTGCATAGGTAATTAGCAGACCAAACGCGGCCAAGCTGATGATCGACACGGCATTGAGCCAGGCCTGCAGCCGTTTCGGGAAACGATCGTGGAACACGTCGACGCGGATGTGGGCTCGCCCCATGAGGGCGAGGGTGAACGCCAGCGTCGAGCCTACAGCAAGCGCATAACCGCCCAGTTCGTCGGCACCCTGTAGCGAAAAGTTGAATAACTTGCGCGACACGGTCTCGACCGAGACCACCACGGCGAAGCTTAGAAAGATAAACCCGAAGGCCCCAGCCAGCAACGTTTCAAGACGCTGTCTGTGGCGCACGCGTCGCTGGCTGGCGGCCACGTCGGAAGCATGCGCGACCGTGTCCACATGCTGGCTTGCTGATGCCAGTGGGGACTGTTTGTTGAGAGGAGCGGCGCTGGTCATTGCAGCCCCACCACTTTACCTACGGTTTCCCTCCAGCGCTGGACGCAGCCCGGATTAGTCTTGTCGCAGACGTCTGCCCAAGCCGGCAACGAAACTTGTGTCACTGCCGATTTAAGCAGGGCACGGTCAGCGTCGGAAATGGGTACGTTCACCAGATTGAACTTTTTGCCCGTTTCGCAAGGATCCTTGCCAGTGTTGCAATTGACTGCATCTTTGAAGAGCTTTTCGGAATAAACCCATATGTCGTCGGTCAAGTTCGTGATCGCATCCTGAAGCTTGCTTTGTTGATCAGGCGAGAGCTTATCCCATGCCTTGAGACCGATCGCATAACCGTTGATGGCCATCTGAAAACCAATCGGCAGTTGGTGGGTGGTGACTTCCGGCCAGCCTGAAGAGTTAGCGGAGCTGGGCCCGGTGATGGCGCAGTCGACGACGCCTAGCGAAAGCGATTGGTGAGTGTCAGCGAATGAAATAGGCACAGGCGTACCGCCGATGCTTTGAATGAACTTGGCAAGGTTTTGATCGTATACCCGAACTTTAAGCCCTTTGACGTCCGCGAGCTGGCTAATCGGCTTCTTGCAGAACAGCACTTGCGGACCGAAGGCAAATACGCCAAGCAGCTTGACGCCGAACTGCTTTTGCAGCCGTTCATCGGCCAGCTTGTAATAGGCTTGCGTGGTTCTGCGGGCGCCGGCGTAATCGGGATTCAGCCCGACCAGATCAAATCCCAATAGGGTGGGTTCGTCGCGCGCGTTCTGGGGGAAGCGTAGCGACGCCATTTCAAAAAGGCCGGACTTCAGGATGCGAAGCTGTTCAGTGTCTTTGATGCCCAGGGTATCAATGGGCTTGTATTCCATTTCAATAGGCAGGCCGGTGGCAGTCAGGAATTTTTCAAAGAATGGCTGTTCTTTATTGCTTTGGATCAGGCCGGTGGCAAGCGGCTGGCCGATGACGCGCATTTTCAGATTCTCTGCTGCCGATGCGGTGGTGCAAAGTCCTGCGACGAGGGCGGCTGCCGCCATGATTTTGGAATATTTCTTCGACATCGATGTCTCCTGGGTTATAGGTAGTGCAGCGTATTAGTGTCGATTTGTGAAGATCGCTGATTATGCCGTTCCAACCATGGCTTCGGACTGCGAGTTGAGTACTTTCGCCTCGGTATGCGGAATGTCGATGGTTTCTTGTGGATGACGGGCCTGTGCGGTAGCCGTCGCTTGCAGGTGCTTCATCGCGGCGGCGACGCCGTCGCCTTTCAGCTGGACGCCCGCCATTTGTAGCCCCATTTGGCAGCCGCACAGCGTAGCCAATAAAGTCAGTTCGTTGGCATCGCCCAAGTGACCGATGCGAAACATCATGCCTTTGAGTTTGCCAAGTCCTGCTCCCAGCGACATATTGAAATGCTCATAGATCAACTTGCGTACGTGGTCGGCATCGACGCCCTTGGGCATCATTACGCCGGTGAGCACAGGCGAATGGCAGGCGGCGTCGACACATTGGATTTCCAGCCCCCAGGCCTCGACGGCGGTGCGACAGGCGATGCTAAGGCGCCTATGGCGATCAAAGACTTGTTCGAGTCCTTCTTCAAGAATCATGTCGAGCGCTTCGGACAAACCGTACAAGAGATTCGTGTTGGGGGTGTAGGGCCAATACCCCGTCTTGTTCATTTCAATGATCTCGTCCCACGCCCAAAATGATCTGCCTATTGTTGCTTGCTTGCTGGCCTCGAGCGCCTTTGGAGACACAGCGTTGAAGCTGATGCCGGGTGGCAGCATCAAGCCCTTCTGGGATCCGCTTACCGTCACGTCGACTCCCCATTCGTCATGGCGGTAGTCTGCCGAAGCAAGGCCCGATATCGTGTCCACCATGAGAAGAGCGGGGTGCTGGGCGGAATCGATAGCCTTGCGCACCGCTGCGATATCGGAGGTGACGCCAGTCGAGGTTTCGTTGTGCACGACACAGACCGCCTTGATCTTGTGCTGTGGATCGCTCTTCAGGCGAGCCTCGATCATGTCGGCCTGGGCGCCGCGTCGCCAACCTTCAAGGCCGTGTAACCCCAGGAACTCCGGTAGCAAACCCAGACGCTCGGCCATTTTCTTCCAGAGGGTGGCGAAATGCCCCGTTTCGTACATAAGAACGGTATCGCCTCGGCTCATGGTATTGGTGAGTGCCGCTTCCCATGCCCCCGTGCCCGAGGCCGGAAAAATTACGACAGGGTGTTGTGTCTTAAAGATTTTGCCAATATCTTTAAGTATTTTGCGGCCCAGCACGCCGAATTCCGGGCCCCGATGATCAATGGTGGGGTAGCTGATAGCCCTGAGAATACGATCGGGCACAGGGCTTGGGCCAGGAATTTGAAGGTAGTGCCGACCGGCTGGATGGAAATTGAGGTTTGGCATTGCAAGTGTCTCCGTTTCTTGGCGTTGTTATACGTTATACAAAATACAATATCAGAAAGGGCGCGCTACAGTTACTAGGGAGTTTTACCGACACGCCCACATCCACATAGAGAAATATGGATAAATCGAGGGACGCTTTAGCCAGTATTTAGAAGTATTTCGCCTTAGCGGCATAACAACGCGTTTACGTTTTGAATATATAATACAAATATGAAGTCAAACGATACGGCAGTCACCACAGATATAGCATTGGCTCGCGACACACTCCACCAGCGTGTCGCGGCGCGCTTGCGCGAATTACTAACACACGAAGTTCTCGGGGCCGGCGCCAAGCTCAACGAGCGCGAACTGTGCGAGTCGCTAGGGGTATCGCGCACCCCCCTTCGTGAGGCCATCCGCCTGCTGGCGGCAGAAGGTCTCGTCACTCTGGAACCCGGGCGCGGGGCTTTTGTGCCGGTGTTGTCCGATGAAGATATCGCACACACTTTCGACTTGCTATCTGCTCTAGAAGGCCTGGCTGGCGAGCTTGCAGCACGGCGCATCTCCGACAGTGAGCTCACGGAACTGCGTGCGCTGCAGCTTGAAATGAGCGCGGCATTCGAACGCCGGGACCTGCCCGCTTACTATCGCTTCAATATCCGCATCCATGACTTGATCAGCCAGGCAGCGGGCAATCCCGTACTTCGCGAGACCTGGAGCCAGGTCAACAGCCGTATGCAGGCTTTGCGATTTCGGTCTAATCAAGACGAGGCAAAGTGGGCACGCGCGCTGGAAGAGCACGCGCAAATACTGGTCGCCATGCAAAATCACGACAGTGAGATGGCGCGTCATTTGCTTTCGACGCATTTAATCCGCAAGCGCGATTCGGTGCTTGAGTTGCGTCAGAAGACCCGCGCAGGCAGCGCCTGAACGCGAGCGTTTAAGCGCTGCCTTTAGTGCGTCTTTTTCATCGACATCACGCGTACTTATGTCCGGCCTACCATTCGCCATCTTTGCTGGAGTTCTGAGCCAGGCCAATGCGGTGATTGTGGGGCGCTTTGGTTTTGCACCCAATCTGCGAACTGTTCACGTTGTTGGCATAGATCTCGAACTATCCGGAGTTTCAGGATAGTTGGGTTCTATGCCAATTTTTGGTAGCGACAAAATCGCTAACCGTCTCCGTCAATCAATTCTGGACGTGGACTAAGGATTCATGCAGACACCCACGTAGTAGTTGTAGCCACATTTATGGCCCGATTGCGTTCCAATATGGTGCAGATAGCCGTTTCTATTTCCGCAGACGCTTTTTGCATAAGCTACCGGATCAGCGCCACAGTATTGGCGCGGCTGGAAAAGTTGCGTTGTCCCAATATCACGTTCGCCAACGCTAAGCTGAAAAATGCTGGGGGGTTTTGATGAGGGTTCGATAGGGTCAGTACCTTGAAGCGCGATTGGACCCGTGAAAAGCGTCGGTGTGCCTAGACCCTGAGCTTCGCTTGATTGCGTCGTGACGGGCTCTGCTGGGGCTGTACCCTGCGTCATTGGTGGACTGGTGACGGGCGTCGCTCGGGAGCCGCACCCCCCGAGGAATAACCCACTGAGAATACATAGTGAAACCGGAAGCCATACTCGACGTGTTTTCATTTCGTACTCCGTTTTTAGTGTTTTTAAAACGAAAAATCCATCCTTTTAGGCATTGCGAAGGGCCAGATCACTATATCTTCGAATGCCCGACATTCTGGCCGGAATGTCGGGTATGCGTTGGGCACAGCTATTGAATCACCTTTAATATACCGGTCTCGATAACGCTCGGTTGTAAGCATGTGAAGCGTTTTAAAGTCGCTTGCAAGTAGTCATTGAATCTACACGCCTGAGCATCGATGGTTTAAAGTCAGTTTAAATTCGCTATTGCGACAAACCGGATGCAGTCCGGGCGCAGTGATGGGTTGGTCTACAAAGACATGTTCGAAAACAATGTGCCGTATTACTACGACTGTCCGCCCATAAACTTGGTTATGGGTTTGGGCCTTGACCTGCTAGTTGCTCGTGTTCGCTGCGGCTGGACTGGCCGCTTCTGCCATGTGCTTCGGAAGCCGCGACGAAGACAAGCAGTAGGGCGTTGTATCTGCTGAAAAGGTTTGCCTATCCCCTGGGCTCATTCAGGCAACTAGATAGTAATAGGCCTTGTCAGACCACACATGGATCAAATGTACTAAGTCAGATTTATCCTGGCAGACGTTGTCAGTTCCGAAAGACAGAAAACGATCGAGGCTGTGTGAAAACCCCCATTTTCTGTGCGATCAGTTCGAGGTAGAGTTCTAGGCATGTTGAGTGGGGATTCAATATGTCCAGATACATCACAGGTCAAGACAGACAGCAA
>NZ_RYDV01000018.1 GCF_003971065.1 Candidimonas sp. SYP-B2681
GGCGCTCGCGGGCAGCTTGCCCTTAGGGACCCCTATCGGTTCTTTCTTCTGGTCTCGTGCCATGGCTTGTCTCCTTTAAGACAATCATAGACCCGAACACAAAATTTCCGACACTCTCCTTGTCAACAGTCCCATGGACTGTTGACCCCACGAGTTCTTCGCCCGCCCCGATGTCAACGGACCGGTCGGGAAGCCCGGCGAAGCACGGGCCGCAGCGATCTTGAGCCCAGCCCCCGCGAACCCTCTGCACCGGCGCAAGAACGAAGGCAAAAGCAGGTACAAACGTTGCATCAGAAACGAACATCAAATCAAGAAGGTCCGCATCGCCAAAAAAGCACGACGACTCAAGAGCAAAAATCGAGGCCAGAAAATCGATGCCGAGAAATGCGAGGAAGGAAAGCCAGCGCCGAGCCTTACTTCTAAACTAAGCAGCCCCTTCGGCATTCTCCAGCAACATCACCAGCTTGCAATCAAGCCGCGTCGCCAGACGAAACGTAATCTGCTGATATCGCAAAATACCCGAAACAGGATGCCTGAACTCCCGTAAACCGCCCTCGCGGTCCACCACCGTATGGCGTGTCCACCAATGCGCAAAAACCGAACTCGACTGCAAAAGATCGTCTAACAAAGCCCGAACCTCCGGCTCATCCACATGCGCGGCCGCATCGGCCCGAAACTCTGCTACAACCCGGCTCGCCCGCTGGTCCCAATCTACCACCAGCTCACGCGCCGCGGCATCCTGGAAAATGTACCGCAACAAATTCGCTTGAGCGGCCCGATTTGGCCAGCCATCGAACAAATAGAGAAAAGCCTCATTGCAGGCCAACACATTCCAGCAGCGATCCAGAATATAAGCCGGCGCCGTGATGCTCTGCACACACGCAGCAAGCCCCGAAGGCAGCGGATGCACATGGCCGCGACCATGCTCCGGGTCCGTACACTCGGCCAATTCGAACAAATAATGCCGCTCGGCCCTTGCCAGGCCAAGCACCGAAGCCAGGCGCGCCCACACACTCGGCGATACTGTTACGTCGCGCCCCTGTTCTATCCAGGTATACCAGGTCACACTGATATCGCACAGCTGCGCAACCTCCTCGCGCCGCAGGCCTGGCGTGCGGCGGCGGACACCCACCGGCAAGCCAACGATTTCGGGCTGCACGCGCGCGCGTGCACTGCGCAAGAAATCGCCCAGCGCCTTACGCCGGGCCGAGTTGGTCTGCTCGGCAGACGCGGCGGTTCCGGCAGCCGGTGCGCCAGGTGTCGGCGTTCCCGACGTAGCGGGACTAGCAGCCGCCGTCCCCGTAGAGGACGCCGCTACGCGAGAAGGCACAGCAGATGATTCCCCACCGACTTTATCGCGCATAAGTGCCCTTTCTAAGTTTTACCGCAGCACGCTGGCCAGGGTACGGCGCACATCTTCCTCGTCGCGGCCACTGCGTTGTACGTAGTCCTGGACCTGATCATCGCCAATATTGCCCACGTTAAAGTACTGCGACATGGGGTGGCTAAGATAGAAGCCCGATACGCTGGACGCCGGGAACATGGCATAGCTATCGGTCAGCTGCATATCAATGTCTTCACACTGCAAAACGTCGAACATATCCTTCTTCACGACGTGCTCGGGACAGGCGGGATAGCCGGGCGCAGGCCTGATGCCCTGATACTTCTCGGCAATAATTGCCTCGTCTTCCAGGCTTTCGTCAGGCACATAACCCCATAGATCGCGGCGCACGCGAGCATGCAGAGTCTCGGCAAGCCCTTCTGCCAAACGGTCGGCGATGGCCTTGAGCATAATGCTGGAGTAATCGTCGTTATCGTCAAGGAAGCGCTGGTCGTACTTTTCTATGCCAAGGCCTCCGGTGACGGCAAACATGCCGATGTAATCCATCACGCCACTGGATTTCGGGGCGATATAGTCGGCCAGGCATTTGTAGTCCACCCCTTGGCGTTTTTCCTGTTGTTGGCGCAAGTTGCGCCAAGTAAACAGCACTTCGGAACGGCTTTCGTCGCGATAAACCTCGATGTCTTCGTCGTTAACCGTATTGGCCGGATAAAACCCGATCACGCCATTTGCCGTAAGCCAGCGCCCCTCGATGACTTTTTTCAGCATGGCCTGCCCTTCTTCGAAGAGCTTGCGGGCCTCTTCACCAACAATCTTGTCGTCAAGGATGGCGGGATATTGGCCGAACAGACTCCAGGTCTGGAAGAACGGGGTCCAATCCAGGAACTTCACGATCTCGTTCAAATCGTAGTTTTTGAAGGTCCGGCGCCCAATAAATTTCGGGCGTGGTGGCGTGTAATTGGCCCAGTCTATGGCTGGCCGGCCGGCGCGCGCATCCACGAGGCTGACCATAGGCGTCGCCTTGCGATTGGCATGGCGGGTCCGCACCATTTCGTATTCTTCGGCAAGTTCCGCCAGCCACTTATCGGCACCGTCGGAAAGCAGATGGGTCGCGACGCCCACCGATCGGCTGGCGTCGGGCACGTAAATCACTGGCCCTTCGTAGTTAGGAGCGATCTTTACGGCCGTATGCACGCGGCTGGTGGTGGCGCCACCGACCAAAAGTGGCAGTTTGCGGCTGCGGAAATACTCGTCGCGCTGCATTTCAGAGGCCACATAGGCCATTTCCTCAAGGCTGGGAGTGATAAGGCCGGAAAGCCCCACAATATCGGCATTTTCCTCCTTGGCCTTGGCGAGAATTTGCGAGCACGGAACCATCACCCCCATATTCACGACTTCAAAGTTATTGCATTGCAAGACCACCGTTACGATGTTCTTGCCAATATCGTGCACGTCGCCCTTGACGGTGGCAATTACAATTTTGCCTTTGGCGCGGACGTCGCCGCCAGCCGCTTCGATCTGCCGCTTCTCTTCCTCGATGAAGGGCACCAGATGAGCCACCGATAGCTTCATTACCCGCGCCGATTTGACCACTTGCGGCAAGAACATTTTGCCCGCGCCGAACAAGTCGCCGACCACGTTCATGCCATCCATCAAAGGACCTTCAATGACCTGGATCGGACGCCCACCCGCATCGGCGATTTTCTGACGAACTTCTTCAGTGTCTTCAACGATAAAGGTCGTAATGCCATGCACCAACGCATGGGTCAGCCGGTCTTCCACCGACTGATTACGCCAGGTCAGGTCCTCTTCCTTCTTGACCCCGGAGCCTTTGATGGTATCTGCCAATTCGACCAGTCGTTCAGTAGGGCTGCGCTCGTCGTCGGGGCCGGTTTTCCCCAGTGGCTCGGGGCGATCGAGTACAACGTCCTCGACCATATCGCGCAAGACCTTGTCCAGATCGCTGTAGACGCCCAGCTGCCCGGCATTGACAATGCCCATGCTCAGCCCTGCCTGGATCGCGTAGTACAGGAAGACGGCGTGGATCGCTTCCCGCATGGCTTCATTGCCGCGGAACGAGAAGCTGACGTTTGAAATACCGCCCGATATCCGGGCATGCGGCAGATTTTCCGTGATCCACTTTGCGGCTTCGATGAAATCAACCGCGTAATGGTTATGCTCGTCGATACCGGTCGCGATGGCGAACACGTTAGGGTCGAAAATGATGTCTTCGGGCGGAAAGCCCACTTCGTTGACAAGCAGGTCGTACGCGCGGCGACAAATCGCCTTGCGTTTCTCGAGATTGTCGGCCTGACCTTCTTCATCGAAAGCCATGACGACGGCTGCCGCACCGTACTTGCGGCACAAGCGCGCATGCTCGAGAAATGGGCCCTCGCCCTCTTTCATCGAAATTGAGTTGACCACCGCCTTGCCCTGAACGCAGCGCAACCCTGTTTCGATGACATCCCATTTCGAGCTGTCGATCATAATCGGGACGCGCGCAATATCGGGCTCGGAAGCCACCATATTCAGGAAACGATGCATACAGCTGGCCGAGTCCAACATACCCTCGTCCATATTGATGTCGATAATCTGCGCACCGTTTTCGACTTGCTGACGCGCGACCGCCAGCGCTTCATCGTATTTTTCTTCGCGTATCAGGCGCAGGAACATCTTGCTGCCGGTCACGTTGGTGCGCTCGCCGACGTTTACAAACAGCGAATCGGCATCGATGTTCAACGCCTCGAGGCCCGACAGACGAGTCTTTATCGGAACTTGCGGAACCTGGCGAACCGGAAGGACTGAAACCTTTTCAGCAATCGCCTTAATGTGTTCGGGGGTAGTGCCACAGCAGCCGCCTGCCATGTTCATCAACCCGGAACGCGCGAACTCTTCCAGCAACGAGGAGGTGTCGGCAGGCGTTTCATCGAAGCCGGTGTCAGCCATGGGATTAGGCAAACCGGCATTGGGATAGACGCAAATGTAGGTGTCGCAAATCTTGGAAAGCTCAGCCACATAGGGGCGCATCAGGGCAGCGCCCAAGGCACAGTTCAACCCGATCGTGACAGGACGCGCATGACGTACCGAATTCCAGAAGGCTTCGACGGTCTGGCCCGACAGAATACGCCCAGAGGCGTCAGTAACCGTGCCGGAAATCATCACCGGCAGGCGCACGCCACGCTCTTCAAACACACTTTCGACCGCAAAGATGGCTGCCTTGGCGTTAAGGGTATCGAAGATGGTCTCGATCAAGACAATATCTATACCGCCGTCCAGCAGGCCGTAAAGCTGATCGGTATAGGCGACGCGCAACTGCTCAAAGGTAACGTTACGGGCCGCCGGGTCGTTCACGTCAGGAGAGATGGAAGCGGTCTTGGGTTGGGGGCCGAGTGCACCGGCCACAAAGCGTGGCCGGTCCGGGGTGCTGTAGGCATCGCAAGCGGCGCGCGCCAATTTGGCGGACTCCAGATTCAGCTCGTAGCCGAGCTCCGGCAAGCCGTAATCACCCTGCGCAATGGCAGTGGCACCGAACGTGTTGGTTTCAATGACGTCGGCACCTGCTTCGAGATACTGACGGTGGATCTCGGAGATGATATCGGGCCGGACCAGCGACAACAATTCGTTATTGCCTTTGACGTCTTTGAAATGATCCGCAAATCGCGTTCCGCGAAAGTCCATTTCGCCTAATTTGTATTGCTGGATCATCGTGCCCATGGCGCCATCAAGAACCAGGATACGTTCAGCAAGCAGGCGCACGAATTCGGCGCCATGTGTGTATGAGGAAATGGGATAAGGCAAGGACGGATAGGACACTGGGCCACCTGGCGGTAAACAGGGCAGGCGAGTAGACGGGCCATGCTCTGCGGCCTTCGCGGATTTCCCATTGCTGGGCAATGGTTCCTGCAAAGGCCGATTTAGTACAAGATTAAAGGTTTATTGTATCGCCCGTAGCAGTGTGGGGGATTACTCGGGCGGGTTTAGCTTCTTTAGAGCGGTTGTGGTTTAGGGTGATGGTGCTTCGGTTCTTTAGCGCCGTTGTGGCTTAGGGTGATGTTGCTTTGGTTCTTTAGCGCCGTTGTGGCTATGCCGGTGCCGCAATAGAGAGTGTCGGAAATTTTGTGTTCGGGTCTATGATTGTCTTAAAGGAGACAAGCCATGGCACGAGACCAGAAGAAAGAACCGATAGGGGTCCCTAAGGGCAAGCTGCCCGCGAGCGCCC
>NZ_RYDV01000019.1 GCF_003971065.1 Candidimonas sp. SYP-B2681
AGTAAGCGTCCGCCGAACACACATTGAATCGGGCTTCAGATTTCGTCAGTATGCATTTCTCCACTACTCGATCGTGGAGTAGTTCAACCCAGCAGGTGGAGAAATGCGCACCATGGAACGTGAAGAGATTGAAGGCCGACGCCGCCGGCGCAACTACACGGCGCAATTTAAGGATGAAGTCATCGAGTGCTGCAAGCAACTGGGTGTGTCCATTGCCGCCGTCGCCCGCGCTTATGACCTTCATCCGAATCTGCTGCGACGATGGGTCGCCGAGCATGAGCGCGGCGGTCGACAGACATTGCCCGAACCGGTATCGGGATCAGCCTTGCAGGTGGGCGCACCCGACCACTGCGGCGGCTTTATTCCAATCACCATGCCCCAGCGTGTGGCTACCACCCCCTCAGGTAAAGGCTCCATCAATATTGAACTATGCAGCGGCGATATCGTTGCGAGGGTGAACTGGCCCATCCATGCGTCGGGCGAGTGTGCATCGTGGCTACGCCAGTTGATGAAATGATTCGCATTGATCAAATCTGGCTGGCCGTCGATCCCATGGATATGCGCGCCGGCACGGAGACCGCGTTGGCGCGCGTCGTCACCGTCTTCGGTGCGGCACAGCCCCACCATGCCTATCTCTTTGCCAACCGGCGAGCCAATCGAATGAAGGTGCTGGTGCACGACGGCATGGGGATCTGGCTGGCCGCTAGGCGCCTGCATAAAGGGCGCTTTACCTGGCCGCGCTCCGGTACACCTGACGTGGGATTAACCGATGAGCAGCTGCAAGCGCTCGTCATTGGCCTGCCATGGCAGCGCATCGGCCCAGGTGGGATCATCGACATCCTGTAATGCAATCGGGGCATGCGCCAATGGCACCGCCCAAACGTGGCATGGCACACTAATGGCTATGATTGCTTCTGCCCCAAACCTCGACGAACTTGACGCGCATGCCTTGCGCGAGAAGGTTCGCGGCCTGATGGCGGCGCTGGGAGAGAAGGAACAAACGCTAGCCCACACCGCTGAGCAGTTGCTGCACCACGAGCAAGCGTTAGAAGAAACGCGCCAGCTCCTGGTGCGTCGCGAACAGATGCTCGCGACGCACCGCGATGACATCCGCTTTAAAGAGGCCAAGATCGCGCAGCTCACCCACGAGATTGCCAGCCTGCGCCGTTACCAGTTCGGCAAGCGTGGCGAACAGCTCTCCGGCATGCAAGGCAGTCTGTTGGAAGAGACGGTGTGCGCAGATATCGCCGCCATCGAAGCCGAACTTGACGTGTTACGCGGCGAACCGCTCGCCCGAGCCGTGCAGCAGCCCAAGCGCGCGGTGCTGCCCGAGTACCTGCCACGGGTTGAGCATCGTCACGAACCCGAGAACACCACATGCCAATGTGGCTGCCAGTTGCAGCGCATCGGCCAAGACGTATCCGAAAAACTCGACTACACGCCCGGTCTCTTTACCGTGGAGCGCCATATCCGTGGCAAATGGGTCTGCAAGCAATGCGAGACGCTGACGCAGGCACCGGTGCCGGCCCACGTCATCGACAAGGGACTCGCCAGCACGGGGTTGCTGGCTCAAGTGTTGGTAGCCAAGTACGCGGATCACCTGCCGCTGTACCGCCAGGAGAAGATCTTCGAGCGCGCCGGCATGAGGCTTGCGCGCTCCACGATGGCCGAATGGGTAGGCGTGTGTGGCGTGCAATTACAGCCACTGGCCGATGCGCTTCGCGAAGCGATCCTCGCACACCGTGTGGTCCATGCCGATGAAACACCCGTGCAAATGCTCCAACCGGGCACGAAGAAAACGCACCGGGCCTACCTCTGGGCCTACGCGCCTGGCGCCTTCGAAGACCTGCGGGCCGTCGTCTACGACTTTACCGACGGCCGGGCCGGCGCGCATGCCCGCACCTTCCTGGGCGATTGGCAAGGCAGTCTATTGTGTGACGACTACGTGGGCTACAAAGCATGTTTTACGCAGGGCATCACCGAAATTGGTTGCATGGCGCACGCCCGGCGCAAGTTCTTCGACTTGCACGTGGCCGCCAAGAGCCAGCTCGCGCAACAAGCCGTGCAGTACATGGGCCAGCTCTACGAAATCGAACGTCAGGTGAAAAACCTGACTACCGACGAGCGAAGGCAAAGACGACAGGAGCAGGCCAAGCCTGTGGCCGATGCCTTACATGCCTGGATGCGGGCGCAGCGAGAGCGCGTGCCAGATGGTTCGGCCACGGCCAAAGCTCTGGACTACAGCCTGAAACGCTGGGTGGCGCTGACGCGTTACCTGGATGATGGGCAGTTGCCGATTGATAACAATTGGATCGAGAACCAGATCCGACCCATTGCCATCGGTCGCAACAACTGGCTGTTCGCCGGTTCCTTGCGTGCCGGAAAGCGTGCCGCCGCCGTCATGACCTTGATCCAATCGGCCAAACTCAACGGCCATGATCCCTATGCGTATCTGAAGAACATCCTCACACGCCTGCCCACACAACCGGCCAGCCGGATCAGCGAACTGCTGCCGCATAACTGGAAACCCTCTTGTTGAGTTAACAGTGTTAACTCCATCGATCCATCGAGACGGGTTGCCCGAACGCTTAC
>NZ_RYDV01000020.1 GCF_003971065.1 Candidimonas sp. SYP-B2681
ACGATCGAGGCTGTGTGAAAACCCCCATTTTCTGTGCGATCAGTTCGAGGTAGAGTTCTAGGCATGTTGAGTGGGGATTCAATATGTCCAGATACATCACAGGTCAAGACAGACAGCAAGTTACGCTACTCCCAGAGTGCTTGGATGACTTCATTAGTGAAGACAACCCAATACGAGTGGTTGAAGCCTTTGTCAACGAGTTGGATTTAACGTCGTTGGGTTTCCAAGGGGCAACGCCAGCCAACACAGGTCGTCCTTCTTATCATCCGGCTGTTCTTCTGAGCATCTACATATACGGCTACCTCAATCGCATCCAGTCCAGTCGCCGTCTGGAGCGCGAATGCCAGCGCAACCTCGAGCTGATGTGGCTGACGGGGCGTTTAGCCCCCGACTTCAAGACGATTGCCGATTTCCGTCGAGACAACGGTGCTGGTATCCGTAATGTCTGCCGCCAATTCGTGGTGCTGTGCCGAGAGCTCAAGCTATTTAGCCAAGCGCTGGTCGCCATCGATGGCAGTAAGTTCAAGGCTGTGAACACACGTGATCGCAACTTCACCATGGGCAAGGTTGATAAGCGTCAGCAGCAGATCGAGCAGAGCATTCAACGCTATCTTGATGCCTTAGAGACAGCTGACCGCACCCACCCCGTCGAGCTAGAGGTGAAGACCGCCAGGTTGCAAGACAAGATTGCACAACTGCGTCAACAGATGCGTGTGCTCGACGAAGTCAAGAAGCAGCTCGAGGACAATCCAAATGGACAGATATCGTTAACGGATCCCGATGCGCGATCCATGGCCACCAGTGGTAGAGGGTCGGGCATGGTGGGGTACAACGTGCAGGCAGCGGTAGATGCTAAGCATCATATTATTGTGGCGCACGAGGTAACCAATGCTGGCAGCGACAGAGCACAGTTGTGCACGATGGCCACGGCTGCCCGTGATGCCATGGGCGCGAAGAAGCTGCGCGCCATTGCGGACCGTGGCTACTTCAGCGGACCGCAGATCAAGGCGTGCTCAGATACGGGTATCTCCGCCGTGCTGCCCAAGCCAACAACCTCTAACGCAAAGGCTGAAGGCCGATTCGATAAAGCCGACTTCATTTATATCAAGGAAGAGGATGAGTACCTGTGTCCAGCGGAACAACGCGCCATCTACCGATTCTCCCGTGAAGAGAATGGCATGCTTATTCGTCGTTACTGGAGCAGTGCCTGCAAGCAGTGTCCAATAAAGTCGCAGTGCACGCCTAGCGATTACCGGCGCATCTCACGCTGGGAGCATGAAGAAGTACTCGAGGCGGTACAACGCCGTCTAGATCGGTCGCCGAACTCTATGGCGATTAGGCGCAAAACGGTTGAGCACGTGTTTGGCACCTTCAAGAGTTGGATGGGATACACCCACTTCTTAACCAAAAAGCTGGCCAACGTCAGTACAGAAATGAGCCTGCATGTGCTCGCCTACAACCTGCGACGAGTGATCAGCATCTTGGGGTTCGATGGCACCATGAATGCAATGAAGCTGATAAGGGTGTGAGCCTGGCCTTGACGCTCAATGAGCCCCTTCAGGCCTCATTTACAGCATTATGGAACGGTTTTGGCGACTCCCAAACTCGTCAAGGATCCGACTGCGTCCTGTTGACCGAATTAATCAATTCGCGTCGTTTATATTGTCTTAATGACTTCGCATCAAGTGCCTGGCGCGTTTTCACACAGCCTCGA
>NZ_RYDV01000021.1 GCF_003971065.1 Candidimonas sp. SYP-B2681
GAGAGTGTCGGAAATTTTGTGTTCGGGTCTATGATTGTCTTAAAGGAGACAAGCCATGGCACGAGACCAGAAGAAAGAACCGATAGGGGTCCCTAAGGGCAAGCTGCCCGCGAGCGCCCAACAGATGCTCGATGAGCTGGTCACCGGGCCCATGACACCCGAGGCAGTGCAGGACACGTTCATGCTGCTCAAGAAGGCCGTCATTGAGCGGGCGCTGGGCGCAGAGCTAGGCCACCATCTGGGTTACAACAATGGCCAGGAGCGACCCGAGCAGAGCACCAATCAGCGCAACGGCAGTAGCGCCAAGACGGTGTTAACCGATGCGGGTCCGGTGCGGCTGGACATTCCCCGGGACCGCGATGGCAGTTTCGCCCCAATCCTGATTCCCAAGCATGAGCGCCGGTTTACGGGGTTTGACGACAAGATCGTGGCGATGTATGCGCGCGGCATGAGTGTGCGCGAGATACGGGCGTTCCTGGCCGAGCAGTACGGCACGGACGTATCGGCCGACTTCATCAGTTCGGTGACGGACGAAGTCATGGATGAGGTGGCCGCCTGGCAGAACCGGGCGCTCGAACCCATGTATCCGGTGGTGTTCTTCGATGCCTTGCGGGTCAAGATTCGCGATGAAGGGGTGGTGCGCAATAAGGCGGTCTACATGGCCCTAGGCGTACTGCCTGATGGAACCCGTGAGATTCTGGGGCTGTGGATCGAGAACACGGAAGGGGCCAAGTTCTGGATGCGCGTGTTCAATGAGCTTAAGACCCGCGGTGTGGGCGACATTCTGATTGCGGTGACCGACGGGTTAAAAGGCATGCCCGATGCGCTCGAAGCGGTGTTTCCAGCCACGACGCTACAGACCTGCATCGTGCACTTGATCCGCCACAGCATGAGCTATGCAAACTGGAAGGATAGGAAGAAACTCGGTTCGGTGCTGCGCCCTATCTACGGCGCGGTGAACGCCCAAGCGGGTCAACAGGCGCTGCACGCGTTCGCCCAGGGCCCGTGGGGCCAGAAGTACCCGATGATTACGAGCGCCTGGGAGCGCGCCTGGGAGCACGTCATTCCGCTGTTTGCCTTCCCGCCTGACATACGCCGCATCATCTATACGACCAACGCCATTGAGAGTGTGAACTCACAGCTGCGCAAGATCATCAAGATGCGGGGCCAGTTCCCCACCGATGAAGCGGCCATAAAGCTGCTGTGGCTGGCCATCCGAAACATCAGCGCCAAGTGGGGTTCGTCAACGCATTACTGGACGGCCGCCATGCAGCAATTTGCTATCCTATACGAGGATCGATTCACGCAAGGCTATGGCCAGCTAGACTCTCAGTTGTACGGAAAACAGGCGGATCAATGATTTATCAAAACCGCCCAAACACAAAAATTCTGACACTCCC
>NZ_RYDV01000024.1 GCF_003971065.1 Candidimonas sp. SYP-B2681
CACGTTGACCACGGCAAGACTACGCTGACGGCTGCGATCACGACAGTGCTGGCCACCGCCTTCGGCGGCGAAGCCAAAGGCTACGCGCAAATTGACGCGGCCCCTGAAGAAAAAGCACGCGGCATCACCATTAACACGTCGCACGTCGAGTACGAAACGACAGCGCGCCACTACGCGCACGTCGACTGCCCGGGCCACGCTGACTATGTCAAGAACATGATCACGGGCGCGGCGCAAATGGACGGCGCCATCCTGGTGGTATCGGCCGCTGACGGCCCCATGCCCCAGACGCGTGAGCACATCCTGTTGTCGCGTCAGGTTGGCGTGCCTTACATCATCGTGTTCCTGAACAAAGCCGACATGGTCGACGACGAAGAGTTGCTCGAACTGGTCGAAATGGAAGTGCGCGAGCTGCTCTCGAAGTACGACTTTCCTGGCGACGATACCCCGATCATCAAGGGTTCGGCCAAGCTGGCGCTGGAAGGCGACGAAGGCCCACTGGGCAAGCAAGCCATCATGCAGTTGGCCGAAGCGCTGGATAACTACATTCCTACGCCAGAGCGTGCCGTTGACGGCGCCTTCTTGATGCCGGTGGAAGACGTGTTCTCGATCTCGGGTCGCGGCACCGTGGTGACCGGTCGTATCGAGCGCGGTATCGTGAAAGTCGGCGAAGAAATCGAAATCGTCGG
>NZ_RYDV01000025.1 GCF_003971065.1 Candidimonas sp. SYP-B2681
TCGGATTCGCACCGGCCTTCAGCAAAAGAGCGACGATTTGCTGGTGTTGCGCGCCGCCGTTACCCAAGATAATGGCCTCGAGCAAGGCCGTCCATCCCAGGTTGTTGACGTGATCGACGTCGACGCCCGCCTCGATCAGGGTCTTAACGGTTTCTACATGGCCTCGTTCAGCGGCAGGGATAAGCGCCGTTCCTCCGTAGCGATTCGTACTCTTCAAATCCGCGCCGTGCGCCAACGTCATTTTCAGGATTTCCAGATGACCGCGTGCGCCGGCATAAAGGTAAGCGCTGTCGTTGATGCGGTCTTTCGCGTTCACATCGGCGCCCGCCTCTATTAGAATGCGGGCGGCGCGCACATGATTCGTCCTTGTCGCTACCAGCAGAGCTGTCGAACCCGAAGCATCGCGTGCATCTATCGCTTCGCCTTCAGAGAGCAAGCGCATCAAGGCCGGCGCATCGTCAGCCGCCGCTGCAGCATGCAAACGATGTTCTCTTATGGGTTCTCCCGAGACGACGCCCGCACAGCCCAGCGCGAGCAACGCCCCGCCCACGATCGCAAGAAGTTTGAGCATTGATTCTCCTGCAATTCAAGTTCGATTCTCGACGCCAGCCGGCCAAGAATCTCGTTTGGCTATGGTAAAACAGCCATTGTTTTCCGTCATGGTCGTC
>NZ_RYDV01000026.1 GCF_003971065.1 Candidimonas sp. SYP-B2681
CAAGTGTTCTTATAACCTATAGCGTTATAGGATCAAGCGACTAAGTGCACATGGTGGATGCCTTGGCGATTACAGGCGATGAAGGACGTGGTAGCCTGCGTAAAGCGGTGGGGAGCTGGCAAACAAGCTTTGATCCACCGATCTCCGAATGGGGCAACCCACGGCAGCGATGCCGGATCCGGCGCTCAATACATAGGCGCCTGGAGGCGAACCGGGTGAACTGAAACATCTCAGTAGCTCGAGGAAAAGAAATCAACCGAGATTCCGAAAGTAGCGGCGAGCGAAATCGGACCAGTCTTGACGTTTTAGCGTTAACGATAGTCGAACGGAATGGAAAGTCCGGCCGTAGCAGGTGATAGCCCTGTAGGCGAAATCGTTTTCGTGGAACTAGGCGTCAGAGAAGTAGGGCGGGACACGTGAAATCCTGTCTGAAGATGGGGGGACCATCCTCCAAGACTAAATACTCGTAATCGACCGATAGTGAACCAGTACCGTGAGGGAAAGGCGAAAAGAACCCCGGAAGGGGAGTGAAATAGATCCTGAAACCGTGTGCATACAAACAGTAGGAGCGGGCTTGTTCCCGTGACTGCGTACCTTTTGTATAATGGGTCAGCGACTTACATTCAGTGGCAAGCTTAACCGAATAGGGAAGGCG
>NZ_RYDV01000027.1 GCF_003971065.1 Candidimonas sp. SYP-B2681
CGTACTTACGTTGAGAGTGCGCCGCTCGTCTCGAACCCATCTTGCGATGCGATCAAGGCCAAACTGCGCCCTTTCCATAAATACACTTCGTTGTGCTTCTTCCAGATTGTTAAAGAACAAGATCCAACCATTAAGCACTAAGCCTAACGAGCAACGTCCTGACTGGTCGCCAAGACGCTCTTCGTTACCCTCGCAGTCGCTTATAGACAGCAGGTAAAATCTTTAACCATGACACTGTGCGGCGCGCTCGAGGTCGGCGGGGTAAGCTGCTGGTGGAGGATGACGGGATCGAACCGACGACCCCCTGCTTGCAAAGCAGGTGCTCTCCCAGCTGAGCTAATCCCCCGCATACCTGGCCAATCAACCGCGCGCTTGGTGGGTCAAGTTGGAATCGAACCAACGACCCCCGCCTTATCAAGACGGTGCTCTAACCGACTGAGCTACTGACCCAACCGTCTCTCAATGAGAGCTAAACCATGTCATGGTCTTTATATAACAGCCAATAAGTGTGGACGCTTTCGCTTCGTGTGCTTTCGCTCTAAAAGGAGGTGATCCAGCCGCACCTTCCGATACGGCTACCTTGTTACGACTTCACCCCAGTCATGAATCCTAC
>NZ_RYDV01000028.1 GCF_003971065.1 Candidimonas sp. SYP-B2681
GCGCCCTTTCCATAAATACACTTCGTTGTGCTTCTTCCAGATTGTTAAAGAACAGAGTAAAACCATTAAGCACTAAGCCTAACGAGGAGCATCCTGAGAAACTCTCAAGACGCTCGTCGTTACCCTTAAGGCCATTCAACAGCCGACACCACGACGACCAGCGGCTCACAACCCGCAGCGCCTGAGCGCGTGTGGTGGAGGATGACGGGATCGAACCGACGACCCCCTGCTTGCAAAGCAGGTGCTCTCCCAGCTGAGCTAATCCCCCGCACCGGTAAAACCGTACTGGTGGGTCAAGTTGGAATCGAACCAACGACCCCCGCCTTATCAAGACGGTGCTCTAACCGACTGAGCTACTGACCCAGTGTGCGCCAGGCCCCGGGGCGCTCGCGCGCTGGGACCCAAACGTAACCCTGTCGTGGCTTACTCTTTATTCAAACAGCCAATAAGTGTGGACGCTTTCGCTTCGTGTGCTTTCGCTCTAAAAGGAGGTGATCCAGCCGCACCTTCCGATACGGCTACCTTGTTACGACTTCACCCCAGTCATGAATCCTAC
>NZ_RYDV01000029.1 GCF_003971065.1 Candidimonas sp. SYP-B2681
CAGGGCGCGAGCCCTTCACACTACCGGGGTATACCTTCTCCCGAAGTTACGGTATTAATTTGCCGAGTTCCTTCTCCTGAGTTCTCTCAAGCGCCTTGGAATATTCATCCCGTCCACCTGTGTCGGTTTGCGGTACGGTCTCGTAGAACTGAAGCTTAGAGGCTTTTCTTGGAACAGCTTCCAATCAGTTTAGGACCGAAGTCCTATCCAGTCACACCCTTGAATTCCGCGCCCGGATTTGCCTAAGCGCCTTCTACAGTGCAACAACGGGGACATCCAACACCCCGATGACCTTCTGCCATCCGTCCCCCCATCGCATTCTACGACGGTGCTGGAATATTAACCAGCTTCCCATCAGCTACGCATCTCTGCCTCGCCTTAGGGGCCGACTCACCCTGCGCCGATGAACGTTGCGCAGGAAACCTTGGACTTACGGCGAGGGGGCTTTTCACCCCCTTTATCGCTACTCATGTCAGCATTCGCACTTCTGATACCTCCAGCAGACTTCACAATCTGCCTTCGCAGGCCTACAGAACGCTCTCCTACCACAGG
>NZ_RYDV01000030.1 GCF_003971065.1 Candidimonas sp. SYP-B2681
AGCGAAAGCGAGTCCGAATAGGGCGATTTTAGTCGCTGGGTGTAGACCCGAAACCAAGCGATCTATCCATGGTCAGGTTGAAGGCACGGTAACACGTGCTGGAGGACCGAACCCACTAATGTTGAAAAATTAGGGGATGAACTGTGGATAGGGGTGAAAGGCTAAACAAGCTTGGAAATAGCTGGTTCTCTCCGAAAACTATTTAGGTAGTGCCTCACGTATTACTGCCGGGGGTAGAGCACTGTTATAGCTAGGGGGTCATGACGACTTACCAACCTATGGCAAACTCCGAATACCGGCAAGTAGCAGCGTGGGAGACAGAGCACCGGGTGCTAACGTCCGGACTCAAGAGGGAAACAACCCAGACCGCCAGCTAAGGTCCCTAACTATGGCTAAGTGGGAAACGAAGTGGGAAGGCATTGACAGTCAGGAGGTTGGCTTAGAAGCAGCCATCCTTTAAAGAAAGCGTAATAGCTCACTGATCGAGTCGTCCTGCGCGGAAGATGTAACGGGGCTAAGCCATAGACCGAAGCTGCGGATAGG